>NZ_OY782186.1:1200000-2400000 GCF_963677685.1 uncultured Bacteroides sp.
ATGGAATTGATAGTAGGCCAATCCTAATTTACCCCCCATAGATAAAATCGTGACGTAGATGGCAATGATTGAAGGAAGTTCTCTAACTTCTGAGAAAATGATACTTTTTCCTGTGGAGATAAGCATCTGTATACCGGCAAAGAAAATAACAAAAGAGAGTACTTTGGTTGCTACGCTATCAGCTTTTTCATATCCGTAAGCATAGTTTGGGTTTGGAGGACGACTGACAACTCGTGCTGTGAATAAGGTTACAATAGAGATAACTACATCTGTGGCAGAGTCAATGCCGTCTCCTAGCACAGCTAAACTACCAGCAAACAATCCGATGCTCATTTTTAAAGTGGACAAGATGGCATTCCCTATAATGCTGATCCATGAAGCACGAATTAAAATTTTCTCTCTTTCTTTCATTATTCTTCTTGTGTAAACAATTATTTCTTTAGAACTTTGTTTTTTCTAGTATATTTTAGACAGAACAGAGTACAAAGATAAGAGTATTCATGGATTTTTTATCTATTTTTGCAAGAAGTTGAATTCTTAAGATTTGAGGTTAAGTATATGGTAATTGCTATAGATTTTGATGGAACAATTGTGGAACATTGCTATCCTGAGATAGGAAAAGAAATTCCTTTTGCAATCGATACGTTGAAAATGCTTCAGCGTGATAGGCATAAATTGATAATGTGGACTGTTCGCGAAGGAGAACTGCTGAATGAAGCTCTAGAATGGTGTAAAGAAAGAGGTTTGGAATTTTATGCTGTGAATAAGGACTATCCGGAAGAAAAAGTAGGAACAGAGGGATTTTCAAGAAAACTGAAGGTTGATTTGTTTATTGATGATCGCAATCTGGGTGGTTTACCTGATTGGGGAATCATTTATCGAATGATAAAAGAGAAGCTTACTTATGAAGATATTTATAGTGAAAAAGCAGAATTACCTGTAGAGAGAAAAAAACGCTGGTGGTTTTGATTTGATAATAGTTCGATTTATTAATTTGAGAGGCTTATTAGGTTAGATTTCTATTTCAACCTAATAAGCCTCTTTAAATTAATCAAATAGCTCCTTTTCAAGAAATACTTATTTTTTTCATTACCATTGATCTGTACGGAATGGATAGAGTGGCTGTTCTCGGTTATTATATATATTTCCGGGTAAGAAGTTGCGGAATCCATAGCGAACAGCAACAGGATTGCTGACTTTGGAGCTACTGACAATTATATGTTGTCTCCAATCTAGCATCGCTGTAGCAGGATAGAATATTTTATCAGCTCCCGCAATCTCAAACCCTTTAATATCTTGCATTCTACTAAATCCGTTTTTTGCATTATCAAAGCTAAGTATAGCTTTATTGTTTTTAATTTCCATTGATTTGTAGATAGGGCCATGGTCGGATATGCCTTTGATGCCGTATGTGCGGCTGAGGGCCATGTAGCATAAGCGCTGCCCAACTGCTGTTTTGTTGCGAGGGTGGATATTATGAGCTTCATAGGGCTCTACTAAGTCGTTGGTAGAAATCATTCCGCTTGAAGGAATTAGTTTTTGGGCCTTAAATTGGGCCTCGCGTAAATAGGCTCCCAGGTCTCCTTTTCCATATTCGTATGGAGCTATTTCGACATAATAAAAAGGTAATTCGCCAAGTCCCCACTCTTTACGCCATAATTTGACCATGGTTGCTAGGCGCTCAGCATACGTGTCATGTTTTCCTAGATTTGACTCTCCTTGGTACCAAAGGAATCCTTTGATCGTATAGTTTTCAAGAGGCTTGAGCATACCGTTGTACATAATCATGGGTTGCATGTATTCAGCACCATCTTTACTTCCGGCTTTTTTAAGATCCACGTCGGGGTATTCTTTTAAGACGGATTCTGGCAACCATCCTTCAACAGTTGAACCACCCCAGCTACAATTGATAATTCCTATAGGCACATTGAGAACTTTATATAAAGCTGTAGCAAAATGAAAGGCCGTGGCACTGAACCATGGTGCATTCTCTGGAATACATTCCTTCCATTTGCCCTTGCAAGTTTCCTGAGGAGTAACTGCAGGGGTTTTATCTATAGTGGCAAAACGAATACCCGAGCGAAATTGTGCGGCGTTAGCTATAGATTTATTAGCATCCAGAACCGGACAGTTTGGAAAACCATTAAGAGGCATTTCCATGTTAGATTGTCCGGAGCAGAACCATACTTCTCCTATCAGTATATTATTAAGCGTAACGGCTTCTCCATCTGAGAAAGAGATGGACTGTGGTGTATAGCCGGCTTTGGGAGTCGAGATGGAAATTATCCATTGTCCGTTTGAATTGCTACGCGTAGTGTATGTCTTTTCATCCCAAGATGATTTGATACTAACGACTGATTGTGGTGAGGCTTTTCCCCATAATTTAACTTGCGTGTTTTGTTGCAATACCATGTTGTCGCTAATAATGTCCGGTAGTTGGATTTTTGCGTATGTCACTGTTGAAAGCAGTGCTAGCAGTAGTGTGTGTAAAATATATTTTCTCATCATTGTATATAAGTGATAAAAGGTTGATAATTAATTGCGAATATATAAATAAAAAATCAATGCTGTTTTGAAATGCTTGAAATAAATCAGTAAGTATCTCTTTTTTGTGTTTGATAAGTGGTGATTTTTTACGAAGTTTGCAGCTCAAGGAATAAATAATCTGATTATGAAAGCGCATTTTTTTTCATTCTTCTTCTTTTTCTCATTGATATATACGTCCGTTGCCAAGTCTCAAGAAAACTATATGTTTAAACATTTAGAGACTAAAAATGGATTATCGCATAATCAGGTAAATTATATTTTTAAGGATAGCAACGGTTTTATGTGGTTTGCTACCGCGGGAGGTTTGAATCGTTTTGACGGATATACTTATAAAGTATATCGCAGGAATGAACGTAATATTTATTCTCTTGGTGATAATTTTGTTGATCATATACAAGAAGATTCTCAGGGTAATCTATGGATTCATACAGCTACAGGTTATGTTTTATATGATGCTCGAAAAGATCTGTTTTTTAATGATATGCTTCCTATTATGAAAGCTTATGGAATAAATGATGTCCCTTCGGTAGTTTATATTGATAGTAAGCAGAATTTATGGTTTTATGTTGACGAGGTAGGAGGCTTTCAGTATCAATTAGCAGCTAAGAAGCTTATTGTATATCCTCAAAGTGATAAAAAAGGCTTGCCTGAAGGTACAGTTACTGATATTTCGGAGAGTGATGAGGGAGTTTTCTTTGTTTTCTCCGATGGGCAGTTGGTCTGTGTTGATAGAGAGTCTTCTCGTGTTTTGAAACAATATAATGCTATTCCTCTTCATTCGCCTGCTCTTCGTTCGAATAAATATACAATGTTTGTTGATGCTGATGGCGATTATTGGGTTTACTCCAAATCTTCTTACGGTATTTGTTGGTTTCAACGGAAAAAACAACGTTGGTCTTTTCTTGACAATACAGATTTTAGTAAGCCTTATAAGTTGTCTAGCAATGTTGTGCAAAGCATTGCTCAGGATGCTCATGGTAAAATATGGTTAGCAACAGATCATGGAGGTATTGATATTATTGATAAAAAAACAGGAGAGCAAAGGAATCTTCAAAATAATATTTCGGATAGTCGAAGTTTATCTCATAATAGCATTAACTGTATTTATTGTGATGATATGAACATTATTTGGATAGGAACTTATAAAAAAGGAGTCTCCTATTATAATGCGAGTATATTTAAATTTGGTTTTGATAATCTGTCTCTATTTAAGAAATTTGATAATTTCGATAGTGATGTAACTTTTTTGGAACAAGGATTGAATGATGATTTATGGATTGGAACGAATGGGAGTGGGTTGATTTGTTTCAATACACGTACAGGAGAAAAAAAACTATATCAACATAAAAAGAATGAATTTTCTTCTCTGTCAAATGGGGTAATTGTAAGTCTTTGTGCTGCTAAAAATGGCAAAGTTTGGGTTGGAACATACCTGGGAGGATTGGATTGTTTTTATGAAGGCAAATTTACTCACTATAAACATGACCCGAATGATTTAAATTCATTGGCTAATAATGATGTCTGGTCTATAGTAGAAGATGATCAAGGGCTGATCTGGATTGGAACTCTTGGTGGTGGAGTGCAGTGTTTTAATCCGCTGACAGGGAAATTTAAAACATATAATGGAGCTACTCATCTTAGTTCAGACTATGTTTGTTCACTTTGCTGGGGACGAAATGGAGCTCTTTATATAGGTACGGCCATCGGTATTACGATCTTTCATCGTGATACAGGGCGGTTTGAGCAACTATCTGGTAATAGGAGAGGTACTCAAAATCTTTCAAGCCTTAATGTTAATCAGGTTTATGAAGATAGTCGCGGTTTGCTGTGGATAGCCACTAGAGATGGTTTGAATGTATATGATCAAAGGAGTGATAAACTGACTGTGATAAGAAAAAACGATGGTTTAGTAGACGACATGATTTGTTCTGTTATTGAGGATAATAATAAGAACATGTGGGTCACAACAGCCAATGGAATTTCTAATGTGATCTTGACTTCAAATCCTAAGACAGGGGATTATTCTTATTCTTTTATTAATTATGATGAGTTAGATGGTCTTCAGAATGGAGAATTTAATATACGCTCCATAGCTAAAACTTCTAAAGGAGAAATTTTTATGGGAGGAGTAAACGGCTTTAATTATTTTTATCCGGATGTGATAAAATATAATAAGGTGCTCCCCAAAGTTGTATTTACAGGATTGACTCTCTTTAATGATGAAGTGAAGGTCGATTCTGTGTATAATGGAAATAAAATATTAACTCAAGCATTATGGCAAACAGATAAAATAGAACTTAACTACGGACAAAATATCTTTTCTGTTTTCTTCTCGGGGCTGAACTATATGCTTCCTGAAAAAGCAAAGTATGCTTATAAATTAGATGGTTTTAATACTGATTGGCTATTTACAGATGGAAATATGCATCGGGTAACGTACACAAATCTTGCTCCGGGTACCTATACTCTCCGGGTTAAAGCGGCGAATAGTGATGGCTATTGGAACGAAGAACCAGCTGTATTGACTATTGTTATTGAGCCTCCTTTTTGGCGTTCTGCGTGGGCTTATTGTTTGTATTCGATTTTTTTCATTGTTATTTTGTTTTTTGCCCGTTTGCAACTACTAAAAGGGGAAAGAAACAAATTTAAAATGAAGCAGATAGAGCTGGAAGCGGCTAGGGAGCATGAATTGGATGATATGAAATTGCGCTTTTTTACGAATATCAGTCATGAACTGCGTACTCCGCTTACACTCATTATCGCTCCGATGGAACGTTTAATTAAAGTGGAAAAGAATGAAGAGTCGAAGCAAAAGCTTCTTCTGATAAAGAGAAATGCCCTGAGGTTGCTCAATTTAGTTAATGAATTGCTAGATTTTCGACGAAGTGACGTTAAAGGGAATAAATTGAATTTGTCTAAAAGCGAGATTATTTCTTGTATTAGAACTACGTGTCAATCTTTTGCTGAATTATCGAAAAAGAAGGATATCAGTTTGATTTTCACATCGTCTGTAAAAGAGTTGGAGATGGAATTTGATGAAGATAAGTTGGGTAAAATAATGATGAACCTCCTTTCTAATGCTTTTAAATTCACTGATACGGGAGGAGATGTGAAAGTTGTAGTGGATGTAGTGTCAACTGCCGAAGGAGTATCTGCTTTGAGAGTGCAGGTCGCTGATACCGGACTTGGTATTAAGGATGAAGATAAAGAGCGAGTTTTTGAACGGTTTTATCAAGTTCATCATGGTGATTCTCATGATTTCTCGGGTAGTGGTATTGGCTTACATTTAGTAAAGGAATTTGTGCTCTTGCATCAGGGTGAAATATCTGTGCATGACAATATAGGGGGAGGTACTATTTTGGCCTTTACGATTCCAATAAGGAGTGAAGAAAGAGTGGAGGAGAAAGCACTATGGCAAGCTACTACAAGTAAAGTGGAGACTATTTTGACAGGAGAGGAAGAAGATGATTATTTGGTTGATGATGGTATTGCACAGAGGCGGGCGGATATTCCGTTAATATTATTAGTGGATGATAATAATGATTTTCGCTTTTTTATGCGGGAGAGTTTAAAAGTACATTATCGTATTCGTGAAGCAAAGAATGGGAAAGAGGCGTGGGCAATGCTTTCTGAACTTCAGCCGGATTTGATAATTAGTGATGTGATGATGCCTGAAATGGATGGTTGTGAATTATGCCGTTTGGTTAAGAGTGATGTGCGTACCTCTCATATTCCTTTGATTTTGTTGACTGCTCGAACAGCGGAGGAGCATAAACTAGAAGGTTTAGAAATGGGAGCTGATGATTATATTGTTAAGCCTTTTAATTTTGAAATTCTTTTCTTGAGAATCAAGAAGTTGCTCGAAATTAGGGAGGTTAGAAGAGAAAATTTTAGCAAGCAGATAAATCCGACTCCAAGTGAGATAACCATTACTTCGTTAGATGAAAAATTAATTTCAAAAGCGATTTGCTATGTAGAGCAAAATATATCAAAGAGTGAGTTGTCGGTTGAAGAGTTGAGCAGAGAGTTGGGAATGAGTCGTGTACATTTGTATAAGAAATTGATGCATATAACCGGAAAATCTCCAGTAGAGTTTATTCGTACGCTTCGTCTGAAACGTGCTGCTCAGTTATTACGTGAGAGTCAGCAAAATGTTTCTGAAGTAGCTTATGAGGTAGGATTTAATAATCCGAAATATTTTAGTAAGTACTTTAAAGAGGAGTTTGGAATGCTTCCCTCTGTCTATATGGCTCAGATGAAACAAGAGCCTGATTTGAAAGACAAAATCTGATGTATTAACAAACAAATCCTTGAAATGAAACATCTGATAACCTACTGCTAAACAAATGGGACCTCTATAAAAAACAAAGGCTTATGCTTGATATGTGTGAAAATTGTATTTTTACAGCGTTGAATTTTAATGATTGAAAAATATGAAGAACACACATCTCTGTTTGTTAGCGGGGCTTTTCTTTGCTTCGTGCGCCAAAGCAGGTTATGAGAGAATACCGGATGGCGTAGTTGTGAGATTAAACCAAAAGCAGTCTACTGATGTAAAGTTGGTTCGTTTGGAGGTTGTAAATGATAAAATTATTCATGTTTCGGCTACTCCCAGCAATGCTTTTTCTCAGACTAAAAGTTTGATTATAATTCCTTGGAAATCTAACCATACATTCTCTGTGCAAGAAAAGGGAGATACTGTTACAGTATCTACTACTGCTTTGCATGCGAAAGTGAGTACGCGAACGGGGGAGGTCAGTTTTTTCGATGTCAATGGCAAAGCTATTTTATGTGAAAATAAAGGGGGTGGAAAATCTTTCATTCCAATAGAGGTGGAAAAGACGAAAGGATATACTTTGAGACAAGTATTCGAGTCGGCAACGGATGAAGCTTTCTATGGTTTGGGGCAGCATCAAGAAGATATTTTCAATTATAAAGGGAAAAATGAATCTCTTTTTCAATATAATACTAAAGTATCAGTACCTTTTATTATATCCAATAAAAATTATGGTGTGCTATGGGATAATTATTCTTTGAGTCGTTTTGGCGATGAACGTGATTATGCTCAACTGAATGATGTGTTTACTCTTTATGATGCTGAAGGTGAAAAGGGAGGACTTACTGCTACGTATGTACCTTCACCGGAGAGAAAAGAAAATATAATTGTCAGAAAAGAGAACTCTCTTTGTTATGAGGATATTCAATCTATAAAGAATCTTCCTCAAGGTTTTCCCCTCAATGGAGCCAATGTTACTTATCAAGGAGAACTGGAAGCTAATGAGGATGGTTGTTTTCGTTTTCAACTCTATTATGCCGGATATATAAAGGTCTATGCTGATGGTCAATTAATTGTGCCGGAACGTTGGCGTACAGCTTGGAATCCGAATAGTTATCAATTTTCTCTAACGATGAAAAAAGGCAAACATGTACCTATTCGTATTGAATGGAAACCGGATGGAGCCGTTTCGTATTGTGGATTAAGGGTGCTTACTCCTGTTCCTGAGAAAGAACAGCAGAAATTGGCTCTTTTTAGTGAGATGGGCGACCAGATAGATTATTATTTTGTTTACGGGCATTCCATGGATGAAGTGATAAGTGGTTATCGCACATTGACCGGGAAGGCACCGATAATGCCTAAATGGGCGATGGGTTATTGGCAGAGCCGTGAACGTTACAGAACGCAAAAAGAGATGCTTGGGGTTTTGTCGGAGTTTAGAGGCCGTGAGATCCCAATTGATAATATCATACTTGATTGGAATTATTGGCCTGAAAATGCTTGGGGAAGTCATGGGTTTGATCGTTCTCGCTTCCCTGATCCGAAAGGAATGGTTGATTCGATACATGCGATGCATGCTCGAATGATGATTTCCGTATGGCCTAAATTTTATATTACTACAGAGCACTATAAAGAATTTAATGATAAGGGCTGGATGTATCAACAAGCAGTGAAGGATAGCATTCGAGACTGGGTAGGTCCGGGGTATGTTGGTTCTTTTTATGATGCATACAATGCCGACGCTCGAAAGTTGTTCTGGAAGCAAATGCAAGACAGTCTTTATTCTCTTGGAATTGATGCTTGGTGGATGGATGCTAGTGAACCAAACGTGAGAGATTGTACGGATATGGATTATCGCAAGAAACTTTGTGGCCCTACGGCCCTAGGTCCCTCTACTAAATATTTCAATGCGTATGCACTCATGAATGCGGAAGCTATTTATGACGGACAACGTGGTGTGGACCCTGATAAACGGGTCTTCTTACTTACGCGATCAGGCTTTGCCGGCTTACAACGTTACTCTACAGCAACTTGGAGTGGCGATATTGCTAGCCGTTGGGAAGATATGAAAGCTCAAATCTCGGCAGGAATTAATTTTTCAATGAGTGGCATTCCTTATTGGAGTATGGATATTGGTGGCTTTTGCGTAGAAAAGCGTTATGAACGGGGGCAATCTATTTTTAATCAAACAGGAAAAGAGAATGCGGATGAAAAAGAGTGGCGTGAATTGAATACTCGTTGGTATCAGTTTGGTGCTTTTGTTCCCCTCTTTCGTGCACATGGACAGTTTCCGTATCGAGAGGTTTGGAATATAGCTCCGGAAACTCATCCTGCTTATCAATCAATTGTTTATTATACGAAACTTCGCTATAACCTGATGCCTTATATTTATTCGTTGGCGGGTATGACTTATTTTGATGATTACACCATCATGAGAGGGCTTGTAATGGATTTCGGAGCAGATACGAAAGTAAATAACATCGGTGATCAATACATGTTTGGACCAGCTTTTATGGTATGTCCTGTTTATAAGTACACTGCTCGTGAGAGAGAGGTTTACTTTCCTTCGGGCTGTGGATGGTATGATTTTTATACTGGTAAGTACATTTCCGGCGGGCAACAGATGAGCGTGAAAGCACCCTATGAGCGTATGCCATTATATGTCAGAGAGGGAGCTATTATTCCCATAAGAGAAAATATGCAATATACGGATGAGAAACCGTCAAACAGAATTACGCTGTATGTATATGCAGGGCAAGATGGTTCTTTTACGCTATATGAGGATGAAGGCGTTAATTATAATTATGAGAAGGGGAAGTATGCTTCTATTCCGTTGTCTTACGATGAGGCTGAACATTCATTGACCATTGATGAACGCCAGGGAGAGTTTTCGGGGATGCTTAAGAGGAGAGAATTTAATATGGTAATGGTCAGCAAGGAAAAAGCACAGTCTTTTGACTTGAACGCACTTGGAAAGATAGTGGTGTATACAGGTGAAAAGTTAACCGTTAAACTCTAAAACAACTTTGAAAAATGAAGATTTGTAGTGTCCTATCAATTTTAGATAGAAAAGAAGTTCTGGTGAGAGAAGGAAATGGTAGAGTACTTTTTATCCTGTTTATTGTTTTGTTTTTTATGATGGCTTTAGTGCCAGTGGTTCATAGCAAAACTATTTGTTCTCGGCAAAGAATAAGCTTTAATGACGACTGGAAATTTCATCTAGGGGATATAAACAAGGCTTCGACTTTCAATTTTGATGACTCGCAATGGCGCTTACTGAAATTACCTCATGATTGGTCAATAGAAGGGGATTTTGATAAAAACAATCCTGCGGGAATTGGTGGAGGTGCTTTACCGGGCGGAATTGGTTGGTATAGGAAGACATTTGTATCGGATATTGATAAAGGGAAGAAAGTGTCTATTGATTTTGATGGAGTCTACATGAATTCGGAAGTCTTTATTAATGGAATATCATTAGGCGTTCGTCCTTATGGATATATTTCTTTTCGATATGATCTAACTCCATATATTAAAAAAGGGAAGAAGAATGTATTGGCAGTAAGGGTCGATAATAGCGAGCAGCCTAATTCTCGCTGGTATTCTGGTTCGGGCATTTATCGCAATGTATGGTTAACCGTAACTAGTGCGGTACACGTTGATACTTGGGGCGTTTTTGTTACGACTCCTTCTGTTGACGCAGATAGGGCTACGTTTGCTATTGCTACAAAATTAAAGAATGACTTGGCTACTGATGTGAATTTGAAGCTGACTTCTATTCTTTACGATGCTGATGGAACTGAAGTTGCTAAAGTCAGTTCGGATTCTCTCTCTCTGAAAGGATCTTCAATGAGGGAGATTAAGCAAATGTGCGATTTACAGAAACCACACTTATGGGATATTGATGATCCTTATCTTTACATGATGCATACGGAGGTAGAGCGTGGAGGAAAGCTTATTGATACGTATGATACGCCAATAGGAATTCGTAGTTTCTCTTTTGATTCAAAAAAAGGATTTGTTTTGAATGGGAGGCGAGTTAAGATAAAAGGAGCTTGTATGCATCATGACTTGGGCTGCCTTGGCTCTGCTGTTAACGTTCGAGCGATGGAGAGACAGTTGACGCTTTTACGTGAGATGGGATGTAATGGCATTCGTTGCAGCCACAATCCACCAGCTCCTGAATTATTGGATTTATGTGATCGAATGGGTTTTATTGTGATGGATGAGGCTTTCGATATGTGGATGAGACGAAAGACGACTTATGATTATGCTCGTTTTTTTGATGAGTGGTATGAGCGTGATTTAACCGATTTCATTGAAAGAGACCGTAACCACCCGTCTGTTTTTATGTGGAGTATTGGCAATGAGGTGTTGGAGCAATGGACAAATGCAAATGCGGATACGCTTGATTTGCAAGCGGCTAATCTTTTACTTAATATGAAACGGGAATCTGATGCTTTGAATGTAGATGGAGGAGAAATGAGCTTAAACTCATTGCTTGCTAAAAGGTTGGCAGACAAGGTTAAAAAACTTGACTCGACTCGACCTGTAACATCAGGTAATAATGAACCTGACCCTAAGAACCATCTTTTTCTCTCAGGAGCGATGGATATTATAGGAATTAATTATCATGAATCTTGTTTTAAAGATGTTCCAAAGAATTTTCCTGATAAACCTTTTATTGTCACGGAGTCTACTTCAGCACTCATGACGCGAGGGTATTATCGGATGCCGAGTGATTCAATGTATATATGGCCGGTGCGGTGGGATATTCCTTTTTCTGATAAAAGCTTTTCTTGTTCTTCGTATGATAATTGTCATGTGCCTTGGGGTACTACGCATGAGGATAGTTGGCGTTTAGTGAAAAATAATGATTTCATTAGTGGATTTTACATTTGGACGGGATTTGATTACATCGGTGAGCCTACTCCTTATGGTTGGCCTGCCCGAAGTTCTTATTTCGGTATCATTGATTTGGCAGGGTTTCCCAAAGATATTTATTATATGTATCAGAGTGAATGGGTAGAACAAAAAGAAGTGTTACATCTTTTTCCGCATTGGAATTGGAAAGTGGGAGATGTTGTTGATCTTTGGGCTTATTATAATCATGCTGATGAAGTAGAACTTTTTGTAAATGGCAAATCTCAAGGGGTAAAACGAAAAGGGAAAGACGCCTATCATGTTAGTTGGAGAGTTGTGTATGAACCCGGAACGGTAAAAATCGTTTCTCGTAAAGAAGGGAAAGAGATATTGAGCCGTGAGATTCATACGGCAGGAGAACCTGCTTCGTTAAGACTAACAGCCGATCGTACCAAAATATTTGCTGATGGAAAAGACCTTAGTTTTGTGACAGTGGAAGTTTTGGATAAAGATGGTAATCTCTGTCCCAATGCTGATAATTTAATTAATTTTGCGGTTACAGGTGCAGCTTTTATTGCGGGTGTAGATAATGGTAATCCCGTATCTTTAGAAAGGTTTAAGGATTCCAAACGGAAAGCTTTTTACGGCAAATGCTTAGTTGTATTGGAAAGTAATGGAGATACTGGTACAATAGAACTGAAAGCTTTCTCTAAAAAAATGCCATTAGCGACATTAGATTTGTATGCGGATTGAATAGTATATTAACATAAAGATGGATTGATATGAAGACACAGCTATTAACGATGTTTGCACTGCTTTTTCTGTTGGCTTTGCCTGTCAAAGCACAGAAGCCAGTGTATTTAGATGAAAATAAACCGATTGAAGACAGAATAAAAGATGCTTTGAGCAGGATGACTTTAGAAGAGAAAGTGAAGCTTTGTCATGCTCAGAGTAAATTTAGCTCTTCCGGAGTACCTCGTTTGGGGATTCCTGAATTGTGGATGAGTGATGGGCCTCACGGGGTTCGTGAGGAGATTATGTGGAACTCGTGGGATGTGGCGGGATGGACAAATGATTCTTGTACGGCTTTTCCTGCACTTACTTGTTTGGCGGCGACATGGAATCCGGAGATGTCTGCCATCTATGGAAAGGCCATAGGAGAAGAGGCTCGCTATAGAGAAAAAGATGTTTTATTGGGTCCCGGAGTAAATATCTATCGTATTCCTCTCAACGGGCGTAATTTTGAATATATGGGAGAGGATCCTTTTCTGGCATCTACGATGGTAGTGCCTTATGTGCAGGGTGTTCAAAAAAACGGTGTAGCAGCTTGTGTGAAACATTATGCACTTAATAATCAAGAGACTTGGCGTGGGCATATTAACGTGGAGTTAAGCGACCGTGCATTGCATGAAATTTATTTGCCGGCTTTTAAAGCTGCAGTTCAGCAAGGAGGTGCATGGAGTATTATGGGTTCTTATAACAAAGTTCGTGGTGAGCATGCTTGCCATAGTGATTTGTTGTTGCAAAAGATATTAAAGGGTGCATGGCACTTTGATGGAGTTGTAATAACGGACTGGGGAGGTGCGCATGATACTCGCGAAGCCGCGTTAAATGGATTGGATATTGAGATGGGGTCATATACGAATGGACTGACTACTGAATCTGCATTTACTTATGATGATTATTATTTGGCCAAACCTTATTTGAAAATGCTTAAAGAAGGTAAGGTTCCCCTTGCTACGCTTGATGATAAGGCAAGCCGTATCTTAAGGCTTATTTTTCGTACAGCTATGAATAGCAAGAAACCTTGGGGTTCTTTCACTTCTGAAGAGCACTATCGTGTTGCACGTGTGGTGGGTGAAGAGGGCATTGTGCTGCTTAAGAATGATGCTTTATCTAAAAAGTCATCCCCTTTGCTTCCTTTAGATGCTTCGAAGTATAAAAAAATATTAGTTGTGGGTGAGAATGCAACCAGACGATTGACAGAAGGAGGAGGTTCATCGGTATTAAAGGTGAAGGAGGAGATCTCTCCTTTGAAAGGATTGTTGGCTAAATATGGTGATAAAGTAGTCTATGCAAAAGGTTATGAATCTGGTCGCCCACTATATGATAGTATTGATCATATACCGATGAAAGTAGTAGATTCTCTTCGTGCTGAGGCTATTAATCAGGCTAAGGATGCTGATATTGTGATTTATGTTGGAGGGTTGAATAAAAACCATCTTCAGGATTGTGAGGCCTCAGATCGGTTAAGCTATCAACTCCCTTTCCATCAAAATGAATTGATAGAGGGATTGCTTAATGTGAATAAAAAGATGGTAATGGTGCTTCTTAGTGGTAATGCGGTGGAAATGCCTTGGGTGAAAAAAGTACCATCTATTTTACAAGCGTGGTATTTGGGCTCTCAGGCAGGTAATGCTATTGCTAATGTATTGAGTGGAGAAGTTAACCCAAGTGGAAAATTACCTTTTTCTTTCCCTGTGAAACTAGGTGATTGCGGGGCTCATTCTTTTGGGAAAATAGCATATCCCGGAGATAGTATTAATGAGGAATATAAAGAAGATATCTTTGTGGGGTATCGTTGGTATGAAAGTAAGAAGATCCCGGTATTATTTCCGTTTGGTCATGGCTTAAGCTATACGAATTTTAGCTATGGAAAGGCTATGATCTCAGCTAAGAGCATGACCGAATCTGGAAAATTAATGTTGACCATTCCGGTGAGAAACATTGGGACTGTTCTTGGAAAAGAGGTTGTACAACTTTACATCGGTGATGAAAAATGCACTTTTGTCCGCCCATTGAAAGAACTTAAAGACTTCAAGAAGATTACTTTGAAACCAGGGGAAGAGACTAAGGTCCATTTTGATATATATCCCAATGAACTAAAATTCTATAATGATAAAGCGCATACATGGATGGCAGAATCAGGGAAGTTTAAAATCTATATAGGATCTTCGTCTGAAGATATTCGTTCTACGGTTGAATTTGAATTAAAGTGATGGTGGGCTTCTTTTTAACAAATCCTCTCAGGCGCTAGCTTGAGGGGATTTTTTGTTATTGCTTTTTCTGAACTTATTTGCAGTGTGATTGTTTCTTCTATAAATCAATTAAATTTAGAATATAAATATAGATTAAATTATGGCAACAACAAAATTTAAAGGAGAACCGGTAAAACTGAGTGGTGAATTTGTTGAAGTAGGAGTTTCTGCTCCCGATTTCAGCTTAACAAAGACAGATTTGTCTTCTTGTTCTTTAAGCGAATTAAAAGGTAAGAATGTTATTTTAAATATTTTCCCAAGTTTGGATACTAGTGTTTGTGCAACTTCTGTTCGTCAATTTAATAAATTGGCTTCATCTTTGCCTGATACAGTAGTCTTGGCTATTTCGAAAGATTTGCCTTTTGCTCATGGACGTTTCTGTAGCACAGAAGGCATTAATAATGTTATTGCACTGTCTGATTTCCGTCCATCTGCTTTTGCAGCAGACTATGGTTTGTTGATGGAAGATGGTCCTTTATATGGACTATTGGCTAGAGCAGTCGTAGTACTAAACAAAGAAGGAAAAGTTATTTATACAGAAATGGTTCCTGAAATCACGCAGGAGCCTGATTATGAAAAAGCACTCTCTGCTGTGCTTGGTAAGTAAGTGATTAATAATAATTGTGAATTCTCAAACTAAGAGAGGCTATCTTTAGAAATAAGGATAGCCTCTCTTTCTTTATGGAAGTTATGCGTTCTTCTTCATTCCTTTATAGATTAAGAAGATCACAATGAATGCTCCTAGTCCGATAAATGCATATCCTATTTCGTGACTATACTCAGTCACTCTTGCTAATAATTCCTGCTCTGTACTGATTCCCGGTACGCTAGCTAAGTAATAGCCTATTGCAGCTAATATACTGTTCCACATAAGTGCACCTAAGGTTGTGTAGAGCAAAAATGTCCTTAACTTCATACGCGCCAGTCCGGCAGGAATAGAGATTAGTTGTCTTACCGCAGGGATTAGTCTACCAATAAAAGTAGAGAGTGCTCCTCGTTTATCGAAATATTGTTCTGCGTGTTCCACTTTCTTCTGGTCAATGAGACACATGTGACCAAAACGACTGTTTGCAAATTTATAGATGATAGGACGTCCCAACCATTTGGCTAGATAATAATTTATTATGGCACCTAAATCTGCACCGATTGTCGCAAATAGAACAACGAGATAGATATTTAACTCTTTTCCAATAGCTGCTTTATAGGCAGCAGGAGGAATGATCACTTCTGATGGAAATGGTATAAAAGAGCTTTCTATGGCCATTAACAGGGTTATGGTCCAATAATTGAGGTGTTCAATGCACCATTGTATAAAGGCTACAGATTCCATAATTCAATTTACATTATTTTAGTCCAGGGTGTATATCTATATCAAGATCTTTTATAATGGCTTGTATAGCTAATGCTATGGCATTTCTATCATCTTCCTCTATATATCCTAAGATTTCAAATATACTCCTCAGAGTGATTGTTTCTTTTAGGAGTTGATTGTATGCATTAAAACTTGTTTTATCTCTTAAAAGCAAAGATGTACAGGCAGCATACTTAAGTATCGTATCGTTTTTCGGATCTACTGTCAATAGTTCGGTGAATGTTTCTTTAGCCCATTCCAGTTTTCCATTTCTTAAACAATATAGTCCTATTTTGGATAAACAGAGAATTCTTTTACTCAATAAAGGTTCTTCTATAAAGTAAATGGGGATGTTCCACTGCTCTTTGGCTTTTTCTTCGTCCCCCTTTTTAAAATAGACTACCCCTGTGAAGAAGTTGAAGTCCATATCATGAGGGAATATCCTCTTTGCATTTTGACAAAGAATATATAATTGCTCGTAGCACTCCATTTCTTGAAGGCAAATGGCTGTATCTTTATATGTTTGGCAGAGAGTTTCGTCATCATTGATGGAAAAACTTTCTAGAGCTTTACTAAATTCATTACACGCATCTGTCCATTTATTGATTTTCATGAACATTTTTCCAGAGACTATGTGTATGTATTCTTCCGGTACGGGACCATATTGTGCTATCTCATTTAAAATTTCTTCGCCTCTTGCTGTCTCTTCTATTAAGTTTTGGCAAATAGATTTTCTTATCTTTACTTTGTGATTAAAGGGTTCAGCTGCTAAAGCAAAATCTGTAGCTTCTAGCGCTTTTGAATACTCTCCCATTTTTATGTAGATGCTAGATAGCATTAACCAAGCTTCAACTTGATATGGATGAGTATCTATTAGTTTGTTTACAAATTGAAGAGCTAGATCGTATTGTTCTTGATCTGCATAGCTATTACAAAGAATCTCCATGAAATCATTATATTCTTCTTTATCAGTCGTGAGTTCTAAAGAATCAATTAGTGGTTCCAGTAAAGTGATTCCTTCTTTAGAATACTTGTTACTTAGGTATAGGCTCGCTATATCTAGAATTGTATTTATATCCTCTTTCTCTTCTAGGGTCTCAAAGATCTCTTTAGCTTCATCTAATCTATGCTCTTTAAGGAGATATTCAGCTCTGACCATTTTTAGTTCTTCACTTTCGTCACTGATTGTATCTAGAGTTTTCTTAGCTTTAGGCAGATCATTATTATCCATATACAAACAGACTTTCTCTATAAGTAACTCTGTTTCGTCGGGATGAAGAGAAAGTCCATAATTAATTACGGACAAAGCCTTATCTTTCTCTTCATTATTGTTGTATGCAGTAGCTATCTCTATTATTTGTTCCGTTTCAAAATAGATATTTTTATTCTCTTCCCTCATTTTTTCATACTGGAGAAGAAGCTTTAGGACTTCTGAATCGGTCATTTGATTGTTGTTTTGCTATTATTTTTGCAAGTTATGGTTTATTTTTCCCCATGTATCTTTCAGACCGACAGTTCTATTAAATATAAGTTTATCGGGTGTTGATTCCTTGTCAACATTGAAATAACCTATTCGTTGGAATTGGAGATATGAATAAGGTTTTAGTTCTGCTAAATATTTTTCTACGTAGCAGTTGGTCATCACTTTCAGAGAATCGGGATTTAACAGGTCACGGAAATCGCTTTCTGTTTCAGCTCCTGGATTTTCTACCTTGAATAAACGGTCGTATAGACGAACTTCAGCAGGTAAACAGTGTGCGCTACTCACCCAGTGGAGTGTACCTTTCACTTTGCGATTACTTTCAGGCATACCACTACGAGTTTGAGGATCATATTCGCAATAAATCTCGCAGATTTCCCCTTTATCGTCTTTCTTGCAACCGGTGCATTTTACAATATAGGCATTTTTCAGGCGGACTTCCTTTCCGGGAGTCATTCTGAAGTATTTTTTAGGTGCGTCTTCCATGAAATCTTCACGTTCTATCCAAAGTTCACGGCTAAAATCAATATGATGAACTCCGATATTCGGGTCTTCAGGGTTATTTATCGCTTCCAGTTGCTCTACTTGTCCTTCAGGGTAGTTCGTTATGATGAGTTTAACAGGATTGAGTACCGCTGATACACGAGTTGCTCTTGTGTTCAAATCTTCACGAACAGCTGCTTCAAGTAATGAAACATCGTTTAGCGCTTCATATTTAGTATAACCTATTCTGTCTATGAAATTCTTGATTGCTTCTGGCGAGTAACCACGGCGGCGATATCCGCAAATAGTCGGCATTCTAGGGTCGTCCCATCCTTTAACTAATCCTTCTTTTACTAATGTTAGCAATTTACGCTTGCTCATTACCGTATAAGTGAGGTTTAAGCGGTTGAACTCCATTTGTCGAGGGCGATAGTCAGCTTCTGTCGGCATCGCCGTTGCTTGGAGTTGGTCAATGAAATAATCGTATAATGGGCGATGCACTTCAAATTCAAGTGTACATATCGAATGAGTAACTCCTTCGAAATAATCACTTTGTCCATGAGCAAAGTCATACATCGGATATGCCTTCCATTTATCTCCCGTACGGTGATGAGAGTGCTTAATAACACGATAGATGATCGGATCACGGAAATGCATATTAGAGTTGTTCATGTCTATTTTGGCACGCAACACCATAGCACCTTCTTCAATCTCACCAGAATTCATTTTATTGAAAAGAGAGAGATTTTCTTCAACGGGACGATTCCGATAAGGACTTTCTATACCAGGTTGTGTGGGAGTACCTTTCTGTTTTGCAATTTCCTCAGCAGGCTGTTCGTCTATATAAGCTTTCCCTTGTTTTATAAGATCTACGGCGAAATCCCACAACTGTTGAAAATAGTCTGATGCATAATAAATATTTGCCCACTGGAATCCAAGCCACTGGATATCTTCCATGATAGAGTCTACGTATTCAACATCCTCTTTTACTGGATTTGTATCGTCAAATCGAAGATTACATATACCTCCATATTTTTTAGCAACACCAAAATCCATGCAAATAGCTTTGGCATGACCTATATGTAAGTATCCGTTGGGTTCAGGCGGGAAGCGGGTTTGTAATCTACTTCCATTCTTCTTTTTTTGTAAATCACTCTCTATAGCCTGTTCTATAAAATTGAGGCTTTTCTTTTCACCTGTTTCTTCTTTAATCTCTATCATGATGGCATGAATTTACTTAATTTAAGGGCACAAAAATATTATATTTTTTTATGATAACCTAGTCAACAAGGATATATCCGCTTTTTTTTGTAATATACTACCTTTTAGGAGAAAAAAACGGTTTTCTAAGAGGTGAATTGATTGTTTGTTTAAGAGTTGGAATCGTTCAATAATTAGCAATGAAAGTCATTATATCGCAGCCTGCTATGCCCCCAATTTTGAAATATCTTGTTTTAATCAACACTAAGATGGTAGCAAAGTTAATACTTTAATGCTTTTGTTTGATTATTTTTTGACTATTTCTTTGGGGCGTAATATAAATGTAACATGTTTGAAATGAATACTTCAAACCTAAACGGTTGACTTTTGCCAATAAGGTTGTTTCTTTGTAGTCTGAAATCATAGAGTCTGAACAGTTTTATTGAAGGAAAAATGGTTGATACGTTTGTTTGTGATGGAAATGTTGTAATCTGGATCACTGTTTTTCTTTTCAAAAAGTATAGAAATCTGTTATTGTAAAGTTGTTAAATGTATGTTTGTGTTATTGCCAATTATTGCATGTAAAGGTGTGAGCGTTATTGTTATATCTACAAGGGAAAATGATAAAGCTCTTTTCCTTTAATAAACAAACTCTGGCTTGCATTACAGGAAGATTCGGATTATATGTTATATTTGCAATTGTTCTTTTTTTATAAAAATGAAACTCTAAATAGAATAGAAGATGGTAAAGTTTATTGAATCTGAGCTTTTATTGCTTAGAAAAGAAATTGATGAAATGTGGACATTGGTCTACAGTCAGTTGGACAGGGCCGGTGAAGCCGTCTTGACATTAGATAAAGAATTGGCTCGACAGGTCGTTGTTCGTGAAAAACGGGTTAATGCATTTGAACTGAAAATAGATAGTGATGTGGAAGATGTTATCGCTCTCTATAACCCTGTAGCTATTGATTTACGCTTTGTTCTTGCAATGTTGAAAATTAACTCGAATCTTGAAAGGTTAGGGGATTTTGCAGAAAGCATTGCTCGCTTTGTTCTTAATTGTGATGAACCAGCTTTGGATGCTGATCTATTAAAGAAACTGCAATTAGGGGAAATGCATTCAGAGGTGCTTTCCATGCTTGAGCTTACTAAGCGTGCTTTAGACGAAGAAAATTTAGAATTGGCCACATCTGTTTTTTCAAAAGATAATTTGCTTGATGAAATTAATGCGAATGTTTCTCCTATTTTAGCTGATTATTTGAAAGAGCATACAGATTCTTTGCTACCATATCTTAATCTACTTAGTGTGTTCCGTAAGTTGGAACGATCTGGAGATCATATTACCAATATCGCTGAAGAGATCGTTTTCTATATTGATGCCAAGGTTCTTAAACATAGTGGTAAAAAAGATGAGCATTATCCTGAAAAATAAAGTGAGATTGTTTCATTACTAGCAATTTATTTGGTTATTTTGCTAAATGTCTTTCTTTATCTTGTTTACTTGTTAAATGATAATAAAGGCAAAGAAATATCAAAAATATGTTATAAGACATACTTTATTGTTTGGTGACTAATATGAAAATAACCTATATTTGTCCCGTTATCCTGAAAACAATCTTTTTACCTTAAAAAAAACTAATACCTATTGAAAACTGAAAAGTGGGGCTTTGTGAAAAGCCCCACTTTTTTTAGACCTATCTAAGTGATTAAGAAAACTAGCGGATGTCTGAAGGTTTTTTTACGGCTTATCTCTATCTCTTACATTTCATTTACTTGTTCTGCTGCAATCTTCTTTTTTTTCAAAGCGACCGGCGCTTTTATCAGAAAGCATAAAATAAAAAATACTCGATTTCTTTTTTTCTTATACTTTTCAAGTTTGCGGGGTAAACTTTTCACGAAATCATTTAAAACTATCGCATGAAAAACTATGTTTGCCCAAAAAACTTCTTAATCCTCGAAATGGTTTTTCTCTTTAAATTTATGCCTTTTGAGCGAGCGCTACTATCGCACTTCATCTTTTTTACATGATTTTTTTCTTGCAAAATTACTTGCCTTCAAAAATAGAATGTAGAGATATTCAGAGATTTGATGAGATTCGCAGAGAAAAGAGGTGGTTTTATAGTATATACTACACTACTTATATATTATTATTTTAATTTGCTTGTGTGTAATATATATAATAGGGGGGAGGGGGTACCCCCTCTATATCATTACACACACATCCTATATTATAGAGTATATAATAATAGGTATATGTAATAGCAGAAAGAATTATAGCAGCAAAAAAGAATCTTTCATTTTAGGCAATAATGCCTGAAACACCCAATTGCTTTGAAGGAGCCATGCAAAAAGGATAAAAAAGCACCAAAGAGAGTGTTTGATTATAAGTTATCCGGATTAGGTAATAAGTTATGCCGCTAACTTATTACCTAATCCCAAGGATGCATAAATTACTTGTTACTGCTGGCGATATGATGTTAATGAGAGAATCTTTTGATTATTCAAACATGCGTGAACAGCTTGCCACTGCTCCCTTCATCATAACAAAAGTATTCCTTTTCTTTCTTTCGCCCCTTGCTTTTTTGCTTTTAGCCTGTTGTTGATTAGCCAACACCCGGGTGTCAGCATGTCTAACACCCGGGTGTTGGTACACCTGACATGGGGGTGTTGGTAGATTAAGAATGCTTGCATTAATCAAAAGCTACTGGCTTATGATCTATTTTAAAGGGCGTAATTTATGTTCTTATACAGAATAAAAGGGTCAGACGCACTTTTTTAGCTATGCTTAATGAACTCCATTTTGCTCTAAATCAAATAAAAGCTCTTCCTTATCGGCAAAAAGTAGCATTTGAACAAGCTGTAAGACTGCTCCAATACCGATACAGTTATAGATAATAAACTAGAAAGTAATACTTGCACATCTTGTAAGGAAGAGCTCACGGGCAATACTTTCATTTTATTAATGTCATACTATACTCAGAGTATTTGAACAACTTATAAAATCTCCCTTCAATAATCCACCAAGCCCTAGTTTAATCACCCATAAAATTTCGTTCTGATGTTATTTCGCTCTAACTTTTCCCAATACACTACTTCCAACCTTCAAAGCCGAACCTAAAAACTAATCAAAAACAAACTCACGAACTAAATTAAAAAAGCCAACTCATAAAAAAAAGAACCCCAAATCACCAACAAATAAACTCCAACCGATAAAAAGAAACTTTCAAAACTGAGCCCTAAAACAAACTCACAAACTAAAATTAAAGAGCCAACTCACAGAAAAAAGCCCTAAATCACCAATAAATAAACTCCAGTTCACAAAAACAAGCTCTCAAAACTGAGCCTTAAAACCAATTTTTAAAGCGATCTTAGAAAAACCGAAGCCTAAAAACTCTACGAGCCTAAGCAGCTAAATACCCACCCCGCATATTATCTGGCATCACCCTTACATTTTCTTGAAAAAAAGTTTTCCTTGTTAAGTGGTCATTACCAGCGGCTTATGTTTTTCCTGTCTTTTTTCTTCAAAAAAATAGTTAGTAATATTTGGATTGTATTGGCAAAACCTCTACTTTTGCACCCGCTTTGTAAGAGAAACAAAGCTTATTGCTTGACATTTTGATAATCGCGGCCACCGGGTCATTTGAGAAGATTTATTCTTGAAAAAAAAACTTTCGAAAACATTTGGAAGTGAGTATTAAAAGTCCTTATCTTTGCAGTCCGGTTCGCAAAAAAAAAGAGACCTTGTTTAAGTCGTTCTTTTCTCACGAGAAGCCAACGAAACTGAAACAAAAAACTTTGAAAAAAAACTTTCGGATTTATTTGGAAGTTAAACTTAAAGCTCTTACCTTTGCACCCGCTTTTACAACGAAAGCAAAAAAGAAGAAGCGTTCTTTGATAGAATTACATAAACAATACAAGTAGTACAAGAGCAAGATTAGAAATAATCTTGGGTAAAATTTAAAACCGTCAATGTCCCTTTAATAAGGGAGAAAGATAATAAATTTACAAAATCCTGAACAGAGCTAATTTGTACTTTCTCTGATAGCAATATCAAAGAAAAGTCATAACAATACTTTTACAATGAAGAGTTTGATCCTGGCTCAGGATGAACGCTAGCTACAGGCTTAACACATGCAAGTCGAGGGGTAGCAGGGTAGCAATACCGCTGACGACCGGCGCACGGGTGAGTAACACGTATCCAACCTACCTTTAACTCGGGGATAGCCTTTCGAAAGAAAGATTAATACCCGATAGAATGAAGAGTTCGCATGTTCTCTTTATTAAAGGATTCCGGTTATAGATGGGGATGCGTTCCATTAGATTGTTGGCGGGGTAACGGCCCACCAAGTCTTCGATGGATAGGGGTTTTGAGAGGAAGATCCCCCACATTGGAACTGAGACACGGTCCAAACTCCTACGGGAGGCAGCAGTGAGGAATATTGGTCAATGGGCGCTAGCCTGAACCAGCCAAGTAGCGTGAAGGATGACTGCCCTATGGGTTGTAAACTTCTTTTATAAGGGAATAAAATGGAGAACGTGTTCTCCTTTGCATGTACCTTACGAATAAGGATCGGCTAACTCCGTGCCAGCAGCCGCGGTAATACGGAGGATCCAAGCGTTATCCGGATTTATTGGGTTTAAAGGGTGCGTAGGTGGAATGATCAGTCAGTTGTGAAAGTTTGAGGCTCAACCTTAAAATTGCAGTTGATACTGTCATTCTTGAGTGTACAAGAGGTGGGCGGAATTCGTGGTGTAGCGGTGAAATGCTTAGATATCACGAAGAACTCCGATTGCGTAGGCAGCTCACTAGGGTACAACTGACACTGAGGCACGAAAGTGTGGGTATCAAACAGGATTAGATACCCTGGTAGTCCACACGGTAAACGATGAATACTCGCTGTTTGCGATATACAGTAAGCGGCCAAGCGAAAGCGTTAAGTATTCCACCTGGGGAGTACGCCGGCAACGGTGAAACTCAAAGGAATTGACGGGGGCCCGCACAAGCGGAGGAACATGTGGTTTAATTCGATGATACGCGAGGAACCTTACCCGGGCTTGAATTGCAGAGGAATATAGTTGAAAGATTATAGCCGCAAGGTCTCTGTGAAGGTGCTGCATGGTTGTCGTCAGCTCGTGCCGTGAGGTGTCGGCTTAAGTGCCATAACGAGCGCAACCCTTATCATTAGTTACTAACAGGTCATGCTGAGGACTCTAATGAGACTGCCGTCGTAAGATGCGAGGAAGGTGGGGATGACGTCAAATCAGCACGGCCCTTACGTCCGGGGCTACACACGTGTTACAATGGGGGGTACAGAGGGCTGCTACCAGGCAACTGGATGCTAATCCTAAAAACCTCTCTCAGTTCGGATCGAAGTCTGCAACCCGACTTCGTGAAGCTGGATTCGCTAGTAATCGCGCATCAGCCACGGCGCGGTGAATACGTTCCCGGGCCTTGTACACACCGCCCGTCAAGCCATGGGAGCCGGGGGCACCTGAAGTACGTAACCGCAAGGAGCGTCCTAGGGTGAAACTGGTGACTGGGGCTAAGTCGTAACAAGGTAGCCGTACCGGAAGGTGCGGCTGGAACACCTCCTTTCTGGAGTGATTTTGTAAAAGGTTTTAATTTAAACTTAATATCTTTACTGATATTCTCTATTGTACTACTGGTACTTGTTTATTTAATATATAGATTAAATAAAGAGATAAACAAGAGAAAACAAGAAGCCGAGCCGCAAGGCAAGGGTTTGAACACAGTCCTATAGCTCAGTTGGTTAGAGCGCTACACTGATAATGTAGAGGTCGGCAGTTCAACTCTGCCTGGGACTACAATCTCTTTTCGGGGGATTAGCTCAGCTGGCTAGAGCATCTGCCTTGCACGCAGAGGGTCAACGGTTCGAATCCGTTATTCTCCACTCACTTATCTTATCTTACTCGTAAGAGTTGATACAGTATAAGACAACGATCTTTGACATAATGTACACAAGCAAAAAGTAATTTTTAGTAAGAGCTAAAAGTATATATCGATCCATACGTTTTTATTTAAGTTTTCGGACTTATTTAAAAGTAGTGTTTGATAAAAGAAAGTAAGCAAGGGCGCATGGCGGATGCCTTGGCTCTCGGAGGCGATGAAGGACGTGATAAGCTGCGATAAGCTTCGGGTAGGTGCAAATAACCTTTAATCCGAAGATTTCCGAATGGGACAACCCAATATCTTGAAGAGATATTATGCTATGAATTTAGCAGGCTAACGCAGGGAACTGAAACATCTTAGTACCTGCAGGAAAAGAAAATAAATAATGATTCCGTAAGTAGTGGCGAGCGAACGCGGAATAGCCCAAACCAACTATGTTACGGCATAGTTGGGGTTGTAGGACCACGTTGTGGGATGACATCAAGTGAGAAGAATAAACTGGAAAGTTTAGTCATAGAGGGTGATAACCCCGTATTCGAAGCTTGGTTAACCCTAGTGGTATCCTGAGTAGTGCGGAGCACGAGGAATTCTGCATGAATCTGCCGGGACCATCCGGTAAGGCTAAATACTCCCGAGAGACCGATAGTGAACCAGTACCGTGAGGGAAAGGTGAAAAGCACTTCGAATAGAAGAGTGAAATAGTTCCTGAAACCATGCGCCTACAAGCGGTCGGAGCATCTATATGGTGTGACGGCGTGCCTTTTGCATAATGAACCTACGAGTTACTTTTTCCGGCAAGGTTAAGGATTTTCAAATCTGTAGCCGAAGCGAAAGCGAGTCTTAACAGGGCGATTTAGTCGGAAGGAGTAGACGCGAAACCAAGTGATCTACCCTTGGCCAGGTTGAAGGTTAGGTAACACTAACTGGAGGACCGAACCGATAAGCGTTGAAAAGCTTCCGGATGAGCTGAGGGTGGGGGTGAAAGGCTAATCAAACTTGGAGATAGCTCGTACTCCCCGAAATGCATTTAGGTGCAGCCTTGTTTATTACTAATGTGAGGTAGAGCGACTGATAAGATGCGAGGGCTTCGCCGCCTATCAAGTCTTGATAAACTCCGAATGCGCATTAGTTTAAGAACAGGAGTGAGGGCGTGGGTGCTAAGGTCCACGTCCGAGAGGAGAAGAATCCAGACCATCAGCTAAGGTCCCCAAATAACCGCTGAGTTGAACTAACGAAGTCAGATTGCTAAGACAGCTAGGATGTTGGCTTGGAAGCAGCCATTCATTTAAAGAGTGCGTAACAGCTCACTAGTCGAGGAGTTTGGCGTGGATAATAATCGGGCATAAGCGGTTTACCGAAGCTATGGAACCATTTATGGTTGGTAGGGGAGCATTCCACTCTGCGTCGAAGGTGAAGCGTAAGCTTTGCTGGAGCGTGTGGAAAAGCAAATGTAGGTATAAGTAACGATAAAGGGGGTGAGAAACCCCCTCGCCGAAAGACTAAGGTTTCCTGATCAACGCTAATCGGATCAGGGTTAGTCGGGTCCTAAGGCTCAGCCGAATGGTGATGCCGATGGCAGAAATGGTTAATATTCCATTACTACCTAATGGAGTGATGTGGAGACGGAGTAGTGAAAGCGTCGCGGGCTGACGGAATAGCCCGTTAAAGAGTGTAGATGTTGATCGTTGTAGGCAAATCCGCAGCGAGAGTCGACCTTGATAGTATGGAGATTCCTTGTGATGATCCAATAGTACGTGTAAACAGACTTCCAAGAAAATCCGCTAAACTTAATCCATTAGGTACCCGTACCGTAAACGGACACACGTAGTCGGGTAGAATATACTAAGGCGCTTGAGTGATTCACGGTTAAGGAACTAGGCAAATTGACCCTGTAACTTCGGGATAAAGGGTCCCTACCCAGCGATGGGAGGGCGCAGAGAATAGGTCCAGGCAACTGTTTAACAAAAACACAGGGCTGTGCCAAATCGAAAGATTAAGTATACAGCCTGACACCTGCCCGGTGCTGGAAGGTTAAGAGGAGATGTCATCGCAAGAGAAGCATTGAATTGAAGCCCCAGTAAACGGCGGCCGTAACTATAACGGTCCTAAGGTAGCGAAATTCCTTGTCGGGTAAGTTCCGACCTGCACGAATGGTGTAATGATCTGGACACTGTCTCAACCGTGAGCTCAGTGAAATTGTAGTATCGGTGAAGATGCCGATTACCCGCGATGGGACGAAAAGACCCCGTGAACCTTTACTATAGCTTAACATTGAATTTGGGTAATTAATGTGTAGGATAGGCCGGAGACTATGAAGTGCGCACGCTAGTGTGTGTGGAGTCGCTGTTGAAATACGGCCCTTTAATTATTTGAGTTCTAACCCGCTGATGCGGGGACACTGTTTGGTGGGTAGTTTGACTGGGGTGGTCGCCTCCAAAAGTGTAACGGAGGCTTCTAAAGGTACCCTCAGGACGATTGGTAACCGTCCGCAGAGTGTAATGGCATAAGGGTGCTTGACTGGGAGACCGACAAGTCGATCAGGTAGGAAACTAGAGCATAGTGATCCGGTGTTTCCGTATGGAAGGGACATCGCTCAAAGGATAAAAGGTACTCCGGGGATAACAGGCTGATCCCTCCCAAGAGCTCATATCGACGGAGGGGTTTGGCACCTCGATGTCGGCTCGTCACATCCTGGGGCTGGAGAAGGTCCCAAGGGTTGGGCTGTTCGCCCATTAAAGTGGCACGCGAGCTGGGTTCAGAACGTCGTGAGACAGTTCGGTCTCTATCTATCGTGGGCGTATGAAATTTGCGTGGCTCTGACACTAGTACGAGAGGACCGTGTTGGACTGACCTCTGGTTTACCGGTTGTGCCGCCAGGTGCATCGCCGGGTATCTAAGTCGGGATTGGATAAGTGCTGAAAGCATCTAAGTACGAAGCCAGCCACAAGATTAGATTTCTTAGGGTCGTTAAAGACGATGACGTTGATAGGCTGCAGGTGTAAAGGTAGAGATATCAAAGCCGAGCAGTACTAATTGCCCGTATACTTTCTTTTATTGACGTATGGTTCATATATCCGTTTAGTTCTATTTAGAATTATTTTTTGCGTACATTGTGTCTACCTTATTAAGGTGACTATGGCACCGGGGTTCCACCTCTTCCCATTCCGAACAGAGAAGTTAAGCCCGGTCACGCCGATGGTACTGCGTAACAGTGGGAGAGTAGGTAGTCGCCGTTTTTGAAGAGCCCCGCAGGTATATTTTACCTGCGGGGCTTCTTTTGTTTATTCCCTTTCTTCTGAATACCTGAATTTTGATCCGTTTTATTCTGATTTGCTCGTGAGTTGATGCTAATGGCGCACAAACCGATCCATAGCTTTTAAAACAACGCAAACTAAAGACTGAACCATCCATAAAGGATCAAAGAATGGAAATCGGATAATCTCTTTTCTGTAGTTGTTTTGTGGGGATTGCTGTGATGATCCTCCCTTCTCTACCCCCTCCAACTATCCCTTTATATTAGTCTGCTTAACTCATAGAAATCTTAAAATCTGAGAATCAATAATACAAACAATATAAATAAGCTCACGCTAGATGAAAAACAGGAAATGTCTTTCATTACATTGAATAATGGATCTGAAGACTTTTTTCGCTTCACTTTTTATTCTTGAAATAGGGTTGTGTACATTATCATTATTAAAGTCTTTAATCAGAATCGATTTGAACCAGAGTTAGCGGAAAATAACGAGATAATACATGAAAATACTTATTGTTGGTATCTATAAGTAAAGAATGGAAAAATGAATTGATATAATAGAACTAACTACTTGTCATTCTGTGTTTTATAATCTTGTAATACTATTGTGTTGTAAATATATGACTAAATGGTTTGTTTTTAATCTTGTTATATATTTATTGATTTGGCGCCTTTAATCTTATGAAATGATATTTTTTTGCTTAAAAATGTGTTGTTTTATTTGGCGTTTATGAAATATTCTCTAACTTTGTTGCGTGAAATTATTAATGAGTTGAAAATGAATCAAACCTTTATACATATTCTACTGTGTGGTATTATTATTCTGCTGGCAAAGTTTAGTGGAAGTGAGTACTGTGCGTGAATGTGTATGAGTTGATAGATATACGAAAGCCTTTCTCACTTCCTTGTGAGAGAGGCTTTTTTTAATGGAATAAATGTACATAATTAATTAAGAAGAAATGAGTGACAGATTATTTATTTTTGATACTACACTTAGAGATGGTGAACAGGTACCAGGCTGTCAGTTGAATACAGTGGAAAAAATCCAAGTAGCTAAGGCTTTGGAATCTTTAGGAGTAGATGTTATTGAGGCTGGGTTTCCTATATCTAGTCCTGGAGATTTTAATTCGGTAATTGAAATATCAAAGGCTGTAACATGGCCAACAATTTGTGCCCTGACTCGTGCTGTGGAAAAAGATATTGATGTGGCGGTGGAAGCTTTGAAATATGCAAAACATAAGCGTATACATACCGGAATCGGTACTTCTGATTCTCATATTAAATATAAATTCAATTCTAATCGTGAAGAAATTATAGAGCGAGCGGTAGCGGCAGTGAAATATGCTCGTCGCTTTGTCGATGACGTAGAATTTTATGCTGAAGATGCCGGACGTACTGATAATGAATACTTAGCGCGAGTTATTGAAGCTGTTGTTAAGGCTGGTGCTACTGTTGTGAATATCCCGGATACGACAGGTTATTGCCTGCCTTCTGAATATGGAGCTAAAATTAAATATTTGGTGGAACATGTGTCAGGCATCGAAAAAGCCATTATTTCTACTCATTGTCATAATGATTTGGGTATGGCTACTGCGAATACAATCAGTGGAGTCCTAAATGGTGCACGTCAGGTTGAAGTAACTATAAATGGAATTGGCGAACGCGCAGGAAATACTGCATTAGAAGAAGTTGCAATGATTCTTAAAAGTCACCATGATATTCAGATTGATACTAACATTAATACGCGAAAGATATATCCTATTAGTCGTATGGTATCAAGCTTAATGAATATGCCTGTACAGCCTAATAAAGCTATTGTTGGTCGAAATGCATTTGCGCATTCATCGGGCATACATCAAGATGGCGTGTTGAAAAATATGCAGACTTATGAAATCATTAATCCCAAAGATGTGGGTATTGATGATAATTCTATAGTACTTACTGCTCGTAGTGGACGTGCTGCTCTAAAACATCGTTTATCTTCACTTGGTGTGGAACTGTCACAAGAGAACTTGGATAAAGTTTATGACGAGTTTCTTAAGTTGGCCGATAAGAAGAAAGATATACATGATGATGATATTTTGGTACTTGCGGGTGCTGAACGCAGCGGAAATCAGCGTATCAAACTTGATTACCTACAAGTAACGAGTGGTGTGGGGGTTCGATCTGTTGCCAGTATTGCTCTGAATATTGCAGGCGAGAAATTTGAATCTGCTGCTACGGGAAATGGTCCGGTAGATGCCGCTATAAAGGCTCTTAAAAAAATCATAGATCGCAATATGTCACTAAAAGAATTTACCATACAGGCTATTAGCAAAGGTAGTGATGATGTGGGTAAAGTTCATATGCAGGTTGAATATGATGGGCAAGTATATTATGGTTTTGGTGCTAATACGGATATTGTGGCGGCATCAGTCGAAGCTTATATAGATTGTATCAACAAATTCATAGTAAAATAGGTTAGTTATATATAATAAAAGAAGTAATATAAGATAATAAGATGAATACGTTATTTGATAAAATTTGGGATTCTCATGTAGTGACTACAGTGAAAGATGGTCCTACTCAACTTTATATCGACAGATTATATTGTCATGAAGTAACAAGTCCGCAAGCATTTTCGGGCTTACGTAATAGAGGCTTAAATGTGTTTCGCCCGGAAAAAGTATATTGTATGCCGGATCATAACACTCCAACCATTAACCAAGATAAGCCGATTGAAGATCCTATCTCCAAGACGCAAGTAGATACATTAACTAAGAATGCGGAATATTTTGGACTGACTCATTTTGGGATGATGAACCCTAAAAATGGTATTATCCATGTTGTAGGACCGGAACGAGGATTGACTTTGCCGGGTATGACTATTGTTTGTGGTGATTCTCATACTTCTACTCATGGTGCTTTGGGATCTGTGGCTTTTGGTATAGGAACTAGTGAGGTCGAAATGGTTTTGGCTTCTCAATGTATCTTGCAGTCTAAACCAAAGACAATGCGTATTTCTGTTGAAGGAAAATTGGCAACAGGGGTAACAGCTAAAGATGTGGCCTTATATATTATTGCAAAAATGACTACCGGTGGTGCTACCGGGTATTTTGTGGAATATGCCGGAGAAGCTATTTCTAGCTTAACGATGGAAGGACGTTTGACTCTTTGCAATTTAAGTATCGAAATGGGAGCTCGTGGAGGGATGATTGCACCTGATGAAGTTGTGTTTAACTATCTTCGTGATCGAGAATATACTCCTAAAGGTGAAGAATGGGACAAAGCTCTTGCTTATTGGAAGACATTGAAGAGTGGTGATGACGCAGTGTTTGATAAGGATGTGGTATTCCATGCAGAAGATATTGAACCAATGATTACTTACGGAACAAATCCGGGTATGGGTATGGGAATAACCAAACAGATACCTACCTTGGAAAGTGTACCTGAAGCAGGTCGTATTTCTTATGCTAAATCTTTGGAATACATGGGTTTACAAGCCGGTGAATTACTGCAAGGTAAAAAAATAGATTACGTATTTATTGGTTCATGTACTAATGGACGTATTGAAGATTTTAGATCTTTTGCCTCTTTAGTAAAAGGTCGTAAGAAAGCTGATAATGTTATTGCTTGGCTAGTTCCGGGGTCTTGGGAAGTTGATAAGCAAATAAGGAAAGAGGGATTGGATAAAATATTTGAAGAAGCTGGTTTTGCATTGCGTCAACCGGGATGTTCAGCTTGTTTGGCGATGAATGATGACAAAGTTCCTGCTGGTAAATATGCTGTTTCTACATCCAATCGTAATTTTGAAGGTCGTCAAGGACCAGGAGCGCGTACCTTGCTTGCAAGTCCGCTTGTAGCTGCAGCCGCAGCTGTGACAGGGGTTATTACTGATCCTCGTACGTTACTTTAATAATGCATAATTAGTTTTTATGATTTAAAATAAGAAAAGAAATGAAAGAAAAATTCAATATACTTACATCTACATGCGTACCACTTCCTTTAGAGAACGTGGATACTGACCAGATCATTCCCGCTCGTTTCTTAAAAGCAACAACAAAAGAAGGGTTTGGAGACAATCTTTTCCGCGATTGGAGATATGATAAGCAAGGAAATAAAATTGAATCTTTTGTATTGAATAATCCTACATATAGTGGGAAAATTTTGGTTGCAGGAAAGAATTTTGGTTCAGGCTCTAGCCGTGAACATGCTGCTTGGGCTATTGCCGGATATGGTTTTCGTGTCGTTGTTTCTAGTTTTTTTGCTGATATTTTTAGGAATAATGCATTGAATAATTTTGTATTACCTGTGATAGTTAGTGAGAAATTTCTATCTGGCCTATTTGAATCTATTAATAATGACGCAAAAACAGAAGTAGAGGTTAATCTTCCAAATCAGACAATAACCAATAAGGTTACTGGTGAGAGTGAATCTTTTGAAATAAATTCTTATAAAAAACATTGTCTTGAAAACGGTTTGGATGATATAGACTTCTTGCTGTCCAATAAGGATAAGATTGAAGCATGGGAAAGCAAGTAAAGATTGAAATTATGGATACGACACTTCGTGATGGTGAACAAACCAGCGGAGTGTCTTTTGTTCCTCATGAAAAATTGATGATAGGTAGACTCCTTCTAGAGGAACTTAAGGTAGATAGGGTTGAGGTTGCTTCTGCACGTGTTTCTGACGGTGAATTTGATGCTGTTAAGATGATTTGTGACTGGGCAGCCCGACGTAATTTGCTACAGAAGGTTGAAGTCTTAGGTTTCGTTGATGGGCATCGCTCAGTAGATTGGATCAAACAAACCGGTTGTAGGGTTATTAATTTACTTTGTAAAGGATCTTTGAAACATTGTACTTTTCAGCTGAAGAAATCTCCGGAAGTGCACTTTCAGGAAATCATTAGTGTTGTAGAATATGCAACTGAGCAAGGCATTGATGTGAATGTTTATTTGGAAGATTGGAGCAATGGTATGAAAGACTCTCCGGAGTATGTTTTTCAATTGGTTGATGCATTGCAGCAAACTTCTATCAAACGTTTTATGCTTCCTGATACACTGGGAGTTCTTAATCCCTTGCAGGTTATTGAGTTTATGCGTAAAATGCTAAAACGATATCCAGGTATCCATTTTGATTTTCATGCTCACAATGATTATGATTTAGCGGTAAGTAATGTCTTGGCGGCAGTTCTTAGTGGAGCTAAAGGGTTACATACTACTATCAATGGGCTAGGGGAAAGAGCTGGAAATGCTCCTTTGGCAAGTGTACAGGCCATATTGAAAGATCATTTTAATGCGGTGACTAACATTGATGAAAGTCGTTTGAATGATGTGAGCAGGGTGGTTGAATCGTATTCTGGAGTTATTATACCAAGCAACAAGCCTATCGTTGGAGAGAATGTTTTTACGCAAGTTGCGGGTGTACATGCTGATGGCGATAATAAGAGTGATCTTTATTACAATGATCTACTGCCTGAACGTTTTGGGCGTGTGCGTGAATATGCTTTAGGAAAAACTTCTGGTAAAGCTAATATCCGTAAAAATCTTGAAGGTCTTGGTTTGGAACTCGATGAGGAGTCTATGCAAAGAGTTACCGAACGCATTATAGAATTGGGAGATAAGAAAGAGTTGGTGACTCAGGAAGACTTACCTTATATCATTTCTGATGTGCTTAAACATGAAGGTATCAGTTCCAAAGTAAAGTTGAGAACTTATTTTGTTACGTTGACTCATGGTTTAAAACCGATGGCTACTCTTAGCATTGAGATCGATGGGCATGTTTACGAAGAAAGCTCTTCAGGTGATGGTCAGTATGATGCTTTTGTGCGTGCTTTACGTAAAATCTATAAAGTTACGCTTGGCAGAAAATTTCCGATGCTTATCAATTATGCAGTGACGATTCCTCCTGGTGGACGAACGGATGCTTTTGTGCAAACGGTAATAACCTGGAGCTTCAATGATAAGGTTTTTCGTACCCGTGGTTTGGATGCCGACCAGACAGAAGCTGCTATAAAGGCAACTATTAAAATGCTTAATATAATAGAAGAATACTAATCAGTAGAGATAAACTACTTTAATTACTTTAATGATCATGAAACTGAATATTGCAGTTCTACCGGGAGATGGAATTGGTCCCGAAATTGTTAGTGTGGCTTTGGATGCTACTAAAGCGGTGTGTGAGAAATTTGGCCACGAACTTCATTATGAATATGCTATTTGCGGAGCCGATGCAATCGATAAAGTTGGCAATCCCTATCCGGATGAAACACATGAGCTCTGTATGAAGAGTGATGCTGTTCTCTTTGGTGCGGTAGGTGATCCTAAATTTGATAATAACCCTTCTGCTAAAGTCCGTCCGGAACAAGGACTTCTTGCGATGCGTAAGAAACTTGGGCTTTATGCAAATATTCGTCCTGTAACAACCTTTGAGTCGCTTATACATAAATCTCCGTTGCGTGCTGACTTAGTTAAAGGCGCTGATTTTATGTGTATTCGTGAGTTAACAGGCGGTATGTATTTTGGTCGTCCTCAAGGTCGCTCTGAAGATGGGAATGTGGCTTATGACACTTGTGTATACAGTCGTGAAGAGATAGAACGTATTGTTACGTTGGCTTATGAATATGCCATGAAGCGTCGTAAAAAAGTTACCATTGTTGATAAAGCGAATGTGTTAGCCACCTCGCGTTTATGGAGAGAAGTTTCAAAAGAAATAGCTCCTAAATATCCAGAAGTAGAAACCGAGTTTATGTTCGTGGATAATGCTGCTATGAGGATGATTCAATGGCCTACCTCTTTTGACGTAATGGTTACTGAAAATATGTTTGGAGACATTCTTACAGATGAAGGTTCTGTTATCACAGGCTCTATGGGCTTGCTGCCTTCAGCATCTATAGGTACATATACTTCCGTTTTTGAACCGATCCATGGATCATGGCCGCAAGCGGCAGGTCAAAATATAGCTAACCCGTTAGCTACCATTCTGTCAGCTGCAATGATGTTTGATTACGCTTTTGATTTGAAAGAAGAAGCTGCATTAATCCGTGCTGCCGTAGATGCTTCTATGGATGCTAATATTCGGACTCAAGATATTCAGATAGAAGGAGAACAGGCGTATAAAACCTCTGAAGTTGGTCAATGGATTACAGATTATATTAAAAAGGCATAATACGCTTATTTGTAAGTCTATTCAAAAACTTCTTTGATGCAGAAGAACATCTGCATCGAAGAAGTTTTTTTATTTTTGCTGTATGATAGTTGTTATTTTTCATTAAGTTTGTAGCAGAAATATTCATAGGGTAATGAAAATATTAATAGTAGAAGACGAAAAAAGTTTATCAGATAGTATTGCTGATTTTCTAGTTTCACAGAATTATGTATGTGAACAAGCTACAAATTATGTTGATGCTTTGGAGCGGATTTCATTATATGAATATGATTGTATTTTACTCGATTTAATGCTTCCTGACGGTAGCGGATTTGATCTTTTGAAGAAAATAAAAGAAGAAAAGAGATCCGCAGGTATTATAATCATTTCTGCTAAAGAATCCGTTAATGATAAGGTCAAAGGGCTTACTTTGGGGGCTGATGATTATTTATCAAAGCCTTTTTATCTACCTGAATTGAGTGCTCGCATCTATGCTCTAATTCGCCGACGTCAGTTTGATAGCAGTAATATATGGCAATGTGGTAGTTTACAAGTCGATCTATTGAGTAAGGAAGTTACTGTAAACGGTACAATGTTAACATTAACCAGAACAGAATATGACTTATTGCTTTTTTTTCTGAGCAATAAAGATAAAGTTGTATCGAAAAATGCGATTGCCGAGCACTTAACGGGTGATATCGCCGATATGTTAGATAATCAAGATTTTATTTATGCACATATTAAGAATCTTAAGGCTAAATTGGTCGAGGCAGGTTGTGAAAGTCGTATTAAAAATGTTTATGCTATGGGCTATCGTTGGACAGAATGATTAGTTTACTAAAGAAAAATACGGTTCAGTTTATGTTATGCATTGTCATTATTTTGACATTGTCCACCCCTCTTTTTTATTTCCTTACCCGTTATTATTATGCAGAAGATTTGATAGAAGTCATTGAAAATGCTCAAAAAGGGAATCCTTTGCCTCAAACAGATTTGGAAGAAGATATTTTTCAAGGAATTCTTCTTCAGTTTATTTTAATACTATTGATTTTAGGGCTTTCTGTGCTTTTAACTTCTCGTTTTATTTCGAAACGGTTGTGGAGACCTTTTGACAAGACTCTTAGTGAGATAGAACATTTCTCATTAGAAAAAGAATCACTTCCTGTTCTTCCTCAAACAGATATTTTGGAATTTAATCGGCTTAATACTGTGTTGACAAGCTGGATGAAGAGCAGTATGAAAAAATATCAAGCTCAGAAAGAGTTTACAGAAAATGCTTCTCATGAACTGCAAACTCCTTTAGCTGTGGCTCTAAGCAAGTTGGATTTACTACTGCAACAACCTGATCTCTCAGCTCCTCAGGTAGAGTTGCTTAGAAGTCTGTATGATAATTTGGGTAGGCTCTCTCGCTTAAATAAAGACTTGTTGTTGTTGGCACGTATTGACAATCGGCAATATAATGAAATGGAGAATATTAATGTTACGGAAATCATTGAAAATCTAATCTCCAATTTATCTGTGGTGGCTGGCGATAAAAACTTGATTTTTCATTCAACAAGTAACTCCTTGATTTTATTGACTAATAAAACACTTTTTGAGAGTCTGATGCTTAATTTGATTATTAATGCCATAAGGCATACAAAAAAGAATGGTGAAATAACGATTTCTTTAGATAATAATGAACTTACTGTTGCTAATGCTTCCGATGAGCCTCCACTTGATGAAAGCTTGCTTTTTAAACGTTTCTATTTTCCTAGCTCTGGAACTAATAATGGCAATGGGCTAGGCTTATCTATCATTAAAGCTATTTGTGATTATCACGGATGGACTATTTGTTATAGATATCTAAAAAAAGAGCACCGTTTTATACTTCATTTTTAAAATTCAAAATTCCTACAATATTGGTTTTTATTTTTGCCATCCTTAATTGTGAAATTAATGGTGAAAAAGTACATAGAAATATTTTATGCAAACAAATATTACTTTCCTTTATTGGTTCTATTGGCTTGCCTGCCTGTGATTATCCTGCGTGATTTTACTCCTGCCAACGAATTGCGTTATTTAAGCATTGCGGATGAAGCATTACGAAGTGGTCACTTTTTTACCTTTATGAACCACGGTACCCCTTATGCTGACAAACCTCCATTGTATTTTTGGATAATAATGTTGGGCAAGATATTGCTTGGAAAGCATTCTATGTGGTTCTTGTCATTATTCTCATTTATACCGGCTTTTGTTATTATTCAAGTAATGAATAAGTGGGTATCTCCTATAATGTCTGCTCAAGATCGTTTATTATCTGGAGCTATGCTGATGACTTCCGGACTCTTTCTTGCTCTTGCATTGGTGCTTAGAATGGATATGCTTATGTGTATGTTCATTGTTCTTTCCCTTTACATTTTCTATAAGATATTAAAGAATAGAGCCACGACATTTGATACTTATTTATTTCCTATCTATATTTTTATGGCTGTTTTTTCAAAAGGACCTATTGGAATTATTATACCTTTATTATCTACCACTGTCTTTTTGGTGCTTAAAAAACAGAAGATGAAATGGAGCCGGTTTTGGGGATGGAAAACTTGGGGCATATTGTTGACGCTATTTGCTGTATGGTTTCTTTTTGTCTATCTGGAAGGAGGAGGAGAGTATTTTAACGATCTCGTTTTTCACCAAACTTTTGGACGAGCTATTGATTCTTTTCATCATAAGCATGCGTTCTATTATTACTTCATTACTTACTGGTATTCATTAGCTCCATGGTCTATATTTATAGTGGTAGTAATGAGTCTTACGCTTGTGAGGAAGAAAATGCGAACAGACTTAGAGCTTTTTTTCTTTGTCGTTATATTGGTCACTCTGTTTACGCTTTCTCTTATCAGCTCAAAATTGGAGGTTTATCTTGCTCCTGCTTTTCCTTTCTTTGTGTACCTGACTGTCTTATTTATGCGAAAGTTAGAGGTGACTAAATATCTAAAGTGGAGCCTCGCCTTTCCGGCACTTCTTTTATCTCTCTCCTTGCTAATCCTTGCTTATTCTGTTTTCTTTCTTAAAATGGAATATCTTAATTCTTTATTTATATGGATAGCCGCTGTTGTTTTGAGTGTTTTCTCTGCTTTAGGCAACTATTTATTGCTTAAAAGGAAAGCATTGCAAGAATCTATCTTGGCAATCTCTGTAGGTTTGTTACTTGCTGTTTTTATTGCCGCTTGGGCATTACCATCCTTAAATGGACGTCTTGGCTATGCGGATGTTTGTAAGGTTGCTCTTAAGCTAAGTAAAGAAAAGTCCATTACTAAATTTAATGCTCTATCGGTACGTCATGCTGCAAATATGGATGTTTTCCTGCATACAGATGTTGGAGAAGTAACCCGTACTCAGGTACTGGAAAATAAGCTTCCTGAGAGTATTCTTATTCTAAAAAATAGCGCTTTAAAACCTGCAGATTCTTTATCAATCTGTTTGCAGAATAGAGAACGATATGTAGTAGAGCCTTACTCTCTCTTTGTTATTTCTGATAAGTGATTCTTTTGCATAGATAACTACGTTGAATTTCTTTATAAATACTAAAATCAATTAATCAAGCCACTGATCCTGGAATGATTAGAGTGATTCTTATAACAGGTTCGTTATTTTTTCTTTATCTTTGCCACGCGTCATAAAACATTTATTGATATGCCTAAAATAGCAAAACGGCTTACAGAGCTTATTGGCTCAACTCCGTTAATGGAACTCTCTGCTTATAGTGCAAAATATAATCTTCAAAATGCGGTTGTTGCTAAAATAGAGTCTTTTAATCCTGCCGGTAGTGTGAAAGATCGCGCAGCTTTATCGATGATAGAAGATGCCGAACAAAGTGGCTTACTTCGTCCGGGAGCAACTATAATTGAGCCCACTAGTGGAAATACAGGGGTTGGCTTGGCTATGGTTTCAGCGATTAAGGGTTATTCTTTGATTCTTACGATGCCTGAAACTATGAGTATTGAAAGACGTAATTTGCTTAAAGCTTTTGGCGCCAAAATAGTACTTACGGAAGGTGCTTTAGGTATGAAAGGTTCTATTATGAAGGCTGAAGAATTGAAAGAGACGATTCCCGGATCAATCATTCTACAACAATTTGAAAATCCTGCAAATGCGGCAGTACACGAACGTTTTACTGGCGAAGAAATCTGGCGTGATACTGATGGGCAGGTAGCAGCTTTTGTGGCAGGCGTAGGGACAGGAGGTACTGTCTGTGGTGTGGCTAGAGCTCTAAAGCGTCATAATCCGAATATACATATTGTTGCAGTTGAACCGGCTTCTTCCCCTATTCTAGAAGGCGGAGAGTATGCTCAGCATCGTATTCAGGGCATTGGTGCTAATTTTATTCCAAGCATTTATGATGCTTCTGTTGTTGATGAAATAATTTCGGTGTCGGACAATGATGCTATACGTACGGGTCGAGAGCTTGCTTCTATAGAAGGTTTGTTAGTCGGTATCTCTTCCGGTGCTGCTCTTTTTGCTGCTAAGAAATTGGCTTTACGTCCCGAATTTGAAGACAAGATGATTGTCACTTTATTACCTGATTCTGGTGAACGCTATTTATCTACTGAATTATTTGCTTTTGATGCTTATCCATTAAATTAAAATGAAGAAAATTATTTTTTCGTTCTTTACTATTTTTTTCTCTTTGCAGCTTGCTGCACAAACTACTTATGTAGAGTTCTCTGATAAAGCTTTAGATTATGTGAAACAAGATAGCCTAAAGAAGGCTGAAATCTTTTTTCGTAAAGCATTAAAGCTAGAACCTGCCAATCCTCGTAATGCTTTATTGTTTTCAAATTTAGGAACTGTGCAGCAACGTATGCATCGTTATGATGATGCTATCGAATCATATACGTACGCTTTGAACATGCTACCTAACGCTGTTTCTATTCTTTCTAACCGGGCGGGAGTCTACTTAGAACAGGGGGAGAATGATAGAGCATATGTGGATTATTGCCAGATTCTTGATTTAGATAAAAAAAATATAAATGCTCTACTTATGCGAGCTTATATTTATGCTGAGCGCAAAGATTACAAAGCTGCACGTTTGGATTATAATAAATTGTTGGCGGAAGCTCCGACAAACTATAATGCTCGTTTGGGCTTAGCCACTTTAGAACAAAAGGAGGGAAGATATAAAGAGGCACTTGAGATCATGGAGAAATTAATTAGCGAAAATCCTAAAGATGCCGTTCTTTATCTTGCTCGTGCCAATGTAGAAAAAGATATAGATCAAATTCGTTTGGCTCTGATTGATGTTGATGAAGCCATCCGTTTATCACCCTCCTCTAGCAATGCCTATCTGCTAAGAGGAGAGCTTTATCTATCACAGAAAAAGAAATATTTGGCTAAGTTAGATTTTGAGAGAGCCATCTCTTTGGGAGCTTCCCGTTCTGATTTGCATGATCTTTTAAAGAAAAGTAGGTAAGGTCTATCTCTTTTGCATTAACAATATTCGTTGATTACTTTGAGGAATGTTTTTCCATATTTTTCTTTTTTATAATCTCCGATTCCACTTATTGCACCAAATTCTAATAGATTTTTTGGCTTTTCCGTGCTCAAAAGATGGAGTACTTTGTCACTCAGGACAATGTAAGCAGGTATGTTTTGTTCTTCTGCTAGCTTTTTTCGTATAGCTCGTAATGCTTCAAATAATTCCTTGTTTTCATTGTTTGGTAAATCAAGAGCTAATTCTCTACCCATTTTCTCTCCTTTCTTTTTCTTCTTTGCCGATACCACTTTTTCTTCACGCTTGATGACTACCAAATAGGCTTTTTCTTTTCCGAAAAGTATCTTGTTGCCGGCTTCAGTTATTCTTAAATGATTATTTTCATTGTATGCTATTTCAAAATAGCCTAATTGAAGCATTTGCAGCAGATAATCATACCAGTCGCGTGAAGGAACATCTCGACCTGCAGCGAAAGTTTTTAGCTGGTTGTACCCTTTTGCTATCACGTCAGCATTTGGAGTTCCTCGTAAAATATCGACAAGTAACCTTGTTCCTATATTCTGATTACTTCTAGCAATGGCACTTAGTGCTTTTTGTACAATAATTGTTCCGTCAAACTTTTCAGGAGGGTTTTTGCATACATCGCAATTTCCGCAATCTTTTTGTGCCGTTTCCCCGAAATAATTCAATAAAATTCTTCTTCGGCAAATATCAGCTTCGGAGTATTGCTGCATGCGCTCTAATTTTTCTAAATTGATATTGCGTTGTCCACTTTCATTTGCAAATTTGGTGAGTAATATTAAATCACTTATTGAATAAAAAAGAAGAGTATCTCCTGGTAGTCCATCTCTACCTGCTCTGCCTATTTCTTGGTAAAAACTTTCAATGCTTTTAGGCATATTGTAATGAATTACCCAACGTACGTTTGATTTATCGATCCCCATTCCGAAAGCAATGGTAGCAGATACTACTTGAATTCGGTCATTAATAAAATCATTTTGAGTCTTGTCTCTTTGCGAAGCTGAGAGTCCGGCATGATATACTCCGCAGGTTATTCCGTTTTTCTGTAGCATTTGGGCCACGCTTTCTGTTTTGTTACGACTCATGCAGTAGATTATGCCGCTTTGTCCGCTATGCCTGTCGATAAATTCTAAAATAGCTTTGCTCTTTTCTTTCTGTTGATATCCTCTTTTTACCATTAGGCTAAGGTTAGGGCGGTCAAAGGAAGAAATATAGATCTGCGGATGATTTAATTTTAGTTGCTGAATAATATCCTGACGAGTTATTTTATCGGCTGTTGCAGTCAATGCTATGATGGGTACTTGGGGAAACTTCTCATGTAAAAGTCCCATTTGCGCATACTCTGGACGGAAGTCATGGCCCCATTGTGAGATACAGTGAGCTTCATCAATTGCGAAAAAAGAAACTTGAATATCTTGGAGTAGAAAGTCTATCTCAGAGAGAAGTTTTTCGGGTGAAATATAGAGTAGTTTTATTTTGCCTAAAATACAATTACGTCGTATACTTTCATTGTCATTTTCGTTATTGCTGCTATTTAATGCTGCGGCTTGAATGCCGTTGGCATGTAAAGCTTCAACTTGATCCTTCATCAAAGAAATGAGTGGCGATACTACTACGGCTGTTCCTTCATATAGCATTGCTGGTAGCTGATAGCAGATAGATTTACCTCCACCGGTAGGCATTAGAACCAAAGAATCTTTCTTGTCCATTAAGCTCTGAATGATCTCTTTTTGTAGCGGACGGAAATCATCATAACCAAAATATGTTTTTAAAGTTTGAATCATAATCTTTTAATTATTACTTCTGCAAAGTTACATTTATTATGTGAAAAAATAGGAGGCTAATTGAAAATCAATAGGGAATAAAAGATGAAAAAAGAATGTTTAAAAGGTTAAAGTTTCTTATCTCTATAATGATATTTCAGCTTTTTCAGCTTCTTGACTGTTATTAAAGAAAAAATTTATACTAAAAAGTTGTGTATTTAAAATTAATGTATGAAATTTGTGACATTAAAAATACATTAATTATTAGTGTATATTTAGAAACAAACCTAACCAGTTAATTCAATGAGTGATTTAGAAAACAAAAAACAGGAGGAAACTCCTAAAAAGCGCCCTTACAATTTGAGGGAGAAGAAAGAAAAAAAAGCTGCTTATCGTTCTTTAATTAGACCAGAATTGGCAGATGAATTGTACGACAAAATATTGAATATTGTTGTGGTACAAAAAAAGTACAAAGATGCTGATTTCTCAGCGAAAGACTTAGCAAAAGAGTTGCAGACTAATACTCGTTATTTGTCTGCTGTAGTTAATTCTCGTTTTGGAATGAACTACTCTTGTTTGTTGAATGAATACCGCGTTAAAGATGCTATGCATTTATTGACGGACAAAAGGTATGCTGACAAAAATGTAGAAGAAATTAGTGCAATGGTTGGTTTTGCTAACCGTCAATCTTTTTATGCTGCTTTTTACAAAAACGTAGGTGAAACACCTAATGGCTATCGTAAAAAATTTGCAGATAAGAATAGATAATTGCATCTTTTTTAAACGTCTTAATGAAAAGGAATTATCTCAGACAATACTGAGGTATTTCCTTTTTTCGTGTTTATAAACCTATGCCTGTAAATCTCATGAAAAAGACATTTTTTTTATTAGCTGCCGTCACAATTCTAGCTTCGTGTGGCGGAGTAAAGAGCTCAACCTCCGAAGCAGATAATATTGATTATACAGTGGAACAATTTGCTGATTTACAGATACTACGTTATCGCGTACCCGGTTTTGAGGATTTATCATTGAAACAAAAAGAATTGATTTATTATCTTACTCGAGCGGCACTTGAAGGAAGAGATATTCTTTTTGATCAAAACGGAAAATATAATCTTACCATTCGTCGTACTCTTGAGGCTATTTATACAAATTACAAAGGCGATAAGAATGACTCGGATTATTTGGATATGGTTATTTATTTAAAAAGAGTTTGGTTTTCGAATGGTATTCATCATCACTATGGATGTGAAAAATTTGTTCCTAGCTTTAGCTCCGAATTTCTTAGACGTGAGATATTGAATATCGATTCCTCTAAACTACCATTACTTCAGGGGCAGACTCCTGTTCAGCTCTGCAATGAAATTTTTCCGGCTATTTTTGATCCTAAGATGATGCCTAAAAGAGTTAATCAAGCAGATGGGAAAGATCTTATAGAAACTTCCGCATGCAATTATTATGATGGTGTTTCTCAAAAAGAGGCTGAAGCTTTTTATGCTTCAATGAAAGATGCAAGTGATGAGACCCCTGTTTCTTACGGCTTGAATAGTCGCTTGCTAAAGAAAAATGGAGCGTTAGTAGAAAAAGTGTGGAAACTGGATGGACTTTATGGCGAAGCGATAAAGAAGATCGTTTATTGGTTGAAAAAAGCTGAAAAGGTTACCGAGAATGCTTCCCAAAAAGCTGTGATTGCTAAATTAATAGAATTCTATAATACGGGTGATTTAAAGACTTTTGATGATTATTCTATTCTGTGGGTGCAAGATTTAGACTCTCGCATTGATTTTGTAAATGGTTTTACTGAAACATACGGAGATCCTTTAGGGTTAAAAGCTAGTTGGGAATCTCTAGTGAACTTTAAAGATTTGGAGGCTACACACCGTACGGAACTGATTAGCAGCAATGCTCAATGGTTTGAAGATCACTCTCCTGTAGATAAACAATATAAGAAGGAGAAAGTTAAAGGTGTTTCGGCTAAAGTTATTACAGCAGCTATATTGGCGGGAGATTTATATCCGGCAACTGCTATTGGTATCAATTTGCCTAATTCAAATTGGATTCGTAGTCAGTATGGCTCTAAATCGGTTACTCTGAGCAATATAACTGATGCTTATAATAAAGCAGCCCATGGCAATGGTTTTAATGATGAGTTTGTATACAGTTCTGTAGAAGAAGAGTTCATTGATAAATATGCTGATCTTACAGGTAATTTACACACAGATTTGCATGAATGCTTGGGACATGGTTCGGGCAAACTACTGCCAGGAGTTGATCCTGATGCTTTAAAGGCTTACGGGGCTACTATTGAAGAAGCTAGAGCAGATTTATTCGGACTATATTACATTGCTGATCGTAAATTAATAGAATTAGGACTTACTCCTAATGAGGATGCTTATAAAGCGGAGTATTATACTTATCTTATGAATGGTTTGATGACGCAACTGGTTCGCATAGAACAAGGTAACAGTATAGAAGAATCGCACATGCGTAATCGCCAACTTATTGCTCGTTGGGTCTTTGAAAAAGGAATGCCTGATAAGGTGGTAGAAATGGTTAAGAAAGATGGAAAAACCTATGTTGTAGTGAACGATTATGCAAAGTTACGTGTTCTTTTCGGAGAACTATTGAAAGAAATACAGCGCATAAAATCGACTGGTGATTTCAACGCAGCAAGAAATTTAGTCGAGACTTATGCGATAAAGGTTGATCCGGTTCTTCATGCAGAAGTTTTAGCACGCTACAAAAAACTAAATCTTGCTCCATATAAAGGGTTTGTGAATCCTCGATATGAAGCTATAACAGATGAAGAAGGGAAGATTATCGATGTAAAAGTGTCTTATGATGAGGGTTATGCCGAACAGATGCTACGTTATAGTAAAGTCTATTCGCCATTACCTTCTGTTAATAATTAATATAACATGGAAATAGCAGAACAATTGAAAGATATAAAAACGCAGCTCCGTTTATCTATGAACGGGGTTGTATCTCAAAGTATGCGTCAGAAAGGTTTGACTTATAAACTCAATTTTGGTGTGGAATTGCCTCGTATTAAAACCATTGCGTCTAAGTATGAGAAGAATCATCAGTTGGCACAAGCTTTATGGAAAGAGAATATTCGAGAATGTAAGATAATGGCTGCTATGTTGCAACCTATAGATACTTTCTTTCCTGAAATTGCGGATATATGGGTGGAAGAAATACAGAATACTGAAATAGCCGAGCTTACTTGTATGAACTTATTTCAATATTTGCCCTATGCTCCAGCTAAGTCTTTCCATTGGATTGCGGATGAACGGGAACATATACAAGTTTGTGGCTTCTTGACTATTGCTCGTTTACTTTCGAAGAAAGGGGATATGAGCGAACGGGTAGCAGAGGAGTTTCTTGATCAGGCTTTATGTGCCATTTTATCTGGAGAACATGCCGTACAGAATGCTGCCGGAGTGGCTTTGCGCAAATATATGGAACATAGTGAAGAGAATGCATTTGCTATTTGTCGCAGGGTTGAACCACACGCTGACTCTACGGATGAAAAAGAACAATATCTTTATCATTTAGTTGGAGAGATTGCCGCAGCAATATAAAAAAAGCCTTTTACTTATTTATTTTATATAAAAAACGATTAACTTTGTTGGCGCTAAAAAAAGCGTGCCTATATATGGAAATTCAAGATGTGAAGGATACAGTAAGGCAGATATTTACAGAATATCTTAATGCTAACGGGCATCGGAAGACCCCCGAACGCTATGCCATACTCGATACTATTTACTCTATAGAAGGGCATTTTGATATAGAATCTCTTTATTCACAGATGATGGATCAGGAGAATTTTCGGGTTAGCCGCGCTACACTCTACAATACAATCATTTTACTTATTGATGCACATTTGGTAATCAAGCATCAATTCGGAAATTCTTCTCAATACGAAAAATCATATAATAGAGATACACACCATCATTTAATCTGCACGCAGTGTGGAAAAGTGACGGAGTTAAAAAGTGATATTTTGCAGGGTGCTATAGAAAGTACTAAGTTTAGCAGGTTCCAATTGTCGCACTATTCTTTGTATATCTATGGATTGTGTAGCAAATGTAGCCGAGCGAATAAAAGGAAAAAGACAAGTAATAAAAAATAAAAAGAAAATGAAAGTAGATGTTCTATTAGGTTTGCAATGGGGCGATGAAGGAAAAGGAAAGGTCGTTGATGTGTTAACGCCAAAATACGATGTGGTGGCACGCTTTCAAGGAGGCCCAAATGCTGGGCATACCCTTGAGTTTGAAGGACAGAAGTATGTACTTCGTTCTATCCCTTCCGGCATCTTTCAGGGAGATAAAGTGAATATTATTGGTAATGGAGTTGTCTTAGATCCGGCCTTATTCAAGGCTGAGGCTGAAGCACTCGAAGCATCCGGGCATAACCTGAAAGAAAGACTTCATATTTCTAAAAAGGCTCATCTTATTTTGCCTACACATCGCATTTTGGATCAGGCTTATGAAGCTGCTAAAGGAGATGCGAAAGTAGGAACCACAGGCAAAGGTATAGGTCCTACTTATACAGATAAAGTAAGTCGTAATGGAGTACGTGTAGGGGATATACTACATAACTTTGATCAAAAATACGCTGAGGCGAAAGCTAAACATGCTCTTGTGTTGAAAAGTTTGGGTTTCGAGTATGATCTTACTGAACTTGAAAAAGCTTGGTTTGAAGGGATTGAATACTTGAAACAATTTCATTTTGTAGACAGTGAACATGAAATAAATAATTTGCTTAAAGCTGGTAAGAGTGTACTTTGCGAAGGAGCTCAAGGTACGATGTTGGATATTGATTTTGGCTCTTATCCGTTTGTTACTTCATCAAATACTGTTTGTGCAGGTGCTTGCACTGGCTTGGGAATTGCTCCAAACAGAATAGGAGAAGTATACGGTATCTTTAAAGCTTATTGCACGCGTGTAGGTGCGGGACCTTTCCCTACTGAACTTTTTGATAAGGTAGGAGACCAGCTCTGTACTTTAGGTCATGAGTTCGGATCTGTAACGGGACGTAAACGTCGTTGTGGCTGGATTGATCTTGTTGCTTTGAAATATTCAATCATGATTAATGGAGTGACTAAATTGATCATGATGAAGAGCGATGTCTTGGATATGTTTGACACGATCAAGGCTTGCGTAGCTTATAAGGTTGACGGCGAGGAGATTGATTATTTTCCTTATGACATAAATGAAAAGGTAGAACCTGTTTATGTTGAGCTTCCTGGATGGCAGACTGTGATGACAAAAGTGAAAAATGAGGATGAATTCCCTGAAGAATTTAATGCTTATCTTTCTTTCTTGGAAGAACAACTTGGCGTGGAAATCAAATTTGTTTCCGTAGGACCGGACAGAGAACAGACTATCGAACGTTATACAGAAGAGTAATATATAATAATTCTTACTAAAAAATAAGAGGCTAATCTAGTCTCTTATTTTTTTTGTCTATTTTTGGCAAACTATTTGCTCTATAAGTTTGTAGTAATAATTAAAAGATTAAGAATATGATGATACCGGGTTCATGGATGTTGTTTATAGGTATTGCTCTAGTTAGCTACCTTGTACAGTGGAACTTGAAAAGCAAGTTTAGAAAATACTCTAAGATACGTCTACCTTCGGGAATGACGGGAAGAGATGTGGCTATGAAAATGTTGCAGGACAATGGTATTTACGATGTTCAGGTTACTAGTACTAATGGCATGCTAACCGATCATTATAATCCTGCCAATAAGACAGTAAATTTGAGTGAAGCCGTTTATTCTGATGACAGTGTTATGGCTGCTGCTGTAGCAGCTCATGAATGTGGACATGCCGTACAGCATGCTCGTGCTTATGCTCCGCTTACTCTGCGTAGTAAATTGGTACCTGTTGTAACTTTTGCTTCACAATGGGTTACGTGGCTATTGCTCGGAGGTATCTTGCTTATCAACTCATTCCCCGCTTTGCTTTTGGGAGGAATAATTTTATTTGCTATGACTACACTCTTTAGCTTTATTACCCTTCCGGTGGAAATTGACGCAAGTCGTCGCGCATTGGTTTGGTTGAGCAGTGCAGGTATTACTAATTCTTATAATCATGCACAGGCTGAAGATGCTCTTCGTTCTGCTGCTTATACTTATGTTGTAGCAGCACTTGGATCTCTTGCTACACTGATTTATTACATCATGATATTTATGGGAAGAAGAAACTAATACGTTACTTCTTTCTTTAAACGTATATAAGTAAGACGCGCAAATGGCTTCGGGCTGTTTGCGCGTCTTTTGCTTTGTGTCTTTTTTCTTCTGTTTTTCATGATTAATTCCTACCTTTGCGCCTCAATTAAATGTAAAGTTAATATGGCAGCAAAACCTAGTATACCCAAAGGAACGCGTGATTTTTCACCGGTTGAAATGGCAAAACGAAATTATATATTCAATACGATTCGTGATGTGTATCATCTTTATGGCTTTCAGCAGATAGAAACTCCTTCAATGGAGATGCTTTCTACCTTAATGGGTAAGTATGGAGATGAGGGCGACAAGCTTCTTTTTAAAATTCAAAATTCAGGTGATTACTTTTCAGGACTCACTGACGAACAGTTGCTTAGCCGTGATGCTGCCAAATTGGCAAGTAAATTTTGTGAGAAAGGTTTGCGTTATGATCTGACCGTTCCTTTTGCCCGTTACGTGGTGATGCACCGTGATGAAATAACTTTCCCGTTCAAACGTTATCAGATTCAACCTGTATGGCGTGCAGATCGTCCTCAAAAAGGCCGTTATCGTGAGTTTTATCAATGCGATGCAGATGTGGTAGGAAGTGATTCTCTACTAAATGAAGTGGAATTAATGCAAATTGTGGACACGGTGTTTACTCGTTTTGGTATCAGAGTATGTATTAAAATAAACAACCGTAAAATTCTTACTGGTATAGCTGAGATCATTGGCGAAGCGGATAAGATTGTGGATATAACTGTTGCTATCGATAAGCTGGATAAGATTGGTTTGGAGAATGTCAATAAAGAGTTGGCTGAGAAAGGAATTAGTGAAGAGGCTATTGCCAAACTACAGCCAATCATTTTGCTGAAAGGTACCAATGCCGAAAAGCTGGAAACATTGAAAGAAGTGTTGGCTGCTAGTGAGACCGGCCTGAAAGGAGTGGAGGAAAGTGAGTTTATTCTTAATACTTTTGCCGCTTTACGTGCACCGCATACGCCGGATCTTTTTGCTGATGACATGACGAATCATATAGAACTTGACCTGACGTTAGCTCGTGGACTGAATTACTATACCGGAGCCATCTTTGAAGTGAAGGCGCTAGATGTGCAAATAGGTAGTATTACCGGTGGTGGACGTTATGATAATCTGACTGGAGTGTTCGGTATGCCGGGTGTTTCGGGAGTAGGTATCTCTTTTGGTGCCGATCGTATTTTTGATGTGCTTAATCAGTTAGAACTGTATCCTAAAGAAGCAGTAAATGGTACGCAACTTATTTTCGTTAACTTTGGCGAGAAAGAAGCAGCTTATTCTTTGCTTATTTTGTCGCAAGCACGTGCTGCAGGTATTAGAGCTGAACTCTTTCCTGATGCTTCGAAAATGAAGAAGCAAATGAGTTATGCGAATGCGAAGAATGTACCTTTCGTTGCCATTGTAGGTGAAAATGAAATGAATGAAGGAAAGGTCACTCTTAAAAATATGGAGACAGGTGAACAAACTCTTGTTCTCCCTGATGAATTGATTGCTGCTATAAAGGCATAACATTATATTCTTAATATACTCCCCTTATTTAGTTTCTTTGAGTTCAGAGATAATGGCTAAATGAGGGGAGTATTCTTTACATATAACCCCTTTTTAACTCTTTTTTGTCAAGAGGTGAATTATGCTTTTTTAAACTATCTCTATGTTTCTGCATCACTGAATGAGTTTCTTAGATAACTAAAGGAGATATTTCTTTTTTCATCAGAAGTTATTCGGATAACAAGTAATGAAAAAGAGAAAGCAACTTGTTCTTTTTCACATAGTTAACCCACTGCTTTTCTAAAATGAATGGGTTCATTTTCCAAAAGCAATGGGTTAATTCTTTAAAATGAATGGGTTAAGGAGAAAGTACTACACAGGGGAATAAAAAAAAGAAAGATAGCGTAGCTTCTTTCTTTATGTATGCTTTAATCTGAATATATTTTATGATTACATTGACAAATATAATACATTTACTTGTCAAAAGCAAATCTGGACGCAGAAAATGCCCGCTAATATTTTTGAGGATAGAGTAATAAAGATAGCTGTCTAAAAAGTTTTCCAAATGAAAAGACACCCTCGTTACAACAGATTGTAGCGAGGGTGCTTAAGGATTATCTCTCATCCACAGGACGCTTGATGTAATTATCCATGTGATCCAGTGGTAATGTGATGAAAGGCGTTTGCCATCCTCCAATACGTACGTTTACTCCGGCGTAAGGGCTAAGCATTTCTATCGCTTTTTCTTCAGGCTGTTTAACAGCTTCTGTAGCTACTTCTTTTATCTTCTTATATAAATCAGATGTTCCTATAGCCATTGTCATCATTCCACCACCTTGAGCAATGAAATCTTGAATGATCTGTTCTACGATGCCGGGTGTTACATTCTCGTCTTTGAGACAAATATCGGTGATAACTCCGGCTGCAAATCGATTGAGCTTAAATTTAGACAAAGAACTTAATGTTCCCATTATACCTTGATCAACAGTTCCCGGAACAGGGGAGAAGTTAGGGGCGATAGGCATACCATCCAAACGATTTGCTGAAGCAGCAGCACCACGTCCTTGCCAGTTGTATTGTTCAAAAGTACCTAAACCGGCAGTCACCTTCATTTTTATGTCATAAGTCATTCCGAGCGGAAGTCCGTAATATCCGGCTAAGCTGCGTAAAGAAGCCACTTTTCGCCATTCTTTTTCTGGATGCACATCTTGGAATAGATATTTACCAAACTTAGCAGATTCCTGAACACATTGATAGAACATATCTAATATCTGGCAGGTTAGTTCATCAGCTATAGGATCATTGTTCCCGAATTTAGGAGATTTTTTATCAAAATCATGGCGCATTACGTCGTATTTCAATTTCTTTGTATCTATTATTATTTCTTCCTCTTCTGATATATTTCCTCCTGTTGATTGATTCTGTCCGAAGTTTTCACGGATCGCTTCACAAACTAGCTCTAAGCTATATTTCTTCTTCTCATAAACCCAGAGTTTCAAAGCAGCCAACTGATTCACCATATCTGGTACGGAACCTAAAATTAAACCTCCTAGATTATGGTAAGCTCCTCCTGCTGCTTTATCTCGTCCTCTCTCCATACAACCTTTGAGGTATGCCGAGAATAAAGGAGAGGGTGCTGCATTTTCATCTATCATGTAGTACATGAAGAGAGACATGATAGACTGGTCAACAAAGAATTGCATGTGGACTTTCAGGTATTTCATGACCTCTTCAAAGCTTTGAGGAATAGGAGTGCTTGGAGATACCTTGGCTCCTCGGAATAGCTCGTCGTCTTTCTTTAAAGATGCTCCTTGGTTCAATGCTGATTCTAGAGCTTGCAACCCTACCATCATGCCAAAAGTCCAGTCTGACTCTCCATTTAAGATTGGTTCCCAACAGCCATCTACGCAATAGTCATTGGCTAATGCTTGCATAGAAGCATTTACTTCATTCGTGTTCTTTTCATCCTGCATCAAAGCGTTGTACATGGCAGGAATCATAATCTCATCATTTAAAATAGAAGGATTATTTTTGGTCTGATAGATTGATTGAGCTATTTTTTCATATAATTCCTTCGGGCTGTCTTTATGCAAACGCACATAAATGCCCGGGGCGGGTAAGTTGACATTCTGAATTGCTTGGAGAATAAGGAAAGTACAATCATTTGTAGCATCCGATCCATCCGGCTTTTTACCACCGATAATGATGTTTTGCAAGAAATTGTTGACTCCTGCTTTCTGGTCAATATAATAGGGATGCGTGCCTAGTACGGTAGCATAATCCACATGATCTTGCTTTACTAAATATTTAGAACTCAAGTTAAGACGTCCCGCACATTTGAGTATTAAACATTCGAATATTTCAATTGGACTGTACTTATCATCTTTACTGGGATTACTCAGATAGGGTTGCAACACCTGATCTAGTCTGCCTAAAGAGATTAAGTTCATAGAAGCGTGTAGAGCGATATGGAAGAAACAAATACTTTGTACAGCTTCGTGGAATGTACTGGCAGGTAGGCGAGGAACTTTGTGTGCAATGCGTGCCAACTCCAATAGCTCTTCACTTCTTTCGGGATGTTTTTTTGCTTCTTCTTGGGCAATTGCAGACCAGCGGTCGGCATAATCTATTACAGCTTTGCAAGATAGCTTGGCTGACCAATAGAAATCAAATTTCTTTTTCAGGGCAATCAGTTTCCCTTCCTCTAATCGTAACATTCTTAAGTTTTCCTCATCTTTTTCGGAAGGATCAGACTCTTTATTACGTTTGTCATAATCTTCATAGAGTTTTTTTACAATGCTCTTGGCTTTTTTAATTTGAGGCGCCAATTCATCTAATTTCTTTGAACAAGTATCTATCTTTACTTGTAAACCGTCACTAAGTAATTCAGTATAATTCATAGAATTGTGACCAAAGAGAGAGGCGGCATTACGGTTGGTGATAGAACCTGCCCGTAATTCATCTTCAGTAAGGAAATGTGGGAACATCTTTCCTAATCCGTTAGACCCCATCGGCATTACTCCCAAAAGCAAATCGCCTTCAAGAATATCCGCCGTATGTGTTTTCTTACTACATTCTTTGTTCGTCATGGCTTTAAGCATGCGGTCGATAGCCACTGCCCGTCGTACAATGACTGAACAGTTTTCAATAGATTTCCATAATGGATATTTATTGTCCCTAGTAGCGTTATTGTTGTTCACTACATTATCGAACATATCCTGAGTAAACCACTCTCCCGAACGATCTCCGAGGGCTTTGTTGATCAAAACATCATAGAGTCTTTTAACTCTACTACTCATCTGGTTTTCCAGATTTAAATTCCATCGATTCTCTTTCATAGATATTAAAATTTAAGTGAGTAAAAAAAGATATTATTTTGGATTCACAATACTCTATCTCATGAGTACTGGGTGCATCCATTTTTAGGCTAATATCGGCATATCGATAGTTTAAGTCAAAATCTCTGTTCCACGGTAATATACTGACTGTCTTTATTTTATTTTTTATCAAAATGGAGGTAATACTCTGTAAAATATCATCTCTATCAAAGTAACCAGGTATCATCGGTATTTGTGGTAGAATATTGGCTCCTTTGTTTACTAGATAGTTGAGAGCCATACAGATCTCTTCGTCGTGTCGTTTATGCTTATTCCCGGTAATCACACGCATCCCAAATAACCATAGGTCGACTAGTGGAGCAACTTTCTTATAAATACCCAAAGGCAATAGTCCGGACGTTTCAATCGCTGTATGTATTCCCTCTTGTTTGCACAGTTGTAGCAGTTCCTCTGCTGCTTCTAATTGAAGCAAAGCTTCCCCTCCCGACAAGGTTATACCACCTTCCTTGCGGGTCAGGCGGAGATATGGGAAAATCTGTGCCCAAAGGGATGAGACAGTTGTTTCTGTAGTAGGCAAATGCAGAGCACTACCTTTTATTCCGGAAGTGCTTGTGGGGCACTCTTCAATACAAGCACCACAGCTTGTACAACGTTCTCTATGTAAGATGTGTCCTGCTTCGCCAAATTCATGTACTTTCTGCTGGCAAACTTTTGCACAACGTCCACAGTTTAGGCACAAGGAGGAGATAAACATCAAAGGTGCTTTATATGTTTGTGAGTGTGGAGAGTGGCACCATTCACACTGTGCCGAGCATCCTTGAAAATAGACTACTGTACGAACACCGGGGCCATCATGCTTCGATAATTCTGCGACATCAAATACTCTGATACGATGAGAGTGCAGGCTATGTTCCGTTTGTTCGGTGCGTATTTTCATAATAAGTTTTGTAAGTCTATTCTTTTTGATGGTAAAATCCAAATATAAGTTAATTTTAATGTAATTTATTATGATTATTTATTAATCTTCTTGTTGTTAACTTTTTTTATACTAGTATAAACTTGAGAAGTTTAATATTTTTTTGTAATGATTTCGATTTGGCTATTTGTTTTTTTTCGCAAAATGCTTTTATTAAAAGAGAATATTAAAACTGGTTTGATACAAAAATAGATGCTATTATATACAACGAATGCTTCTCCTTCAATATTAGAATAGGGAGACATATTGGTTTGTTGGTTGTTTACTATAGTATTTGTAACGAGAAACGTGCTGAAATGCCATACTATGCTGATTAGAAGCTAGATGAATATTTCTTTTGATCTCAGATAAAATGCAATCTTGTAATGAATCCTTAAAACATTTGTAATACCGAACACGTTTCTTTGTATGTAGTTAAAGTTAAACCGAATGATAGGGCTATTTAATGACTGCTTTCCACCGATAATGGACGGAGTATCTCTGACTACGCAGAATTATGCTTATTGGCTGCATAAAAAAACACAAAATGTATGTGTTGTTACTCCGAAATCTCCTGAAGCAAAAGATGAAGGTGAATATCCTGTATACCGATATTCTTCTATTCCTATACCTATGCGCAAACCTTACAGGCTTGGATTTCCTCGTATTGACTGGCCTTTCCACGAACGTATAAATCGGCTGTCGTTTGAGTTAGTGCATGCTCATTGCCCTTTTTCTTCGGGCGCACTGGCTATGCAGATTTCTCGCTCGCAGAAAGTACCTATTATTGCTACTTTTCATTCTAAATATAGGGCTGACTTTGAAAGAGCTATTTCAAGTAAATTACTGGTTGATGTTTTGATGAAACGGGTAATACGTTTTTATGAAGCTGTTGATGAGGTCTGGATTCCCCAAGCATCGGTTGAAGAAACGTTAAGAGAATATGGATATAAAGGAAAAGTAGAGGTAGTCGATAATGGGAATGATTTGACTGTTGATGCTTCTGTAGAAGCTCTGCGTACTGCAGAACGTGCACGTCTAGGTATTAATGAAAATGAACTAATGTTCTTGTTTGTTGGTCAACATATATGGGAGAAGAATCTGTCTTTTTTACTCCAGGGCTTATCTTTAATAAAGGGACAATCTTTTAAAATGTACTTTGTTGGCTCAGGTTATGCTTCGGATGAACTGAAAAAGATGGCAGCTTCACTTGGGCTTTCGGACAAAGTCTGTTTCGTGGGTAGTATCATTGAACGTGAAAAGCTTAAAGGATATTATGCTGCCGCCGATCTATTTCTATTTCCATCCTTGTATGATAATGCACCTTTGGTAGTACGGGAAGCCGCTGCTTTGTCTACTCCGTCTGTTTTAATAAAGGGTTCCACTTCCTCTGAAATTATAAATGATTCTGAAAATGGTTTTTTAACCGAGAATAGAGTTGAAGATTTTGCTTCCCGGTTGACGCAACTATGTATGTCACCTCAACTTGTCAAGCAAGTAGGAGAGAGGGCGGCGGAGAGTATTGTTCGACCTTGGGAAGATGTGGCGGAAGAGGTTTATGACAGATATGTCAATCTGATTAAACGTACCGCTAAATAATAAATTTATCTAATGATAATATGACGAATGAAATCAAAACGTTCAAGCGCTTCTATATTTTTCTTCCGGTTATTATCGGATTATCTGTTGTGACTTGGCTTTTTTACGAAGAATTTGATTCTGCACTATTTAAAGATATTCATTTGTCTTCACGTTTGTTGGGAGGACTCTTACTAGCTTTCTTTTTTATGTTTGGACGTGACGCTGGTTTGATATGGCGTTTCCGGTTAATTAGTGATCATTCATTAAGCTGGCGGCAGGCTTTTAATGTGAATATGCTCTGTGAATTTACTTCAGCTGTTACTCCTTCATCTGTTGGAGGGAGCAGTCTCATTGTTTTATTTTTGAATAAAGAGGGCATTAATGCAGGACGTAGTTCGGCGCTGATGATTTCTTGTCTCTTTTTAGACGAATTGTTCTTGGTTTTAGCTTGTCCGGTGGCACTCCTGCTTTTTTCTTTTTCCGACCTCTTTGGTGATGTGACCATTCTTTCATCGGGCATTCGCTTTTTCTTTTTTAGTATTTATGCGGCTATAAGTTTATGGACATTTCTTCTCTTCTTTGCTCTTTTTAAAAGACCGGAATATGTGAAGAGAATATTATTAGCTATTTTTCGTTTACCTTTTATCAGACGTTGGCGAAGATCGGTTGAAACATTGACTGAAAATTTAGTGCAAAGTTCTGGCGAAATGAGTCGGAAGCCGATGACTTTTTGGTTGCGGGCTTTTGGTATTACTTGTTTGTCATGGACATCTCGCTATTTGGTAGTTAATGCTTTGTTTTTTGCTTTTGCAACAGAAGGTAGTCAGTTGCTGGCATTTGCCAGACAATTGGTGTTATGGGTTTTAATGACGATCAGTCCCACACCCGGTGGAAGCGGAGTGAGCGAATATATTTTTCAAATATATTATGCTGATTTTTTTGCAGTAAGCGGAATGGCATTAGTTGTTACTTTTGTTTGGAGAATTATTACCTATTATATGTATCTTTTTATCGGCGCATTAATCATACCTACATGGGTGAAGAATTTGAAGAATTAAAATGACTGTAATCTCTTTGCAAAAACATTGTAAAACAGAGAGCTTATTTTTGTATCAACAAATAAAATTTAGGCATGAGAACATTTGAAATAAAAGAGAATAATCGATTTGTACTGATTGGAACTATCATGGTTGCTGTTAGTGTTTTTTTTCTGCTTTATATGGGTGCGTCTCTTTATTACTCAAATAAACAGTTTCAAGCTCAAAGCCAAGTTGTAGAACTCGTTTACAAATAGATATTTTAGTTCTGACTCTTCCACTTTTTTTCGTCTTTAAATTTGCTTCCCAAAGACTGCATGAATGCTTATGCATTTGTGCTTGTTTGCTTTATTAAGGTATTCACTCTTCTAAACATTCTTTATCTTCCCGTCATTTTGTCAGCTTGCTTCTGCCAAAGAGAGGTTTTTCTTTTGTGGCATACTTTTCGCTTACTATTTAACGTCCTCTACTTCTTAGTGACGGACAAATTATTAAAATAATAGTCTAACATAAAAACAAAAGAATTATGAACATTAAACCATTAGCAGACAGAGTGCTTATACTCCCTGCACCTGCAGAAGAAAAAACAATTGGTGGTATCATTATTCCTGATACGGCGAAAGAAAAACCTTTGAAGGGTGAAGTTGTGGCAGTAGGCCATGGTACGAAAGATGAAGAAATGGTATTGAAGGTAGGTGACACAGTTCTCTACGGAAAATATGCCGGCACAGAGTTGGAAGTAGAGGGTGGCAAGTACCTCATTATGCGTCAGAGCGACGTTCTTGCTGTTTTGGGTTAATAAAAAGAAGATAGTTAAATAATAAAATTGTAATAACATTATGGCAAAAGAAATATTATTCAATCTGGACGCACGTGATCAGTTGAAAAAAGGTGTTGACGAATTGGCTAATGCGGTAAAAGTAACGCTTGGTCCTAAAGGTCGTAACGTAATTCTTGAGAAGAAATTTGGTGCTCCTCATATTACTAAAGATGGTGTGACGGTAGCTAAAGAAATTGAATTATCGGACGCTTTCCAAAATACAGGTGCTCAATTGGTTAAAGAAGTGGCTTCAAAAACAGGTGATGATGCAGGTGATGGTACTACTACTGCTACTGTTTTAGCTCAATCTATTGTAGCTGAAGGTTTGAAAAATGTAACTGCCGGAGCGAATCCTATGGATTTGAAACGTGGAATTGACAAAGCTGTATCTAAAGTGGTTGAATCAATTAAAGCACAAGCAGAGACAGTTGGCGACAATTATGATAAAATAGAACAAGTTGCTACTGTATCAGCTAACAATGAACCAACAATTGGAAAATTGATAGCTGACGCTATGCGTAAAGTTTCTAAAGATGGTGTTATCACTATTGAAGAAGCTAAAGGTACTGATACTACTATTGGTTTAGTAGAAGGTATGCAGTTTGATCGTGGTTATCTTTCTTCTTATTTTGTTACTAACACAGAGAAGATGGAATGCGAGATGGAGAAACCATATATTCTTATTTATGATAAGAAGATCTCTAACTTGAAAGATATGCTTCCTGTTTTGGAGCCTGCAGTACAGACTGGTCGTCCATTATTAATCATCGCTGAGGATGTAGATAGCGAAGCGTTGACTACCCTTGTTGTTAATCGTCTTCGTTCTCAATTGAAAATCTGTGCAGTGAAGGCTCCGGGCTTTGGTGACCGCAGAAAAGAAATGCTTGAAGATCTTGCAGTTTTGACAGGTGGTTTGGTAATCAGCGAAGAAAGAGGCTTGAAGTTAGAACAAACTACACTTGAAATGTTAGGAACTTGTGATAAAGTTACAATTTCTAAGGATAATACTACCATCGTAAATGGTGCTGGTGAAAAAGAAAATATTGAAACACGTATCAACCAAATCAAAGCTCAGATAAAGAGTACTACTTCTGATTACGATCGTGAAAAACTTCAGGAACGTTTGGCTAAATTGTCAGGCGGCGTAGCTGTGCTTTATGTAGGTGCTGCTTCTGAGGTTGAAATGAAAGAGAAGAAAGACCGTGTTGATGACGCTCTTTGTGCAACTCGTGCTGCTATTGAAGAAGGCATTGTTGCCGGTGGTGGTGTAGCTTATATTCGTGCTATCGATGTTCTTGAAGGCTTTGAAGGAGAAAATGCAGATGAAACAACTGGTATCAGCATCATCAAACGTGCTATTGAAGAACCTCTTCGCCAGATTGTATTTAATGCAGGTAAAGAAGGTGCTGTTGTTGTACAGAAAGTACGTGAAGGCAAAGGTGACTTTGGTTACAATGCTCGTACAGATGTATATGAAAACATGCATGCTGCCGGAGTAGTAGATCCTGCTAAAGTAACTCGTGTTGCTTTGGAAAATGCAGCTTCTATTGCCGGAATGTTCCTTACTACCGAATGTGTTATTGTAGATAAGAAAGAAGATAAACCCGAAATGCCAATGGGAGGTGCTCCCGGTATGGGTGGTATGGGTGGAATGATGTAATATTATTTCGCACTTATACATAGCTTTAAAGAAAGGCCATTCTCTTTATGAAAAAGAGAGTGGCCTTTTTATTAATTCTTTCTATCAGAATTATTTTTTGTTTTATAATATCTATTATGGAAGGAATGTTAAATTAATATCTCTTATTTTATTTTTATTGCTTTTGTAATAACCTTTCTGATTATGGTTTGTTTATTTGTATAGTATAGAATGATATATGTGCTAATAATGTTTAACCTTTAAGAAATGTTCAAATGGATAAGAAAGAGATAGGTTGCAATGCAGGAAAAGTTTGGCATATACTGAGTAATAATGCCAGTTGGAAATATGACGATTTGAAGGAAAAATCTGGTTTAAAAGATAAAGAGTTAGCTGCTGCTATAGGATGGTTGGCGAGAGAGAATAAGATTGAATTAGAAGAAGAAGGAGAAGATCTCTATATTTATTTGTGTGTAAACGTATATATTGGATAAGTTTTTATTTGTCAAAATAGAAAATTCCCAGAGAAACTTTTTATGAAGCTCCTCCGGGATGTTGTAATCTCTTATTTTTTCTCTTTGCTATTTTTCATTTCAATAATAAAAGCTAGAATTAGTCCTGCTCCTCCGAATAATAATACACAGGAACCGTAGATAACTCCTGAGATCTGTCGGATGTCCCAGTTGCTGAATCCTTCTCTCGTGCCATAGTAAGGAAAATAATTCGCACAGATTAAAAAGCCTACGAGAAGTCCTAATCCAACTCCCATCAATAAACATCCTGCTTTTAATGCATTGAATGAAAACCGTGCTTGTGTATAGTTTGGTAAGGTTAGTTTGTCTAATGAATTGGAACTGATCAATTGTTCATTTAGCTTTTCGATAATAGTTAGACGTTCGCGTTTGCACACGAAGAGTTCAAACAGTTTGTAGATTCCTAGCGTAATGATGCCCACAATAAGAGGGGCCATAATAAAATCCATCATAATCGTAATGTATTAAGTGAAAACTTTTGTTCTTTGCAATGTTGGACGCAAAAGATTTGGAAAGGTTACACGTTTGCATTAAAATAATAATTATCATTGTATCTTGTAAAATAGATTGTAGGTTTTTATAAATAATAAGCTGAATTAAATTCTTTACTTTGTAACCTTTTTCCGCTCATCGGCGTCTAACGAAGTATATCAATTTATGATGGAAGCGAAAGACGAAGCACAATATATTCAACGCATACTCGATGGGGAAACAGAACTTTATACGTTTTTTCTTGATCGTTATAGCCGTCCCATCTACTCACTTCTCGTGCAGATGGTTTCATGCTCGGAAGATGCGGAAGAATTAGTGCAGGATACTTTTTTAAAAGCTTTTCGCAGCCTGAATAGTTATAAAGCTGAAAGTCGTTTCTCCACCTGGTTATATCGAATAGCCTATAATGTAGCTATTTCATTTACCAGAAAAAAGCGACAGGACTTTTTATATATTGAGGAGAATATGATCAATAACGTGCCGGATGAAAAAGCAAAAGAAATACTTTGTGAGACGGATGACGAGGAACGAATATTAGCTTTGGTTAAGGCGGTCGAATTATTAAGTGTTGAAGAAAAGGCATTGATCACTCTCTTTTATTATGAGGAAAAATCGATAGAAGAGATAGGAGAGGTGCTTAATTTGAGCATTTCTAATGTGAAAGTTCGCTTGCACCGTATCCGGAAAAAACTATATTTGTTAATGACTAAAGAGTAAGGACGTCTTTATAGAAAGGAAATAAAATGAAAACAGCTAGAAAAAATAGTATGCTTAAAGAGGCTCTTGAACGGCGTAATGAAAGAAAATTACCTTCGAATTTCACCTTTCGTATGATGGATCAAGTTTTTGTGGAGGCTCAAAAACAACGGAAACGGAGAGCGTTATTGAGCTCTATCTTATTACTTACTGCTTCCTTATTCTTGATTTGCTTAGCTGTTTACGCCCTTGTTTTTCGTATGGGTATCAGCTGGAAAGATTTTATGCCTCAAGTAGATATAATGTCATCATTATCGATTATCAGTTTCTATGTTTATATTGGAGGGCTTGTTTTGGCTTTGCTTGGTTTGGACTATATTCTAAGATCAGCTCGAAAAAAGCGAGAGCTTTAATCTGTTTGATGGTGACCTGTTAGGTTGATTTTATCTTTGACGTAACTATTCGGTAGATACTAAAGAATACCTAGTGGGGGAATTACATGAATATACCTATAGTTCTGCACATTCCTTATTTTTAAGTTCTCTAAAGTCGCTTGGCGATATATCCACATGGCGCTTGAAGAACTTAACAAAACTAGACGAGTCTACAAACCCTAGTTCTCTAGCTATTTGTTTGATATTCATCTCTAGTGAAAAATGTAACATCCTTTTGGCTTTAAGAATAATTCGATTGTTAATAATCTCTGATGGCTGTTGTCCAGTTATATTTAGTACACTCTTTGTAAGTCTACCCATGGAAATTCTGAGTTTATAGGCATATTCTTTCACTTGATGCACTTCCTTAATTTTTTTCAATAGTATTGATAAAAATAAGATGATTGTTAATAATAAATGTTTAAATTATAATTAACTTTGATCTCTTAGAAAGTATAACTCTCACAAATCTATTTAGAAGTTCTTAGAGCATAATGAGAAATGAGCGAAAGAAATCTGTTCATAGAGAAGTTTTGATATGTCTCTAAGTGGTTACTTCATGAGAGATTTTTTGGTAAAATCTATAGTTGAGAAATATAATGGGTAGAATTAGTAAATTGATCTTTTCATGCATTGCCGCTATAATTGTACAAACAGCATATGCCCAAACAATAAAACTATCAGGTAATATTACAGATAAGCAAGGTATAGCTATAGATATGGCTACTGTAGTAGTGAAAGATAGTACAGGTAAAATAATTACTGGCTGTACTAGTGACTCGCTGGGTTACTTTGCGATGGAGGTTATGCCACAAGCTTATAGCCTGCACATCTCGTGTGTAGGTTATGCAGACTATACGCATCAGATAGGGGGTAAAAGTGTATTTGTTAATGCAGTGCTTGATGATGCTGCTATCAACCTAGGTGAAGTGGCGGTTACTGCCAAAACTCCGCTTATCCGCCGAGAGATAGATCGTGTGGTGCTCAATGCCGAGAAACTTAATGCCATATCCACCAACTTTATGGATGTGCTGAAGCATATGCCGGGCGTGATAGTACAAGATGATAATATCAGTATGCTTAACAAGGGCAAGATAATCTTCTTGATGAATGGCCGTGAGATGAAGATGGACATAAAAGGACTTTTTACTTATCTTAGTTCACTACCTTCTGATAATCTGAAACAGATCGAAGTGATGACTACTCCGCCTGCTAAATACTCCGCCGAGGGAAATGCTGGAGTGATTAATTTTGTGACCAAGAAACTTGAGAATAACTACTTTGGAGGATACGTAGCCAACCGATTGTCTATCAAGGAGAGAGTATATGATGGCGCAAATCTTAGTCTTCAATACAAACATAATCGGCTTGAGGCATATGTCAATACTGGAGTAGGATTTGGCACGATACAATCAGAGAGCAAGCGTTGTATCAATTATACATCAGAAATATGGAATACCACTAATCGAAAATTTAAATCCAATGATTACGTATTGGGCACAGCCGGTGCCGACTATGTGCTGACTAAAAATTCATCAGTAGGTGGCATCCTGTCTTATATCAACATGCAGCCTGATGCAGATGATACGTCAAAGACCACAATTTTGCCCGCTGCAACAAATAGTCGGTCTAGATATTTCGAAACGACTACCGACTTCAACAGTAACTACAATCGCTACAATGCCAACCTACATTACGTGCTTAATAATATAGGCAATGGTGGATTGCTGAATGTGAATGCCGACTATTTGAATTATACTATCAACGATCATGTAGATTTGCAAACTACACATGACGAGGATATGAGTTATCTGAATTCTCCTAAGACAATGATAGACATCTATCAGGGTAAGGCCGATATGGAGATGCCCATTGGGCATTGCATAATGTCGTATGGTGCAGCTTATTCGCAGTCGAAGACCGATAATCGCACTGACTATGAGCGCATGAGCACTGGTCAAGATTTGAGTGATTACTTCGTATATCGTGAATCTATCTTTGCTGCTTATTCCGACGTGAAATATAAATTTTCGGATCATTGGAACCTTAAGTTTGGTGTGCGTGGTGAATATGCTAAACTTGATGGCAATTCCATTAAGATGAATAATCGCACAGTGAAACATTTGTTCGATGTATTTCCTACGGCATACGTCAATTATAGTTGGAGTGACTATAGCGCCCTTAGTTTGAGCGTATCAAGTAGAATAAATCGTCCTAGCTACGTAGACATCAATCCATTTACTACATACAATGATGCCCATACCGTCACAACGGGTAATCCCAATCTGTTACCAGAGAAGTCATATACGGCCGAACTCGGTTATGCACTTGGAAACTTCTCTTTGTCAACCAGTGTAATGTGGAAGAGTCGTGTGATATCTTCATACACATCAATAGACAAAACTCAGAAACTTACTACCATGACTGTGGATAATGTAATGAAAAAGCAGATGTATAGTTTGGATGCATCATATTACTTCGACAAAATTTTGTGGCTCGACTGCGATATAGAAGGTAGTGTTTATAAGATTGTCTCCAAACCAATGGCTGGATACAATTTGGAAAAAACTAATAATACATCTGTATTCCTTTACATGAATAATAATTTCTACTTTAATCAACGGAAGACCTTGATGGCTACCCTTTGGGGACAATATCAGTCGAAGGAGAAGGATGTGGTAGGCGAAAGTTCTTCAAGATACAGAGTCGACCTAGGCTTTAAATGGCTACTCATGGGTAAACGGTTGTCTATTGGTGTAGAATGTCAAAATTTACTAGCATCGCATGCTAAATCCATAGTCAAGTCTGAAGATGCAACTTACGTATTTGATCGTACACCATATCGTGTGGCAAATCTAACAGTATCTTATCGATTCGGTAAGAAACTTAATGTGCAGCAAAAGAAATTCGGTATAGATTCTGGACGATTATAAATGTTGTTTGTGAAACAAAATCTCTCTGCTAATTATTAAATGGAGAACTAAAATATATTTAATATTTCTTCAAAGCTTAAAATAAACTTCTTTTCTGACCATTTTTTGCTCATAAGTATTTTAATTTTGCTCAAAATTGAAATAAGAAAAATATGAGAAGTTTTGCATCTGATAATAATTCAGGAGTTCATCCACTAGTAATGGAAGCATTAGTTCGGGCTAACGATAACCATGCTTTGGGGTATGGAGAAGATCATTGGACGGAAGAGGCGGTTGCTAAAATTAAAGAAGTTTTTACTTCTGACTGTGAACCTCTATTTGTATTTAACGGTACCGGAAGTAATATTGTGGCGCTTCAGTTAATGGTGCGTCCTTATCATTCTATCATCTGTGCCGAAACGGCTCACATTTATGTGGATGAATGTGGCTCTCCTGTAAAAAATACCGGAGCACAAATTCGTCCGGTTGTAACTACTGATGGTAAACTGACGCCGGAATTAATTCTACCTTATTTGCATGGCTTTGGCGATCAGCATCATTCGCAACCGGGGGCTATTTATTTGTCACAATGCACAGAGTTAGGAACCATTTATACGGTTGATGAACTTAAAGCAATCACTTCCTTAGCTCATCAATACAACATGCGTGTACATATGGATGGAGCTCGGATTGCTAATGCTTGTGCTGCCCTTAATGTTTCTTTACGGGAAATGACACTCGATTGTGGAATTGATGTGCTTAGTTTTGGAGGAACAAAAAATGGCCTGATGATGGGGGAATGTGTCATTGTTTTCGACAACTCGTTGAAAGCTGAGGCTCGCTTTGTTCGGAAACAATCGGCTCAGCTAGCATCTAAGATGCGCTATCTTTCTTCTCAGTTCACAGCATACCTTACAGATGATCTTTGGTTAAAGAATGCAGTGCATGCTAATGCCATGGCACATAGATTATATGAGGAATTAAAGGATGTTCAAGGTGTTTGCTTTACTCAGAAAGCTGAAAGTAATCAGTTATTTCTCTCTATGCCGCGAAAATTAATTGATAAATTACTGCAATCTTATTTCTTTTATTTCTGGAAAGAAGAGAAGGATGAGATTCGTCTAGTTACTTCTTTTGATACGACTGATGAAGATATAGATCAATTCATAAAAGTTCTTCATTCATAATGGTTTTTGTTGAGGTCTGTTTTTTAGATAGATTCAATACTATGTCTATCAATATTTTGTGCTTTGCATCTAAAGGTGGAAATAATTCAGAATTATACCTAATGCTCTGACATAAAGTCTATTTATGTATTGATTTTGAGGCTGTTTGCTACGTTAGCTTGCATTGTGTTTTCTATTTTATCTTAAATCTAAAATATATAGATTATATTTGCAGCTTAAACGTTTTGAAACGATAGTTGTTCTTTAAATATGCGTAGGGTTGAACAAGATGGAATGATATTAGAGAAACTGAAGAGCGGGGATCAAAATGCTTTGAAGAGCTTATTTGATGCCTACTATTCGGTTTTGTGTATCTATTCGGTTCAAATAACTGAGTCGTTACATCAGTCTGAAGATATTGTTCAGGAATTGTTTATTGAACTTTGGGAAAAGAAACTCTACAATAATATCACAACAGGACTCGGCATTTATCTTTTTTATGCAGTGAGAAACCAATCAGTAGCTTTTGCGCGTAAAAACCACAAATTTTCAGATATTCAGGAATTGGAAGAATTGTCTTATTCTCCCATAGAAGATCTGTATGATGACGAAGAGCTCAAGCTAAAACATGAGAAGTTGCATAAAACTTTGCAAGTACTTTCTCCTCAAGAATATAAAGTCTTGACTGAGGTGGTGCTTAATGGCAAAAAGTATAAAGAGGTCGCTGCAGAACTTAATATCTCTATTAATACGGTAAAGACTCATTTATCTAGAGCGATGAAGACTTTACGGAAAGATAAAACACTTACTTTCTTTTTTATCTCTATTTTTTAAAAAATAGAGATTTTATGTCACCCATTTCTGGGTAATACTACTCTTTTAATAAAATAAAACGGCTAATAATGGATCACAGTGACAATTTTGTACTCCTCTTTCGTAAATACATAGATAGGGAGTTATCACAATCAGAATTGAAGGAGCTGAAAGAATGGATTAATGAATCTGCAGATAACAAGAAGCTATTTGTTAGCTTCCTGTCTTTGCATAAGGTTGATCTACAGCTTATAAGCAAGGATCTGATTGATAATAGAGACGCCTGGAATAAAGTTCACCGGAGAATTAATACTCGGAGAAGAAAGCAGCTGATGGTTCGTTGGACTGTTGCCGCTTCTGTTATTGCAATCATAGGCTTTTTCTCTGCTCTTTACTGGAGTGCTCCTGAACTCTTTTTGACACGCGAAGACTCTTTTGCTCAATTGTATCCAAATATGGGTGAGAAAAAGGCTTTTCTTACTTTGTCAAATGGCAAAATTATTCCGCTTCAGGGGAAGTCAAAAATGGTTATTAGCGAATCCAATGGTAAAGTTGTAGGATATAATGAGTCAAATCATCTTATTTATGAAAATAATCGCCAGATAAATTATGTGGTGCCATTATATAATAAGATAACGGTTCCTCGTGGAGGAGAATATACAATCACTTTATCTGATGGAACGCGGGTCTGGCTTAATGCGGATTCAAAATTGGAATATCCAGTTTCTTTCTCCAATATTCGTAATGTGAAATTAGAGGGTGAGGCTTATTTTGAAGTTGCTCACGACAAACATAAACCTTTTATTGTTTATAGCCGTAATATTAAGGTGCAGGTTTTGGGTACGAAATTCAATGTAAACTCTTACGATCCTGCGCATGTGTTTGTTACTTTGGCTGAGGGTAAGGTATCAGTATCTTCTCCCTATGAAAGTAAAATTTTGTTTCCGGGTGATCAAGCTGAAATGTCCACTAATAAAGCTCTTTCTGACGTGAAGAAAGTAAACGTTAATATTTATACTTCATGGGTTACCGGTACTTTTGAGTTTAATGATACACCGATGGAAGATATCGTGACTCAACTTTCACTATGGTATAATGTGAAGATGAAGTTTGCTTCGCCTGAACTGAAACAAATAACCTTTACAGGAGCTATCTTGAAAAGCAAATCATTGGGATATGCATTAGAGCTAATTCAAAGGGTTTCAAATATTAATTTTGAGAAAAAAGAAAATGTAATTGTGGTGACACAACAACAATAATAAAATTAGGGAAAACAGAAGTGCTTCCCCTAATAAAAATAAATAATAATTCCTGTTGGCGCAGGCATAAATTAATTTTTAAGCATTCAAAAGTATGAAAAAAAACAGAATTCGGAAAATCTTTTCGGAAGATAATCCTAAAATTAGAAGTTTAACTTTTTTTGTCATTTTATTTCTCTTTTGTGCTATTGCCAATGCACAAGAAAAGTCAATATCCATAACCATAAAAAAGGATCACATTGGAGTTGCAGAGGCTTTTTCTCTCATAAAGGCACAGACAAATGTCTATATAATGTATGAAAATCAAATTATAGATAAGAAACTCAGATTTCCTTTGATCTTAGAACGTGCTACTTTGAAACAAGCTTTAGATGCTATTTGTACAAAAGCAGGATTGAAGTATGAAATATTGGACAAACATGTGCTGATCACTAAATCTCTCCCCAAAAATGTGAAAGGAAAGAAAAATCACATCGTTGGTCAAGTACTCAATGAGGCAGGTGAAGCGTTACCGGGAGCAACTATACGTGTTTTAGGAACGTTGCATGGAACTATTGCCGATTATGATGGAAATTACAGTATTGATGCTGAACTTGGTGATACTCTTCAATTCTCTTTTATCGGGATGATACCTACAGAGAAATGCGTGAAAGATGAAAGTGACATTAATGTACGCCTTCTATTGGGGTCTAATTTGCTCCAAGAAGTTGAGATTGTTTCAACGGGATACCAGAGTATTGCTAAAGATCGTGCCACAGGTTCATTTTCTCATATTAGCGCAAAAGAGTTAGAAAAAGTACCTGCGCCTAATGTGATACAACGCTTGGAAGGACAAATTTCAGGAATGAAGATTTCTCTATACTCAGGAGACAAAACATTTAGTTATAGTAATACACTAAAATCTGCAAACTCTTCGACTCGTACAGTTGGAAGTAATGAATATGATATGAATATTCGTGGGGTAACAACTTTTAAAGGAGAAAAATTTCCTTTGGTGGTTGTTGATGGAGTGATCACTGAATCTGACTTATCAAATATCAACCCTAATGATATTGATAACATCACTGTTTTAAAAGATGCGGCAGCAGCTTCTATTTGGGGAGTTCGTGCGGCTAATGGAGTTATTGTGATTACAACAAAAAAAGGATCTAAAGACTCTAGACCTAAAGTTTCATTTTCAACGAGTTTAATGGTTGCGGGTAAACCTGATATAAACTATCTGAAAAGTTTAAGTTCGGCAGAAATGTTGGATTATGAAAAAGACTTGGTTGATAATAATATATTGACTGATGTTCCGGCTAGTGATTATTATTCAGCCCAATACCTCTTACCTGAAGGCTCTCAATTGGCATTAAAACTAAAGGCAGGAACTATTACTCAAGATCAATATGATGCTAGAGTAGGTGAGTTGAGCAAAATAGATAATAGATCACAAATCTCTAAGTACTTGCTCCAGAAAGCCTCTTCCCAGCAATATGATTTGTCAGTAAGTGGAGGAGGAAATAATTCTGACTATTTTTATTCTGCATCTTATAGTAAGGAGAATACAAATGTGAAAAGACAGTCAGGAGAAAGGTTAACGTTGACTTTGAACAACAACTGGAAGCTATTTAATTGGATTGGTCTTTCTACAAGTTTTAAAGGTACTTTCTTCTCTTACAAAAATAATGGAACTGCTCTTAATGAACTATATCCTTCATCAGGAAGAGTTTTAATGCCTTACGAGAATCTTGCTGATGAAAATGGAAATGGTATTTCATATGATCGCTTAGATCCGACATGGGTATCTACTTTGTCTTCAGCCTTTAGAGATTGGAGATATAATTATTTGGATGAGTTAGCTCTAAGAGATAACAAACAGACAGATAATAATCTGTCAGGTAGTATTAGGCTTTCAATTCCTTTATTCAAAGGATTTACTGCTGTCTCCTTATTGGCAATAGAGAAAACTTTTTCGAAAGAAAGGAGATATGTTAGTCCTGACGGATACGAATTGCGTAATATGGTGAATTATTATACTTATCCTACGGCTTCAAGTAATAGTTTAGGCATTACCAATGGGGGGATTCTTCGTCTGGTTAATACGGATCAGAATAATCATACTTTCCGTCAGCAATTTAATTATGATAATGTTATTAACGGAATTCACCGAATTAATGCGTTAGCAGGTATTGAAATGCGCGAAACGAATATCGGGCAGTCTACATCTTCTTTATTTGGATATAACAAAGATACAGGAATCACGAACTCAACTATAAACTTTAGTAACAAGCCTACTTATGCATGGGTGGGAGGATATACTGAAAGTTCTTATACCACATTTATATATGGTGGCTATCCTACTCAAACTGATAAACGCAGACGTTTCCTCTCTTATTATGGTAATGCAGCATACACTTTGTTAAATCGTTACTCTTTATCAGGTAGTGTTCGTTACGATGATTATAATAACTTTGGTTTGGATCGCAAATATCGTGCAACTCCTCTATACTCTTTTGGAGCAAAATGGAATCTTAGTCGTGAGGATTTTATGAAGCCGGTTCAATGGCTTAATAATTTGGCGTTGAGATTGACTTATGGTATTAATGGTAATTTGTCGCTTGATCTGCATCCGTTTACTAATATATCCTTGAGTGGTAATTATGTTACAGGACAGCCTAGTGCTTCTATTTCTTCGACTGCAAATCCTGAACTGAGATGGGAGAAAGTATATACTACTAACGTCGGAGTGGACTTTGCTTTGTTTAATTCTAAAGTAAATGGGACAGTGGAGTATTACAATAAACGCGGTCGTGATTTGTTGTATGCCTTTCCTATAGGCTCTGCTTATGTTGGGGGGATTAGCAGTCTACTAACTCGAAATGCTGCTGCAGTAGATGCGCATGGTATAGATGCGAACTTGAATGTAACTGCTTATCAAGATAAAGATTGGCAGGCAGTTGTAGGTGCTCAGTTCTCTTACAATACCAATAAAGTAAAAGATAATATTTTCTTTAAAGAAAACATGTATGCTAACTACTTCTCTTATTATCCTGACGGAATCGGTCAGTTATCGGGATATCCTACTGATAAATTATTAGTTTACCGTAATGCAGGGTTGGATGAAGAGGGACTCACACAGGTTTACGATGAGAATGGAGGAATCATAAAGGCTTCTACTACAACAATTACTTCTTTCAAAGTATTTAAAGATGCTGGTAGAAAAACTGCTCCTTACTTTGGAAGCATGAATTTGAATCTCCGATATAAGCAATTTAGCTTGTTTGCTCTTGCTACTTATCAATTCGGTAACGTTTTCTTGAGACCAACGATTGGAAACTATGTCACTTATTCTAATACTCATTTTGACCTCTCTAAAGATATAGCAAATAGATGGAGAGCACCGGGAGATGAAAATAAAACGATTGTGCCAGGAGCTTCTAATAATTTTTATAGTTTGTATCGCTACGTTTACTCCGATGCTAATGTTTTAAAAGGAGACTATATACGCATGAGGCAAGTATCGCTTAACTATGATATTGAAAAAGAGTGGCTTAGCAAATTTCATATAGCTTCGGCTCGGATAGCTCTATCGGTTAATAATCTGGGTCTTCTATGGACTGCTAATAAACAAGGATATGATCCTGATTATTTGTCTTCTTTTAGTGCTGTTACGAATTTACCGGCTGCTAAGTCTTATACACTCACTTTGAATGTTAACTTCTAAAATGTACTCTAATGAAATATTATAATAATTTAGTCTGGATGTTTCTCTTCCTTCTTTTGTTAGCAGGATGTGATAGTTATGTAGATATTAAGACGCAAGGTTCCCTTATTCCAAAAGAAACTTCTAATTATCGTTATTTACTTAATAATACGGAGGAATGGGAAACGGGACCTAATATGTGTGATATTGCCTCTGACGATGTTTCATTGTTGGATGGTAGTTCTCAAGTCAACCATTTAGAAAGTTCTGAATCTACTGCATGGTGGCTTAATGTATATACCTGGCAACCTGAAATATACCCTGTTGGAGGATATTATAACGTCGATTTTGGTTGGAAGTTTATGTATAATACAATTACTTATGCAAATGTTGTCATAAATGAGGCCCTTTCGAGCAAAGGAGGTACACAAGCTGAGAAAGAAGCTTTGGTAGCGGAAGCTTTAGTTCACAGAGCTGATGCTTACCTGATGCTTGTAAATATGTATGCAAAGCCTTATAACTCAGAGACTGCAAATTCTGACCTAGGTGTTCCTTTGATGCTTGTCGTTAATACCAGTCAGCCGCTCATCAGAAAGCCTGTACAAGAAATTTATAACCAAATTATTCTTGATTTGACACGAGCGTTGCCTGCATTGCCGGATGAACAGGAATATACTACTCTTCCATCTAAGCCTTCAGCTTATGGTGAATTGGCGCGTACTTATTTGTGCATGGGAGATTATGAAAAGGCTAATTTGTATGCTGATAGTGCCTTGATATACAGAAATACGCTTAATGATCTCAGCACGATAACAGCTGCATCTACAGAGAATTATCCACAAAGAATACATGATCCCGAGATCCTATTATCAAAAGTAGCATACGGTGGTGTTTCTTCTTATTCTCCTACTGCTATGAGGTTGAGTCAAAGTCTACTTAACCTGTTGGGAACAAAAGATAAAAGATATACTCTGTTTACTGCTACTAGCGCTGATGTTTTATATACCGGTGATGAAGATCCTGACGGACGTTGTTTCTATAGAGACTACGTGTTGTATGAGGCGCGTAACATTGGTCCTTCGGTTCCGGAGATGATGCTTATTAAGGCTGAATATTACGCTCGTAACGGAAATCCTGATTTGGCGATGGATTGGGTTAATAAATTGAGAGTGAAACGATTTGCTGAAGCGGATTATGCACCACTTGAAGCAACTGATTCTACTGATGCGTTAATTAAAGTAATCAATGAGCGTCATCGGGAGTTTTTCTGCCGCATGTTGCGTTGGTGGGATATGCGTCGCTTAAAAGATGATCCTTTATTCCAGATGACTCTTACGAGAACTCTGAATGGAACAACATATACTCTTGATCATTCTAGCAATAGATATGTTTTCCCTATAGCAAGTTATCAGGTTTTATTGAATCCGGAAATGATACAAAATCCTTGATAGGTTGAATTATTAATAACTTATATATATGTTGAAAAAAGTATTTTTTTCATTGATTTATTCAATCTTGTTTCTGAGTGTGTCAGCTTATGCGCAAGATAATAGGTTGACATTCTCTCCAGAACGTCCTGTAGCAGGAAAATCGGTTAAGATTTCATATGAGCCTTTGCCCCAAATGATAGGCAAAGACTCTATTAAAGTACTTGTTTATTCATTTAATGATTTTAAATGGGAAACAAGTGAATATAGCTTGACGCAGAAAAATGAAAAGTGGGAGATGTCTTTCAATATATCTTCTAATGCTTCATTATTGATTTTTAAGTTCTTTGCAGGTACTATTACTGACAATTGCGATAATAAAGCCTTCGCATGCATGATTTCGGATGATTCGGGAAGATTTATGCCAGGTGCTCAAGCGGGATGGGGATTGTTTCGTTCTAAAAACTATGGATACGAAATTCCCGACTATCTCGACTTAGACAAAGTTGGGATATCAGATTCTATTGTAAACTATTGGTTAGATTTGGATATTCATTCTCGAACAGAGTCAGGTGTGCCGCTCTCTCTTCTTTATGTTAGCTCTTCAATAAATGCGAAGATGAACAATATAAGTCAAAGAGCGAATAGAGTTACCGATTATCTTTTGAAAGTAGGATCAGAAGATGCTTTGATTAAGGCTAATGGCATAGCGATCCTCATGGATAAATCTTCTTTGGCAGATTCTATTTCTAATCTTATCTTAGAAAAATATCCTAATGGAAATTGGGCTTTTTTGTCCCAATATAGAACCATGAGTAGGGAGAGTGACATCGCTAAAAAACGAACTCAAATACTTGCTTTGGTAACAAATTATTCGGAGAAAGATTTGGATGAATCATTTTTGAAGGCCTATAATATTGACTACAATAATCTTTATCAGATTATCTTGTTGATGGATATGGATAAGCAACAGCAATTGAGTGATTTTTATAAATATGTGCCGAAAATGTCTTTAGGTACTTCTGTGGACGCTTTTTATAAAATGATACAGATTCCTCATATGAGAAAGGATACAACGGACTTATCGCTGTTGGCTCCTGCTACATTTTTGGTTGATCATATTGAGAAAGTTAAAGAGGTCAAGTTTCCTACTTATTGGTTTGTTTCTAATGAAGAATGGGCTAAAGAATCTGATCGTATTTTAGCATCAAATGTATTCATTACTTATACCGAGATACTTAAGAATACGGGGAATTATATGAAAGCTTTGACTTACGCCCGAAAGGCTCAGTTTGCTCTTGAGTATAAATCTGCCGCACTGAATGAGATTATGGCTGTGCTTCTAGAGAAAACCGGATCTGTTAAAGAATTGCAGGAATTGCTTGAGAAGAGTGTTTATGCCAATCAGACATCAGAAATGATGATGGGTATGCTTAAAAATCTTTATTATAAGTCTCATAAATCTTATGATGGCTATGAAGCATATCTCAAAGGGTTGAAAAACACTAAAAATATGGCTGACTTGCTTGAAACTGTCGAAAAGTATCGGGCTAGCGGGGTTATGAATGCTTGGAAAATGCGTGATGCTTCCGGGAATTTAGTTACTTCTGAGCAGATGAAGGGCAAAGTGTATGTACTCGATTTTTGGGCCTCTTGGTGTGTGCCTTGTAAAGCGTCATTCCCTGGGATGAAAATAGCTGTAGAGCATTATAAGAATGATAAAGATGTTGCTTTCTTCTTTGTTGATACGCAGGAATATATGAAAGATTATAAGGCAAAGGCTGTGTCATATCTTAAAGAACAAAATTTGCCGTTTGCCTTGTTGTTTGATAATAAGGAGGAAGGAAGGAAAACGAATGATGTCTTGTTTAAGCAGTTGGCTTCTAGTCGCTCTATTTCAGGTATACCTTTGAAGGTTATAGTTGATAAGCAGGGAAATGTTCAGTTTATATCCATTGGTTATAAAGGGAGTCCTAGCGAATTGGCTGATGAATTAATGGTGATGATAGAACAGGCGAAGAAAGCTCATTGATTTTGTTGAGTAAAAGATGAAAGATAAACTCTTTTTTTTAATTGCATTTTTTATACTACTGTGTAGTCACGGTGCTTCTCTTTATGCAGCTCAGACTGCTGCGGAGGGGGGATTGGTCTCTTCAAACGATTCAATTCCTTACAAAGAGGAAAGGGTTATTTATTATAATTCAGATTCAACGTTGCATTTTGGTGCAACGTTGACTTTACCTTTGGGTAAAACAAAAGCGCCGGTGGTGATCCTTGTTTCCGGTACAGGGCCTCAGAATAGAGATGGTGAAATGGCGGGACATAAAATATTTGCTACTATCGCTGATTATCTTACTCGTCGCGGCATTGCCGTACTTCGTTCTGATGATCGCGGGGTAGGGGAAACGAATGGTACTTATAATACTGCCACTACTGCCGACTTTGCCACTGATGTTCTTACTGCTATTACATATTTAAAAAGCCGACACGATATTGATACTCATAAAATAGGATTGATTGGTCATAGTGAAGGCGGAGCAGTAATTTCTATTGCAGCATCAAAATCTAAGGATGTTACTTTTATGATTAGTTTGGCCGGTTTGGCTACAGAAGGACTCACTTCTTTAATTCGCCAGAATGAGGATCTTATAGCTGCAGCTAAAATGCCTGACTATGATAAGAAACGCTATAATGAGATTAACACGTTGATGTTTAATGTGGCGTACAAATATGCTGAATCAGATAGTCTGGAAGAAAAATTAAATGAAACGTATGCTACTTGGAAAATAAAAGATACTCAGTTTTTTGATAGTTTAAATGTTGGAGGATATGATCATTTTCGTTTCCCTCTTTACTCGTATGTAAAAACTGCTACTGGACCTTGGTATCGTTTCTTTATTCGTTATAACCCCAAAGAATATTTGAGTAAAGTCCATATCCCTGTTTTGGCTTTGAATGGTGATAGGGATATAATGGTGGCGTGCGAGCAGAATCTGGGGAATTTTAAAAAGTATCTTTCTGCTAATAAGGATGTAACAACTATTGTCCTGCCTGGGTTAAATCATCTCTTTCTGCCGTGTGAAACGGGTACTCAGGATGAGTATGCTAAGATTAAGGCGCCTTTTTCTGAAAAAGCATTGCAGATTATGTATGCTTGGATTCAGAAGCATATTTGAGTTGCTTGTTTTTTCAATATAAAATAGTTTAAAGGTCCGGACTTTCACAAGCCCGGACCTTTCTATATACTATATTTCTTGGGGGGAAAATATAGTTCATTAATATTATTGCATTCTTATAGCCTCTGTCAAGGAGACGAAAGAATATCCTTTTTTCTTGAGATCGTTGATCATCTTTTCCAAGTAGTGAGCATAAAATTTATCTGTCCGTTTGTTATCTGTTCCTAAGTGAATGAGCATGATATGTCCGTTGAGCCCCTCTTTGCTTTCCACTGCCATCATTCGTCTGTAGATCTCTTTACTTGTCCGGTAATTTTTCATTTCCGGAGTGGTGTAGTCGGCATTAGTCAGAGTGCCGGGAGTGAAGTTTACTAGTTGCAATCCCAGACTTTTTGTCCATGCTGAAATCTGGGCATTGTAATGTTCATATGGCGGGATAAAATAGGGAGCTTCGCTGTATCTTATTCCTGCTTCATCCATCTGTTGGTAATTGGTTAATAGATCTTGCTCGAATTTTTCGCGGCTGATAAGAGTTGAATCGCGCTTTTCCCATGAGCAGTAGAGTGGGTGAGCATAGCTGTGTGCCCCAATGTAATGTCTCTCTTGTTTCAGTTGACGAATCACTTCAGGAAATTGTTTGTAAAACGTTCCTGTGAAAAAGAAGGAGCCTTTTATTCCCTTCTTCTTTAATGTTTTTATGATAGAGTTTGCCCCATCTGCTTTATCGGCAGCGGTGAAGACCAATGTTATCTGTTTTTTTGAAGGATCTGTGCGTATGATTCCGCCATTGATATAGATGTTTTTATCTGCGGAAGATCCACTTGCTTGCATTCCCTCTTTTTGTAACGCCGAGAGGTAGTAAGTCAGACTGGCAGTCCCGTCCATGGTTGGCTCATTGGTCGCATAATCGTGCGTGTCGTCATGATACACCATCTCGTTGGGTTGGCAGCGGGCATAATCTTCACCATTTTCCAAATGCACTCCTCTTAATCCTTTAAATATGCTGGTATATACAGGTCCGTCAACTAATCCACCTGTGGTATTTCCTACTCCCGCATTGATCAGTGAAGAGTGCGGTTGAGTAGGGTAATCGCCCCAAATCGGTAACTCAACGATCATACTTGTACCCCATGGGTTGCACCCGAAAAGCCAATCGCGCAAAGAGGCTTCCATCTCTTCATAGGTATTATCACCAGTCAACTGCCGATAGAGGGAGCATTGTGTGAGCATGGCTGCTGTAAGATTGTTAGAGCACCATATCGGTGGAATGCCAAACAGAAAAGGATGATTGGAGGCCTTTTCGTAAACCCGCTCGATACCTGCCCGCAGGTTGCGGATAAATTCCCTGCTTATTCGCTGATTGGCACTTTTAGCTAGTTGGTAATGTCCCATGTTCATGAATGGATACCATTGATAATGTCGGGCACTATCGGCGCCCATCCAAGGGGTTACTGGCTCGCGGCGTCCATATTCGATAGCTTGGTTCATCAACTTTTCATCCTTCGTGCAATGATATAGCTCGATTGCTGCAAGTTCCATGTCATCCGTCCAGTTATCCTCCTCATAAATATAAGGTGAAACGACGGAAGCCGTCTGGCATACTCCGGGTTTCTCAATGCCTAGCAGGTAAGCATCTTTGGCTTTAGATTTTATTTCTTCTGCGAATGCCGGATAATATGTTTTCAATATTTCGGCTCCTAAAGCAAAACAGGACGCAAATTTTCCGGCAGTGCTAGCTACTCCGGTAGTGGCATTCATAAATTTACCGCGCGATTGTTTCTCTCCGCTGCAGAAATATACCGGTCGTCCTAAGCCTTTGCCATAGCCATAATCTACCTTATCTTTGTTAGGAAGTCGCATTCCTGCATGGTCTCGATCATCTGCTATTTGGTTATACATTTCCCCTTTGTGAGGGTTCATTTTGTTTAACCAGTCCAGTCCCCATTTTATTTCATCTACAATGTCAGGTATGCCATTCGCTCCTCTAAGTCCGGCTGCATCATGAGTATCTGTGAAGCATTCGGGGTTTTGTTGATAAGCAAACATCATTTGGTAGATTGCATTAGCGGAAGTGGTAGTGTATTGAAGATAGTCCGATGCGTCGTGCCATCCTCCCCGAACATCAATATGCTGGCCTGTTTTATTAGGCTGATAAACAATGTAACCATCGTGCACATGGCAACTGTCTTTTAGGAATGGGTTGTAGCCGCACCTTTGCTGACGCATATAATTCAGCAAAAAGTCGGCTGCCCCATTGTATACCTGATTACCGACCACAAAACGGGGGGATTTTGCTTTGCCGGCTTTCAAGTAATACGTTCCCTGTTGATTAAAGTCGCTGAAATCCAATCGGTATGTGCTAGCCATTTGTCCCATTTTGCCCATTGATTTGAGGGAATCAAAGGTTTGTATGGTTTTTCCTGTGAATGCATCTATCAAGCAATATTTCTTGATGTTTGTAATGCTTTCGCTCATGAAAACCGCTACTTTTCGGGACTCAGGCAGATATCCGAGTTGGTTAATTCTTATCCACTCTTGTGCTTGTATTTCTGATATTAAGGCAAAGAGCGCTATGATTAGTAGCCAACGTTTACGTTTCATACAGCTTTATGTATTAAGGCTTTATACTTGTGTTAAGCTTATATGCAAATAAAACTGATTAAATTAGAAAAAGAAATAAAATACTTTTTAATTTAATATATATTATACATTGGATACTTATATTTAAGATGAAAGAGGTTGCTGGCTTGTGCTGATCTGTAAATATGCATGCTTCTCTATATTGTTAGATGAGTGCTACTTGCTACATCTTTATTTGTTTCTCCCTTTAAGATTGGGTATGATCTTTATTGTTGATGTGTTCAGTATCTCCCTCTTGCGTTCAGGTTATTTAAGTTGAGTGCTTTGAATATCTGTTTTCTATTTGAAAAATACTCGGTCATACATCTAAGTGATACATGTCATTCAACTGGAGGATGTCCGTCACACAGTTGGATGATGGAGAGCACACAAGTGTATGCCTAAGTATGTTCTCCACTAAATACATTTAGCTTTTTCGTAGTAAGTGTGTAATGGTCAGCTTAATTGGTGATAAGGAGCAGGTGTAGAAAGAATCATTGATGCGTGCTCTTATGGTATGCTGAAAAATAAAAGCGTCCACCTCTCATTAAGGGAGAGTGTAGACGCTTTCTATTCTGTTTTAAGTCTTTATGCTTTTATTTACGGTAATATGCTAAATCATCTTTATCAAATTTACCAATGAACAAGGCATGTTTCTCAACTTCTACTTCTGCGAAGCGTACATACACTTGAGCTGATTCGGCAAAGATGTCATTCTTTGAAGCATCCTGAAGCAGGAGATGAGCCATGATTAGGTGCGCGGCCATTTCTACTATGCGGCGGGCGCAGAAATCTAATAATTCCTGATCTTTGGCTTCGGTTACCTTCTCTACAACAGCTTGATATTTATTAGCCATCTCTTTAAGACGATTCTTCAAACCTTCAAGTTCGGGAGAAACAGGCATTGTTTCATATTCACGAATTTGAGTGAGGTATGCACCGTTAGTGACATAACGTATGGCAGCAACAACTTGTAGCTGTGTGGTACCTTCGTAGATAGAAGTGATGCGTGAATCGCGGTAGATACGTTCGCAGGCATAATCTTTCATAAAGCCTGATCCACCATGAATTTGGATACAATCGTAAGCGTTCTGGTTGGCAAATTCACTACCGATACCTTTCGCCAAAGGAGTGAAACTATCGGCTAGCTTAGAGAATTTTTTTTGTTCCTTTCGCTCTTCCGGAGTCAGCTTGCGCTCTTTAGAGATGTCATCAAGTGCTTTGTATACATCTACAAAACGAGCAGTTTCATATAACAATGCACGCGATGCCTCCAGTTTGGCTTTCATGAGAGAGAGAATCTCGGCAACAGCCGGAAATTCTATGATCGCTTTGCCAAATTGTTTACGATCTTGCGCGTAAGCCAAAGCTTCATTATAGGCTGCATGTGATAAGCCGACTGATTGAGCGGCGATGCCCAGGCGGGCTCCATTCATCAGAGCCATCACATATTTAATAAGGCCTAGCTTACGGTCACCACAAAGCTCTGCTTTAGCGTTCTTGTAAACCAGTTCGCAAGTAGGAGAACCTTTGATACCCATTTTATTTTCTATACGACGCACATTAACACCTCCGTTGCGTTTGTCATAAATGAACATAGAAAGTCCGCGTCCGTCATGTGTACCATCCTCAGAGCGTGCCAAAACGAGGTGAATGTCAGCATCTCCGTTTGTGATAAAACGTTTTACACCATTTAGGTACCAGCATTCATCCTTTTCGCTATAAGTAGCTTTCAGCATAACCGATTGCAAATCAGATCCGGCATCCGGCTCAGTGAGGTCCATTGACATCGTATCACCTTTACAAACGCGGCTGATGTAACGTTTCTTCTGATCTTCGTTAGCAAATTCATAGATTGTTTCTGCACAATCCTGTAATCCCCAAAGGTTCTCAAATCCGGCATCACTACGACTTACAATGTCTGCCGCCATGATATAAGGAACAACAGGGAAATTCAGTCCGCCAAAACGGCGAGGCATTGCCATACCCATCAAACCCGCTTTACGGCAAGCTTCCAAGTTAGCGGCAGTGCCGCTGGCATAACTCACCCGTCCATTATTTACAGAAGGCCCTTCGTGATCTACATCTTCTGCATTTGGGGCAATAATATCTCCGCAGATTTCACCTACAATTTCAAGTACTTTGTCATAGCTGTCCATTGCATCTTCAAAGTCTACCGGAGCATATTCATAATTCGCTGTATCGGTGTAGCTTCTCTCTTTGAGTTCTACAATTCTTTTCATTAACGGATGGTTCAGATGATGTCTGAGTTCCGGTGTATCTGTATAAAAATTAGCCATGACTATTTTGAATTTTGTTTATAAAACTTGATCATTTTCGGAATAACTTCTTCCACTGTACCATTAATTACATAGTCGGCTATGGTATTAATCGGTGCATCCGGATCATTATTGATAGAGATAATCATAGAGCTTTCTTGCATTCCGGCGATATGTTGTATCTGTCCTGAAATGCCACAAGCAATATAGAGTTTGGGACGAACAGTAACTCCTGTTTGCCCTATTTGCCGATCATGTTCTGCAAAACCGGCATCTACGGCGGCGCGACTGGCACCAACTTCTGCATTAAGTGTTTTGGCTAAATCAAACAGAAGGTTGAAGTTTTCTTTAGAACCTACACCGTAACCTCCGGCAATGATTATGGGAGAACCTTTCAAATTATTTTTTGCCTTTTCAACATGCCGCTCAATAACTTTAACTATATAATCTGTGTCGGCAACATATTTTTTTACGTCGTGGTTGATTACTTCTCCTTTATAATTAAGTGCGATAATTTCTTTTTTCATAACTCCTTCGCGCACCGTTGCCATTTGTGGGCGGTGGTCAGGGTTAACAATCGTGGCAACAATGTTTCCACCAAAGGCCGGACGAATTTGGAACAGAAGGTTTTCATACGTTTTTCCGGCTTTTTTATCTTCATGAGTTCCTATTTCCAAAGCAGTACAGTCGGCTGTCAGACCGCTGGTTAAAGCTGAAGACACTCGAGGTCCGAGATCTCGGCCGATCACCGTAGCACCCATTAGGCAAATTTGAGGTTTTTCTTCTTTGAAGAGATTAACCAAAATAGATGTGTGAGGAAGAGAAGTGTAAGGGTAGAGCCCTTTTTCGTCGAAAACATGGAGTTTATCTACTCCGTAAGGAAGGATTTGTTTTTCAATACCTTTAAGATTACTTCCGGCTACAATAGCTTCAAGTTGACATTTTAACTGATTAGCCAGTGAACGTCCTTTAGTGAGTAGTTCGAGGCTGACGTCCAATATATTGCCATCTTCTATCTCACAATATACAAATAAATTATTCATCTTTATTAAGTAGTTAGTCGCTTAACCAATGGTATGGTTGGCTAATAGTTCAACAATAAGGTCTTCTATCTCCCGGTCATTGCTATCAATGGTTTTGCTCTCTTTAGCTTGGAAAACAATGTTTTGAATGGCTTTTACTTTTGTTGGAGAGCCGGAGAGCCCGCATTGTTCTAAATCTCCATCAACATCAGCAACGCTCCATTCTACCAAATTCAGATAATCCCGTTTGTCATATAAATCGGTATAATCCAAATTTCCTTGTTGCTTCTCAGTTATCGTTTTAGCATGTTTGTACTTTTGTACGAGTTTAGCATTGCGCGGACGGCATTGTGCAGCTGAGCCATTGACTGTGATGACAATTGGCAACGGACCTTCAACAGTTTCAACTCCTCCATCAACATGGCGCTTTACGCTGATACGACCATTGGCTACTTTTAAAATCTCTTCGGCATAAGTGATTTGTGTCATGCCCAATTTCTCAGCAACTTGAGGACCAACCTGAGCTGTATCTCCATCAATAGCTTGTCTGCCTCCGATGATGACGTCGCATGCACCAATTTTTTTTATAGCAGTAGCTAAAGCATACGATGTTGCTAGTGTATCTGCACCTGCAAAGGCGCGATCTGTAAGTAAGTAACCATTGTCGGCCCCTCTAAAGAGTCCTTCGCGAATAATATCGGCTGCACGCCCCGGGCCCATGGTGAGAAGAGTAACAGTAGAACCAAGATGAGCATCTTTTAATCGGAGAGCTTGCTCAAGTGCATTAAGATCTTCGGGATTAAAGATAGCCGGAAGCGCGGCGCGGTTAATAGTTCCATCAGCTTTCATGGCATCTTTCCCAACGTTTCTGGTGTCGGGAACTTGTTTTGCCAATACAACAATTTTTAAACTCATGTTATTGATTTTAGTATTAGTATTTCAGTACTTCATTAACTATCAGCGTGCAAAATTACGCAAACAGTTGAGTTAGCAAAGAAATAGAGGTGAAAAATGCACAACATTAATATTTTTGAGCAATTGACAAACATGGTTTAACACAGGCTCTATCTTATTTTATTGTACAAATAAGCTGAGATATTTATTATAAATAGGCTATAACTTACTTTCCCTATTCTGCTGATGAAATCAACCATTTTAGCGATTTTCAATAGATGAAACTACTGAGATAGGGTTTACTTGAAAATGTGATATATCGCTGTATGACTTACTCTAAAAAGAACTATTCTTTTTAAACGGTTTTTAATTATTATTTAACGGACTATTGATGGTAGTTATTCTAAAAATTGTATTTTTGCTGGCATAAAGTAAAAGCAAAACTATGACAAAATACCATTATCTATTTGTGTCTCTGCTTATTCTCGTTTTAACTTCTTGTCAAACGATAGAAGAATTATCCATAGATTACATGGTGCCGGCGAGCATTAGTTTCCCTTCTGAACTGAAGCGTGTGGCTATTGTTAACAATGTCCCTTCTAATGGGGGGTATATTTTGGTGTCTGAATCACCCAAGGCCGAAGAACCTGTAGGCAGAGAATTAAAGAAAGCTACTGTTTTCTTTGACGGAAATGCTCAGTTGGCTTCGGAATCTTTAGCCGAATCTTTATCTAAAGCTAATTATTTTGATGAAGTCGTTATTTGTGATTCGGTTTTGAGAAGTAAAGATATATTGCCCCGAGAAGCTACCCTTAGTCAGGTAGAGGTAAAGCAATTAGCGAAGAATTTAGATGTTGACGCTATTATCTCTATCGAAGGACTTAAGATAAAGGCGGTGAAGGGCATCCAGTTTTTATCGGACTGGGGGCTTTTTCAATCGACCACGGATGCTAAGATTTTCTCTGGGCTGAGGATTTATATTCCTTCTCGTAAAGTACCGATGGTAACTGTTAATGTTAGTGATAGTATTTATTGGGAAGAGACAGGAACTTCTGAAGCTTCTGTTTTGAAGCGCTCCATTGATGATAAGGAATTAGTTAAAGAAGCATCCGACTTTGCCGGAACTATTCCTGTGAAGTATTTAACACCGTATTGGAAAACAGCAAAGCGCTTTATATATACAAATGGTTCAGTTGAAATGCGTGATGCAGCTATTTACGTGAAAGAAAAATCTTGGGATAAGGCTCATACTCTATGGGAAAAAGCCTTTCAATCGAAGAATAAAAAACGGCAAATGCGCTCTGCATTGAATATTGCTCTTTACTATGAAATGAACGATAGTCTTCAAAATGCTGAAAAATGGGCTTTGAAAGCTCAAAGTTTAGCTCGGGAAGTAGAGAAGGTTGATGAAAAGACAAAGGATAATTTTGATATGAGAAACGTACCCAATTATTACTACATAACTCTTTATGTTGGGGAGCTGCAAGAGAGATTGAGCTATTTGCCTAAGCTAAATATGCAAATGAATCGTTTTAATGATGATTTTTAAATAAATGGTGTGCGAGTATTTGTTTTTTTTATACCTTTGAATCGAAAATAAATAGAAAGATCTTATGAAACTGAGCCAGCAGTCGCAATCTATAATTGAGTTAGCCATTAAAAATGCATTAAGTAAGTACGCATGTGATTGCGAACAGAGTATTGTTACAGATATCCATATTCAACCAAATTCAAATTCCGGTGAATTGGTTATCTTTGATGATGAAGATAAGGAGTTGGCTTGTGCTACAATAGAAGAATGGATGACATATGATGGTGATGATTTTAATGACCAGGTAGAAAAGATTTTACGTACTATTCTTTGTCGATTAAAGGAAAAGGGAAGCTTTGAAAATCTTACAATACTTTCTCCTTATTCGTTTGTATTGGTTGATGAAGATAAAGAAACTTTAGCTGAATTATTATTGATTGATGATGATACGTTGATCGTTAATAGTGAATTGTTGGCGGGATTGGATCAAGAATTGGATGCTTTCTTGAAAGAGTTATTAGAAGATTAAGATTGTTTCAGAACAATAAATGTGATTCTTCAGAACTGATCTTTTGTTTTTCGAAATTTCTATTCACTACTTTTATTTATCTCATCGTCTTTTGGTGATGATTTGCGGTTTTTCAGTCGTCCGCTCTTTTTTAGAGCTTCCGCAATGATCCATTGAAGTTGGCCATTTGTGCTACGAAACTCGTCAGAAGCCCATTTCTCTATGGCTTCCATTGTAGCAGGGTCTATGCGTAATACAAAACTTTTGGTTGAAGATTCTTTTTTGGCCATTTCCCTTTCTTTACAATTTTATTTACGATCAGAGTCTTTTATCCATTGGCTGATGTCTTTAATTACATATTCCGGTATTGAAGCTTTTTGTGCATATTCTGACGGAATTGATTTTCCCTTTCCTTCCTGATAGAGATGATTTAATTTTGGGTAAGATTTGAATGTCACATTTCTGTTATGCTTTAAACTAGAACGCCACATGTTGAAATCGGTCATTGTTACCTGATAATCTCGCTCACCTTGCAGTATGAAAATAGGAAGTTTGAGCTTTTTGGCAACTTTTACTTGATTGTATTTTTCGGCAAATTGCCAATATGCCTTACTTAAATTGAGAGGCAATCCTATCTTCTCGTCATACTTTTTTGTTCCCAAATTCTTTAGGTTGGCTATTTGTTCTTTAATAAGAGTTGTCTGTTTTTTATCTTTATCCGATGAATCTTGTAACGATGATAGATAGTTTACCTGGTCTAAGATTACATCTTCTAGTGGACGGGCATTTCCTGAAAGCATGATTATTCCAGCTAGTTCCGGAGCTTTTTGAGCAATACGAGGGGCAAGCATTGCACCTAGGCTATGCCCTATAAGATAAATCTGATTAGTGTCAAACTGCGGATTCTTTTTTGCCCATTTTATAGCGGCAATAGCATCGTCTACTGTTTCGTCATCAAAAGTCCCCTTTTTTTCTACCGTTTTCCATTTACTACCATAAATAAACGTTCTCTTGTCATATCGAATAACAGCAATGCCTCTATCTGCTAATCCCCATGCTATGTCACGGAAAGGTTTGTTTGCTCCTACCGTTTCATCCCTGTCGTTGGGTCCTGAACCATGTACGAGAATTGCTACCGGTGCTTTAGTCATTTTGTTAGGATAGCTCATAGTACCGGGAAGCTTATACTTTCCCGATACTATTTCTATAGAAGATTCTGAAAATTTATCGTTCTTTACAGGAACTGATGCACTGTGGGGAACGGGTATGAAACGGATGGTATTCACTTTTCCATCTGGATCAAAAGCAACCAACAAGCGCAAAGGAGAATTTTTAAATACTAAATCACAATAATACATATTTTGACTTTCTATTGCAGTTCTCTGCCATTCTCCTTTTGATTGATAGGCGCCAAAACGTTCTTCTAATTTATGAAATATACTATTGAACGTTTCCGGAGTGGCTCTAGCACGTATTTTTTCATTAAAATGTGTATAGATACTGTCACCCTGTCCGTTGGCGATAAATTCAAATACTTTATCAGCGGCCGATTCATAATTTTGTGCATAAGTATTAAAACTCCCCCACAATAATATGGCCAGTAGTATTGAAAACTTCATGAATTGATACTTGATCATTGGAATAAAATTTTAGTGTTTCATTTATTAATCGTTTTTTCTTTTTAGCATATCTCAATGATTTAATGTCCCTGTATTTACAACCGGCTGTGCAGCTTCATCAGCACAGAGTACTACTAACAAATTACTTACCATTGCTGCTTTTTTATCTTCATCTAACTCAACAATTTCTTCTTCAGAAAGTTTTGTTAAAGCCATTTTTACCATTGATACAGCCCCTTCAACAATCTTTTCACGAGCAGAAATAATGGCAGAAGCTTGTTGACGGCGAAGCATGACAGCTGCAATTTCAGGAGCATAAGCTAAATAGTTAAGTCTGGCTTCTACGACTTCCATTCCTGCCATAGCTAAGCGTTCACTTAATTTGTTTTCTAATTCTTCATTAATTTCATCTCCTCCTGAACGCAGAGTAAGTTCGTTAGGACTGATATCGTCACCATCATAAGCGTATTGTCCGGCAACTTGTCTTAAAGCAGCATCACTTTGTATCTTCACAAAATTTTCAAAAGCATTCATTCTATTCGCTACTGAATTAGCTATGCCAGCTTGATTCCTATTATTCTGGTTCATTGCCATTGTTTGAGAATCAATTTCAAACATCGCTTTATAAGTATCTTTTAGTTTCCATACTAATACAAGCCCTATCATGATTGGATTGCCTATCTTATCATTCACCTTGATGGGTTCTACATCCAAGTTGCGAGCGCGAAGTGACAGTTTCTTTTTGTTTAGAAAAGGATTTGCCCAGAAGAAGCCGGTCTCTTTAAAAGTTCCTTTGTATTTTCCAAAAAACACCATTGCTCTGGCTTCATTCGGTTCAAGAGACATAAAGCCGAAGAGAAAAATGAAGAAAATCACAATTCCTATGACCCCGAGGAGAATAGCAATTTCTTCTAAGGTTTTGTACATCGTTAAAGAGAACACACTAAGAGCGAGGAGTGCTATTAAAACGAATAACATGATGAAGCCATTCATTTTAAAGCCATTAAAAGACGTTTCTTTTGTTTCCATAGATTTGTTTTTGATATTATTATGATATCACAAATATATCTGTTTTATTTTTTAATATCCTAATTTTTTTCAATTTTTTTTATGTGCTTAAATTTTAAATTTGATATTATATTTCATTTTGATGAGATAGACGCCTTTTAGTTAAAGCTGAGACAAAGAACCGTTCTCAAAGTTTTGATTTAACGAAAATAGCCTCGTTACACGATATTGTAACGAGGCCATTTTTTGCTTTTAGAGCTTTAAATCAGTATAATTAGACTTTGCCTTTATTTTAATGCCTGAATAATGTCCTCTAATAAGTCATCCGTATTCTCTAAGCCAACTGATAGTCGAATCGTTTTGTCATTAACATCCATACTTTTCCGTTGCTCAGCTGTGAATGAGCCATATATGGTACTTGCAGGATGTATGACGAGAGATTTATTATCGAATAAATTGGTCGCTCTGCGGATTAACTTGAGTTTATTAATAAAATGGAAACATGCTTCTCTGGATGCTAGATTAAAAGTTAGCATAGCACCCGGCAGTGATCCGAATTGTTCCTTGCTCAATTGATAATACGGGTTATCAGGTAAACCAGTATAGTTTACTGACTCTATATCGGAAATCTTTTGTAAGCTTTCAGCTAGTTTTAGGCATGTGTTTGCTTGGCGTTCGAAACGAATTTCTACGGTTTCTAAGCCTAATGTCTGCATATAAGCTACTTGCGGGGTCATATAAGCACCAAGATTTCGATGAATTTCTTTGCGAAGCTTCATGGTGAAAGTAGCCGATCCAAATTCGATGTTCATAGCAGCCAATTTTTTAGAAAAGCTCCAGTCGAAAGTTCCATAGTCTATAATTAATCCACCAATACTTGTCGCTCCTCCAGAAATATATTTTGTGCTAGATACAATTTCTATATCGACCCCGAAATTTTTAGCAGAAAAGACATTAAAAGGAATGACAGTCGTATCAGCTACTAAAGGCACTCCTTGTTCATGTCCGATAGTAGAAAGTGCTTTTAAGTCGGCTATTTCTAGCTGAGGATTGGTAATTACTTCCAAAAAAATGGCACAAGTGTTCTGATCTATTTGCTTCTTGACTTCATCGATGTTGGTCAAATCACAAAAACGGACTTCCACGCCGAAAGCGGCTAAGGTATTTTTTAAAAAAGAATAAGTATTTCCAAATAGGTGTGCTGAAGTTACGATGTTACTCCCTGTCTGTGCCAAAGTGATGAGCGTGTTACTAATAGCAGCCATCCCTGAGTTGAGGGCAGTAACACTTAAAGCATCTGTTACAACCTGTACTTTCCGCTCAAAATATTGTACGGTAGGGTTGGTTATGCGTGAGTAAGCGTGTTCTTTTGTTCGTCCGCAAAAAGCAGCTTCCATAGCTTCTGCCGTGTCGAACTCGTATGCTGCGGTATTATATATAGGCATAGATAAAGAACCATATACATCTTCTTTTTCAAATGCAGTATGCAACACGAGTGACTCAAAATTCTTTTTTTTCATTTTGCTTGGCTAGTTATTAGAAACGCATTGCTTTTGATACGCGTCATGTAATTGCTCTAATGCTTTCTTTAAAACACTTCTTGGGCACCCGGCATTTAATCTCATGAAACCAGTACCTTCTTTCCCGAAGATAGCTCCATCGTTAAGTGCAAGATGTGCTCCGTCGATAAACAATTTAAGCAATTCATCTTGAGGTAAGTTTAATTCTCTGCAATCCAAAAAGATAAGATAGGAAGCCTGAGGGCGAATCGCTTTAATAGCAGGTATATTTTTCTTTAAATATTCATCTACAAAATCGATGTTCCCTTGGATATATTCTTTTACTTGATCCAACCATTCTGTTCCGTTACTATAAGCGGCAACTACAGTGTTGAAAGAAAAAATATGTCCTTCGCCTAATTCGCTACCATTTACATAGGCACTGAATTTCCTTCTTAAACTTTCATTCTCAATGATGCAGTAGGAACTGGAAATTCCAGGCATATTAAATGCTTTGCTTGATGACATGAACACAATGGAATTCATTTTTGCTTCTTCCGATACTGTAGCGAAAGGATGGTGGATGTATGGTGACAGAGTGAGATCTGCATGAATTTCGTCAGAGATAACGATTGTTTTGTTTTCATAGCATATACGTGCTACTTCAGCTAATTCATCTTTAGTCCATACTCTTCCTCCTGGATTATGAGGATTACATAAAATGAAAAGCTTACACCCTTTAATATCCTCTTTGAATCGATCCATATCCATGCGATATTGTCCATCTCTCAGAATAAGCGGATTATAAACGACTTTTCGGTTGTTGTGTTGCGTAACTAAGAAGAAAGGGTGGTATACGGGAGGTTGTACCATTACTTTATCTCCTACGTTAGTCAGACATTGAATAGCCATTGCTAGTCCGGGTACTATCCCGGGAGTATGAGTCAACATTTCGGGAGATATTTTCCAATCAAAGCGTTGTTGAACCCAATTAGTGATAGAAGAATACCAACGATCAGGTTTCATCGTATATCCTAATACTTCATTTTCCAGCCTGTCTTTTATTGCTTTAATGATGAAAGGCGGAGTACGGAAATCCATATCAGCAACCCATAAAGGGATTAAATCATTTCTTCCCCATCTAGGGGCTATGGCATCGAGTTTTAAAGAATCGGTATTATGGCGATCAACTATTTCGTCAAAATCATATTTCATAATCTATTTAATTTTACTTATTAATATATAGAATTACAAAGGTAGAATTCATCTTAATTATATGAAGAGTTAATCTTCTTATTTTAGACTAAAAAAACAGAAAAATGCCATATCTATGGCAGTAAGTTCGTATTTTTGCATAAAACTAAATATTGATGATCATGATAAAAGCCCTGTTTCTAGATATCGACGGGACATTAGTAAGTTTCAAAACTCACGCAATACCACAATCTACTATTAAAGCATTGGAAATATTAAGAAATAAAGGTATTAAGCTATATATTTCGACAGGACGTCCTAGAGCGGCTATAAACAATCTGGGAGATCTTCGTTTTGACGGTTATATCACAATGAACGGTAGCTATTGCTACGGAGATGATAAAGATGAGGTTGTTTATAAGAGTCCTATTCCTTCTGAGGATGTAAATACATTGCTTGATATTTTATCTGTAGAAAAAGATTGTCCTTGCGTAATTGTGAGGGAGCATAATATGTTTATTTGCAACCCAAATGAAAAGATGGATGAATTTATTGAGATGCTTAAATTCCCTAGAGTTCCGGCTATCAGTATTGAAGAGGCACGGAAAGAAGAGGTTTTTCAGCTATCTCCATTTTTCTCCTTGGAACAGGAGGAGAAATACCTGCCACTGATGACTCATTGTGAATCTAGTCGTTGGTATCCGAGTTTTACTGATATTGTAAGAAAAGGCAATAGCAAGCAATTGGGAATGGATAAAATCTTGGAATACTTAGGTATATCATTGGATGAAACGATGGCTTTTGGTGATGGAGGAAATGACATAAGTATGTTGAGACATGCTCATATAGGTATCGCTATGGGGAATGCTAATCAAGAGGTGAAGAATTCTGCTGATTATGTTACGGATTCTATTGATGATGATGGTCTATGGAATGCTTTGAAACACTATAACCTTATTTAATTGCTAGAATGGCGGAAAATGTAATAGATACGGATAATCTCGAGTTTAAAGATGCTTTAAACCTGATACAGTATACGCGTCAGTCTATTTTCCTAACAGGAAAGGCGGGAACAGGGAAATCCACATTTTTAAAATATATCTGCCAAAACACGAAGAAAAAGCATGTTGTTTTGGCTCCTACCGGTATTGCAGCTATTAATGCAGGCGGGAGTACGATGCATAGTTTCTTTAAGTTACCTTTCTACCCACTCTTGCCGGATGATCCAAATATGAGTTTACAGCGAGGGCGTATACATGATTTTTTCAAGTATACTAAAGCGCATCGTAAGCTATTGGAACAAATTGAACTGGTTATTATCGATGAAATTTCAATGGTTAGGGCAGATCTTATTGATGCCATTGACCGCATTCTGAGAGTCTATTCGCACAACTTACGCGAGCCATTCGGTGGTAAACAGCTCCTTTTTGTAGGAGATGTTTTTCAGTTAGAACCAGTTGTTAAAAGCGATGAACGTGATATTCTCAGTCGCTTTTATCCTACCCCTTACTTCTTTTCTGCTAAAGCTTTTGCACAAATAGAATTGGTGTCTATTGAATTGAAGAAGGTTTATCGGCAAACTGACAGGGTATTTGTGAATGTTCTTGATCATATACGTAATAATACTGTGGGGGCTGCTGATTTACAATTACTTAATACTCGTTTTGGCACCTCTATTGAACAAGGAGAAGCGGATATGTATATTACTCTGGCTACTCGGCGGGATAATGTAGATTTTATTAATGAAAAAAAATTAAAGGAGTTGCCTGGTGATCCAATCGTTTTTTGTGGTGAGATTACCGGAGAGTTTCCTGAGAGTAGTTTGCCTACCCAAAAAGATCTGACTTTGAAACCTGGTGCACAGATTATTTTTATAAAAAATGATTATGAACGTCGGTGGGTGAACGGTACAATTGGGACTATTAGCGGCATTGATGAAGACGGAACGATATATGTTATTACTGACACCGGGAAAGAGTGTGATGTGAAGAAAGAATCGTGGAGAAATATTCGCTATAAATACAATGAAAAGAAAAAACAGATAGAAGAGGAGGAATTAGGTGTATTTGTTCAATATCCTATTCGTTTGGCATGGGCAATAACGATACACAAGAGTCAAGGTCTTACTTTTAGTAGGGTGGTGATTGATTTTACCGGAGGTGTTTTTGCCGGAGGGCAAGCTTATGTTGCTTTAAGTAGATGTACCTCTCTTAATGGTATTCAACTAAAGAAGCAGATCAGTCGCGCTGATGTATTTGTTCGTCCTGAAATAGTTACTTTTGCGGAGCGCTTTAATAACCGCATGGCGATAGAAAGAGCTTTAAAGCAGGCTCAGGCGGATGTAGAGTATGTAGAAGCAAGCAAAGCTTTCGATCAAGGAAATTTCAATTCTTTTTTGGATTATTTTTTTAAGGCTATACATTCGAGGTATGATATTGAGAAACCTGTAGTGAAGAGGCTTATACGTAAGAAACTGGGGATTATCAATCAGCTCCGAGATGAGAATAAGAGACTGAAGGAGCAGATGGCTGAGCAGAAAAAGAATTTGCAGAAATATGCTCGTGAGTATTATTTGATGGGTAATCAATGTATTACACAGGCACATGATGTTCGTGCAGCTATGGCCAACTATGATAAAGCGCTAGAATTGTATCCTGATTACCCGGATGCTTGGGTTCGCAAGGGTATTACTTTTAGGATGGAAAAAAACTATAACGAGGCTGAACTTTGTTTTAATAGAGTGATAAAATTGTCTCCTATCCATTTTAAAGCAATTTATAATCGCGGGAAATTATATTTGGAAACAGAGAATATTGAAGGTGCTTTGGCTGACTTTGATAAAGCGACCACTTTGAAACCTGAGCATGCTGATTCTCATGAATTGTTTGGAGATGCATTGCTCAAAGTGGGTAAAGAGGATTTGGCGAGCATACAGTGGAGAATAGCTGAAGAATTGAGAAAAAAGAAGAAAAAGAATTGATTTTAATTTCATATTGCTAAAAGACTTTTTTGTTAAAATAATTTAGTATATTTGTGTTGTAACTTACTTACTATCAATAATATAAAGTAAACAAGTATGAAAAAAGGACTAAAAATAGGGGCTATCTCATTAGGAGTAATCATATTGCTAATGTTAATATTACCTTTGGCTTTTCGTGGTAAGATAGAAACTATTGTCAAGAATGAAGGAAATAAGATGCTTAATGCTAAGTTTGATTTCGAAAGTTTGAATCTTAGTTTATTTAAAAATTTCCCTAAAGCATCTATTACTTTAAAAGACTTCTATATAAAAGGGATCGGAGAATTTGAAAATGATACTCTTGCTAAAGCAGAAGAAGTGACTGCTGCAATCAACCTTTTTTCGTTGTTTGGTAACGCGGGCTATGATGTCTCTAAAGTCGCTATTAAAAATACTCAGCTACATGCCATTGTGTTGCCCAGTGGAAAAGTTAATTGGGATATCATGAAGTCTGATACGGTTTCACAATCGTCAACTTCTTCAGAAGAGTCTTCTTTTAAAATGAAGCTTCAAAAGTTAATAGCAGAAGATCTTACCATTATTTATGATGATCGTCAAGCAGGGATGTATGCAAAAGTTGATAAGCTAAGTGCCTCTTGCTCTGGTGATCTTGGCAGTAAACGTACAATGCTTACCCTTGAAGCGGACTCTAAAGCAGTGACTTTTAAAATGGGTAATATACCTTTTTTAAATAAGGCTGCAATATATGCGAAGATGGATTTGGATGCGGATCTTGTAAATAGTAAATATGCATTTAAGAATAGTGAGTTCCATGTGAATGCTATTAAAGGAGGAATAGATGGGTGGGTTATGATGAAAGATCCTGCTATGGATATGGATTTGAAGTTGAATACGAACGAAGTCGGTTTCAAAGAAATACTTTCGCTTGTTCCTGCGATTTATGCTAAAAATTTTGAAAGTATAAAGACGAGTGGGAAGGCAACTCTATCGGCTTATGCTAAAGGAACTTATCAGGGGGACACTTTACCACGTTTCGATGTGACCTTGGATGTGAAAGACGCAATGTTTCGTTACCCTTCATTATCGGCAGGGGTAGATCAGATTAATATTCATGCGAATGTGAAGAATCCTGGGGGAAATGCTGATCTTACTGAAATAGATATTCATCCTTTTGCCTTCAGGTTAGCAGGAAATCCATTTAGTTTGACTGCTTTTGTGAAGACTCCTGTTAGTGATCCCGATTTTAAAGCTGAGGCCAAAGGTACTTTGAATTTAGGAATGATAAAGAGTGTTTATCCATTGGAAGACATGACTCTCAACGGTTCAGTTAATGCTGATATGCAACTTTCCGGGCGCTTGTCTTATGTGGAAAAAGAACAATATGATAAATTTAATGCCGCAGGAAATGTTGGCTTAAATAATATGACATTAAAGCTCAAAGATCTGCCGGATGTGGAAATAAAAAAATCGTTGCTGACTTTTACTCCTAAATATCTGCAATTGAGTGAGACTACTGTAAATATGGGTAAAAATGATATTACAGCTGATAGTCGTTTCGAAAATTATATAGGCTATATATTGAAAGAGAAGACATTGAAAGGGACTCTAAATATTCATTCTAATCATTTTAATCTAAATGATTTTATGACAAATGATTCTGATACTACAGCGGTCGCTCAGACAAGTGATACCAGACTGGTGGAAGTGCCTAAAAATCTTGATCTTCAAATGAATGCTCATATGAAAGAGGTTCTTTTTGATAAAATGGTATTTAACAATATGGATGGGCAACTATTAGTCAAAGATGGTAAGGTTGACATGAAGAATCTTGCAATGAATACGATGGGAGGCAGTGTTTTGATGAATGGTTATTATTCTACGCAAGATATGGAGAAGCCTCAGATGAATGCTACTTTTAAGATGACTGATATTGGTTTTGCGAAAGCTTATAAGGATCTTGATATGGTTCAGAAAATGGCTCCTGTCTTTGAAAATCTGAAAGGAAATTTTTCTGGTAATATGGATTTATCTACTCAATTAGATCAAACGATGAGCCCTTTGTTGGATACTATGCGAGGTAAAGGCTCCTTGTTAACAAAAGATGTTAATCTTAGTGATGTAAAGGCTATAGATATGATTGCTGAGGCTGTGAAGAAACCTTCGCTTAAAGAGATGAAAGTAAAGGATATTAAGATTGATTTTACCATAGATAAAGGGCGTATAGCTACAAGTCCGTTTGATATTACAATGGGCGCATATAACTTGAATTTGTCGGGAACTACCGGTTTGGATCAGAGCATTGATTATTCGGGGAAAATCAAACTACCTGCTTCACAGAAGCTTGCTCAATTGTCGACTGTTGATTTAAAAATAGGGGGAACCTTTTCTTCTCCAAAGGTCTCTTTAGATACTAAGAGTATGGCAGCTCAATTAGCCAAATCTGCGAAAAGTGAAGCTGTGAAGGCTCTAGGTAAAAAGCTAGGGCTAGATTCTGCTACTACAGCTAATGTTGATTCGTTGCAGAAAACGGTGAAGGAAAAGGCCACCAAAGAGATATTTAATTTCTTAAAGAAAAAAATGAAATGATACTAAAACTATATGATAATAATAATGATCCGAAGGATTTGCAACGGGTAGTAGATGTGCTTAACAACGGAGGCTTAATTATCTATCCTACGGATACAATGTATGCCATCGGTTGTCATGGCTTAAAAGAACGGGCTATAGAGAAGATCTGCCGAATAAAGAATCTTGATCCCAGGAAGAATAATCTTTCTATAATCTGTTATGATCTTAGTACCATTAGTGAATATACAAAAGTGGAGAACTACACTTTTAAATTAATGAAACGTAATTTGCCGGGAGCTTTCACTTTTATTCTTAATACTAGTGGTAGACTTCCTAAAATTTTCAAAAATAGGAAAGAAGTGGGAATACGTATGCCTGATAACCATATTACCAGTGAAATTGCTCGCATATTGGATGCACCTATTTTAACGACGACTATTCCTTATAATGAGAATGAAGATATTGAATACTTGACGACTCCCGAGTTGATTGATGAAAAATGGGGAAACTCTGTTGATCTAGTCATAGATGGTGGAATAGGTGGAATTGAACCTTCTACAATTGTGAATTGTGTAAATGGTGAAGTTGAAATAATCAGGCAAGGGAAAGGATTTTTAATAGAAGGCTGATTTTAGAAGTTTTGTTTTTATTATAGTGAGGTTGTTTCTTAAAGATTCTGACCCATTAAAACGCCCTCGTTACAAAATATTGTAGCGAGGGCGTTTTAGTTTTAAAAGAGTGTGTAGCTAGCTTTATTCTGCTATCTCAAAATGAAGTTAGATTATAACCCCAATTTTTTTGCTATCTCTTTTGGCAATGCATTTTTATTTATTAGAATATTCATTGTTTTATATCTCACAAAAGCCTTTGAGGCATACCAGGTACCTTTGTATTTGTTATTAGTACCCCATGAATTTTTAACCATATAATATTCTTTTCCAGTTTGATCTTTGGCTATTCCGTAGATAATCATACCGTGATCATCGGTTGTTTCCCAATCGTCAAAGCCTTCTTGACGCATTTCTTGGGTGATTTTTTTCTCTAAACCTGGTTTGCTAGCTAATTTCTTTTCTTTATCCGTTAAGCGCAATCCAGTCCAATGAGCCATATCAGATCCCGAAAGGTCGGCGTGATTAATATCTGGAACAACAGCTATGCCGTTGCGAGTAAAGCCTGCTTCGCTGACATCACTTCCCCATGCCACAGTGTATCCTTTGTTGACAGCATAATCTATAACTTCCATGAATTCATCTATTGGCAAGTTCCATGATTGAGCATTACGCCAGTTATCTTGAATTTCAAGAGAAAACTGGGTGTAGAAAGGGTGATGAGTATATGAAGTGATAGAAATATAATCATCTAGGTTTAATCCCAATGATTTTGCGAATGTTTTTGGGGTGTATTGTTTACCTTGATAATTGAACTCTTTAGGGTATTTACCCAAATAAGTATCATAGATAGCGCTGAGTCCATCTTTCCATACTGGAGTTAGTTTCTTCAGTCTTCCTTTCGCTATAGCATTAACATAAGCTCCGGCAGTAGCATCTAATTCACTGTGTACTGGTAAAGTATCTCCATACATGATTCCATTCATAGCCTCTTGTGGTACTATACCATAGTTTTGAAGGCAATAAAGGACGTCATAGAAACTTCCTCCAGGTGAGAATGAACTGTCTCCGTGCAGGCGAACATAGTTCACAGCGCGGTCGATCATCGTATGGTGTACAACAAACATCTCAGCGAGGTTGTAGTCTCCTTTTCCAGTACGTAACAGTTCTGATTCAAAAAAACCTAATCCGGAAAAACTCCAACATGTACTAGAACGGTTCTGGTTTTTTATTGAAGTAATAGGGTTTTCTTTGACTGTAGTGAAAGTAAAGCCATCGTTTTTTGACTCTTTTTTGTCCTGAGCGAAAACGTTAAAGTTTAGCAGAACTAAAGCGGTAATCAGTAATATCTTTTTCATTCCAATTAATATATGATTATTTATGCGCCAAAGATACATCATTTATCTATAAAATATTGCATTTTGGTATGAAAAGGAGTTAACTTATTACAATTTTCCTCTATACGTATATTCTTTGAATGGAAGATTAAAATATCGATATATGCTTTTCTCGCGTAGCATGATTGAACTCACTTCTAATTGATCTCCATATCAAGAGAAGATATTCATTAGTTTCAATTGTCTGCTTATCAAGAAGATTCTTTTAATTAAGGTAACTTAGTATCGATTTTAAAGTTTTATCACGCATTGTGTTTGCTGTATTGATAGCTGCAAATGCGTGTCTTTTTGTTCTTAATGTTTTGTTGATGGCTTATTTGCTTATGGAGGCTGATTGCTAAGAGGGGATATTATTAAAATAAAAATGGGAACTCAAAGGAGTCCCCATTTTATATTTATACGATAACCTAAAAAGATTATTGAATTTCTGTTCCCCATGCTTGTTGAGCCAAGCGTTGGTAACTGCGATATCTCCATTTAGCATTATCTTCTGCAGCATTAAATAATTCTGCAGCTTCAGTAGGATATTGTTTCATTACTGAAGTGTAGCGTACCTCACCTTTAAGGAAGTTTTGGAATTCGTCCCAGTTAGGCTCTTTAGAGTCAAGAGTGAATGGGTTCTTTCCTGCTTCTTCCAATGCAGGATTGTAGCGCCACAAGTGCCAGTAACCACATTTTACAGCTTCAGCTTGTTCTGCTTGGGCTTTACCCATACCTGATTTCAAACCGTGGCTGATACATGGAGAGTAAGCAATAATCAATGATGGTCCAGGATATGCTTCTGCTTCACGGATAGCTTTCAATGTTTGAGCTTGATCTGCACCCATTGCAACTTGTGCAACGTATACGTATCCATATGTTGTAGCCATCAAACCAAGATCTTTTTTGCGAATTCTTTTACCCGCAGCAGCAAATTTAGCAATTGCACCGACTGGAGTTGATTTAGATGATTGTCCACCTGTATTAGAATAAACTTCTGTATCCAATACTAAGATGTTCACGTCTTTACCGCTTGCTATTACATGGTCAAGACCACCATAACCAATATCGTAAGATGCACCATCACCACCGATGATCCATTGAGAACGTTTTACTAAATAGTGTTTTAATGAAGCGATCTCTTTGCAATATTTACAATCACAACTTTCTGTTAATGGGATGATCTTTGCAGCCAATTCTTTTGTCTTGTCTGCATCAAGCATATTTTCTATCCATTCTTTGAATAGTGCTTTAAGTTCATCAGAGCAGCAGTCAGACTCCTGAGCTTCGGTCATTATCTTGCTGATGCGTGCACGCATTTTCTCATTAGCAAGTTCCATACCCATACCAAATTCACAGAAATCTTCAAATAATGAATTAGCCCAAGCAGGACCTTGTCCTTCTGCGTTTGTAGTATAAGGAGTTGAAGGTACTGAACCTGAATAGATAGAAGAACATCCAGTAGCATTAGCTACCATTTCACGGTCACCATATAATTGAGTGATCAATTTTACGTATGGAGTTTCACCACAACCAGAGCAAGCTCCTGAGAACTCGAACATTGGGGTTGCAAACTGTGAATTCTTCACGTTAGATTTGACATCTACTAAATGTTGTTTACTCTTCACTGAGTCAACGCAGTATTCCCAATTAGGCACTTCTTTTAATTGAGATTCCAAGTGCTTCATTGTTAACGCTTTGCCACCTTTCTTGGGGTTACCAGGACATACGTCAACACAGTTGTTACAACCTAAACAGTCTAATGCACTAACTTGAATACGGAAAGTCATATCGGCAAATTGTTTACCAACAGCTTTCAATGTTGTGAAGTTAGCTGATTTTTGTTCTTCAGTATCTAAAACGAATGGACGAATACAAGCGTGAGGACAAACGTAAGCACATTTGTTACATTGAATACAGTTTTCTGGTTCCCACTCTGGAACGAAAGCTGCAACTCCACGTTTTTCATACTTAGCAGTACCTTGTTGCCATGTTCCATCTTCTATGCCTTTGAAAGTAGAAACTGGAAGTAAATCACCATCTTGTTCATTTACCGGACGAACAACTTCATTGATGAATGCAGGATCATTATTGCTAGCTTCCTTCTCATCAGTTAAGCTAGCCCATGCAGGATCTACAGTCATTTGTTTATATTCACCTCCACGATCAACTGCAGCGTAATTCTTATTTACAACATCTTCACCTTTCTTACCGTAAGATTTCACGATGAATTTCTTCATTTGCTCAACGGCCAATTCAACAGGAATAACGCCTGTGATACGGAAGAAAGCTGATTGAAGAATTGTGTTGGTACGGTTGCCCAAACCAATCTCTTGCGCTATTTGTGTTGCGTTAATATAGTAAACTGTGATATTGTTTTTAGCAAAATTACGTTTTACTTTATTTGGAAGGTTCTTTGCCAATTCCTCATCGTTCCAAATAGTGTTTAGCAAGAAAGTACCATTCTTTTGCAAACCGCGTGTTACGTCGTACATTCTTAGGTAAGCTTGTACGTGGCAAGCTACGAAATTTGGAGTGTTTACCAAATAAGTAGAGCGGATAGGAGTGTCGCCGAAACGAAGATGTGAACAAGTGAAACCTCCTGATTTCTTTGAATCATATGAGAAATATGCTTGGCAATGTTTATCAGTGTTGTCACCGATAATTTTTACCGAGTTCTTGTTAGCACCTACAGTACCATCAGCACCTAAACCATAGAATTTAGCTTCGTACATTCCAGAACCACCTAAAGCTATTTCTTCTTTTGTTGGTAGAGAAGTGAATGTAACATCATCTACTATACCAATAGTGAAATGATTTTTAGGCATAGGTAAAGCCAAGTTCTCAAATACAGAGATTATTTGTGCCGGAGTAGTATCTTTAGAAGAAAGTCCGTAACGGCCACCTACAATCACAGGAGCATTCTCTGTGCCATAGAAGCAATCTTTTACGTCAAGATATAATGGTTCACCATTAGCTCCCGGTTCTTTGGTTCTGTCTAATACTGCAATGTTTTTTGCTGTTTTAGGCACAGCAGCAAGGAAGTGTTTTGCAGAGAATGGACGATACAAGTGTACTGCAACTAAACCTACTTTTTCTCCTTGAGAAGTTAGGTAATCAATTGCTTCACGAGCAGCTTCAGTTACTGAACCCATAGCTATAATGACACGTTCTGCATCATCTGCACCGTAATAGTCAAATAGACCATATTTACGACCGGTAATAGCAGAAAGTTCTTTCATGTATTCTTCTACAATAGCAGGAACTTCTTCATAGAAACTGTTTGTTGATTCTGTGTGTTGGAAATAAACATCAGGATTTTCTGCCATTCCACGTGCTACAGGAGCAGAAGGATTCATTGCGCGTTTGCGGAATTCGCCTAGTGCATCTTGATCAATCAAGTGGGCTAAGTCTTCATTTTCCAACATTTCTATTTTTTGAATCTCATGGGAAGTACGGAAGCCATCGAAGAAATTCACAAAAGGAATGCGAGATTTTAACGTTGATAAATGTGCTACTGCAGCAAGGTCCATAACTTCTTGTACAGAACCTTCAGCTAACATAGCAAATCCAGTTTGGCGAGTAGCCATAACGTCTTGATGGTCGCCAAAGATAGAAAGTGCATGAGTTGCGATTGAACGTGCAGATACGTGGAAAACGCAAGGTAACAATTCACCGGCAATTTTATACATATTAGGAATCATAAGGAGCAAACCTTGTGATGCTGTATATGTAGTTGTTAACGCACCGGCTTGCAGTGAACCGTGGACAGCAGCCGCAGCTCCTCCTTCCGACTGCATTTCTTGCACCAATACTGTTTCGCCGAAGATGTTTTTACGTCCTGCGGCAGCCCATTCGTCTACGTACTCAGCCATAGTCGAAGATGGGGTGATGGGATAAATCGCAGCTACTTCTGAGAACATATATGAAATATGTGCAGCAGCCTGATTACCATCGCAAGTGATGAATTTCTTCTGTTTAGTCATAACTAAAATATTATTAAGTAAAATATGTTAATACAAAAAGCCAAATAACCAAAGTGGAACTTGATTATTTCGACCTATTTCTGTTTTATGTATGGCATACGTAACATCAGGGTTATTTTTAATCTTATGTCCTTCACAACATATTTTGAAAGGCATTGAGTTATCTACCAAAAAAGAAGAGTTCTTGTCACCTTTGTTTAATGTATGATCTTTATACATGGTGTTTAGAAAGAACGTGTCTAGCACATCTTGCTCATCTACTTTTAGAGGATAAATCGAATACATCAGGTTGGTATTATGCATCATGATTTTCGATGGCTTTTTGGGAAAACCTTCTCCTTTAGGATAAATCATGTTGATTAATCGTGCGTCTGCCAAATATTTGATGTAATTCATTACGGTTGCCCGTGATGTTTGTATGTCATTTGCCAATTGGCTTACATTGGGAGCTTGTGGTCCCTCTACAGCCAAAAGATATAATAATTTTTTTATTTTAGGAAGGTATTTAAGTTCTATTTGTTTGATAAGAAGTATGTCTACTTCAATCATCATGTTCATTGTCTTCAGCAAATTCTCTGAAAAATTACGTTTTTCCAGAAAAAAAGGATAAAAACCATGATGGAGATAATCTTGAAAGTAGTCTAGTGGTTTTACTTTTGATAGTATACCTTTAGCTATTTGTTCGTGGTTGTTTAATATTTCTTCGAGTGTGTATGAACGAAATCTCATTCCGGTTTGAAGATTTAGAAATTCACGAAATGAGAATCCTCTTAAATTATAGCTTTTTACAATGTTTCCCAGTTCTAGATTTTCTTCTTTCAATCTCATGACTGATGAACCGGTGAAAACTATTTTTAGGTTTGGAAAGCGTTCATAGCAGATGCGCAATTCTTCGCTCCAACCATCGTATTTAAACACTTGGTCGATAAGAAGAACTTTACCTCCTTTGCTTTGAAATTCATCTGCAAATTCAATAATGGAATGTCCGGCAAAGTAGAAATTGTTCATATTAATAAAGAGGCATGAACGATCCGTGCCGAATTTTTCTTTAGCATATTGAAGTAAAAAAGTTGTTTTGCCTACTCCACGGGTTCCTTTAATACCTATGAGACGGTCGTTCCAATCTATTTCATCCATTAGATCACGGCGCACAGGTGCATTATTATGCTCTACTAGGTAAGCGTGTGTACGGTAGAATGCTTCCATCTTTTCATTGGTTTTTCGGGCTACAAATATAGCTGTTTTTCTAATATTTGCAAAGTAGAGATAGCAAAATATCTTTTTTTAGCCTATTATTTATATTTTATAACGTTGTGAGAGAATTTTATATTCGACAGATCTACTTTTTTAATAAGAATGGATCATAAAAATGCCCTTATTTGCTTTGTGTATTTTTACTTTTGCTTGTAGAATGTTCCATTATGTCTTCCTGCATATTATTCATACTGATGGAGAATGTCGTTTTTTAGAATAAACTTAGTTCTCTTTGTTTGTAGCGATCTGTTTTTTATGTAGGTTTGTTCTTTTTTTGATATATTATGGATGAGTGTTATGCATTTAATTAAGGCTCATCTGATAAACTTTTTTGTTAAGACATAGCTGCTTTTACCTTTTTATGACAAATAGAAAACTATATATTTTTAATCCTGATAATGATTTAGCGCTGGCGAATGGAGATGAAAACTATATGCCTCCTGCTTCTACAAGGAAGATGACTCTAGATTTGGCACTATTGCCAATATGGTATGCTACTCCTGATTCTTTTGTTTTAGCACCTTCGGCCTATAATCTTTCTTTTAGAAATGAGATGAATCATCATTTTGCATCGTTGCCTGTTCTGATAACTGAGCCTGAAGTAACTATGTCTTCAGATTTTCTTCCCGTTCCTTGGGGCTGGAATGTAGCTTTGCGGAAGTATCTTTATCGTTTAGGAATATCAGATTTGAGCTTACCTGATATGGGGGAATTGAATAATCTTAGGGACTTTTCTAGTCGTTTGAAAGCTGTCTATTTACTTCCTACATTGCAGTTAAACCCTTCTTTCTGTGGCTTTTCTGCTTATTCTTCATCTATTAATGAGCTGGAAACGTTTTTAGAAAAATATCCCGAAGTAATATTGAAAGCACCTTGGTCTGGAAGTGGGAAGGGGCTCTGTTATGTAAGAAACGGACTTTCTGTTCCTGTTATTAATTGGTGTTCAAGGGTTATTAGGCAACAAGGAGGGATAGTGATAGAGCCTTTATATCAAAAGGTTGAGGATTTTGCAATGGAATTTTATTTGGATAGGGGTAAAGTTTCTTTTGTTGGTTATTCATTGTTTTATACCGGAACAGGAGGTGCATATGAGGGGAGTTTCTTATTGACAGATAAGGCTATAGAGAGTGCTTTGTTATGCTATGTTTCTGCTGCTGATTTAGCAGCTCTTCGTTTTCATTTAGAAGACAAATTATTCCGAATGTTTTCTGCTACATATATTGGTTATATTGGAGTGGATATGATGATATGCTCTTTTAAGGAAAAACCTCAATATCGCATTCATCCTTGTGTGGAGCTTAATTTGCGTATGAATATGGGAGTGTTAGCTCGACTTTTTTATGATCACTATGTTGTTCAAGGCAATATAGGCAAATTCAGGGTACAATACTTTTCCAACCAAGGGGATGCGTTACGTAAACATGAAGAATTTCAGCAAAAATATCCGGTATGTATTTCCGGTGGACGTTTAGCGAAAGGATACTTTTCGCTTACTCCCGTAACTATTCATACTCAATATGTCGCTACTGTATTGTTAGACTAACTTCTAAGGGAGCTTTAACTGTACAGCTTTGCTTTCATTACCATAGCGATCGATAGCAGATACAGCGAAATAATCTCGATTATCCCATGGCCGAAGTGGAGCATAGGTATAGGTTGTTCCTTCTACGCGTTGTGCAATAATATTTTCTGCTCGGCTAGTGTCTACGGGATAGTGGTCTGATGCGTAAATTATATAATAAGGTTTGTTTTGTTTATCATTATCTTCAGAACGAGCCCATTGCAAAATCGTATATCCTTCTTTTCGTTTTAGACTAAGGTCTTCCGGGGTTGTAGGAGGGATGCTATCTAGCCAAGGCATAGGGGGTTGTAGGGCTTGAGTAGAATAATATTTATCTGCTAGTTGATCATAAAGCCCTTGAATATTTTCCATTAGGTATTTTACACGATAGTGTCCCTGCCCAGCCATACCGTTAGTTCTTACGAAATTTATCTGACGCTCCACTTCATCTCGTGTCCAATTACCTTCTGAAGAACTGAGGAAATAGATTCCTAATCCGGGAATAATTTGTCGTCCGTAACTATGCTCTTGCCAGTCAAGTGCAAAAGGATAAAAGTTATTCCCTCTGAAATACATCATGGGGTATATTTGGTCTTGTATACCTTCTTTAAGCCACCCTTGTGCATCCTGGTATACGGTATAAAAAGCATTGAATCCTCGTGAAGAATAGCGGGAGGTATCACGGAATTTTCCTACAGGACAAGTACTGACTTTTACCCAAGGCTTTAATCTTTTTACTCCTCTATATATATATCGAACAATCTTTGTTAAATTATCTCGTCTCCATTGGTCAATGGTTTTACCTTTTCCGTATAATCTGTATTCTTTTCTGTCAGGAAAATGGGAAGCTTTTTCAGGATAGCGAAGATAGTCAAAATGTACTCCATCTATATCATACTGACTAACTATTTCGGTAATTAACCTCATCAAGTACTTCTTAGTCTTTGGATTTCCAGGGTTTAGAAACCATTCCCGTTTATAAGGGACACAAATTTTTCTATTTTGTACGACAACCGATTTTCTACCCAGTCGTGCTACATGTCTTCTATTCCCAAGAGGAATTGCTACAATCCATGCATGGCATTCCATTCCTCTTTTATGGCATTCTTGTACGGCAAACTTCAAAGGGTCGTATCCCGGACTTTTTCCAGTCTTTCCTGTAAGTATGGAATTGAAAGGCTCTATGTTGGATTTGTAAAGTACATCACCACGTGTCCGTGTTTGAAAGAGGACTGTGTTAAAGTTTGCTTCTTTTAGTTTATCTAATATTGCTAGTAGTTCAGCTTGCTGGCGACGAATAGCCGCAGGGGTATTTGCTTTTGTTTGAGGCCAATCAAGTCCATATACTGCTGTAACCCAAGCTGCACGAACTTCATACTTAGGGTTTGCTTTGAGAGATAAACTTTCAAGCAATAAAAAGATAGTAAATAGATAACGATCGATGTGCATAACGGTACGTGTAAATCTGCTGCAAAGGTAGTAAAAGTGGTGATATTGTTGTGAGGTTTCAAGAGAATATACTACATTTGCTATACTAAATAACACGCCATGATTACATTTACTGCTTGCCTATTAGCTTTGATTATAGGCTATTTTGTTTATGGACGCATTGTGGAACGGATTTTTGCTCCTGATGATAGAATGACTCCCGCTGTTACTAAAGCTGACGGAGTCGATTTTATTCCTTTGCCTGCTTGGAAAATATTTATGATTCAATTTCTTAATATAGCAGGATTAGGTCCTATCTTTGGGGCTATTATGGGAGCTAAATTTGGTACGGCTTCTTATTTGTGGATTGTTTTGGGAAGCATTTTTGCAGGAGCAACGCATGATTATTTTTCCGGTATGTTATCATTGAGGCATGGAGGTGAAAGCCTCCCTGAAATAGTCGGACGTTATTTGGGATTAACAGCTAAACAGGTAATGCGTGGTTTTACTGTTCTTTTAATGATTTTGGTGGGTTCGGTTTTTGTAGCTGGTCCGGCAGGATTGTTAGCTAAGTTGACTCCTGAGCATTTGGATGTTACTTTTTGGATAATAATAGTCTTTGCCTATTATGTCTTTGCGACTTTACTACCTATTGATAAAATTATCGGCAAAATTTATCCTCTTTTTGCAGCTGCTCTATTGTTTATGGCGATAGGTATTTTGATTATGCTTTATGTTTACCATCCAGCATTACCTGAAATTTGGGATGGGCTACAGAATACGCACCCTAATGCAAAGGCGTTGCCTATTTTCCCTATTATGTTTGTTAGTATCGCATGTGGAGCAATTTCCGGTTTTCATGCTACGCAGAGTCCTTTAATGGCACGTTGCATGACTAGCGAACGTTATGGGCGTCCTGTTTTTTATGGAGCTATGATAACTGAAGGTATTGTCGCTTTAATATGGGCTGCCGCTGCAACGTTTTTCTTTCATCAGCATGGTATGGGTGAAACAAATGCTTCTGTGATTGTAGATGCAATTACGAAAGGATGGTTGGGGAGTATTGGAGGTATACTTGCTGTTTTAGGAGTTATTGCGGCTCCTATAACATCTGGCGATACAGCTTTTCGTTCAGCCCGGCTTATTGTGGCAGACTTTCTAGGCGTGGAACAAAGAAGTAGTCGTCGCCGTTTATACATCTGTATACCGATGTTTCTTTTGGCTATTGGTTTATTGTTGTATAGTTTGCGTGATAAGAATGGCTTTGATATGATTTGGCGTTATTTCGCATGGGCAAACCAAACACTTTCTGTTTTTACTCTTTGGACTATAACCGTTTTTCTCGTGCGTACGAATAAAATCTATGTCTTAACTCTTATTCCTGCATTGTTTATGACAGGTGTCTGTTCTACCTATATTTGTATTGCTCCTGAAGGATTATCTTTACCGCATGTTTTTTCCTTCGCTATAGGAGGATTTTGCACGTTGATAGGACTTGTTTGGTTTATTTTTTGGAAAAAAAGAGTGATGATTAGAAATAATAACTATAAATAGAATAATTGATATATGAAAAGACTAAGAAAATCAACATGGATTGCTATTGCTTTTTTTCTTTATGTTACGGCTACAGGTGCTTATTTGCTGCCACGAAACACTGAAATTAGCGATGTGGAAAAAATTCTCACTCTTACCGGCTCGTATATTATTGTTTTAGCTCTTTGGTTGGTATTAAGAAAAAAAGAAAAACTTCAGCAGCGTCGTCGCGATGAAGATAATAATAGTAATGTTAATAAATTGAATAAATGAAAAAATCAGTATTGATTATTTGCCTGTTGCTTGCTTCATTGGGTGCACAGGCTCAGTTTGAGAAAGGGAAGTGGATGGTAAATACTTCTATGACAAGTATGGATTTTTCTTATAGTGATAGCGATAAAGGACATTTGGGCTTCTTGGCTGAAGGAGGTACTTTTTTAGAAGACAATATTGCGCTTTTATTAACCTTAGGAGCTGATTGGAGTGATCCGAAGGATACTTATACGCTCGGTGCTAATGGCCGCTATTACTTTGAAAAAACAGGTGTATATCTAGGTGCCGGGCTTAATATGAAGCGTTGGTATTATGGTGGTACTCATGCTAGTGATTATGCTTTGGGATTGCAAGGTGGTTATGCTTATTTTTTATCTAGAACAGTGACCATTGAACCTGCTGTTTATTATGATTTATCTTTGAAGAATGGAAATAATTCTAAAATAGGATTTAAATTGGGATTTGGTTTTTATTTTTGATTTATCTGCATAACAACAAAAACGCTGAAGTTTATTCTCAAACTTCAGCGTTTTGTTGTTATATAAAGGCTTTAATCTCATTTATATTTTATGTAAAACATCGTATTTACACTCTTTTGTACCATACATTCATACTTTCTATATTTCCTGCTATCTGCGTATTTCTTGTGAGCGTGCCGGAATATTTATATCCCATATTATAAAATGTCTTGTTCATAGCTAATGAATGTAGCCGGGCTATTGTGTAAAATGTTAAATAGCCATCATTAGATAGTTCTTGCTCCATGTATGAAAGTAAGTGAGTGGCTAGCTTTTTACCTCGATGCTCTGGTAGTACGGCAAAGTCAGTCATTTCCGCATTCTTGTTTTTAGTATTACACTCTGCAGAGCTAATTGCAATAAGCTTTTTTTTATAGAAGGCTCCAAAATATCGAGTGCCTTCCTCTTTCATGCTTTTTAGAATGAAGTCAGGATCAAAAATCGGAAATGGATAAGAGGGAAAAACTTTTTTAAATATTGAGATCATTTCTGTTATATCCGTTTCTTTCAGAGTTTGTAAAACGCAATTGTGATTGGAGGTACCCTCGGAGGTAGACGGTTGGAGAAGCAAATCTTGAAATGCCGCAAGTGCCTTGCTTTCAGGCTGTTTTCGTTCTTCTGATGAATATTTCATCAAGAACATTGCGTCTTCTTGTCCGTTGTAGAAACCTGGTATACAAGCTTCAATAAAATATCCGTTCCTTATGAAAGTGGGTCCATATTTGGCTGGCACTTTAGCAAAAAGTTTTGTGTAATTATTAGCCCTTGCTAAAATGTCCATGTGGTTTATAATTTCTGGAAAATCATCAGTATGCATCTCCATGAGATATATCCGATTGTTTTCTTTGTTGTGTGATAAATGTGATTGAAATATTTTTTTTGTTTCTTTCATATTCTCCACTTTTTTATTTATCTTCTTCTTCCTCATTATTACGTCTTTTTAGACGCTCGTTATTTGCTGGTATTAATGATATGGTGTTGTCATAATCAGATAATAATTGTTCTATTCCGATAGCATTGATTTCTTCACCATCATTCAATTCTAGTTCTAAATTACAACTTTTGCAGTTCCTATCACAGAGAGTAGGAGTGTAATTGTCTGGCTCTTGGTAGGTAGTAATTACTCCTTCATAATTGCGTAAAATTACTTTGTTAGCACTCCAGGAAATTACATAATTAGGCATGACTGGGATTTTTCCTCCTCCTCCAGGCGCATCAATTACATAAGTAGGAACAGCAAAGCCACTGGTATGACCAATTAGATTTTCCATAATTTCTATACCCTTTCCTACAGGCGTGCGAAAATGAGAGAGCCCTTCAGATAGATCACATTGATATAGATAATAGGGTCTGACTCTATTCATGACTAACCGATGCACTAACTCTTTCATTATACGCGGACAATCGTTTACATCGGCCAATAAAACTGATTGATTCCCTAGGGGAATTCCTGCATTGGCTAATTTGGCTAAGGCGTATCGTGCCGAAGATGTAAGTTCTCGAGGATGGTTGAAATGTGTGTTAATCCAGATTGGGTGATGTTTTTTTAGGATGTTTACTAGATCATTGGTGATACGATAGGGTAATACTACCGGGGTTCTTGTGCCTATTCTAATAACTTGCACGTGCGGAATTGCCCTTATTTCACTGAGTATCCAATCTAAATAATCGTTTGATAACATGAAGGGATCTCCCCCAGATAGCAGTACATCTCTAATTTGTGGTGTGTTCTTAATATATTCTATTCCTTGTTTTATTTGATCTTTTCCCGGAATGGAATCAACATCTCCTACTTTACGTTTGCGTGTGCAATGGCGACAATACATAGCACACACATTACTAACTAAAAAAAGAACTCTATCGGGATATCGGTGAGTGATTCCCGGTACAGGACTATCATGATCTTCTGAAAGAGGGTCACCCATTTCACTACTGCTCACGATGAGCTCTCTATTGTCTAAAAATGCTTGTTTGAAGACCGGATCATTTTTATAATTTTCTTTTTTTATAAGAGATAGATAATAGGGAGTAATAGATAAAGGAAAATGTTCTTGTGTCTTTTCCAATTCAACCTTCTCTTCTTCTGAAAAATGAATGCCACTCAAAGCTTCAAAAGCATCGATTGTTTTTACTGAGTTACGTACTTGCCACTTCCAGTTGAGCCATTCCTCTTTGCCTGATTGAGGATCAATTTTTTGAGTGATTTCTTGTTGGCGTTTTGTAAAAATCATTTCCATTCTTTTCTTTGGTTTTAGTTGTTGGTTATTATTAGACACTTCTTAGATTATACTCATAATATAGCATATTTGTTAGGCTATATTATGAATAGTCATTCTCTGCTAACCTTTTCATTGAAATAGGTGTGAGAGTTTGCTAGAATTAGATATTTTTATTTTTTCTTGCTAATATCTATGAAGTTCTTTATGCCTCCCGGTATAAATAACTGAGTTTTTATTGTGTGATTGTTCACATGAACTCCTTTTTACCAAAATATAATATTTTGTATAAGGATATTTTGCTACGTAGTTACTAAGAAGAGGCAGTGTTTATCTAACTTCTGCTCTAAAAGATGTGTTTCACCTTATTTATACAATCTAAGATGTTTGCAGCGGGTTCTATTCTCAGTTTAGACAAATTTATTTGAAGCCATTTATTTAGCAAAAAGACTTCAATATGCTATTTGTCTTATGGCAAAGATAGTAAAACACTATCTTTGCTCCAAATTTTTATATACATATATGAGAAATAGGCTATTTCGGATAAGATTTAAATGTCTATTTTTTCTTTCAAAAATTGACCAGTATAGCTAGCAGCACAAGCAGCTACCTCTTCAGGTGTTCCTGCAACAACTAGGTTTCCGCCTTTGTCTCCTCCCTCAGGACCAAGGTCAATAACATGGTCGGCACATTTTATTACATCCATGTTATGTTCTATAATGATGATACTATGTCCTCGGCGAATTAAGGCGTCAAAAGCTTCAAGCAGTTTCTTAATGTCATGAAAATGAAGTCCAGTTGTTGGTTCGTCAAAAATGAAAAGAGTCGGATCCGCTTTTTCTTGGCTTAAATAGAAAGCTAATTTAACGCGTTGATTTTCTCCTCCAGAAAGAGTGGAGGATGTTTGCCCTAATTTAATGTATCCTAATCCCACTTCTTGAAGAGAAGTTAGTTTCTTTATGATTTTCTTTTGTCCGTATTGTGTGAAAAATTCGATTGCTTCGTTTACGGTCATCTGCAATATGTCATAGATGTTTTTCTCATGAAAAGTGACTTCAAGTGTGTCTGCTTTGAATCGTTTGCCATGACATGTTTCACATTCCAAAACCAAATCAGCCATAAATTGCATTTCTACAGTGATGGTACCATCTCCTTTGCATTCTTCACAACGTCCACCTTCACTGTTAAAACTAAAATAGCCAGCTGTGTAGCCCATTTGTTTTGCTAATGGCTGGTCGGCCCATAGTTTACGTATCTCATCATAAGCTTTGATATAAGTAACTGGATTACTGCGTGAAGATCTTCCAATAGGATTTTGATCAACAAATTCAACATTGCGTAAATTGTTGATGTCTCCTCTAATACTTGCAAATTCTCCCGGCCGATCGCTGCACTCATCTAATTCTCTTTTGAGCGCTTTATAAAAGATATCTTTCACTAATGTACTTTTACCCGAACCAGAAACGCCGGTTACTACCGTCATCACATTTAATGGAAAGCGCACGTCAATTCCTTTTAGGTTATTTTCTCGGGCTCCGGTAATTTCTATGTAATTGTTCCAAGGTCTACGTTGCAGAGGTAGGGGAATTTCTTCTTCACCAAGTAAGTAGTGCACTGTATGACTATTACTACCTTTCTTAATATCTTTCATCTCTCCTTGGTAAACAACTTCTCCTCCTAATCGTCCTGCATCTGGACCAATATCAATAATATAATCGGCAGTTCTGATAATTTCTTCATCGTGTTCTACTATAATTACAGTGTTACCTAACTCTTGCAGTTCGCGAAGAACATGGATTAGTTTATCTGTATCACGACTATGCAAACCAATGCTTGGTTCGTCAAGAATGTATAAGCTACCTACTAGACTACTGCCTAAGGAGGTTGCCAGATTAATACGCTGGCTTTCTCCCCCTGAAAGAGAGTTGGATAAGCGGTTTAGGGTTAAATATTCCAAGCCCACCTCAATAAGGAAGCGGATACGGCTGTTTATTTCCGTCAGTATGCGACGGGCTACTTCGCTATCATGCTTATTTAATTTTATAGAATCGAAGAAATCTTTTAATTCTCTAATGGGTAGATCCACTAATTCACTAATGCTTTTGCCACTAACTCGTACATATCCAGCTTCTGGTTTTAGCCTGGTTCCATGGCATTTTGGACAGATTGTTTTTCCTCGATAGCGGGCTAACATGACTCTGTACTGTATCTTATATTGATTTTCATGAAGCATTTTGAAAAAATCATTAATGCCATGAAAATATTCATTGCCTTCCCATAATATTCGCTTCTCTTCGTCGGTCAGTTGATAATAAGGAGTAAAAATAGGGAAGTTAAATTTTTCAGCGTTGTGTATGAGTTCGTTTTTCCATTCACCTATTTTTTCACCTCGCCAGCATACTATGGCACCATCATAGATCGATAGAGAGCGATTAGGTACGACTAAATGTTCGTCAATACCAATGACTTTTCCAAATCCTTCGCATTCGGGACAAGCACCTATTGGAGAGTTAAAAGAGAACATCTGGTCGGTAGGCTCTTCGAAAACAATACCATCAGCTTCGAATTTAGTACTGAATGTATGTAATTTGCTACTACCATCCTGAAGATAAAAACGGAGTATGCAGATTCCATCTCCTTCATACATTGCTGTTTCAGCAGAATCAACCAAACGACTAATAGAATCCTTATCGTTGCTTGTAGTCATACGGTCTACTAAAAGATAAAGCTGATCTTCTTTTTTTATTTTATATTCATCTATGCGTACAGTTTTTTCATTTACCTCTATTCTATTAAAACCTTGTTTTAAATTGATTTCTAACTGTTCTTGCAAGGTTCTTCCTTCTCTTTGTAAAATTCGTGTTAGCACGGTATATCTGGTACCTGTGGGATAATTTAGCATGCAGCTAACAATATCTTCAGTGCTATGCTTCTTTACTTCACATCCGCTTATGGGACTAAATGTTTTTCCAACTCTAGCATAGAGTAGGCGGAGGTATTCGTATATTTCAGTACTTGTTCCGACTGTTGAACGTGGGTTGCGACTGTTTACTTTTTGTTCTATAGCAATAGCGGGAGGAATTCCTTTGATAAAATCGCATTCAGGTTTACTCATTCTTCCAAGAAACTGTCGGGCGTATGAAGAAAGGCTTTCTACATAACGACGTTGGCCTTCGGCATATAGAGTGTCGAATGCCAGAGAGGATTTGCCTGATCCGGACAATCCAGTGATGACTATTAATTTATTTCTCGGAATGTTTACATCAATGTTTTTTAGGTTGTTAACCCTTGCGCCTTTGATGCTGATATACTTGTTGTCTGGCATAATGCTGATGTACTTTGTTTAGTTATAAAGCCGACTTATCAACAACCCTTTGTTGCCGATATATTAGCTATGAATATGCAAAGTTAATGAATTATCTCTTATCTTTGCTTCGCATTTTAATAAACAATGGCAATTATGAAACTAAGATTTTCCCTCTTCCTTTTACTAGCCTTGTCTTTTTCTTTGGCAATGCAGGCGCAAAAATATCCTAAACGTGAATTCAGAGCTGCTTGGATACAGAGTGTGAACGGACAGTTCAAAGGTGTACCAACAGATATAGTAAAACAGAGATTGATAGATCAGCTTAATTCTCTTCAAGGGGCAGGCATCAATGCAATCATATTTCAAGTGCGTCCTGCTGCGGATGCATTGTATGCATCTAAATTAGAACCTTGGAGTCGTTTTCTTACTGGAGTTCAGGGCGAAGCTCCTAACCCTTATTGGGATCCTATGGAATTTATGATTGATGAATGTCATAAACGGGGGATGGAATTTCACGCTTGGATTAATCCTTATAGAGTCAAAACAACATTGAAAACGAAGCTAGCTTCTAATCATGTTTATAATATACATCCTGAATGGTTTGTTAAATATGGAGATCAACTATTCTTTGATCCTGCTTTGCCACAAAGTCGCAAACATATATGCATGGTTGTTTCCGATATTGTTGCTCGTTATGATGTGGATGCAATACATATGGACGATTATTTTTATCCATATCCTATTAAAGGAGTTAATTTCCCTGATAGCGCTAGTTTTGCACGTTATGGAGGAGGCTTTGATGATATAGGAGATTGGCGTCGCAGTAACGTAAACTTATTGATTAAAAAAATCCATGAGACGATTCGTGACATTAAACCTTGGGTGAAGTTTGGAGTTAGCCCTTTTGGGGTATATCGTAATCAAAGTAGTGATCCGTTGGGTAGTAATACTCAAGCCTTACAAAATTATGATGACTTGTATGCTGATGTTCTTCTATGGGCTCGTGAAGGTTGGATCGATTATAATATTCCTCAGCTTTATTGGGAAATAGGTCACCCTCGTGCAGACTATCAAACCTTGGTAGATTGGTGGGCACGTCATACAGAAAATCGTCCTTTGTTTATTGGGGAATCTGTTAAGAATACCGTGACTCATGCCGATCCTCTAAATCCTACAATTAACCAGCTGCCACGCAAAATAGCCTTACAACGTTCTTATCAAAGTATTGGAGGTAGTTGCCAATGGCCTGCTAGTGCAGTCGTTGAGAATGTAGGGAATTATAGAGATGCTTTAGTGCAGGAATATAATAAATACCCAGCTCTTGTTCCTGTTTTTGATTTCATGGATAACAAAGCTCCTGGAAAGGTGAAAAAAGTGAAACCTGTTTGGACATCAGATGGATATATTTTGTTCTGGACTGCTCCTAAAGCTAAGACAGAGATGGATCGTGCTGTTCAATATGTGATTTACCGCTTTGGCGCAAAGGAAAAAGTAGATATTGAAGATCCTTCTCATATTATGGCTATCACAAGAAATACTTTCTATCGCTTACCATATATTGATGGAAAAACTAAATACAGATATGCTGTTACTGCACTTGATCGTCTGCATAACGAATCGAAAAGTGCACGCAAAAAGATAAAACTCTAATAAACTAATAATCCTATTATTCCGCAAATGAGAATAAGGAGGATCGGATTTGTTTTGAAACGCATATTGGCAATAAATGCGCCGACAAAGATCACAACGCTAATAACAAAAGCATACAGGTCTGTTGTCGGTGTATTAAAGTTTTCAGGAGTCATTAAAACTAATACTGCAGATGCTAATAACCCTACGATAGCAGGACGTAATCCTGTAAAAATAGCCTCTACTGTAGGATGCTTTTGATATTTGAGGAAAAATTTACTGATGGTGAGCATGAGAATGAACGAAGGTAAGACAACTGCGAAAGTAGCAGTTAATGAGCCCCAAAAACTGCCAGTTGCTGTAAATCCTACATAGGTGGCTGCATTGATACCGATAGGACCGGGAGTCATTTGACTGATAGCAACAATGTCGGTAAATTCTTTGGCTGATAACCATTCATGATGAGTAACTACTTCGGATTGAATAAGAGAGAGCATTCCGTATCCCCCTCCGAAGCCGAAAAGGCCTATCTTAAAAAAAGTATAGAATAATTGTAGATACAACATGTTGATTTGTATTTATGGTTGAGAGTTTCCTGATTCTTTTTTTTGTATTTTTCCCCAGATAAAACCTCCTACACCTGCCATGATGATAATCCATATAGGAGAGAAGTCAAGTAGCCAGATAACTAAAGCGGAAAGAATAGGTATCCAAATAGTATAGCGATTGATCTTTGCTAGCTTTGCCATATTAAAAGTGGGAGCTGCTATCAGAGCAACTACTCCCGGGCGTATACCTTTAAATATTTTTTCCACAATCTGATTTTCTTTGAAATTATGAAAGAATAAGGCTATTGATAAAATTATGATAAAAGAAGGTAATGCCACTCCTAGAGTAGAAGCCAAACTACCTCGAATCCCTTTTAGTCTATAGCCTATGAAGATGGCTATATTGATAGCCATTACTCCCGGTGCTGATTGAGAAATGGCCAGTAGGTCCAGAAAGTCTTCTTTACTAATCCAATCTCTTTTGACTACTATTTCATTCTCTATAAGTGGAATCATTGCGTATCCTCCACCTATTGTAAAAAGTCCTATTTTAAAAAAAATGATGAGAATTTTGAAATAAATATTCATGCTCCTTCTTGGATTTCCCCTTTTGCGTATTTGCTAGGGCTTACTTTAAAATGTTTTTTAAATACTTCACGAAAGTATTTGGCATCACTAAACCCTGTTATTTCGGCTATTTCTGTGATAGTGTGTTGCTGCTCTTTTAGTAGATTAGCTGCATGTTTTAAACGAATCAGGCGAGCGTAGTCAGCTGGTGCCTGGTCTGTTAAAGCTTTTATCTTGTTATAGAAACTTGTTCTACTCATGTTGAGAAGAGTGCAAAGTACATCTACATTGAAAGATGAATCGGCCATATGTTCTTCTACATGCCTTTTAACGCTATCAATAAATCTCCAATCAATATCTGTAGAGCAATTTATACATTCGTTTGGATTACTAAGTTCTACATTAGCATACTGTTTACGCAAGAGTGCTTGATTAGCCAATCGATTGCTTAGCGTAGCTTTTAGAATATCCATATTAAAAGGCTTTATAATATATTCGTCAGCTCCCGTCTTTAATCCTCTTAGAATACCTTGCTTGTCGTTTAAAGCTATAAGCAGTACAACAGGAATATGTGAGGTCTCAATGTCGTTTTTTAGTGTAGTACACAATTCATCTCCACCGATATCATTTAAGATCATGTCTGATATGACAAGATCCGGTTTCTGTTCTCTAACTATTTCTTGTGCCTTTTTCCCATATTCACTTGTTAGCACCTTGTATTGTTCTGATAGAACTTCTTTTAACTCTGTCAATAGTTCTTTGTCACTTTCAATAATGAGAATCTTAAATTCGGATGTTGTTTCTTGTTCCGCAGTTAATGCAGTAACCTCTTCATATTGATCAGAACTATAAGAAAGAATACTAATTTTTTCTTCCTCTTCTGTTTGAATAAATGTATTAGTGAGCTTGAGCAATGTGTTTATATGGCGAATTGCTGCTTTCAAGTTGTTAGATCCCTCTCGTGTTAACACTTCTTTAATTGATATTTCTTCAAGTGGAGCTTTGATGAGGCTTATTGGGGTAAGCATGTTGTGGGCTGTGTCGATCAACGATTGGAATGTTTCTTTAGCATTCTGTTGCTCTTTTTTTAATATAGATATTCGTCGGATAAGAAAAAAAACAGTACCTAAAAGAGTGATTAATAGTAGAACTCCTGCCGCGCTATATGAAAAAAGACGTTCATCAGCAAGAGTTTCCGGTTGGGCATAACCTTGCATAGAGTTGAGTATGAATAAAAGAAATAGAATCTTTTTCATCGTAGTTTACTTCTCCAATGTTACACTAATACTGTTATTATACTTACAAAGCTACGCAATAATTTTTATAAATCAACGGTTGGCTTATATACTTTAACGTTCGTTCGGGGAATTATACTTTTAATATTTTCTTGTTACTTTACTCTCTATATTTCAAATCGAAACGTCCTTCTGTCATGCGCGAACCTTTAAAGGTACCACTTATAATTCCATTGCTCATGCGCGTGATATATACTGTTCCATCCTCTAATGCTTGATTATCAAAGTAAGCTTGGGTATAGGCAACTGTCTCTCCTTGTTTCGGATTGAGAATCGTAAAGTTTATATAGGATGCAAAATCAACTTCTGCACTAATATTTATCTTTATGTTATCTTCTTGTTTAATGTAATTGGTTGTTGGCACTCCCCATCTTCCACTAACATAAAGCCAATCATCGATTAAACAACCGAAAGTGTTTTCGCCACTAGTTGTTGCCTTAGGCATAATGGTCGGGTCTACGGATCTGTCTTCTTTGCAAGCCATGCAAAGCACTAGTGTGCATATGAATATAAAGTATTTCATCGTTTTATTTTTTTTAAAAGTGATAGTTTAAACCAATAAGTAAAGATAATCGGGAGTAGTCTCCACTTCCTTCATTCGAATTGGGAAGCTCTACTTGCCATCTCTGACCATGGTATTTTACAGAGTAACTGTCAGAATTACTTATGATCCAGCTTAGTCTTGCTGAAATCCCCCATTGAGGAGAGAAAAAATATTCTCCTCCGGCCGATAAATTATAGGCAACTTTATTCATTGATACATCACGAGGCTTATTGTACACAGTGCTTCTATCTTTGTAAAATTGATATCCTAATCCTGCTGAAAGTGACAGGCTATATTTTTGTTTGACCATAAATAATCCCAGCTGAGGAGCGAAATAATGCATCCATATCTTATCAGAATTGTTTTCTTCCGTATTTTGGAATCGACCTCCTTGATAAATTACACCGGGAGCTAGTCGCCATGAATTAAATATGTATTGGTCACCTAGATAATAATAGCTCATATTCCATTCAAAGCCATCTCTTAGGTCATCTTTATAATGGTCGGAATAATTTGTAATTCCAATTAATTTACCCATATATCGAGATGGGCCTGCATGAATAGAAAAGATTGATACTTCTTTAGACGTATTTTGGCTAAAAGCAGACGTAGCTAAAGTTATTAGCCCCAAAAGGATACAATAGTGCTTGTTTTTCATAACAGATATACTTATTAATAGATCGTTCTAAGTCTCATTGTAAATTATTTAGCTATCAATTTGCGAGAGTTTCCTAGAGCATATTGTAATGACAAAGGTATAATATATTATGTTTATAACAAAAACTTTTTTTTACAATTATATTTTAGCAAAAAAATCCCGGCTATTCTAAGAAATAGTCGGGATTTACTTTCTGTACAAAGATTGTTTTATTTTCCTTTATTTTGAATCCATTTGCGGGCATTGACAAATGCTTCTATCCAAGGGGTGATTTGGTCATTTTCCAAACGTTCGCTAGGGTAATAAGCATTCTGCCAAGGGAATATAGCACGCTCTAAGTGTGGCATCATTGCTAGATGGCGACCATCTTGGCTTGCTAAGGCGGCTATAGCGTAATCTGATCCGTTAGGGTTAGCAGGATATTCCTCATAGCTGTATTTAGCTACCACGTTATATTTATCTTCTTCGTAAGGAAGCGAGAATTTTCCTTCTCCATGAGCAACCCATAATCCTAGTTTACTTCCACTGAGTGAGCCAAACATAACACTACGATTTGTAGGAATGGTTACTCCTATGAATGATGATTCAAATTTATGAGATTCATTATGTAGCATTGAACCTTTTTTCTCATGATCAGGGTTAATAAGCCCAAGTTCCATCATAAGTTGGCAACCATTGCAGATACCAAGTGATAGCGTATCTTCGCGAGCATAGAAATTATCTAATGCTGTTTTGGCTTTTTCGTTGAAAAGGAATCCTCCTGCCCAACCTTTGGCAGAACCTAGAACATCGGAGTTAGAGAAGCCACCGCAATAAACAATCATGTTTATATCTTCAAGTGTTTCACGTCCACTGATTAAGTCGGTCATGGTAACATCCTTCACATCAAAACCTGCCAGATAAAGTGAATATGCCATTTCACGCTCACCGTTGGTGCCTTTCTCACGAATGATGGCCGCACGTACTCCACTAGGTGTACGACGTTCGGGAGTGATGCTGTATTGTGATAATTTTCCTTTAAATGAAGGTAAGAAAGCCAGTTCCAAAGGCTGCATCTTGTAATTTTCAAAACGCTTTTGAGCACAGCCATTCATGGATTGTTTACGATCAAGTAAATAAGAAGATGAATACCACACATCACGCATATAATCGATGCCAAATTGATAAGTGGTTTCTTTTTTTGTGACTAATATATGGCGTTCTTCGGTTGGCTTGCCTAATTTCACAAAACCTACACCAGCTTCTTCTAAGCTCTTTTTTACTTCCTCGCAATGTTTGTCTTTCACCTGGATAACGATTCCCGGGTTTTCAGCAAACAATATTTTGATGATATCTTCCTCTTTTATTTTATCAAGGTTGATTTCCAACCCTCCTTCCATATTGGCAAAACACATTTCCAAAAGAGTTGTAATTAGTCCTCCTGCAGAAATATCGTGTCCGGCGATAATCAGTTTTTTGTTTATCAATTCTTGTATCGCAAGGAAAGCATCACGGAAATATTCAGCGTCTTGAACACAAGGAACTTCATCTCCGATTTTTCCCAGTGATTGAGCAAAAGCTGAACCACCTAATTTTAATGAGTCAAAGCTGAAATCAATATGGTAGAGAGTCGTTTTTTCATTGTTTACGACTACCTGGGAAACTACTTTCTTGACATCAGAAACTTCACCCCCTGCAGAAACGATGACTGTTCCTGGAGAAACAACTTTGCTTCCGTCAGGATATTTTTGAGTCATGGAAAGAGAATCTTTACCAGTAGGCACATTGATTTGTAATGTGCAGCAGAAGTCGCTTAAAGCTTTAACGGCTGTATAGAGGCGTGCATCCTCTCCCTCTTGAGAGCGGCAAGGCCACATCCAATTGGCAGAAAGAGAAAGACTGTCTAAACCTTCGGTTAAAGGAGCCCATATAATATTCGTCAGAGCTTCTGCTACTGAGAGAATAGAACCTGCTGCCGGATTAGCTAAGGCTGCTTGAGGAGCATGTCCGATGGAAGTTGCAATACCTTTCTCTCCTTTATAGTCTAATGCCACTACACCACAATCACTTAGTGGTAATTGAAGTTCTCCTAAGCATTGTTGACGGGCTACTTTACCAGTTACGGAACGGTCTACTTTATTGGTTAACCAATCTTTGCAGGCTACCGCTTCTAGTTGAAGCACCTGAGTTAGATATTCATGTAATTGTGATATGTCATAAGTAGGGGCATCGTAATGGCGCTCTACTGTTTTGTCAATCATATAAGTCTTAGGCGATGAGCCAAACATCTGCTCTACAGCAAGATCAAAAGGACGCACACCATCTGCTTGCTTGAAAGAGAAATGTTGATCTCCGGTTGTTTCACCCACTACATACATTGGGGCGCGTTCACGCTCTGCAATCTTGCGAACATGTTCTATAGCTTCCTCTTTTATCAACAATCCCATACGCTCTTGAGATTCATTAGCTATGATCTCTTTAGCCGAAAGTGTTTTGTCTCCGATAGGAAGTTTATCCATTTCTATTATACCGCCGGATTCTTCAACAAGCTCCGATAAACAGTTAACATGTCCGGCAGAACCATGATCATGAATAGAGACTACCGGGTTTTCATCTTCTTCACAAAGTGCCCGTACTACGTTATTAGCCCGTTTTTGCATTTCTGCATTTGCTCTTTGTACCGCATTTAGTTCGATGCCACTGTTATAACGTCCTGTATCTACTGACGAGACTGAACCGCCACCTAATCCGATGCGATAATTATCTCCTCCAACTACTACTACTTTGTTGCCAGCTTCAGGTTTACCCTTAAGGCAGTCACGTTTTGTACCATAGCCTACACCACCAGCTAGCATAATCACTTTGTCGTAACCGTAAACTTCGTCGTTCTCTTTGTGCTCAAAAGTCAATACCGAACCACAAATTAATGGTTGACCAAATTTGTTTCCAAAGTCAGATGCTCCATTAGAAGCCTTAATTAAAATTTGTTCCGGAGTTTGGTATAACCATTTGCGCACGGGCAAAACTTCTTCCCATTCTCTTCCTTCTTCTGTACGTGGATAGGAGGTCATATATACAGCAGTACCTGCTATAGGCCATGAACCTTTACCACCTCCCATACGATCACGTATTTCACCACCTGTGCCGGTTGATGCGCCATTGAAAGGCTCGACAGTAGTAGGGAAATTATGTGTTTCCGCTTTAAGTGAAATGACCGTTTTGATATCCTTAATAATAAAATAATCCGGTTTAGAGTGATCCGCAGGGGCGAATTGTTCTACAACCGGACCTTCAGCAAACGCTACATTATCCTTATAGGCAGAGATTATCTTATTCGGATTCTCCTGAGTTGTTTTTTTTATCATCTGGAAGAGAGAGGATTCCATCTCTACTCCGTCAATAACAAATGTTCCACCAAATATTTTATGGCGACAATGTTCTGAGTTGATTTGAGCAAAACCGAATACTTCAGAGTCTGTCAGTTTGCGACCTAAATCTTGCTCTACTTTTTTTAGATAATCCATTTCCTCTTTTGAGAGGGCAAGACCTTCTTTCTCATTGTAGGCTTCCAGATCATCTATGTATAGAATTTGTTCCGGTTGGCGGTTGGTGACGAAGATTTCCTGATTCAGCCCATGATACATACGTTGTAGCATTGGATCATGATTAGCATTCTCATCTTTAACAGGGAAATATTCTTCAATGCGGGTGATGCCTTCTAATCCCATGTTCTGGGTGATCTCAACAGCATTTGTGCTCCAGGGAGTAATCATTTCCCGTCGTGGTCCGACGAAATATCCAAGCAGGTTGTCTTCACTTTCTTTGTTGGCTTCTCCAAAAAGCCAACAGAGTTTCTTACTATCATTCGCGGTGAGCTCGTGGCCGCATTCTACGGCAATCACGCTTTTGGAAGGAGTTCTGAAAAAAAAGATCATAATGAATTACGAGTTATGAATTACGTATTGTAAATGATGATGCAAAGATAATTAAAAACACTGTTGATGGGAAGGAAAAGAAAAAAATAAATTGAATTGAAGCTTTTCTCTGAATTCTGAGCTTCTATTTAATTGGTATTATTTTGCAATGCAGTAGTTCTAAAATAGACATTTATCTATTATTGCTTCCTAATCTTAGCTGAATTGTTTTTCATACTGCTTATATGGGAAGCTCTATAAAAAGTATTTCTTTGAATATACTAATTGGATTTGCCTTTTAAAATCCAAAACTATCGATTTCTACTTTTTCCTTTTTTTCTTCCTTGAAAGGTTTAGCTTCTATTTGCACAGGATTACCCTCTATATGAACTGCTTTATAGGGAGTAGCGGGACAAACATATTCACAACCGCCACATCCTACACAAATATCTTTGTTTACATGAGGAATCGTTAATCCGTCTTGGTAATCGACCATAGCAATAGCCTGAGTTGGGCAATGTTCCGAGCAGGCTCCGCAACTGGTGTGATCTGTATATACGATGCAATTTTCTTTTATAAAGACCACGTATCCCATTTGAGTGAGATGTTTTTGTTTTATGCTTAGCGGCTTTATTGCTTCTGCGGGGCATACTTCTCCACAGATAGTACAATCGAAATTGCAAAAGCCTTTTTCAAAATCGACCGTAGGTTGCATGATCCCTTCTAAACCATATTCCATAAATGCGGGTTTGAGTACATGAGACGGACATTTACTGACGCATAAGTGACAAGAGGTACAATGTTCTTGGAAATGCTCAAGACTGATAGATCCGGGAGGGGTTAATGGATTCTGTTTTTTATAAGCTTTCTTATTATTGAGAAGTTTTGATTGCGCATGTATTAAACTTTTTGGAGCGGCAACACTCAATGCCAGGCTTGCCATGAGGAAACGCCTTTTAGATGCTTCTTCTTTTTCTTGTTTATGGATAACGCTCCTTTGCGGAGAGTAGTGTATGGCTCCTTGTCGGCAGGTATCCAAACAGTTGAAGCAGTCTACACAACGGCTGTAATCTATCGTATGGTCTGACGGATCGATGCATGAAGCTTTGCATTTGGTAGCGCATAATCCACAGTGATTACATTTTTGAGCGTCTATGCGTATCTTGAAAATGGAGAACCGACTGATAGCTCCCAATAGAGTACCTACGGGGCAGACCGTGTTGCACCATGTACGTCCGTTTTTCCACGCTAAAAATCCAACAACTAAAAAGGTGCCTATACCTATTACTAAAGATGTTAAGCTACGTATGCTTACGTCTACTTGATAGAAAGTGTAATTCTCATACCTTGAAAATAAGTTGGCCATTAGGTTATTGAGCGACATATATATAGGTTTGAATACATTTGTGATCATACGTCCATAGGCACTATAAGGATCAAGAAAACCTATAATAAATGAAATGCCGCAGAGAAAAGCCAGGATACAAATAGATAATATTCCCCATCTCAATAAAGTCTTAGCTTTGCTATAACTATATTTTTTTTTCTTTTTGCTGAATGATGGTATCCGAGACATTACATCTTGAAAAACACCCAACGGACAAATAACAGAGCAATAAATTCTTCCCGCAATCAGGGTCAGTACAATTAAAGTTGCTAGGACTATTGCGCTGAGCGATAATAGTGCCGGTACAAATTGTATTTTTGCCAACAGATGAAACTTTGTAGGCAAGACATTTGCAAAGTCCAGAAAATAGAAAGTGATTAAGGCTCCCAATAAAATTGCCAGTATAATTCGTGCTTTTCTTATCATGATTATGCTACATCTTTATTCGCTTAATATTTAATTTCTCTAAATTCATGGTTCCTATTTTTAGTGCTTCTCCATTGGCGAGATGCCCTACTGTCTCAAGCGGCATCTCTTCTATTTGATTAAAGAATTTTGCGGCAGCGGTGTCTACTGCTACTATATCTTGAGAGAGAAAAAGTCCTTTAGCCAATACCACATCAGCTGATGAACGTCCACGTGGTCCGTTGGCCTTCATTACCCTATATGCATCAACAACATTAAGCACAGCTTTTTTTTGAAGGGTGCACATATCGGCTATACATTGTTGTAGATTGTTTTGGTGAAAATAGCCTCTGTCCCAAACAATACCCATGTGGTTTTTCATTGAGATAGTTAGTTTAGCTCCTCCGTGGTTTTTGAGTATGGGCACATTAATCCACACATCACTATTTAATATCGCTTCGTGTATCTTTGCTTTTTTCATGATCTTCCCTTCGGGTAGGGAGATGGTACGATAATACGACTCGAGATGAGCCGGCATTACTTTTGCACCAGCAGCTTTTGCTGCTGCTTCAATGCCACTGTTTTTATAGCATTTCTGCCAATCATCGCATGTGTGGTCAAATACTGTAACTTCTTTTGCTCCGGCAGCAAAGCATTGCTTGATAATTTCTCTCACTAGTTTCGGGTTGGTGTTTCCCGCCAATTCAGGAACTTTATCCCAGCCTATATTAGGTTTTACTACAACTTTCTGCCCCGGCTTGACGAATTGTTTCATACCTCCTAACTCAGCAATGGCCCGTCGGAACATGATTTCCGGTTCCCCCCCCATTACAGCTACGAGATCTGCTTTTTCTCCTCCAATCTTATTGATTCTTTGGGTGAGTATCTCCATTGCCTCAGAGTGCTGTATGCTCATGGCGGCCCCTGTAATAGCCACTGTTTTTAGAAAATTTCTTCTATCCATAATTTATTTAGATATAAGGTCTTTTATAATATCCATGGAAACTTAAAGCATGCTTCATTATATAATGCATAGTCGGCATTTCCGTTTACGGCAAATGTTTTTATTTCTTTTGCTCCTTTTAATAATTCGCAGGCGAACATGATTGTGCTTCCGGTTTTTATCCGGTCGTCTACAAGTAATAGGCGCTTATTTTGATAAGCAAAATTGATGGGAGCCAATAATTGCGGACGTTCATATTTAGGACGTTGTTGTTCGTCTCTAAGGTTGATCTTTAGTAAATGAATTTCTTTTTGCAATCGTTGGTTAATAATGGCCGCAGGAATAATGCCCCCATTAGCGATAGCTACAATCGCATCAAAATCTTCATCTATAGGTAGATCATTGAAACGCTTCATTACCTCTTCAAATGTCTTTCTTTCCATTCGTTTTAAATTTTTGCGATAGCTTTTAATAACGTATATCCCCCAAAGATTTGAATCAGCATGCCTGGAACTCCGATTCGAAAGTCTTGTATGGCATCATAAAAATTGCCAAGAATGCCCCATTCGATAGCAGTTCCTATTAGTTGATATCCAATGACAGCAAAAAAGATTGCTCCTAATGATATTTTTTTGCTATAATGAGCAGCAAGAGCAGAGGTCACAGCTAATAATCCTGATTTTATTAATATAAGAGGTAATATGCTTGTGGGAGGCATGCCGAATAATAGATTGTTGGCAATAGGAGAGAGGAGTGCGGTAAGAAGTCCTACGCGTAAACCATACTTATATCCTGCAATCAGAGTGAAAAAATAAATAGGCAAAAGTGTTGGTCCACCATAGGGTGTAAGATGGCAAATTTGTGGAAATAGAATGTTGCCTACGATTAAAAATAGAGCAAAAATATATGTCTTTAAACTCTTGAATGTCAGTGAATAAAGTTTAGCTGTTGTTTCCATTTTATTAAGGTTCTGTTATTTTTAAGGATATTCCACAAATATATTTTGTTCTGATAATAAAAGCAAACTTATTTGTTCTTATTTTGTTCTTATGAGTATTAGGTTGAAACAAAGAAGCCTTCGAACACGCTAGTCCGAAGGCCTACAAACAAAACAAACAAATAAAAAAACCGTGATTCACATCATGAGTATCTCTATATTTTTGAATAATCTACAAGAGATCTTCTTTACTTTCATAAGAATATCTTGTTGACATAATACAAGTATATATTAAAGACGCAAACGTGCTGCTTAAAAGCCATGGATACATATCCTATTAGCATTTTTATTCTCGAGCACAACGTATGGAAGTACCCAATGCCAGAGCGCTTACACCGGGTGGATCTATCCATGCTTCAACAAATCTCAAAGCAACACTATAGATATAGTCACTAGCACCATAAGATGAACTATTGTAACGCCCCTGGGAACTTACTGCTATTAACCTGCCAGTATCACGATTTCGAATACCTAAAGCAGGCCAGAAAGAGCTCTCAGATTTTTCATCACTCGTATAAAAAATCCATCCGCGATCAAATAAACTTACAACTAAAGAATCAGAAGCTGCGTCATTATAAGTCTGAGTTCCTGTTGTAGTAAAGCCTGTAAAGCTATCTGACGGAGGCACTCGCCAACCGATAGGACAAGGATCGTAAATGGATTTACTACCCAATTCCGTATTCGGTTTCTTACCTGTCGGATTCGGATTTCCCCAAAGATTATCACGTTGGTTATCACGATCTGTTACATTAAGCCAGTCAAAAACATTTAAACTAGCACCAATAAAATGAGTGGGATGTTGTCTGGCATACTCAATAGAAGCATTTGCACCACTATAACCACCTACTGTCGCATCAGTATTAAGAATAGCTGCTGCATAATCCGTTGATTCACTCTTACAACCATCTCTCCATTCATAGCCAACCGCATTACTACTGCTCATACGTATTGAGTTTAAAGTAGTATCTGAAAGCAGTATATTAGTCCATCCCAGTTCTCCTAAAAAGGGATCTTTACGTCCCCATTGATAAAACAACCCTAAGTCCCCCGCATTTGTAGCCAAAGCACTCCAATTCGAAGTTTCTTTAGCGCCCAAATTATATTTCATCATCTTAAATGAACGTGCCGGTATAGAATTATAACCCGCATAGGTTGCCGTATCGATGGTACGTGTTGTGTAGGTATCATAGGTATTTGCATCATACACATTCGGGGCATAATCTGTTTTCCAAATATGCCAACTCCAAAGAAGTGTACCGTTAGCATCTTTTACACCTATCAAGGCATTCCCATTGATATTATTGTTAGCTGTTTTAAAGAGTAGATAAGTGTTGTTTATTAATCTCAAACTTCCATCTTCAATGACATCCCCTTTATTACCCGTTTCCCAAATAACAAAGGCAGAAGTTGGAGCCAACGTTGTGGGTACAATAGCCGGAGCTTCTTGCGTATAAGCCGTTCCATTATATAATACTCCTGATATAGTAGCAGCCGGCGTTGTTTTACCATTTCCCATTACAGTTGCATTAAATTGATAAATTTGGGCGGGATCATTAACTATATAACAATTCGCCGTAGCCGCTTGTCCGTAATCGTCCAAACAAAGATTTTCAGGAAGCGAAATGCGGGCATCCGATTCATTCAAGCCTTTAATAGTCATGGATATTGCATAAGAAGTATTACGATTCAGATTGAAATCTGTCATAAGATTATTGCCCGGATAAAAGCGATAAGTTGCATATTCCACTCTTTCATTGCTAAAAGTGTAAATACCTTCCACTTCAATATAAGTACTATAAGCAGGTGCACTAGCCTTAGTCTTATCTTCTTCAGTGCCAATGGAACCAACAGTGCCTTTTAAATTCTCTGGCACATACCATGTTACGACACTACCGGAATTATAAGACGACTCGGCAGCATAATCAACATATTTATCTCCATCAACAGATGTATTTCCGGGATAAACACCTGTGGGAGTTCCCAATTGAGCAACAGCCGCTGTTGAATAGAGCCGAACAGACTGTATAGCAAAAGCATCACTCGTATTTTGAAGATTTACTGTGCAGCTAAAAGTGACCTTAGCCACCAAACGAGTTAAAGAAACCGAGTACAAACCAGGCATAGCAGTTCCTGTATAAGAACCTATCATAGGCAAATCAGATCCAGTTGTCACGGAAGATTCTGTACCCATCTCATAAAAAGAACTTTGAAATTCCTGCAAAGTAGTAGTATTAGTAGTGTATTTACTTCGTATATCCCCAACATTGGCTACCACGTAGATCGTCTGCATACTCGAGCTTTCGGTCAGGGCGGTTATGAGTTCCATACTAGCCAATGCATCGTAATATTCACCTTTAATCAATTTGGAAGTAGACTCAGTTCCATTAAATTGAAAAACACAAACTTCATGTACAACAGATTCATCCACACCTGTAGATCCTTTTGTATCAGGAGTTTTATCAAAGAACTGCTCTCCCATACTAACAGCTAATGCAGTGCCTTGCTCATCCGAAACATTTGCTCTCGAAAATGCTGAAGATTTCATCACTACCGGTTTCAGGGTAAAATGCATCTCCACACTTTTCCCCTTTCCGATAATCTTTTGCCAATCATCTCCACTGCATGATAAGAGTAACACAAGCGTTAAACTTATTGCAAGGGCTTTATTTAATCTATTTTTATTTAATATCATAACATTCTTTGACTCCAACTTATTTTGCTATTCTTTAACACAACGGACAGCATAAAGATAACTTTGATCAATTGAAGCTCCTGGACCACCGGCACCTTCCGTAAACGCAAAGTAATAGCCATCATGACCTTTAGGAGTGGCAATCCAATAATAGCCTGCCGAACCTGTTGCAGCCAGTTTACCACTCCTCTTACGTATACCTGTACTCGGATAGAAACCAATACTATTCCCATCTTTAGTAAAAGAATAACCATAAAGTTCATATGTCCCGCCATAATTGTAAGGATCGTCGGAATAGAAAAAATCATAGTTATATATTAACAAATATCTCCAAGGAGCAAATGTAAAATTACCGCTAAAATAAGAAGGAGGAACACGCCACCCTTGAGGACAAGGATCATAGACCGTTTTCTTACCTTCCTGAGTATTCCATAAATATATATTACTAGTATCCAACCAAGTATCCACTTGATTAATAGAAGTGATCGGATGGCGAATAGATTGTGTAATACCCGGCGTGGTGGAAGCCTGAACACTTGTAACTTCTCCATAAAGAGTCGGTTCCGTCTCTGTCCAATCGCTACTATTTGGGAAAGGGTCTTTACGCCCCCATTGATATAATAATCCAACGGTTCCTATATCTCCTTTTACAATAGAAGTAGCCCCCAGATTCCTATCCATGAACACATAATCACGAAATCCATTCGTTATCAAATTTGTAGCTCCTGTATTCGGATCATAATTCGTCACCCAAATATGCCAGGACCACAGTATAGAATCTGAACTATTTTTGATAGCAATAACAGCGTTACCGCCACTATCCCCGGCAGGGCTATTAGCAGTCACTGTAAAATAACCGGCCGGTCCTGTGCCGGTACTGTTGCTAAGAGTGACTAATCCGGAAACACTCTCCCACAACACACTGGTCTTCCAATTCGTGGTAGAAGAGATCTGTGTATAGGTGCCATTAGCGCTTAATGTAGCATCATCTATCGCAAGGGTACTTTCATTTGCCCGAGATACAGGAATATTAACCGAACTTCCGGAAGGAAGCATATAGCAATTAGAAGTTGGCAGACCTAATTCTGTATTCAGACTGACAGGATTATTCCAAGTACCCTGCGAAACTAAATTTAAAACAATCTGATCTCCATATAATTTCAACAAAAAGGTATACTCTTTTCCTTTTTCAAATGCAATATTTGGAAAAGTAGTTGTCATTGTACGGGCAAGAGAATGACCATTGAAACGGGCTGTTAGCGTTAATTGGAGTGAGCCAGCACTCTTGGGCAATACAATTGCAGAAGTCGATGCTTTCCATGCGTCAATAGCGTCCGCAGTAAAATCCGAAGCAGTAAAAGTTCGTATTCCATTTTTATCTGTACTAATAGGCAGATCTGAAGCTATAGAAGTCTCCGATGTTGGGCTAGTAGACAAGTTTTCCAGTTTCAATTCATCGATAATCACACTCTTAACAGAAGTGGCTCCTCGGTCTATATTAAAAGTCAATTTAACACATTTCCTCTCCAATTGAGTAAGTGCCACTGTTTGAACAGAAGAATTTCCCACAGCTACCGCTCCGGTTAAAGAAGTAGCATAATCAGTTCCCTCTGAAATAGTTAATGCCCCACTATTCACTTTAAGTGCGGGAGTGATTGCATAAAAATCATAAGTACCCACAAGCAGACGCATCTCCGTACCCGCATCAGAAATCTTCTTTCCGTCATCATCAGTTACGCAAGCGCTTAATATCCCATCAGAAGCCGCAACATAAGTATTTTCTGTCACATACACATCCGATGCGAGATCAGCTGTACTTCCAGCTCTTTTGTAGACTAATACTCGTACAGTTGCACCTTCTTGTAAAGACGTCCGAGTATAGCCGGAAACGTTTCCCGCTATACCTGCCAAAGAAAAATGCACAGCTTCTCCACCCGTCCATCCCTTTGATTCTTCATCTGAACAAGATATTAGTGCGGCTATAACCGCAATAACAAACAAAAGATATGTTTTATGTAGCATTCTTACGAGTATCTATTCTATATTAATTTACATCTCCAGTAATAGGAGTAGTATCAGTATCCCAAGCACCAATAGCCACTGTTGGTGAAACAGTAGTAGTCTTAAAGATTAAAGTAACAACATATACCTGACTGCGAGCATAAGTTTGAGCCGTTAAAGGTACTTCTACGGTCTGTCCGAACTCTGTAGTAACTTCAAGGGTCATTACAGAACTAGTAGTGATAGGAGCTATCATGGCATATCCACAATCAATAGCTGATTCAGATGAGGTCGGTAAGGCTGTGGCAGTGGCAAAAGTATTGGATAAAGAGGTATCTTGTGTACCTGAGAAAACAATTTCCGAACTTTGTGTTCCAGGTAATGTCACTTTACAAGTCGTTGATTGGTTTTTAATCTTCACAGCTGCGGTAAGTTTACCCCATTTATCCACTGCTGCTGCATCAAAAGCATAAGCCTTAACCTGAATCTGTGTCAATAGATGAGAAAGATTAATAGAATTAATCGTGGAGCTTTTCTTTCCTGCCACCTCAGCACTGAGCATCACGTCGGTCTGTCCATCACTGATAGAAAATGTAACATTGGCAGCATTAGTCCCATCTCCCGCAGCAAAAGTTCCCCTGGGATACCAAGCTATCAACTTAGTATTATATCCATTGGTTAAATAGTATAGGCTCTTATTCGCATCATCATTTGTATTACGAAAGTTGACAGCATTACCGGTCTTATTAATTCTTGCATTATGCACAGAAGTAGCTAATAATGCTTTGTAATCCGGATAAGTAGTTGGTGCACTAGTAGCATCGATACGAGCTATACTGATAGGTAAATCATCGCCTAATGTATTGCTGATTGGCCCATCTGAACGAGTTACTGTTTCTATACCACTATTGAGTTTAATTTCCACCGGATCGGTTGTATTTGTCCCGCTTTGCGGTTCATTGTCCGAAGAGCAAGCTGCCAAGAGCAGTAAGGACAATGAGAATAAAGTCACTTTTTTCATGTTATCGTTCTTTTAAATTTATTGTTTCTATATACTTTCTGTTCTTTTACATTTGCGTATCCTGACCAACCTGATCCCAATCGGATATTTTAACCGAGACTTTGACTCTCGCATGACTAAAGTCGATGTTCACATCAATCTGTTTTCCTGCCGGAGCCTGCAAGGGGTCCCCCTGATCATCAGTGGAAGTGGTAAAAATCTTCTCTTCTCCCTTATACAGGTCGATAGACAAAGCAGCGTTCGATTCGGTGGGAAAGACTCTGAAAGCAGGAGCATAAAGGTCTCCCAGAGAAGAGGTTTGAATATCCGGTTCATAACCCGCATCCCCTCCGGTGGGGTTACCTAGAAAATTAAGGGCATTGCCCGCTCCGCGAACCACAATCCGATAAGCTTCTCCCTGCTGAGCCTGACCGAAATAGTCGCTCAAAGAATAGGTCTTGATGCTTACAGCTGCCGACATGCGTTCCAACACCAGCGTAGCAGTACTCTCGTTCATCCCCCTGGTGGTAGCATCCTCGTTTCCGGAGAACTCTACACGACTGTAAAATAGATCCGTAGAGGGCAGGTTGTTACCGTTCACCCGTTGAAGTAACTGTACCCGGGCATCTTTAAGAGAGGTGCCCACAGTGAGTCCGGAGAGCTGCAAACTGTCCATTTTGAGATTCCCCCAGGCTACCAGGGTCACACTCTTTCCATACTCCTCACCCAAAAGAAAATCGGTGGAAGTGCCCTCAGGAATGATTCGCACAAAACCCTTTTGATCGAACAGGTAAAGCTTTACCGAAGTTACTGTTCCCGAAGTGGTGATGTCATTGCCTTCCGTATCCACCACCTTGACCGAGAGGCTGTATTGCACACAACCGTTTACATCCTCTCGCACACACCCGCTTGGAAGCAGAGCAATGCAGATAAGACAGGCTAAAAGCACAATCCCTTCTGGCAAAATAGAGTTTATATGTATTGGTTTGGTTTTCAACCTTTGTTTTTTGTTATCAGATTATTCTTCCTAATTAATAGATTATCACATCCTGCAGGAAAGTGAGTTCCCATTCATCCACGCTCACAGAAAGCTGCATGCTTACCGGCTCAATATCCTCATCGGGAGAATCGGCACCGATACCTTTGATCGTAGCGGTGATGGCATAATCCCTGTTGCGGGCAATGGTGGAAGTACCTCCTCCTGTGCCTTCGATATTCGTACCCGTTTGTGCCTTATTTACAACAATGGGATAATAAACCCGCTTTTCGCTGTAAGTCGTCCCGCTGCCGTCCGTATCAAAAAGTCCCGAGATTACCAGTTTTGTAGGGTTGGTAGTGCTGTTGTTGGCAAAGGTATAGAACCAGTGAGGAGTAGTGACCGAAGCCGAAGGTGTGGAAAGCTCATCAAGCAGATAATCTGTGCCGGTCGTCCATGTTCCTGCGCTCACTGTTCCGCCATTAAGCCATGCAGGAGAGGTTGGCATGGTAGTAGTAGCATCTCCTGTAGCCACTTTAGAAACACCGGAAGCATTATATAGGAATATCTTGTCGGTCTTGAAAGTGGCATTGTTATATTGACCACCTGCATCGAAAGCGGTTTTGATGTTTGATACTGAGACCCGCGCTACTAAGCGGCTCAGGGTGACTGAAGCGTTGGTGGTGATTCCCGGTTGTAAAACCACTCCAGTGGTTTGTCCCGACATGGGCAGGTTATCCGAGCTCTGTACTCCACTCAGGGCTGTTACTCCCAAAGATACCGTCCGGGCAAGAAAAGCCTCTTTGGTGGCTGCTCCAGCAAAAGTACCTGAGGGAGCATTGGCTACCACAACAACATCACACGTGCCTTCAGTGCAATTAATAGTCGAGATTGTGCTGCCGGAAATGCTAGGTTCGGCAATGGTATTCACACTACCGTCAGCATTGAAAACCCCTACGGCAAGTGTCTTTATATTATCCTCCGCCGTAGGTAAAGTGCTACCCGAAGCTCTTGTTTGTGCAGACACACCTGCAGTTTTTGCTTCTGAACTGCCTTCGAGGGTTAATTTCAAAGAGGCTGTCTTATCAGTTACAGTGCCAAGTTCACTTTTATCTGACGAACAAGACCAAAGCAATGAACAGAGAGTAAGCACAAATAAGAACGGTAGAGTCTGAAAATATCTGTTTCTTCTTTTCTGAATAAAAGACGAAGATTTTAGTTGCTGCTTCTCTCTCATCTCTGGCATAGTACTTGCTTTCCTGTTTGTTATATCATTTGTTTTCATAAGATTCTTTTTTGTCTATTTGTTCTTATTTTTTTTGATTTTCTATTTACTTTTTTTTCAGTTATTTCTTTTTCAATTCATCCAATGCCTGTTGCGCTTCTTTCACTCCTGCTGCTGCCGCCATCAGCAAATAAATCTCTGCTTTGTCACGGTTGCCTTCGAGCAGGTAAAGAATACCTAAGTTATTGTAAGCTGCAGGAAGTGTAGCATATTTATCCAGATAAGCATGAGCTTTCTTTGTATCCCGTTTGCTCAAAGCTACAGCAGCAGCGTTAATTGCCGCCTGCGGACTCTCAGGGAAGAGACGGGCGGTCAGATCCATCGCATCGTTGTACTCCGTAGAACCTTTAGGATAGCTCATTGCAACAGCAAAGAACTCCGAGAGACTCAAAGAGTGGGAACCGGTCTCGAAGAGACGACGACCCTGAGCTGTGTCCACTCCTTTACGGGTGTAGCTGATCGCATAACTCAGGCGTTTAACTTTGGGGAATATATTGGATTGCAAATAACGATATGGTAACCCATCGCCAAGCTCCATCAACATTCTCTCTCTGCCTTTGGTCAGCTCAACGCTGTTGATGATGTCGCTTACCGCTTCACGCAAGTTCATGTCAGAGGATTGCACCAATGAACGGATCGAATCCCAATCTTCCGCAGTCCAACTTACCTCGATGGGTGTTTTGCCTGCCACACGATTTTCACGCAAGTAATCCTTGAGTGAGAGTGCGCGCAGAGAAGCCTGCTTCTCATTTTTGTGCAAATGCCCTATTGGAGCACCATAACCTCTCAAGCTTAGTTTGGTCACGCTCACCCCGTTTTGTTGCTGCAAGCCACGAACCGCTTCACGCAAACGATAATAAATCTCATAATTCTGTTTCTCGGTAGAAAGTCGGTCCAGTTGGTTATCCCCATCAAAAGAGATCACTCCTTTAAGCATAGAGAGGGTATCGTCTTCAGCGGCAGGGGCAACGATATTCACTAGGCTTAGGTAGCGAGTATCAATGTTTTCTTTGATTTGGGAAGTACGAGCCTTAGGCAGGGTGATGGCATCGGCAATTTTATCTTCAAACTCACGAGCAGGCTTACCGTTGCAGCCGCACTCACGACTGCTCATAAGCAATACCGCATTCTTCATCCATTCCCGATAAGGAATTTGAACTTTGTAAGAGAATTGTCTGCTACTTTTTGGATCATTCTTGACCACCACGGCAGGAGCATTCACACGGGAATTATTCTTGGAATATTTTTTCCCGGCTAAAACCTCTTGCCGGTGATACACTTTTTGCTTTTGGATGCCGTTGACAAGAATGGAAGGAAGTTCCAAAGAGTGTTCGGGGCTTTTTAACAGGGGGGTCAGGGTTAATGACTCATTGGAGGCAAGCTTCAAACCTTCGTAGTTCACATTCATACGCACATGAAGATTACCTTCTGAAACATAAACCTCTTTACCCGTAAGGGAGATCTCTCCTTTGTACACCTCCTGAGCAAAAGCCGGAACAACCATCTGTTGCGCCAACAAAAACAATATTATAAGACTCTTTTTCATTATAGATTGACTATCGTTATTTCTATCTTGTTTTCTTTGTTTTTTTCTTATTCTTTTTATTATCCTATTCCCCTTTTCCTCTTTCTTTCACTCTTCTTTCTCTGCCTAAAGCCTTACTCTTTATAGTCAGGGTATTTTATATTTTAATAATCCATTTTCTTTTGGATAAAAGCTCTTACCTATTTTACCAAAGCATGTATACTACGGAAACGGCTGCTTTGGTAGGACCTAAATAATTCTTATGACCGCTGCTAAGCTTTTCTCCGCAATGAGCGCAACGGTAACGGTCATAACTTGCCCGAACGTATCCCAATCCAAAAGTGGCTTCCAACCCCCAACGAGGAGAGAGTATCCACTGGTAACCGTAAGAGAGACCTGCACCCATCACTGAACCTTCATAACGCCAACTCTTCGTGCCTTTATATAATCCGGCGGGAAGATCCGTATCAGCAATGTTATACTCACCCGCCAATAAATGTATCCCCAAAAAATGCCCGCTAAAAGGATGACAAGCCCATAAACGCAACTCGGGTTGCACCAGCCAATGCTTCCAACGTTTCAGACTCTCTTTGGAACCAAAGGGGTTGTAATGCAGCGAAACATCCACACTAAAACGACCGCCCAAAGATTGCTCGAAACTCACATTGGGAGAAAAGAACGCATTTGAAAGAAGGTCGCTCTTCACAGCCAGAGATTGACTCCAAACAGTAGAAGTCAAGCCAAAAAATGAGCATAGCAGCATGAGTGTTGTTATTCGTTTGATCATAACGTATTAGCGTTGTTCACTTAAAAAGACATCAGTCAGATGGATATCAGCCAGATAACGACAGGCCATCTGGTTTAATACCCCCAGACGACGACCGGCAAGACCGTAGCTCTTATAAATCTCCTCACTATCTTCTATTGACGAAAGTTCGATACCTCCACCCGTGGCAACAGCAATATCACAAAGAGAAATCTGATTAAGAGGATAGCAAAGTTCATAAGAACTTAGCTTTATACCACATTTGCATCCCGGCTTAAGACGTATAAGCCCAAAAGAGAGGAACTTGTCCAATAGCATGCGTACCTCTGTTGAAGAAAGTCCATGCTCGCGCCTACTCTCTGATGCAGAGAGACCATAATGAATGTCTTTGAGCAAAGACACGGCTTTGATTACTTTTAAGCTTAACATAATCCTATTTTTATACTTGTTTTCTGTTTGTTTTAATCCTTTTTCTGTTACTTCATAGGTAACGGAAGTAGAATAAGAAACAGAGGATGAAAAAGAAATTAAAAAGATGGGTGATAGTCAAAATATTTTCAATATTAATATTTTGCAGGATTCTGTTCTTTATAACCGAAAGAACAGATGGGACAAGTGCGCACATTTCCTATCCTGTTTAATAAATAAACAGAAAGTACATATAACGGAAAGAAATCAATGATAGATAAGACTTTCTCTACTCTGATTTTATGCTAAATGCAGACGAAAAAGCTAAAACCGAACTATTCAAATGTTTTATTTTCTTAATAATGGTGAATTCGCTTTATGAATTATTCATTGAAATGTATAAATAAATTCATCAATAAATCTATTAATGTTGTGATATAAGATAATGAACTATTTAAGAGGTCCAAAGGTATCTGAAAAATAAAAAAATAATCAAATGAATAGAATTCTTTTACGAAAACATGAAATAATCTCTTAATTTATTTGTTTGTTATATAAAATATTTCAATATTTGCCGAATAATATGATTTCCGTTACCTATGAAGTAACAGAAAAAACGAAAACAGCTAGATTCCTTTACTACAAGCGTTTATTGTTTGTTTTTTAATCTTTATAAGAAAGATTTTTAAGTATAAAATGCTGTTTTTCATCTAATAAAAAGCCATTCTATTTTTCTCAGGTCAATCTCTTTGTCCATTTACCATTTCCCCGCCGAATAGGAATGTCTGAGGCTGAAAAATGACCCTCTCTGCTTGTTGGCAGAACCAGAGCAATCACTTTTTTATTAGCTCGCTTGAGTGTACGATTGTCAAAAGAAGCGAGATAGTTATAGGTTACTTTCTCAGAGCTGTGGCCTAAAGATTCACTGATAACGGCAACAGGGATTCCTTCCCGATAAGCAGCTGTGGCCCAAGAATGGCGGGCAACGTAAGAAGTAAGATGCTCTTTTAGCCCCAACTTCTTAGAAAGCTGATGCAGATGATAGTTGTAGAGCCGTAAGGCGCTTTGGTACTGCCCGTACTCATTTTCTCCAATCTGGGTGATAATGGGTAGCAGGTAAGGAGAGTTCTTAACTAAAGGAGCATATTTGCGAAAAAGATTCATCGCACAAGGCTCCAGGCTTACGGTTAGTTCGTGTCCCGTTTTACTACGCCGATAAGTGAGTGTATTCTTTTGAAGATCGCTCTTGCGAAGATGAGCCAGGTCCACAAAAGGGATACCACGAAGATAAAACGAAAGAAGGAACATGTCGCGTGAGAAAGCAAGCGAAGCTGAGGACGAAGCTAGATCCAACGCGCAAAGCTTACGAATAACTTCCGGATTTACGGCACGCTTTTGACAGCTCTCGGTGCCGGTAAACACCTCTTCAAAAAGTCCCCCCGGCAAATTGGTTATCCCTCTGCGAGAAGCCTGATTACAGATAGAACGCAGCATCCTCATGTACAAGGAAACCGTATTGCGTCTGCACCCCTGGGAATAAAGATGTTCTTCATACTGCTTAAGTAGGAACGGAGTTAGTTCGGTAAAAGTTGTTTTCTGGTTCCCGGTAAATGAAACCAAGCGCTTCAATGCGCTCTCATAAGAACGAGCAGTGGCATGACGCCCTGAATCGAGTAATTCACTCTTCAGGCATTCAACAAAAATGCTTAATACTTCCATTTGTTTTTTTTGCTTGCACCAATGGTATTTATCCTCTTCCATATTTCATCTATGTTTATTTCTTAATTAAAAACATAAATAAAACACTTATATTTGGAAGATAAAATACAATTAAAGTGTGTGTTAACGTAATATTTTTTGATATACAAGGGAATGAAATTGTTTTTATTTGTTTACTTGCTTTTATAATCTTAACTGTGTGAGAGTAGGATTACAATTCAAAAATAACAAAAAAACATAAAAATACGAGAAATAGGGAACATAAGTTTACGCTTATAATATAACATAAAGTTTAGCGATAGGAGTGTAGCATTCTCTATTTTTACTATTCCTATAAAATATCTTTACTGGAATCTTTTTTTTGCAATAATTTATTTCAATTGGGGATAATTTTATTCTTTTAATCCTTGTTTGTCCTCTTTTATAACCATTAGATACTTTTTGAAAAAGCCTTTGTTTTTGCTTCAAAAAATGAACGGCTTCCTTTTGCAAAAGCAACCCGTTCATTTCTTGAAGTTAACCTGTTCCTTTTATAAAATCAACGGGTTAACTTTTTAGCCTCTGAAACGCCCTCTAGGAGGGGGATTCATTATTACTTGGAGGTGCCACTTTCTTTTCTAAGCGAAGAAGGAGTGTTTTTATCTGTTTATATTATTCGCAGTAGCAGTTGTTGACGGTCTTGTTTTTTCTATGCTTACTTCTTCGAATTAAATTTTTGTTACCCTGTGTGTCTTAAAAAGGAAAATGATATAATAATTAGGACCTAAAGAGGGTCTTTTTGAATAAAGATCTTAATAAGTTTGGTATATCTTTGTTTTAAATAAGCAGTTTGTCAGGGAATAAATGCATTCTGTCATGAAAAAACGTTAATGAAGGTTTCGCCTCTCATAAAAAAACACGATATTTGCCGCATGTTTCAAATAGAAGTTACTATATTAGATCTGTTGATAAAGGGTTTCATTGTAGGTATTGTGGTCTCTGCGCCATTGGGTCCTGTTGGTGTACTCTGTATTCAACGCACCTTGAATAAAGGCCGTTGGTATGGCTTTGTAACCGGACTTGGTGCATCATTGAGTGATATTACCTACGCCTTGTTTACTGGTTACGGGATGAGTTTTATTTTTGATTTTATCAATACCAATATTTTCTATTTGCAGCTATTGGGTAGTGTGATGTTGCTTGCTTTTGGCTTTTATACCTTTCGCAGCAATCCGGTCCAATCTATTCGTCCAGCCTCATCAAGTAAAGGAACTTATCTCCATAATTTTGTAACGGCTTTTGTTGTTACATTATCTAATCCATTAATTATCTTTTTATTTATTGGTTTATTTGCCCGCTTTGCTTTTGTAATACCGGGTATTCCTGTTTTTGAGGAAATTGTCGGCTATCTTGCTATTGTGTTAGGTGCGCTAACGTGGTGGCTAGGCTTGACATTCTTTGTCAGTAAAGTTCGTAGCCGTTTTAATCTTCGTGGTATCTGGTTGATAAACAGAATAATAGGGGTTGTTGTAATGGTGGTATCGTTATTTGGTTTCATTTTTACTCTCTTGGGGGCTTCATTTTATTAGTTTTTCTCTCATTTTCTCATTTTTAATGTTGTAATTTGAACGTTTTATAAAAATATCGTTGCAATGAAGATAGCTCAACAACTGAAAGACAAGAATATAGCTGAATATTTAATCTATATGTGGCAGGTGGAGGATATGATACGAGCTAATGGCTGTGACATTGATCAGATGGAACGTAATGTTCTTGCCGCTTATCCCTGCTCTGAAGAGGAAAAAGGGCCTTTAAAACAGTGGTATTCCGATCTCATTAATATGATGCGTGAAGAAGGTGTAAGCGAGAAAGGGCACTTAAGAATCAATCATAATGTGATTATTAACCTGACTGACTTACATTCTCAATTATTAAGTTCATCTCAATTTCCTTTTTATAGTAGTGCTTATTTTAAGGCATTGCCTTATATTGTGGAACTTCGGGCTAAGAATAATAAAAAGGAGGAACCTGAATTGGAGACTTGCTTTGAGGCATTATATGGTGTTATGCTTCTGAGACTTCAAAAGAAGGCCGTAAGTGAGGGTACTGAAAAGGCTGTGAAAACAATAGCAAGCCTACTCTCTATGTTGGCCAACTATTATGATAAGAATAAAAAAGGGGAATTAAAATTGGAATAAAATGAATATACTTATTACCGGAGCTAACGGGCAATTGGGTAATGAAATGCGACTGCTAGCGCTTGATAATGTGCAATATACTTATTTTTTTACTGATGTACAGGAATTAGATATCTGTAATCAGCAAGCTGTTGATGCGTATGTTGCAGAGAAAGAAATTGACCTGATTGTGAACTGTGCGGCTTATACAGCCGTTGATGCTGCTGAGGATAATAAGGAACTTTGCGATACACTGAACCATATTGCTCCTGGTTATCTGGCTATGGCGGCGCAGAGCAGAAAAGCAGCAATGATACAGGTTTCTACTGATTACGTGTTTGACGGTACGAATTACACTCCTTATACCGAAGAAGAACCTACTTGTCCGGTTTCTACTTATGGTAAAACTAAATTGGCAGGTGAGGAACTTGTGCTTGCTAGTTGTGAAAAAACAGTCGTGATTCGCACAGCTTGGCTGTACTCCACTTATGGGAATAATTTTGTGAAGACGATGATGCGTTTGGGACGTGAGCGCGAAAGTTTGGGGGTTATTTTTGATCAGGTAGGGACGCCTACTTATGCACGTGACTTGGCTGTAGCGATTTTTTCCATTATTAATAAAGGAGTTGTGCGGGGTATTTATCATTTCAGCAATGAAGGTGTTTGTTCATGGTATGATTTTACCCTGGCTATCCACCGTATCGCAGGTATTGATAATTGTAGAGTGCGTCCGTTACATACTGCTGATTACCCTACAAAGGCGGCACGTCCTCATTATTCTGTGCTTGATAAAACAAAGATAAAAGATACGTTTGAAATTGAGATTCCTCATTGGGAAGAGACTCTGAAACATTGCGTGAAGACTCTTCTTTCCGTTTCGAGTGAATGATTTTTTCATCGAATGCTAAAAAAATAATAAATTAAGAATATCCGCTCCTCTGTTAAAGAAGACTTAGGGCGTTACGAATCATTATGAATGAAATAGAAAGAAGGCGCACATTTGCCATTATCTCACACCCTGATGCGGGTAAAACAACACTTACGGAAAAGTTACTTTTGTTTGGTGGTCAGATTCAGGTTGCTGGCGCGGTGAAGAGTAATAAGATTAAGAAAACAGCGACTAGCGACTGGATGGAGATCGAGAAGCAGCGTGGTATTTCGGTTACTACTTCTGTGATGGAGTTCGACTATCAAAATTATAAAGTGAATATCCTTGATACTCCTGGACACCAGGATTTTGCAGAAGATACTTTTCGTACACTTACGGCTGTAGATAGTGTTATTATCGTAGTAGACGGTGCTAAAGGGGTAGAGGCACAAACGCGAAAGCTGATGGAAGTCTGCCGCATGCGCAATACTCCCGTAATCATCTTTGTGAACAAGATGGACCGTGAAGGACGTGATCCGTTTGATTTGCTCGACGAACTAGAGGAGGAACTTCATATTAGTGTTCGACCGCTTTCATGGCCAATAGAGCAGGGTATCCGTTTTAAAGGTGTGTACAATATTTATGAAGAAAAACTTAATTTGTATCAACCTTCTAAACAGGTAGTAACGGAGAAAGTAGAAGTGAATCTTAATAGTGACGAACTGGATAATCTGGTTGGTCAGTCGCAAGCTGAAAAGCTTCGTGCGGATTTGGAGTTGATTGATGGTGTTTATCCCGAATTTAAAGTTGAGGATTATCTGAAAGCTGAAATAGCTCCTGTCTTTTTTGGATCTGCTTTGAATAATTTTGGAGTACAAGAGTTGCTGGATTGCTTTGTGAAAATAGCTCCCAGTCCTCGTCCTGTAGAAGCGGAGGAGCGTGAAGTAAAACCTGAAGACCCTAAGTTTACCGGTTTTATTTTTAAAATCACCGCAAATATTGACCCAAACCACCGCTCTTGTGTGGCTTTTTGCAAAATCTGTTCCGGTAAATTTGTGCGTAATGTTCCTTATCTGCATGTTCGTCATGGCAAGACTATGCGTTTTTCATCGCCTACGCAGTTTATGGCACAGCGCAAAACCACCATTGATGAAGCTTGGGCAGGAGATATTATCGGTTTGCCTGACAACGGAACATTTAAAATCGGAGATACGCTAACTGAAGGGGAGGTGCTTCACTTCCGAGGTTTACCTAGTTTCTCTCCCGAAATGTTTAAATATATAGAAAATGCTGATCCGATGAAGCAGAAACAGTTAGCCAAAGGTATCGATCAATTAATGGATGAAGGTGTGGCACAGCTTTTCGTTAATCAGTTCAATGGGCGTAAAATAGTCGGTACGGTAGGTCAGCTGCAATTTGAGGTTATTCAGTATCGTTTGCTCAATGAATATAATGCTTCTTGCCGTTGGGAACCTATCAGTCTTTACAAAGCTTGCTGGATAGAGAGTGATGATATCGCAGAGCTCGAAGCATTTAAGAAGCGTAAGTACCAGTTCATGGCAAAAGATCGCGAAGGACGTGATGTGTTTTTAGCTGATAGTAACTATGTGTTACAGATGGCTCAAATGGATTTTAAAAATATAAAGTTTCACTTCTCTAGTGAATTTTAATCTTTAGGTATACAGTAAAGTATTATTTGCTGTTCATATATTGTTTGCAAAAGGGAGTACATTTATTTGTTGCTCTTTTTTGCAAACATTTTTTTATACTCTTGTCTTCATCTGGTTATTTTATGCAATTTCAAGTTACTTTTTGATAGATATTTCTGTTTATATATAAGTATGAGTCCTGAACCAAAAGAATGCGTCATTATTAATGATGATTTTTTTGGTCCTTTTCATAATTAGTAGGTATTCTTTGTTCTTCTAAGTAGGTGTACCTTTGTGCGATCCAATAGGTGTATACTCCCTCTAAGGTTTGTACGAATGATATTATATAGGCTTCGGGATGAGTTATAGTGGATTGATGAATAAAGAGGGTAAGGACATTCAATACATTGTTCATCCGGCAGGAACAAGAAATATTGTCGAACTGCTTTACTGCTAATGTGCGTTTTGGCATTACTTTTTAAACAACAAGAGAACATGAAAATAACAAATAATATACATCTCTCCGAATTGCATGATGGTGAAATGGGGGTGATTGTAAAAGTTTTGGGACGCGGCGCTTTTCGTAAGAGAATTACAGAAATGGGATTTGTGAGAGGCAAATCGGTGAAGGTGATTAAAAATGCTCCTTTACAAGATCCTGTAGAATATCAGATTATGGGATATAATGTTTCTCTGAGAAGAAGTGAAGCTGCCTTGATAGAAGTTGTTTCGGTAGAAGAAGCGGATAAAATGCCTTCTATTGCTTTTGAAGGTACTTTTGTGGATGAAGCTGTTGATTCTGTTCAAGATTTGGTGAAGGGAAGGGTTATCAATGTGGCTTTGGTAGGCAATCCGAACTGCGGTAAAACAACACTGTTTAACTATGCTTCCGGTTCACATGAACGAGTAGGGAATTATAGTGGAGTGACGGTTGACGCCAAAGAAGCCTCTATTAAGCAAGGAGGATATACTCTTAAGGTAGTGGATCTGCCCGGAACTTATTCCATCACTGAATATACACCGGAAGAACTGTATGTGCGTTCGCATATTATTGACAATATGCCGGATGTGGTGATTAACGTGGTTGATGCCTCTAATCTGGAACGTAACCTGTTTCTTACGACTCAGCTTATTGATATGGATATAAAAGTGGTGCTTGCCCTGAATATGTTTGATGAATTGAGCGAGAAAGGGCAAAAACTAGACTATCAGAAGTTGGGTAATATGTTGGGAACGCCTATTGTACCTACAGTTGCTGTCAAAGGGAAAGGCATTACTAATCTTATAAATAAGGTGATAGAAGTCTACGAGGGTAAAGACTCTACTCTGAGACATATCCATATCAATTATGGAAACGCCATAGAAAGTGCTATCACTAAGGTTCAGACAGTAATCAGATCTAACAAAGAGATTCTTGATCGCTACTCTACGCGTTATCTAGCCATTAAACTGTTGGAGAATGATAAAACAACGTTGGCACGTTTGAAAGGTTGTGCTAATTATAATGAGATTGAGCAAAAGAGTCAAATTGAAATAGACAAATTAGAGAAAGAGTATGGAGAGAGTTCGGAGACGACTGTTACCGATGCTAAATATGGTTTTATAGCGGGAGCTTTGAGTGAAACACTGACTCAAAGCACAGAGGAGAGACGTCAAAAAACTAAAGATATAGATAACTTGATAACGCATAAAGTATTGGGCTTCCCTATTTTTATCTTCTTTATGTGGTTTATGTTTCAGGCAACTTTTACTCTAGGTAATTATCCTATGGATTGGATTGATTCCGGTGTCGGATTGATTAGTCAGTTTGTTAGCAACATAATGCCTGACGGTCCTTTGAAAGATTTGTTGGTGGATGGCATCATTGCAGGGGTAGGAGGAGTTATTGTCTTTTTGCCTAATATTCTTATTTTGTTCTTCTTTATCTCTTTAATGGAAGATACCGGTTATATGGCTAGAGTATCATTTATTATGGATCGTTTGATGCACAAAATAGGTCTTCATGGCAAATCTTTTATTCCTTTGTTAATGGGATTTGGTTGTAATGTGCCGGCAATCATGGCAACGCGTACCCTTGAAAATCGAAAAGATCGATTGCTGACGATGCTAATCACTCCATTCATGTCGTGTAGTGCCCGTCTGCCGGTGTATGTTTTGTTGATTTCGGCTTTCTTCCCTAAAAATCAGGGCTTAGTGCTCTTTTCTATTTATATTATTGGAATTCTTATCGCTATCTTGATGGCATTGCTCTTTAAGAAAACGCTCTTCGCTAAGCAGGATATTCCTTTTGTGATGGAGTTACCACCATACAGAATGCCGACTTTGAAGAATACCTCTATTCATATGTGGCATAAAGGTTCTCAGTATTTAAAAAAGATGGGAAGTGTGATTCTTCTTGCCTCTATTTTTATCTGGGCGTTATGTTATTATCCGCAGAATGTTGACTATTCTACTAATTATGACGGACAAATAGCTTCAATAACAGAAAATACGATATTACCCGATTCTGTGAAAGAAGTGAAGACTGCGGAATTGGAACTAATGAAAGCTTCGGAGCATCAGGAAAAATCTTATATCGGACGTTTGGGGCATTTCATTGAGCCTACAATCAGACCTTTGGGTTTCGATTGGAAAATAGGAATTAGCATCATTACCGGGCTTGCTGCGAAAGAGATCGTTGTAGGTTCGATGGGGATTCTTTATCATGCTGATTTGGCTGCTGATGAAAATTCGGATAGCCTGATACAGCAGCTACAAAAGCAGGAGCATACTACGGGAGCTTTGAGGGGACAAAAAGTCTTCACTCCTCTTGTGGCTTTTGGTTTTATGTTGTTTGTGTTGATCTACTTTCCGTGTGTAGCAGTAATTGCTGCCATTAAGAAAGAATCTAATTGGAGGTGGGCAGTGTTCACCATGTTTTATACCACAGGAATTGCCTGGGTAGTAGCATTTTTAACCTATCAGATCGGAAGTCTGATTCTTTAATTTGAGTTTATGATACAAAATATAATTGTTCTATTCATTGTTTTCGGAGCTTTGGCTTATGTCCTCTTCACCATTTTCAGGAAAACTGATAAGAAAGGTGCCTGTAATTGTGGCGGTTGCTCTGGCTGTAGCTTGAAGCCAACGCCTGTAGAGGGCAAAAGAAAACTTCTTTAATGGAGTTGCTAATATCTGTAATTGAGAGAGTTGACTTTAGAGTCAACTCTTTTTTTTTGAATGTAAATATTGTTACTTTTAGTGTGCTGCTTTACTTTCTTTAAAGGATTTTTTTTGTCTTAGTATACTTTTCTATGTGATTTTAGTTTTTCGTTCACTGCTTCTTTATATCTCGATCTTTAGATGTTTATTATGCTTTTTTGTTGTTTTTCTTCTTTTTCTTCTTTTTGATGCAACCTTTTGAAAACTTCTTTCGTCTAATTTATGTAGCGCGCACAACATAGAAATAAAATGGAGTATTAGAACGAAGAATAATTTGATCACATGAAAAAAATAGTTAGCCTGTTTGTCGTGGCGCTAATCTGCCAGATATTACCTGCTCAGACATTAAAACTAAGAGGAGCCATAGTCTCTTCCTCACATCAGCCGATAGAATTTGCGAATGTTGTTCTCCGAAACAATGATTCTGTATTTGTTACAGGAAGTGTTACGGACGAGAGAGGCAAATTTAGTTTGGGAAATTTGCAGAAAGGAAAGTATAATTTGCAAATTTCTTGCTTGGGGTATCAAACAAAAATAATGAATCTTAATGATTTTGTTGATAATCTTGATTTGGGTAAGGTTGAGATAGATACAATGGCTGTTGCGCTCAATGAAGTCGTGGTCACTGCTGCAGATGTAATATCTAAAGTAGATCGAAAAATTATACTGCCTAGTGCTTCACAAATGAAATCTTCTACTGATGGTTTTAATCTTTTACAACAACTTAATCTCAATCGTATTGATATAGATGTGTTGAGAAATACCATTTCTGCTTCCGGAGGTGGCGAAGTACAGTTGAGAATCAACGGAGTGAAAGCGAGTGTGCAGGAAATTAAATCGGTTCGTCCGCAAGATATTATTCGTATTGAGCATTACGAAGAACCGGGTGCGCGTTATCAAAATGCTGCGGCTGTGATCGATTATATTGTACGTCGACGCAACAGTGGAGGATACGTAGGTATGAATTTGAGTAACTCTCTTCAAATGCCTTTCGGGGATAATAGCTTTAATGCCAAATTGAATCATAATAAATCTGAGTTCGGAGTCTTTTATAATGGTAGTTACAGAAGTATAAATGAGATGTATCGCGATAATTCTGAATTCTTTCATTTTTCTGACGGGACGACTTTGAACCGCATAGAAGAGGGGAGCCCTGCCGAATGGAAGATGAACTGGCATTATTTGCATTTTAATTATAGCTATCAGGAACCGGACAAGTGGTTCTTTAATGCCAAATTGCGGACGACTGTTAATGACGTGCCTAAAGAAAATCATATCGCTAAGCTCTATAGGGCAGATATGCCGCAGCAGCGTGTGGATATGATAGAGAAATCATCTACAAAATCTCATATGCCTTCTTTGGATCTTTATTTTCAGAGTAACTTGAGAAATCAACAGTTTATAATGTTTAATGTTGTGGGTACTTATATTGATACGAATAGAAAAAGAACTTATCAGGAGTTGAGAGGAGAGGAGAAATTGACTGATTTGTTTTCTAACGTTGATGGAGATAAGTATTCATTGATCGTTGAAGGTATTTATGAAAAAGGTTTTAAAGCCGGTACACTTAGCGCGGGGTTAAAGCATACTCAAAGTTTTACGGATAACATGTACACAGGTTCCACGGTAGCTGAGAGTACCATGAAGCAGGCGGAAACTTATGCTTTTGGTGAATTTAAAGGGAAAGTTCATAAGTTCTCTTATTCTTTAGGAATAGGAGGAACCCGTTCGTGGCTAAGTGAACGAGGAAAGGGTTATGATAATTATACGCTTCGTCCTACCATTAGTTTGAAATACAATCTTACTGATCATTCTTCTATCAGATATAGTGCAAATGTTTATAGTTCGTCTCCCTCTCTGTCGGATCTTGAGAATGTGGAGCAAATAATAGACTCTTTGCAATTGCGTAGGGGTAATAGCTCTTTAAAACCTTATATGGTTTATTCTCATTCGTTGAATTATAATTTGAATAAAGGTATATTTAGCGGAGGCATTTACGTGGGGCATAGATATTATGATAACCCAATAATGGAGACGACAACACTTGAAAATGGTTTGTTTGTACGTAGCATGGCGAATCAAAAGGTTTGGCAGCGGGTAAATACAGAGGTTTCTTTTTGTTTTAAACCGTTTAAAGACCTATTGACGATCAGATTTACTCCGGGAATGGTGTACTATGACAGTAAAGGAGTGAACTATCATCATACATATACCAATTGGTATTATAATGCGAATATTAATTTGACTTATAAAGATTGGTCGTTATTTAGTTATATAAAGAAAGGACGTAACAATTTCTTTGGAGAATCATTAGAACGAAATGAGAATTTTCATAGTATTCAACTGTCTTACCATCATAAAGATTTGAGTCTGGGTGTGAACGTTCTAAATCCGTTTACGAAGACCTGGAAAGGAGGAGGAGATAATCGCAATATATTAGCTTCTTCCAAGGAACGTATCCGCATAGAAAAACTGTCAAAGACGCTCTCTTTTACCGTTTCTTATAATTTTAATTTCGGACGTAAGTATAAGGCTGTTCAAAAAAGGTTGAATAACGAAGATAAAGACTCTGGCGTGATGGATGCCGGAAAGTAGTTATTGATTGTTATCAGGAAGTCACGTATTTCTCATAAGCTTTTTAAGGAAAGCTGTTTGAGGGTGCGTGATTTTTTGCGCTTTGAATATTTAGCATTTTTTATTTCTTTTATACTTTATATTTCTCTATTAAGTTGGTATCTTGTGACGAATTTTAATAAAAAGACTTATTCTAGTAATAAATTATAAATTCAATTATTATTATGGAAAATATTGAAACTGCCTTATTACTACTAGCAGTAGGGATGAGCACTGTTTTTGCTATTCTGGTACTAGTTATTTATTTGGGTAAACTTCTCACTATTCTAGTCAACAAATATGCTCCTGAAGAAGAAGTTGCTCTTAAAAAGATTACTTCAGAGAAAACACCCCCTATTTCAGGAAATATTTTAGCTGCTATAACAGCAGCAGTTAATGTAGTGACACACGGCAAAGGAAAAGTAGTAAAAGTGGAGAAATTGTAATTAGCTAATACATATGAAAAGAGAAATTAAGTTCAGTTTGGTTTTTAGAGACATGTGGCAGTCAGCCGGTAAGTATGTTCCAAGAGTAGACCAATTAGTAAAAGTAGCTCCGGCTATTATTGAGATGGGCTGCTTTGCCCGTGTAGAAACAAATGGAGGAGGTTTTGAACAAGTTAATCTATTGTTTGGTGAAAATCCTAACAAGGCTGTACGCGACTGGACAAAACCGTTTCACGAAGCCGGTATACAAACACATATGCTCGACAGAGCGCTCAATGGCTTGCGAATGAGTCCGGTACCTGCCGATGTACGCAAGCTTTTTTATAAAGTAAAAAAAGCACAGGGCACTGATATAACCCGTACCTTTTGTGGATTGAATGATGTACGCAACATCGCTCCGTCTATAGAATATGCCAAGGCCGCCGGGATGATTTCACAATGTTCACTTTGTATCACCCATTCGCCTATCCACACGGTTGAGTATTATACCAAGATGGCATTGGAACTCATCAAATCAGGGGCGGACGAGATTTGCATCAAAGATATGGCAGGCATCGGTCGCCCCGTTTCTTTAGGTAAAATCGTGGCTAATATAAAAAAGGCGCATCCTGAAATTCCAATACAATATCATAGTCATGCCGGTCCGGGTTTTAATATGGCTTCTATTCTGGAGGTTTGTAATGCCGGATGTGATTATATTGATGTAGGTATGGAGCCTCTTTCATGGGGTACCGGTCATGCTGACTTGCTAAGTGTTCAGGCTATGTTGAAAGATGCCGGATATAAAGTTCCGGAAATCAATATGGAAGCTTATATGAAAGTACGCGGACTTGTGCAGGAGTTTATGGATGACTTCTTGGGATTGTACATCAGTCCGAAGAATCGCTTGATGAACTCTCTGTTGATTGGTCCTGGACTCCCCGGAGGTATGATGGGAAGCTTGATGGCTGATTTGGATTCAAATCTGGAATCAATTAATAAATATAAGGCGAAACATAACTTGCCTTTCATGACGCAGGATGAGCTGCTGATTAAGCTATTCAACGAAGTTGCTTATGTGTGGCCGCGTGTGGGATACCCTCCTTTGGTAACTCCTTTCAGCCAATATGTTAAGAACTTGTCTATGATGAATGTGATGGCTCTGGAGAAAGGTAAAGAACGTTGGGGGATGATTGCCGACGATATTTGGGATATGTTACTAGGTAAGGCGGGGCGTCTTCCCGGAACTTTAGCGCCTGAAATTATCGAAAAAGCAGAACGTGAGGGACGTAAGTTCTTTGAAGGAAACCCTCAGGATAACTATCCGGATTCTCTTGAAAAATATCGTAAACTGATGAAAGAGAATAAATGGGAAGTTGGTGAGGATGAAGAAGAACTCTTTGAATACGCTATGCATCCGGCTCAATATGAAGCTTATAAAAGCGGTAAAGCGAAAGAAGACTTTTTGGAAGACGTGGCTAAGCGTCGTGCCGAGAAGGATGTGCAACCGGAAGAAGATACAAAGCCTAAAACCCTAACGGTGCAAGTTGATGGAAAGGCTTATCGTGTGACGGTGGCTTATGGTGATACTGAATTACCTGCTACTCCTGCTGCGCCAGCAGCTATTACAGGTGAAGGTGGAGAAGGTAAAGAGGTGCTTTCACCCTTGGAAGGGAAATTCTTCCTAACGAAGAATGCTTCTGAAACAGCCCTTAAAGTAGGTGATGTAGTGAAAGAAGGCGATGTGATTTGTTATGTGGAGGCTATGAAAACTTACAATGCAATCCGTGCAGAGTTTGGAGGTACGGTGACGGCTATAGGTTTTGTTTCCGGAGATGCGGTATCTGAAGATGATGTATTAATGAAGATTGGATAATGAACGAAATATTTGATAACTTATACAATATGACTGCTTTTAGCAATATCATTGCTGAACCGCAGTTCCTGATCATGTATGCCATCGCTTTTGTATTGCTCTATTTAGGTATTAAGAAGCAGTATGAACCGTTACTTCTTGTTCCGATAGCTTTTGGAGTGTTGCTGGCCAACTTTCCCGGTGGAGATATGGGAGTGATACAGGCTAATGAGGCAGGTATGATTAATGTGCATGGAGTGATGAAAAATATTTGGGAGATGCCTTTACATGAGATTGCTCATGAGCTGGGGTTGATGAACTTCCTTTATTATATGTTGATTAAGACAGGTTTCTTACCTCCGATTATTTTTATGGGTGTTGGTGCTCTTACTGATTTTGGGCCAATGCTTCGCAATCTACGCCTTTCTATTTTCGGAGCTGCGGCTCAGTTGGGGATCTTTACAGTATTACTGGTTGCTATCTTAATGGGCTTTACTCCTAAAGAGGCTGCTTCACTGGGTATTATCGGAGGAGCAGATGGTCCTACGGCTATCTTTACAACGATTAAGTTGGCTCCGCATTTACTTGGTCCTATTGCTATTGCCGCATACTCTTATATGGCTTTGGTGCCGGTAATTATTCCTTTTGTGGTGAAATTGTTCTGTACGAAGAAAGAACTTTGCATTAACATGAAAGAACAAGAAAAACTGCATCCGTCAAAAACAGAGATTAAGAATTTGCGTGTGTTGAAGATCATCTTCCCTATTGTGGTGACTACTGTTGTGGCTTTGTTTGTGCCAAGTGCTGTACCTTTGATTGGTATGTTGATGTTTGGTAATCTAGTGAAAGAGATTGGCTCCAATACATTCCGTCTTTATGATGCGGCATCCAATAGCATTATGAATGCTGCTACCATCTTCTTGGGATTATGTGTAGGTGCAACAATGACAACAGAGGCGTTCCTTAACTGGACAACTATAGGTATTATAATAGGTGGATTCTTAGCTTTTGCACTCTCTATCTCTGGAGGTATTTTCTTAGTGAAGTTGGTAAATCTCTTTTCTAAAAAGAAGATTAATCCACTTATTGGTGCTACGGGACTTAGTGCGGTGCCAATGGCCAGTCGTGTGGCAAATGAGATCGCATTGAAATATGATTCTAAAAATCATGTATTGCAATATTGCATGTCGAGTAATATATCAGGTGTAATAGGTTCTGCTGTTGCTGCCGGTGTGTTGATCTCTTTCTTAGGATAATTCTTTTCGTAAATTTAATATAGGTTGAAACCGCCACCTGCTTCTTAGTGAGTAGGGGCGGTTTTCAGCATAGGAATACTTAAGCTCTGTTCTTGACTAATCAGGTGCTTCTGATCATATATTAATACTTCAATATTCTCTCCTGTAATCAGTGAAAAGGAGGTCTGATTTTTATCCATGAAAAGATTCAGCGTACGTCCTCTAAAATAAATATTGAAAGAGCAGCTATTCCATTTGTCAGGAATACGAGGAGTAAAACTTAGCATACTTTCTTCTATTTGCATTCCGGCAAATCCTCTTACGATGGCTAGCCAACTGCCTGCCATGCTAGTGATATGTAGCCCTTGCTCCAGTTCGTTATTATAGTCATCTAAATCGAGTCGGGTAGCATGCAGAAAGAGGCTATATGCTTTATCCATTTCTCCTATTCTAGCTGCGAGAATAGAATGTAGATATGGTGATAGAGACGACTCGTGTAATGTTTTAGGTTCATAGAACAGAAAGTTGCGGCGAATGGTATCGGTATCGAAATGAGGGTAGTACAAATATAATCCTAATAGAACATCACTTTGCTTGATATAGCAGGATCTTAGAATGCGATCCCACGACCAATGCTGATTGATGGGACGTTCAGAAGCCGGAATATCGTCTACTGTCTTTAGTTCTTTATCTAGATATCCATCGTGCTGTACTAAGATACCCTGTTTTTTATCTTCCGGTAAGTACATATTAGCAATGATCTCTTTCCATCGGCCTGTTTCAGAATACTCAAAGCTCGTCGTTCTGCGGACGCGTGCATATTCATCAGGATATTCATCAGCTATCGTTTCCAAATATTCAAGAGTCGACTGTAAGCATTGTACACATGAATAGTTCGTGTACCAGTTATTATCCACATTGTTTTCATACTCGTTAGGGCCTGTTACTCCAAGCAATACATATTTTTGTTTCGCTTCTGAGAAAGAAACCCGTTGACTCCAGAAACGGCTAATGGCAATCATTACTTCCAGTCCGTAGTGAGCTAAATAATCTTTGCTTCCCGTCATGGTGGTGTAGAGCGATATAGCATAAGCAATGATGCTGTTTCGGTGAATCTCTTCAAAAGTTATTTCCCATTCATTGTGACACTCATCTCCGCTGATGGTGACCATCGGATAAAGAGCAGCTCCGTTCTTAAATCCTAATCTTTTGGCATTCTCAATGGCTTTTGGAAGATGCCTATACCTATAAAGCAACAAGTTTTTAGCTATCTCTTTAGAACCTGATAACAAGAAGAAGGGAACGCAGCAAAGCTCTGTATTCCAATACGTATTTCCGCCATACTTTTCTCCGGTGAAGCCCTTTGAGCCGATATTCAGTCGCGGATCATCTCCTCTGTAACTCTGGTTGAGCTGAAAAATATTAAAACGAATACCTTGTTGAGCTTCCGGATCCCCATCAATCACTACATCAGTCTCCTTCCATATCTCGTCCCATACCTCTTTGTGTTCCTGCAATAGAGCGTCCCATCCTTTATTTTTGGCTTCCTTGCTTTCGGCTACAGATTGCTCTACGAGTTGCTGTCTGTCACAGTACAAGGAACTTACGATAGCCGTATATTTAACCAATGTAATTCGTTCTCCCGGTTTCACGTCAGCACCAATGCTGAATCCGGTTAGTTTTTCCTTTTCTATTTTAATCGGATTCGTATTAACTTCTGTGCTGTTTTTATATAATTGGTAAGTCATGGAGCAACTAACCTGAGCATCTTCATGTCTTGTCTGCGTCCACAAGTATGCATATTCTGATTTTGCTTCGGCACGTAAAATATTCCACATCTTCTCGTTGAAGTTAGACGATTCATATTTCACATCACCATTGAGCAAAGGAAGTAGAGATATTTTTCCTTCGTAATTAACTGAAGTCACACTATATTTGATGAGGCATAAATTTTGATTGGCCATACTGTTAATATGTTCCACATGCACTTTCAGCGTATGCCCACGGGGTGAAGTAGCCTCAAAATCACGATAAGAGATTCCTTCTTTCATATTGAGTCTCCTCTCAAAACTTTCCACATCCCATAGTGCCAGGTCTAGTTCCTCATCAATCAGTCTCACAGAAATGGAACTCCAATTGGGAGCATTCGGTATACGTGAAAAGAACTTCGGATAGCCGTTTTTCCACCAGCCTACACATGTTTTATCAAGAAAAGCAATTCCCGCCAAATAAGAACCTTGAAGAGTATCACTGCTATAATCTTCTTCAAAATTACCCCGTTGCCCGATCCGTCCGTTACCTAGACTAAAGATACTCTCTGATGCACGTAAGCTGTCGGGATGGAAGTTTGTTTCGACGATATTCCATTCATCTGTCTGAAGGATTTTTTTCATGGTTTTTATGCTTTATCTATTTTTTCAAAGTTCGTAAAAAAAGAATGAAAGAACAAACTTCTTGATTTATATTGTACAAAAAAACATATTGAGTTCATTCTTGTCAAGAGGGCGTTTATTGATTCTTAACCAAGTTAAACGTTGCTAAAGGAAATTGCTTCTTTGACAGATAACAATAAGAGAGATGAGATAGTAACTTCTCAAAAGTGCAATCGTTAGATTTTGAAGTGCAACTATCTTTTACTCGATGTGCAATAGTCTTTAGGAGTTTTTTCTGATTTCTCTGAAGGAGGATATTGGGGGGATTAAATAGAAAAACGGAAGAAGTATTAATTTCTTCCGTTTACTGTAGTTTAATTTGAATTTACTTTATTAATATGCTAACAAAGATATAACATTTGTTTGTCAAAGTCAACCTTTCAAGCTTAAAGATGGAGTACTTTTTCAGTCATTTTTATGGATGCGTTATTGCAATATTAATAAGCATATTCTTTTTAAATTGTATATCAACAAAAGCATCTAGTGGAGTATTACCGTCTTTTAAACTTATTGAAGCATTTTAAAATGTTGCGTTACTATACCTTTTTTAGCTTGCCTCTTCTTTATGCGCTACAGTCTCCTTTACAAAATAGACGCAAATTGCTCCAAAGATTAGTAGAAATCCAGCTATAACAAGCATGTGTACTTGTCGCCCGCTTACCAAATGGAGTAATCCGCCACCGACCAATGCTGCAGCAATTTGAGGCAGACAGATGGTGCCATTGAATAGTCCTAAATAGGCTCCCATATTTTTGCCTGATATGGAGTTGGTTAAGATGGTGAAAGGCATAGCTAGCATTGCCGCCCAAGCACAACCAATGAGGACATAAGAGATAAAGAGCAGATACTGGTTATGAAAATAGAGGGTGGAAATAAACCCGACGCCTCCTAGTATAAGACTGAGAGAATAAGCTTTTTTGCGCGATTTGAACAGAGGCAATACTACTGCCCATATCACTGAACCGATGGCTTGAACAGCAAAAAGAACTCCAACCCAGTTGCCTGCTTCCTGATAGCCTTCACTCTGAGCATTTGTGGTGTGCCACACAGTATCTGCAATGGCACCGTTGGTGTATGTCCACATATACATGAAGGCTGCCCAACAGAAAAACTGTACTAGTCCGACGGTCCAAAACACTTTGGGTGCGTGCTTCAGTAGGGATATAAAGTCCGTCTTTTCTTTCTTTTCGCTTGCCGTTATTCCATGAAAAGCTTCAAACTCTTTGGGAGGCATCTCTTTGACTTTTGCTACGGTATAAATGACGCAGAGTAATAAGATTGCAGCACCAATGTAGAAAGAATAGATTACAGAATCGGGTACCGTACCTTTATCGGCTATGTTGCTGATACCAATCCATGTGAAAATAAAAGGAAAGAGATAGCCCACGAGGCTTCCTGCATTGCAGAGAAAACTTTGGATAGAATAAGCCAAGCCCTTTTGTTTCTCATTAACCATGTCACCCACTAACATTTTAAACGGTTGCATGGCCATGTTCACAGAAGTGTCCAAAAACATTAGTGAAACAACTCCGAAAATCATAGCGGTACTGATAGCCATTCCGAAACTACCCGCATTAGGTAACAAGCACATGACCAAAACAGCTATAAATGAGCCTACAAATAGATAAGGTATTCTTCGTCCGAAGCGAGTCCAAGTTTTATCGCTTGCTGATCCGATGAGGGGTTGAACAATGATTCCTGCCAATGGAGGAAGAATCCAAAAGTAGCTGAGGTTATGAGGGTCTGCACCTAATGTGGCAAATATTCGACTAATATTGGCGCTTTGTAGCGCATAGGCAATTTGAACGCCGAAAAAACCGAAACTAATGTTCCATAGCTTCCAGAAACTTAAATCAGGTTTTACTTTCATGGTATTATTAGAATTTATTGTATTTCTATTTAGTGGTTCCTCTCACTAGTAGGTTTGTTTTTACAATTCTGTTAGACCCTCTTTTATCTTCCATTTTTCCCTCTATCTTATGAATGAGAATATCAATAGCACTTTCACCAACTTCTTGTCCATGTTGTTCAACCGTAGTTAGCTTTGGGTCAGTACTTTGAGCGATAGCTCCGTCTGTGAATCCGCAAATAGATACTTCTTCGGGAACTTTCATGCCAACAAGTTTACATGCATATAGAATGCCGCTAGCTGTTTCGTCGTTAATGGCAAAAAAAGCGTCAGGACGCTCTTGTTTCTCCAATAGATCAGGAGTAATGGCTATAGCTTGTTCACGAGTATCGCAAAGTTTTATCATTGAATTGTCTACCGGAATTTTATATTTCTTCATGGCATCAAGATAGCCGTTGCGCCTGTTCTTGGATATTTCTAAATGAGGCAGGCTGCTATAAAAAAATATTCGTTTACATCCTGTCTGAATCATATATTCTACCGCAGAAAAGGCCCCGGCGTAGTCATCTACTACCACTCTTTCGGTATTGATGCCTGTGCAAATACGATCGTAGAAAACGATGGGAATATTATTGTCAAGTAATTCTTGGTAATGATCGTACTGAGAAGTGTCCTTGGCTAGTGAAGTGATAACTCCGCAGACCCTTGTGGCAAGAAAAGAATGGACAATTTTAACTTCCTGTTCATACTCTTCATTGCTTTGAGCTACGAGGATATTATACCCTGCGTCCGTAGCTGTTTTTTCAATTCCACTCAGTACGCACGAAAAGAAATGATGAACTAGCTGAGGAACAATCACGCCGATAGTATTGGAGCGACTAGTGCGTAAGTTCAGTGCCAAAGCATTGGGCTTATAATTATGTTCGTGCGCGTACTTATGTATAATCTCTCTGGTTTCCAGGCTGATATCAGGATTGTCTTTCAGTGCTCTGGATACCGTAGAGGGCGAAACGCCCAATGCACGGGCAATATCTTTAATCGTGATTTGAGGTTTATTCATGGTTTACGTTTGTTTTAAACAAAGGTAACATTCATATTAAATAAAACCACCCGATTAATGGGCTTGTTTTTTATTTCTATGCAAAAATAGCATAGCTTCTTGCACTTGTTTTATGAAGATAGCCGTTTGCTATCAATAATAAATGCAAACGATTGCACTGCATTCGATGCAGATTTGCACAAATAACTGATGTTTCTAATGTTAATAACTCCTATTTTTGTTCAAAGTAAAGAAAACGGACGTTGTTGATTCTTTATTTTTCAAATAGTAAAATCTATAATACAATATTGTTAACTTTAATTTTTGAATGCATGAAGCAAGTAAATCTTAGAATCTATCGAATGATTCTTCCCCTACTTTTAGGGATGTTCTTGTCAATTGGCGCTTACGCACAGCAAATGTCTGTCAGAGGACATGTGAAAGATGCAACAGGAGAGCCGGTGATTGGTGCTAATGTCTTGGTGAAAGGTACTACAGATGGAACGATTACCGATTTAGATGGTAACTTTGTTCTTAATGCGCCCCATAACTCTATTCTTGTTATTTCATTTGTAGGTTATAAAACTGTTGAAGTTCCTGTGACAAAATCAGTAATGGTTACTCTTGAGGATGATGCGGTCATGCTTAACGAGGCCGTTATTATTGGTTATGGAACAGTGAAGAAAAATGATATGACAGGTTCTGTAACGGCAATAAAACCGGATAAGTTAAATAGAGGATTAACGACTAATGCTCAGGATTTGATGACTGGTAAGATAGCCGGTGTGAATGTTATCTCTACCGGCGGAGCTCCTGGTGCAGGTGCTACTATCCGTATTCGTGGAGGTTCTTCACTGAACGCCAGCAATGATCCATTGATTATTATTGATGGTTTAGCTATGGATAACGAAGGTGTAAAAGGTCTTTCTAATCCTTTATCAATGGTTAATCCTAATGATATTGAAACTTTCACTGTTTTAAAAGATGCTTCTGCTACTGCTATCTATGGTTCACGTGCATCCAATGGTGTTATTATCATCACAACTAAAAAGGGAGCTGCCGGAGCAAAACCGAGCGTGAGTTATAATGGAAATGTTTCGATGAGCACTGTTAAGAAAACACTTGATGTACTGAATGCTGATGAATATCGTTCTTTTATTAAAAGTATATATGGTGAGAACGGTGATGAATATGCTACTCTAGGCTCTGCTGATACAGACTGGCAAGATGAGATTTTTCGTACAGCTCTTAGTACAGATCATGACGTCACAATATCAGGAGGTTTGAAAAATATGCCATACCGCATATCTATGGGATATACAAATCAAAATGGTATTATCAAAACGTCCAATTTTGAACGTTATACGGCATCTTTAAATATAGCCCCTTCTTTCTTAAATGGCTTTTTGAAGTTTAATGGAAACTTGAAGGCGATGTTGGCAAAAACTCGCTACGCTGATGGTGGAGTTGTGGGTGCTGCAGTAAGCTTTGATCCTACACAGCCTGTAAGAGCAAATACTTCAGACTCAGGAATCGATTATCAGAAATTTTTTGATGGCTATTTTCAGTGGACAACAAACGCTACTTCTTTGAATGATCCTAGCTGGACACGTACTTATAATTCATTGGCTCCTGCCAACCCTGTTGCTACGTTAGAACAGAAAGATGATCGAGCTACTTCTAAATCGTTGTTAGGTAACTTGGAAGTGGATTATAAGGTTCACTTTCTTCCTGACTTGCATATTCACATGAATGGTGGTATGGATCTTTCTACAGGTAAACAAGATACGGATATCAGCCCGTATTCGGCTTCAAATAACTATTATGGTAGTTATGGTTGGGAAAAGATAGATAAATATAATTTGTCTTTCAACTCTTATGCTCAATATACCAAAAAGCTGGGTGTTCATCACTTAGATGCAATGCTTGGTTATGAATGGCAACATTTTCACCGCGAAAAATCTTCTTCTTATAATGGCTTTTATCAGCAAACAAACACTGAGACTCCAGGAGAAATCTATAATCTGACTACAAAGGAATTTGCAACAGAGAGTTTCCTAGTCTCTTTCTTTGGTCGTCTAAATTATTCACTTCTCGACAGATATTTGTTTACTGCTACTGTACGTCGAGATGGTTCTTCTCGTTTTCTTAAAAAGAATCGTTGGGGTACATTCCCCTCCTTCGCTTTAGGTTGGAAAATTAAGGAAGAATCATTTATGAAGAATGTAGACTTTCTTTCAGACTTAAAACTTCGCTTAGGATACGGTATTACCGGTCAGCAGAATATAGGATCGGATTATTCCTATTTTGCTTCTTATGCAGCGAATAAAGATGGCGCATATTATCCCATTGGTTTTGGAGATGGAGCTACTTACAGACCCGATGCATATAACGAAAACCTGAAGTGGGAAAAAACAACTACTTATAATGCTGGTCTTGACTTTGCCTTCCTCAATGGACGCATAACTGCATCGGCAGATTATTATTATCGCAAGACAGACGACTTACTGAATTTTGTATATGTGGCAGCTGGCACAAATTTCAAGAATCAGGTCAACTCTAATGTGGGTTCTTTAGAAAATAGAGGTTTAGAGTTCTCTACTACTGCCAAAGCGATTACTACTAGAAATCTTACTTGGGATTTAGGCTTTAACTTTACCTATAATAAGAATAAAATAACAAAATTAACTGCTGGAGATAGTGACGGCTACTACGTAACAGCAGGGGGCATATCTGCTGGTACAGGTAATACGATACAGGCTCATTCAGTTGGCCATCCTGCCTCTTCATTCTATGTTTATCAACAAGTTTATGATGCCAATAATAAGCCCATCGAAAATCTTTTTGTAGATCGTAATGGTGACGGTATTGTGAATGAAAGTGATAGGTATTTCTATAAAAAACCAGCAGCGGATGTTTTGATGGGATTTACCTCTAAGGTTGTTTATAAAGCATGGGACTTTAGTTTTTCACTGCGTGCCAGTCTGAATAATTATGTGTACAATGATGTGGAAGCGGGGCGTGCTAATATGAGTGCACTATATGCACCTTCAGGCTTCCTCACCAATCGCCCAACGATGGTGGTAGCTAACAACTTTCAGGGAATAGGGAACTATTATATGTCCGATTATTATGTGCAGAATGCTTCTTTCCTGAAATGTGATAATATAACGCTTGGCTATAGTTTCAAAAGCTTGTTTGGATTGAAAATTACTGGTCGCGCTTATGCAGCGGTATCTAATGTGTTTACCATTACCGACTATAAAGGTTTGGATCCGGAGGTACAGAAAAAAGATGCTGCCGGAATACTAAACGCAGGTATAGATAGAGATGTTTATCCTCGTCCACTTGTTTCGCTGATAGGCTTAAGCCTTAATTTCTAATCATTAACATTTAAATGCACATCATTATGAAATTGAGATATTTAAAATCATTGGTACCTGTAGCTACTTTAGCTTTAGTACTTGGTCTCACTTCTTGTGTGAATGATCTGGATGTAAATCCAATTGATCCCAGCACAACCATGAAATTCAATCAGAATGAAGTCTTTACAAAAATATACGCCACGATGGGACTAACCGGACAGGAAGGTCCTGCCGGTAGTGGAGATGTCGATGGCTTGGATGAAGGAACTTCTGACTTTGTTCGTTTGCTCTGGAATTTGAATGAACTTCCTACGGATGAAGCTGATTGTAATTGGGGAGACGTAGGTATCCCGGAACTTAATCATGCTGCTTGGGGGGCTTCTCATAGCCAGATTACCGGCCTTTACTATCGTCTGTACTTCGATATAACTTTATGTAACTTCTTTTTAGAAAAGACAGATGGACTGACGGATAGTGAGTCGGTGGCTCAACGAGCAGAGACTCGTTTTATTCGCGCATTGAACTATTACTATTTGCTTGATATGTTTGGCAATGTTCCTTTTACAACGAAAGTGTCTCTTGAAAAGCCTTCACAGATTAATCGAGCTGATTTATTTGATTTTGTTGAGTCTGAATTACTTGCTGCAGAGCCCGATATGCTAGAACCACGCACCAATACTTATGGACGTGCGGATAAAGCAGCCGCATGGTTGCTGTTGGCACGTCTCTATTTGAATGCTGAAGTTTATACTGGTACGGCTCATTGGACGGAGGCTGCTACTTATGCACAGAAGGTGATGGGCTCTGGTTATACTTTATGCGGAACTTACAAACATCTTTTCATGGCCGACAATAATGGTAGTTCAGTGAATAAGGCAAATACGGAAATCATTTTGCCAATTCTTCAGGATGGAGTAACAACCAAAAATTATGGTGGAGCTTTGTTCCTTATTGCTTCTACTCATAAAGATGATATGACTTTTTATGGAACTACAGAAGGATGGGCTGGAAACCGTTGTCGTCAACAGATGATGGAGAAGTTCTTCCCCAATTTAGATGCACCTAATGTAGATGCTGCTGCGATGGTCGTTGCGGCTAAAGATGACAGGGCTTTGTTTTACGGAATAGATCGCACTTTGTCTCTTGATGATGAATCAAAATTTGTGTCAGGTTTTTCTTGTGCTAAATATTCTAATGTGAGAGCGGATGGAGCTTCTACACATGATTCCAAATTTGTGGATATGGATGTACCTTTTATGCGCGTGGCAGAAGCTAACCTGATCTTTGCAGAGGCTACGCTTAGAGCAAGTAATGGGGTTAGCAGCAAACCTGTTGCGGATGCGATAAATGCGTTGCGTATACGTGCTCATGCTAAAACGGAAACATCTTATACACTGAATACTATTCTTGATGAATGGTCCAGAGAATTTGCTTTTGAAGGTCGCCGTCGTTCGGATTTAATTCGTTTTGGAAAATTTGGAGGTACTTCGGATTATACATGGCAGTGGAAAGGTGGAGTAAAAGATGGCACAACTTTTAGCGCCAACTATAATCTATATCCGATACCAACTAATGACTTGAACTCGAACTCTAATCTGGTACAGAATAAGGGTTACTAAAGAGATTGGTACCTAATTTTAGTAATCGATAAAAAGAAACAAATATGAAAAAAATAAATATTCTGGCATCTTTGCTTTTAGGATTGACTCTCTTCACAGCTTGTGATGATGATAGAACTTCAAATCCTACTTTTCAGCAGCCAACAACATTTGTATTGAATACTCCTGCTTATGCTACGGCTGTCTATGATCTAGAGAAATCTGCAAGTGTGGAACTAACTTGTTCTCAACCGGATTACGGGTTTACTGCTCCTACTATTTATACAGCTCAAGTGTCGCTGACTAATGATTTTTCGACTGACGGGGCTTATTTGACATTGCCTAGTACTTATACCAGTGCCAAAATGAATGTTAGTGCTTCTGAGATAGCTAGAGCAGCAACTAATTTGGCTTTATCCAATGGTAAAGCGGAGGATGAATTTCCTATTACAACAAAACTTTATGTGCGTCTCAAAGCTGCCTTGACAGATGGGAAAGGAGAAATTTATTCTAATGCGATTGCGTTAGATAATGTACGTGTCTATTTTGCTCTTGATCCTGTGGTATTGCCGGCAACTATGAATATTATTGGTGATGATTTGGGTGATGCGAACCCTGTTGAGATGGTACCTGTTAATGGTAATGCCGGAATGTTTTGGCATATTGTATATGTACCTGCTGGTGGTAAGCTGAAATTTAATATTGCTAAAACGTATGATGGCGGTGAGTTTGGTACATCGGCTACATTGGTTGATAATGCAACTGCCGGACTGAGTGGTGATGGTGATATTGTTGTAGCTAATGCCGGATGGTATCTGGTAGTGGTTAAATCTACGATCGTTAATCGTGATATTAATTATACTGTTGAGTTTAATAAACCTACAGTATACCTGCTTGGTGAGACTGTAGGAACATGGGATCTCCTTGGAGATAATAAATTTACAGTTCCTGCTGATGGAACTAGTTACTTTGTTTCACCTCCGTTTCAATTTACAAAGGAAGTTCGCATGTGTGTGAAACTGGGTGATCTCGATTGGTGGAGATCAGAGTTTATCATGTTTGATGATGGAGTGATCTCTTATCGTGGAGCAGGTAACGACCAGGAACGTTATGTTGGCAGTGCGGGTAAAAAAGTTTATCTGAACTTTATGACGGGTAAGGGTAAATATGAATAGTAACTTTAAAGGAATTGATTAATATGAAAAAAATATCATTATTTGCTCTTCTGCTAACGTCAGTTTTGACGGCTTGTAATGAAGACTTCAATCAAGATGTTGCTGCTCCTCAAAGTTGGGCGCAAGAAGATGGAAAGACGATCACGTTCTCGGCAACCGCAGCTTCCGCTATTGATCTTGGAACTGTCACAACCGATTCTGTTACTGTTTGTTCTTATACGGCTCCTGAACTTGCTGAAGGGCAGACTATCACTGGGGTTGATCTTGTTTTGGATCAAAAGAAAACGTTGAATGTTAGTGTTAATGGAGAAGTTGCTACGGCTGATTTGCAATCTGCTGTGAGCGAACTTTACGGAAAACGCCCCAATGCCAGAACACTGAAAGGAGTGGTTAACGCTTATATGAAATCGAATGGCCAAGTCTTTCGTGCTTCATCGGATACAATTGATATTGTGGTTACCCCTAAAGCTCCGCTTATTGAATCGGCATATTACTTGATCGGTGATGTGAATAGTTGGAATGCAGATCAGCTCATCAAGTTTACTCATAGTGATAAGGATGTGTATGATGATCCTTATTTTACTACGATAATAAAAGTTACTGCTGCTTCTTATTGGAAGATTATTCCGCAATCAAATGTGGATAATAACGATACATGGGCTGCAGGCGTATTGGGCACAATTGTGGATGGTGATACTGCAATGAGCGGCTCGCTGACTACTACTAATCCACAAGCAGGAAAAATTGACACTGAAGCGGGCTATGTGAAAATTACTCTTAATATGATGGAGTATACTTATACGATAGAATATATCGGTGACATGGTTCTTAAGCTTTATGTACCGGGAGCACATCAAGGATGGACTCCGGCTACAGCTCCTACTATTTATTGTCAGAATTATGATTTGAAATATGATGGGTATGTCAATTTCACTGCTGCTGATCAAGAGTATAAATTTACTTCTCAGCCGGACTGGAATGGAACAAATTATGGAAGCGGTGGTGATGGAACGCTCTCTACTGCTGGTGATGCTGGTAATATGAAAGTTCCTGAAGCTGGCTTCTATCGCGTGACTGCTAACTTATCTACTATTCCGATGACTTATACGGCCACAAAAACTGTATGGGGAATCATTGGTGATGCTACAGCAGGCGGATGGGACACTTCTACTGATATGACTCTGAATGCTGCTACGGGAGAATGGACTGTTACTATTGCTTTAGTAGGAGGTAAATCTTTTAAGTTCCGTGCGAATGCTGGTTGGGATATTAATTTAGGTGGTAATGCCAATAACCTGACTTATGGAGGAGATCATTTTGCTGTTGCTGAAAGTGGCACTTATCTCATTACTTTAAAATTGGGAGATCCTGCGGCTTATTCTTTCACAATGTCTATGCAATAGTAGTTACTTTGTGTTCTTGAAAAAGAAACGTTCAGTGATAAATTATAATTTTTACTAACTCTGCAGAGCTTCAAATAGTTTATTGGTATTTGAAGCTCTGCTTGCTTACAAACGATGGTTATGACGATAAAAAAATATTTGTATTTTCTGCTTTTACCTCTCTTTATCGCTTGCAGTAGCGATGATCCTGTTGTAACTCCGCCTGTGGTGGTGAGGGATGGACTGAATTACTCTCTTGCTACTCCGGATGCTGATCAAGAGTTAACTATCACCTTTAAAGCGGGAGCATCTTCTGCTCTTTATAATTATGAAGGAGATGTTTATATCCATCCGGGCGTGATTGTGGATGGCACTTGGAAGTATGTTCCGGCTGCATGGGGTGTGAACATGGCGAAGTGCAAGATGACTAAAGAGAAAAGTAATATATGGAGCATTACTCTTAGTCCTTCTATCAGAGAATGGTTTGGTTCCGGAGAGACTTCAATTCAGAAGTTGGGGATTGTTATCCGAAGTTCGGACGGATCAAAGAAAGGGCTGACAGACGATTCTTTTGTTACGGTTACTGATTCTAAATATCAACCGTTTACGCCCGCAGCCATTAAGTATGCTACTCTTCCTGCCGGGTTCGAAGAGGGGATTAATGTGAGAGATAATTTTACGGTGACATTGGTGCTTTATGACAAGGATAAAAATGGGAATCACAAAGATTATGCTTATGTGATGGGCGATTTTAATGGCTGGAAGTTGAGCAATGATGATAAATCGCAAATGAATCGTGATGATGCGGCAGGTTGTTGGTGGATTATGCTTACAGGATTGAGTTCAACAAAAGAGTATGCTTTCCAATATTATGTAGGTACGACGGCCGGAGGGGCTATTCGTTTGGCGGATGCTTATAGTCGGAAGATTCTTGATCCGGATAATGATCCTTTTATTCCGTCTTCCACTTATGATGAGAATAAAACTTATCCTACGGGTGATGCGGTGGGCATTGTTTCTGTGTTTAAGATCCAACCGGATACGTATACTTGGAAACATAGCGATTTCAAAATAGAGGATAAGAAGAATCTGGTGATTTATGAGATGCTGCTGCGCGACTTTACTTCTACGGGAGATCTTAATGGAGCAAAAGCTAAACTCAGCTATCTTAAATCGTTGGGTGTTAACGCAATAGAGTTGATGCCGGTGCAAGAGTTTGATGGTAATGACAGTTGGGGCTATAACCCTTGTTTCTATTTTGCTTTGGATAAGGCGTATGGAACGGATGCGATGTACAAGGCATTTATTGATGAATGTCACGGACTGGGTATTGCTGTTCTCTTTGATGTAGTATATAACCAAGCTACTGGAAATCAGCCTTTTGCTAAACTTTATTGGAATAGCTCAACGGGTAAACCTGCCGCTAATAATCCATGGTTCAATGTGGATGCGCCTCATCCATATAGTGTCTTTAATGATTTCAATCATGAATCTCCGTTGGTACGGGCATTTGTGAAGCGTAATTTGACATTCTTACTGAATGAATATAAGATCGATGGTTTCCGTTTCGACTTAACGAAAGGCTTTACGCAAAAGACTAGCACGGAGAGTACTGCTTCTAATTATGATGCAACGCGTATCGCTATTCTGAAAGATTATCATAGTGCAGTAAAGGCAGCCAATCCGGATGCGATGATGATTTTGGAGCATTTTTGTGAAACGAAAGAAGAGGCTGAATTGGCTACCGATGGAATGTTTCTATGGCGAAATATGAATAATGCTTACTGTCAGTCGGCAATGGGTTGGGTAGATAGTAGCGACTTCTCGGGATTGTATTATGGTACTTCTATGCCTGCCGGTTCTCTGGTTGGGTTTATGGAGAGTCATGATGAAGAGCGGATGAGCTACAAACAGATAGCGTATGGAAACTATACGTTTAAAACGAGTCTGGCAGATCGTATGAAGCAACTTGAAGTAAATACGGCTTTCTTCCTCACGGTGCCCGGTCCAAAAATGATTTGGCAGTTTGGCGAGCTTGGGTATGATCATTCTATTGATGAGAATGGACGTACAGGCAAAAAGCCTATCGAATGGGGATATTATGACAATGCTGATCGGAAAGCCCTTTATGATACGTATGCCAAACTGATGGCATTGCGTAAGGCGCATGCTGAGTTATTCGATACTTCTGTATCGTTTAGTTGGACGGTGGGAAATAGCGATTGGGATAATGGGCGTTTCCTCATTTTGCAGGCAATAGGAGAGAATGCTGTTGTAGCGGGGAATTTTACTGCTACGGATGCTACTTATTCTGTGACTTTTCCGCATACAGGAACATGGTATAATTACCTGACCGGAGAATCTGTTGCAGTGTCTTCGACTACTCAATCGATGCCTGTTCCGGCTCATACGTTTAGCATGTATCTGGACTTTCAGGTAGCGAACTAGTAATTTTTAAAAAATTAGGATCTTGTCTGATTTATGAGTAATATTGTATTCATTGATAAAACGAATAGATTATGAGAACACTTTTTTTATTACTGTTTATGATGCTTGCGATGGGAACGGTTTCTGCTCAAAAAGTGAAGGCTACTGCGACGAAGAAAACCGAGCAAACTACCAAGAAAACTGAGCAAACTACGAAAGCGGCTGAACCTACTAGTACGAACGGAACGAAAAAATGTTTTGTGGATGCTAATAAGAATGGAGTCTGCGATAAGTATGAGAAGAAGACTTGTAAGTCGGGCAACGGTACGGGTGCTGAAGATTGTAGAGGTAATATTCAGAATAGGCAAAAGAAAGCTTCGACTCCTAGATCTTAAATTGATCAAGTAAAGAAGTGAGGCATATCTATTGAAAGGCTATATATACCTTGGATTAGTCCATTTACCATCAGACATTTATAGTTCTGATAATTGGCAAAAAATAGATTGCCTTAGCTTATGCAATTGATTTTTAGCAAAACGATGAGAGGAACATTGTAGTTTGTGTACTTGAGCGGTTTTATTAGATTATTTGAATCGGGTTTGTAAATTTGAGGAGCTGTTTTTATAGGTTTTTCTCTCAAAAAGTTAACCCGTTGCTTTTAAAAAGTTAACCCGTTCATTTTACAAAAGCAACCTGTTCATTTTGCAAAAGCAACCCGTTCATTTTGAGCTGGTTTCGAGAAGTTAGATATTAACTTGAATATTAACAATTGAGACTACCATAAAATTGAGTGGTGTGTCAAAAGGCAATTTTATGAAAGAATAATTTTTAATTTGATATCAGACTATCCTTATTAGCAATAAGAAGAGCCATATCATTACTCAAAAACAGAGTTTGATATGGCTCTTTTATCTTTTTTAGTTACGACCTGTAACTATTTAGAGTGAGCTTCTTATTCTTTCTTTTTATTAGCTACTTCGAGGTCCTCTTTTTTAGCCCAATGCTTCTTTGTTTCTTCTTCTTTTTCCACCACATAATGGTTCCCGTAACAGGTAGCGAAGCAATTATCAAACTGATCAGACATGCTAATATTCTACCCGGAAGTCCCCATATAGAGCCAACGTGTATATCGTAGCTCATACGGTAAAGTTTATCAGCAGTTGAGGCTTCAGATGGTTTAATACCATATACTCCGCCTGCTTTTACCTCTTCGAGCGTGTTTTTGTCGAAGAAGCGATATTCCCGCTTGCGATAGCTACCATTGTTCATCGGGTTGTAAGAGATAGAATAAGCACCTTCGGCTCCTCTGGGGAATTGGAAGTTAAGAACTCCCTTCTGCCCAATAGGATATTCTTGGTTTATCTTTTCCCAAATGATCGTAGAAGGATCTTTAAAGCGAGCCTGCTGTGTGGTATCAGATTTGGCTACTTCCCATCTTTTAAAAGGTTTACCACCACTGATGAGACTATAATAGCCTTCCGAAAACCATTTAAAACTCCAGGTCAGTCCCGTGAGAGCGATGAGTAAAGCGAAAATGGCTACGTAAAAACCTAACGTGTTGTGCAAATCATAATTTACACGCGCGAAAGGAGCTTTCCATTTTATCTTTAAGCCCCTCTTGAAAGCTTTTTTGGTGAACTTAACAGGAAACCACAGAATGAGTCCGCTAATCAGTAGGAATACGAAGATGACCACACTCCATCCTACAATGGGCTTGCCAATAGCCGGTGGAAGCCATAGATGTCTGTGTCCCGCTAAGATGAAATAAAAAAATCCGCTTCTATATGCTTCTTTATGTATCAGAGCACCTGTGTAAGGATTCACATAGAGAACGTATCCTTCTTTACCTATTCGGCAAAGCGCTTTGGCTGCCTGATCGTAAGTGGTGTAGCTGATTCCTTGAATAATATTGCTACTGTCCGCCGGAGTTTTGAAGACGTATTGGTTAATCTTCTCTCGCAACTCTTGTGGAGACAAGAAAGAATGACCGTTTGCTTCAACCTTAAGTGAGGGACGGAAGATATCTTCTATCTCATCTCCAAAGGCATATATTGCTCCTGTTATGGCTACGATGAAAATAACGATGCCTGCAGGAAAACTTAGCCATAGGTGCAGTGCCCGAAACACGGTACGTACGGATACTTTTCTCATTGTGTTTGTTATTTAGAATTTATAAGTAAGGCTCAGTCTGAAATTACGTCCCGGCTCTGATTGCCAGTAATAATATGTGCTGTAAGGTGAACCACTGTATAGATAACGATCGAAGATGTTATAAATGTTCAGTGTAAGATCTAAATTCTTTTTGGTCCAACCTATGGCGCCATCAAAACGGAAGTAATCGGGTAGGGAAGCTACGTTTTTAGCAGCATTTCCCCAATTCCATGTGCTGCGGTCTAATTGGCTGCTTTGTCCGGCCGACAAGCTAAATCCGTCTAAGAAGGCTTGGGTAAAGTTGTACTTCAGCCAGATATTGAAATTATGTTTGGCATATCCGGGCATACGGGTACCTGCAGGTTGGCTTGGGCTAACTGATTTGGTTATTTTGTAATCCGTAAAGGCGTAGTTTGCTGTCATGCTTAAGTTGGGAAGTACTTCACCTACAAGGTCTACTTCCACTCCTTTAGCTTTTGACTTACCAACTTGTACCAAGTAGTTTTCCTGCGGAGTGTTTTCCGGATCACTTGCCGTTTCATTATTTCTGATAATCTGATAAGCAGTGATGCTGGTTGTCCAGCGATTGTCGAACCAATTACGTTTGAATCCTACTTCCCAGTTGTTGCCAGTTACCGGTTTTACCTTCTTGCCACTTCTGAGAGTTCCCATCTTAGGAGAGAATGACTGATCGTAGAGCGCATATACAGAAGTATTTTCATCTAATGAATAGCTCAGTGCAGTACGTGGAGAAAAATGTCTTTCCTCGGTGATGGTTGTTCCGTAGGAATTGTCTTTAACGTAAGTATATCTTCCTGCCAAAGTCAGGCGCAAGCGATCATTGAAGAATCCGAGTTCGTCTTGCAGGTAAAGTCCGATATATGACTGGGTAACCTGTGTCTTGTTGGCACGTTCTTTCAAACTCTTTGAGCGATCAAAAACGGGATATCCCCAATAAGGATTGCCAGGAACATAATTTTTGTTGTAAATATTATACGTACCGATGCTGTCGAGATCAAAACCTGTGCCCCAATCATACCATGCATGTTTATCACCGGAATCAAATCCGGCAAGTATGTTGTGAGAAACAGCTCCGGTCTGTGCTTTACCATTGATGTATATCTGGCCGAATTTCATTTCATTGATTGCGTCGCCCATGGTTACTCTTCTCACTGCATCACCGTTGGCAGCTACTGAACTGGGCCACATGGAGCTACCTTCACGGTTATAATTGAAGTAGGCTCCTTGTGCGGTAAGTTTCCAATCTTTATTGAAATTATGTTGCAGATTCAGGATAAGTGAGTGGTCGTGCACCACAGTAGAAGGTAAGCCGGGCTCCAACATAGAGAAATCTCTTGGTAAGCTGGCATAGCCATCGGGTGAGAAAACATAATAAGAACCGATATTGGAGGATTCCATGTATTGATAATCATACTCAGCGGTCAGTTTGGTGTTTTCGTCTACCTGGTAACTGATGACGGGCGCGATGCTGTATCTCTTTGCAAACTCGTAAGCACGGTGCGAATTTGTGCTTTGTCCCATCGCATTAAAGCGGTAGAGTAGCTTTCCGCTCTTGTCTAACTTCCCGTCAAGGTCTATTGTGGCACGATAAAGATCGTAACTACCAAAAGTAAAGGACGCTTCTCCTTTAGTCTGTCCGGTAGGTTTTTTCGTTACTACATTATAGATACCATTCGGTTCTCCGTTGGACATCATGAATCCCACAGGGCCTTTTATGAACTCTATGCGGTCAACAAAACTCATATCCTCGGTTAGCGGTCCCCAAGAACTGGTGACATTCATTCCTTCACGGAAAGCCGAAGCACGAGCACCTCTCATGTTGATACGGGTATAAGAATCGCCCCAGTGTTCGATTTTGGTCGCTCCACTCACATTACGAATAATACCATCGCTCATGCTGAGAACTCTTTGGTCTGCCATGACTTGCGAACTGATTACCTGCACGTTTTGTGGTATGTTCAGCAGTGGTTCGTTAAGGCGGATAGAGCTTGATGGTGCTTTTGTGGTGTAAGTGCTTGCATTTCCTGTGACCACTACCTCACTTAGGTTCTGAGTGTTATACTCTAACACGATGTTGCTCATATCTACCGTTTCATCTCCGGATGAGATGATTACTGAGATTTCTTTCGTTTTATACCCTATGGATGATACGACAAGTGTATGTTTTCCTGTGGGAACTCTCTTTATGTTGAACCGGCCTTTGTTATCTGTCGTAGTGCCGGTCTTGGTTTCTTTTAATAATATAGTGGCAAATTCCACTCTTTCTTTGCTCTTGTTCCATACAATACCTTTAATATCTCCTGCATGGATCGTCAAAAAATAGCAGAACATCAATGCGATGCTCAATATACATTTTCTCATTATAATACCTATTAAATTACTTATAAAAAACTTCTGCAAAGTAACAGCATAAGCTTTTTTGCTGAAATCACTTTATATAGGTATTCTATAGAAGCAAATCACTATAAATGAGGATTGCTTTTATTCTTCTGTGATATAAGCGCTTGTCCTAGTTTACTCCTCCTTTGCCTTTCTTAATCAGAAAAAAGAGAATGCTTTTTCCAAGTGTCTATAAAGCCTGCGGAATTTGAAATTCTATATTCATATAATATAGTCGGATGCAAAAGTCTCTGATTTTTTAGACTTTGATTTTTCAAAAGGCAGAATCTTTTATATGTATAGATATTCTTTTGCTTTTTTATTCTAAAAAGAATACTTCGTTCTTGTATGTCATTAATAAGGAATAATGATTCCTCTTCATTTTTCCAGATGTTGAAGGATGCTAAGCATATTCTATGCCTCCGATAACAAAAAAGCAGAGGCTACTCTATTTACTGAGTAGCCTCTGGCAGAACAAAACTTTTATTGAGATATAAATGTAATGTTTCTTTTGATTGTATCTTCTTATGTAATCGGAATATTATTTAATTTTGTTCTGTTCTATGAAATTTTCCCCACCTGTTATCGATTGAAGATATAGTTGGCCTTGCGCAGGGAAATCACGTACAATTTCTTTTTCTCCGTTGATCGCAGAATTGATTTTTATTTTCAATCCTTTATATCCGGATGCAGGTCCCAGTTCTCCTAAATTGAAGGATACATATCCGGTTTGGATATAGTTTGTTACGTCATCTTGGTCATTATAACGATATTCCAGGTGTATATAGTTATCTTGAGGGCTTTCTACTGTGGTATTTCTTACCAGACTTACACGATGTTTGGTGTTAGCCGGTATATTTATTCGGAATCTGACATTGAGATAATTGCCGCCAATCCGCATATCAGTGATATTCACTTTGTCATTTCCATAGAATGCTTCATTCTCAGCAGTCAGGTCCTCTACACCTTTAGTCAATACATCGTACAGGCTATTTATTTTCGCGACATAATCATACTCTTGAAAATGATCGCCAAGGAGAGTATAGTCGGCAATCACACGCTGTCCGTCGATTGCATTATACCCAGGAATGGAAGTTGCGCCAGGCCATACTGTTTTGTTGTTATCTAACTGAAGATAGTAAGTTCCTGCGTTGATCACTCTTACAGTAGCCATACTTATTGTAAAGTTTCCTAAAGAATAACCATCGTCATCATCGTCACAAGATTGCATTACCGGCATGATAGCCATTAATAGCATGCAACTTAAAATTAAATAGAACTTCTTCATAATGTTTTCGTTTTTGCTTTACCTAATAAATGCATTATGCCTGTGAATATTGCGTCAGCTTAACTTTTATTTAGAAGTGTTTTTTTATTCTTTTAATTTCTTGGAGTGATATGAGAAGGAAAGATTGAAGTTTGTTGCTATCTAGTAATTTTAAAATGCGAAGGGAAACACGATATATTACTCTAAAAAGTTACAGATTATAGTTAGCACAGATAGAAGAGATGTCCGAGACTCTTTCTTTTGGGTTTATGATAAGTTCCTTTAGTGCAGAGAGGGGGGGCAGATATCATTCTTCCATAACCTTACTTGTTTATTGTAACGCTATTTTAGGACTAGACAAGGTTATAATAAAAAGAGGGAACTTAAAAATAAGCCCCCTCTTTTTATTCGTCTTAAAACGAATTATTTCTTTTTACGGTCACCGTAACGGTTCATAAACTTATCAACGCGACCAGCAGTATCTACCAATTTAGATTTACCGGTGTAAAATGGGTGAGAAGTATTTGAAATTTCAATCTTCATTACCGGATAAGTTTCACCTTCAAACTCAATCGTTTCCTTTGTATTGCAGGTAGAACGTGTTAAGAACATATCACCATTTGACATATCTTTAAATACTACCGGACGATACGATTCTGGATGAATACCTTTTTTCATTTCAGTATTGTTTTATAATTATTATTTCGTTTTACTATTTGGTAAGAATAGTGTAATGGTCATTTTCAGAGCGCAAAGATAAGTGTTTTGTTTGAAACAAGAAAAACTTTCAAGATAAAAACAGAATAAAAAATATGTGTTTTTATTGTGAAAGCATAAAAGGTTGCCTTTAAAGCAACCTTTTATTTATATTGTTATTTCTTATCCGGTTCGAATCCAATATCATTGGAGCTATTGATTAGTAGCTGATATTTTATGAATCCTCCAGATTTAGATGAATACTTAGTGTAAATCGCTGTCAGATCTCCAACACTTCCATTTGCAGGTAATCCTAGGAGAGCAAAATTGGAATAACCACTTACGCGTACAATGTAATTTCCTGATGATATGGATGAACCTCCATAACTAAACCATGAAGAGCCATAAAATTTCTGGTTATCATGACTATAAGCATATGTTGCTTTTATACCTTCATCCTCAAAATACTTGTTGGTATATACTGCAGTAGTAGTACCTCCAGGGTAAGTCACTTCTAAATATTGCGGATACTTATCACCGTCCAATGTTCCTGTTTTATAGGTCAATCCTTCAAATCGAATTAAACGCCCTAAAGCGGCATCATTTAACTTTGTAGTATAATTACTTGAATTCACCACTAAAGTATCGTTAGCTGTCAGGCTACCTAAAGCTCCTGGAAAAATATGTTGGTTAACAAAAACACTTGTCTCAATGTTTCTGTTTGCATATCCTTTAGAAATATCAGTGGCAGTTGGTTTTTGTCCTACACTAAGCATGTAGCGATAGTTACCGATAACCAAACCTTTCGTTTTGACGAAAATCGTTTGTCCCGGGTGATAGAATACATAGTTACTAACCATTAACTTTAATTCAATAGCCGATTCTGAATCTTCATCATATATATATACTGACTTATAAACATTACCTGCCTGATCACTTGAGATAACTTTCCCATGGATAACATAGTCATCGGTAATTTCCAATGTTTTACCTAAACTTGAAGCTCCATTGCCATAAGCATTATAAAACAGTTGCTTGAAATCTTTAATGGAAATAAACTGTTGGTCGGCAAAATCCTCTTTTGTCCAAACTTTTGCAGATTCCGGACTGTCAAAGTCATTGTAACAGCTAGAAAAACTAAATACAACTGCTACAAGTGCAAATAACTTTAATATTTTATTCATAATATTCATTCTTTTATTCGTTGCAGATCGTTAAAAACGGAAATAAAGATTCATATAATAAGTTGTACCAAACATATAGAAGTATTTGGAATCAAATGGTTGGTAACTTTGGTAGTTTGCATCTTTATTTTTTAGCAGACGAACCTGTTCATAACCACCTGTTTTGATATCTTGGTCATTAAGGATGTTTCTAACGTTTAAATTAAAGCCAATTGTATAAGTTCTATTTATGTACCAGTTTTTCCCTATGCTTGCATTCAAAACATGAGCTGAACTGAACTTCTCTTGGCTACGTAGTTCGCGCATGTCATCTGCTGTCATTCCTTGTGATAAAACAGCATCTGTACGATAGAGCGGACTCATAGAAAGATACATATTGTTATAATAGTTCATATCTACTGAAGCGTAGACATTGTTTTGTCCTCTGTAAGATAAACCTAAGTTAATGGCTGTTTGAGGAGTACTTTCTACACGGAAGTTTTTCCAGTATACCTTTCCTTGATTCTTAACGACTCCACTGTTGTCTTGAATTTGTATATAATCAGGATTGGAGTCATAGGTATATTGTCCCCAACTTACCGCACCATTGATTGATATTCCTCCATAAACGGGAACAGATGCTGCAGCTTCTAAACCGAAATGTCGTTTATCAATGCCACTCATTGCGAAGTTAGAGAAAGTAGCTTCTACATCATTATAGTATGAGAGCACTTTGTTTTGATTCATTAGTTTTGTATAGTAACCTGATACACGTGCTTTTATATCTCCTATATGTAATTTATAAGAAGCATCTATACCAAAAACTTTTTCAGTAGAAATACCTGGAGTTGCAGAGTTTCTTGTACGGGGTGAAACAAATGCTGATCGGAACGAAGGAGCATCTTGCATGTATACAATGTTCGCTTCAACAGTGTGCGCAGCAGAGAATGTATAGCTAAAGTTTCCTTTTACTTTATAGGTAAGGTAGTTCTGCTTTGCAGAATTTCCTTGTGAGTTATCTTCAAACAAGCCTTTTTTCCATATACCATGACGCCATAGAGTATTATGTCCTAATTCACCACCGATTTTTATACCTAAGTTGCCTAAATTGGTGGTGTACTCGCCCCAACCACGGGCTGAAAGCACATTGCCGTAATAGTTATAACTGTATTTATCTCCTTTCTTTGCAGCATGCGCATAACCATTCTCTTGATAGTAGTCCATGTTGTTTTGATAGAGTTCGGGCTTCGTACTTCCCATGTCACGTTCAGCGAATTTATCTACATCAATCCAATAATCTCCTCCGAGCAAATCTTTTACTTCGCTATAATATTGAGTACGGTTGCGGCGGAAGTTTGCACCACCTTTAATTTGTGAATTATCTTTAAACGTGTGAGAGAATTGTGCATAGAGGTTCCAGTCTAATTGATCGGCATGTCGCTCTTCAATCATATTGATTGCGCGATGTCCAGCACCATATATAGAACTTTCATTTGGTTGATTACGATTGATCTCATATAGCTGATCCCAATTGATGTGGCGAATATTATTCGTGTTAGCTCTCCAAGCTTCATCAAGCCAAGCTCCTGTTTCTGTTCCTTGGTAAAAACTTGGGAGATAGCGATAATAATCAGGACGTGGATCCGGTCCACCATACCATGTCAATGCAGAATAGCCATTTTTCCCAAATCTAAAAGAAGAAGCAATGTTTAATTGAGTACGGTCATTAATATCAAATGTATAATTAAGCATTGCTATCGGTTCATGGTAATTTTTAACGCGAGCGTTACGACGCTTTCCTGATTGCCATCCCCAGTTAGGATTATAATAGTTATTACCTACTAAATCGTATGCTTCTTGTGTTGAAGCTTGTTGAACGCCACGTTGAGTAGGAACTCCTAAGAGAGTAAGTGCAATGCGTTGGCGAAGATTTATTTGTTTTTCTACTGCAGCAAAATATCCATAAGCATTATAGTAAATTCCATCAACATAAGAGTTTCCGCCTTGGCGTGTTGATAATGAAAAGGCATAAGACCAACCATTATCTTGCTGACCCGAAGAATAAGTTACCATTCCCCGAAAGCGATACATCGAATTAGCGTTGACGACACTGGCACGCAGACCCTTGCGCATTTGTGAAGGTCGAGTATTAATATTGGTAGTACCTCCAATGCCTCCGATTCCTACATCGCCCATATTTAAGCTAGAGGTAATTTCTTGATTACGGGTGGCATCATTTAAACCACTCCATAACGACCAAGGAGTATACCCTGTCATTGCATCATTAAGTTGGATTCCGTTCATGTAGACATCTGAATACTGAGAATTGTAACCACGAACATTGAAGCGCATTTCACTAAATTTATAGGATGCAATATTGTTGAAAACATCTTTAGATGCAGAGAGAGAAGACGGTATGGATTGTGCGTCATCAAGGGTTTCTGTATCAAACTCTGCAAAAATAGCATCATCTATTATGGGAGTTACTTTAGCCGAAACTAATACAACTTTATTAAGATCTTTAATAATTTTATTAACGCGAACTGATAGAGTTAGCGCTTCATATTCATTAGATTCAAAAGTTACCGAATATTCTCCTTTTGCTAAATTTTCTACTTCAAAGTTTCCTGTTGCATCGGTCTTTGTTGTTATATTTCCTGGAGTTAGAGTCACTTTCACATTATTTATTGCTGTGCGTGTAGTACGGGAAACTACTTGACCTTTAATTCCTCCATTCTGTGCATACACAGTAAAGGACATTAAAGACAATACCATAATTAGGAATGTTTTTATTTTCATAAATATAAAAGTTTTTTTTATTTACCGATATAGATATATACAGGGAAGTGATCACTAAAACCTCCTTGAAAATTGTTGCCTACATAAGTACGTAAAGGGTATCCTTTATATCGACCTTCCTTTTGTACCATATAATGTTGTTTGAATATGTTGCCATAGAATTTTGAGCCGGAGGCTTTTTCTAACTTGAAAGTTCCTGCACTTGCTTTTGCTAGATTTCCTGACACAACAATATTATCAAATATATTCCATGCATCATTATAAGCTAATGTTCCATATCCTGCTTTAAGCATATCTGCATAAGGATCGTAAAGGTCTTTAGGAGTCAGATTTTTTAGCTTAAATTTAGCTTGTAAACCTTCTGAGATACTCTGATCTGTAGGATCGTCATTAAAATCGCCCATAGCTATAATCTTTGTCGCAGGATTTACTTGCATAACGGAGTCTGCAATGTTGCGCATTTGTTTAGCAATGGCAATGCGTTTAAATTCAGAAGCCTCTTTGCCTCCTAAACGAGATGGCCAATGTGCAACCATAAAGAAGAATGGTTCATTTTGGATTGTACCCCACATGGTTAAAATATCACGTGTTCTAAAATCAGGAATAGAAGGTACATTTGCTTTTACTGGGCGTTTCCCTTCTATTTTGAAAACGTCCGGACGATATAGGAAGGCAACATCTATTCCACGAGCGTCGGGAGAATCGAAATGAGCAATTCGATAATTGGCTGGTGCTAATTTGGGTGTTGCAACTATATCTTCTAGTACCCCTCGATTTTCTACTTCGGAGACACCTATTACAATCGGGTAATTTTTATCAATAGAAGCAATATCGAAAAAAACTCTTTCAATATTATTGAGTTTCTTGTTGTATTTTGCTGTGGTCCATTCTTTAGGTCCTTCAGGTGTAAATTCATCATCATGAATTTCAGGATCATTAATGGTGTCAAAGAAGTTTTCTAGGTTGTAGAAAACGACCTTATAAGGCTTTTCTTTTGCAATACTGATGGTGCTCAGTATTGTAATAAATGAGACGAAAGCTATAAACTTTTTCATAATTTCAGAATATTAGTTTATTCCCCATTGAGTAGGGTCATTCTGTTGTTTAACATTCTCAGATACCTGTGGGAAGAATTTGAAACCTGTTTTGGATTCAATTTCTGCAACTGAAGTACATATTGATCTTGGTGGTGCTATGTTGCCATAGGATTTATGTTCTACCCAAAAACCGATAGAAATGAGTTCGCTGTCCGCACAATCTTTGATAGCCTTGCCTGTTGAGCCACTTTTAGTTCTTAGCAGGAGTTTAAAATAGTTTGTGGGAATAGGAACAATATTACCTGCACCATCAGTAGTAGTAGCCGGATTAGAACCAAAATAGGCACCGGTTACAACATATAATGTATCAGTACATTTATTTTGGCGAACTTTTGCTTCAAGCTTTGCCCACATATCTTGATTAAGACGGTCAAGTTGAGGAGTCATGTTGGACATATAAAATGTCTGCGTGTTGAGCTCGGTGGTAGCCAAGCGGTCTGCAGAAGGTATCTGATGTCCACGGTCATAACTGCCTTTGTAAGATCTATTAATACAGTTTGGCTGATAGCTTATCGGAATACTTGGTTCAAAAGCCCAAGCATCTGTACGTCCTCCTGAACCTAGGTAAGCTGAATGCATCGGATAGGCCACCCATAATGCAGCTTTTTCATTTAGGTCATAACAAATCGAATAGTTGCGAACTTTTTTATTATTAATAGTGGCATACTCTGTTACATATTGATAATTGCTATTCTTTTTGTATTCAGGTATTTCTGCCCAACCGGTGAATGGTAAATTCTGTTGTTCTTTTGATAGCTGATTCAAGTCAAGTACTTGAGGGGTTTCACCTTCAAATTGAACAGATATTGTGGCTTGGCGTTGACTTGTTGTTGAGTTAGCAGTATAGTACACATATAGTACATTAAGCCCATCTTTTATTGTACCAATTTTACTTGTTGAATTGATGAAGTCTTTGCTACTGAATGAGCACCATGTTGTACCATTAGTTATTTCTGCATTCCATGTAGTACCAGTTTTACCTTTTATGATAATGGCAGCTGAACCTTCTGATGTGCTAACTGTGGATGAGATTTTCCAATATGCCTCATTGAGTTGAAGTTCTGTAGGGCTATCATCTTTACTGCAGCCAGCTATATAGAATATAGTTGTTGCTAGTAAAATGATTTTTGCTACACTGATACTATAGTCTTTTATTAATCTCATTTATTATATGTGAGGTATTTAGACATCAAACACTTGGAGGATATTTTCCTCCAAGTGTGAGAATCTTTTGGATTACTATTTATGTTACTTTTTAATTCTTGGTGGTAACTTTGATTGAATCAATGTATATTGCACCTCTTAAATCATTCATGATGTTGAAATAACTGTAATTTCCGCCACTCAAATCATATGTTTCGGTATATACTCTAAAGTCTCCAACGGTTTCGTTGCTAGATGATGCGGAAATCGTAGCGTCTGCGCTGGATGGGTTAGCTGATGTTCCGGCATAAACATGATATGAAGGATCATATGTGCTACTAGCTGCAACTTTAAGTACAATTGTGATTGATTGTATATTTGATATAGCAGATACATTGGCTATTCTACCTTGCTTGGTGGTAGTAGTGTTACCTTGTACCTGTATACCACTACCTTTATTTTCAGGTGCAATACAAATCTTTGTACCTGTAAAGTTTAAGCTATTAGAACTCCAAGTATACCATGTTGCTACATCAGAAGTTGTTTGAGAACCATAACTATTGGTAGCTAGTTCTACAGTTCCTGTTTTTCCATCCACAATATTTTGTGAAGTCATTGTGAAAGAGTTACCAGTACTTCCTCCTGCGGCATCTTGCTTAATAGCAACTGTTACACTATTACCATTTTGAAGTGATATAGTAAGAGTCTGATTAATTGCAACTCCGCTATTTGCAGTAGCTACAACAGTTACAGTCGTTCCGCTTACAGAAGAAGAAAGAGTTCCTGACAATCCACTGGTAGAAAGAGTGTTGCTACCTTGATTAGCTAGGCTAACTTCAATTGTTTTTGTACCTCCGGTTGCAGGGAAGTTTAAAGAAGTTGGGCTGACTGCTGTGATCATCGGTGTTGTAGAGTTGAATGCACTTACATCATCAAGATTACGTGGAACGAGCTGTCCTTTATCTGAGTAAACAGATGCTAGACCAGATACACTACCTGTTCCTGCTTGAAATGATTTATCAACAAAAGCGGCTGCTCCTTTATTACAGAATACAGTAAAATTAGTGCTTCCTGCTGTGAATGTATGAGAAGATATTGCTGTTGCACTAGCCCAGATTCCTCCAGTAGCTATAGTTGCATTTTGAATAGTAACAGCCATTCCTTGATAATCCATTAACTTGTCGGCAGTAATAACAACCGGAGTAATCGTTCCTGTTCCTACTTTTTCAACTTTCACCCAAGTATCTGTTTTTCCTCCGGTAACTTCAAACATTCCATTGTAATTCTTTACTTGAGCAAGACCTTTGTAAAGAGTAACTTTTACTTTATCGCCTTTGTTAAGACTAAGAGTTCCCGGATCTACTTGACTACCATATAAGGTAATACCATTACCGGCTGCTGTTGCATTCTCAGTAGCAAGGATTAGGTTATTGTTTGAATAATTACCTCCTGTTATATCATTTTGAACAATTGCTTCAAAATAGCGATCTGCAGTGGCATCTACCGGAGTTTGAGTAGTATTCATCATTTGATTTAATTCCGGTATAGTAATGGCAGTTGCTTCAACAGGTCCTGTAGTAGCGCCTAAATCTATTACTTCACCTCCGTTACCTGTCGCTAGAGTGATATCATCTAAACGGAAAGCAGAAGGAGCTAATGCTGCGAATTTGATATATAAGTTTGTGGTAGCTTCTTTTAGTGTAAAGTTGGTAGTACCGACAACCCAATATGGATGTTCTTGGTCACCGTTGTTTTTAGTATAAGTAAGAGGAACCCAGTTGGTACCATCTGAGCTTAAAGAAACTGTAAATTTGGATATGTCAAAAGTGTTATCATAATCGGTAGCACCGTCCGGTTTGTATGAATAGCTAGCACCAAATGTAAGTTTTAGGTTCGTTTGAGCAGAAGTTAAAGCTATCTTATTAATAGTGAAAGATGCAGGGAGAGTACCGAAGAAAATTACATTCGGTCCTGATGCATTGTCATATGCGCCATTGTTTGATAATCCGCTTTTACGTACGCTTGCACTTTGACCGGAGTATGTTACATCTGTAACACCGATTCCAGATTTGTTCCACTCAGTGTATGCATCAACGTAAGGATAAGGGCTTGAAAGACTGCCTGTGCCTACTGTTTCATTGTAGATTATAGTTGATTCAACAATGCTTCCACTTTTTATTGTGATAGTTTCTGACATCAGAGCTCCAACTTTATTTGAGACTTGGATGACTACGCTTGCTTCATCATTAATATTTTCAGGAATACTTACCTCGATTGTAGCAGAACCATCTCCTTCAGTCTGTGAAAGTGTTACCCAACTTTTGTCATCCTTAACGGTTGCAGTCCAATGTCTGTTAGTTGAGATTTCAAAAGACGACTGGCTACCTTCTACAGGGTTGCCATCTGTGCCAAAAGTTAAACTTGTTGAAGAGACTTTTAAAAAAGGAGCCTCTGTGTCATCGTTATCATCAACACAGCTTGTGAGAACAGCTGTGAACATTACGAGCATAATCCCGTAAAACAATTCAAAAAAAGATAATTTTCTCATTCGTTAAATGATTAGATAAATATTTATTTTTTTGTGTTAATCTGCCTCTTTAGACTTAGGCTAAATTTTATATAACTTGTTTGTTAACTTTGTTTTTCCTTAATTAATTGCATAAATTTTAATGTTTTGTTTTAAATATACCTATCAATTAAGTGAACTAAACAAGAATGTGTTTCATTCCTGTTTCAACCTATTTGCAAAGGAAGAAAAAAAATCTTGTTTCTAGCCTTTTTGTAGTTAAAAAACGCATTTTCATGTGGTTAATATGCTTTTTTTTGAAGATATTTGTAATCTGAATGTAACAGTAAAAAGAATATCTATTTAATAATTTAAGTTAATGAAAAAGCTGTTTATTGCATTGCTTTTGCTACTTCCTGTTTTAACTTATGCTCAGGGAAAGAAATACGCTCTTTATAGCGTAGCATTTTACAATTTAGAGAATATGTTTGATACTATTCATGATGTAGGAAAGAATGACTATGAGTATCTTCCGGATGGAAGAGCCAAATGGGATAGTATGAAGTATAAAGCGAAATTGAAAAATATGTCTACTATTTTGGGCATGTTGGCAACTGACAAACTACCTATGGGACCCACAATTATTGGTGTTTCAGAAGTAGAAAACAGAAGAGTGCTTGAGGATTTACTTAAACAACCGGCATTGGCCGATCGAGGTTATAAAATTATCCATTATGAAGGACCTGATAAAAGAGGGATCGATTGTGCTTTCTTTTATAACCCGAAACAATTTCATCTGAATCATGCTAAACTAGCTCCTTATGTGTACCTCAATGATACGGTGCATAAAACAAGAGGCTTTTTGATTGCTGATGGTTATTTAGCTGATGAGCACGTCGATTTTATTGTAAATCATTGGCCTTCTAGAGGGGCGCCATCTTCTGCACGTGAAAGAGCTGGTGAGCAAGTCCGTGTTCTTAAAGACTCTTTATTGAGTGAAGATCCTAATGCTAAGATTATAATTATGGGTGATATGAATGATGATCCTATGGATAAGAGTATGAGTGTTTCATTGGGAGCCAAGAGAGAAAAAAGTGAAGTCGGAGCACATGATCTGTATAATCCATGGTGGAACTTGCTGGTAAAGAAAGGCGTTGGTTCTTTAGAGTATCGTGGAAAATGGAATTTATTTGATCAGATAGTCTTTACTGGTAATCTTTTGGGAAGCGACAGGAGTACACTGAAATTTTACAAAAATGAAGTTTTCATGCGCGATTTTATGTTCCAACAGGAAGGTCGTTATAAAGGATATCCCAAGAGAACTCAGGCTGGCGGAGTGTGGCTGAATGGTTATAGCGATCACTTGCCAACGCTCATTTATCTAATCAAAGAGGTTCATTGATTTTATATTATATTATTTCATAACAATATATAAAGAAGCCGAAGCTGCTAAACACAGTCTTCGGCTTCTTTGTTCTAATATCTCTGCTGTAATTGAAAGCTGATGAAGAAAGAAGATGATTGCTACCTCGAGATTACAATCTATTATTAAATATTATTTAATTCAGGGTAATTGACTTTAAATGTGGGCGCTGACAGGAGATTTGTTAGGCTCTGCTTCTTCTTTTTAAAGTATTATGCTTACTTTTGCGTAGAATTTTAATTCACTAACAATTAATATATTAAAAACATGATTAATTACAAAGACTTAGGCCTCGTAAACACTAGAGAAATGTTTGCCAAAGCTATTAAAGGCGGATATGCAATTCCTGCTTTTAATTTTAACAATATGGAGCAATTGCAAGCTATCGTTCAAGCTGCTTCGGAAACCAAATCTCCTGTTATTCTTCAGGTTTCTAAAGGTGCCCGTGCTTACGCAAACCAAACTTTGCTTCGTTATATGGCCGAAGGTGCTGTAGAGTATGCAAAAGAGTTAGGTTGTGCAAAACCGGAAATCGTATTACACCTTGATCATGGTGATTCACTAGAAACTTGTAAATCATGTATTGACATGGGCTTCTCTTCTGTAATGATCGACGGTTCTCATCTTCCTTATGATGAAAACGTAGCTCTTACTAGAAAAGTAGTAGAATATGCTCACCAATTTGATGTAACTGTAGAAGGTGAACTTGGTGTACTTGCAGGTGTTGAAGATGAAGTTTCTTCTGACCACCATACATACACTAAACCTGAAGAAGTTGTTGACTTTGTTACTAAAACAGGTTGCGATAGTTTAGCTATTTCTATTGGTACTTCTCACGGAGCTAACAAATTTACTCCTGATCAATGTACTCGTGACGCTAACGGTCGCTTGATTCCTCCTCCATTGGCATTTGATGTTTTGGATGGTGTAATGAAAGAACTTCCAGGATTCCCTATCGTTCTTCACGGTTCATCTTCTGTTCCTGAAGAAGAAGTTGAAACAATCAACAAATACGGTGGTGCAATGAAAGATGCTATCGGTATTCCTGAAGAAGAACTTCGTAAAGCTGCTGCTTCTGCTGTTTGCAAAATCAATATCGACTCAGATAGCCGTTTAGCTATGACTGCTGCTGTTCGTAAAGTATTTGCTGAAAAACCAGCTGAGTTCGACCCACGTAAATATTTGGGACCTGCTCGTGATAACATGAAGAAGCTTTATAAGCATAAAATAGAAAGTGTACTTGGTTCTGCAGGTAAACTTGCTGAATAAGACCCGTAAACACTTTTAAACAACAATAAAAGCCTGATTACTCTTCTCTTTTGGGAGAAGGTAATCAGGCTTTATTGTTGAAAAAAACTTTTGTATAGAATTTCAATTATAGGATGGCGTGGGTTAAAACTCCGTTTTATGACACTACCACTTTCAATCTGAAATTTGACGATTCTTATCACGAATGAAAATGAGGGTGTCTATTTTATGAGAGAATAACTTTTAATCTACTATTTGACTATCCTTATCAGCAATGAAAAGAGCCCTATCATTACTTAAAACAGAGTTTGATAGGGCTCTTTTATATTTCTTAGTTACGATCTGCGATTTTTTCGCCTCTCTTGCTACACTTTTTTCAAATAAAGAGTTTATGCTTAGGAGCTTTTTGATTTATAGCTCGATCACTAAAGATTCGCGAGCAGTCAACTCTAACTCTTTGTCGAATTCTATCTTTTTCCCATGGATGATATCTTTGCCCTCTGTCTTTCCTTTTAATACTTCTGCATAATACCTGAGAGGGAGGCTAACCTCTTTGTTGCATCCGTTGAGTAATACCAGTACCGTTTTTCCTTGATACTGACGGGCATAGGCATAAACTCCATGTTGAGGCATGAATTGTATCATGCTTCCTTTAGCAATCACTTCGTTGTTTTTGCGCCATTGCAGTAGCGTTCGGTAGAAATTGTAGCATTCGTTCTGGAGCTTTGTCCTGCCCGAGGCAACGAAAGCATTTATCGGATCATTGCTCCATCCTCCTGGGAAGTCTTTACGTACATATCCGTCACTCTTCTCTTTAGTACCGTTCATCATCACTTCCGTTCCGTAGTACAGTTGGGGAATGCGGCGAGTGGTTAGTAGCAACGTTACAGCTTGTTTGAGCATGTTTAAATCCTGACCATTGCCCAAGAAGCGATCTGTGTCATGGTTTTCATAGAAAGCTAGTACAGAAGCAGGGTTAGGATAGAGGAAGTCATAAACGAAATTGTTGTAAATACGATTTAGACCGTTAGAGTAGGAATCTGTTTCTTCCTTTTTTGCTTGGTTTATCTTATCAAATAGGCTGAAATCCATCACTGTCTTTAAGTTACTGTTTCGGGGAGCGGAAAGTTTAGAATCTTTTTGCCACCAAGCTGTGTAAGCTGGTTCGGTGACCCATGTTTCGCCTACTACATTGTAGTTCGGATATTCTTCGTTGAGCTCTTTCATCCAGTGACTCATAGCATCATAGTCAGCATAAGGGTAGGTATCCATGCGTATGCCATCTATTCCTGCATATTCTATCCACCAAAAACTGTTCTGTACCAGATAGCGATATACGTGCGGATTGTGTTGGTTAAGATCGGGCATAGCCTTTACGAACCAACCATCGTTCATCTGACTGAAATCATATTTAGAGGTGTAAGGATCAACCTGTGGAGTTAACTTGAATGAGGTTTGCACGAAATTCTTTTTATAGTCTGAATGATTGAACCAGTCTTTTGAAGGCATATCTTTTAACCAAGGGTGTTCTAATCCGCAATGATTGAAAATCATATCCATCACAATCTTAATCCCTTTATGGTGCGCTTTATCAATCAGCGCTTTATATTCCTGGTTTGTACCAAATCGCGGATCTACCTTATAATAATCGGTGGTGGCGTATCCGTGATAAGAACCGCCATCCATATTGTTTTCTAATACCGGAGTGAACCAAAGTGCGGTAACTCCCAAATCAGAGAAATAATCCAAATGCTGTGCTACTCCGGCTAGATCTCCTCCGTGACGGGCATTAGGGTCCTTTCGGTCCACTTTGTAAGGAGCCATTCCTTTGAGTTGGTCATTATCTGGATTGCCATTTGCAAAGCGGTCGGGCATCAGCAGGTATAGCACATCTGAAGCGTCAAAACCTTTACGTTCGCTTCCTTTCATTTTTCGTGGCTTGAGCTCATACTCTTTGATTACTTTTTTTCTCCCTTCAGTGAAGGTAAGCATCATTTTTCCGGGTTTTACCTCTTTGCTTAAGGTGAGGTAGACTAATAAGTAATTGTTGCTTTCCAGTTTCACGGTGCTGCTCAGAGCTACTCCCGGATAATCAACACTGACAGAAGCATTGCCTATTTCGGGACCATAAACCATTAGTTGTAGCTCCGGATTATTCATTCCGGTAAACCAGCAAGGTGGATCGATTCTATTTACATTTATAGTTGCATGCATACTAGCGGACAATAAAATAGCGATCAATAGAAAAAGTGTTTTCTTCATGGTATTAAAGTTGGATGTGTACCTTTCATTAACACGCCTAAGATAGCATCTGTTTTTCTATTTTGCTTTATTATCTCTGCTTATTGCAGCATTCTATTTATGCAAACGTTTCCACCCTGTTTGGAAGCTAACTTAAGGAGTCTACTTTCTCTATGCTTTTTAATTCTTCGGGTGTGGCGCCTTCTTTGAAAAACCTTTCTTTTCGTATCTTTTCCAACCGTTTTCTCGTAGCATTGTAGAAAACGATATCGTCTGTTTCGATTTCTCCTTTGTTGCTTATAGTTATTTTTTCTTTCTTTTCTTTGGGTGATTCCGTTTTTAGAAACATTTCCAGGTATTTTTCGGCCTTTTTATCATTCTTTACGGCATCTTGATAAACAGCCCCAATCCGGTAGAGTATTTTTGAGTTTTGCGGATTATACTTATATTGTTCTAGCAAAGTTTCTATCTGTTTTTCAGGCATATCCGCCAGTTTATAGCAGTCTGCTAGTCCGCTATAGAGATGATTCATCGTGCTATCTGAAGGGATGGTGAGGTCAATGGCCTGATTCATATACTCTATTCCCTCTTTTTTCCACGATGTTTTGGAACAAGCACGAGCCATGTAGTAGAGTAAATTTATGTTTTTGGGATCTTTCTTAAGTGCTTTCTCCAGAAAGTCGTGTGCCTCGTAGAAATTTTCGTTGGCATAGTAACAAATACCTAAATAATAGCATGTTAGTTGACTTGAATCTCCTTGATTGACAAGGTTCTCATAACGATCGATGGCTGTCTTGTAATCTCTGTTCAGGCAATATGCTTGGGCATTTTGTTGATTCACAAATAGGTTAGTACTGTCTTTTTCGCGATAGTCTTCTGTGCATTTGATAGCCGACTCCAAGTCTTTCTGCTTGATGTATAAACTAGCCAGACTAGCTGTAGAGAAGTAATCCTCCGGTGCTTCTTCTAAGATTTTCTTGTAGCAAACGATGGCAGAATCAGTCTTCGTTAAACCTTCGTAGCATTGAGCCAATAATCGTTGCGAAACAACCGAACTATCTTTTTGAATCAATTCATCGCATGCTATTTTAGCTTTGTTAAATTGCGTCAGGTTAAATAGGAGAGTGATTCGCTGGAGTTGAACATATTTATTGAAGGGATTCAATTCAAGAGCTTGCTCGTAATAAGCAAGAGCCTGTTTATATTTGCCAAGTAATTTATTACATTCTGCAGTTTCAATCAGTGCACGATTGTTTTCCGGTTCTGCTTTTATAATATCCTGATATACGCTTAACGCGCTGTTTAGCTGTTTGAGTTCTTTTAGTGCTTTCGCCTTTAAGAATAGAAGTTGAGTGCTGGGCTCTTTTTCTTGCTCAATAAGCTGAAGTGCTGTTTCGTACTCATAATTAGCAATCGCTTTTTGAATAGGCTTGGGAGTTTGCGCATTTACACTTAAAGATGCGCAAAGTAGAATAAATGTAATAAATTGTTTCATCGGTAGTAGATTATTATGTATTGCTTAATAAAACGCAATGTAGTAATAATCTATTATTTACGAATATATCGTAGTGATAATTGTATGTTTATTAACTTTATTTTGTTTATGAGAATGAAAATTTGAAATCCCGGAAAATGTAATTTTAAAATTTCTCGGGATTTTGTACTTGATATTAAAAATAGAGTTATTGTTTTTTTATGGCATCTTTATATTTATCTGAAATTTCTCTTTCTGAATAAATATAGAGTAAGTTTCCGATGGGGTCTTTTATACAGAAAGATCGGTCGCCCCACTCATGGTCGGCTATCTCATCTACGATAAGAACCTCGCTTTGCTTTATTTCAGCATAGCAAAGATCAACGTTGGATGTTTCAATGTTGAGAGTCGTTCCTCCTGTGAAGGCCGTTCTTTTAAATTCATTCAGATTTTGAAAGGAGAGGAATATGGGCTTTTTATCTTCGCTTGGCAGACAAATAACAACGTACCAATCAGCATCGAAGGTGACTTTCGCATTGAAATATTTTTGATAAAAGTGAATGCACTCTTTGATCTTATCCGTGTGAAAGGTTATAGAGAGGTTTTTTATATTCATCGCTTTGTGTTTTAGTACAACGTTTATTTTTCGCTGATGGTAAGTATGTAGCCGTTGTTATCGAACAATGCAAACTCATTGGCGCCATAAAAAGTCTGGTGCAAGTCTACCGCTAAGTACTTTGTTCCTTTGATTCTTTGATAAAGTTCTCCCATATCTTTCATGTGTATGTATAGCGTCAGTGCAGCATTTAAAGAGCGCTTTTCCAGTTGAGGATATTCTTCTTTCAAGCAGTTTATCTCCTGAAACATTATACTTACATCACCATTGACCACCATAGCCCAGTTCATCTCACCTGTTTCCGGATTTCTCATTGCCAGATTGAAACCTAGTATGTCTGTGTAGAATTTGACACTCTCGTCAACACTCTCTACCCCAATATTGGGCGATAAAGTTTGATATTCCATTTTTGTTTTCATTTAAAAATTTATATAAAACAAAAGTAGGTTACTTTGATAAGTTTCTCGTGTAAAAATCCGACTTTTATAATTGTATGTCTAAATTCATTGAAGTCTTCAAATTACAAGATATAGTATAATTTGTATTATTAGAATTAACTTTATGTATGAAGTCCTTTTTATTCTTCGTTTGATAAAAGGTAATTGCCCGATAATAAATAATCCTGTTAATGTACCCATTACCATGATTTGACTATATTCTTTTTCAAGCGGATCTAAGGTGAATAGCAATATATAAATTAATGATAATATTGCTATACTAAGTATACATAGTATATCTCTTCTGTTTTGAAGATCAACAGCGTCTCTCATAAGCATTAATAAATAGATTAGAGTAAAGTTAAGTTAAGTAATAGCTTTCGTATACAGATATATTTATCTTATTTCTGATTGTATGTATACTTGTTATTATATTTATCATAGGCAAATATACCTTATTTAAAATCAAACAAAAAAGTTTCTGTTATATATTTTGATGAATTGAGTATTTTTATATGTAATGAAAGGTGATTGATGAGTGTGAGGTAAAGGGGGCTTTAGATAAGTTTGTTGCGTAGAATCGGAGTTTTATAATTGTATGTCGGTAGGAGAGATACTGCCGAGTTGCTGAAACTCTTTATACATGTGTGAGTGGTCGTAGTAACCGCAAGCGTTAAGGATGGTATGCGAATCTTCGTTCCGACGACTTTTGAGATATTCTCGAGCATGCTGAAAGCGCGTAACGCTGCTGAACTGTTTAGGTGATATGCCTATGATCGTCTTGAATTTGCGCTCAAGACTTCGTTGGCATAAGCATGCTTCTTGAGCAATACTATTGCTTGAAACGATGCCATGGTTTTGTTTTATATAATAGATAGCATGCAAAATTCGTTTGTCCGGCAGGTACAAATACGATAATTTGCTTATGAGGTATTGATTAATATAGTCAATGCGTTGCTGAGTTGTAGGGAGTTCGGGCAGGTATTCATAAAAAGGATGCTCGAATAAACTTTCTGCTACTGATAAGGAAAAGGATTGGTCAGTGAATTCATTCACGGGATTTTTCATGAAAGAGCTTATTCCTCCGGGGTGGAAACGAATTCCTAGCATCTCTATCTTTCCAACCTGATGTGTTAGCGAGAGGGCAGAAGTCATAGTCCCCACTATTTGGGGCATGCTTCCTTGCTTGTCTCCATTCTGAAAGTCGAAAATGATGTCTACACATCCATCGGGCATAATGAGCGAAGTTACAGGTTCATGGATCATTCCGTCGCTTACCCAGTAAGTCTCGACGAGATGTTGCAGTCGTTTGTCCGGCGGATACTCTTTGTACATTAACGAATGATTCTATTATTATCCATCAGTTGTGCAGTCTTGTCTCTTCCGTATAGAAGTGAGCACTTTTTATGTGTCTTGCTAGGTATTTTATTTGTTTCTGATCTTACCAAGCAGCCAAACTGCACCAATTGCAAAGGCTATAGGGATCAGTGCAATATAGACATTTGTAGATAAATGCATCAATTTCATAACTCCATAGTTCATTCCTCCGCCTATAATGAAAGCTAATACATATCTATATATTGCTTTCCTTTTAATAACAGTCATAACATTCATAGTAGTTTTTTTTAGTTCATTTAATTGCTAAGTACAACCGATGTTTCTACTTGTCTATCGGGGATGTTCCAATACTTTTTTAGGAGAGTATTCTTTTCTTCCTCAGAAGTCATGTGAAATCCATGTTTCTGATAGAAGTCAATGGCCCATGTGGCAGCTTTCCAAGTTCCGATAAGGATTCTTTTTTCTTGGTTTTCAATGAGATGTTGGAGCAGTTTGCTGCCAATGCCTTTTTGTCTGCTGCTCGTCCTGATATAGGCATGGCGGATTAAGGTGACGTCGAGCACATCTTGAATACCCATTACTCCCAATATTTCTCCCTTTTCTTCGTAGCAATAGAATATGATTCCCTGACTAATCTCATGTTTTAGTTCGCTGATAGGCATATAAGGCTCTTTCCAGCGATCAGTAGGTATGTGATTTTTATAAGCGATGGAAGCATCATTGATGATTTCGCAGATAATATTCATTTCAGAGTTCAGACATTTTCGTATCATATTTATTTGTATAGTTCTTCTTTATTTATACTAACTGATTTATAATCATGCTTTTAGAACTTGTTTCGTTGACAACAAAAATAGACATAATTCTGAAAAAGAATGGAGCCTTTTCCTGTTTTTTATCAAAATAAAAGAGGATGCTTTTGGGGCACCCTCTTTTACCTTTATAAAAAACATAAATTAATTGCTTTTACATCAAGAATCCGAGCAATACACCGGCAGCAACGGCAGAGCCGATTACACCAGCTACGTTCGGGCCCATGGCATGCATCAACAGATAGTTGGTTGGGTCATATTCCAAACCGACATTCTGTGAGATACGTGCTGACATTGGAACGGCAGATACTCCTGCGTTACCAATAAGCGGATTGATCTTCTTACTCTTCGGAAGAAGAAGGTTGAAGCCTTTAACGAAGAGTAGCCCCGAAGTAGTGGCAATAATAAATGCCATAAATCCGAGGAAGAAGATGTATAATGTACTTGCGGTAAGAAATTCGCTAGCTTGAGTAGATGCACCTACTGTTAAACCTAACAAGATAGTGATCGTGTCAATCAACGGACCGCTTGCTGTGTCAGCCAAACGACGGGTTACTCCACTCTCTTTCAGTAAGTTACCGAAGAAGAGCATTCCAAGTAATGGAAGACCCGAAGGCACAAGGAAGCAAGTGAGTAATAAACCGATGATCGGGAACATGATCTTCTCTGTGTGAGATACCTGACGAGCAGGTTTCATACGGATCAATCTTTCTTTCTTTGTTGTCAACAGACGCATGATAGGGGGCTGTATCACCGGAACAAGCGCCATATATGAATAGGCTGATACGGCAATGGCACCCATCAGATTTGGAGCCAACTTAGATGATAGGAAGATAGCGGTAGGTCCATCAGCACCACCAATGATGGCGATACCAGCAGCTTGGTTAGGCTCAAAACCTAGTGCCAACGCAACTATGTAAGCTCCGAATATACCAAATTGAGCTGCCGCACCAATGAGCATTAGCTTTGGATTTGATATCAGAGCTGAGAAGTCCGTCATGGCACCAATGCCTAAGAATACAAGCGGAGGATACCAACCTGTTTTTACTCCCTGATATAGAATATTAAGTACCGATCCTTCTTCATAGATACCCACTTCTAATCCGGCATCTATTTTAAAAGGAATATTACCGATGAGGATACCAAATCCGATAGGGATAAGGAGCATCGGTTCAAAGTCTTTCTTGATTGCAAGAAAGAGGAAGAACAAACCCACAAGAAGCATGATGAGGTGTTGAGAAGTTGCATTGGCAAATCCTGTATATCCCCAAAAATCTGAGAGGTTGCTCGATATGAATGACATGAATTCTCCCATAACGTTTATTCAATTATGATTAAGTCGGTACCTTCTAAAACAGAATCACCTTTACTTACTTTGATTGCAGACACTACACCATCCTTATTGGCATTGATATTGTTTTCCATTTTCATGGCTTCCAAAATGAGGATGAGTTGTCCTTTCTTTACCGTGTCGCCTTCTTTCACTTTGATGTCGAGAATAACACCTGGTAGTGGTGATTTAACTCCACTCTTAGAAGATGCTGCAGCAGGTTTTGCTACGACAGGAGTTCCTGACGGAGTTTTAGGAGCTGCCGCCGGACGGGTAACTGGTTTGGGAGCTGCTTTCAGAGGTTTTTCCATTTCTACGTTATATGGAGTTCCGTTTACCTCTACGCGAGCTACATTCTCTTCAATGTCATTTACTGTAACATTGTAGAGATTGCCGTTGATTTTATACTTATATTGTTTCATCTTGATTATTCTTTTAAGATTTGAGATTATTTTTTAGGTGTTTGGCGCAAAGTGTATATCTTCGAACTCCACGGAGAGTAGTTACGTTTAACCCTGTTGATGGTCAAAATCGTATCTTCTATATCGTGAACGTTGTCTTGATATTCATGCAGTGCCAAAGAGATAGCCGCAAATATCTCACCAGATTCTGTTCCAATTGCTTTCTCTTTTGCTTCCTTCAAATCTGTGATACCGTGAGCCTTCATTGCGTTTCGCTTAGCAAGTTTCAGACTGATAGCACCAATGATACGGAAAGAGAGATACAACAAGATTAATCCGCTGAAAACGATACTCATAGCCATAACAGCCATACCAAACCCTTCTGCATCATGCTTCCGGAAACCGGCAACTTTCTCTTGTTTGTCCTGAGTTTGGTTGTTGGTATCAGGAGTGACATAACTATGACTTTTTCCTCCTTTAATAATCCATTTATTACTGCCGTCAGCTTCACGTGCGTAGGAGAAGTTGGCGGGGATGTTAGCCGGAACGGTAACGGAGTCGATCAAAGTTCTTCCATTAGCGTCATATAGCGCAATCCAGTTAGAAGCAATCGTGTCTAATTTAAAATTCAAGTGAAACGTTCCCCTGTTTGCTCTTCCGTCTGCCCAGAAAAGCAAGTGTTGTCTGGGAGGAATTTCGGTAAGAATGTCACTTTTAGGAACTGAATACATCATTTTTTCCCTCTCTTCAATACTAAGATTGGGATCCAGAACTCTTTTATCGTTTGTTAGATAGCAGCTCTTCATATCAACGCTGGCAAATGAACTGTTGAAGATCTCTATCCAGGCACTATGTTCTCCATAGCTATCTTGAAAGTTATCGGTGTTCTTTACCAGTATTTCGTTGATCTTTAAGCTTTTTGCCCCTTGCCCGTATGAGCTCAGGCTGATAGCCGCCAACAAGACGATAAGTATTCCTGTTTTTCTTTTATTCATAACGGTGTTCGTATTAAAAAGTTATAATGGAATATTACCATGCTTTTTGGCAGGGTTCATTACTTTCTTTGTTTGTAGTTGTTGCAATGCGCGGATGATACGGAAACGAGTATTTCTCGGTTCGATAACATCATCAATATAGCCATATTTAGCAGCATTGTAAGGGTTAGCAAACAATTTGGTATATTCTTCCTCTTTTGCAGCCATGAATGCAGCAGGATCTGCTTCTGTCTTGGCTTCTTTAGCGTATAGTACTTCTACGGCACCAGCACCACCCATTACGGCAATTTCTGCAGTAGGCCATGCGTAGTTCATATCTCCGCGAAGTTGTTTACAACTCATCACGATATGAGAACCACCGTAAGATTTACGAAGTGTAACGGTTACCTTAGGCACTGTAGCTTCGCCGTATGCATAAAGCAATTTTGCACCATGAAGAATAACTCCGTTGTACTCTTGTCCAGTACCCGGAAGGAATCCCGGAACGTCTACCAAAGTAATTAAAGGAATGTTGAATGCATCGCAAAAACGAACGAAACGTGCAGCTTTGCGTGAAGCATTGCTATCAAGTACACCTGCAAGGTACTTAGGCTGGTTAGCTACCACACCAACTGATTGTCCGTTGAAACGGGCAAAACCGATGATGATGTTCTTAGCATAGTCTTTTTGAACTTCAAGGAATTCGCTGTTATCAACGATAGCACCGATAACCTCATACATGTCATAAGGTTTGTTAGGACTGTCAGGAATAATCTCGTTCAAAGAATCTTCCAAACGGTCGATTGGGTCTGTACAGTTAATAATAGGAGCCTCTTCCAAGTTGTTTTGAGGAATGTAGCTAAGGAGTTTGCGGATTACAGCTAATCCTTCTTCGCCTGTAGCTGAGGTGAAATGAGTAACACCTGATTTAGAAGCGTGCACACTTGCACCACCAAGATCTTCTTGAGAAACATCTTCACCGGTAACAGTCTTTACTACTTTCGGACCGGTAAGGAACATATAAGAAGTTCCTTCAGTCATCAATGTAAAGTCAGTCAAAGCTGGAGAGTAAACAGCTCCACCTGCACAAGGGCCGAAGATACCTGAAATTTGAGGAATAACTCCGGAAGCCATGATGTTACGTTGGAATATTTCTGCATAACCAGACAATGCATTGATACCTTCCTGAATACGAGCACCACCTGAATCATTGATTCCGATACATGGTGCACCCATCTTCATGGCCATATCCATTACTTTACAAATTTTTTGTGCCATTGTTTCAGAGAGAGAACCTCCGAATACAGTGAAGTCTTGTGCGAAAACATAGACTAGTCTACCTTCGATTGTTCCATAACCGGTAACAACACCGTCTCCAAGGAAATGTTTTTTATCTTGACCGAAGTTGGTACATCTGTGCTTTACAAACATATCCATTTCTTCGAAGCTACCTTCATCCAACAATTGAGCTATACGTTCGCGGGCAGTATATTTACCTTTGGCGTGTTGCTTTGCGATTGCTTTTTCGCCACCACCCAGACGAGCTTGAGCACGAAGTTCAATAAGCTCTTTTACTTTTTCAAGCTGGTTACTCATGAATTTTATCTTTAAGAGTTAATAATCGTTTTTAAGAAATAAATTAGTGCTCGCAAAGTTCAGTAAGCACACCCAGGGTAGATTTGGGGTGTAAGAAAGCGATGCTAAGTCCTTCGGCACCTTTACGTGGAGCTTTGTCGATAAGGCGTATTTCTTTGCTTTCTGCTTCTGCCAAAGCGTTAGCTACACCGTCTTCAACGGCAAAGGCTACGTGATGAACGCCTGCGCCTTTGTTTTCAATAAATTTAGCGATTGTGCTTTCGGGACAGGTAGGCTCTAGGAGTTCTATTTTTGTGTCACCTACTTTTAAAAAGGCTGTTTTTACTTTTTGATCTTCTACGGTTTCGATGTTGTAGCATTTTAAACCTAATACATTTTCGTAATACGGAAGAGCTTCTTCAATGCTTTTAACAGCAATACCTAAGTGCTCAATGTGTGAAATCTTCATAACTATAAAATATTTATATTGAATTTTAAATGTGTTTTCTCCTCCTTAAAGCAGCACAAAGAAACGGAATAATTGCATAATAAAGAAATATTTCTGCAATTAAGTGAGAAGTTTTAAGGATTGTAAATACTACCTCAATAATATTATACATAAATACGGATGAGAAGCTTGTTGAGCCATTTCCACCGTGTTCGAAACCAGCGGCGAGTACTGCTTTGTTTGCCTCCAAAACGAAGAACAAAATCGCGATATCCGTGTTTGCTGAAAGGAAGTCCTACGTCGATAAATTCAATATGTTCAAAACCATTTTCGTAGGCGTCTTTGATGGCCGCCCATACAGATAACACCCCCGGATATTGTAGTACGTGAGTTTTGCGCATACCGCCGGAAAACCATAAATAGGCATTTTTTCCTGAATAGACACAAACGGAGCCTCCAATGATTTTTTCTTTATACTTCACGATGAATATTTTGCCAAGTCCTTCGTGAATCATACGTGTATCCATATGCTTGAAAAATTCGAACCCTGGAAAATAGCGACGGATGCGTGAGGAGTAGATGCGTTTCATAATACGTGAGAAGCCTTTTATCTCTTCTATGGAATGAGCTTCATAGACTTCAGCCCCATTTTTAAGTCCTTTTTTTATCTGTCTGATGCGGGATGTGCTGAATCGTTCTTCTGCATATTTCAGGCTGTGGAGAGAGTTGTGCACTCTAAGCCAGTTGACGGGAAAGTAATGGTTTTTTCGGAAATATTTGTAGGCAAACATCGGGTTTTCGAGATTGCGAAATTCGATGAAGAAAGCTTCTCGCAAAACGTCGTTAGTGAAATGTTCTAGTATCTCGCCGAAAATGCTTTCCTGATCTATCTGTTCATCGAGGTATTCACCGGTGCCGTATATCTCACAACGTTTGATGAAGTTAGGCGGAAAGAAGCGGGTGTTCCGGCGTATGGTAATAAGCATCTTGGCGATAAACTTGTCACCTTCGGAAGCCACAATCAGTATAGGGGTGTAGCCGGGAGCTGCTTCATACATAAGAAACAATTCTCTGGAATGAAAAATGTTATTTCCCGGTAGATCAGGAATATCATTTCCCCGATAATATGTGGTAAGTCTCAATGGCATGATGTTACAAATATACTTGTTTATTTGTTTTTACGATGAAATAACTGATAGTAAATTATTGACTTTTCTCATAAATATTTTCATAACGTGGCTTTTATTCGTTGCTTACAACAAAAATGTTACAATGATTTTTTATGCCGCAGTGTATGCTGTGAATCGTGTATTTTGTGTTGTAATCTTTTATGCTTAATTACCTCATCTTATTTAGTTGGCTTGAGGTATTATGGGATGTTAGCCCATAATGAACCTGTAAACTGTTCCAAAGTTAACCTGTTGCTTTTGCAAAATGAACAGGTTAACTTTTAGAAATGAATGGGTTAACTTTTTAAAAGCAACGGGTTAACTTTGAAGCCCTTATAGAATAGGGGTTAGGAGAGGTTTGGGCTTTTGCTTTTTGAGATTTTACTCTTTTTACGTAGAGTGCTTGCTGCTGCTTTTGGCTCTAATTTCGTATCTTTGCGCGACTATTAACAAATAGACATTGTATAGCATGGAAAATTTTAGCGAATTAATAAAGACTCGCCGCAGCATGCGGAAGTTTACGGATGAGGAACTGAATCAGGAAGAGGTGGTTACTTTGCTTAAGGCTGCTTTGATGTCGCCTGCGTCGAAAAGAAGTAATCCGTGGCAGTTTATTGTGGTGGATGATAAAGCTTTGCTTAAAGAATTGGTGCATTGTAAGGAGCATGGAGCAAGCTTTCTGGGCGAGGCAGCACTTGCTATCGTGGTAACTGCCGATCCGTTGGCTAGTGACGTGTGGGTAGAGGATGCCTCGATTGCTTCGATCATGCTGCAACTTCAAGCGGAAGATCTGGGTCTGGGCAGTTGCTGGATACAGGTGCGCGAGCGTTATACGGCTACCGGCATGCCTTCGGGTGAATTTGTACAGGGAGTGCTTGATATTCCTTTACAATTGCAGGTGGTATCTATCATTGCTATCGGTCATAAAGGCATTGAACGCAAGTCGTTCGATGAAGAGAATCTGCAATGGGAAAAGATTCATATAAATAAATTTGGAGGACAATAATCATGAGTGCGCTGAAATCGAACAATAAAGATACATACAAGGCTACAGCAATCACCTTGATGTTAATGGGTGCTTTGTATCTCATCGACAAAGCTATATCGTTCTCCTCTTTGGGCTTGTCTTGGGTGATGAATAAGGATAATATGACGCTGTATGCTGCGATTATTTTCTTGATTTTTAAGCGTGACAAGTCAGTAGGATTAGTGTTGTTGGGCATTTGGCTGGTGCTTAATATCGGACTCATTGTTTCTTTGATGGGGCAACTGTCCGGTTATCTGCTCCCGCTGGTGCTACTTATAATAGGTGGAATATTGTATTTAATTTCTGCGAGATGAAAAGAAGTATAGAAGATACTCCGATTGTTTTTATCGGGGCTGGAAATTTGGCGACGAATTTGGCTAAGGCGCTTTATCGTAAAGGATTTCGTATTGTGCAGGTGTATAGCCGTACCGAAGAGTCGGCACGTACGCTGGCTGATGTGGTGGAGGCGGAGTTTACTACCTCTTTAGAAGAGGTGTCAACAAATGCTTTATTGTATATTGTCTCTCTGAGTGACTCTGCTTTTATGCAGTTGTTACCTCGTATTGTGGTTGGTAAGGAGAATGCGTTGATTGTGCATACTGCCGGAAGTATCCCAATGGATGTATGGAAAGGATATACAACCCGTTATGGGGTGCTCTATCCGATGCAGACATTTAGTAAGCAACGGGAAGCGGATTTTGCTAATATCCCTGTTTTCATAGAGTCTTCTTCGGATGAAGATACTGTATTTTTGAAAAAAATAGCTTCTATCTTATCTACCAAAGTGTACGAGTCGACTTCGGAGCAGAGAAAGAGCTTGCATCTGGCAGCTGTTTTTGCTTGTAATTTTACGAATCACATGTATGCTTTGGCGGCTGAATTACTCGAAAAATATCAATTGCCATTCGATGTGTTATTGCCTTTGATCGACGAAACGTCTGAGAAGGTACACAAGCTGGCTCCGAAGGCGGCGCAAACGGGCCCTGCGGTGAGGTGTGATCAGAATGTGATTGACACGCACCTGGCTATGCTTGCCGATGAATCTGCTATGCAAAAAGTTTATCGTTTTCTGAGCGAAGATATCCATCGTCTGGCAGGTGATGGGTGCAAAGATTAACTGTATTTCATTTTGCTGTTACTGCTGACGGATGAACAGTGACTTCATTTTCGTGTTTCTATAAATAAAACGATAATATATGAGTACGATTAATTATGATCTGACTAAGATAAAAGCTTTGGCGTTTGATGTGGATGGGGTGTTGAGTTCGGACGTTTTACCTTTACATCCTTCGGGGGAACCGATGCGTACGGTGAATGTGAAGGATGGTTATGCGTTGCAACTGGCTGTTAAGTTAGGCTATCACGTTGCCATCATTACAGGCGGGCGGACAGAAGCGGTGCGAAAACGTTTTAAAGGTTTGGGGCTTACGGACATTTACATGGCTTCGTGCGTAAAGATACATGATTATAGAGAGTTTCGCGATAAGCATGCTTTGAAGGATGAAGAAATTCTTTATATGGGTGATGATGTGCCCGATATTGAAGTGATGCGCGAATGCGGTTTACCTTGTTGTCCTCGCGATGCTGCTTCGGAAGTGAAGCAGGTGGCAAAATATATCTCCCATCAGGATGGCGGCTATGGCTGTGGTCGTGATGTGATAGAGCAAGTGCTCAAAGCGCAAGGGAAATGGATGAAGGGAGATGCTTTCGGGTGGTAATAATAAAAATAAAATGGTGTTAGATAATTTACAAAAATATACTATTTGGTTGGCTTCTAATTCTCCCAGACGTAAAGAGTTGTTGAGTGGTTTGGGAATTGATTATGAAGTGAAGACGTTGGCGGATGTGGATGAGTCTTTTCCTGATTCTCTAAAAGGGGGCGATATACCTTTATATATAGCTTGCAAAAAAGCGGAAGCATACAAGCCGATGATGATGGAAGCTGTGGCAGGTGCAACGACGGATTCGTCCTCTTCTTCAAAAGAAGTTTTGGTGATCACGGCAGATACAATAGTCTGGTTGGGAGAGGAGATGCTTGGTAAGCCGAGTGATGAGGCGGATGCGATGGCGATGCTTCGCAAACTGTCCGGCAAAACCCACGAAGTCATTACAGGCGTTTGCCTCACAACACCCACTTGGCAGAAAAGTTTTGCGGCTGTTTCCGAAGTCCGTTTCTCTACCTTAACCGAAGAAGAGATAGAATATTACGTGCATCGTTTTCGACCTTTAGATAAAGCGGGCTCTTACGGTGTGCAAGAGTGGATTGGTTTCATTGGGGTAGAATCCATCTCAGGCAGCTACTTCAACGTGATGGGACTTCCTGTTCAGAAGCTTTATCAGGAGCTTAAACTTTTGTAATTGTTGCTTTGCTTTAAATTGGGACTTCTCATTAATCGTCTTTTCTAAACTTACACTTTAGTGATTACTTGCTTTGGTTGATGCTTTTTTTTTGATTTTTATCCTATGATTGATTCAGTAAATGAAGCGGATTATCCCCGCTTATTGGAAGTTTGGGAAAGTGCGGTAAAAAGCACTCATGACTTTTTAAAAATAGAAGATTTTGAGTTTTATAAATCTCAGATGCCTACTTATTTTGCTCATCTTAAAGTGTACGCTTATAAAGATGAGCAAGGAAGTATCAGAGGATTCTTAGGAGTGGCAGATTCTAAAATAGAAATGCTTTTTGTAGACGATGCTTTTAGAGGGACGGGGATAGGTAAAATACTTATGAATTTTGCCATCAATGAGTTGAAGATCGATAAGGTGGATGTAAATGAACAAAATGAACAAGCTCTCGGCTTCTACCATCGTTTGGGCTTTAAAGTTGTAAAGCGTTCCGCATGTGATGAGGAAGGAAAGGATTATCCAATACTTCACTTAGAACGTTCCGACTCTGTGAAAAAGAAATAAGATTTTTTAGCTGGATATTCCCCTATATTGCTGAAGAGTTTTACAAAAAAGGAGTTGTACCTTTGGAACAACTCCTCTCGAAACCTGCAAAATTACTGACATCACGTCACTCTACAAGTCTATTTACACAATATAGTAAACTTTAAAGAGAGAAACTTTTATTTTGTGTTCGCGTATATTTCCGGTACCTTAGAAGATTGCGTGCTTTTTTGCAACTCCCATTCTTTGGTACGTTTATTCATTTTATAGGTGTACTGTGTAACCAATTTTTTTTCGGGGTTGGTTACGTATACAAATTTGCTGGTAGGAGAGAAACCTTGTTTTTTGTTGACCCACTCAGCCATTTCGATTGATGTTTCTGATAAGTTACGAGTGATGCTCAATAGAGACGCTTTTTCCCATTTCGTTTCTATGCTGTTCCAATCGTAAACTATTTTCTTAGTCAACTGTTGGAGCGCATCGTATTCATATTCGTATTTTCTAATCGGAGAGAGTGTTCCGGTAGATTGGTCTTGCTTATAGATTTCACGAGAAATTACTTTTCCGTCTTTTGTTACATCGTTATTGATGAAATTATCATCTCCGGCAGCATTGATACCTGCTGAAGCCATACCACATACACTTAAAAATAAAATAGTAGATAAGACTACTTTGCTAATAAACGTTTTTGTTTTCATAATGAAGTTTATTAATTGGTTTTATTGTTTCCTTTATCTTTTAGACGCAACTTCCTTTCTTTAAGTTGCAGCAAATTCTTATTTTTTTTAAAATAATTTGTTTGCTATCTATAAAACAATATATATACCAAAAGAATAAACTTCTGATTATTAGGTGTTTATGTGGCTGTGTAGCTGTCCGTTAATGAACAGGTTGACCTCTTTTTGTTTCCTTAAATTAGGTCTGACATTAAAGGTAAATCATCTTTGTTGATTCCTTGTTCGATGAGATGCTCTTCACCTTCATGCATTAAATTGTAGAAATCAGAGAGATCTCTGTCGGGGTTTGACAGGCATTTTTCTTTTCCGAGATGATACATTTCGATTGTTTTTGGAATATTACCTTCGCACCAATATACATTTCCTATATTAATGTAATCTTGCCAAAGAGGCGAATTTTCCATTACTTTTGTGTAGTACTTCAGAGCTTGCGCACGCTTCTTTAAAACAAAAGAACACCAGCCTATTCCTCTCCATGCTTTGACGCAATTTTGCTCGATAAAGTCAAGTTTAAAGAAATAATTTAATGCTTCATCATAGCGTTCCATCTCCGCAAGACAGGTTCCTCTGTAAAATAATACCTGATGGTTTTCAGGTTGTACTTTTTCTACTTTCTGATAATATTCGGCAGCTTGTTCATACTCTTCTATCAAGCGATAGCAAGTGGCGAGATGGCGATTAGTCCACACGTTGTCCGGCTTTATCACATCTGCTCTCTGTAAGATCTCAATAGCTTCTTTATATCTTCTTTCTTTTTGCAGGCAGTAACCCACTTTCTGCAAGAGATTGGCATCTCCGCCCAGGTAGCTGATGGCTTCAGCATAGAGTCCGCCGGCTTTCATGAAATGTTTCTTGTTGAAATGATAATCACCTAGCTCTATCAATAATTCAGGTTTTTGATAAATTTCATGAAGTACGGGCAGAGCGTGAAGTTCCATGTTGATGTCAAACATGGGAGTAAATTCTCTTCGTTGAGGGTGTATTTTGAAGAAGCGATACAAGCTGTGCATGTATTGATTGCAAATGACTTCGGGCTGCTTAGAGGCTTTTTTCATTGACTCTGTTTTCTGCTTGTCAGTAAGCTCATCCATCTGTTGTTCGGACATCTGACTGAGCATCATATCTCTTTGTTCTTGAGGGATATGTAACATGGTGAAACAGAGTGAATATTTGTCACTGTCGCAGAAGAATCCAGAATCGAGTATGAGATCAATGATGCTGGTAGCTCGTTGAGAGTCATTGAACTCTTTTACAACTTCGGAGTGTTGTTTGTCAAAAGGATAAAACCAATTGCTGAATGTTTTGAAGAAAGGGTACGATTTTAAATGCGAGAAAGTACTCATGTATACATCTGAGCCTTCTATCTGCAATTCACTCATTTCACGTAGCTTATTCTCCAAATCAGATTGCTTGGATTGCTTCCAGTCAGGATTCTGATCGTCAAGGTCTTCTTCTAATTCCTCGATACCATATTTGAAACCTTGCTGATTGGCACTTCTCAACATTTCGGGAATAATCTCTTCCCGCATTTTTTTATCTATCTTGTCTGTTTCTTGAGAGCGTAACCATTGAATATATACATGGTTTAGTTCTTTTGAAAACTTCTCATTTTCATTGAGTAACGAAATACGTGCCATTGCTTCAGGGTAGAGCTCGATGCGGAGATAGTGAAGGCTGAATGTAAAGGCAAGTCCCACTAATGCGCGTTGGCTTACTTGTGTTGAAGTGTGCTCGTAAGCATTGAAGAGCCACATCAGTTTTTTGAAATCGAAAAACTCCATTAAGCTTAGCGTAACGGCACTAACAAATAACCCTAAATCATTTTCCGTAACCTGCTCGGATTTCAAGAGAAGAATTGCTTCTCTCTCTTCTTCCGGAGTCCAACTTGCATTTGTCCATGTTGCCTCAAAAAGTAGCTTGTTCGCTTCTTCATGTTGCTTGCGAATCCTTTCTGCATCCGTATTGTTGCTTTGAGGAATTAGGTTTGCTATGGCAAGATTCTCCGTATATGTTTCGAGCTCCGTACGTAGATTTTTCAAGTTTTCAATAGAAAAATGTCTTAGCTCGGCACTGATTTGATAGTAGTGATGCATAGAAATGGCTGACAATCTTTCTCTTTTTATCTTGTCAGCTATCTCTAAAACGTTAATTAGTAATTTATTATATAACTTCTTTCTGTCAGGATCTTGTATGCCCTGACTCATGTATTGTAGCATATAATTGTAAGAAATTTGGGTATGCTCTACTTCCTGATGCAACTCCCATAGTGAGGTTGTGCTCAGGAAAATTATTAGCTTCTCCAAGGCTGCTTTAAGTTGTTTATCATAGATATCACTCTGAATAGCCTGATAATCTTCTTCTATTCTTTGCTCTTCAATACGGTTTTCGGTCATAATATTTTGTTATTTTTTTATCCAAGTTAGGCGCTTCCATATTCCTTCGAATGGACCATGCTTATGTTTCTTTAGCCACCATGAACAGAACGCCATCTGAAGAAGAACAAAAACAATGCCAAAGGCAAAGCTATAGGTCGTATTCATTGACTTACTGATAAAGAAGCCCCAATGATAGAACAACATAGAACCGATAATGGATTGCCCGAGGTAGTTTGTCAGACTCATTTTTCCATAACTGCTGAAACGCATAAGGAAGCTTTTGTCTTTTACGCGATAGAAAGTTAGTAAGCCTCCGGTCACTAATATTACCATAAAGCTAAGGTTACTTAGCGAACCGATAATGACTTGCAATGGAGCCAGTATGGCACCTCTGCTGACATATTCCGGTAATACATTGCTTACTCCGTAAAGAGGGAAGAAGCAGAGCAGTGCTATGCCCAAAGTCTTGAGCCATAACTGTTCGTTTTGTTGGCTGTAAAGGAATATACGCCTGCGTCCTATCAGCATGCCGGAGAGGAATAATCCCGCTGTCTGCATGATTCGTCCATGCTCAAATGCCCAAGTGAAACTAGCTAGCTGTCCCTCCCAAATATTTGTACGCAAGGTTTCGAGGAAAGTGCCTGTTTTTTGTGCCTCCGAGACTACTCCGAAATAGTAGTTAGAAAGATCTTCTCCTATTTTATAATCTGGATTGCTAAGCGCATAGATCAGTTTGCCCCAGTCGATAGGTTGGAGTATGAAAATAATTGCAATGATAGCTATACTGCGGTCGCTCAAACGGCAGAATATTGGAAGCACAACGCCGATAAGCGCATACATTGTCAGTATTTCTCCGGGGAATAGAGAAGCATTAAATTGTCCGATGATAAAAAGTAATGTCAGTCTCCATAAGAAACGTAAACGGAAATCTTTGCCCCGACGCATTTGGTTGTCATTCTGAATAAAGAAGCTGAAACCGAAGAGTAAAGCAAAAACAGCGTAAGCTTTACCGCCGAAAGTGAAGAAAAGTCCGTCCCAGATAATGCGATTAGTAAAATTCATCCATTCAAAAGGAACAGAGTCTGGAAAATAGTAAAAGTTGAAATGTTCAATACTGTGTAAAACAATGATCCCCATTACTGCCAGTCCTCTTAGTACATCGGCAACGTCGATCCGGGCGTTTGTCTCTGCTAATTTTGGTTCCATGTGTTGAATAAAATGTTTTTTGGTATTAGTAATAAAGACAAATGTACAATATTTTTTGATATTTCATTCTTGTTTTAAGGAAAGTTTGCTTCCTGTAAATAAGTTATATAAATAACCTTTCTTAGCACTGTGGAGGTGTTCTTTTTTACCTTAACTAGAGAGCGGAACAGTTCAGTAAAAACCTCTCTTTACTTTTTGGGGGATTGAGATGAGCACTGTCAATTCATATAATCAATGAGCTAAAAAAACGAATCACTTCAATTTAAAAGTAAATTCAACTGGAGCCAACCAACATTATCAATAAGACAAAAATCAATAAGACAAAAGTAATCCACCCCAAAGGTGAATTGACAGTCTTTCTTTAAGAGTTCCCTAAGAGAGTGGCATTTTCTACACTATGAAAATAGAAAAGAGTGTTTGGGGAGTTGATAAGAATGTTTTTAGTTCGTTTCTGTCTCTGGATTTTTTAAGCAGATAGAGTCCGTCATCTGTTGAATATTATAGGTAGGAGAAATGAGATTTTTTGCTTTCAACCATGCAATAGTACCTTCAAGATCTTTAGCTTCCGGTAGCATGGCTTTGCGATATTGAGGTAATACAATAATACTTGCCAGTGCTTGACTAACTCCTATATTCTCCACTAATATCTGTTCCCATTTTTTCAAAGGGTAATTCTTAATATAGTCAACTGCCATGTTGTATCCTTGCACGAATAATTTTATCTCTCGATTCTTCTCTTTTAAAGCTTTTTCAGAAAAAGCTGTTCCGGTGAGAGAAATCCCTAAGTCTTGAGTGGTTATGATGGATGTGTACCCTTTGTTCATCGCTATGCTAGCAAACGGATCAGGAAAGAAAGAAGCATCTATCTGTTGATATTCTAACATTTTCAACCGAAGAGAGGTTCTGTTAATCTCGGGTTTGTTGACTTCCGATCGGAGAATACTTGCCTTGTTGAGTGCGTAATCTGTTGCATAATCTATAGCACTGTAATGCGAGACGCCGATGTTATGTCCTTTGAGTTGTTTGAGAGATTTAATGCCACTCTCTTTTCGGGTGATGAGACTGAAACAACCATCTGTTTTCATGATGATTTTTACTGGGGTATTTTGTGATTGCAGAATCGCAACTCCGGTGTAGTCAATGATTGTTCCGTCTATAGAGCCTGATTGAATCGCTGCATTGCGCTCACTGAGGGAGTTAAAATTGACAAAATTTACTTCTAATCCAAGGGAATCATATATTCCTTCTTTCTGTGCAACAAGGAAAGGTATATAGTCCATTGAAGGCATAATGCCAAAGGAGAGAGACTGTTGTACCTCCCGATTACTCTTAGATTTGCTACAGCTTCCTAAGATTAAAAGTACGGCATAGCATATGCACAAAATCTTTTTCATGATAAAATTTTTCTATCAATCCCTAGGGAACAAAAATAAATATTTTTTTCTATTTAGGTGTTATCTGACGAGGAATAAAATGTTTGCTTTATCTGAGATAAGGAAGAGAAATACAAAAGGCAGCTTCGTTTGAGGTAATTTGGGTTTTGTCAATATCCTGACCACTTTGGAGTAGAGTTTGTGAGCTTTTGGCTTAATTAGGAGTCTGTGAGATTGTCGATATTAGAGTTGGTATATAATAGGTATATGATTATTTTGGGCTTAATTAAGAGTTTCTGAGATTGTCAATATTAGAGTTGATATGTATAGGCATATGATCGTTTGGATTCAATATAGGGGTCTGTGTGGGTGTCAACATTGGAGTTGATGTTTAGGTATATGGAACTTTGGCTTCAATCTAAGAGTCTGAGGAATTGTCAATATCCTGATCGCTTTAGAGTAGCGTTTGGCAAGAGGGGGGTGCGGCATAAAAAAAACTGTCTCAATGTTCAACTATCCCGAAAAGGGATCAGTTGATGCATTGAGACAGCTTAAATTGTTATAGTGAACTATTTTACTTTAAAGTAAATTAGCCTTTGATTGCAGCGATACCCGGAAGAACTTTTCCTTCGATAGCTTCAAGCAATGCGCCACCACCAGTAGAAACGTAAGATACGCCGTTAGCCAAACCGAACTTGTTAACACAAGCTACAGAGTCGCCACCACCTACAAGTGAGAATGCTCCGTTCTTAGTAGCTTCAACGATTGCTTCACCTACTGATTGAGAACCATGAGCGAAGTTATCGAATTCGAATACTCCTGTAGGACCATTCCAAAGAATTGTTTTTGATTCTTTGATAACCTTAGCATAAAGAGCTTCAGTTTTAGGACCGATATCAAGACCTGACCATCCATCAGGAATTTTATCAGAATCAACGAATTGTGTGTTTGCATCGTTAGCGAACTTGTCAGCAACCTTAGCGTCTACAGCGATCACTAGCTCAACATTGTTTTTCTTTGCTTTTTCGATCAACTCAAGAGCTAAAGAAAGCTTATCATCTTCACAGATAGAAGAACCGATATTTCCGCCTAATGCTTTAGTGAAAGTGAAAGTCATACCGCCAGTGATGATCAGGTTGTCAACTTTTGAAAGCAAGTTTTCAATAATTTCTATTTTAGAAGAAACTTTTGAACCACCCATGATAGCAGTGAAAGGACGTTTGATGTCGTTCATTACTTTATCAACGGCTTTAACCTCTTTCTCCATTAGGTAACCGAACATCTTATTGTCTGTATCGAAATATTCTGCGATTAAGGCTGTAGAAGCATGTGCACGGTGAGCAGTACCAAATGCATCGTTTACGTAGCAATCAGCATATGAAGCCAATTTCTTTGTAAACTCTTTCTGACTAGCTTTAACTGCTTTTTTAGCAGCAGCTTTTTCTTCGTCAGTAGCATCTTCTGCTAATCCTCTTGGTTTGCCTTCTTCTTCAGCATAGAAACGAAGGTTTTCAAGTAATAAAGCTTCACCTGGTTTCAAAGCAGCAGATTTAGTAGCAGCTTCTTCGCCCATACAGTCATTAGCAAACTGAACCTCAACGCCCAATACTTTTGATACGTGAGCTACGATGTGTTTCAATGAGAACTTATCGGTTACACCTTTTGGACGTCCCAAGTGAGAACCAATGATAACGCTACCACCGTCAGCAATAATTTTCTTTAAAGTAGGGAGAGCAGCACGAATACGATTGTCATCTGTAATGTTGAAGTTCTCGTCCAATGGCACATTGAAGTCCACTCTGACAAATGCCTTTTTGCCGGCAAAATTGAATTGGTCAATTGTTTGCATAATACTCTATTTTTATTTAAAAGTGTTAGTACATTTTCGTTGAGCGCAAAGTTACTATATATTTCTCTTTTTTGCTATTAATCTATCATTTATTCACCTCTTTTTCTGCCTCTTTTTGCACTTTATAGGTTCGGCAATAATGATTGCACATGAGCTTAAGTCCACACTCTTCACATTTAGGCGTTCGTGCCTGACAGATATATCTGCCGTGGAGAATGAGCCAGTGGTGTGCGATGGGAACGAGGTGCTTGGGGATGTATTTCATTAACTCTTTTTCCGTAGCCAGAGGGGTCTTTGAGTTGGTCGTCAGTCCGATGCGATTAGAGACTCTGAACACATGGGTATCTACCGCCATGGCTGCTTTGTGGAATACAACGGACTGTATCACGTTAGCTGTTTTTCTGCCTACTCCGGGAAGTTTGATAAGCTGTTCCAGTTCATCCGGAACCTCACTGTTGAAGTCCGCTACCAACATGCGCGCCATGCCTACCAGATGTTTTGATTTGTTGTTAGGGTAAGACACACTCCGGATATACTCGAATACCACTTCGGGAGTAGTTGCCGCAAGGGCTTCCGGCGTAGGGAAAGCCTCAAACAGTTTAGGTGTAATCAGGTTTACCCGCTTGTCTGTGCATTGGGCTGAAAGGATGACGGCTATGAGCAGCTCAAACGGATTGCCGTAATGCAATTCCGTTTCTGCTACGGGTACATGCTCCTGAAACCAATTTAATACCTTTTCATATCTTTCTTTTTTTCTCATTGTTATTGCATCTATGGTCACTTAACAAACGATTATCTAAGTTTGTTCCGTTGAAAATGCGGTATCACCTTCAAACGGAAAAAGAGTATGGAGACAATTGTCAGACTGGCCCCTGTAAAATAGGCTACATCCCACGAACTGATCTGTGAGAGGTAACCGCCCAGCATGATGCCGATACCGAGACCTACATCCCATGAGGTGAGGTAGGTTGACGTGGCAGTGCCCCTTTTACTGTTGGGTGCGAGGTTGACAAAGAGTGAATTAAATGCCGGAAACATGGTGCCGAAGCCTATGCCCAGTAATAGTGCTATGCCGAAGAAAATTACGGTGGTAAATTCTTTGTTCCATTGCATCAGCGTGCCGCAGGCGGAGAGCATGAAGAAACAAATGCAGACAAGGCATAGCCCAAAAGAGATGACTTGAGGGATTCTCCCTTTATCGACTTGCTTACCTGAAAAGATGCGGGAGGTAGCCATGCCGATTGCCATGAATGTGAAGAATAATCCGGAACTGAGTGTGATGCCTATTTTCTCGGCATACATGGCTACGTAAGTGTGGGTCATGCCGTAGGGCACTGATAGCAGGAGTAGAGAAATCCCCGCCGGTATACCTTTGAGTAGTATAAATCGGTCGAAAGAGATTGGTTCACGCACTACTGGTTCTTTAACTGGAACTTTCAGACAGATAGCCATGATAAAGCCTAATGTACCCGAGATTATTGAACTGATAAAGATTATCTGAAAAGGGAATAAATCATGTAAAAAGAGTCCGGTCATAGGTCCGATACTCATGGCCATGTTGTTCATCATTCCGTAATAGCCCAATGCTTCACCACGTCGGGAAGAGGGCGTGATGTCTATCACGAGCGTATTCCCAGCCACCGTTACCATGCCGAAAGCTAATCCGTGAACGATGCGCAACATCACAAATAGGCTTAGTATGCCTGCCAGCAAGTATCCCGCAAAGATAGAAACGAAAATAAAATAAGCGATGAGATAAAGTGGCTTGCGTGCCAATGTGTCTAGTAGATAGCCTGAGAAAGGTCGTATGCACAGGGCTGCTATGGTATAACAAGAGAGAATTAGTCCTATGGCGGCATTGTCGGCATGAAATACGTCGGAGATGTAGAATGGAAGTATGGGAAGTATCAGGTAAAAAGCAAAATACAAAAGAAAATTTGCTGCCAGAATACGACAATAGTTTAAAGTGACCAGTTTGTCTCTAACCATTGAATCAACCAAATATAGTTTAAATAAAATGTGCCAAGAGTCACTTTACAGTCGTACTCTTGACACACTTTTATGTTGTGTTTCTTTCTCCTAAGCTAGTTAGCCGCTTCGAATTCTTTTAAGAAGCGAGTATCATTTTCAGAGAACAGACGCAAATCTTTTACCTGATATTTTAAGTTGGTAATACGCTCTACACCCATTCCCAGAGCATATCCGCTGTATACCTTACTATCAATGCCGTTTGATTCGAGCACGTTTGGATCTACCATTCCGCAACCCAAAATTTCTACCCAGCCGGTGTGTTTGCAGAAAGGACAACCTTTGCCACCACAGATGTTGCAGCTGATGTCCATTTCAGCACTAGGCTCTGTAAAAGGGAAATAAGAAGGGCGAAGACGAATCTTTGTCTCTGCACCGAACATCTCTTTAGCGAAAAGCAACAATGCCTGTTTCAAATCGGTGAACGAAACATTCTTGTCTATATACAATGCTTCCACTTGATGGAAGAAACAGTGTGCACGGTAGCTGATTGCTTCATTACGATAAACACGTCCCGGGCAGATGATGCGAATAGGAGGTTCCGAAGTCTCCATCACACGAGTCTGTACCGATGAGGTATGCGTACGTAGCAAAATATCCGGATGCGATTCGATGAAGAAAGTATCCTGCATGTCGCGTGCCGGATGATCTTCGGCGAAGTTTAGTGCAGAAAATACATGCCAGTCATCCTCAATCTCTGGTCCTTCGGCAATGCTAAAGCCTAAGCGACCGAATATATCAATAATCTCATTTCTGACGATAGATAGCGGGTGACGACTGCCTAATTTGATAGGGTAAGCAGAACGGGTAAGATCTAACTCCGAAGAACCATTGTCTTGCGACTCAAACTGTTCTTTCAGTGCAGTGATCTTTTCCTGAGCCTTTGTTTTCAGCTCATTAAGCTTCATACCTACTTCTTTCTTTTCTTCGGCTGCTACGTTACGAAAGTCCGCCATCAAATCATTAATGGCACCTTTCTTACTCAAGTATTTTATGCGGAGAGCTTCCAACTCTTCAGCGTTGGCGGCTTTCAGCGCTTCAACCTCTTCGAGAAGTTGTTTAATCTTGGCTATCATATCTTTGAATTATTAATATCCTATTTCTTTAATAAAGAGGATGCAAATATACAGGTTTATCTTTTAAAATCCTCGTGGAGCCGGTAAAAACAGTTCTAAAAGATTTTGAAGGGTAATCTCTACAGGGTGGTGTTGAACTCTTCTAAATAAAAGAGATTAAAGGTATCCACTTTGGAAATGCCTTTAATCTCTTATTAGTTAACAATAGTACTGCTTACGTTTCAGAATATATTATGGTATATAAAGTTACTGAAGTACCTTCAATATCTGTCCTTTTACTGTCTCAACTCCTGGAAATCCGGTAGATTTCCAAGTGATTTTGCCTTCTTTGTCGAGTAAGAAAAAAGAAGGAACTCCACCTATCTTGAACTCTTTGGTAAGATAGCTCCATTGATCTTTAGTTAACCTTACATGTTCCCCATGGATGTCGGGTATCATATTTTCCCAAGCCATCTTTGGTGAGTTCTCTCCTGCAATAAACAGGTATACAATATCTTTTCCGGCTAACTGCTCTTTCATCGGTTTCATCTCTTGCATGGCCATCTTGCAAGGTCCGCACCAAGTTGCCCAGAAGTCTACAAGTACAGCTTTCCCTTTATATTTAGACGTTAGTGAATAAAACAGATCTTCGTTGTTTACTTCTCCTGCTTCATTCACGGTATATCCGGTTTTATTCTTGTTCGCTTCTACAAAAGCGATCAGTTCATTATTTTTCTTCTCTATAATCTCTTGCCATGCCGGAAGATTGTATGATCTCAATTTATTCAATTCTTCTTCGCTCAGTGGAGTGAAATCTTTTAGTTTACGACCTGCTTGCTGAAAAGCGATTAAATTTACTAGTATTCCTTTGTTGGTACCTAAAGCTTCTTGTATGGAAGAATCGCTAGTCTTTGTGAAATAATTAATGTTGCTTGCAACATAGGATAAGTTACTATCATATAATATTTCGGGGGTATTAATTAAGGGAAAGCGGCGAATGCACTCCCAATACTCTTTGGGTAAATCTGTTATGTGAGTTTTGAAATATTCATTACCATCCTCTCTATTCAATTTATTAATGTTTACGTATGCACGTACAATATCTGCCTGTGAAGTGTAGAGAGCTAGAACAGCTGACAAATCAGTCTTTACGCGGAGCATTTTTTTACAAGCATTACTTATGTTTGCTTTATCTATCAGTTGCATGATGGAATCATATTTGGCCATATAGTAGCTATTGCATTGTTCCAAAGTCATGTTTACAATATCTTCATAAGTCTTTCTGTAGTTCCCTTTTAGATTAGTGTTGATCGAAACGTTATTTAGCTCAGTGTTTAGTCCGGCCAGATAACCGCTGAAATAAATTTTTTCCCCTTGTGAAGGATACTCCTTCATGTACCTACCTTTTTCTCTGGAGATTTCACGTAGATTGATGATCGCTGATAGATTTTCTCCGGGGGCAAGGATGATTTTAAATGAATTACGACCTACAATCATCATGAAGGTAGTTGGTTTGAATATTTCCGTATCAAAGCTAAAGCTACCATCATTGTTAACTGGTACCTTGATCTCAATGTTTTCATCCGTAAATAGATCTGTGGTATAGAGTGTGAAATCTTTCATCATACCCTGCGGCATTTCAAGGAAACGCCCTTTGAATAATGCTTTGCCTGTTTTTATTTGAGGAGTTGGTAATTCCTTGTCGGGAGAAGCAACTTTGGCATCTGCTGGTAGTTTTAGTTTTGGCAATTTAGTTCCTTTGAGTTGTATGCCCCATATCTTGAAGCAATTATCGCAATCACTCTCTATGAAATCTACAGATTTTGTAGAAGCGGGTAGGCTAGGAAAGGTGAGTTTGAACAATCTTTTTCCTGAATCATCCGTATAGAACTTTTTTCCAAGTTTTATTCCCTCCGATGATAGGATGGGATATTTCTTTCCGCCAGCCATTAGATAAGAATCTGGACTAATTTGTAGCCAGTCAACTGGTCTGGCAAAGGCTTCAAAAAAGAAAATAGTAGCAGTATCGGTCAGTTCAATCTTGTCAATTTCGAGTGCATTAGTGTTCCTCACTACGAACGGTGGTTTTGTTACAGTGCGATCTTTCGCTTGCATCTGAGTGGTGCATAGTAACAGAAATAGAGGGAAAAATAATTTGTTCATCTAAATTGCTTTTTATGTTGATACTAGATATTATATATAATGTGTCTTCTTTTTATTGTTATATGTTGCAATTGTATTAGGCGTGTTTCTATGTGCTACTTCCTCTATTAGAGAAGCTAAAGGTAGAGTTTTAAGAATAGGATTGAGTTTCTTTTGTCTTAAATTGTTTTAAAAATTGGCTTGATTTTATTTTTACTATTTTTATTAACGATTTTATCGTGAACGGCTTCTTGTTTAAAACTATTCATCAAATAAAAGAAATTCGGTCTCTTTATTCATATTATTCCTCATAACTCTGTAAGATCAGGCATAAATGCCTAATTGTAAAAAACAGATAAGTAATAATTGCTTTTGGAGAGCCGAAGAAATTAAAATAAAAACTTTCGTTGCCCGTTTGACGTTTAGAAATGAGTAATTTTGCATCCAAATTTAGTTGAATGAACAAGAAAATACTTCAGATAGCCATTCCTTCTATCATCTCTAATATCACAGTTCCTTTACTCGGATTGATCGATGTTGCTATTGTGGGACATCTCGGTGCGGCAGCTTATATTGGTGCGGTAGCAGTAGGGGGGATGCTCTTCAATGTGCTCTATTGGAGTTTGGGATTTCTCCGTATGGGGACTAGCGGGATGACTTCACAAGCTTACGGTAAAAGGAGTTTAGATGAAGTTGTGCGCTTGCTGATTCGTTCACTTACCACCGGTATCAGTCTAGGGCTTTGTTTTATTCTGCTGCAATATCCGTTGCAACTGGTTGCTTTTCATTTTATAGGAGGCAGTGAAGAAGTAGAGACTTTTGCAGCGCTCTATTTTCGTATTTGTATATGGGGAGCGCCTGCTGTGCTGGCACTTTATAGTTTTATGGGGTGGTTCATCGGGATGCAAAATTCCCGTTTCCCAATGTATATTTCCATCGTTCAGAACATTGTTAATATCCTTGTCAGTCTATGCCTCGTTTTTGTGTTCGATCTTAAGATAGCGGGAGTAGCATGGGGCACTTTGATAGCCCAATATGCCGGAGTACTGATGGCTATTCTGCTCTGGAGGCGTTACTATGCCCGATTGGGCTTTTGGCGATACTTCATGGAAAGTTTGCAGTTGAATGCCATGCTTCGCTTCTTCTCTGTAAATAGCGATATTTTTCTACGTACGCTTTGTTTGGTGGCTGTGACAGTGTTTTTTACCTCTTCCGGCGCAAAAGAAGGAGACGTGCTACTTGCCGTGAATACCTTGTTGATGCAACTCTTCACACTATTCTCTTATATTATGGATGGTTTCGCTTATGCGGGCGAAGCTCTGGGAGGTCGTTATGTAGGTGCGCGAGATAAACCTTCTTTGCATCGTCTGGTTACTCGCCTTTTTCTTTGGGGAGGATTTCTAGCACTCTTGTTTACGCTCCTGTATGGATTAGGAGGAAATGGCTTTTTAAGGCTGCTGACCAATGATGAAGAGGTGATACTCACTTCCGGCAATTATTTATATTGGGCACTGGCTATTCCCCTAACTGCTTTTGCTGCTTTTCTGTGGGATGGTCTTTTTATCGGTGCTACCGCCACTCGCTACATGCTGCTCTCCATGCTGGTAGCTTCCGCCGCTTTCTTTGGCGTATATTATCTGCTTCATGACTATTGGGGAAACCATGCTCTTTGGGCAGCTTTTATTATTTATCTTACCTTGCGTGGAGTGATGCAAACCTATTTAGGGCGACGGGTGTTGGCAAATATATAATCACTTAAAAATGTTCGGGAAGTGACTCTCCATGCCCTTTAAGCCTGTTTTTTAATGTTCATGTTGGTTATAAGATTATAAAAAATACGAAAAGAGGCTTCATTTTAGCACTTGTTTTTCTTATTTTGAGGAAGTAACATTAAAATTTTATATTGTCATGAAGAAACTGAGTGTATTATTGTCGTTATGTCTTACTGTAACTTGTCTTTTTGCACAAACGACTACCCCCCAACAGCTGAAAGCCGCTGGAGATAAGGCTTTGAAAGCTAAAAATTATCCTGTAGCTTTTACTAAGTATAACCAATACTTGAAACAGACTAATTATCAGGACTCGGTAACTGCTTTTAATTGTGGTGTATGTGCCGACAAATCCAAAAAGTATGCTGACGCTGCTAAAATGTTTGATGTTGCTATCGAAAAGAATTATAATCTCTCTTCTGCGTATGTAGGTAAAGCGATTGCTTTAAGACATCAGAAAAAGAGTGCCGATTATATCGCTACTCTTTCTGAAGCAATGACTAAAGTACCTGGAAACGGTACTATTGAAAAGTTATATTCTATCTTTTATCTGAAAAAGGGGCAAGCTTTTCAGAAAAAAGGAAATGTAAAGGAAGCAGCAGAAAACTATATGCATCTGACTGAAGTGAGCAGCAAGAAATGGAAAACGAACGGCTTGTATAGCTTGGGCGTGTTGTTTTTCAATAATGGAGCGTCTATCTTAAAGAAAGCAACTCCTATTGCTAATTCTAATCCTGATAAGTACAAACAAGAAAAAGCGGCTGCCACTTCTGATTTTAAGAAGGCTGTCGATTATCTTGAAAAAGCTGTAGCACTTTCTCCTCAAAGACCAGAGATTGCTAAACTACTTAGTCAAGTTAAGGCTTCTATGTAATTCTTTAATAAACAAATAGGCTTTTTCATTTGTTGAAATCAGCTTGTTTTGTTTATGCATTAATAAAAGGCAAAGAAATTTCCCTTATTTCTAGTTTTCTTTTTCGAAAGTTAACCCGAAATAAGGGAAATTTTATTTTCTGTCTATTCTTTGATTATTATTTACTTGTAACGGGTGCTTTTAAAAAATCGCACATCCTGTTCATTATTGAGTTGAACTGCTGATCCACACTGTCCGCTATGGAAGTCAGAGCAGGGAAAGGATCTTCGTGTTTATACGGATAAGGAAAATCGTGAATGTCTACTTCGATGGGGATGTCGCGCCTTACACCTTGCAGGGTGTTGATTATCTCATAGGCGGGAACGACGGTATCTTTTGCCAGTGTGACTGCCAGAATGCGGTGACTCATGGCACGGAAAATGGCTTCTCTGTATTCCGTGAGACACTTATAGTTCAGCATGCTCCGGAAATTGATTCCTTCCGGATGAGCCTCTCCGAGATAATGCCGTAGCAGTTCGTCTCTGCGCATGTGGCTTTCTAGATGTTCCACCACATAAGAGTATAGACTGACATTGGCTTCGCTGTCGAGAATGAATTTAGATACCGGTGACAATCGGTTGAACACAGCTCCGCCGCAAAACATGCAGAGCTTAGAGTCCGAAAAATAGCCATTCTTGTTCGTCATCATCAGAATCTCTGCCAGAAAACTACCGATGGAGTAGGAGAAGAAGTCGATTGTGGCATCCTTATCTATTGCTGGATGCAAATCGGCTTTTATGTTCTCTACGAAATCAATTACGTCGTAGTAAGTTTGCAGTCCCGACCAGATAAAACGTTGAGGCTTATTGTGCAATCGCGTGCTGATGGCTACATTAGAGAGGGTGGAACATAGCACGTCGGGGTGCCTCTCTTTGCGTTGCTGACTGATATTGAACATTTGTCGGCTCTCACTCCAGCTCACCGGTGCTCTGTTCATGTGAAAAGCGATGGGGAAGAGAACTACGGCTTTGCCTGTTTCATCGACAAGCTTTTTAGCCCAAGTAAGGTATTTGGCCCAATATTTTTCATTGAACCCGTGAAATAGTAAAATTACTTGTTTGCATTTTTCATCTCCCTTAGGGCGGAAAATATGATAACGGAACTTAATATTTTCCATAATCTCAGCATCGCTTTTATTCAGCATTGCCTGGATAATGTCCGGCTCATAATCAGGATCGGATGCTGTACAATATTCGTATGGGTCCTGATTGCCTGTTCCTCCGGGAAGTAAAAAGCGATAAGCTGATTCAAAGTTGTAGTTTTGCACAATTACCTTGTCGTCAATTATGATCTCTCTATCGTCATAGTTAATGGCTTTCTTTAAATAATTGTGTAGTTCGAAATACTTCATGATTTATTATTTTCAAAAGATCCCTGCAAACTTAACTAAAAAAAACTACTTACAGTTTCGGATTTGCGAAAAAATATCCCTGAAATTAGCAATCAAAGAGATGTTTCATATTACGATAAGAATAAAAAAAAGTTAGTAGATTGATATTGTATGGCATGATAATTTTGTGATTTATTATTCTTTATTACCTTTGCGAAATTAAGAGCCTGAATAAATGAAAAAAGTAGCTATATTGGCGCTTCGTAGTGTTTAAGCAGACTTTAAGTAGAATACTTAGATGTTGCAAAAAGAAGATGAATCAAACCAGTTCATATAAATTATGCGTGATTGTTCCAGTTTATAATGAGGAAGACAATATGTCGAGACTCGAATCGGAACTCTCTTCTTTCTTGAAAAGATCTCATGTAAAATCTTGTATTTTATTTGTTGATGACTGCTCATCAGATGGTAGTTTACAGTGTATCAAAGATCTTTGCTCACGTAATGAAGGCTTTATGTACATCTCCTTTGCTAAGAACAAAGGGTTGAGTGCTGCTTTGAAAGCGGGCATTGACATTGCCGAGTCTGCTTATGTGGGATACATTGATGCCGACCTGCAAACCTCTCCGGAAGATTTTGCGCTCTTATTACCTTATATGGATGAGTATGAAATGGCGATGGGTATCCGTACGGGTCGTAAGGATAGCTTTGTAAAGAATATGTCTTCAAAGATAGCCAATAGCTTTCGTCGCATGATGACGGGAGACGGAGTAGCAGATACCGGCTGTCCGCTAAAGGTTATCCGTACTGATTACGCCAAACGCATTCCGTTGTTTACAGGGATGCACCGTTTTTTGCCTGCGCTGATTCAGTTGCAGGAGGGTAAGGTGAAACAGGTTCCCGTGCGCCATTTTGAGCGTGTGGCAGGAGTTTCCAAATACCACTTATGGAATCGTCTGATAGGCCCCTTTAAGGATTGCTTTGCTTTTCGTTGGATGAAGAAGAGATACATAAATTACAGCATCGAATCATCTAATGTTGAAGCATAGGCAATGAATAGCAGTATTTGGGTTTATGGCATTGGTTTCTTAGCGCAGGGACTATTTTCGATACGTTTATTGTTACAATGGTTTCTGTCTGAGAAGGCAAAAAGGGTCGTTTCTCCTACCAGTTATTGGCAGATCAGTATTCTGGCCTCTTTTTTATTGTTTATCTATGGATGGTTACGCGATGATTTTGCCATTATTTTAGGGCAATATATCTCGTATTACATATATATCTGGAATTTGAACAATAAGCATAGTTGGAAGAAGTTTCCTTTCTTGCTTAGGTATATCTTCTTGCTGACGCCTGTAGCGGCAGTGGTGTATATGCTGTTTACTTGGAGTGTACACGCCCCTCGTCTGTTTCAGAATGCAGATATACCTTTATGGGTGCTTGTGTTTGGTTCTATGGGGCAAATCATCTTCACTTTTCGTTTTGTGTATCAGTGGCTTTATTCGCGCAAACGGGGTGAGTCGGTGTTTCCTGCCACTTTCTGGGCACTAAGTTTGGCAGGGTCTTCTATTATTATAGCCTATGGTCTCTACCGAAGTGATCCTGTGTTGATACTGGGTCAGTCAGCAGGCTTCATAGCCTATATACGAAATTTGTTGTTATCGAAAAAGAAATAAATAATCGTTGGTGCGATGAAAGTTTTAGTGACCGGTGCTGCCGGGTTTATTGGTTTTCATGTTGTTAAAAGGTTGGCGGAACGTGGTTTCGAAGTGACAGGGATTGATAACTTGAATACTTATTACGATGTTGATTTGAAATATGCCCGTCTGGCTGAATGTGGCATAGATAAAGATAAGCTGGCGGATAATGTTGGCGTGCAGAGTGATCTGTATCCTTGTTATCAGTTTCAGAAAACAGATTTGGTAGACATGGCGGCGTTGACTGCCCTCTTTGATCGTAACGGATATGAGGTTGTTGTCAACCTGGCAGCCCAAGCGGGAGTGCGTTACTCTATTGAACATCCTGCCACTTACATTCAGTCAAATGTGGTTGGTTTTTTGAATGTGCTTGAGTGTTGCCGTTATCACAAGGTGAAGCATCTTGTTTACGCTTCAAGTTCGTCGGTGTATGGCATGAATGAGAAATATCCTTTCTCAGAAGATGATGTGGCAGATTGCCCTGTCAGCCTTTACGCTGCTACGAAGCGAAGTGACGAACTGATGGCTTATACATATAGTCATCTGTATCAGTTGCCCGTTACTGGCTTACGCTTTTTTACCGTTTATGGTCCGTGGGGACGTCCGGACATGTCGCCTATGCTTTTTGCTGATGCCATATTGAATGGTAGGGCTATTAAAGTGTTTAATAACGGTGATATGATGCGCGACTTTACCTATATAGATGACATTGTCGATGGAGTATGTTCTGTGTTGGCTGTTCCTCCTGGTAAAGAAGAGAAATATCCCTATTACCGTCTGCTCAATATTGGTAATGCTGATCCGGTGCCTCTGATGGATTTCATCCGGACGATGGAACGTACGCTCGGGGTAGAGGCTCGTCTTGAAATGACCCCTATGCAGGAGGGAGACGTTAAGGTGACTTATGCCGATGTTACAAAGCTGAAGTCGCTGGTCGGGTACCAGCCTCACACCTCTCTGGCAGAAGGTTTAGGAATTTTTGTGGCATGGTATAAAAAGTTTTATCTGGTGCGACATTAGCGCCAAAGTAAAAAATGTTTTAAGTCTAATTTTTAAAAGAAAAAAGAAAAAAGCGATGGTCGATTCTATAAATTACGTGAAGCATTCTCTGATCCTTCTTTTAGTTTGCTTCTTCTCTTTTTTTGTAAATAACAGTTTCATTCCTGCTGATTTGATGGAATCACGTAATCTTGCCACTGCGCAAGAGATGGTGATTGAGGGTAACTACCTTACTCCTACAATGAATGGCGAACTGCGACTGGAAAAACCTCCGCTTCCTACCTGGATTGCTGCCGGCATTAATCATATTGCACCCGATAACTTGTCCGCTCAGCGTTATGCTGCCGGAGCAGCCGCCACTCTGATGGTTTTCTTTCTCTATCTGCTAGTGGTAGAGTTTACCAGAAATCAGAAGTTAGCTTTGATCTCTGCTGTGGTACTTGCTACCTGCTATAATGTTATTATGATGGGGCGTACAGCCACATGGGATATTTACTGCTACTGCTTTATGCTTGGCGCTCTTTACTATTTAATAAAAGCCCTTGCTAGACGAGGCCCCCAGTGGGGATTGTTTTTTCTTTCAGGATTGTTCATGGGGCTCTCTTTCCTAAGTGGATTTGTCTCTTTCGTCGCTCTCATGCTGCCTTTCTTAATAGCTTACTTTATAATCTATCGTCTTTCGCTAAAAGATAAAATACCTCCCATCATCATGATGGTGATTATCTGTCTGGTTATCAGTTTGTGGTGGCCTGTATATATCTACTTTAATGATGTGGGAATGCATGTAGCCAACAAAGAATCTTCTTCGTGGCTTAATCATAATGTGCGTCCATGGTATTATTATTGGAAATTTCCCGCAGAAGCAGGTATCTGGGCACTTTTCTGGGTTACTTCCCTTGTATGGCCTTACTGGAAGCTACGCTTGAGCGATCTGTCGGTGCGTCGCGTTTATCTATTCTCTTTGCTGTGGACTTTCCTCGCGCTCGTTCTCCTCTCGCTTATTCCTGAGAAGAAAACGCGCTATTTGTTGCCGTTGCTTATACCCGGAGCTTTGAATATCGGTACATTACTATTCTATTTCATCACTAACAGGCTAGTTCATGCTAAAGAAAAAATGGTATTTCGTATCAACGCCTTTGTTATATTGCTTATTTTGATCGCTATGCCTGCAGGACTCTATTATTTCTTCGTTCAGAAAGAGATTCTTTCTGTTTGGCTGTTCGTAGTGATTTCACTGATAGATATTGTTTTGGCAGTACTATTATATATGAGTACTTTCAGAGCGAAAGCTAATTTTGCCCTTTCATTTTCAGTGATTGTAGGTGTCATGGTATTGGTAGAAGCGCTTTGCTTCATTCCGGCGAGCGAGTTTTTTATTAATAATCAGAGACATAGTATTCGCGAAGTGCGTACTGTCTCTCAAGTGCAACATTTTCCTTTTTATTATATTCCGGATGAAGGTCTGCGCATAGAATTGGTTTATGAGAGCAACAAGATTATTCGTCCACTTGATGTTAATAATGACAGTTTGGTGCTCTCCAGTTTACCATTTGTTTTAGTCAGTGCATCAGAACCGGATTCTCTCTTCTCACATTTGAATGTTAATATTGAACATGTAGATATTTATGATAATAACTGGCAGAAAAAAACAAGTAAGCGCTATAATAAAGCTTTAGTGCGTTATGTCAGTGTTATTAAACGTGAATAGGAGAAAAAAAAATCTATTTTTATCATGTCTTTAGTAAAATATTTTTTAGTAAAATATTTTTTGTTAAAAAAGTTATTGTATCTTTGTACTTGAAAAAGAAAAGTGATATCACTTCGCAGAATAATCAATATTCTGCAGTGATATTTGTTTGTTTGTTTTGTTTGTATGGTAGCTCTGGTTCGTGAGAATCGGAGCTTCTTGTTATGTAGAGTAATCTAAAAAAAGACATTAAAAAAACCGTTTTTTCAATAAATGAAAAAACGGTTCCTTTTAAATGGGTAAGCCTTAATATTTTATATATGTATAGGCTGCTGCTTGCTGATAATTAATATCTGCCGCCACGACTACCACCACCATAGCCGCCACCGCCGCGATTTCCGCCGCCGTAACCGCCACCGCCACCAGAGCGACGTGGAGCTTCACTTCTTGGACGAGCTACAGAGACAGAAATAGCTTTTCCATCAACTTCAGCACCGTTTAATTCTTCAATAGCTTTATTGCCAGCAGCTTCGTCTGCCAATTCTACAAATCCGTAGCCTTTTGAACGGCCAGTTTCTCTGTCTGTAATTACTTTAGCAGAAGAAATTTCTCCGTATTCTGCAAATAGTTCCCCTAGATCGGAATCGCTAATGTTATAGCTCAATCCTGCGATAAAAATGTTCATTGAAAAAAGTTTAAAAAATAAACAATAGTAAATAGTTCGCAATAGAAGTCTTATGTAAGGAGATAACACTCTGCAATATTGATTGAAAAGGGGAAAATTACCTTATATTAGAATTTCTTATGCCTCACAAAGATAGAAATAAGATTTTATAAACAAATAAATTAAGCTGTTTTTTACGAAAAAAATCGAAAAAAATCGAAGAAAATACTTTTCAACCTTATTTACTTTTCTTTTTTGTGTCATAGGCTATTTCTTTTTCCCCTTCTATCTGCTTCGTTTTTACTTCTATTTTTCGCTTTTTTGATGAATGTATTCTTTAAATTTCATGGAGAGTGTTGAGCATTTATTATAGTTTCTTTCCAATTTAGAGTACGTTTCTTTAAAATGAATGTTTCGCATTTGCGTTACATCGTAGGGGCGAAAGGTGGTGTACTCTCTTTTTGTCCAATATAATGTTAGTATACTATCTGCTAATTCATCCATCAGGGGACTTTTTAACTCATCCTTGTAGTAATAAATAATTTTTTCATAGCTTGTTAATTCGCAGTTGTGCCCTCGTTCTATTCTCAATACCGTTTCTACACATATTCCAGACATTGCCGCTACCTCAGGTCTTGACAGTTTGAGGAAGTTGCGCGTCTGATATAAGATGTTGCTTATTACTTTGTTACATAGATTTTCATTTTCTGTCGGATCTGCCTGTGTTAGACTTTTGTAATCAATCATGCTTGTTGACTTAAATTAAAAATAATCTCAAATGAGAGCTGCAAAAGTAGTAGATTGTATTAATATATGCAGCAACAGTGCTGTTGCTATTTTCAATAAAATGCAATTTCATAACAGCGCTGTTACTGCTACTCTAGCTCTCAAACTCTATTTTTGAGGCAACATATCGATAAAAAATAGATGAAAATGATTGAAATCGCAAGAAAAAAGAAAGATGAGAAAATGCTTCTCAGAGTGGCTACTATCCGCAAACAGAGAGATGTGAAGTGTGGAGAAGCTGTTCGTATTGCTAAAGAAGTAGAATTGCTGATAACCTTGATGAGGCATGAGGTGGTAGGTTTTACATTTATGAAGCAGAATGGTGATCCGTGTCATGTTCGTGGCACGTTGAAAGATTATTGGAATGCTTTCAAGTATTACTATTTTGCTAAAGCAAACAATCGTTTTGTGGTTTATTATGATCTGGATGCAAAGGCATGGCGTACTTTTCAGGCTGCCTTTTTGATGCGTATTGATTGAAGTGTGAAGGAGAGAGGAATTTCCTTTCGCATTTGAAATTTGTGCAAGCCATTTACTCTGTAAGTCGCCCAAAGTTAACCCGTTGCTTTTGCAAAATGAACGGGTTAACTTTTTAAAATGAACAGGTTGCTTTTACAAAATGAATAGGTTGCTTTTGGAGGAGGTATTGTTAAGGACAAAATATAAAATAAGCTTTATGTAATTATGGCAAGACCAGGAAAGAAAGGGCTGGATTATTTTCCGCTCGACGTGGATTTTATGCAAGATCGTAAATTGCGTCGCATCACCCGTCAGCATGGTAGCATCGGACTGGCGGTGGTCGTTAATCTTTTTTGCAAAATTTACCGTGAAAACGGTTATTATCTCTTATGGGATGAAGATGTATGTTACGACATCAGTGAAGAGGTGAATCTTGAAAAAGCCGCTGATGTTCAGGAGGTGGTGGACGACTGTCTGGCGGTAGATCTCTTTGACGATAAACTTTATCGGTTGCATCACATACTCACTTCCGCTGCTGTGCAACGCCGTTTCAAGATGTGTTGTGCCCGCAGAACTTCGGCAAATATCGCCCCGAAATTCTCCCTCATTCAGTCTGAACGTACTACCAACAGTAAAAACGCTCAGGCAATTTTGCCTGAAAGTGTTCAGACATTTTTGCCTAAAGATGCTCAGACAATTACGCCTAAAGTGGGTCAGACATTTATGCCTGAAAGTAGTCAGGCGATTTTGCCTGAAAAGTCTCAGACATTTATGCCTGAAAGTGATCAGGCAATTTTGCCTAAAGATGCTCAGTCATTTATGCCTGAAGGTAGTCAGGCAATTATGCCTAAAGTTGTTCAGACATTAATGCCTAAAGATGCTCAGACAATTTTGCCTGAAAGTAGTCAGGCAATTATGCCTGAAAGTGTTCAGTCATTAATGCCTGAAAAGAATCAGAGATTAATGTCTACAGAAACGTCGTTTTTGTCAGCTGAAAAGCCCCAAAGTAAAGTAAAGGAAAACAGAGTAAACGAAAGTAAAGCAAAGCAAAAGCGAAAGAATGAAAACCACTCCCCAACCCCCTCCGTGATGGACAAAGATCGGAGTCCGATGAAGATGGATGAAATGAAGAATTATCTTTCTCCACCTGACTATGCCTTGGAAAAGCGGACGCACAACTATGAGGGACTGCTGGAGAGGCTCTATGCCATCGGGGTACATATTCCGGCAGAGATGAGTGCCATTTTGCGCCTTTCCCGTTACGGCGAGATAGGGCATCCCGTATGGGCTATAATCGTTAACGGGAAGTGGGCAGGTGAGAAGAAGTCTATCAGTGCGCCGGGGAAATATGTCATTAAAATACTAACAAACTTGCTAAAAGAGAAGTAACTATGGATATTGAAGAAGAATTGCCTCGCTATGGGGCTATGACGAAAGGCGAGCTAGCCGAACTGTATATGCCGCTGGCTAGTTCTGCGGGTGCGCGGCGAATGCTGAATTTATGGATTTCAAAAAACAGTGCCTTGAGTGCTGAGCTTGCTGCTACGGGTTACAACATTCGCACGGTGACCCTTACTCCTTTGCAGGTGATGCTCATTATTCGCTACCTAGGAGAGCCTTAAGGCATTTATGCCTGAAAAGTTGTTCAGTCATTTATGCCTGAAAGTGCTCAGGCAATTATGCCTAAAGTTGCTCAGACATTTTTGCCTAAAAGTGTTCAGACAATTTTGCCTAAAGATGTTCAGACATTTTTGCCTAAAGTTGTTCAGACATTTATGCCTGAAGTTGTTCAGTCATTTTTGCCTGAAAGTTCTCAGACATTTTTGCCTAAAGTTGTTCAGTCATTTATGCCTAAAGTTGCTCAGTCATTTTTTCCTGAAGGTGGTCAGGCAATTATGCCTAAAGTTGTTCAGTCATTTTTGCCTGAAAAGATGCTCAGACATTTATGCCTAAAGTAGTTCAGTCATTTATGCCTGAAAAGTTGCTCAGTCATTTATGCCTGAAAGTTGTTCAGTCATTTATGCCTGAAAAGTTGCTCAGTCATTTATGCCTGAAAGTGTTCAGTCATTTATGCCTGAAAGTTGTTCAGTCATTTGTGCCTAAAAAGTCTCAGACATTTTTGCCTGAAAGTGTTCAGACATTTTTGCCTGAAAGTGTTCAGACATTTTTGCCTGAAAAGATGCTCAGACATTTATGCCTGAAAAGTTGTTCAGTCATTTTTGCCTGAAAAGTTGCTTAGACATTTATGCCTGAAAGTGTTCAGTCATTTATGCCTGAAAGTTCTCAGACATTTTTGCCTGAAGTTGCTCAGGCATTAATGCCTGAAATGTTTGTTCGGTTATAAATATGTCTAATTTGATTCAAGAATTAAAAAAGAAAATAAACATGCTTCAATATTTCTTGAAATTTTATACCTTTGAGGGTAATTAAAATTACTCCCTAATGAAAGTGAAGATCAAAAATATCTATTACTTTATCTTATCTACGATAGAGTAAAGATTGTTATATTTTGATACTTCTATATCAGAGGATAGCTATTTAAAAGAATAAATCCAATTAAGAAAACTTTCATAGAATTCATAGAAAAAGTTTTGGAAGTACTTCTTTGGGGAATAAAGATAACGTTAAACGAACAAAGCGTGAATTTGCAATATGAGCGAAGTAGTGAATAGTGAAGAACAACTCTTTAACGATCTCTGCGGTATTAATAGATGACGTAAGGGTAAGGATTGCAACCTACGTTAATACAGGAGTCTGCCTAACTAATTGGTTTGTTGGCAAGCGCATCAAAGAAGATGTACTATACAATCAACGTGCTGATTATGGTAAACAAGTGCTCAAAAATGTGTCTAAGCAATTAGTGAGTAAGTATGGTGGTGGATGGGGTTATGAGAAGTTAAAACATTGTGTACGCAGTGCGTACCTTTTTACAGAGGACGAGATTCGGTACGCAACGCGTACCCAATTGAACTGGACGCATCTTCGCATATTAATGGGGGTCTCTGATACTCTAGCTAGACAGTTCTATTTAGAAATGGCTCATATAGAAAGATGGAGTACCCGAACTTTAGAACAAAAAATTGATGGACAACTATATGAAAGAACAGCCATTAGCCGTCGCCCTGAAGAGGTTATCAAACAAGAATTGAAAAAGGTACGTGAGGCGCATGCCATTGTTCCTGATATGGTCTTTAAAAGCACTTACTTTTTGGATATTCTTGGGCTTCCTAATGTCTTTTCAGAAGAAGAACTGGAGACTGCTGTGCTGAACCAAGTTGAAGAATTTATGCACGAGATGGGTACTGACTTTACACTTGTAGAACGTCAAAAAAGAATCACTATTGATGCAGTAGATTATAAAATGGATCTTGTGTTTTTTCATAGAACCCTTAGAAGATTCGTTGTTGTGGACCTTAAACTTGGAAAGTTCAAACCTGCTTATGAAGGTCAGATGCTTCTGTATCTTAGATACTTAAACAAACACGAAAGGCATGAATGGGAAGAATCTCCGATAGGTCTTATATTATGTTCTGAAGGTAATACTGAACATATTGAGTATTTGATGCTTGATGAATCAAGTCCAATCAAAGTAGCTCAGTATTACACCCAATTGCCAGACAAAAAGGTTCTCTCAGAACGTCTACAAAGGGCTATTGCTATTGCAAAAGAATATCAAACAGAAAAGAAACTAAATCAAGAAAAAGAAAATAATGAAAAGTAATTTTCGCTCGCTCAAAACTACTTTGCAGGCTATGACTGATGGGGGAGGGCGTGACACGGAAACGGACTTCCTTGGTAATAGGGGGCGCTATCTATCGTTGCTCTCGAAAAACACTTATAAAGATCCTTGTCCCCGCTGTGGAGGACCAATTACTAAAGAGGCTTATATGGGAGGCTCGGTTTATTACTGCTCGGTATGCCAGAGATTACAACCTTAAATTTTCCCGTACATTGATGCTAAGTAAAAAATAGAGTAAATATATATATGAGTAGGTTACAAGCAATAGAAAATGCGTTAATCGCTATAAATGAAACTGTTTTTCAAGAATTGTGTGACAGCTTTCTTATTTTAAGGAATGAAAATTATAAAGCCTTTTCAAGGTCAGGAAGTCAAGTAGGAAAGCAAAAGACGACAAAAGGAACTCCTGATAGCTTTTTCTTGCTTCCAGATGGAAAGTATGTATTTGTAGAATATTCAACAAACATAACAGAAGGAGTGTCTAAGTTAATAAAGGATGTTCAAAAATGCATTGACACTGTTAAAACAGGTATTCCTGTTAAAGATATTGCTGAGATTATTATTTGCATTAACTTTAATCTAAAGCTAGGCGAGCTTCAGAAATTAAAAGATGTTTTATTGAACACAAGCATAAAACTAACTGTATACAACTTGGATGCTTTATCATCGGAATTGCATATACAACACAGAGATTTGGTTCATACATATTTAGGTTTATCTTTGGATACAGGACAGATTGTGTCTATGGATAGATTTATAGATGAGTACAATAAAGCATCAAAAGGAATTGCCACTCCACTTGATAATCCCTTTCTTCATAGACAAAAAGAACTGCAGGATTTAAAAAATTTAATACTTCAAGACGATTTAGTAATTTTATACGGTTCGCCTGGAGTTGGTAAAACAAAATTAGCTCTTGAAACCATTAAAGATTTTATAAAAGAGAATCCATCTTATAATGCTTTTTGTATTTCTTATAAAAATGCAACTCTAATAGACGATTTGTACTCGTACTTAAATCTTGAAAAAGATTATATTTTATTAGTCGATGATGCTAATCGGATTGATGCTTTTAGTCAAGTAATTGGCTTTTATAAAGCTCATAGAGCAGGGAATCTAAAGATTCTAATTACGGTAAGAGATTATGCACTTTATGTTGTCGAGATGCTATGTATCCATTTTTCATCCAGAGCCTATACTATCAATAAATTTACGGATGAACAAATTGTAGATGTTGTTAAGGAAGAACCATTTGGTATACTAAATCCTAATTATCATAAAGAAATTATTCGGATTGCAGACGGGAATCCACGATTGGCAATTATGACTGCACAACTTGCTAAAGAAAAACAAAATATAGATGCTTTATATGATGTTTCCGATCTATTTGAAAAATATTTTTTGACATTTGTTAGGGATGATGGTGGATTTTCAAACTCAAATAATATTAAAACACTTGGAATAATTGCTTTCTTTCACGCTCTCCCTTATAAAGAAAAAAGGGTGATTGTTCCTATACTCGAAAATTTCAATATTAACTATGATACTTTTATTGACTGTATTGACCAGCTAGATAAATTGGAATTAATAGAAATTCAATTTGAATATGTTAGAATATCAGAACAGAATTTATCTATGTATTTTTTTTATAAATCTTTTATAAAAGATAATTTCCTTTCTTTTGAAACCCTTCTTAATAAATATTTTGAAAATAATACTAGTCGTTTTAAAGATTGTGTAATTCCTGCCAGTAATACTTTTGGACATCAGAATGTGATGGAAAAAATTAAGCCGGTATTACAAGATTATTGGAAGTCAATAAAGCATGATGAGGAAAGAAGCTTAAAATTACTCTCGGAATTTCGGTTTTATTTGCAAAATGAGACTTTAGAATTTGTATACAATTTAGTTGAAAAACTACCGGAGAGCAAAATGTCTTCTTATGAAGTAAGTTATGGTACAAATGATTTTGTATATAGTAAGAATAGAATAATTGAATTATTAGGTAACTTTTTTCGACTGGAAAATAATCTGAAAGAGATGATTGAGTTGTCTTTTGAATATATTCGAAAGTTACCGCAACACTTTCCTGAATTACTTCACAAAATTAGAGAGCAATTAATTTTTGACAGAATAGATGCGGACTTTGAATTTTCTAGGCAGAGAGTCCTTTTTAAGGTATTGATTGATGGTTTAAATCGAAGAGATTTACTATACTCAAAAGCTTTCTTTGAACTGTCAAAGACATTTCTTTCATTCAAATTTCAACAAATTGAACTTGGCAGGAATAATTCTTTTTCGCTCTATGACTATCCGTTGTCAAACAATACTTGGATAAAAGAATTTCGAAAGAATATTTGGGAGAGTATTGATAATCATTTCTCGAATGATGCTTTCAATTTATTGGAGAGCTACGAGCAGAAAAGTTTGGGTGTTATAAAAGAAATAATGGAATATGATATTTCTTTTATGTGTCCTATCATAAAGAAGCATTTAACTCCTGATTCCTTTGAACATTGTAGATATGTACAAGAGCAGATTAGACGCTGTAAAAGGGAGGAGGTAAAGCATTCCAGTTTTGAGTCTTTATCTCTAGAGTTTACGAATCCTTTGTACAAAATGTTTTTGAAAATCCATTGGGATAGATTCAGAGATAAAGAAATGTATGAGTTTCATGACTATGGAAAGGGAGAGTATGATAAATTAAAGGAAGCTGAAGTAAGAAGCTCTTTTGTTTTTAAAAATAAATTAGAGATGAAATTATTTTATAAGGATTTCATATACTTAAAAAAGATTGAAGAAGAAAAGAATGGAGCGAATTATGACCATGTATTTGATATAATAGTAGATGAAAATTGCAGTCGAAACTTTGATTTAGGTTGCCAACTCTTAATAGAGGTAATGGAAAATAATATAATTGGATATGTTCCGAGAATTGTTTTTCGGAATCAATTGCTAACAGAAACAAAGGTGAATCACATATGGGATATTGTACAAAGCAATAAGAACTTTGCAGATAAATCCAGATGGGAATTGTCTTTTTATGATAATATTGCGGATTCATTAATAACGGATAAATATATTCCAGCTATAAAAAACAGTATTCTAAAATTGAACTCCATGTATGCTATTTATTTGGGAGGTATACAAAGATTTACAAGAATAGATTCACAGCTATTGGAATGTTTGCTGGATATTATAGTGCATAGGAATGAGAATGGTGATAAACTATGTGTACATATAGACTTTCCTTATGAACCTTCTGAACTGCTTAATATTGATATTTCTTTGATAAAGAAAACGTATATGCAACAAGCTATTATACAGAATTATTTTGACTATCAAAAAAACTTATTTTTTAAAATACTAATTAAAGATCCGCATTTTTTAATTGAGTATGTAAATGCATTATATTTAAAAGATCCAACGAAGCATTATCTTGATAATGATGAAGAGTTACGAATTGTATGGGAGATTGATAATATTGAGCCTATTATGAAAGAGGTGTTCGATTTGACAGATAGAAATGAACCATACTTGGGAATATTAAAACATTTTTGTAATTCTTTTTTCTGGAACATTTCTGGGGAAGCAGAAAAACGTGCAAAAAAATTTCTTTTAGATTATTGCACAGAGAATTATAGGGATCATAATAAGATTAATATTATTATAGATATAGTAAGGCATTCTATGAGAGAGTTGTATGATCAAGTCTTATTGCAATTTACATCTTTAACTCAAAATGTAGAATTATTCTCAAATATCTGGTGGAGAGGAGATGAAGGTCATTTTGTCGCTGGAGATGTTATTATAGGAGACATTGAAGCCTCTGAATGGCGTGAAATTTTATCGATCGTTGGGCAGTCTTCTGTGGGAATTAAATTAATTCCTATAAAGCAGTATATCAATTCGAAAATAGAAAAAGCATTAAAAGATGCTGATTGTGAGAGAAAAAGAAAGTTTATAGGGCATTGGTAAGAAAAGATACTTATAATCTTACAAAAGTAAGATTAAGGTGAAAGGGTGTTTTTATGTGATTAAAGCTTTTTGCGTTCATTCTCTTCAACGAGGGTATTCACAAAAGCAAAGATACCTACTATCAGCACAAGAAGAAACATAAACCATTTTGTAAGCGTGCAGGAATAGAATAAACTATCCTGCATCTCAAGAGTGATTATCGTTAGGACGAAACTTTTATAAAGGATTATTAGGGGATGTTATCAACCTCATGTTAGCCGCAGCAGCATATAGCTTCAAAAGAGCTATGAGGGTTCTTGGACTATTCCTAAAAAGAATCAGCGAAACAATCTAAACAAAAGGTGTCTCGCTGAGATAGGCTTTTAAGGGATGACTAAGTAATCTTTCGCTAACCTCCGTTTATTAATATTACATTCCTCTACCTCCCTTTGTACTCAAAATAAAGATGATGCTATATTGGCATCTCTTCTACTTCCAGAGTAATACTTCAGATAATGCTGTTCGAGCCTTTTGTTAACTGCAAGGGGGCAAGGAAAATCACTTCTATTATTGAACTCATTAGCTTAAACTTGATTGCGCATAGTTCTATTTATTTGAAATGAGAATGCGTTAAACTAATGTTAAATGTATATATTACTTATAATTCGTAAATGAAACGGTGTTATCTTTGAAACATTGTTTCATTTATTGATTTAGAGGAATATGATTAATTCAACATATATTTTGAGAATGCATGGTATAAGGAAAATGCTTGGCATTATTCAGTTGGAGGATTATGATAGTATAATAATATAATGAGGGGTAAATGTCAAAAATGCAGCAAAGGATGAAAATTTGGGCTTTTATTTGGATACTTTTTCCGGTTTCACTTTGGGCTCAAAATACATGTAGCATGAGGGGGAGAGTGACGGATCAACAGGGACAGCCTTTAATTGGGGCATCTGTCTATTTTGCAAAAGAAAAAACTGGGACAACAGCCGGATCTGACGGGCAGTTTGTGTTGAACGGATTGCGTAAGGGGAGGCATGTGGTTACGGTGTCATTTTTAGGATATCAGTCGTTAATAGATACAGTAGCCATCAATCAAAATATTTTTCGGACATATAAGTTAAAGTTAAAACTGAATGAACTATCTGAGGTTGTAGTGACTGAAAATACGCCTTATGGGCGTAATGCTCAAAGTGTACTCCCTTTACAAGTTGTTGATAGTAAATTTATACGCTCAAATTTATCGGGTAGCTTAATGCAAACTCTTAGCCGTCTGCCGGGAGTCAGTACTATTGACATCGGTTCGGGACAATCAAAGCCTGTAATCCGTGGTTTAGGTTTTATGCGGGTGGTAGTGGCTGAAAATGGAATAAAACATGAGGCACAGGAGTGGGGCAATGATCACGGACTGGAGATTGATCAGTTTGGTGTGGAGCGAGTGGAGGTAGTTAAAGGACCTGCCTCATTAATGTATGGATCTAATGCTATTGGGGGAGTGATTGATCTGAAACAGATTTCAACGCCTGAAAGAAACTCTACAGGAGGTACGTTATTACTTAATACGCAGACTAATAGTGATTTATATGGTGGGTCGATTAAGTTTTACAAGAGATTTAATCGTTTGTATTTTAGATCATATTTTACTTATAAAGATTATGGAGATTACAAGATACCGACTGATAGTATCTCGTATATGACTTATAATATTAGGTTGAAAGATCGAAGACTACGAAATTCTGCGGGGTATGAACGGAATGGGAAACTGGTAGCAGGCTGGTTGGGAAAGAATTTTAGCACGCATTTGAGTGTGAGTGATAATTTCTCGAAAAGTGGCTTCTTTGCTAATGCTCACGGACTGGAAATTAGAACTTCTGCCATTGATTATGATCATTCTGCGCATGATATTGATCTGCCTTCGCAACAAGTGAACCACTTGAAAGTGATTAGTAATACTTTGGGGAAGATTGGAAACTATAAATGGAACTTGGATTTGGGCTATCAACATAATAGAAGAAAAGAATTTTCAGAGGCTGTGGCTCACGGGTATATGCCTATTCCTCCTGATTCGTTAGAACGCTTATATGATAAGCGTACGTATACAGCGAATATGAAAGTGGAAATGCCATTATGGGGCAAGCATAATTTGGTTGGAGGAGCTAATACAGAGCAACAACATAATGAAATAGGGGGATGGGGATTTCTTTTTCCAGAGTTTGATATGCAAACTGCCGGATTGTTTTTGTATGATAATGTGAGTGTTTCGGATGCTTGGAAATTGCATGCCGGTGCACGCTTCGATTTGGGAAAATTAAAAACCAAAGCTTATTACGATTGGTATACTACTCCCCAATCAGATGGTTCTGAGGCTTATCTACAACGAGCCGAACAATTAAATCGGGTTTATAGGGATTTTAGTTGGGCTGTGGGAGTGGTTTATAATCAAGATGGACTGACTTTGAAGGCTAATGTGGGAAAGAGTTTTCGTATGCCAACGGCTAAGGAATTGGCTTCTAATGGCATAAATTATCACATGTATCGTTATGAGAAGGGCGATGCTTCCTTGAAGGCTGAAAGTTCTTATCAGCTTGATTTGGGAATAATGATTAAAAAAGAAAAATGGTATGTTGAAGTGAGTCCATTTATTAATTATTTCTCTAATTATATTTATTTGAATCCCACTTCAGATTATTACGAGGCGCAGCAGATTTATAATTTCTCTCAAAGTAAGGTGTACAGGTTGGGAGGCGAACTCCTGATTACTTATGATTTGACTCCAAAAATAAACTTATCGGCTGATGCTGAATATATTTATTCTGAACAATTATCGGGCATGAAGAAGGGGTATACGTTGCCTTTTTCACCACCTCCCGTTGTAAATCTGGCTGTAGATTATAAATTTCCGGAATGGGGAATGTTGCATAAGCCTATTCTTGGAATTGATGTTAAACTGGCAGCTAAACAAAACCGGATTGTGCCGCCTGAAAAGAAAACAGCTGGTTATGGATTGCTGAATTTGAGGGCGGGAAGTGAGATCAAGCTAGGTGCACTAAAAATGGAATTAGACGTTCAACTAAATAATGTTTTGGATAAAAAGTATTATGATCATACTAGTTATTATCGGTTGATAGAGGTGCCTGGAGTGGGGAGAAATTTAATTGTGATGTTGCAAATACCATTTGGTAATTAATTTGAGGATATTGATTTGAAAAGAATACGTCAGCATATTGTTTGCCTGAGTTATATTTGGTTACTTTCATGCTCTTCTATGCTATTGGTGCTACCCCTTCATTTTTGGGTAAAAGATCATAGTATAGAAGAAAAATGTTATGAAGATAAGTGCAATGTGACAAATGGAGATCTATGTGCTATTTGTAATTTTAATCTTTATATAACGACTGCATGGCACTATTCTAATGTATTGTTGAAACGTATTGACTGGTTACTCTTTGTGAGGTCAATGGGTATAAAAAAGGTAATTTTTTGTGTTACAGGTGTATATATTTCTCTTAGGGCGCCTCCCTTTTAATTCTGCTAAAAAAATATCGTTTATTCTCTTTGTATTTATCCACATTTATATAAAAAAAAGATTCTTATGAAATTAGATATAAAAACATTGCTTTCTATCTGTGTTATGTCATTATTGTTCTTTTCTTGTAGTGATGATGATGATGATGTGAAAGCCCCATCTATCGGTAGTATTGAAATTGGAGTTGGTAACTCCAGAACGGGATATGTAGGAGCTGACCTGCATGTTGAAGCAGAGGTTTTAGCACCAGGACTTATTGACAACATATGGCTGGTTATTCATCAGGAGAATGAAGAGGAAGCTGTTACCAAATCTGAGGCTTGGGTATTGGATAAGGTTTTTACAGGAGTATATGCTAATGTTAAAAATGCAACTTTCCATGAACACGTTGATATTCCTACTACAGCTTTAGCTGGTACTTATCATTTACATTTGTATGTAACTGACAAACTAGGAAATCAAACCATGTCTGAAGAAGAATTTACTGTGAAAGCCCCGATTGCCGATAACAAATTACCTAATATAACCATTGGAACAGCCCCTGCACAGAATAAGGTATTTACTAATGGTGAGAAGATTAGTATTACCGGAAATGTTTCGGATGTGTTAGGACTTTCGGGTATCTATATTGGATTGGTAAAAACGAGCGACGCGCTAGCGGATGCTTCTGTGAATGCCACAAACTCTATAACGTTGCTTCATACTCATAATTTTACAGATCCTAAGGCGTATACTTTTTCGGCTAGTATAACTGTAGGAGCTGCTATGGACAACAATATTGTTCCCAAAAAAGTGAGTTGGTCAGCTGGGGATTATTATATTTTAGTGAAAGTACCGGGTATTGACGGAGAAGTAGGCTTTTCAGCTCATTATCCTATTAAAATTCAATAATTAGTTTCATGCAGACCATCTGTAATATGATGGTCTGTATGAGAAATATCATTTTATATGAAAAAATATCATTTTGTCTTATATCTGCTTTTTATGTCTGTAATGGTAGCATGCAGTGATTCTGATAAGGATGATGAAGTGCCAATTATTGATATGACAGTGGAAAATGCTTTTCCGCAAAATTGTGTAGCGGTGTTTAAAGGAGAGACTTTTGTGTTTAAAGCACGATTAATCGATAATGTAGAGTTAGGCTCATACAGCATTGAAATGCATAATAATTTTGATCATCACACTCATAGTACTTCTATTACAGAGTGTGACCTTGATCCGGTGAAAACGCCTGTTAATCCGCTTTATTTTGTTAATGAATATACCATTCCGGCGGGACAGGTTGATTATATCGCGACGCAGAACATTACAATACCTACAGATGTAGATGCAGGTGATTATCATTTTATGTTGCGAGTTACTGATAAGGGAGGATGGCAAACTTTTGAAGGAATAAGCCTGAAAATTGTTGAACGGGAATAGAAAAGGATTCTCAAACATTATATCTGCAAGACTTATGAGCTAAAATCACTAAGTCTTGCAGATTATTAATAATGAATAGCTACTAATTTGTCATTGATCACCTTATGTACACTCTTACTTTTTGTGTGATTAAAGCTTTTTCCCCTCATGCTCGTCAACGAGCTTATTCAGCCTTTCTAGCATCTCGGTATCATAGCCGATGAACTTCTCAATGATTATTCCATCTTTATCAATTAAAAAAGATGTTGGGATGGCTTGAACTTGATATTGCGTCTTGATTTTCCCATTGACGCCTGACAAGTCGGACACATTATGCCATGTGATGCTATCGGCTTCTGTTGCTATGTCCCAGTATTTCCGGCTTTTGTCAATGGAGAAGCTGACTAATGCTAAACCTTTAGGCAATTCTTTAGAGCTTTTACTTAGCAATTTATTCTCCATACGACAAGGACCGCAACCGGCACTCCAGAATGAGAGATAGATATATTGTCCTTTCAGGGAAGATAAGGAGAAATCGTTCCCTTTTATGTCTTTTACTGTAAAGTCAATGAAAGGTTTGCCTTTTTCTGCAAGTTCTTCGTAAAGGTGGATTTTAAGAGATTTACCACGACGTGTTTCTTGAAGTTCGGGCGGTAAATTCTTGTAGATTGATTTAAGTGTGTCTTTAGGAATGCTCATCCTGTTGGAATAGAGGATATCTACTCCTAAATAGCTGTTTGGATGATTTTTGGCATAAGAGATGTAGTTGTTTTGTATAATTGTATTAGTCTCATCAAGTGTCTTTATTAATCTACTCTTTTGGTCTTCATTGGTGTACAGGTTATTCAGCAAGCTATCAAGCGCACTATAATAAATAATCTTGTTTGGTTGTTGTATCTTACTGAGCTCGTTTTGCAACTCTTGCTCTTTACCGCCTTTAATCTTAGAATTCTGGTGCATCTCTTTGAGTGGAGAGTTGAAGGTAAACTCTGTATTCTCCATTTGAATAATGGAATATTCATCTTTGCACTTTATCCAGCATTCCCTTGGATAGTCAACCGAACCTTTTAAGATGAAATTTCCGCCTTTTGAGACTGCCGAATCAATATACATTCCCTGGTCAAGATCATACAGTTTCACCCAAGTGCCATCTTCTATTCCGTCAATATGTCCTTTGACTATAAAACCGTCTTTTAAACTAAAACTGGCTAAAATCATTGTGAGGACTACTAGTCCAAGTGTGTTTACTTTCTTTTTCATGTTTATGATTTATTTAAGGTGAAATTTATTGTGTAAATATATAAACATTTTTTTGAAAAAAGGTGGTTGTTTAGTAAAAAAAGAAGCTGATTATCAGAATTGAAAGAATCCTTGATAATCAGCTTACTCTGTTTCGCCTGTTCTTATCGAACGGGTGTTTATTCTATACCGCTTTTTCGCAGTCTGTTTTTACTTCTTTTTGAAGAAATCTTTCGCCTTGCCCGACTTGGTGGTTATTTCTATTACTGCGTTGTCGGAATCCTTCTTATTTACATTGACGCTCTTGATCTGATCCGGACTTAGTTCTAATTTATTATACTCTTTGGCAGTCATCTCTTTACCGTCTACATAGTAAGTTGCCGGACCGTCTTCCACTACGCTTGGTCCAATGCCTAAGAAGAAAGATTTCTCTTTATTGGTATACTTTTTCTTTTCGCTTGTACTCTTCTTTAGCTGAATCTGAATTACGCCGTTCTTTCCTTTGTCCCCATATACTGTTGTGGCACTGTTGCCTTTGAGTACATTTATTGAGGCAATGTTTTCAGGATCGATGGCTTTGAGTGCTTCGTAAGAGATCTCTTTATCATTGACGATTACTAATGGTTTTGAGCCAACCTGCATGGATTTTAGATTTTTCTTTGCAGATTTTTTCTTTCCAGAGAAGAATGCGGCAACGTCCGAACTTTCCTTCTTCACATCTTGCTGAGTGATACTCTGTTCGGGTTGAGCATTTTTAACGATCTTGTTTTCTACAACTGAAGTTAAATCGCTAACTTTGATAGCTGAAATATCGTTTAACTCATTCGATACTTCCGGGCTTGCAAAAGCGGTGATAGCGATAGCTGCTACAGGTAGCACATAGAGGCTTTTTAACCGTGCCCACGGATTTGATTTTTCTTTTAACATCATAGTGATACGTTTTTTAAGTTTACTGTGATTAAAGCTGTTGGCCATAGAGTAGAGCCTTGTGCCGACAGCTTTTTTAATTAATAATAGTTGATATTGTTTTGCGTCGACGCCTTGATTGATAACGGTCTCATCTGCCTCGTATTCATGAATGTTTTGCAACTCTTGTTTAATGAGCCACGCGGCAGGGTTGAACCATTGGAAACATGCGCAGATCTCTGTTACCAGTAGATCCCATGAATGATAATTGCGGATATGGGCTTCTTCGTGAATTAAGATTTCCCGACTACTTTCACTGTTTAAATCGTCCTCGGAGATAAAGATGTAGTTCATCCAACTGAACGGGGAGATCTCTTTGGTGTGCACCAACAAGATTATTTTATCGGAGAGCATCACCTGTCTGGCTTTTCTTTGCAACATAAACAGGCGGATGAGGGAGTAGATGTGATGGCACACAAAGAATAGAAATCCGATCAGATAAATGATTAAAACGATTTGAGACCAGGAGATGCCTGTCTCCTCGGATGATGATGTGATGTTTATCTTATCGGCCATCATCATAAGTTGCTCTAGTGTTAATACCGTTTGTTGCACTTCGTTGTGCGCGGTGACTGCGGCTGCGGCAAAGGGTAGTGCCAGTGATAGCAGCAGGATGAACAGGAGAGAGATTCGGTTAAAACGGTAGAAGGTCTCTTTGCTTAGCAAGAGTCTGTAAAAAAGGTAGAACAATGCCATGCAAACTGCCGATTTCAATATGTAGACAAAGAAGATTCCCATACTTTTTTATTTTGAGTTAAGTTTCCTATTTCATTTTTTATGAGCTTCTTCTACTTCATTTATCAGCTTTTTCAGTTCATCGAGAGAGATCTCTTCTTCTTTGACTAAAGAAGAAACAACTCTTAAATAAGAATTACCGAAATATTTGTTGATAACGTTCTTGAGCGTTCCGTTGCGAAACTCTTCTTCGCTTATGGCAGCATAATATTGATAGGTGTTGCCAAAGGCTTTATGTTGCAGGTAACCTTTCTCTTCTAACCCTCTGACGATGGTCGACAGGGTGTTGAAATGGGGTTTGGGATCGTCGTAAAAAGCGAGTATCTCTTTCACGAACAGGGCTCCTTTCGTCCAGAAATAGCCCATTATTTCTTCTTCTTTACTTGTTAGTCCTTTCATTGCTTTCTTCTATTGTTATCGCAAATAACTATAAAAAATAGTTTATGAACTAATTTTTATAGTTAAATAGAACTAAAAAGTATAGTTTGTCTGCTTTTTTGCTCTTTATTCGGTCACTACACCAAAGAAACCTACTCCTGTTGTATGCAGCGTAGCGGTTGCTTTTAGTATTTTAGGGTTGGTGAGGTGACTGTAATCAGAGGTAAAATCGTGCATGAGGTCGATCTGTTGTGTCATGTTGAGCACAGTAGATAATGTGATTTTTTTGTTTGCTTTTAGTTGATAGGTTATTGTTTTACTGTTATACGTTAGAGCGATGGAGCTAGTGTTTATATCTCCATTCCAATTATACTTAAAGGTACCTTCTAATTTGTCATCTACTTTTTCCGGATTGGCATGGAACGTGAATGTTCCTTCTGTTTCTGTGGTATAGGTAAATTGGAACAATCCGCCCGAAGGGAGCATTTCGCTGAGCATCTCAGCTTTGATTCGGTCTATCTCAGCTTGATCCTCGGCTGTTGGGTTTTCAATCTGAACTTCCGCATCGCACTGCTCTATGTTGCAAAGGGCTTTTTTGGTGTAAATGGTTATGTCAAGCGAGGCAGTTCTTCTTTGGCTGTCTGTTACGGTGATTGTGGTACTTCCCGCTTTCTTTCCTTTGATGCTGATAGTAGAATTGCTTTTTATATTCGCTGTTGCTATCTCTTCATCATTAGACTGAACAGTATAGCCTCCGTCGGTATTCTGAATGCTGAGCAACACTTCGCCTACGGAAGTAGTGCGTACATAGATAACTTCTTTGGAACTAAGATAGAATCGGATATTATTTTCGTCGTCATCATTGCTGCTGCATGCAACGACATGGAGTGCTAACAATATGAGTGTTAGCATGTTGTAGAATAGTTTAGAATGTTTCATAATGTAGTCTTTGATCATTTAGTTGTTGCGAATTTAACAATAAAAAAGAAACGTTGTATGTATTTTTAGCTGTTTTTTTACATCTACTTTGTTTCTGTGTGATCAATATCGAGATTTTGAAATGAAAGGATTGAAACAAGTATTTTTTGCTTAATGATTCTTGCTTCTTGATTTTGTCTCTTTTTACGAGAATCTGAATATCTTTGTGCTAAAAAGATGATAGAGGAAAAGATTATCCCAATTCACTTCGCTCCGTTACAAGGATTTACGGATGCACCTTATCGGAATGCACACGCACAGGTTTTTGGTGGTGTGGAGAGTTATTATACTCCTTTTGTCCGTATTGAGAAGGGTGATTTCCGGTCAAGGGAGCGTAGGGATGTGGAGATGAAAAATAACACAGTGCCCCATCTTGTGCCGCAACTGATTGCGACAACTGCCGATGAGATGCGCAAAGTGCTGGGTTTGTTTCAGCAGGAAGGGCATCGGGAGGCTGATCTGAACATGGGGTGTCCTTTTCCTATGTTGGCTCGTCGGCATAAAGGTTCGGGCATTTTACCTTATCCTGAAGAAGTAGAGAGCTTGTTGCGCTGCATGGGTGAATTTCCTGATATAAGCTTTTCTTTGAAGATGCGTCTGGGATGGGAAGACTCTACAGAGTGCCTTGCTTTGTTGCCTTTGCTCAACAGTTATCCTTTGCGGCAAATTGCTCTTCATGCTCGCGTGGGGAAGCAACAATATAAAGGAGAGGTTGACTGGGATGCTTTTGAAGCTTTCTCTAAGGGATGTAAACATCCGCTGGTTTATAACGGAGATATAACTTCTTTGGAAGATATAATAGAGGTTCGCAATCGCTTTCCTGATCTTTCGGGAATTATGATCGGTAGGGGACTGTTGGCTAATCCTGCTCTTGCCTGGGAGTATCAACAAGGCGCAACACTTAGTGACGCAGAACTATTGAGCAAGCTAAAGACTTTTCATACGTTGCTTTTTGAGCATTACGAAGCTCGTTTGCAAGGAGATGCTCAATTGCTCACTAAGCTAAAGACTCTTTGGGAGTATCTTTTGCCTGATATGGATCGGAAAATCAAAAAGAAGATCCATAAATGTACGAAGATTGAGATCTATAGGGGGTTGGTTGCAGAAGCGTTAAGAGGATAAGGCTAGATGACTTTTTTTCTATTTTATTTAGTAGAAATTTGTTTTTTAGATAAAAAGCAGTACCTTTGCACTCACAAAATCGCGGAGTGGAGCAGTTGGTAGCTCGTTGGGCTCATAACCCAAAGGTCGTCTGTTCGAGTCAGGCCTCCGCAACTACAAAAAAGCATCTGAATTATTCAGATGCTTTTTTTATGCTATAAAAGTTCAGCATAGTTCGGGGCAGTCCGAAAAACCTGTCGGTATGCTAATTTATTTGGATATTTAGGTCTTTGTAATGTGAAAATATCTTTTTATAAAACGTTATATATCAATTACTACGGATCGATTATTATGTATTAAAACGCTTCGTAACTTAACGTTTAATGGTTACCGCCCACATACTTTTTGACTTGACCCCTTGTTCTTTAACAAAAGTGTTAGATCTGTTTTTTGCAGACCTAACCTCTATTAGATGTTTTACTTCACGTTTTCTTGTTTCAAAGAGATGGAACGGTGTGTATAGTTCAGTGTTCCTTTCCATTTCCCATTATAAGTAGCAATCTCATTGGTTACATCATTTCTGAGAGTCAGGACAAAAGATGCTTGCAATATCTCTTCATCAAATGAACGAATGATGGTGATTGCTTGATTTGCAGGGATATTTATTGTCTGTAAGGTTCTAGTGTTAGAATAAGGCTTTGTTTGTTGTAGGCTTGTGAGCATCCAGCCTACATTGTTAGTATAAATTTTGTTGTTAAGAAGCACGGTTGGTGTCTTTATGCTAATCAGGCTATCTGTTATTTCTTTGGGTAAGTTCTTTTCAAATGTAAATTCAGATCTTTTGGGAAATTCGCTGTCATTATCATAATAGCTGGTCGTTAATGTTTTAGCTGTTCGATTTGCAAAGGTTATATTAGGAAGAGTGTGAGTTAAGAAACTTATTCCGTCAGCATCTTTGATGCTATAAGTAATGTCTTCGACTGAATAGGTTACTTTCGCTTGGGGAAGGATTGGAGTTGAGGTCTCTGTCTCAGGAAGCACTTCGTTAAAATTGTCTGAGTTGTTACAAGCACTAAAGAGTAGGCTTAGCGTGAGGAGAGAAAAAATAGTTGTTTTCATCTTAATTCGTTTTAGTTGTTAGCATTTATTTTTAACCAAAAATAGAAATAGGATATTACAAATACATTTCGTTAGATCTTATCTGTTGATGTTTTTTAATAAATACAATAAAAGTTTATACTTGTTTCTTTCTTGTTACAATTTATAGTCTCATGCTGTTTTATCTGCGAATCTTTATTTTAACGCTTCGTAAGAATTGGACTAGCCAAGTAAAACAGGACATAAAGTTAAGCTACATTTAATAAATCAACATTTTTACTATTTATCAACTCCCAAAACTTTTTCAGCCTTTAAGGTTTTGAAGAAGCTTTCCGCCACGGCACTGTCTTAAAAAAATCCCTTTTCGACTTATGCTTTGGCCTATTTTGTAAGAGACCAACACATTTTGATTACTCGTCTGGTGAGCTCTTTGGATATGCGAACACTACCATATCGAGCTTTTACTGAGAAATACTCATTCTGAATCTCCTGCCAAGGGTTCATGGAAGCTTTCTATCTCTTGCCTTCAGGACATTGTATCTAGGAATAATATCCGCTCTTCGAGATCTTTAAAGTTTTATACATCATTTTGATTCTCCAAATTTTATGATGCTTTTTGATAAATTCATAAACCAACGATCGCTCTTGGAAATGATGTCAAACGTTTTTTCGCTAACAACTTAGTTTAACTGCATTCTCTTTAAAGAGAGAGTAATAAGGCTTTCTTTTTTTCATTTGGTAAAGTCTAACTTTTTATACTTAACTCAATCTCTAAACAAAGTTAGCTATTCCATTCATTATTTTTATTAATTTTGTGGATAAACTTAATTTCACTAATATGGAACATATTACTATTGAACAATTAATTGAAGAAGGGAAAGTTATCAAAAAGGGAATATCCTACATTAATCCACCTTCAGGTGTAATAAGAACGTACTCAGCATATAGAATCTCTGGCGTAAATAAGTATGAAGTTTGGAAAAATAAAACTATTCGTTTCCTCTCTGTTCGTTTCCCGGATGATAGATGTATTGCAGACTTTGAAAATGCTGCAAGTGAACTAGTTAAATCTCATTGTTCACCAAGTATATTTGATAAAATGTTAGGGATATTAGAATCTTGCGAAGCTATTCCGGCAATTTTAAAATCTCATAATGATTATTCTAATATTGATAAATCAATTAAGATTAATGTTAGCCAAAACCAGCATCAAAGCCAAGAACAAATTTTAGCTATTGCTGTCTTCATTGAGTCTATAAAGGATGAATTAACAGGCAAACAACAAAAAGAATTAAAGGGGATTATAAATGAAGAACCTGATCCAGTAAAGGCTAAAACAAAAGTTCTTGACAAGATAAAGAGTTTTGGATTGGATGTTACTTCAAACATCATAGCTAACATAGTTACTAATCCTGCTATCTGGGGTAACTTTTAGAAAGAAGAGGCTGAATTCAAAAAACTATTTTTAGACAGCCTCAACTATATAAATAGATATTTATTTAAAGAATTGCTTATGTAGTAACCCCTCCTTTACTTTTTTGATGAAGCATGTAAAACATATTACTAGTATTAGATGAACATACTTGTGAAATATTTGAATTAGTGATTTCTCTATTAATAAACTTGTCACTCACTGCACACTTTCACAACCATATACAAAGAAGCATTTACCAGTGTGTGAATGCTGCTTCACTTCAATAGCTTTAACTTATTTCTGAAACTTAAGTCCATTGATACTCACTGTCCTAAAACTTTGATTTTCCCATAATTCTGTAATTTAATTGTTGTATTTAATGAGGTAATTCTAATTTTAACTACCTTCAAGCGCATAAGGAAAGTAATGATCAGTGCTGTTAAATTTAGTGTAATATTATATACTCTATCGATTCCTTACTCTTTAAGTTTTGTACTTCTCTGTCTTTTCTCGTATCTGCTTGTTGAATATTCTGTATTGCTTTCTGCATGAAGTTTTACCTTCGCTTCCGTAATCGATTACAAAGAGAATGAAAACAAAATGGTAGAACTAAAAATTTTAAAATTATGCCTTTATTTTACAAACCTAGACAGAGCTCTTTAAAAACAAAAGATGGGCTCAAAAAATGGCACCCTATCTTGGTGAAAGTTGGTAGTGCGGTTAATAATCAGAAAATAGCCGATCTGATTGCTGAGAAAGCTTCTCTTACACCGGGAGATGTGCATAATGTGATTCGTAACCTGATGACAGTGATGCGCGAGCAATTGCTTAACAGTCGCACGGTGAAGTTAGATGGCTTAGGCTCGTTCACCGTAAAAGCTTTTACTTGTGGTAAAGGAGTGGAGACAGCTAAAGAGGTGTCACCTTCGCAAATCGTAAGATTACGTGTGTTGTTTACGCCTGAGTATACATTGGCTGCAGGTACGGGAGGAGCTACCAGGGCCCTCTTCAGCGGGGTGCAATATGAGCGTTGGGGTGAAAAGAAAAAGAGTGAGGAAGATTCCTCTGAACCAGGAAAGGATAATAAACCTGGTAGTGATGATGAAGATCCAAATGCATAATCATGAAAAAATCAGTGTGGGGACTTGTCCTTAAAATAATTATTGCGGTAGCTAGCGCCGTAGCCGGTGCAATTGGCTCGCAAACGTTGATGTGAGATGCGTAACTTGAATGTTCAACTTTTTACAGCCTGCCTGCTAACAGCGGCAGGCTGTTTGCTTTTGTTTATAGGGCTATGGTTGCCTCCTGAAGGAGAAATTCACTCTTCTGTTCTGGTTGCTTTCGGCGAGGTGCTGACTTTTGCAGGGAGCTTGTTTGGTATTGATTATCGTTACCGTTATAAAGGGAAGAGATAAAAGGAGGGGGATTAATAGAATAACGAGTGTTTTTTGCTAGATAAAAACACTCGTTATTTTTTTGCTTTGTTTGGCTGTAGTTCTAAATAATAAGTCCTATTGGAAAATATTTATTTAGCTTTAGATTACATAAATTCAACAAAAATAATTAATTCGTATGCTCTCTATGTGCAACGAATGTTGTATAATATGTACTACTGTTAAGAGGACGCTTCTGAAACAAATTTATTTGAACTTTTTTTATTTTATTTAAAAGTACGCAATACTACTATTCTATACTTTTGTTTTCCGTATTGATAATCATTTAAAATATCAGGAGGTTATTTTATGACAATGCGAGTAAACTACTTCACATTATTGTTTCTTTTATTAGTAGGCATCGCTCCTGCTAAAATGCACGCTACATCCGATTCTATAAGGGTTAAAGGCGTTGCTTTGTATACTCCCTATACTAAGATTTCAGTTCCGCCGGGAGAATCAATTAATTATAGTATTGATGTAATTAATAAGACGGGATCAGTGAAAAACGCAGCTATATCCGTTATGGGTTTACCACGAAGGTGGAACTATGAAGTCAAGTCAGGCGGATGGAATGTTAGTCAGCTTTCGGTTCTTCCAAATGACAAGAAAAATTTCTCTCTGAAGTTGGATGTTCCGTTGAAAGTAAACAAGGGTACTTACCATTTTGTTGTCGCGGCTAAAGGCTTATATTCTTTGCCACTGACTGTGATTGTTTCTGAACAAGGTACGTATCAAACGGAATTCACTACAGACCAAATGAATATGGAGGGGAGCGCTGAGGCTACTTTCACTTTTAACGCAACGCTGAAAAACCGTACTTCTGAGAAACAGCTTTATGCCTTGACTACAAAAACACCTCGTGGATGGAACGTGGCTTTTAAACCGAACTATAAGCAGGCTACTTCTGTGGAGGTTGCTCCAAACGCAACGGCTAATGTGACGATAGATATTAATCCGCCGGCAAATATTAAGGTGGGGACTTATCGGATTCCTGTGCGTGCGGCTAATGGTACTACTTCGGCTGATCTAGGTCTTGAGGTGGTTATCAAAGGGTCATATAAAATGGAGCTTACTACTCCTAAAGGTTTGTTAAGTACGGATGTTACTGCTGGAGATACGAAGAAAATCCAACTGGTAGTTAAAAATAGGGGTACTATTGACCTGACTGACGTGAAACTAACGGCTAACCAACCTGCGGGTTGGAATGTGACTTTTGAACCACAGAAACTTGCATCGGTGAAGGCGGGAGAGAGTGCTCAGGTAGTGGCTACGATAAAGGCTTCTAAGAAAGCTTTGCCGGGTGACTATGTGGTAAAGATGAATGCGAAGACTCCAGAAGTGACTTCTGATACAGAATTCAGAATTGCTGTGAAGACACCCATGATATGGGGATGGCTGGGAATTGTGATAATCATTGGAGCTTGTGGAGGCGTGTACTATTTGTTTCGTAAATATGGAAGGAGGTAGGCATGTGTGTACCTGTAATAGAACTTGCCAACCTGACAAAAAAGTACGGTACATTCACAGCGGTCAACAATCTAAATCTGACGATCGGTAAAGGTGAAATATTTGGTCTGCTTGGACCGAATGGGGCAGGAAAGTCTACAGCTATCTTAATGATGTTAGGGCTCACGGATCCTACTGCGGGGATGGTTAAGGTTTGTGGTATTAATTCTACAACGCACCCTATCGAAGTGAAGCGAAAGGTAGGTTATCTGCCTGATGATGTGGGATTTTATGATGACCGCACGGGGATAGAGAATCTTGTGTATACTGGAGAGTTGAATGGATTAACCAGAAAAGAAGCATATGCTAAAGCGGAGGAACTGCTTGTACGGGTGGGACTGGAAGTGGACACCAAGAAGAAGACGGGTAAATATTCGCGGGGTATGCGCCAAAGACTTGGTTTGGCTGATGTGCTGATAAAACAGCCTGAAGTGATTATTCTGGATGAACCGACCTCAGGGCTTGACCCGTCAGGGGTGCGTGAATTTATGGACTTGATCTTGCAGCTCAGCAGAGAGCATGGCTTGACGGTGCTTTTCTCTTCTCATCATTTGCATCAGGTGCAACAGGTTTGCGACCGGGTGGGAATATTTGTTTCTGGTAATCTTTTGGCTGAAGGAGATATTCCATCACTTTCTGAAAAACTGTTTGCAGGAGATCCTTTCGTCATCAAGGCGGGGATAGAGGAGAGCTCTTTGGGCTCTGAGAAAGAAGGTGCTTCTAAAAAAGAGGAGTTGACGGAACAACTAAAGAAACTGGATGGGGTACTGACGCTGGAGTTGGATCATGCTATGTTTCATATTGGTTGCTCGCGTGATCTATCTGCTGAGATAGCCCGTACCATTGTTTCTTCGGGAGTGGGATTAAATCTTCTGGAGAAGAAAGAACATGGGTTGGACGATATTTATAACCGCTATTTTGAAGGAGGTAAAGAACATGAATAAAACGACACATCCTTTTTGGGTTATTGTGAACAAAGAGATTTCGGATCATGTAAAGAGTTGGCGCTTTATCATACTGATTGCTATCATTCTTTTTACTTGCATGGGTTCTCTTTATACGGCTCTGAGTAGTTTTCATACTGCCGTGAAACCGAATGACCCTGATGGCTCCTTTTTCTTTCTGAAACTGTTTACGATCTCAGACGGAACCTTACCACCTTTTATTGTCTTTATCAGTTTCTTAGGCCCTTTACTGGGTATTGCTTTAGGTTTTGATGCGGTTAATTCGGAGCAAAATAGAGGCACGTTGAGCCGTATAATGTCTCAACCTATTCACCGCGATTATCTGATAAATGCTAAGTTTGTGGCCGCTTTAGTGGTGGTGAGCGTGATGCTTTTCGCTTTGGGATTCTTAGTGATGGGGTTCGGATTGATTGAGATAGGCATACCACCTACGGCTGAAGAATTTCTGCGAATTATGGCTTTTATTGTCGTGAGCATCTTTTATGTTGCTTTTTGGCTGAATCTGGCTATTTTGTTTTCTGTGCAGTTCCGTCAGGCGGCAACTTCTGCTCTGGCATGTATCGCCATCTGGTTATTCTTTAGCGTATTCTATAATATGATCATTCATCTCGTGGGTAAAGCGATTGCTCCTCCCGAAACGGCAAGTATGCAGCAGATTATGAGTTATCAGAAATTCATGATGGGCTTGTTGAGGCTTGCACCGAGTGAGCTATTTAGTGAGGCAACCAGTACGCTGCTCATGCCATCGGTACGTAGCTTGGGACCACTTACTATGGAGCAAGTCAGTGGAGCGATTCCTAGTCCGCTACCTTTGGGGCAAAGCTTGATGGTCGTTTGGCCTCAGCTTACCGGACTTGTTGCTGCTACGGTAGTCTGTTTTGCTTTGTCATACGTTAGCTTTATGCGTAGAGAAATCAGACCAAGATAGTGCATTATACTTAGTAAGTATCAATTGATTCCTTTTGGGAATAGCCCTTTTTGTTCTATTTTTGTGAATAAAATAACTAATTATGATATTCTATTTTTCCGGAACAGGTAATTCCAAATGGATCGCAAAGCAAGTGGCTGATTATCAGCATGAGAATCTTGTTTCTATTGCGGATGAGATACTTAAAGAGAATACTATATATGAATATACTTTGGGGGAGACAGAGGCTGTTGGCTTTGTCTTCCCCATTTATTCATGGGCTCCTCCTGCTATTGTTTTGGATTTTATAAAGAAGCTGCGTTTTATCAATGCTAAGGGGCATTACTTCTTTTATGTTTGCTCTTGTGGTGACGAAGTGGGGTTGACTCAGGAGATTATGAATGAGGCGGTGAGTGCCAAAGAGTGGAAGTGGCATGCCGGATTCTCTGTGATCATGCCTAATAATTATGTTTCTTTCCCCGGATTTGATACAGATCCAAAGGAGTTGGAAGAGCGAAAGCTGAAAAATGCGGTAGGAGAGGTAGAACGTATCAACAAGAGACTCGCAAAACATTCCACGGATTTGTTTGAATGCAAGAAAGGCAGTTGGGCTTTTGTGAAAAGCCGTTTGATCTGTCCTCTGTTCAATAAATATCAGGTTACGGCCAAGCCTTTCTTTGCTACGGACGATTGCATCTCATGCGGATTGTGTGAAAAACATTGCCCTATGCATAATGTAAAGGTGGATACAAAGCCTACTTGGGGTGATAATTGTACTGCTTGCATGGCTTGCTATCATATCTGTCCTTCTCATGCCATTCATTACGGCAAATCTACGTTGAAGAAGCATCAGTATTTTAATCCTAACTGCAAATAGAACTCCTCATGCACACTCTCTTTTTCGTTTACGAATGTGATTTTCGAGTCGAAGAATAACTAAAAAAAGAGGATACGTCAGAACTCAATCTTATAAGAGAGTAACTTTTAATCTGACTATTCTTATCAGTTATAAAAAGAGCTATGTCATAACTCTAAAGTAGAGTTTGATATAGCTCTTTTACTTTTGCTTGTTTATTTCTGTTCGTTACAATCTGTAACTTTTTTAAATGAAGTGTTTCTAGCTTTGAAACACTTTCTTTTATATTGAGATGATAAATGTTTTCTTATTTGAGAGCTTTGTCTATCTTACTTAAAAGATCGCTGAACTCCTCTTCACTGTATCCTACGCTTACATTAAGGATCTTACCCTCTTTGCTAACCAAATAGCTTCTAGGAATAGAGCTGCTAGCAAAAGTATCGAAAATGATTCGTCCTTTATCCGGGTAGAGAGGAAAAGTAAAACCTTTCTTGATATTGTACGTCTTCAGTTCCGCATCCGTATGGTCACGTCCGATCACACACAATTTAAAGTCGGGATTATCTTTGTACTTAGGCCAGAGGGTTGATTCTACCGCAGCCAACTCTTTCTGACAAGGAGGGCACCATGTGGCGAAGAAAGTAACGAGCACTACTTTGCCTTCAAAAGTAGAAGATTGAAGTTTCGCTCCATTGTCTGATACAATAGTGAATGCAGGCATTGTATCTCCCACTTTTATTTTTTCGATATTTGAGTTCTGCCCTTTCGTAGCAAGAGCGGAAACCATTAGCAAACAGACGATAAGTATTTTTTTCATGACAGATCATTATTAAATTGAATGATAAAGCAAAGATATAAAATATTTGTAATCTCAAGCTTTTTATATCCTAATTCGTCTTGTCCGATTCTCTTTTTCTTGTTCTATAACTTTCTCACTTTAAAATCTGCTTACTAAATTACAACTTACCGACTTATCAGTTCTCAATCTAGCTGCTAGTATTCTATCCTTTTTGAATGAATATTATACAATGAGTAATACTTAAGCTCTATATCACGAAAGATAAGAGTACGAAAGTCGATATGGTTAGTATGCTCTATGAATACACGTCTAAAGAATATCGAAGAATTTTTCGACGATCAATAGAGCAGGTAAACCAATTTATCTCAATGATTATAAGAAAAATTCGGCTTCTCTTCTGGCTTGGAAGTTTTCGTGCAGATAGGCTCTGAATGGAGTCTCAAAACTACGTGCATGCTCAGGACACTCTTTTACACAAGCGCAACATTTGATGCATAAAGCAGGATCATTATATGTTCCTTCGTCATCGCTTAGGGAGATGGCATTTGTGGGGCATATATCAATGCAATATCCGCATTGGGTACATAACCCTCCATCGGTGATCGGTGCCTGAGGGGTATGCTTTCCTTTTTGTTTATAGGGAAAATTACCTTTTACCTTCAAGGCAGGGATGTTACAGATTGATGTTGCCGCTTGCCACTTCTCTGAGGTCAAATTTCCCAGTTCTCGGGCTCTTTTTAAATCTTCTTCATCTGGTCTCCCTTCTGCTATGGGTTGTTCTGGAGTGCTATATGAATGTTCTCCGATAAAAGCACCGGCAGTCAGAGGAACAAATCCTTGTTGGGTTGCGATGTCGGACAGTTCTTTCAAAGCATCTTCATAGTCTCTGTTTCCATACAATGCCAATAGCACGGCAGGAACTTGCTTGCCTTGAAAGAATTTCAGACGTTCGACCGCAGTTTCTGCAACGCGTCCTCCGTAAACGGGCACTGCGATAATTACTAAACCACTGTCAACAACTGTCACCTCTTTAGGAGTTTCGTACGTTACGTCCCATTCCGATTCGATGGGGATATTTATACCTTCAGCCACGGCATGAGCGATCTTGGCAGAAGTATGAGTAGGAGAGAAATAGAGTAAATGTATCATGCAGACAAATATACAGATTTCTTTTTAGTTGAGGAATGTTGTCTCCCAGAAACAACTTTTTTTGTTCTAATAAAAAAGTTACTTTTTTCTTTCTTCTTTTTTTATAATGTTCTACTTTTATGGTCAATAATTAATATTGAAAAGTTATGGATAATGTTTTAGATTTTGTTCAGTTAAAAAAAAATCAAAATGACTTGATTGGAGATTTATGTTCTGATTTATTAAGAGATGAAGAGTTCAACGTTTTACAGAATGATGAAGATAGAATTGCTTATATTAAGAATCTTCCTTTTAGTCATCCTGCAACGACTGATGCTGTTCGACTTTTCTTGGACAAATGCTGATGGCATTTGCTCTTTGAACGGGCCCCAAAATACCTCTTTTCGTGCTTTTAAATCCTTCTCGAATGATTTTTTATCCTTTTTCTTCTCCTTCCACAGGTGTCATTCTTGGTGCCAGCTCTTTTCGAAATGAATACGATGGACATACCCTTGAGAAGAGCACCTGGAATAGGTGCATCGGCTGAGGGGAAAAAACATGAAGCGATTAGCCGCAGCTGCATATAACTTCAAAAGAGCCCTGAGGGTTCTTTGCTCACTCTTAAAAAAGATCAGCGAAACACTCAATATAAGAAATGTTTTGCTGAAATATACTTTTTAAGGGACGAGACTACATGGATTATATGGGGGTAGTATATTGGACTTTACTCTGTTTGGCAAGCTCATCTTATAATATATGCCTTATGAAATTTGTGTTTCTCGGGACGGGATTTTGCCTTGGACTTCCTTTAGATTCAACCTCACGGAAGACATCCTTGTCTTAAGCTAATGGTTAACTACTACCAATTTTCATAACAGACTTTCACTGTCAAGTTACTAGGTGTGCGCGGCACAAAAAAAAAGGAGTCACGCCTGACTCCAACCTTTGTTAACCTTAAATCTAATACTATGAAAAACACACTGCAAAGGTATTGATTTTGCGACTTTCACCAAACTTTTGGTAAAGAATAGTATGTTTTATAACATGGTTTAATATATCGAAAGGTTTAGTTAACGTATTAACATAACCGAAGCATTGACTAGCTTAAATGAGATCTATATTTCGGCCATTCCTGTTAATACATAATCACCCTTCATATTATGATCGTTCATGTAGATACGTACTTCTACCCGGCAAGCTGATGTTAAAGCGTATCCTGATAGATTCCCTTTCATGGCTTTGATGAATGAGTATTCTGTATCGTTATGGATGAAAGAAATACGATGCTGTTTCATGAAAGTAATGTATTTAAATGTACTCAAAGATAAGAGATAAATGAAGAATATGAATAGAAAAGTCGATTTTAATTGCAATTAGGCCGTTCTTTTGAAATCAAAGGTTACTATTTGTATTAAAAGTTGATTGTTTTTCTGCTGATTAGTATTTTGATTTACTGCTTTGATAAGCAAATTAATATGCATTTATAATATATAAAAGAAAAAGCTGCCCTCACGGGCAGCTCGACCTATATTAAATTTAAATTTGAGATAATGAAAAAAATGTTCTACAAATGTACTTTTAATTATTTGATATACAAATGTTCATGGGGTTATCCCTGTTTTTATAACATGGTTTAATAGAACTAAGGATGCTGTTAACTGTTTGTACGTTATATGTTAACTGTTAACATATATGTTAATCTAATCTTAAATCAAAAGTATTCAATTAGTATTGTAGAGTAGCGTATGACTTCTTGTTGAGTGAGGGTAGCCTTATGCAAGCTGCCATATCTCTGAGAGGCTTTTTTGCCTTTTGAACATGCTTTTATTCTCTTCTAATGATTTTATTGTTGCTATTTGTTCTTTATAGTATCGATACTTTTTGAATAATCTAATAATGTTAACTCGTTGATAATGAATCTTTTTATCTTTGATTTAAAGTCGTTTAATGTCTGAATTTATTTTGTTTTATAATAAAAATATTACTTTTGCGTATAATTAAATCTATCCTATTATGAAAGATGAGGAAAAAGTAGAAAATGCCAAAGAGTACAAGTCTTATTTGGTCATAAGAAAAGCAATTATTCTTACGATAGCTGTTTGTGGAGTAATGTTGCTTCTCTTTTTTGTGATTTTTCATGGCGAACTCTCAAGAGAAATTAATGATTGGGGCAGTTTTGGTTGTTACTTTAGTTCTGTTACTGGTCTATTAGCTTTTTTAGGAGTTTTGTATACGGCAGGTCAAGCTGAAAAGAGAGCCGATGAATCTAGAGAGTATTTTAGAAAACAGTTGTGCCATGCAGCCCATAGAGATTGGTTCAATAAATTTCTTGATACGATTGAAGAGCTTTCTTCTCTTCATAGTAAAGTGTGGATACTTTATAAGATTAAATATAAGAATAAAACAGCTTCTACTAAAGCGAGTGCCGGAATACCTCAGTTTGATGAAATAAAGATACTGATCAGGGCTAAATTGAGAATTGTTGATGTATTGTTAGATAGAACTATCCCTCTAAAAGAGGATCACAAAGAGTTAGCTGATCTTATAAAAGAGTATTTTACTAGTATTGATGGTATTGATAGTACAAAACCCGGTGCTGAGGAAAAAGTTTTTCTAGCTATCATAAAGCGATTAGGTGAGATTGTAGAGAAAACAACCGTTATGGCTATTAAATCGAAAAAGAATGTTTATTTAGAGGAATAAAGGGTGCGAGTTCGAAGTGAGAAACCTTATGTAGTTGCGAATGTATAGTGCCTCTTTTATAGGTACGGTTATATCAGCTTTTTTACTTGAGACAGGCATCCGACAAGCACATATACCCAAATTGGGGACAAAATGCGCTTTTTTTTAATTTACAGTGATTTTTACTATTTTCTGAAAGCCTTTTAGGTAGGGCATTTCAGCTTTGAAAGTGATGTGGAGAGTATCGGACTCGAACCGATCACCTTAACACTGCCAGACTAATACTCTTCTTTAATCTTCTTCTCTAATTATCAGCCTATTAGGGCAGCATCTAAAAACCTCAAAGATTCGTTTTGGCATAATTAAGCCAAATTTGCCATTATTTTTGGCCTATATTTTCAAGTACTTCATCAATAAAGATGGAGCGATATGCAGGGCAATCAATCACTCCTTTATGTTTTGCTTCCCGATATACTTTGGCGAAAAGCTTGGCTTTTTCTTCTTCCGTCTCCGGCACTTCTTCAATCACCGTAGTGAGAAATTTGCAACCCCATCCTTTGCAAGTAGGAGTGAGGGAACAGTATGCTTCATCGGTACGGTTCTTGTTACACTGTGATATGCTATTTATCATCTTCATAAGTTTTAAATCCTATTGGCTTACGTGGCGGCTTCTTCTTATCATCTTTCTGTTTCGCCGCTAATTGTGAAAGAGCAAGGTAGATATCATCAAGTTCCTTGCGATAATCTTCGCTAAGGTCATTAATGGCTTCCATTGTTTCTTCTCCTAGGCGTTCAATCATTTTAAAGGCTTTTGGCCCCTGTTGCTCTAGTTCCAATATTCTATTGCGAAGCTCTTTCATCTCACCCGTATTAGCTTCACTGCTTAACACGTACTGCCTTACGCTGACGAATGCACGCATGATAGCAATGTTTACCTCTATAGCGATGTTTGATCTTAGAACGGATGAGAGCATCGCTACACCTTGTTCGGTAAAGGCAAAAGGCGAGTAAGCACTGAAATTGTATTGGGGTGTGCCATTTTGGAATACCCCACTGGATATCAGATCATTAGCCTCTTTTTTTGTTAACTCAAACATGAAATCTTCTGGGAAGCGTTCAATATTTCGCCTTACAGCTCTTTTGAGTAGGCTGGTTTCTGTTCCATAGAGTTTTGCCAAGTCAAAGTCAAGCATTACTTGGCATCCTCTAATCTCATATATCTTGTTTTGTATGACAGCTATTTCCATTGATGTTTTATATCTCATTCATTCAATCAAACAAATATATAGCAAATGATTGGAAATGCCATTAAAACCTAATACCTAATTAGAGTTATAGAAATGAATTAGGGCAATTTCATCTGCTACTTTTAGTTGTGCGAGTGAGGTATTAATATTAAAATATATATCTTTGCCGAATGAACGCTCTAGCAAATGCAGATATTATAAAGGCCAAGTTTATAGACTATGTTTTGAATGAGGGCCTTTTTACTGATCCAGAGAATCTCTGTATTGGTCAAGAGGTTATGTATGGCATTAACAAGATGCTTGCTGATATGGTTGTTATAGCAAACGATAAATTGTATGCTATTGAAATCAAAGCTCAAAATGATAGCTTTAAACGCTTAGAAAACCAATTGCTAAACTACAAGCAGATTTTTGATTATGTGTATGTTGTTGTTACGAAGAATCATTTAGCTGGCTTAGAGAATATTTCTACTAATGATTTTGGGGTATTAGTTATTGATGAAAATTTTGTTTTTAATCAAATTCGACATCCCAAAAAAGTTACAAGAATATCAAAAGAAGATGTTTTAGGAACAATGCCAGCTACTTATTTAAGAAAATGCTTCTCTATAACAGCAAAGATGGATGCAGATACTTTGCGTGCAAGATTAATGAAACAATCAGCTCTTAAACTTAAAACAGCACTACTTAACTATATGAAAAGTAAGATTGTTTATAAGTATGAAAACTTCTTGGAAGAGAAAGGGACAATGTCCCATTATGAAGATATTTCTATTTTATCGTTAAGAAATTATTCAATTCTAAAGTAACCCTAATCTCCGTTGTTGCTGCTCTATATGGATATTCACTCGTACGGAAATCCAGAACGAAGGTGAAGAGCCTGGAGAAGCTCCGTCGGCAGCATTTATTATTTGATTGATTCCCCAATTTCCCTTTAGCTTTTTAGGGAACTGTTTATCCTCAATAACTTCTTCGGCGACGAGAGAATATGTCTTTGAATATCCCGCTGAAGTTTTCCTTCTTCTATAATAATAAATTTCTCCTTCTAGTGGTACGTCAATTCTTGGTCTCCATCCACGGGCCATAACTACAGTGTCATTTCTTATTGGATTTATGCTACCATAATCGCCATATATAAGATCCATTCCAGATTCTTCTTTTATTTGATTATATAAATTGATCTCGGTAAGATTAATGATATCATAGTCTTCTCCCTTCTTATCGGGAAACGAAGTTGATGTAATAATTATTTTTGTTTTTGGGGATATTTGTGTGATTTTTAATATGTTATTAATAATATCCAAACTCTTATCTCTGCAATTGTTATATTCTGAAAGGCGTATATATGAATTGTCGATTATGAAATATAAATGATCAATATTATTGACATACTTACTAATAATCTCTAGGTCATCTGCATATCCATCATCTTCTATATTGCATCTGTAAGCTATTGTTTTGAATGAAGATGTGAGGTTTTTCAGTTGTAGATTCAAATTGTTTTCAAAATCATCGTCATCTACATTTAGCATAATAGTTGGAATGATTTTTTTAAACACGGTTGTTTTTTTTATATTGTGTAAAAATTCGATCCAATTTGAATAGCCATCATCGGATTTGTATAAATTCTCAATTTGAGTATTAGAGAGGCTTTTTTCCGCAGTCAGATCTAGAATGATCTCCATATCTTTAAAGCAGCTGGATATTTTATCTATTTTTTTGTTGACATCTCCAATTTCATCTTTTTTGCTTATTCTTCCTCGTGTTAATTCAATGATAGGAAGTATCCCTTTTGTTGAAGAAAGATTTTGGAGTGCCCGTAATTCCGATTCTCCCGTTTTCACTAATAATGCATATGTGTTATTCATCTCCAATTAATTTATATCCTAGGTTTATAAGTCTATTTTTCATTGCGATAAGTGAAACTTTGAAATGGTCTGCTAATTGTTTTAATTCTAGTAAATCACTCTCAATAGCTTCTTTGATTTTCTCTTCTGGCATTAAGAGTTCTGCTGCAAATTGGTTTGCTTCATATTCAATAGATGTTTTGTTCTCATCTTTTCTGAAAAATGCTGTGTCTTCAAATGTCTGATTAGCATTCTTATGTAGACAATAGTGAGCAAATTCGTGTGCTATTGTATACCTTTGCCTGTTTGGACTGTGGTTCTTATTTACTTCTATTATCCAAGAATCGCCTTGCATATATAACTTGCCTGATATTTCTGGTGGTAATTCTATTCTTTTTATTTCGATCTTGTTATCTATAACTAACTGTTCTATGTCTAAATTATATTCACCTACAAACCCTTTATTTTTGGCAAAATGAAGTATTGATTCAACATTCATTTTTATAGGTTCATTGCCTTTTCTTCTAATCCCTCTAACTCCCATAGCACTATGCTTTTACTTTTAGACTTTCTAAATCTTTTTCGTCCTCTTCGTCCTCAATATTTGTTTTGGAAGAATCCTTTTTTAGATATTTAATATTGGATTCTAAGTTAGCTATTTTATCTGGTATATCATAAAGAACTTCATCAATTTTTCCTTGAAAATTCTCTAGTAGTATTTTTTGAATTTCTGGTGATTTCCTGATTAGTTCTGTTACATTCTTTTTGACTTCTTCTTGAGCTATAAACTTTAAATGAAAAAAAGATATGACTGAAAATACAGCGAGAAGAGCAATTAAAACTGTGATAATCGTATTATAATAATTAGCTAAATTGTTTGTATACTCTTGTGGCGTTAGTAGTATACCCTTATTTTTAAGCTGCTCGATCTGGTTTGCTTTATCTTTGATTTCATGTTGAAATATTGAATCAATATTGGCTTTTGGATTAATGATGTGAGCCGGACCAACTGCATACTGATTCAGATTGCACCCAATAAGGAGTGCAACAAGAATAGTAATGAAAAGGCCACAACATATGCCATAGATGAATTTATTCATTGCGATCATTTTTTTTTGATTTTTTTAATCTTTTCTTGTATTTTGTTGAATACTTCTGTATACTCATCTTTAATCAGTGAGAATAATGCGGAAGAATTCAATTCTGAAGTCTGACAATCATCATCAATATCGTCAATATGCGTTAGTTTTGGATCTGTTAATGAAGAAGTGTTAATTTGGCTAATATAGCGATTGTATGCATAATGAATATCAATGAGAATTTTTTTAATCACTTCTGTATCCTTAGATAACAAAGCATATTTTAGTGATCTAAATAATGAAATAAATGCGGTAAAAGGCTGTCTTTCTATTTGTGACATAGCATGGGCTCTAGCTACTAGGCTAGTCATTTTATATTCATTCTGTTTTCGTTCTATCTGGGCTTTTTTAAGTTCAGTGTTTAGTTCTAACTGTAGTGATTCTATTTTCTTTATTTTATTGCTATTTTCAATAAAATTGAAAATCTGAAATCCTATAATTAGAGTCGTCGATACTCCCATGAAACCCGTCATAAGTCCTACGAAAGTATCATTAGTAATGTATACATCTACTCTGAGCCAAGTAACGATACAAGCGAGTAATGATAATATAAAGGCTGAGATTGATAACCATTTTATTAATGCAATCGTTTTTTTCATAAGTAAATGCTTTAGTATTTAAAATCCGTCAGAAAAACTTTTCTTTTTAGATAGAGCATTTTTAATAAGAGAGTATTCTTTTTCAATGACTTTTCCAATCTTATCTTTCTTGAAGTTTTTATCAATAGGCTCAAGTGATGTTTCAAGGCGTATTTTTTTTACTCCTTGCTTGATCTTGTCTATCTGTTCAGGCGTAACATTGAAAGATGGTGTTATTGTATAAGCGGTGTAAACATAGCCCCCAACATTATTTACTTTGCCTATTTTGTCGGAATATTCTATGCTTGTATTAAGTTCTAATGTCGAGTCATCCATTAACTTTATTAGTAGTTTGCCATTTTTAGGCACTGTAAGGGGAGTAGCTGCTGTCGCATTTAGTAATATGCTGTATAACGTATTCCCCGTTTTGTTTTGGCCTACGGATAAACCAACTTTAAACACAACTTTATCGCTCATACTGCGAACGTTCTCGAGTGAACAAATAATGAATCTCTCTCCTTTTTCTACTTTGTCAAGTTCAATTTTCTGTGCGAAGGTATTCATGGAACTGAGAACCATGAATGCAAATAAAATCTTTTTCATGTCTTTTTATTTGTTTATTATAATCTTTTCATACACCCAAGTACTTTAAATACTTTTAGGATGATCTTAATTGGAATGTTTTGTGCTTTGTATTCGGGGGATTTATTTGTTGGTATCAATAGAAAGTTGTCTTCTTTTTCAGATGCCGTAACTCTTTTAATAGTACGATGCTCTTTGGTGACTATGCCGTAAACTTCGCCAAAAGGGAGGAACTCTTTCCAGTCTACAATTTCTTTTAAAGCAAGTATATCTCCGTGAGATATTTCAGGCTCCATTGAATGACCGGTAATGTTACACCAGCATGTTGCTTCGTTATATTTTTCAAAGTCAATAAGGTATTCAGGAACTCTTGTCTGATCGTTTAATATAAGATCAAACCCTCCGATGAAATCTACATTGTAATAGGGAACTCCTTTTGTAAAGTTCTTATAAGGTTGTCCAGAGTTAGGGGGTATTTCTTCACCTATATATGTTTGTGTTTTGGAAGTTTGTGTTTCCTCATTATTATTAAGGTCATTATTCAACATATTACCTTCTCCTGTTAAGAGCCATCTTAAATTATACTTAGGATAAGTACTAACTATTTTTTCACATGTTGCACGAGAAGGACTACGATGTTCATTAATGATTCGTGTAATAGTGACGTTATTGCTTATGCCAATAGCCCTGCTGAATGAGTTTTTATTCATCCCTTCTCTATCCATTACGAACTGTATTCTTTCCCAGCTTTCCATATATTAAATACTAACAGTTATGTTAAATATTGATAATATACTAACTTTTTAGGGTGAAAAGTTTGTTCTCGTGCTAACTGTTAGTATATTTGCATCATTCAATCAGACAAATATACAATGAATGATCGAATAAGCAAAGAAAAAACAATACCTAATAAGAATTAAAATGAAAAATCAAAAATTCAATTTGTCACGAATCATGAAAACAGCTCATAGAAGCTATAAAAGGGCAAATGGTGAAAAAACCTTTTCTGAATGTCTAGTGAACTCATGGAAATTGGCAAAGCTTCAACTAGCCGTGAGCGGTATTGATGAAAATGTAAAGAAAGCAATACAGAAAAGAAACGAAACTCTTCGCAATTGTGTAAAAGCTACCCCAAGCAAAGCATATAATGATTTGAATATTCCTGAATCTGCATATTACAATCCTAATAGTACTGGTTTGCATGGGGCACACTACGTAGGGGATTGATAAATGAAATGTTTCTGTATGGCCTTAGAGCCTACCTTTTAATAGGGTACAGAGAGCAAATGTACATGGCTATGTTTTCGGTGCAATCCCTTTGAGAATTAGCCTTCCGGCAACGGAGAATCTGAAAGAGGATACGAGGTAAATTGAACCTTAATCAATCGCTTGACGGCGCAAGTCATTCCGGCACAATGGGATTTTAATCTGCATTTACCCGCAAAGGGATGTCGGGAACAATGAGAGTTTGACTCATAAAACAAACAGGGGGCGTTTCCTCCCCGCAATGAAGGATTCCCCGAAAGGCTCGGAACTGATCACAGAAGCAGACTTGAGTAGGGATACGGGTGCAGCCCCGGAAAGCAATCGGTTACGTGTAGCTGATATAATCTGCCGCAGTTCGTACTGAGAAAGGTACAAGGAACTCCGAAGCATACCCGTGTAAACAGAGAGTAGACATGTCCTCGATAGTAACGGGTTAAAATAAAGCTTAACAACAAGCCCCGAACGGTAGCAACATTCCGTCGTGAAACCGTGGTAGGTTATCGGGGCACGAATTTATTTAGCAATACAAAGGTAAGTAAATCTCCCGAAAAGAGCGTGATGCTGCTGATCGAACCAGCTCGGGGGAGCTATTAATCAATTAATAATATTTAGAATTATGGGAAAACCAAAAAATGTACGGGAGTTGACCGAAAAGGCAATGAGGGATTGTTTCAAGTACTCTTTAATGAATATAGGAGATATTTTTGTGTCTTTCTCTCCACATGTAAACTCTGTCAGTTTTGATGTATACAAAGAAGGTTGGGGAATTGATAGGGATACGGATATTTCTGTTTCAATAACTCTTAAGGGCATTTTGAAACCAGAGATATCGGAGGCAAAGAAAAGATTAAAACCATTATATGATTATATGAAAGGAGGTAAACAATGAATGATGTGATTGAGAAAAGAGATGTTGCCCCTGTGTTGAGAGAGATGAAGGTAGGGGATGAAGAGGTCTTTCCAATAGAACAGCAGTTGACAGTCGTTACTACAATACAGCGATTGCAAACGGAAATGATTCGTTCCGGTGTGAAATGGTCTCAACGTCGAAACGGATTTAATTGTGTGGTACAAAGGACGGCATAGTAATGAATGTTTTGTCACCAGCAGAATGGCAGGTAGCCAACGAATACTGCAAAGGACTTGCGGATAAAGAGGTGGCCGATAGCTTGAATAAATCAGTCTGGACCACTAAAACGCAAAAGCGTACAATATACAGGAAGCTCGGAATATCGAAAGATACCGAGCTTCTTTTGTATATGCTATGTGAAAGAATGAAAGTGAACTTTGATCTGAAGGAGATTCGCAAGCATGGTCTTGAGATACTATTTAGCATTTTATTTATTGTGATACAGGTAACGTGTCATAGCATTGATATGAGAAAGGTAAATGTGCGGGCACGTGCAAAGACAATGGCTAGAGTAGGGGGGAGAACTCGTTCAGGGAAAAGAGAAAAGGAATTAGATTTTAAAACGATATGATATACCAAGAGAATAATCAACTAAGAACTACCATACTTGATGATGGCACGGTAGAAGCAAAATTTCACGAAATATTAGTCGTGATGAATAATAAAACATTCGGTCAGCGTGAGGCTGCTGATATTGTAGGAGGTCGTGGGCGTCTCTTTAAATTAGTAGGAGAGGGTAAGATACGAGCGGAGAAGCCAACGAATAAGCAAAATGGCAAATGGTTTTGTAATGCTTCGGATGTGCTAAGGTATACAAGAGTAAGGTATCGCAAATCTCGCAAACTTCGTAAAATGAAAAAAGATGAAAAAAATAATATTAAACGTGCTAGTGCTTAATTTATTAGCCTCGCCTTGTCTTCTGACTTTTAATGATGCAAACCCGCTTACGGGTGAATGGAATTGGTATTGGAATGTGATAGGGCTGTTATACTCAGTATGGTTCTATCGTTGTATTCTAAAGCCAATATTTAAACCCATGATGTGAATCACGGTAAATTGTGTTTTTCATAGTATTTGATTTTAGGTTTGAAAGTCCTGTACCAAGCGTGGTACAGGCAACATGGAGAAGTGGCGGAATTGGTTAGACGCTCCACCCTAGTGCGTGGGATTGGTTACGTTCGATGCGTACAATTGTAGAGGTGTATAACAAATGCAGGTTCGAATCCTGTCTTCTCCACACGAACCTCAGCGGAGGGAGTATTTATACAATTTAAACTAGAACTATTGATGATTGGAAAGCCTGCGAAGGTGTCTAAAATCGACCGTAATCCCGGTGCGGCTTGAACGCCTATCCGGGAACTTTTTTTTAACTCACATCTAAAATTTTAAATTATGTCACTAATCAGAAAAGCAAACGAATTAGAGATCCCAACCACTGTAAAGATGATGATTTACGGACAAGCTGGTATGGGTAAATCAACATTGGCATTAAGTGCACCGAAACCTTTGTTGTTGGACTTTGATAACGGCGTGAAGCGTGTCAATATGTCTCATTTGGATAACATTGATACTGTTCAGGTTAAATCATGGAGTGACTTGCAGCAAGTTTTAAAGGAAAACTTATCGGGTTATCAGACTATTATTGTCGATACTGTAGGTAAAATGATGGATTTTATCATAGGTTATAAATGCGGGACTCGTCAGCCAAGTATAAGAGATTGGGGAGGTATAAATGCTGAGTTTTCGTGGTTAACGAGAACCTTATCTTCTTTAAACAAGAATGTAGTTTTTGTCGCTCACCGAGACACGAGAAAAGAGGGTGATGATACGGTATTCATCCCTGCGTTGCGTGAGAAGTCTTACAACTCTATTGTTACCGATCTTGACCTTTTGGGGTATTTGGAGATGAAGAATGAAAATGGAGTACAAAGAAGAACAATAACGTTTGATCCTACCAATCGAAATGATGGCAAAAATACTTGCAATCTGCCAGGCTTAATGGTGGTGCCTACAATTTTGGATAATCATGGTAAACCAACTGCTAAGAATGACTTTATAGCTTCAAAGGTTATTACACCATATCTCTCTATGCTGGCAGGGAAGAAAGTCGAACAGCAAAAGTATGATAAGATTATAGCTGAGATAAAAGAAAATATAGAGTTTATAACCGATGCTAATTCGGCTAATGAGTTTGCTTCGCGTATCAATGAGTTTGAGCATGTAGGCAGCTCGTTAATGATGGCTCGTAATCTTTTTGCAGCCAAGGTTAAGGCGTTAAATCTTGCTTACGATGCTGCTGTTAAGAAGTATTCTGATAAAATCGTACAACCAAGTCTATTATAATTATGAAAGCAGAAATTCAAGAAACCGACCTGCAATTAGTTATTCAAGGCAAAACATTAGGAAGCCTGACTACTAACGCAATGCAGATAAAATCTTTTGTAGAAAGCATTCTACCAAACTATGATGCTGCTAATTATAATGAATCGAATATCGAGCAAGCTAAAAAAGATAAGGCAGCTTTGAATAAAGCATCTAAGGCTTTAAACGCTAAACGCCTTGAGCTTGAAAAAGAGTTTATGAATCCTTTTACAGCCTTTAAAGAGACAATTGGTGATACCGTAAAGCTCATTGGTGATTGCTCTGCAAAGATAGACGTTGTAGTTAAACAAAGTGAGCAAAAATATAAGGACAATAAGAAAGCGGCAATTCAAAAACTGTTTGATGGTAAAGGTTTTAGCCTTGTCCCATTTAACAAGTTGTTTGATGAAAAATGGCTCAATAAAACCACAAAGGAAAAGGATATAAATTCTGATATTGACGAAAAGATAGCTAAGATAAAAGATGATATTGCGACGCTAGAAGCTATTGGAGAAGATGTGGATCTATTGAAATCCTTGTATTTGGATACGCTTAATCTCAACTCGACAATACAATATGCTAATACACTGAAAGCCAATAGAGAGAAAGTCAAAGCTGAATCAAAAAACGTTACTGCTCCAATTGTGCAAACTCAAACGATACCTGAACCTGAAAAAGAAACGGTGATTCCAGCCTCTCAGGCTGAGTTATATGTCAGAGCTTTCAAGGTTACAGGTACACGTGAAGATATTATCGCTTTGGGTGACTTTATGAATGGTAGGGGTATTAAGTTTGAAAAGATAGAGATATGAAGCCGCTCTATAGATTTTATGCCACAATTTTAGATGCCTTTCATGGTTATCTAAATAGTGATACAATTTGGGATAAATATTGGGGGTGGTCAGAGAATCCACCCCATACCCCCGAAGAGTTTCATGATCTGCAATTTCATGATCTTATAGATAGGATTAACAGAGTACCATTTGATAGCGAGAAAGCTGATAGAGGTACTTGTTTTAATGAGCTTGTAGATGCTTTGATTGAGAATCGTAAATCTGAAACGGTACAAGTTGAAAGAGTATATAAAGTAAACCGTTTTGGCGCTTGTGATGAAACAGGGAAGCCATTATACTATGATGAGGAGCAAACGAAAGAAGTGATAGCTTTGAAAGCGACATATAACAATCGTGAGTTTACTTTCCCTATTTCTCTTTGTCGTGAATTTGCAAATTACTTCAAGGGCGCACTCACTCAACAAAGAGTAGAAGCGATCTTACCAACTGCATTCGGTGATGTACTTGTTTATGGGCTTATTGACGAGCTTATGCCTACTACCGTTCATGATATTAAAACAACAGGTCGTTATAGCGTAGGAAAGTTTAAAGATCATTTTCAGCATTTGGTTTATCCGTACGCTCTCATGCAGAACGGATCAGACGTACGGACATTCGAGTATAATGTAGTGGAATTTAATAAGGGTGGCTATGTGGTTGATACCTATACTGAAACCTATGTTTTTAATCCCGAACGTGATATACCGATTCTAACTAATCATTGCGAAGAATTTATCAAATTCTTGGAAGAAAACAGAGAGTTAATCACTGATAAGAAAATATTTAATTCATAAAACAACTGATATGGACTTTTTAAAAACAATTGAAAATCAATCTGAAAACCTTAAGAAGGCAGTTTTAGAGAAAAAGGATTTTTCTTTCCTTACTGTAGCTAACGATGGCGAGCATATTCTGTGCGAAGGTGCTGGAAATCCAAATAAGATCGCACATTCAATATTAAATGTACTGGAACGGGATAAATCACTTCAACTAGCATTAAAGGAAGAGATTGAAGCTGATAGAGAGAGGAAAATCGGAGTTAAGCTAATGGTCGTAAAGGCGAATAATGTTGAAGATATCAAGAAAGCTATAGATGAAATCAAAGCCAGTCTATGATTTTCGATTTAAGAAATGAATACCAAATACCCAAGTTCAAAGAATATGTAAATAAGCTTTTTACAGAGAAAGCAGTAGTAGAGGTTAAAAAGAAACTACCCAATCGCACACTTGCTCAAAACAGCTATTTGCATTTACTTTTAGGGTATTTCGGTAGTGAATACGGTTGCAGTCTTGATGAAGTCAAAATTGACTTTTATAAAAGGACTTGCAACCGTGATTTATTTGAGAGAAAGGTAATCAATAAGAAAGATAAAGAAATAACCTATTTAAGAAGTTCAGCAGAACTGACAACAGGTGAAATGACACTTTCGATTGATCGTTTTCGTAATTGGAGTGCAGCGCAAGCAGGTATTTATTTACCCGCTGCAAATGAACATCAAATGTTAATCTACGCTCAACAGGCAATTGAATATAATAGAGAATTTATTTAATCATTAGCTTATGGAAAAATTTTTAGGTCAAGAACTTTTAGAAAAGGATAGGTGGCAATTTCTGCAGGACAATGCGGACGCCCTTGAAGAAATCGGATATACACACCGATTTACCCCTGATGAATTGTCTCAAAAGAAAGAATCTTTAGCCGAGACTTCAATTCAGATTAATGACATTGAAACAGAAAAGAAAGAGGTTATGGAGGATTTTAAGCAACAACTTAAACCTCTGAATGAGACAAAGCAAACTCTTCTTGAAAACATCAAGAAAGGCTCTGAATATGTCGAAAATGAAGAATGTGCTAAAATCCTCTATCATGATGAGAAGATGGCTGGATATTACAATAAACTAGGTGAGCTAGTCTACTCACGTCCTATCATGCCACAGGAAATGCAAAAGACAATTTTTAATATTAACCGTAAAACAGGAACAGCATCATGAGTGAAAACAAAGTAAACTTAGTAGTACCCAGAGATTATAATGGTACACCTATTGAAGTAGTATTGAGAGAGGGTAAAGCACCTGTAGCACTTGACCCGAAAGAACCAACACCAGTTGATATAACCGGAACAATAGATAGCCCGTTGCGATGGTTAGAAAAGCGTGTTGAATTAATCGATCAGAAGCAAGCCAATATTACTGTAAATCGTGATAATATGGAGATTAGCTTGGTTGATAAAGAAACGGATTTCTATAATAATGGTATACGTGGAGTGTTACAGCTATCTAAAGAGATGAAGGAGTTCGGTATCAACATTGAGAAGACATGGGATCCTATTAAACTTTCGAAATTTATTAAGATGCACAGAGCTTTCTTCACTGATAAAACAGAAAACATGCAGCTTGTTTCCATTTTGAAGAACTTCAAAGCAAAAGTCAATCAGGATATTGAGAGAAGTAAAGAAGAGAATGGAAGTAGGGTAGATAACTATTCGCAGGTTGTTGATTCTAATCTACCTAAATCTTTCAAACTATTTATCCCGCTTTTTAAAGGCTTTGCTTGTGAAGAGATAGAAGTTGAAATTTATGCGGATGTAGACGGACGTGATGTTTCTCTATCTCTAGTCTCTGCCGGTGCTAATGAAGCGATTGAGGAATACAAGAATAGAGTTATTGATGAACAGTTGGATGCAATCAAAGAGATTGCCTCTGATATTGTAATTATTGAAGTTTAAAACTTCCCCAGCGCAAGCTCATGGGTTAACGAGTGGTTCGGGTGCAACACCGATGACAGCCGGAAAGACGGCAACATGGAGTGAAATGGTCACAGGGTGCTAAGACTAACGAATGAAAGTTGCAAGTGTACATAGCAACGGAAGTCGTCAAGACCGTAGCTGAAAGTAGTGAGCTAGTAGATTAAATTCGTGTGATAGGCAAAAGCACACGATCGAAAGACGGAAATCAGACGATACTTGTGTGGGTTCGAATCCCACTTACTTCACAAACCCTTGAAGAGAGTGCAAAGCAATAGCGTACAAGCCTTTACTGTTTACGGGTTGCCCGTTTAAATGTACGGCTGACACGACGGAAAGACGCCGAAGAACTGTAAAGGTGCTATTGTGTAGCACAGTGAAAATGTTGTTTTGCCCTCGACAATCCCGTCGGGGGCTTTTAATTGGAAATTCTTATGAATCATGCTATACAAGTACAAGAAGAAAAAAGACAAACCTCTGTTTGATAAAGCAGGGGTAAGAGTAAAAAAGAAGCCGGATCTAAAAGCAAAGCTCGACAAAGAGTTTTCCCTTTTCATCCGGCTTCGTGATTGTATGCCTAACGGTTATTTCCGTTGCATCTCATGCGGTCAGATAAAACCATTTGAACAAGCGGACAACGGACACTATATAAACCGTCAACACATGAGTACCCGCTTTGATGAAATGAACTGTAATGCCCAGTGCCGACATTGTAATCGCTTTATGGAAGGTAACATACAAAACTACCGTAAAGGGTTGATCGCTAAGTACGGAGAACAGAAAGTTCTCTTATTAGAGGCGAAACAGAGCGGTAGTCGTAAATATTCAGATTTCGAGTATGAACAACTTATTAAGTATTACAAGGCACTCAATAAGAAACTAAGAAAGGAAAAAGGTATATGAGTTTTATTCTTCGTGATTACCAGCAAAAGTCCTCTGATTCAGCAGTGGACTTTTTTAATGACAAAAAGAAGAAGCATAATGCCATCATGGTTTTGCCTACTGGATCGGGAAAATCTCTTGTGATAGCGGATATAGCTTCAAGGCTTGAAGGTCATACTTTAGTGTTTCAGCCCTCTAAAGAAATATTAGAGCAGAACTTCAAAAAGCTGTGTTCTTATGGTATATTAGATTGTTCAATCTATTCAGCTTCTTTTAATTCAAAGGAAATAAATCGAATAACATTTGCGACTATTGGTAGCGTGAAAGCTCATCCAGAGCTCTTTACTCATTTTAAAAACATTATCGTAGATGAATGTCATCTTGTAAACCCTAAAGAGGGTATGTATAAGGATTTCTTCGAGAGCGTAAATTGTAAAGTGCTTGGATTGACTGCGACGCCTTATCGTTTGTCATCTAGTCAGGAATTTGGGGCAATGCTAAAGTTTATAACCCGAACAAGACCAAAAATCTTTTCGGATGTTATTTACCAAGTACAAATATCGACTTTACTTGATCAGGGTTTTCTTTCTAAATTAAACTACTATGATCTACGTCCGACAGGATGGGATACTACGAATTTGCGTATAAATACAACGGGCGCCGATTACACAGATAAATCGGTTGTGCGAGAATATGAAAGAATAGATTTTTATAGCTTCTTGGTGAGCATTGTTCAACGCTTAATGAATCCCATACAAGGAGGAAAGCGCAAGGGCATACTTGTTTTTACTCGTTTTCTCAAAGAAGCCGAACGGTTGACATACTCAATTCCCGGTTGTGCTATTGTTTCCGGAGAAACACCCAAAGCTACACGTGAGATGATTCTAAAGCAGTTTAAAGCGGGTGAGATTCCTGTTGTCGCAAATGTCGGGGTTCTTACTACTGGTTTTGATTATCCCGAACTTGATACTATTGTGATGGCCAGACCCACTATGTCACTTGCTCTTTATTATCAGATAGTGGGACGGGCTATAAGACCTCACAGAGATAAAGAATCCGGCTGGATCGTTGACCTGTGTGGCAATGTAAAACGCTTTGGCAAGGTTGAGGATCTGAAACTTGTAGAACCAAAGAAAGGACTTTGGCAAGTTGAATCGAGAGGGCGACAACTTACAAACGTATATTTTTAGTATAGACTCTAAACCATAAATAATATGGCAGGAAGACCAACAAAACAGGGGATTGACTATTTCTCCATAGATGTAGGTTTCTTTACTGATGTTAAGGTGAGAAAGATTTCGCGAGCATGTGGCGCAAGTTCAACTTCTATACTTATTTGCCTGCTATGTAATATCTACAAAGATAATGGGTATTACATTTTGTGGGACGAAGATTTGCCTTTTGTTATTGCTGACACAGTTGGTGTTTCCGAGGGCGCAGTAAAAGAAGTATTGCTAAAGGCATTACAAGTTGATTTCTTCTCAAAAGATATGTATGATAAGTATAATATACTAACATCAAACGGAATACAAAAAAGGTTTTTTCTTGCTACTTACCAAAGAAAAGAAACTTCTATTATCAGAGATTATTTAATTGATTGCACAAATAATCCAATTAATTGCATAAACAATTCAATTAATCATATTGATAATGAACAAAGTAAAGTAAATAGAAAGAATAGTAAAACTAAAGAAAACTCTACTAACGTAGAGCAAAAGAAAGCCGAACAAGGTAAAAAACTAGCCGCAGCTAAAGCTGCTACTCTCTCACGTAAAGAAAACTTTTATAAATCTCTAATTCCTTTCGTCAAAACTAATACGGGTGGAAGATATAGCAAAGAAATGATACGTGCTTTTTTTGATTACTGGTCAGAGATGAATAAAAGTGAAACTAAGATGCGATATGAAAAACAGCCCACTTGGGAAGTCTCCAAAAGGTTAGCTACATGGGCAAATAAAGAGAATTTTAATGGAAGAAATAAAAATGCTAATGCTTCCCTCTCAGGTTCGCTCTATTCAGCAAACGAAGAAGACGGATCTAACACCGATTCAGAGGGAATTAAAGAACTCATTAACAGCGTCCGAATTGGTTGAACAGTGGAGTGGCGCTATTGCTCAAATAAATTCTGTTACTGATATACAGGTTATTGCAGCTAATAGACAAATACCAACTTTAGCCGATGTATCAATTGCTTTTGGTAATGATACAGTCGTAAAAATCATATCGGAACATTTATTTAGCTTATGCAAGAATGCCGATACGGAACTTACTACATACCAGTTTGCGGACACTTCACTGCTTATTGCCACAGAGTATTACTACCTGAACCTTGCTGAACTATCTTATTTCTTTCGAGGCTGTAAAATAGGCAAATACGGTCAATTAGTATGGGGCAGCTCTCTAAACGTACAACAGATGATGACAGCGATAAGGCGTTTCTTAATCGAAAGAAATGAAGCTGTTGAGAGGAATGAGAAAAAACTTCTTGAAGAGCGTAAAGCAAAAGGTTTTATAAAAATAGATACGGCAGCACAGTCGATTGTGTCCGGCATTGATTCTGTGCGGGAAATTAACAAAAAAGCTAAAAATGATTTTCAAGTGTTTTGCAAACTTTTTCCACATGTCCCTAAGGGTTATTCCCCTCAAATATGGTGGAATGCCTGGAAAGGAGAGGAAAATGCTTTGAAGTTAATTTATAAGGACAAGCCCCCTTCTTCAAGTGTTGCAGAAAGGGATATCGGAAAATATCTATGTGAATACAATATGCAAATTGAACGGATGAAATGAGATTAACAATCTATTGGGTGACCAAAGATGCACTAAGCATCCGACGTATAAGAGAAAAATTTAATCTGTCCTCTTACATATCGATAAATGGTGAAACTCCTGCAGAAATACGTGAGGAAGATCTTCCATTACTTAGAGAAACAGAAAAAAGAGGATTTATTCAAATAAGAAACAAATGAAACCAAAGAAACAATTAATAGAAGCCGCCATTGCAGACGGCAGTATGGACCGGATGAATATGCTATTATCAGCAGCTCATCTTTTGAACTGTGAAGCAAATAACCTGATCGAGGAAGCTTCTGAGGTAATGCTGAAAAAAGGGCTATTACTAGGCGAGTTGAAAATGAAGCATAATGATTTTGTACGTAGTGCGGATAGATACTTTAAAGAGTTTGCAATGATGGTTACTACCGATAAAACAAAGATGAACTTATTCGGGGATATGGAAGAGTTTGATAACTCATTTCGTAAATGGGCTAAAGTGCCCGCCGATTGGAAGCCAAAGCCAAAGGAATAGGTGTAAAATACAAAAAGGAGTCACGCCTGACTCCAACCTTTGTTAACCTTAAATCTAATACTATGAAAAACACAGTACAAATATACTGCTATCTAGGATAATGGCAAATTTTGGCTGCTCTGTGACTTCATTTATAACATGGTTTAATACTATGAAAGGTTTTGTTAACGTATTAACATAATATTGCCCTATGTTAACTTAAATGTCGCTCGTAATATATTAAAATCCTAGTCAACTTAAATTCACTAACATGAAGGAATTTATAAAATTCATCTTCTGCATGATTGCATTTTTTGTACTCATGCAGGTAATAACTTATATGATATGATAATAAAAGAAGCAAAGCTAATCGCTGATGATGATTCGCATACTATTATCAGTGAACCGATAGAAACGGATGATCTTGAGAGAACAAGAAAAGAGTTACACGCTATCTATACGTGCGATCGTATATTATTCACTTTTGAAGATAGATAACATGAAAACAAGTAATGCTGTTATTATTGGGCATTGCTACGACTTTGGCATGTACTAAAGACTATGTTAAACCAGAAGATCTTTATATGGGAATAAAATACTAGATCAAAAGTGATTTTGATTCAGCTTATCACGTAGGGGATAAACCAGATGGCAATTATGTGATAAAAATCAATTAGAAATAGACTTATTAACAAGAATGGAAATTGATAACGGCTTGTTAAGGGTATGATAAATTAGAGGTATAGATAAAACCAAGCCTCTAATTATAAAACGTAGCATGAAACTAATAACGAGGAAGGTATATTCCATTAAGGCAGATTTGATAAGATCCTGTTTCTGCCTTTAAATTGGGTAGCATAAAATTTGTAGTCTCATTGCCCCTGTACTTATTTCCAATCAATGAATACAATGCTGGATACTGGGCGATATCGAGCGTACGCCCGTCACATTTCATGAATCCGTTTACCTCAAAATCAAAGGCTAATCAAAGAATTTATCCCATAAAGTAGTCCATAATTATAAAAATTGAAAGGTTAATAATCTGACAAATATAAGAATCATATAACATATTAAATAAATGTTGATGTTTTTAATAAAAAAAACATATTATTGTGTTATTTTATTTATATTTGTTTGAAATTAAATGTTTAACTAATTATTGGCTTATGAAAAGAGTAAATTTCTATGTATTTTGTTCTTTCGTCCTTTGCTTACTAGGATGCTCAACAAATGATTTGACAGATGTTGAGGGTTTGTCAAATGAGGTGACAACTCGATCTACAGGGAATGAACGCATTATTGCTTTGGGTGATTATCAACGAGTTGGAACTAATTATGTAACTATGCAGGTATCTGTTAATACCATCTTGCCTGAAGATATTACCGTTTATTTCACAATACGCCCATTAATCCATGAGGTGGAATACCTTAATGAAATCATCTCGTTTCCTTCTGTAATCAAAGCAGGAACCCATTCTGCTGAAGTAGAGGAATTACCTATTAGTTCTGCTTGTGATTATCATTATGATTTTGATGATAATGGTAATCCTATTTTGATAGTTGATGGATATACTTCTAAATATCTGATAAGCATAAAACGGGTGGAATATACTGGAGATAATAATCCACTATATATTGACTCTCGAAAGTGGACATTTACTCCTAAGCGTAATGATACATATACATATGGATATACGATAGACAAAACTAAATATTATGAAGGAAAAAAGAATATAAGACCGCCATATGATGTTATTGATCCACCTTCTAATCCTAGAGGAGGAACAATTAAAGATCCTCCTAGACGTATTATATTTGATTAATATCCATTTTGTCATTTCCTACTGACATCAAATGTCAGTAGCTTATTAGCTACCGGGTAGCCTATTAGAGGGTTATTCGGTAGCTTTATTTTATATGAGAATTTATGATCGTATTATTCATCTTGTGAAAAATAACATGAGTCTTATTCGTCAGAGAATGACGGCATAATAAATATAAATCAATAATTAATATCAATGTTTAATCTAATATGCAATGTGAAAGATCGTTTCGAGCAGTTGGTTCAATTGACTTTCTTGTTTAACAACGATAGTGGCAAGGAAGAGGGATAAACTTTTTTGTATGAATGTGTTGAGAAATATTCAATATTTTATTGTTGGGTGTTTCTTATTATTTATATTTGTTGAAAATATAGGGGATTAGCATTAAGGTGATGCACAGGTACTAACGTAGATTTTATAATAAATCTAAGTTATTGCCTGTGAGGCAGGTTCGATTCCTGCATTCCCTACTAAGATTAATAATATGATAACAAGAACCAATGCTTATAATACGCTCAAAATCCAAGTTCAAGAAACTTTTGATTTTGCCGTTATGGTTTGCCATGCCGTCCCTGCCCTTAAACTACAAATGAATTTGTTGGATAAAAGAGAAATAACAAAATTATCTTCTCCTGATTATTACACTCCAAATACAACTTCTGAGTTGAGATTACAGGCTAATGGCTATAAAAGTAATTTGGCAACATATCTTTTTTTAAGTTCATTTGCTTTTTTTGAAAATTATTTCGGAGCAGTATTAGAAGAGATATTTCTATTTAATTCAGTAATATCTACCGATACTAATTTGAAGAATCGCTTAGATATAAACACAAATACAAAAGCTAAAAGAGCACTAAAAAAAGATTACGATAAAAGACATATTCAAAGGTATAAAAAATACTCTGATGAACTTAAAAATAACAATTATATAACGCCACAAGAATTAAAGACAATAATAGCTTTCAATAATCTATATAAAACAATTAAGGATTTGAAAGCTAATCAAATTCCTGATTTTTTAATTAATTATTTAAAAATAGACATAACGGAAGATGAAAAAAGTGAATTCAACACATATAGACAATTAAGAAATGATATAGCTCATGGTGATAAGCCAATAATTACATTGTCAAAAGTTACAGCTTCAAATCATTTTTTACGAGGCTTAGCCGCCAAAATTGACGAATTTTTATTGGAACATTATGTTACTTTAGATAATTATATTTGCAAATAAATTCAATAATAACATGACGATATAAATATAAAATACGTGGTTTAACAATATATTCACAAAAGTATTATGGCAATTTTAATAAGCGATATTGATGAGTTAAGAAAAAGGCTCTTGTATCTTGAAGAACATTTCAATATAGACATATCTGATAATCTATCTATCTTAGAAAATGAAAATATAGAGACACTTGCCGAAGATATAAACGAAATAGAAATAGCTTTTCCTGATGAGATTGAATTAATATCATACTCTATTGCTGATTTTTGGAAGTATACCAATGATTTGGAAAGTATTATAAATCCCAATAAATCAACGGTAAAAACAAATTTTATATGCCAAAAAATTATTACATTGGATGACTTTGAATTTGAAAAGCTAAATGTATCTCGATATACTTTCCGAACGGCAAATTATTCTTTATCAATCATTGAACATCCATTCCTTATTGGTTTGATTGCCTCAAAAGAAGGTCTTTGTGATGATAATTATGGAATAACTCCATGCTCTTTATACTATGCTATTGAATTAGAGTATTTGAATGAATTTCGACTTATTGAAGAAGAGGAAAATAATATAATTTGTCGATTTCTATTTCATATATGTAGCCGCATTGGGTTATCTATAAAAATAGGTGAATTATTTGAATTTCCAGATGAATATTATGATTATGAAGAAGAAGACAGTGAAGAAGGGGAAATGCAAACTCTTCTTATAACAGAATGCGAGCTTCCTCAATATACTTTAGCTATGGATTATTATGTAGATGCTCTTTCGATACAGAACGAAGAGATAAAATATCTATATTTTTATAAAATAATTGAATTTTTTGCACCTATAGTGTCAAAAAAGAGATCATATGAATTATTGAATTTGAAATTAGATACTCTGTCTGTAAAAAATAGAGATCATAAATATTTAGAATCAATATTTCAATTAACTAGAGATTATGATGTGTCTTTAAAAGATAAAGAATTAACGAACACGGTTTTATGTGAATGTATTGATGTTTTGGAAATTTTTGAATATTTACCAACCTCAATAAAGGAACGTCTTTCTAAGGTTATTAAATTTAGAAAAGATGAATATTTGCATTTGAAAGGTGAAAAAAATTTAGATCTAAAAAAAGAATTAGGATTATATCTATATTCAACTAGAAATAGTATAGTTCATGCAAAATCTAATTACCAATCGACAGGGAATGAGTGCCTTTATGAAGATTTAGCTGAATTGAATATTTTTATGTCAAAGCTTTGCCATTGTTTAATTGTATGGAATGGTCGTCAAGCAAGAGAATACCAAGTATGATGTGTCAGACCTATTGAATTTGATAAACCATATACATTTAGTGTTGAAGTTTATTGGCAGATAATTACATTGTAGCTAGATTGTACGTTTTCATGATTGGCTTATAGGTTTCTTTGCTACTTTCTTTCCCGCTCAGGCTCATGAAAGAACGTCTCTAAATGGAGCTCTGCTCGGTCTAGATTACAGTTCTGCAAAATTATCAATATCACATTCCAATATAATTTTTCATATAAGGTTGCTTTAGATTGCCAAAGTAATTGCCTCGCTCTCATTTACTGAGTAGTCTTTTATATTTTTCGTATGTATTATAATAAAAAAAGTATGAGATTACTATAATAAAAAAACAAGCAAGAAATTCGACTAATGAGCAAGGGCTTTTACTAAAACAAATAAGCCCTTTTTTAACACAAATCCCTATAAATACTATCAGTTGAAGAATTGAGATGATCCAGAAAAATATGGCATAAAAATTAGGTAAGTAGGACCAAAATCCTTTTCCTGAAGGATTATATAAATATCCGAACACATCATCGTATTCTTCACCAAGTTCTTTTTTTCGTATTCTCATGTTTAGGGTTTGGTCTCTTCTAAATGCATATCCTAGATGAAGAATGATAAGGTTTAATAATAGAAGTACTAGTAATACAACTAAAGTTACAGTAATTAGTATCGAATTAGATACATACATACCTTGTATGTATGTATGCGCATAAGGAATGCTGTCTGTTGTATGTACGTATGTGTATCCAAACCCTCCGAATAAGACTAAGAGAGCAATAAGTAATTGTATAAATAGAGCTTGATGGTGATTTTGGTTTTCAGCGAATTGTTCATGAATTGAATTAAGTATATTATTTCTGATCCTTCTCATAATTTTTTGAATGTAAATACGTAATGTTGTTCTGTAATTGTATCTGACTAAAGTCTATGAAAAATAATGGATTAATAAAAGTCTTTTGTTGGCAACGTGAAGTTATTACTCTTTAATTCTATTGAGCATGCTTCCCTATTAAAGGTTGCAGCTTCTTTGCAAAATAGACCTCTAAAGATGGCATAAGGTGATACATGCCTTCGTTTATTTCAAGAGCGTGGAGCTTTAGTTTTAAAGATAGTGGCTTTGCCCAGTGATACAACTGTAAACCATGATCAGTACAATCTTTATGATAACCTAAGTGTTGAATAACCCTACCCCAAAAACAAGCTTTGACTTTACCTACATATAACGTTCTTGTTGAATTATGATCGTAATAGTTTAAAGCGGGTGTTGGTCTTCCAAAGGGCTCTTTTTTATATTTCTCAAATGCTGCTAATATTATTACATTATCTATATCAGAAAGTATTTCATACCAATAAATTGTTTGGCGAGTTATAGCTTCAAGTTCTTCAAATAGCTTTTCATATTTAGGCGCTTTTCTAATATCAGTCGTTAAATAGTTTTCTAATTCTGAACAGTCAATATCAAAACAATACTCTTTAATTCCATTTTGGCTAATATTTTTTAAGCCTTTAATGGTCTCTTCTGTGAATGATTCTAATAGTGAATTCATATTATCTGATTTTAATATTTACAAATGAAGTAATTTTATTTTTCAAAAGCAACTTAGATTGCTCATTTATATTTTAGTCGCACGTCATGCGACCAAGTAAACTACTACCGGGTAGTCCTTTCGGGGATTATTCGGTATCTTTATTTTGTGAAAATAAAGGTAAAAAAGATGAGTGTAGTTTATAGAAAGATTTCCGATCTAAAAAAGTACGATAATAATCCACGTACAATAACAAATGAACAACTAGAGAAACTAAAAGAATCTATATTAAAGAACCCTGATTATTTCGAAGCACGTCCAATTGTATTATCAAATCGTACTGGTGAGATGATTGTGATAGCTGGTAATCAACGCCTTGAGGCAAGTATACAGCTCGGTTTGAAGAAAGTCCCTACATATCTGCTTGAGAAGCTGACAGAGGAACGCGAGCATGAGATCATGATTCGTGATAACGTGAACAACGGTGAGTGGGACATGCAAAAGCTTTTAGAGTGGGATAATAACGAGCTGTTAGAATGGGGTTGTGAGGCTCTGTTTTCTAGTTTTGATGAACATCTTTTTAATGCTGATGGTGATAATGCTGCTTCAAAGAATGATGTAAAAGTGGGTAACCTAAGAGATCGCTTTATCATTCCTCCGTTTTCAATCCTTGATACTAAACTAGGTTCTTGGCAGGAAAGGAAGCGTGCCTGGCTTTCACTTGGCATTAAGAGTGAAGAAGGCCGCGATAAAGAAATTACATACGGTATGTCTTCCCAACCTCCACGTGTGTATGAAGTCCGTAACAAGCTCCGTGAAATGACTGGAGTTGATCCGTCATGGAAGGAGTTAAGAGATTATTGCAACAGGAACAACATTCCTTTGATGGAAGGAACATCTATTTTTGATCCTGTACTATGTGAGTTGTCTTATCGTTGGTTTAATATCCCTGCTGGAGAAATACTTGACCCGTTCGCCGGAGGTTCTGTCCGTGGAATAGTGGCTACGATGCTTGGTTATAAGTATACTGGCATTGATCTGAGAGAAGAGCAGGTGCTTGCCAACTATAATAATTCGGAAGAGCTTTCTTCTCGTTATCCAGAGGGGCAGATTTCCCCGACTTGGCTATGTGGTGATAGTGCTAGCATTGATGAGATGTTTCAAGGCAATGCAGATATGATATTCAGTTGTCCGCCTTATGCTGATCTCGAGGTGTATTCGGATGATCCCAAGGATTTGTCTAACATGGATTATGAGAGTTTTCTTGCTGCTTACCGTACTATTATTTCTCTGAGTTGTGAGAAACTTAGAGAAAATCGTTTTGCTGTGTTCGTTGTTGGTGAGGTACGTGATAAGAAGGGAGCCAACAGAGGCTTTGTCTCGGATACAATAAAAGCTTTCGTTGATAGTGGCCTGCATTACTACAATGAGATGATACTTGCTAACGTGGTAGGTAGTTTGGCATTACGGGTAACAAAGCAATTCAATAATAGCCGAAAGATAGGTAAGCTTCATCAAAATGTATTGGTTTTCTATAAGGGGGATGTAAAGAATATCAAGAAAAACTTTCCTGAATTAGACTTCTCGGATTGTGATTTTTTAGATAGCGAATTAGAAAACGAAATTAATAAGTAAGATATGGGAGCACCTAGTGGAAATCAATTTTGGAAATTAAGATCGAAGCACGGAAGAGATAAACTCTTTGCTACACCTGATCTTCTTTGGGAGGCTGCTTGTGAATACTTCCAATGGTGCGATGAAAATCCTTGGACGACAAAGAAGGCGATTCAGAAGACGCTTCCCGTGAAACGAAAGGAAGGGAAGAAGGTGAGAGTTGTCAACGAAGAGCAGACACAGAGAGAGATAACACCAGTAGCAAGACCGTATTCGCTTACCGGCTTTTGCATTTATGTGGATGCTTCAACGATGTGGTGGAGGAATTTTAAAGAGGCATGTAAGAGTACAAATGATGAAGATTTTTTAATAGTCATCGCACGCGTGGAGGAAACAATCAGCACTCAACAGTTTGAGGGAGCGTGTGTGGGAGCCTTTAATGCTAACATTATTGCTCGCAAATTAGGGCTTTCTGATAAGCAGGAAGTAGATCATACTACAGGAGGCAAGGAATTCAAAGGATTTAATTTTCTTCCTTATACCAAAGAGGCTGATGATGTAAAATAATGAGTGACAAGATCAACATAAAGCAACGTAAGGCGTATAACCTACTTCGGGATGGAGAACATTACTTCATCCTTTATGGTGGTGCTGGTGGCGGTGGGAAATCATGGCTAGGCTGTGAATGGTTAATGCAATGTGCTCATAACTTGCCTGGTACACGTTGGTTTGTCGGTCGTAACAACTTGAAGGATAGTCGGGAATCTGTCTCTATCACTTTTAGTAAAGTTGCTTCTCTTTATGGCTTTGATGAATACCGTTTGACTACTGACGGGATTAAATTTGATAATGGTTCGGAGATCATCTTTCTTGATCTTACGTACTATCCGATGAAAGACCCGATGTATGAGAGGCTCGGCTCTAAGGAGTTCACAGGTGGATGGATAGAGGAAGCAGGAGAGGTTCATTATCTTGCCTTTGAGGTTTTAAAGACACGTGTTGGGCGACACCTGAATGATGTATATGCTGTTCCACCTAAGATCCTTATTACCTGCAATCCTAAAAAGAACTGGTTATATAAGATATTTTATAAACCATGGAAGGAAGGAAAGTTGAAAGCTCCCTATGCTTTTATTCCTGCTCTTGTTCAGGACAACCCGTTTGCAACGAAGGAATATATTGAGATGCTTCAAAATACGGATGATAATGTGACGAAGCAACGTTTGTTCTTTGGTAATTGGGAGTATGATGATGATCCTTCTTCTCTTTGTGATTACGATGCTATCTGCGATGTTTTCACTAATGAACATGTTAAATCGAATGGATTGCCCAAGCTCTCTGCTGACCTTGCAATGAAGGGGCGTGATAGATTTATTACGGGTAAAGCTGTAGGGCATGTTTGTACAATCATTCTTGATAAGACTTATTCACCGGGCAAAATGATTGAGACGGATTTACGTAATGCTATGATAGACCACCGTGTCTCTCGTAGCAATGTAATAGTCGATTCTGACGGCTTGGGGGCTTATCTTGAATCTTATCTTACGGGTATTAAAGAGTTTCATGGTGGTGCAAGGGCTTTATCTGTTGAGTATGATAACATTAAAACGCAGTGTGCTTTTAAGTTGGCGGAGCTTATTAACAATCGTGATTTCCATATCATTTGTACGCCGGAACAAGAAGAACGAATAAAAGAGGAACTTGCGCTCTTGAAGCGTGCAAATGTAGATAAAGACACGAGTAAGAAAAGCCTTATCACTAAGGAAGTAATGAAAGCAACTATTAATCGTTCTCCTGACTATCTTGATATGCTTATTATGCTGATGATCTTTGAATTGAGAAAACCTATAAAAGGGGCAAAAGCTATTGTTATGGATGCCGATTAATAACATTATGTAAGTATATAAAGCTAAAAATGAAGTATTGATATGGGTATAGTATTAACAAAATGTCAGAAAATGAACTTCCTTGAATTCAAGGTTAAGCTAAGCTGCTGTCGTTCATCGGATGATGTGTTCGGGCAAATGGAAAAGCTTTCAAAACCGAGGCAGGTTTGTGGTATTTCTGTTCCAGAGGACTTGAATGACATTACTTACGGGCAGTTGATCGAGCTTCAGGGGATAACAGATAATGAGCAGCTATTCTATGTTCCCTGTCAAGTTCTTCTTGGATTGAATCGGGTAAAAGTGAATGCCTCTGATGCCGAAGCGATCATTGGCTTTGTCTTTTGGGTTGCTCGCGAGGTGAAAAGGATAAATAAATTGTTTGAAGCTACAAATGTGAAGCCTACAGCAGAGGAAGAGCAAGCGCGAATTGAAAAATTAAACTTTGGTCCGTTCGGGCTGATTGATTACTACGCTTTGCGGATGGGTCTAACGAATCATGATGAGGTGTTAGCGCTGCCGTGGGTGCGGATTTATCAATGTATGAGGATTGATTCTGAAAAAGCGAAATATGAACGAAGATTACGGAAGGTGTATGCAGATAAAAAATAGTGTAGAGCAAAAGATAAAGAGTGTGGCCGATAAGATGCCCAGCTTCACGTATGTGTATGAGGATTGGACTAGAGCTGATGTAAGGTTGGAACGTTTATCCCTTCCGGCTATCATTAACCTGCTACCTGTTAGCGGGTCGTTGTCATTAAAGAAAGATCAATTCAGGGATGCTCCGAACTGTATGCTTGTATTTGTTGACAAGGTACAGCGTGATGCAAACGGGAGCGATAATGAAGAAGTCTTTGAGAGAATGAAGTTTGCAGCAATGGAGTTTGTAACTAGGCTTAATCAAAGTGGCTTGTTTGACCCCATTGAGGGTGATATTCCTTACTCTGTTATTTTGGAAAGGTTAAGCCCTGTTTTAACGGGGATATCGGTTTCTTTCAAGTTGAAGGAGGTAACGGGAGTGTGTACAAGTAAAGTTTTGCGATGATGGGAGGAAAGGACGAAGCAAAATTAATCTTGAGCGAGGAGCTTTATGAATTGCGCAGGCGTATCATTGAGCATCATATTGCTGCAGGAGAGAAAGCATCTGGCAGAACAGTTGAAAGCTTGCGTGTAGAGGTTTCCGATACTGGGGGCGTTCTTTTCGGGCGTAAGGCATTCGGCACATTGGAAACAGGGCGTAAAGCCGGAACCGGTCCTAAGGGATTCACTCAGATCATCCGGCAATGGATCCTTGATAAAGGGATAGCATACGAGGCCATTCCTTATGTACGTGTTGCTTCCGATCGATGGACACCGAAGTACACACCCGAAGAAAGGGGGCTGCGTTCATTGGCTGGAGCAATAGCGGGAAAGATACGCAACGAGGGCACGGCCTTGTTTCGCTCCGGCGGGCGTGATGATATCTATTCACAGGAGATTCCCAAGACAATAGATAGTATTAGAAGTCGGGTGTTTGCAATATTTGAAGAGGATGTTAAACATATTAATTTGAACAGCAATGAGAAAGACAACGATTGATGCAACAACAATCGAATATCCCGATGAAATAGGATTCTGCTTTAATCCCGTGGTGATTAATCTTTATGGTTATGCATGGTCATACATAAAAGTGTCGATAACGGATGTAGATAGTGAAACGTTGTATACAGAAAAACGTCAACTGTTCAATACTTCGTGTTTTTTTGATCTTTCACCCTATGCGCAGGGAATGTTTGATCTACTTAATTTTAGTAAAGTTGATTATACGCTTAACGGTTCACAGGATAGTAAAACAGGGCGTTTGTTTAGTGTGGAAGTTGATATGTATAAAGCGGATGATAGATTGGGCAATAGCTTCCAATTCAACACTTTCATCATTTGGGGAGCGATGAAAGTAGGAGAGCAGTACAATGGTATACGTACACTCACATGGTTTAAAAAATTCCCATTCTCTGTAGGAATGTATTGTGCTGCCGCATCAAATATTAAAGTGTATGTTGATAGTGTGTTACAAGAGAATACAATCGCAACAACAGCGCGTAAAGTATGGAACTTGATGTTAAAGGGTTTGTCTGCCGAGAGTGAATTGATATTCGAACTACCTGCATCTGGAGAATCGGCTAGTGTTTGGGATAATACGTTCGATTTCACGTTTAAGGGTTTGTTGAACACAGCATCACATGTGAGACTCAACGTTGATGAAACAGAGAGTGGTGTTTATTTACGTTGGATTAACAGACATGGCTTTTATTGCTATTGGCTATTTCAAAGTGGAGATGAGAGCAGGCAGGTAAGTAATGACGGTGAGTTCATCCGTAACAACATGGTTGATTACAGTTATGTTAATGGCTATCACGGAGGATCGGGGCGTAAACAAAGAAAGACGGAGAACAACACCTTACCTGTGTGTGCACCTCTTGTTGATAGTGACACGTACGATTTCCTTTTTCAATTAGCACTTTCTCCCGTGGTTGATATGTATGCAGGGGATGACTCCGAGGGAGTACCACAATGGAAAGGTGTTAATGTATCGGTGGCAACATTCATGAAAACAAAGGCAACTCTTCAGGATTTTATCGCAACAATTATTTTACCCGAAACATCGGTACAAAGCTTATGAGAAACGAGGAACTTTATATTGACGGTCAGCTTGTTGACCTAGATGAGAACGCAAAAGTAACATTGAACTATAAGAGTAACATTTTTACGGATTTGAGTAAGATTGTGAGCAACAATAGTTATTCAATCAAGTTGCCTAATACCGTACATAACCAGTGTGTTATGGATCATGCCGATCTGCCCACACGTGTATCAGGTTTCCCTAGAATAAAACACAAAGCCCGGTATTTTCGTAATGGCGTTGAGATTATAAGTAAGGCAAATGCCGTGTTGATGTCTGTATCCTCGACGTTTGATGTAGCTCTTTCATGGGGCAATACGACTGCATTTGCTCCGATAGTTAATGCCGGAAAGAAGCTGACGGATTTGCAATATGATACGAATATTGAGAATGTTGATTATGTGGAATGGCATAAACTAGAATCAAACAACGAGAGGTTTCCTTATATAGATTATGGATTCAAAGATGAAGACGCAGAGGTTTGGTATCATCCTGTTGTTACTGTGGATTGGATTCTGGAGAAGATATGCAAGGAAAATGGTGTAAGGTTTGTGTTCCCGGAAGAAAGAAAAGATTTCCTTAGTAGTCTAGTGGTTCCACTATTGACAAGAAATGGAGGGCGTATCAGTTCGGAAGAAAGCAGGACATTGTTTAAAATAACAGGAGTAAATGGAGCTCTTCTTTATCTGATGTCTATAAAAAAAGGTTCCAAGAGTTCTGACTATTTTTACTTATTTCAAGATATGGAAAAAGTATTGAAAGATGGTAAAATGCTATTTACTCCTAATTTTAAAAGTGGGAGAAATGATATTTGGCTTATCGCTGGCAATAATGAAAAGAAACTAGAATATCAAGTTGTAGAGGGAGCGTATAAATACTATTATAATGTTCCTGTAGAAATAGACGTTCAATCTGGTGATCATATTCTTATATCGTCAAAATTTGGAAAAATTGATTATTGGAATAGTAAGGATGTTAGTGATAGAAGTATTGAGCTTTCTATAATTCCGAACACGGTTAATCTAGGGATGGGCTTCCCGTTCATCGAGAATCTTCCCAGTATTAAACAAATTGATTTTGTAAAAGCGATAGCTTCCATCATTGGAGTCTTTGCTGTCCCTTCATTTGATGATACGGGTGTCATAAATTTTGTTTCGATCGATAATTTAGTAGCAAATATTCCTAACGCTGTTGATTGGACAAAGAAAGTTGTGGCTTCATATAGAGAAAATAAACCAAATGAAATTGCATTTACGCTTGATAATTTTGCTCAAAAAAATTATTTCAATTGGAAGGATGATTCTTCTGTTTTGGGTAGTTATAGTGGAGTGATAGAGGTTGATGACAAAACAATCGATTATGAGGCTGATTTAATAACTTTGCCATTTGCAGCTACATCAATGTCTGGCGGAAATGCGAAGATTCCTCTGTATTCTTATAATGATGATGGGGAATTGGATTCTAAAACAGTAAAACCACGTTTGCTAATTTTGGATGAGACTAAATGTGTCTTCACTGGCTTATCATGGGATATATTGATTAATAAACATTATTCGAGCTATCAAAAGATTATCAGGCAGCCAATTATAATTAAAGAGAAAATAGAATTAAGGGAGATTGAACTTAAAGAGCTTGATGTGACGATACCCGTTTATCTTGCTCAATATGGTAAGTTTTATGCGATTATCTCTGTTAAGGCAGAGAATACGGGTATATGTGAATGTGTACTTTTACAATTATAAGATTATGGGAACAGCAGTAGAAGAAAAGGTTTTAGATATTAAAGTTCGCTATGAGGATGCGATACGCGGCATTGCTAAGTATCGAACAGAGTTGGATGTGCTCAAAAAGGTTGAAGCAACTTTAAAGGATGATTTAAAGAATGGAAGGATAACGAGAGAGCAGTACAATGTAAAGCTTGCCGAGTCAAAGATAACTTCTAATGAGTACAAAGAGGCTATTAGGGGATTGGAGAAGGAAACTCGGAATAATATTAAAGCAGAGAAAGAACAGCAGGGTAGCTTAGTTTCTCTTCGTGGATCGTTATCAAACTTAACAAAGCAATATGATGAAATGAGCGAGGCAGAAAGAAACTCTGCATCAGGGAAAGATTTGGCTATTCATATCAATGCTATCACTGATAAGCTCAAAGATGCGGAGGAAGGTACTCAACGTTTTTATCGTAATGTAGGTAATTACGAGGAAGCATTTTCTAAAGCTCTTTCTCCAATGAAAAAAAAACTCGATGATATGACTACTGCCTATATGAATATGTCCAAAGAAGAACGACAGAGCGCAAAGGGCGATGAAATGCGTCAACACATGAAAGAAATGAAAGAGCAGATTTCAGCAACGAGTGAAGCCGGAGGTAAATTTCAAAATGAACTTCTAGGAATGGCGGGCATTCAAGGGGGATTATTGGGTAGTATTACGGGCTCAGTGGGCGGTCTTACTTCTATGTCACAGGCATTCATGGCTGGAAAAGCTGCTGTCTCTGCTTTTTCAAAGCAACTTTTAGCATTATTGGCTAATCCTATCGTGGCAATTTTAGCAGGAATAGCTCTTGTTATAATGGGTGTTGTGAAAGCTATTAAATCCAGCGAAGATGCCACTAATAGAATAAGTGTACTTTTTGCTCCAGTGACCCGATTGTTGGATGGTCTGATGAGTATTCTTCAAAAAGGAGTAGGGTATATTCTTTCTTTTGTAGAATCCGGCATGAAAATGTATGATTGGGCTATGAAGATGATGGAGAAACTCCCATTTGTCGGTGGGGCTATAAAGAAGGTTAATGATGCGAATAGTGAAGCCATTGCCTTGGCAAAAGAGAAAATCGCCATTGAAGAGCAATCGCGTAAGGATGAAGTTGAAAATGCTAAATCTGCACTCGAAGTTGCTCAATATAGGACTCAGGCGAAGGATAAAGAAAAATTTACGGCAAAGGAGCGACTGAAATTTGTGCGTGAAGCAAATAAATTGGAAGAAGAGCAATCTAAACGAAATGTTGAGTTGGCGGAACGCAAGCTTAAAGCTTTGAAAATAGAATCTTCTTGGGCAGAAAATAATGCTGAAACAAATAAAAAATTAGCAAGCTTAGAGGCAGATGTATATAATGCTCGTAAAGAGTATTTTGATAAAACAAGAAGATTGAAAGAAGAAGAAAATACGCTTATTAATGAAAATAAAGCTGATGAAAAAGCTCGTTTGGATGCGGCTAAAAATGCAGCTAAGGAAGCTGCCTCTGTTGCAAAGGAACGTGGGGATAAAGAACTTGAAGCAGTAAGGACGGCGCAAGATGCTATGCTTGCTCTTTTAAAAGATGGTGTAGAGAAACAACGTAAGACAACAACGCTTTCTTATGATAGAGAGATAGAGGATTTGAAGACGAAACTTGTTACGGAAAAGAATCTTACTGTAGATGCAAAGAAAGCACTTAATGATACTATAAAAGCATTAGAAGAAAAGAAGCAGCAAGAACTAAAAGCTTTGTCTGATGAAGAAATAACGAAAGATATAGAGAAAGAGCAAAAGCGCATTGAACTGATGCTTGCCGCCGTTAAGTCTGGTTCCGAGCAAGAGTCTCAATTAAAACTTGATTTGATGCAAAAACAGATGGAAGCGGAACTATCCAATACCGAGTTAACGGAGGAACAAAAATCTCTTATCCGTGAAAAATACCGTATACAGGAAGATGCTCTAATAGATGAACATACGAATAATGTAAAGCAAAAGCAACTGGATGCCATTAATCTAGATTATGAGACCCAAATAGCACAAGCATACGGTAATGAGCAAGCAGTACTGCAATTGAAGATGGAGCAGAAAGAAGCTGAACTGAATGCATTACAGCAGATGGAGGGAGAAAGTATGGAGGCTTTTAATCTCCGAAGGTTAAACCTAGAGAATGAATATACTGATGCAAAGAAAGCTGTAGCAGACAAAGAAATTGAGATAGAGCAGACGAAGTTTCAGGCTACGGCAGATATTACAAATTCTTTATCTACATTAGCTGACGCAGCAAGTGAACATTCGAAAGCTTTGGCAATGGCTTCTAAAGTTTTGGCGTTGGCAGAGATTGCAATAAATACAGGTAAGGCGATTGCTGCAGGTGTTGCCCAGGCACAAAGTGTACCTTTCCCTGCCAATATAGCTGCTATTGCAACGACAATATCCACTGTGTTGGCTAATATTGCTACAGCGACGAAAACAGTTAAAAGTGCTAAGTTTGCCACCGGTGGTTATGTCTCTGGCGAGGGCTCGGGTACATCCGATAGTATACCAGCACAGCTCAGTAATGGTGAATCTGTTATGACTGCTACCGCGACTTCAATGTTTGCGCCAATGTTATCAGCGTTTAATACAATGGGCGGGGGTGTACCGATAAACATAACGGCAAATAGTAGTCAGGCAATAGGAGAAGAAATGCTAGCTAGAGCCGTTGCTAAAGGTTTTATGATGGCTCCTTCACCAGTTCTTTCCGTAGAAGAGTTCACCAGTGTAGCGAATAGGACTAAGTATATAGAATCTATTGGAGATATTTGATTGTAAATAGTGTGTATATATTGAAAAATCAGTATCTTTGGTATCAGAAATGAACGTAAATTATGACAGCATACGAATTACTAGCAACTAATCTATCAACACTCCAAATTTTATCCGAAGCTTCAGTTGATGTTGGAGATATTAAATACATAGAGATGTATAAGGAGTACACCCGAATGGCTCATGAAGGGCATAAAATGACATATATAGCTTATTATATCAGTGAGGAATACGGCATAAATAAAGCCACGTTTTATCGGGTAATAAAGAAATTCGGACAAGTGATTGAATTATGATAGAGAGGGGGCTTAAAGCTCCCTTTTTTGTTTACTTAAAAAGATGGTCGCAGGCGTTGCGACCACTATGACTTTGTAAAATTCGTATACGAATAATGAACTGTCTACCTTTGAATTAAAACAAAGGATAATATGGCAGTACTCAAAATCTACAATGACATCGCCGACGAAGAGAGCAAGAACATGAACCTCATGTTTACAGGCGTTGATTCTACATGTTTTAAAGATATTGATGAATTTCTAGCTTCCATTTCGGAAGATGATAAATCAATTGACATCAAAATGAACTGTCGGGGAGGTTCTGTTACCGAGGGCTGGGCTATTTATGATAAACTTCGCGATAGTGGTAAAGAGATTAGTGTGACTGTTGAAGGGCTTTGTGCGTCAATGGCTACAGTGTTGCTTCTTTCTGCTCCTGCTGAAAGACGCTTTGGTTTACCAAATTCCGAATATTTGATTCATGCGCCATACATTCCTGAATATACATTGGCAGATGCATATCGTTCAGAAGATTTGCATGCTATTGCTGATGAGTTGGAAGCTGATACGGAAAAACTTTTAAATCTATATGTGGAGCGTACAGGTGCTGAAAAAGAAGAATTAGCTTCCATAATGGCAGAAGATAAGTGTATAACTGTCTCCGAGGCTAAACGCTTAGGCTTTATAAGTAAAATAAAAATGCCGACAACGGCAAAGTATAATCAATTTAAAAAGAGTATGAAGAAAGAAGTAACAGTGAAGCAAGGCTGGTTGGACCGGGTTCTTGCTAAGGCCGGCTATGCCAAAATGGAGGATGTGCCGGAAGTTGTAGACATGGAACTCTCTACTGCTGATGGTGATACATTGACCATCGAACGTGAAGAGGGTGAGCCACAGGTTGGTGATGTTGCCAGTCCGGATGGTGAGTTTGTGATGCCTGATGGGAGTACTATTGTTGTAGCTGATGGTGCAATAACTGAAATTCGTCCTGCAGAGGATGAAGAAACAGATGACGAAAAAGATGCTCGTATAGCACAGTTAGAGCAAGAGTTAGAAGCGGCACGTGCTCAAGCTAAGTCGGCTAATGATCTTAAAATCTTGAACGCTGTAAAGATGGCCGGAGGTGATAAATTTCTAGCTCAACATTGTAGCAGTTACAAAGTGGAGGGACGTACGCAGACACGTCATCATGAAGAGTTTGAGAATAAGGGCGGTGAGAGTGCTATTCAGAAAAAACTCAGAGAAGAGAGAGAAAAAAGACGAGCTAAAAAATAAAATAAGGAGGATTTTATATGCCTGTATTAGATTTTTCAAAATTAACGCCCGACAATCAAGCTGTAAAAGACTTGAAAGAATTGATTGAGCTTACCGTATTTCAGAATGAGAATATGGAAGAGTTCATGACTTTTATGCCTAACGTAACTACAGGGAAAAAACTTGGATTTGTTGGCGAAATGGAAGACGTCGGAATTGCCGGCGCTGGATGTGATCCTAAGTATCAGAAAGTCTCTATTGCCGCTGCTCAAAAAGAGTGGGAGCTTGGCGATTGGCAGATACCTTTGGAACTTTGTTATACCGAGCTTGAAAATACTATTGCACAGTATTGCTTAAAGACCGGTACTGAAATATCAGACCTTACCTCTACGGAATATATGGATGGTATTGTGCTGCCTAAATTGAATGAGGCTATGATGAAAATGCTTTGGCGTTTTTCATGGTTTGGTGATAAATCAGCTTTAAGCGTTACTGATGGTGGTGTTGTTTCGGATGGGATAAACATTGAACTCTTTAAAACCTGTGACGGATTCTTTAAAAGACTGTTTGCTATTTGCGCTACTAATGAAGGGCAGCACACTATAATTGCTCCAAATAGTGAAGCGACTTACACCCTGCAACGCTCTAAGTTGAAGGAGCTCGGTACTGCTACATCTATCTTTGATTCCATGTTGGAAGATGCCGATAGCCGAATCTTTGATAAGCAGGATAATGCGGTGTTTGCCACTAAGTCCCTTTGTGATGCTCTTTCTAAAGATATCAAAGAGAAGTACAAAACGATCATGCCCTGGACTACTGTTTTTGATGGTTTGGAAGTAGGGGAGTATGACGGAGTGAAGATCATTAAAGTATCCATCTGGGATAGATTCATTCAGAAGTATCAGAAGAGTGGTACCAAGGTGAATATTCCTCATCGTGCTGTCTTTTGCTCTCCTTCAAACTTATTCTATGGTTGCGAGGGCAAGAATCCGATGTCTGATCTTGACATTTGGTTTGAGCGTAAAGCCCGTAAGAATTATATCTATTCAAACGGAAAACTTGGCGCCTTGGTAGGAGAGGATGACCTTATTCAGTTTGCATATTGATAAAGATATAAGAGATGGAAAAATGTGATTCATTAATAAAAACAGGGATTGTCGCAGATTGCGACATCCTTGTTACAAAAGGTATAGAGGCGAACGGTGCGATCATTAACCGCACTGATATTGATTTTAGCGCGACTGTTTTTGATGCTTCCCGAAAGAATATCATTAAGACGCTTGTGTTGAAAACAGGTAAACAGGGGTATGATGTTTATTGTCCGGGGGGAACACCTTTCACCGGTGTGAAGACTTCTCTTGAAAAGAAGACGTATCGAAATACTTTCGTCAATGATATCCCCTTGGTGATTCTGGATAACGGACCAGCCGTTTGTGAAAATATCGTTGAGGGATTGGCCAACGGTCAGTTCGTTGTCATTCTGCGGAATAAATACCGTGCTGTCGATGGTAGTGCCGAATATCAGATTTACGGTTATTATCAAGGGTTAGCGGCCGAGACATTGGAATCGGACAAATATTCCGATGATACGGAAGGTGGTTGGTCCTGTGCTTTGAAAGAAAGCGGTTCTCCTAAAGCGGGCTTGTATCTGTTTAATACTGATGCTGCCACTACGGAGACTATGTTTAATACTCTTATTGCCGCAACGAGTACGAGCGGAGGAAGTGGGGAGGATCCCAATGCATGATGACGTATAACAAAGCTTTAGAAATAGCTGAAAGATTGAAAACGGTTATTAGTAATCAGTTCTCAGTTTCCGATAAAGAGGATATTATTACTTTATACCGTGAGGTTCTTAGAAAAGAGTTTGTGAAATCTAGTTGTAATGACTGTTATCGGGATGCATTAATAGAAGTTTATACTTATTTAAAACGTGAAGGAAAAATGAAAGAAAAGAGTGAGTATAGCCTGAAGAACGGAGTTGTAATTCAGGTTTTTGGTACTAATAAAGTGTATACCAATGCGAATATAACAAATGAAGCTGCGGAAGCTTATTTGAAAGAATACCCAAAAGGTATTAACCTGTTTGCTTACTATCCCGATGATTGGGAAACACGTATTGCTGGTAAAGCTATCGAAGAGGTAACACTAAATGAAGAACTTGTTACGGAGTTAGCTGGTAAACTTGCTGAAGGAGCAACAAAAAAGTCATTAAAAGAGGATTATAAGGCTTACGAAATAGACGGTAAGGCACTTACCGCTCGTGCCTTAGATAGCTATTTGAAAGCTGCTGATGAATTGAACCAAGGAAAGGAATAATTCTATGAATGTAAAGACTGCAAAGAAGCCCGAATCTCGTATTGATATTAGCTACTTGTCTAAGTTGAAGATGAGTTCATTCGGAAATGATAACCTTTACCCTCAAAATCTGTCTGCCATAACAGCTTCTTCGGGCACGGGTACTCTATGTTTGAACCGATATGCTAAATTCATTGAAGGTAATGGCTTTAGAGATGTAGCCTTTTCAGAAACAGTCTTAAATCGTGAGGGTGAGACGGCAGATACAATACACCATCTATTGTCTCAGGATGTTGCAGCGTATAGCGGTCTTGCTCTTCATATTAATTATAACTTGCTTGGAGAAATTGTTGAAGTTCAGCATCTCCCTTTTGAGAATTGTCGCCTTGAGGAAGAAGATGAAAACGGATATGTAGCGCATATTCTCGTGCACCCTGATTGGCGTGCTAAAAAGACTCGTAACGGGAAGATCATTAAGGTGGATGATAGTACAGTTGATAGAATAGATGTTTTTAATCCGAATAGGGATGTAGTGTTGGCACAAATAGAGAAAGCGGGAGGCATTCAATACTATAAAGGTCAGGTATTGTGGGTTAGTATGGCTGGAAAGAATACCTACCCGCTTGCTCTTTATGATTCTGTTATTACTGAAATGAGTACGGATGAAGGATTATCTAATGTGAAGAATCGTAATGCTCGAAATAATTTTTTAGTGGCCTGTATGGTTGTAGTGAAAAAGGGTAATCCCCGTGTAGATAAGAATGGAAATGAGGTAGAAACTAAGTTTATTGAGGCTGATGATTTGAAGAAATTTCAGGGTGATACGAATGGAGGAAAGATAATGCTTGTGGAGCTTGAACAGGATGAAGAAAAACCCGAATTACTAAAATTCCCTGTTGCTAACTACGATAAAGATTTTACTGTAACGGAGACAAGTACAGTTGAGCGTATTTATGCCGCTTTTGGACAGGAGCTATTCTATGCCATACGTATAGGAAAACTAGGTTTCTCGGGTCAAGTAATGTGTGATGCTTACGAGTACTATGCTGGGCAGGTTACTAATGAACAACGGTTTATTGAACGTGTTTTTGATCGAATTTTTAAATACTGGCATGAGCCAATAAACCTAAGGAATGATTTTAGTATTCAACCTATAAAATACATAAATAGTGATGGAACATCTAATGCAGCCCAATGAAATATTAAGTCTTTCACGCCCTACTTCTGTGCATGTTCAAGAAGAGGATATAAATATTTTTATTGATGAGTCCGAACAGATGGATATCATTCCTGCTATTGGTGCGGAACTTTACCTTGATCTTTTGGCGAATCTGGATGATAAGAAATACGCGATGCTTTTGGATGGCGGATATTATGAGGGTCTGAAAGGAGAAAAGAAAATATTTAAAGGTTTGAAAACCTCTCTGGCTTATTTCGTTTATGCCCGATTGGTTAAGAATGACGGTAAGATACTAGGACAGAGTGGTTTCCTTTCTCATAATGATGAATATGGCTCTAAGATAGAGGATAAACAGAAATATGCGACTTATAATGATGCCATGAACGTTGCTAAAAGGTATTTGTCTGATGTCTTGGAATACTTGAAATTGACAAGAACGGACTTTGACAAAAAAGCGCGAGTGAGAAATAATGGCACGAGAATCCTTGCAATTGGTGACTAATGACTGATACTATTGATATACTTAAAAAACTTGCTTTGCAAGTGCGTAATGCTGTTGACCCAGCTGAGAACACAGCAGAAAGAGTTGGGCGTTTACTCGTTGGGATATTAGAAAATCTCTCCGATGCGGATATAGAAGAGTTGGCAAAAACATTTCTTCGTAAAGATCAGCCGGACAAAGCTAGTGAGGCAATTACTTTTCTGAAGGGCTTGCTTATTGGGAATAATACCGCTTCTATTGATGAATATGGTGACGCCGAAGTACGCAACTTAGTAACTCGTATCAAAGCAACGGTCGCAGAATTGGAAGCAAAGACAGTTAAAGTCTCGGATGAAACGACCACGTTAAATTTACTTGTTCAGGCTCTTGCAAAAACATACGATCTGAATGTTTCCAACGTAGCAACACTTTTTCGGACCATCATAAAAGACTATGTAAGCTCTGAAACGTTCATTGCCGGTTTGGCTGGTGAAGGCTTCAAACTCTATAAAGCCCTTTCCGGAGATTGGAACTTGGAAGTGGATAATGTGACTATCCGCAAGGGCATGACTGTTTTCGAGTTAATTATTTCAAAGATACGTTCGGTTAATGGCGGTCTAGTAGTCTCACAAGGTAACGGTCGTATAAAGTCTGTAACGGAAACGACAGGTACACCCGCTTACTACGTTTTAGGCATTGAGGGTGACATGACTTTTGCCGCCGATGACTTTGTACGTTGCCAGGTATTCAGCAGTACAGGAGCAAAATATTATTGGGTACGGGTTGATTCTGTTAACGGCAATTCTATTGTAGTTCTCAAATCAGAGTTTCCTGAAGGAACGGTGCCGGCTGTGGGCGATGACTTGGTTCAGATGGGTAACAAAACGAATACGGCTCGTCAAGGTGTATTGTATTTATCGGCAGCAGAGGACGGAAAACCCCGCTTCAGCGTGCTTGATGGTGTTAACTCAACTGACCTCACAGGAAAGAATAAAGTAATATTGGGTTGCCTTGATGGTATAACCGATTCGGACTTTCCTTCTGATGCACAACCGTCAGGCTACGGCTTATGGGCTGCTAATGTGTTCCTGAAAGGTCTGTTCATCTTGAGAAACGGCAAGTCTATTGAAGACGAATTGAATGATCAGATCACAGCTGTTCAAACGGCTTTTGAGATCAGGGAGGGACAGATCAGTAGCAAGGTAACACAAGCAACGGCAGCGGCACAAACAGCAACAAACAAAGCGGGTGAAGCGGCTGCTTCTGCAGGGACAGCAAGTAGTAAAGCGAGTGCAGCGGCAGATTCAGAAAACACAGCCGGACAAAAAGCTACGGCAGCCTCGAATAGTGCCGCTGCTGCATCAGGTAGTGCAAAAGCAGCCAAAGATTCTGCCGACAATGCTTCAGAGATATTATCCCAAGTAACTACGAAACAATCTAGTATAGACCAAACGGCTGATCACATAGCTACTCAGGTCAAGGAGGTTAATACAAAAGCTAGCGCTGCTGCAGATTCTGCCAGTGCCGCTGCTTCTTCCGCTTCTAATGCCGCCAACAGCGCCAGTCAGGCATCCGGAGTCTTAGTTACTGTTACCCAAAAGGAAACGAATATCAATCAGACAGCTTCTGATATTAATCTGAAAGCAACACGTGCGGAAAGTGCAGCCGGACGTGCTGAATCTGCTGAAGCAAATATCAATGTAAAGGCTGACGGTGTAGTCGTACAAGCTGCTTCTTCCGCAGCCCAAAAGGCTATTGATGGGGTAATTGTAGGAGGAACTAATTTATTTCGTTATTCTAAACCTATAAATGATAATAATCAAATTAGTAATGTGTATGCTAATGGTGGATCAGATTTATCAATTGATTATACAAACACTTATTTAGGTAGACCTACATTAAAAATTACAGGACAATATGGTTGTTATTGGGCATTTAATCCTACTATTGAACCTGGTGTAATATATACTATAAGTGCTATGGTTAAAGGTAGTATTCAAGTTAATGCAACTGGATATACACCTTTACACATACAAATACCTGTTGGTGGACATAGTTATGAACATCTGATTGCTTATGATGATACAATAACTACAGAATGGAAACAGGTATATAGAACGTTTAGCTCTACTGCACCTGCAAATACTAATCTTAGACTTTATATATATAGTATTGGAACATCTGTAGTTAATGTCGCTTGGGTTAAATTAGAAAAAGGTAATAAGGCAACTGATTGGTCAGAAGCACAAGAAGATATTACAGCAGATTATACTGCTAAATTAAAAGTTCTAAGCGATCAAATTAGTAGCAAAGTTTCCCAACAGGTATTTGATTCATTAAGCGGGACGGTAAACACACATAGCACGGCTATTACTCAACTCCCAACAACAATAGATGCCCGTATCACTTCGCAAACTCAAGACGGCGGAACAATAAAGAGCAAAGTAGAAAGCTGGTTCTCTATGGTAGGGAATACTTTATCTATGGGAGCAAAGTCGGTTAATATAACGGGCGCAACTGTATTTAGCTCTTTAGCCACAAATGAATCTGTTACTACTGCTGTTAATAATATAGAAGTTGGTGGAACTAATTATTACTCTAATAAAACTACACCTGTAAGTCCGCTATATGGATCTCCACATATAGAGAAAGATGTAGGTGTATGTCCTAATGGTTTATATCTGATAGGAACGGCTGCCGATAGTGCTATAAGAATATCAGAGGTCATAAAAAGTAATGGATGGTATACAATATCGTTTGACATTAGAGGCTCTCAAGGTCAATCTAGCGGATTCAATGTTGATATTTGTGATAATTATGTAGGAATGGTTAAAGTAAGCCCTGATAATAATTGGGTTCATCACAAACTAACAGGGTATGTTGGTAACTATAGCCCAACGGTCTACAATTTTATAGATTTTGAACATCTTCCATATATCTACATATTTATAAGGAATATAAAAGTCGAAAAAGGCAATAAAGCAACTGATTTTTCGTTAGCTGCGGAAGATGTGAATGCTAGCATAAGCATCTCTCAAACGGCGGCTATCACAACCGCACGTGATAATCTTGCATTAAGATTAGGATATGCAAATTATGCTGATATGGAAGCTAATGCAATTGCGGGCAAGAGTATCATTAACGGAGGAAGGATAAGGACTTCCCTTATCAATGCTGATGCTGTAATAACTGGCTCTCTACTGGCTAGCAAGATCGCAGCAACAGATATAACAACTGGGCGTTTAACGGTGACAACAGGAGCCATGGTAGGAGGTTTTAAAGTTTCAGGATATGCATTAACTAATGAAGGCTTTAATAACAATGCCTATATAGTAATGGCTAACAGTACAATAGGTACACATGTTGCTTTTGGAGCTAATGTTGCAGATATGGTAGGTAGTTTTTGTACTACCGCCCGAATAGAAAATAAAAGAACTGATTCGCCTTTTGGAGATGTTGTAGCTCTAAAAGTTTCAGCTAGTGGTTCAGCGGATAATTATGTATATTCAGATGTAGCATTAGACATAGGGCACGGTTGTATAAGTGGTCTTAGGCTTAGAAATCATACAATAGTTTCAAATCGTACATTATTATCATCTGATAATATAATATTTACTGAACGAGATGGTTCAGATATAATTTTAACTCTTCCCTCAAATCCTGAAAGAGGTCAGATTTATTTTATTAGAAAAAATGGTACAGGTAGAGTCTATATACGTGGTAGTTATATAATAAACGATGGTGATTGGGTTAGAGAACGATCTACTGAAGTACAATTAAATCGTGGCGGGCTCGGAATACTCATGTATAACGGCACATATTGGACATGGAATAATATGAACGGATAATTAATAAACAATGAACTTATGACAAAGATTGATTTTAGAAAAATCGAAGTGAGTGATCTTGAGGGGAAGAAGAGTACCCTTGACCTGAGCAAGGAATTAGGTAATCAAATCTATCGAAAGACGGCTGATTTAGGTGAGTTGGAACTTGCTCGTAACATCTATAAAGACGGTGAGATAGAAGTCGACGCATCTCAAGCAGCTATTCTTGACAGATACATTCGTGAGGGCTTTCTTGCTTTCGTGCAAGAATCGGTATGCCCCCTATTTGATGAAATTATTAATCCTAAAAAATAAAAGATCATGTTTACAGAAGAATCAAGAAGTACCGCAGTAGCAGGCTCAGCCGAAAGCGGAGATTACAAGTACAAGGTTAACTATAACCTTTCAGGGAATAACCTCACTAGTCTACATTGTAATGTATATAAGAAAGTAAGTGAAGAAGTAACTACCTCTACCGGAACACAGACAGTCGAAAGAGAAGTGTATGTTGGGATTATGTTTCAGGAATCAGGGAATAAGCAATTTTCTTTCCCACAGGATACGGATATTACCCCGCATGTTGCCGTGTTTGAAGAGATACTAAGTGAAGTAAAAGCGAAATTAATAAGTGACAATACAACGGCTGAGTAGAAGCAACCGTTAATTGCTAAACAAATGTTTATGTAGGCAGTTCTATTGGCTGTCTACATTTGTTTTATTATCAGGATTGTTTAAATATTTAGGGTTTATTCTACCTTTTGTTTTAGTGAAATCAATATGTGACAAATCAGTTTTTTCAAGAATAGTTCTTACTGAAAATCTAGTATTATCTGTCTTAGCTCCTGATAAATCAACTCCTGATAAATAGGCTTTTGATAAATCAATTCCTGATAAATCAGCTTTTGCTAAATTAGCTCCTAATAAATTAGCTCCTGCTAAATTAGCTTCTAATAAATCAGCTTTTGGTAAATTAGCTCCTAATAAACTCGCTCCTGATAAATTAGCTCCTGATAAATTAGCTCCTAATAAATTAGCTCCTGCTAAATCAGCTCCTGCTAAATCAGCTTTTGCTAAACCAGCTCCTAATAAATTAGCTCCTAATAAATTGGCTCCAATTAAGTAACTATATCCTAAATAAACTCCTAATAAACTCGCTTCTGATAAATATGCTTTTGATAAATCAGCTTTTGCTAAATTGGCTTTTGATAAATTAGCTTCAAATAAATCAGCTTCTGATAGATTTGCTCTTGCTAAATTAGCTCCAATTAAACAGCTATACGCTAAATTAGCTCTTAATCCATTAAATATAAGTTTGCTTTGATCGTTGGTAAATAATAAATCCAATATGCTTTGTATTTCATTCGATGGGCGTTCATTATTGTTTTTCCTGTACTCTTCCGTGTTAGTAATGGAACGAACATGAGAGCAAAGAATCTCAAAAACAGGCTTTGCAAATTCTTCAGGATAATCTTGTGCTAGAAAAAATAAGCTATACGCTGCTCCAGTTCTAGCCGATTCATTTGCATTTCCTAATAATTCAACTCCTTTAGAAAAACGAGAATCACGTTGCGATTTGCTTTGTAACTCAATTTGTTGGGCTTGTTTCTCTAACTGCTTATCTTGATTTGCTGTTCGCTTATGATTCTGATGTATATTGAATGCAATTCCAATCGCGCCAAATAATGCTATCCAAACAGTAAAGAAATCCTTTCGATCTAATCCTAGAGTATATAAATCACAAATATAGATGGATGTTATCTCATTAATAAATATCCCAATGAATGGGAAAAAGAATATGGCTGATGTAATAATAAGCCAAGTCTTGAATGCTGTTTTGCTATGCATGGGAAGTCGATTTGTGACATTTTTAGTTTCTTTTCGCATAACATTTCTCCTTATTTATAACAAATCTTGCAGGCTCTTCGTCCCATCTCTTTAGCGTCCGCAAGGCTGATAGCTTTAATCTCTCCACTGCATCGGTTTAGTCCTCTGCATTTTGGATTTGAATGATAAACGGTAGATTTAGGGCCTGTGCAAATATAAACTGAAGATGTTTTTTTTACTCCTGTGGTCATACTGACTAATGGAAGGGAAAGGAGCATTAGTAATAATATTTTTTTCATAGAGACTTGATCTGTTATGTTCTGATTGTAAAAATATACATTATTTTTATACGAAACTCTTTCTACACATTTTTTTTCTGATAACGTATTGCGTGTTCGTCTCTTACTCGCACGGATTGCGACCGCTTTCCAACTTCTTAACGCCGCTCTTCTGTATCGATATAGGTAAGTTTGTTCATCGAATTATATTTTAAATCAAAAAAGAATGGAAGAGGGTAATGTAATTAAAGGTACATCGGTTATCATCTTTGGTGGTGAGATGTTAAACCTGTTTTGGGATTTGAGATGGATGATAATGTTAGCGGTTATCTTGGTGGCCGTAGACTTTAGATTCGGAGTTAAAGCAGCACAAGCTAGGGGTGAAAAGATTCGTAACAGTAAAGCCGGTCGGAGAACTGCAAACAAGCTGATTGATTATATCTGTTACCTTGTACTTGGTGGATTGATTGGTAAAGCTATCGGTGAACCTTTGGGTGTTAACCCTACGCTTGTTGCTGCTGTTTGCATGGGTGTTGCATGTCTGTTTGAAGTGGATAGCATTCTTCAAAACATCTGTGAGTATAAAGGCGTGAAGTACTCTTTTAGTCTTTGGAAAGTCATTATTGCCTTGGTAAAGTCTAAGCGGAAAGATATCGGTGATGCCATTGAAGAAGGAATAGAAAAGGAGGCAACAAAATGAAAGTACTTATAGACAACGGACACGGGGAGAATACAGCAGGCAAACGTTCTCCTGATGGAAAACTACGGGAATATTTGTATGCCCGTGAGATAGCTGACATGGTCGTTTACGGACTAAAGAAAGCGGGCATTGATGCTGAACGAATAGTAAGAGAAACTATTGACGTTCCGCTCTCTGAACGATGTAAGCGAGTGAATGAAGTATGTAAGCAATTGGGATCTTCTAATGTAATCCTAGTCTCTATTCATTGTAATGCTGCCGGAAATGGCGAATGGATGCAAGCTAGAGGGTGGGAGGCTTACACAACACTAGGTAAAACAAGATCTGATACTTTGGCAGAATGCTTGTACACGGCAGCCGAAAAGAACCTGCCCAATATGAAGATGCGCAAAGATTTGTCTGACGGTGATAGTGATAAGGAAGCTAATTTCTATATCCTCAAACATACGAAATGCCCAGCTGTGCTTACTGAAAATCTGTTTCAGGATAATAAGGAAGATGTAGACTTCTTGCTTTCAAGTAAAGGCAAACAGGCTATTACTAAGCTACATGTGGATGGTATAACCGATTATATTAAGAATTTATGAAAAAGTACATAGTAATAGGCTTAATAATGCTCGTTATGTTTGCTTCAATCTCTGCGCTGTGGAAGATGTACAGTGCAGAGAAGCAAGAACGAGAGAGACAGCAAAATAATGTAGAGGTTCTGAACTCTGATATTAAGAGATATAAGGTTCGTGACAGCCTGAATGTTGCTTCTATAGACGCACTCAAGTATTCCATTGGCGAAATGAAGAAATATCGGGCAGAAGATTTAAAGCTGATTAGTGATTTAAAGATTAAGAATAAAAACCTTGAATCACTGACAAAGGTAAGTACATCCGTGACAGATACTATCTATAAAGATCGTTGGCATCCAGCACCTAATAATCCTGACTGTTTAGAATACTCTGACAAGTGGGCTACTGTTACTGCCTGTTTCAAAGATTCTACAGTTTCTTATTCGGTCATGGATAGTTTGGATATAGTAGTTAGTAAAGTACCAAAGCATAAATTCTTGTGGTGGAGTTGGGGAACGAAAGGATATAAAGTCAATGTGGTTAACTTTAATCCTCGATCTACTATTGAATACTTAGAGTACATAAAGATGGAATAGAATAAATCCATTTAGCCATATATAGAAAAAGCCTCAATCATATTTTGAATTGAGGCTTTTGTTTTTTTAAGATGTAAACTATTACAACTAATATCAAAAATTATCTGAAAATTTTATTGTTGTAGTTCCCTTCATTATTGGGATCATTTACACTCAAATGAAAGTAGTAATATGGTGGAAAACTGTTGTAGTTCCCTTCATTATTGGGATCATTTACACTGTAAAAGCCATAAGTATAGAAAGACTATGAGTTGTAGTTCCCTTCATTATTGGGATCATTTACACTAACGTCTCAAACGCTTATAGCTTAGAATTTGTTGTAGTTCCCTTCATTATTGGGATCATTTACACTAGAAGAAGAAGCGATGTACAATACTGCATCGTTGTAGTTCCCTTCATTATTGGGATCATTTACACTTTACTAAACTGGCAGAAGAACGTGTACTTGGTTGTAGTTCCCTTCATTATTGGGATCATTTACACTTTTCAGCGTTGCTAGTGTTATGGGTGGTCAGTTGTAGTTCCCTTCATTATTGGGATCATTTACACTTCAAAAAGGTGGAAAACGTGCTGCAATAGGGTTGTAGTTCCCTTCATTATTGGGATCATTTACACTAGATAATTAAAATGGCAAAAACTTATTGTTGTTGTAGTTCCCTTCATTATTGGGATCATTTACACTTCAAGTTTTTTTATGAGTCTCATATTGGCGAGTTGTAGTTCCCTTCATTATTGGGATCATTTACACTTATGTCAGTAAACAAATGTGTGTTTATAGGGTTGTAGTTCCCTTCATTATTGGGATCATTTACACTTCAATCATTTATAGGTACTGAAGGATTGATGTTGTAGTTCCCTTCATTATTGGGATCATTTACACTATATCTTGCTAAAATCACAGTAAATATGGTGGTTTCAGATAGAATATAGCATTGCAAAAATAGACTTTATGATTGAAAAATACTATCTTCTTACTCATTTTTTAATTCTAATAATGATATACACATGTTACAAAAGCTTTTTTCTACCATATCAGTTTGTATGCTCTTCTTTTCTATCTTGTAATTGCCCAAATGCTTTATCTGTCTGGGGCTAATACTTGCTACTTTTAGCCGATGTGATTCGCTTGTTGTTTCTAGTTTTAGAATCATGCCATGCTTCTCAAATATTTTGATGAATGCTTTAGATACTGCATTTTTTAATTTTCTGTCGTAGGAAAACAAGTTACGAAGCCCGTTGATCAATTCGATCAATGAATATGACTGAGGGCTTTTTACTCTCTTTTCTTCGAAGGCATTTAAAAAATTGAAGTGCGCTATATAATTTCGTATATTTCTGTAATCGGCAGATAACATGGTATTGAAAAGAATTGAGTTTTGTTCAGACGTGAACTGAGGCAATGACCTGCTAAAATCAAAAAGACTCTGGCTATCGGCTTGCAATAGAGCTCTCATCTTGCTATTGTTATTGCAATAGTATTGAAGATCCCGTTCAAATATCGACGTGAACCCGGCCATGCGTCCTAATATATCCATAGTAAGATTGTGTAGGCGATTAACGTGCTGCAGATGTAACTTGTTATCTAGCCAATTGTATCGGTCGATTTTATTACACAACTCTTCATATTCTATGGCCTTTGCTGTAGCGAATAGAGACTTGTCTTTCTGATCATTACGAATGCGTCGTCTATCATTCTTCTTATTATGTTCATATTCTTCCCACTCATTATGTAATTCTTCTCTTTTCTTTGTCAGATCTTCAATCATTTGCTTTTTTTCATTCCACTCCTCGTATTCTCTAGTAGTAATGCGGTATTGCTGGCTTGAGTTTATTATTCCTTGCAAGACTTTACGGGTACCATATTTGTAACTTTTCTCTATTGCTCTATGTATTACTATCGTTTTGTCATCAGATTGTGTGTACAGATTGCCATAATCAACCAGATCTTTTTCATCCTCTAAGAAAGGGGCAAGCTTGTTATTTCCCTGAATGTAGATTTTCGTTATCTGCTGTTTTATAGAATACGCATCTACTGATAGCAAACATAATTCGATAATGGCAAACAAGTGTTTTATTTTTTGTGTTTCCTTTGAACGATAACTTTGAGACTGGTAATATTTTGTGAGTTCATTACGCAAATCACTTAAATGAACAGCATCTAAAAGCTTACAGAAAATGAAAAAAGAAATATGTGCATTGTTGGTTGAGTCAATATCCGAGGCAGAGAGTTTTAGAACTGTTTCAATTTCATCTACCCATTCCTTGCGTTTGTTTGCCTTATTTGCTTCTTCGTGATCAAATTGCATAGTTGGATGTTGTATGAATACAAATGACTTGTCTAGGTTTAAATAATCATTGAAGCCTTTAATGAACGTTTGCAATAGAAATTTTTCGAAATTAAGACGGGATTCTTCTTTCCCATCATTTTCTGCTTTTTTACTTGCTTCCATCATTGAATAACTCTGCAGGTAGGCTGTGTAGGATGAAATACTTTCATCTTCTTTCATTCTACGGATATTGGCAAAAGCCCTATTGTATATTTTCTGACCTTCATAGCGAGCTTGTTTTTGGTTTTCAGTATCGTTGATCTGGAGCACTTCATTTATTGTTTTTCTGAAGAGATAAGCATTTTTTGTGAAAATGGGCAAAAAGAGATTGTTATAGATCAATTTCAGAAAAAAATAACGGGCATTCCAAGCTTCCTCATTAAAAGATTCTTTAGGCAAATAAAAATCGACTTTCAGGTTGTAGAATTGATCTCTACCCGCATTTTGATAATTACTTCCCCCTTTCATTACATTCTTAAACCCCGGTGCAAAAGCTACTGAAGAACGATAAAGCGAGAAGGTTTTATCTGCAAAAAAGAACTTTAGTTTTTCCATCGGATAATATTCCAATACGCTACCTGTCATCAATTGCCAAGCCAGGGCTTTGGGAGCCTCTTCTTTTTCTTTTTGTAGTAAAGTTCCAAATAAAGTATCGTTCTTATATGATTTATAATCTTCTTTTTTTTCAAGTTCAAACTTTTTTATATTAAAAATAACATCTAGAGAGTTTTTCTTATAATGAACCACATTGTTACGTATTTGCTGCACAGCACCACGTATTGCCCAAAGATAAATTATGTAATCTTTATCACTTATTTCATCTTTTATCTTACTAAGATCGAAAAAAAAAGGAAAAACTTCTTCTTGAGAAATACGATAGTCAGGACTCAAGCTTTTTATGAAAGCATTTTTGCCAATAATATCTTCTGTTTGTTGAGGGTCGATGATGTTTCGTATATTGTTCGCAGCAAAGGCACATTGGGTTATCATGTTGAGCGAAAAGCCTTCATCGGCTTTAATCTCAGATAATGAAGAGCTACTTACTGTATCAGCTTTAAGATCATGATGAGCGTATTTACCCTGTCTAATTAAATTACTTCTTACTGCATTCTCTAATTGTTTACGTATGATGTCTTTTATTACATTTGTACTTAAGTAGTAATTAATAGATTCAACGCTTGTTTTGCGCTTTGACCATTTTATAGGGAAATAATGCTCCAGATATTTAACCACCTCCATGTTGTAGGTATATAGCTGTACATTTCTACGATTCTCTTCACATGGATTATCTCTGCTACCAAAAATGTTTTGTTGATGATTTTGTAAAATCTTCTTCAATGTTCGATGATATTCGTTGACTTTGCTAATACCTTTTTCACCAATAGTATATTCTACACTTCTTAGTTGCTCCATCAATCGATCTATTTGATAGAGGGTATGCATATTATATAAATGGATTAACTCCGGCTTAGCACTATGCTCTATAAACTCATCTTCCCACATTAGCAAGGCTCTTTTACGTGGGCTTAAATAATTCTCTTTTATTTCTACATTATCATCGTCTATTGTAATATGATCGTTTTGGATAGACTTTATTAGTTTTGTTGATTTATTATTAATATACCACTTTGCCCACTTGCGATAAGGCTCCATAGGATTTATATTTTTTTGTTTAATGCTTTCAATTAGGAGGTGTGCCAATTTAAATTTGATCTCATTTCCATCATGAATGTATTTAAACTCTTCACCCTGAAAGCGATGATTTAGATACGCCTTTATCTGTTCCTCTGTTGTTTTTTCTAATGTATTGTAGTTGTTTACATTAACATATTTACCTGTACAAGCTCCTTTTATAATAGCAGATAATGAATCATAAATATTCTTGTTAAAGCTTTTGCCAAAATGTTTTTTTATTATTTCTAATTTAGGAATAGTCTGATTTTGGATGCTCAATTCGAAACTGTCTTTTTTCTTTTCGGGTAAAATATCATTTGTTCTATTCTCACCGCCAACTTTACCTGTCTTATCGTCATAGACCAATGATCCTTCTTTTGAAGTACGCTTCATCAATACCATACGATTTTCTCTTTTACGGTTTATCTCTATTGACACTTTCACCTTTGATACTCGCATATCCCATTTTTTTTAATTAATAATTAATTCTACATCACAAATCTGCCCAATATACAAATTTATTGATATATTGAAGTGAGAGACTATAAATATTAATGTTAATTTCAACTCAAAAGATTGCTTTTGTCCTATCGTATTAATCTAACTTTTCTAGTTAATTAGTTTTCAAAGAGAAGATGTTATCATATTTGTAGTAATACTAAGGAAATGAAAAGAGTTATGATTCGCAATGTTGTTAAATATTAGATCAGTCTTGATTATCTCGGTTTCTTATATTTAATTCTTATTATTTGAATAAAAGCTCTAACTTTGTAGGAAATTAATGCAAGATGGATCAGGTTCAAATAGCAAAAAATGACCAAATTACCCAGTTCTATACACCTGCAGAACTTATATATATATTTAAGAGTATACTTGATCAGCAGAATATAAATCAGAAAATAGTTTGGATGAAGGGAGTTTACCTTTTGGGAGATTCTGCCAATTGGTACAATTATGATAAACTCAGAGATGAACTTTCTGGTGATGAAATTACTATATTTATAAGCAATGAGTTGAAAGAAAGATTAACGCCTGGAAATCTAATAATGGTTGCTGGCGTTATTGATCGAAAAAGTTGGGGCAAGGGAAACTTTCAAATACAGCTACGAGTTACTAGAGTTGAAATTGTGCAAGAGCAAACTATTAATGAAGTAGAAATAAGACAAATAGAATTACGAAATTTAAAGATAAAAAAAGGCTATAAGAACGTTGATGCAATTCTCGAAAACAAACTATACACAGAAAATAGACCACAGATAGCTCTACTTTATGCTGATGGTTCAATAACTGATAAAGATTTTTTTGCAGGGAAAGAGACAGCTTCTTCGCGCATAGATTTTCATGAGTATCGGATTTCATTTGCGAATAGCAAAAACTTTGCTTCGCAGATAATAGAACTTGATAAACGAAGATTTGATATTATATCTATAATTAGAGGGGGAGGCTCTGGCCTTGAAAAGGTTGATGACCTCAAAGTACTTGAAGCTGTTGTCGGAATGAATACTCCAGTTATTTGTGCTGTTGGACATGAAGAGGATAAAGTGTTTTTAAAAAATATAGCGGATAAGATTGTTCCTGTCCCTCATGCACTTGGTACATACTTCAAAGATACAGTGGAAAGAGTTGAACTTGCTAAGAAAAACAGTCAAGCGATAATGGCAGAACAAATCAAGAAACAATATATAGATCAGATCAATATTCAAACAAAACAAAATAAAGAGTTACAGGAGAAATTGAATAAAATCATATCTGATAATAAGAGATCTGTCGATACATCATCTAAACAAATAGAAGAGCTTCAAAAAAGGCTTAAGGAGATCCTTGATTCTAATGTAATGAAAGATAAAGATGCCCAAAAACAAACGAGTGAACTAACGGGGCAAATAAAAAAGTTAACTGAAGATCGTTCTAAACAAGATGCTGCGGCAATGAAGCAAATTGAAGCTTTAAACAAACAGATTGAAGCTTCTAGATTACAGCTGGAAAAATTAATGAGATCTATCCAAGAAAAAGATGAGCAAATAAAGAATCTTTCTCAAAGAAGATCTGGTTGTCTTGGCATGGCTGCTGTTATGATCGGGATTGTTTGTCTGTTTTCTTTTCTAGTTTTATAAAACTATTCAATATGTGCAAGAATGAAAATTATGTTAAGGTTTTAGATCGTCTGTATAAGTGCCGAGATTTAGAAATTTCAAATTTATGGCAACGATCTATATATTTATCAGTCTTCATAACTTTATGTTTTACAGGATATGGCGTACTAATTTTTAATATCATTCAAAAATGCAATGTAGAATACTATATAGAACTTTCTTACTTGCATTTAGTATCGGTTTTTCTCTCATTCGTAGGATGTGTTTTCTCTGCTCTTTGGACTTATATGTCAAAAGGTTCAAAAGCTTGGTATGAAGTTTATGAAACAGCAATCTCTACTTTTGAAAATAATTATAAAAATAAGTTAGATATTCCCGAAGAAAATATCATGGGAACTATGGGGATTCCTATTAAAAAAATAAATAACTGTATCTTAAGTACGGCTGCGGGAACATATTCACCATCCAAAATTAATATTTTGATTGGGCAAGTATGTTTTATTGGCTGGGTTGCAATATTTCTTGCTCATTGTATTTTTTCTTGTTTTTGTGTATATAGAGTTGATAGTAACAGACTAAGCGATCCTCTGATTTTTAAATATGTTATACTGTGTACCTTAGCGGTATTACTATTACTTTTATTTTTTCTACTAAAGAATATTCAAACGAAATATGCGAGAAGTAGGCATCTTTATGATACTATTTATGACGACACAGGTTTTCCATATTGCGAAAGAAAGGATTGGGACGGTACTATTTTGAAAAATGGGAGGGAAGATAATACAACAATAAAATATTAAAATTATACCAATTTGATACTTCAAAATTTATGGAAAACAATCTATCTGAATTTCTTTGGAAGGAATATGAGAAGGATCTCGAATTATATAAGTTTTATTTTAATATGGCAATTAAAATTATAATGTGGTATTTGAGTGTAATAGGGGCTGTATATGCTTTCTTTATATCTAATCAAACGGTTAAATATATTTCAATTCTGTTAGTTATTCCTATATTTCTTAGCTTTTTGCTAATGTGTTTGTCTGCTTCGTCAATAAGTGTGCTCAATCATATTAATGATGATTTGAAAGACTTTTCAAATAGACTCAATTTAAAGTCATATCCTAATACTATTCCACTAATATGGATAATGCCAGTTTGTGTATTTGCGTTTACTTTGGTTATGGTAGTCTTTAGCGTATTGCTTTTAAATAGTATTTAGAACTACTTACATATATTCGTGCATTTAGGTAATACATACTTTAATTTTAAGTATTCGGTAACGCCAATCTTCCAAAATCCTTGAAGCATATCAAAGGTCTACAGATATTCTTCAAGAATATAAAATATTTGGAGGTTGTCTATTTTTCAAGTTGCTAAGACTCTTGGTCAAGGTTCGCATGCTCTACCATTTCTTTACTTCTTTCTATTGCTTTTGATATAATTGTCCAATTGAGGATACTTCCAAGTATTGCTGTAAAAAGTTCAAAGAAATAAAGAATAATACTTATTTTTTGAAACGATTCAATAGTGTTTTTGTCGAGAGGTATGTGATTTTTCAACTTTCTAAAGTTTAGCGACATAGGGATAAGAGCAACTATGAGATAAATGATATAGATAATTGCAAGATGCAATTCATTCTCAGACCACCATTTAGGCATTAATTTAATCAGAATATAAATTGAAATACAGCTAATTACTCCTACAAACTGCCATCGTAGGAATATACTTGATATGGAAATAATTACAAAAAGTATACTTCCTATAAGAAAGCTAGCTTGCAAAGATATCTGTAATATACGATACGTATAAATATTAATTATAGCCAGTATAAATCCGAAAAAAAAATCATTATTAGTTTCCTTGCTATAAATAGGTCTGTTTTCTAAGAAATTTCTTATGCTTATCCAGAAAAATGGGATTAATATAAAGAAAAAACATATGATTGAAATTATTAATAATGTATAAAAGGATACATTGTCTTCTGCTATAGTTTTTGGATCTAAGAAACATGTGGATATAACAGCAAACGTATTTATTCGCCCCATATCTGTAATAATAGAGGTGTACAGGTAAGCAGTGCCAGAAACAGGTCTTCCAAATTCCATAGAAAAACGATTTAAATTAATCAGACTATATCTCTATCTCAAAAAAACGCAGCTTTCTAGTTTTCTTTTATCATGATATTCACAAGATGCTTCAAATATATATATTTTTCTTGTCAATTCAACATTTTTATTGCTATACTTGCTCATGAATACACTAGAATAGCAACATCCATTTTGCCCATCCCAAATATTTTCCCCATATTTGCATTGCGTTACATTTTATTATTGAGGCGGAAGTTTCGTCTAAAAGGGCTACGGGTATAATTTACTCGTGGCTTCTCTATATACGGTTTCGACCCCCGTGTGAAAGCTTAATGGCTTCACTGTGTCTCAATGATATGTAACGCAACGGGAAAGCGGAACCGTTTTCTATTCCGCTCAACTAATGATGACTTATCATGCGGAAAACTAAAAAAGAAGATGTGAAACAGCTCACTAAAGATTTTGTGGGCTATGGTCACTACAAACTCAATGTAGCTACTGAGGATGGTCGTGTATTGTCTGCTGTTACGGGAGATACAGAACTTATATCCAGACTTGATTCTGAACTTGGATCGGAGCAAGAACAGGCTAGGGGAGAGGCTATCGAGTTTGTGTTATCTGAGAATCAATAGCCCGATCATTCAATCGGGCCATTGAGGTTATCTAATATCTTCCTTATCGCTTGATCGGCGTGCTTCCTCATAATCTTCACGTAATTGAATATGGGGCGGTTCTTCTTCATGGATTGCCCGATACAGTACTCTAATACTTCAAGTGGGATGCCTAACTCAAAGCCATGTTGAACAAGGCTTTTCCTCGCAGAATAATAGACCACATGTTTGTTGAGCTCTAACCGATCAGCAAGCCTTTGAAGTTCTTTGGTGACGTAATTGCGGAAGTTGGCATAAGAATATTTGTATCTGAAGTTTAACTTACCGTTTCTTCCCATCCATGTGCTTATTATTGGTTTGGCTTCCGGCGGGATAGTTAAGCTTATTTTCTTTTCGCCTCTCTTTGTATTCTTCGACTTTTCCCTAATGTATTCAATTGTATTAGCATTCTTGAAATTCAATTGCATCAAATCAATTAGGTTTATGCCTCCTAGGTAATACGATAGAAGGAAAACATCTCTTGCTACCCTAAGAGACTTTTCTTTTACCTCGCAATCTCTAATTATTTTGAACTCTTCCACTGAGATGTCGAGTTCTCTCATTTCTGATTGGGGCTTTGTATAGTATTCAAATGGATGTGTTTCAAAGCGGGCTGCTTTGTCTCTAATAGCTGCGTTCACGATAGCCTTAATATGTGCCATGTGTATCCCTCGCGTTGTGGGATTCAAATTTTTAGTTTTGGAGAGGAAGAGATCGAATTCCTTAATTGTTCTGGGGGTTATACAGTCGAATACTATATCTCCTCCTATATATTCACTAAAATATTTAATGCTAAGATCATATAAGCCGGCTGTTCCGTTTCTACCCTCATTTCTCATATCGCAAATCATTTGTTTTGCAAAATCAGTGAATGAGGTAGATGGCCCTCTAAAGTGAGAGAGGTAGTCGACCAACTGTCTACCGGTATATGCATCGACATTAATTTTATCTAATGCATCTTGATATGAATTGAGTATGTTTCTTAATTTGGAATTGACTAAGCCGGCATCTTGAATATTTATTACTTGTCCATCTTTGAACTGTGAGAGGTCATCAATAGTAAAGCGGGTAACTAAATACCGGGTTTCTTTTTTATGGCCAATAGCTATTCTTATTTTATGTTTTCCGCTTTTGAGCTTCTTGGCCGGAACGACTGCTGTTTTTAGAGTTGTCATAATCTTTTTGGATTCGTTTTGGATTCGTTCTTATGCCCAAAAGTGGGCAGAAAGACGTTTTTTTTATTCAAATCGAATCTTTGAGGAAAAGAAGAAAGTGCTCTCTAGCACTGTGTGATCCTAGTTTTAGGCCTTTTTTGAGGTGTGGAGAGTATCGGACTCGAACCGATCACCTTAACACTGCCAGTGTTACGCTCTAGCCAGATGAGCTAACCCCCCAATCTATTTATTCTGTCAGACCTCTGTTATTTTCGTCACAAAGCTTATTTGCCCGATTATTGAGGCTACAAATATATGTATTATTCTGAAATAATTGCTAAGTTTGTGGGTATAATTAGATAAAAAGGAATATGTTAATTTATAATACGACTTACCACGTTGATGATGAGATTATTGATAACTTTCTTATATGGATAAAAGAATGTTATATCCCTGAAGTAGAAAAGTCCGGCTTGCTTGCGGCACCTCGTCTGTGCCAAGTGTTGAGTCATCGTGAAGAGAGTGGCTCTTCTTACTCTTTGCAATGGGAAGTGGAAAATTCTGCTTTGCTGCATCAGTGGCATAGAGAACTGGGGGCGAAGTTAAATGAGGAATTGATACATATCTTTAATAATAGAGTAGTGGGATTTCCTACTCTTATGGAGGTGATGGAGTGATTAAGCCGGTAAAGGAGAAAATTATTTTGGGTATCGATCCCGGTACAACGATCATGGGTTATGGGGTGATTAAGATCACCGGAACTAAACCTGAGTTGATAGCCATGGGGGTGATCGACCTACGAAAATATAAAAGTCATTATTTGAAATTGAGTAAGATCTTTGAGCGGGTTATCGGGGTTATCGAGAGCTACCTGCCTGATGAACTGGCTATCGAGGCTCCTTTCTTTGGTAAGAATGTGCAGTCGATGCTGAAGCTGGGGAGAGCTCAGGGAGTAGCTATGGCAGCGGCTTTGAGCAGGGATATCCCGATAACAGAATATGCGCCTCTGAAGATAAAGATGGCGATCACCGGTAAAGGGCAGGCTTCTAAAGAGCAGGTGGCGGATATGCTTCAGCGAATGTTGCATATAGCCAAGGATGAAATGCCTGTTTTTATGGATGCTACCGATGGCTTAGCAGCGGCTTATTGTCATTTTCTGCAGATGGGGAAGCCTGTGATGGAGAAAGGATATAATGGCTGGAAGGATTTTATAGCAAAGAATCCTGACAAAGTGAAGAAATAGACTTAAAGCTTTTGGATAAGATGATGGGTTTAATGATTTAGGGGTTCTCTGAGTGAAATGAGAAGTAAAAATGTTTCGCAGGTTGACGGTAGAGTGAGAATATTGGATTTGCAAAAAGAAAGATAAATGAAAATAAAAGGTTCGGTTTTTATAGGTTTGCTGGCAACGATGCTTATCGCTTGTTCGCCAACGAAAAAGGGGTATTCTTCTTTTGATGAATATCCTGTTCGTCGCGATGGACTCACGGAGATGGAGTACTCTCCTGAGGCAGTGAATTTTGCTTTATGGGCACCTACGGCAGATGAGGTACGGCTTATGTTGTTTGATGCCGGCGATGAAGGTCATGCCTACCGCACGATACCTCTGAAACCTTTGGAAGATGGAACTTGGCGCATAACGGTTCAAGGAAACCTGTTAGGGAAGTTCTATACATTTAATGTGAAAATTAAGAATAAATGGCAGGGAGATACTCCCGGAATCAATGCTCATGCGGTTGGGGTCAACGGTAAGCGGGCAGCGATTGTCGATATGCGTGCAACTGATCCTGCGGGATGGTCTGATGATGTTGACCCTCCTTTGAAATCAGTAGCGGATGTAGTTATCTATGAACTGCACCATAGAGATTTTTCTGTTGCTTCTTCTTCTGGAATAAAGCATAAAGGGAAGTTTCTAGCCTTGACAGAGCGAGGCACGAAAAGTCCTGATAGTCTTTCTACTGGTATTGATCATCTGGTGGAGTTGGGAGTGACACACGTACATCTTCTCCCTTCTTTTGATTTCGCTTCGGTAGATGAAAAATCGCTGAAAGATAAGAAGTATAATTGGGGATATGATCCGGTAAACTATAATGTGCCGGATGGTTCGTATGCCACCGACCCTTTTAACCCCACTACACGCATCAAAGAGTTTAAAGAGATGGTGATGGCACTTCATAAAGCAGGGCTAAGGGTGGTGTTAGATGTGGTTTACAATCATACGTTTAACGCCGATGAAAGTAGTTTTGAACGTACCGTGCCCGGCTATTTTTATCGACATACTCCTGATGGGAAACTGGCTAATGGTTCGGGGTGTGGTAATGAAACAGCCAGTGAACGCCCCATGATGAGAAAATTTATGATCGAGTCTGTGCTCTACTGGATGCGCGAATATCATATTGATGGTTTCCGTTTTGATTTGATGGGAGTGCACGATTTGGAAACGATGAACGAGATTCGTCGGGCAGTGAATGCTGTCGATCCTTCTGTGATCATCTATGGAGAGGGATGGGCTGCACAGGCTCCACAACTGCCTACTGACTCTTTGGCGATGAAGGCTAACGTGTCGAGGATGCCCGGTATTGCCGCTTTCTCTGACGAGTTGCGCGACGGGCTGCGTGGACCATTTGATAATAATGCCAAAGGTGCTTTTTTAGCCGGTATTGCCGGAAGCGAAGAGAGTGTGAAGTTCGGTTTGGTAGGGGCTGTAAAACATCCCCAGGTTCATTATGATTCGGTTAATTATAGTAAAGCACCGTGGGCAGCGCAACCTACACAGATGATTAGTTATGTGTCTTGCCACGATGATATGTGCCTGGTCGACAGACTGAAAGCGAGTGTGCCTGGTATTACTCCTGAAGAATTAGTCAAACTTGATAAACTGGCTCAGACAGCTGTTTTTACTTCCCAAGGAGTGCCGTTTATTTATGCAGGTGAAGAGATGATGCGCACTAAAAAGGGAGTGCATAATAGCTATAAAAGTCCCGATTCAATCAATGCTATTGATTGGCATCTGAAAGCGGTTCATGCTGATGTGTTTGCTTATTATAAAGGGCTCATTGCTCTCCGTAAAGCACATCCTGCTTTTCGTATGGGTAGTGCGGACTTGGTACGTAAACATTTGGAGTTTTTGCCTGTCGAGGGGAATAATATTATTGCTTTCCGACTGAAAGGTCATGCTAATGGCGATGCTTTGAATGATATTATCGTTGTGCTTAATGCACGTAAAGAGTTGGCTAAAATAACTGTTCCAAGAGGAAAATATATTGTGTTTTGTAAAAATGGTTTAATTAATGTCAGAGGCGGTTTAGGTTCTGTCTATGGTCCTGAAATTTATATTCCTGCGCAATCTGCTTTGATTATCGGTCGATATTAAAGAAAGAATGAGTTAGCTGTGATAAAGTTAACACGTCTTTTCCTTAAGTGAATACCTCCCTTAAAATGAATGGGTTGCTTTTGCAAAGTTAACGGGTTGCTTTTCAGAAAGCAACCCGTTAACTTTAAGCCTCTTTTTTTATTCGTTTTTCTCGTTTTCTATCTCTTTATCTCCTGAGTGTGCAGTCTGCTCTTTATATTCTGTAGGCGACATTCCATAAAAATCTTTGAAGGAATTAGAGAAATGTGGCAAGCTTGCAAACCCTGTGGCATAGGCTACTTCGGAGATGTTTAGGTCTTTCTCTTTGAAGAGAGCGGCAGCTTGTTTTAGACGAATGCCACGAATAAAATCACGCGCCGATTGGTTGGTAAGCTCTTTGAGTTTGCGGTGCATATGTACTCGGCTCATTCCTGCATTGGCAGCAAGCAATTCTACATTTAGTGCCGGATCTGATATGTGCTCATTGATAGTCTTCATGATCTTCTCCATCAGAGCTTCATCAGATGATTTTAGCTGTATTTTTCCGATTTTCTCTTCTACTCTTTTTTCGCCTGCATATTTATTCTTTAAACGCTCACGATTACTGATAAGGTTCACAATCGTAGTGCGCAGTAGATCGGTATTGAACGGCTTCATGATATACGCATCCGCTCCGGTTTCCAATCCCTCTAAGCGGTCTTCGGGTTTTGCTTTAGCAGTAAGCAGTATAACCGGAATATAATTAACATTGATATTTTGCTTTATTTTTCGGCAAAGCGTGATGCCATCCATCTCCGGCATCATGATGTCACTGATTACCAAATCCGGTTTTTCTTTCAATACATACTCTACTCCTTCACGCCCGTTTACACACTCTGCAATGTGATAATCGTGAGATAATTCATTGCGGATATACTGGCGTATCTCATCATCATCTTCGATAATGAGAATGCGGTAATGTGTTTTTGCCTTGGGCTTTACGACTTCTGTCTTTTGAGTCTCCTCTTCTTGGCCAATGAGTTCCGTTTTCTGAAGGTTCAAGGTGTTCTTTATTGCGATCTCTGAGGATGGATCTTCGAGTTCACTTTTCTGTAGATGCTTGTATCCTAGAGGCAAACGAACGATGAAATCTGTTCCAACTCCGTTCGTATGATTCTCTGCTTTAATGGTACCATGATGCAACTCTACAAGAGAGCGTGACAGATGCAATCCGATGCCTGTACCAAAGTTTGATTTGGTCAGATCATTGTCAATCTGATAAAAGCGTTCGAATATCTGCTTTATTTTATCTTGGTCGATACCTATGCCGGTGTCGGAGACAATAATTTCAAAATAATCTTTCAGAGGACCGTTGATACTTTTATCGTGTCCGATGCTAAGTTTTACGGTAATGCTTCCCCCTTCGGGAGTATACTTAAATGCGTTCGAGAGTACATTCAGCAGTACTTTGTCAAAATTGTTAAGATCTACCCATGCTTTTAGCTCCTTTTTCTGTTGACTGTTGGGTAGAGTAGTAGCATCCTCTTGTTTTTCTTCAGGTAGTTCGGTAAGGAAATTGAATGTGATGTTCTTTTTTTGAGCCTGATAATCAAACGTATGCATTAGATCGTCTATAAAGCCTACAATATCTGTTTCCCTGAATTTTAGATGCATCTGCCCTTTATCCAATTTTCGAATATCCATTAGCTGGTTGATTAACCTCAGGATACGCTGTGCGTTTCGATAAATCATCATATAGGTAGCCTGCTTTGGAGAATGTTCCGCTATTAATTTCTCTAGCGGACTGATAATCAGTGTCATCGGGGTACGTATCTCATGCGATATGTTGATGAAGAACTGTAATTTTGCTTCACTGATCTGTTCCTGATGTTCGCGTTTAAGTAGTTCTTGCTTATGATGTATACGAGAAAGAATATACATCGTACACGCATAAACAACAGCAACAAACAGTATGCTCCATATAGTGATTGCCCACCAGGTTTGATACCATGGAGGAGTAATTAAAATCTTTACTGTACGTATATTAGAGCAATTGTCGTGATCGCAGGCGCGTACTCTGAACGTATATTTCCCCGGAGCAAGGTTGCTGAAAGTCACCCTGTTAATTCCCGGATGGTTACTGATCCATTCTTTGCCCAATTCATCTATCTTATACTGATAGCTGATACGTTCGGGATTATTGAATTCGAGTACGGAAAACTCTATGCTAAAAGTATTTTCATTGTATGCCAAGGTAAAATGATTAGCATCCATGACAGATGTATCTGTTATCACATTATTCCCCGATTTATCTCCTTTTCTCACAGCATGATTAGCTAAATAAAGCTCTGTGATAATAACTTTTAGTTCTTTCTTTCGTTCGGTAATCTCCTTAGGGTAGAATGTTGTGATACCACTTGTGCCACCAAAGTAAATCTTACCGCGCTTGTCTTTAAAGAATGCACCACGAGTAAACTCATTCCCTTGGATGCCATCACATGCATAATAATTGATGAATTTCTTTTCTTTGACTATGAATTTAGATAGCCCCTGATAGGTGCTGATCCATATATTATGGTGTTCATCTTCTGCCAATCCGCAGATAACATCACTAGGCAAGCCGTTGGATATGTTGAAAGTCGTTGTATTTAGTGTCTCTTTATCGAAGCAAGCCAATCCCTCCGAGGTACCTGCCCATATTTTTCCGTCCGTGGTTTCGAGCAGTGTATATACTACATATCTCGGTAGCAGATTATTCTTGTCTTTATAATTGATGAAGCTATTTTTTACCGGATCCAAACAAGACAATCCTTTATAAGTTCCGATCCATAACATGCCACGATGATCTTCCATTATACAGTTTACCCAGTCATTAGGCAATTTATCGATCTTCCAGTCGTCATTTTCGCTTCGGGTAGATTCATAATGAGTCATTTGGTAAGTGCGAAGATTAAGTTTGTAGATTCCGGATCCATAAGTCCCTATCCATAAATTCTTATTTTTGTCTTCCGTTATGCAGAGCACCTTTTCATTACCGTTGCCGTCAATCTGGCGCGAAAAGTTGTTGAAATACTCACATTTACCGGTACGTTTATCCACTTTAGCCAGTCCGCTGAAATAAGAGCCTATCCATAGATTTTGGTCAGAGTCTTCATAGATACACATGATTGTTCCCGGTACTGAATGAGGATTTCCTGCCTGCGGACCGAAATGCTTCAATTGTTCTCCTTCATCATTGATGGCATATAAACCGTCGTTATCCGTTCCTACCCATGTAGTTCCCGTTTTGTCGGTGCAAATAGCCATGACGCTACTAGAGCCGATTGTGTTTTTTCGGATGGACTTATAACCGTAGTAGCCAAATTTATTTTGAGTTCCGGGGATTAATATAATTCCCTTTTGGAAAATGCCAAGCCACAAATTATTGTCTCTATCTTCGATGAGTGAATGAATTTTTGATTTGGAAAAATCGAAAGGTGCGGCATTTATTTTACTGTCTTCTATGACGTTTTTCTTTGCATTATACTCTTTGAGCCCTTCTCCGTCTGTTCCGATGAAAAGTTTCTCCTGTTGGTCTATCATCAGAGTGCGGATGTTTAATAATACATGATTCTTATAGGTGATTGACTCAAATCGGCTGTCTGAATAATAATGTTCGGCAGGTAATCTGAATAAGCCTCCGGTAAGAGTACCTACATATATATTTCCTTTTTTATCTTCAGTAATGGCATATACGTCTTCGCTAGAAAGCCCTTGAGAGGCTCTGAAACATTGCAAGGTTTTTTTTTCAGGGGAATATCGGAAAAGGCCTTTATCTTCTGAAGCAATCCAGAGATTTTGTTTGCTATCTTCAAAAATGACGTTTAGGAAGTTGCTATGCATTTTATTAATGAGTTCCCCTTCGGTGTTAAATTCATGCTCTTCCTTACCTTTCTTTAAAGAAATGACCCCTTGTCCGGATGTGGCGATCCATAAATCTCCGTTTTTACGCTCTATAATAGAGGTGATGTGCGGATTTGTTCGTCCGTCTTCCCTGTGAACACGAATTTCCTTGAAAGAATCAGTAGCACGGTCATATAGCTGTAAGCCGCTGATACACCCTATCCAAAATCGATTGAAACTATCTTCAAACAGCGTTCGTACATAGTTGTTTTTCAAACTGGTACTATCATTGGGTATGTGCTTATAAATAGAGAAACGCATTCCGTCGAAACGGTTTAGTCCATTCTCCGTGGCAATCCAAATAAATCCTTTTTTATCCTGATATACTTGATTGATCAGGCTGTTGGATAGTTCTTTGTCAGAAGAGTAAAATTTACCTGTTTGTGCTTTCGTGTGGAAAGGTGATAATAGTATAAAGATTATAATAATAAGGATGATCTTTTTCATAAAACTGAGATAGCGTTAACTTTGAAACACAAAGATATGTAAATCCTTTATTTATAACGAAGAGAAATCTTATTCTTTTAGCGAAAAAATAGGAATACCTGGTAAAATACCTTCTCATACGATAAATGTTTCACTTTTACCCCTTTAATGTTACGCTGAGAAAAGCTTATGTAACACTAATTTCTAAAAATGTAATATTGACGCAACTCTGTGTAACAGATTTATTAATATATATTAGTAGTATTATATACATTTGCCGAACTATGTTAACGCATGTTTATTGATGAATATTATGAAAAATGACAAACTATTGAAATCTTTGTTGGCTTTATTGTTTTCGTCTTGTGTATTGGATGTATCCTACTCTTGCACTTCTAGTGATCACCTAGGAACTCTTAAACCTGTATCTCAGGGAAAAGCTGTTGCTCTTTTTGATGATTTTAGCTATAAGGGAGAGGATGACTTTTATGAAAAGACCCCTTTACCTGATGCTAGTAGCTTCTATAACCCGATTTTGCCGGGTTGGTATTCTGATCCCAGTATATGCAGAAAGGGTGACGACTATTTTCTTGTGACTTCAACATTTTCTTATTTCCCTGGTGTACCTATTTTTCATAGTAAAGATCTGATGAATTGGCGACAAATAGGAAATGTGCTCAATCGCCCTTCTCAACTTGTTAATATGATTGGTCAGCACATTAGTGGAGGTATTTTTGCTCCTGCTATTTCTTATAATCCACATAATGATACCTATTATATGATTACTACTAATGTAGGTGCAGGCAATTTCTTCGTAAAAACGAAAGACCCGTTTGGAGAGTGGTCTGATCCTATATGGCTACCTGATGTAAAAGGCATTGATCCTTCCTTCTTTTTTGATGATAATGGAAAGGCATACATTGTGAACAATGATGAGCCTGAAGGAGAGCCTGAATATAATGGTCATAGGGCTATTAGAGTGCAAGAGTTTGATCCGGCTACTGACAAGACTTTCGGCCCTCGTAAAGTACTTATTAATAAAGGAGCACATCCTGAAGATAAACCGATTTGGATTGAAGGTCCGCACATGTACAAGATCAATGGACGATATTTCTTAATGTCGGCAGAAGGAGGTACCAGTACATGGCATTCTGAAGTTATTTTTAGTGGTGATTCTCCTATGGGTACCTTTGTGCCATGGAAAAACAATCCGATACTAACACAAAGGCATTTGAATCCTCAGCGCCCTAACCCTATTACCTGCGCGGGGCATGCTGATTTAGTTCAAACAAAAGAAGGCGATTGGTGGGCTGTTTTCTTGGCATGCCGACCTATAGATAATAAGTTTGAAAATTTGGGACGCGAAACTTTTATGATGCCTGTGAAATGGAGTGATGATGGTTTTCCATATATGACTCAGGGGGACGACTTAGTGCCGATGCTCCTAAAGAGAGAAGGAGTAAAAAGAGATAAGACAGTTACATTTGGTAATTTTGAGGTTACGGATGATTTCTCCTCTTCCCAATTAGGACTGGAATGGATGACTTTAAGAACCCCTGGAACTGATCTATATTCTCTGTCAGAAAATCCCGGTTATCTTACACTGAAATGTAGCGATGTAGCTGCTACTGAAAAGAAAACTCCGGCTTTTATCTGCCGTCGCATGCAACATCATAAATTTGAATGCACCACACAGATGCTTTTTGATCCTTCGGATGATAAATCATCAGCCGGTCTTTTACTCTTTAAAGATGAAACGCATCAATATTTCCTTGCTGTTAGTAAGCAGGGAGACGAAAAATGCATTGCTCTTGAAAAGGTCGGAAACTCGGCTAATACAATATTGGCTAGTAAGAATTTTGATAAAGAGGCGAAAGCGATTGATTTGAAAGTTGTATCAAAAGGACTCTATTATGATTTTTATTATGCTGTAGAAAAAGGTAAATGGCTTTTGTTGAGCGAGAACGTAGATGCCGGATATTTATCTACGAGCAATGCTAATGGATTTACCGGAACAACAATTGGCATGTATGCCGTTCAAAAATAAGAGAAAAATAATTGTAAAATTTAAAAACCGATCTAATTTATGAAAGCCAAGTATGACAATAGTTAATGGTATTTTTTTATTGATTTGTGAAAGAGAAATGAATTTTATTAATATCTCAAACTAATATTAAATGAAAAATGTAGTAAAACAGATTCAGAGGACTACTCTCCTTTTTTTGTGTATGCTATTGTATAGTATTACAATATCTGCACAAAGTGGGATTATAGTGAAAGGAATAGTAGTGGATGAAAAAAATGAACCGGTGATAGGGGCGAATATCACTTTAAAGGGGAACAATGCAGTGGGTACAATTGCCGACTTGGATGGACATTTCTCTTTAGAAGTTCCTAGCACTAAATCAATTCTTGTTATTTCATTCATAGGAATGACAACTCAGGAGGTGAAAGTACAGGCAAATAAGCAACTTCATGTTATCTTGAAAGTTGATAATGTGCAGTTGGGCGAAGTTGTCGTTGTAGGTTATGGTCAACAAAAGAAAGCTAGTGTTGTAGGAGCAATAACTCAAACGACTGGTAAGGTGCTCGAACGCGCGGGTGGTGTGAGTGATCTAGGATCGGCACTGACTGGTAACTTGCCCGGTGTGGTTACCATGCAAGGTACAGGTATGCCTGGTGAAGAAGAACCGAAAATTGTTATTCGTGGTTCCAGTTCATGGAATAATAGCGATCCATTGGTGTTAGTCGATGGAATTGAACGTCCGATGAATTCAGTGGATATTACTTCAGTACAATCTATATCTGTATTGAAAGATGCTTCTGCTACAGCTGTGTATGGTGTGAAGGGAGCGAATGGGGTTGTCTTAATTACTACTAAACGTGGTACTGAAGGTAGTGCGAAAATAGAGATCGGATTTAATGCAACGATGAAAGCTCCATCAAAGCTTCCAAGCAAGCTCGATTCTTATGATGCATTTATGGCTCGTAATACTGCAATAGAACATGAGTTAGGATTAAGACCTGATTCATGGGCAATGATCCGGTCACAAGAATATATTGATAACTATCGTAATCAGACCACAGTAGAACAGCGAGAACGTTATCCGAATGTTGATTGGCAAAAAGCGTTATTTAAAGACAATGCGATGTCTTATAGTGCAAACATAAATGTAAGCGGTGGTACTAAGTTTGTAAAATATTTTGCTTCTGCGGATTATGTTCACGAAGGAGATTTATTCCGTCTCTATGACAATAACCGTAATTATAATTCTGGTTATGGCTATAATCGTCTTAATGTTCGTAGTAACCTTGATTTCAATATAACGAAAACAACGGTATTTAAAATGAACCTATCCGGTTCAAATGGTATCAGAAAAGCTCCTTGGAATAATGGGAGTGCTACTGAATGGCAGATAGGGCAGCAGTGGGCTGGTGCTTACAACATTGCTCCTGATGTATTCCTTCCACAATATTCAGATGGAAGTTGGGGATATTATCCGTCTATTTCTAACGTTTCTAATTCAGCTCAGAATTTATCTATTGGAGGAACGATGCAAACGACTACTACCCGTATTAATACGGATTTCATTTTGCAACAAGATCTGAGCTTTATTACCAAAGGTTTATCTGCGAGAGGTACTGTTTCTTGGGATAATGTTTTTGTAGAGAAAAACAGAGGTATTAATGATACTTATAATTCAGCACAAACAAAATGGATAGATCCTGTAACTGGTCAAGTAAGATATGGTCAGAATTTTGAATCGAATAATGGATTCGATTGGACGCAAGGTGTGAATTGGTCTTCTGTAGCTGGAGATGTTGATAATGGTGCAACTGTGCGCAATCTTTATTATCAGGCGCAATTGAATTGGGCGCGCGATTTTAAAAAACATAGTGTAACAGCTATGGGATTGTTCAGCCGTCAGGAAAATGCTAGAGGTAGTGTGATGCCGACTTATCGTGAAGACTGGGCATTTCGTACAACCTATAATTATGCCAATAAATATTTTGTTGAATATAATGGAGCTTATAATGGATCTGAAAAATTTAGCAAGGAAAACCGTTTTGCTTTCTTCAATTCAGGTGCTCTAGGATGGATGATTTCTGAAGAGAAGTTTATGAATTTCTCTAAGAAATGGTTGGATATGTTGAAAATAAGAACTTCTTACGGTGAAATTGGAGATGATAATGTTGGAGGAGATCAATTTGATTCGAGCAGACGCTGGCTTTATATGAACCAATGGGCATATGGAGGTCATACTAAAATGGATTTAAACCAAAAAGAAAGTATTTATACATGGTATCGCGAATCTGGAATCGGAAATGAGGATGTAAAATGGGAAACAGTTAAGAAGTTTAATTTAGGAGTAGACTACTCATTTCTTGATGGTTTGCTTGCTGGTACTGTAGAAGTCTTTGAGGATAATCGTTCTAACATTTTGATTTGGGGATCAGATCGTGCAATCCCATCTTATTATGGAACAACACCTCCTACTGTAAATAAGGGTAAGGTGCGTACGAAAGGTTATGAGTTAGAATTGCGCTTAAATAAAACCTTTAGAAACCAACTACACTTGTGGGGTAACTTTAGCATGACTCATGCGAAAAACGAAGTGTTAGTGAAAGATGATCAACCACTGAGGCCTAATTATCAAAAAGCAGCAGGATATACTATTGGTCAGTATAGATCATACATTGACGCAGGATTTATTCAGAATTATGACCAATTATACGGTAGTCCCGCTTATGATGCGAATGATGCTGATAAATTACCGGGCGACTATTACATTGTTGACTTCAATGGAGATGGGGTTATTGATAACAAAGACCAGGCTCCTTACGGATATTCCGGGACTCCACAAAATACGTTTAATGCAACACTTGGATTTGAGTGGAAAGGCTTTAGCGCATTTGTACAATTCTATGGTGTTACGAACGTAACTCGCGACGTGCCATTAAATAGTTTTGGTGGTAAGATGAATACGGTATATGACACAGGTACATGGTGGTCTAAAGATAATCCTCATGCGGATGTTACAGTTCCTCGTTGGAATTCTACTTTAGGCTATACCGGCACAAAAAATTTATATGACGGTTCTTATATCCGCCTTAAAAATGCCGAAGTCTCTTATACTTTTAAGAAAGGTTGGGTAAAGAAAATTGGTCTTAATAATCTGAAGATTTATCTAAATGGTAATAATCTTTGGTTGTGGACCAGAATGCCTGATGACCGTGAAGCAAACTTATCAGGGGCAGGTTTTCTAGGAGCTTATCCTACGGTAAGACGTTATAATTTAGGTATTAAATTCACGTTATAAAGTAAAGTATGATGAAAAAAATATATAAAACTTTTCTGCGAACATGTTTCTTCTCCCTTCTATTGGGAACAAGTTTGATGTCCTGTTCCGATTATTTGGATAAACAACCTGAGGCAACAGTATCCGGTGAGGAAGCATTTAAAAATTTCCGAAACTTTCAAGGATATATCGAAGAGATATACAATTGTATACCTGATAAAGAAAAATGTAATTATTGTCCTTCATGGAATTGGGGTGATGACGAGATTTTTAACCCTGAAGCTGACAATCGCATGACTCATCAAGCCGATCTTGGTAATTTCCGGGCTTGGCAGTCAACAGGAAATTGGCTATATAAATCTGGTAGTCCATCTTCTGGCGCTGGTTTTGATCACTCTTTATGGCCACAATCTTGGTATTGCATTCGTAAGGCGAATCTTGGGCTTGCTAACTTGGATAAACTCACTACTGCTACACAAGAAGAGAAGGATATTATTGCAGGTCAATTGTATTTCTTTCGTGCATGGTGGCATTTTGAATTGATACAATACTTTGGTGGTTTACCTTATGTGGATCAAGTACAAGATTCAAAGGTGAAATTAGAGTTACCTCGATTGACCTATCAGGAATGTGCTGATAAAATTGCTGCAGACTTCAGAAAAGCGGCCGACTTGTTACCTCTCAATTGGGATGATACTGATGTGGGTAAAGATACGCAAGGAAAGAATCAGCTTCGTCTTAATAAAATAATGGCTTTAGGCTATTTAGGTAAAAATTACCTCTGGGCTGGCAGTCCGTTGATGAAAAATGGGGCGCAAGTTGGAGGTAGTCAGACTTATAATTATGATGATGCTTATTGCAAAAAGGCTGCTGAAGCTTTTGGAGAACTCTTGGGTTTGGTGCAAAGTGGACAAACACAATATGAACTAGCTGAATTCAACTATAAAAATATTTACAATCATGAAAAGGCATCTGATGCTGTAAGTTGTTTTTCGGATATTTTTTATACTACCCGACAGAATTGGTTGATGCCAGGAAGTGTGGAAGCTATTTTTAGAGGACCGTCTCGCGATGCTAACTCAAGTAACTGGAATACCGCGAAAGTTTTTGGTCCGAAAGTGGCTAATCTTATAACTCAAGATAATGTAATTCATCAACCGACGGCTAATATGGTGAATATGTATGGAATGGCCAACGGGCTTCCTTTAGATGATCCCAATTCCGGTTTTGATCCGAGCCATCCATTCAAGAATCGTGATCCGCGTTTTTATCATGACATTGTTTTTGATGGTTTCCACTATGTATATGGTACCTTAACTGCAGAGCAAGAACCTTATCGTTATTGTGAACTTTATACAGGAGGAAATATGAGGCCAGTTGAAAATGCAAGTCGTACGGGATATTTTATTCAAAAATTAGTGCCTCATACTTGTAATCAAGGTGATAAAACGTATGATTGGGGTGGAAACTTCCATTGTTATTTACCTTATATGCGTTTGAGTGATATCTATTTAATGTATGCGGAAGCTTGTGCTTCGTTTGGGGGTGCTAATGGAAGAGCTTCAAATCTTCAACTGACAGCTGAGGGTGCTATCAATAAAATTCGTGAACGTTGTGGCGCTGCTCATGTGGCTGCTTCATATGTGAACGATAATCATAAATTCATGGATGAAATTCGACGTGAACGTGCTGTAGAACTAGCTTTTGAAGGATTTCGTTTCAATGACCTGCAACGTTGGTTGCTACTCACAGAGTATCCTTATACGGTAAAAACATCTCAAGAGTTTGATCGTATGGAGAGTGCTGATTTCTTTAAAGCAAATGATCCGAGAGATGCAAGAGTTGCCAATTTTAGACAAGAAGTTATTTTGACTCGTAACTTTAGTGTAAAACACTATTGGTTCCCATTACCGGATAATGATGTATACCTCTATCCGGAATTCCCGCAAAATCCGGGTTGGTAATCTATTGTTTAGAAAATGAACGTATAATTTATAAATGAATAAAAAATGAAATATATACAGACTAAATTCATTTTATGTGCTCTGTTTGCCTCTTCGTCATTGGCGGTTAGTGCGCAAACAACAGAAAATGAGATGGATTCATTGAACAGCGAGAAAACCCCGGAGGTACAGGTTGCTTATCGCAAAGTTGCGCAAAGTGATTTATTGGGAGGGGTATCTGTTGTGAATATGGAGAACCTGATGAAGAAAAACTACAGCACATATAGTTTGGATAATATGCAAGGATATGTAGGTGGTTGGAATGGAAATTCTTTATGGGGCATGGATGGAGATAATGCAGGGTACCTGGTTTTGGTAGATGGTGTTCCTCGTGATGCTAACAACGTGCAACCTACTGAGATAGCACAGATTTCTTTCTTGAAGAGTGCTCAGGCTGTAGTTCTTTATGGTAGTAAAGCTGCTAAAGGAGCGATACTTATCGTGACGAAACGTGGTAATACTGAAGGCTTAAATGTTAGTGTTAGAGCTAATACAGGTTTTCATGTAGCTAAGAGTTTCCCTGAATATTTAGGCTCAGCGGAATATATGACTCTCTATAATGAGGCTCGCTTAAATGACGGTAAAAGTGCTGCGTACACTCCCGAACAGATCTATAATCATGGTTCCGGTCAAAATCCATACCGCTATCCTAATATTGATTATTATTCTTCTGATTATATTAGAAAAGCGTATAATCGTTCAGATGTTACAGCGGAGATTACCGGAGGTAGTAAACGTGCTCGTTTTTATAGTAATATTGGTTATTATCGCGAAGGTGATTATTTTAAATTTGGTAAGGCTAAGAATAACAATACGAATCGCCTCAATATGAGAGGGAATGTAGATGTGACGATTAACAGTTTCATTACTGCTTTTATTGATGCGAATGCTACTTTTTATGATTCTAACTCAGCTAAAGGTAATTATTGGGAGAAAGCAGCTACTGGTAGACCAAACAGACCTGAATATGCGGCACCTCTTATTCCGCTAAGCTATATTGATCCTAATGCGAGTGGGGTTTGGAACTTAATCAATGCTAGTAATAATATTATTGATGGGAAGTATTTTTTGGGTGGAACTCAAATTGACCAGACAAATATTTTTGCCGATTATTATGCGGCAGGTAGTAGCAAATGGACAAGTCGTCAATTTCAATTTGATACCGGTGTTGATATTAACTTGGATAAAATCTTGAAAGGATTGGCTTTTCATTCTAGATTTGCAGTAGATTATGCAACGTCATATACTACTTCATTTGATAATAAATATGCGATCTATACTCCTACATGGTCTAACTATAATGGACGGGATGTTATTGTTGCTCTGAAAAAAGAAAATAATGACGAAAAGCCGGGAACGCAGAACATTAACGACAGTAAAGATAAACAGACTATCGCATTTTCCGGTCAGTTCAATTATGAAAACACTTTTAATAAGGTGCATAATGTTTCTGCAATGTTAATAGCAGCAGGTTATCAACAAACTTTGTCAGAACAATATCATCGCATTTGTAATGCAAATATAGCTCTGCAATTGGGTTATAACTATGCAAACAAATACTATGTTGATTTTAGTTCTGCAGTTATTCATTCGGCGAAATTGGCTGCAGGTCATCGAAATGCTTTGTCTCCTTCATTAACTTTGGCATGGAGATTAGCTAAAGAGGGATTCCTTGCTGATTCTCCGGTAGTGGATGATTTGATGTTGAGTGTTTCGGGTAGTATTATAAATCAAGACATTGATCTTGTTGCTGGCTCCGGTGATAATAAAAAAGAATTCTATCTGTATGAAGCTGTTTGGACTCAAAATGATGGATATGGCTGGTACGATGGTTCATCCGGTAAGTACACAATTCCTTTGCGTGGTGGAAATAAAGACTTAGACTTTATCAAACGCAAAGAGTTTTCAACGAATCTGAAAGCTTCTCTATGGAAAAAGTTACTCACATTAGATGCTTCGTTTTTTATAAATACTATGGAAGGGTATCTTATTAGCAACCCTACATTTTATCCTAGTTACTTGAGTACAGGATACCCTGCGGCATCATTCATTCCTTATCTGAATTATAATAGTAATAGACGTATTGGCTTTGACTTCAATGTCAATCTGAATAAGCGTTTCGGCGATGTAGATATGACTCTGGGTGTAGCTGGTACTTATTATGATACCAAAGCAACTAAGCGTGACGAAATTCATAATGATTATAGAAAACGTGAAGGGCGTCCTATAGATGGTATTTGGGGATTAAAAAGCGATGGCTTTTTCCAGAGTGAGGAAGAAATAGCAAACTCTCCGCAACAGAAATTGGGAGGTACTGTAAAACCGGGTGACATTAAATACGTTGATCAGAATAATGATAAAGTAATTGATAGCAATGATGAAGTATTCTTGGGTAAAGGAGGATGGTATGGCTCTCCTTTTACATTAGGTATTAACTTTACTGCTAAATGGAAAGATTTCACTTTCTTTGCTTTAGGTACCGGCAGTTTTGGAGCTTATGGCGTCAAGAATAGCTCTTATTATTGGGTTTCTGGAGATAAAAAGTATTCAGCAATAGTACGTGATCGCTGGACAGAAAGCACGAAGGCTACCGCTACTTATCCTCGTTTGACAACGGAGAATGGAAGTAACAATTTCCGGACATCGGATTTTTGGTTGTACAAAACCGACCGCTTTGATTTGGCGAAAGTGCAAATAACGTATGATTTACCCAAGCATGTATTACATAATGCTTTTCTCCATGGAGTGTCAGTTTATGTAAGTGGAGCAAATTTACTAACTCTTTCAAAAGAAAGAAAGCACATGGAAATGAGTGTGGGAAGTGCACCTAAAACACGATTTTATAATATTGGTGTAAAAGCTATATTCTAATAAAAAATGAAGACTATGAAATTAAAAAATATCGTCATACTGATGGCTCTATTGCCTATTTTGACTGCGTGCGAGGACATGTTTTCACCAGCGGAAGAGAATAATAGAGGCATAGATCAAATGTATACTGAGCCGACTTATGCTCAAGGACTTCTAGGGTATGCTTATGCAATGTTGCCCTACGATACAAAGAGTACAACTGACGTTGCTACAGATGATGCGGTTACGAATGATTTGGGTAGTAACTATCTAAAGATGAACCTTGGCTCTTGGGCGGCTAATAATAACCCGATGACCCAATGGCAATCACGTAGAGCTACCATACAGTATCTTAATCTTTTCTTAGAGAATGTTGATAAAGTTGAGTGGGCAAAAGATGAAAAGATACGCACGATGTATCGTGATCACTTGAAAGGTGAGGCATATGCTTTACGCGCTCTTAACATGTATTATTTATTAATGATGCATGGCGGTTGGACTGAAGGTGGCGAACTATTGGGTTTCCCTATTTCAACATCTTCTGAAGATAGTAAATCAGACTTTAATGTTCCGCGAGATAAATTTCAAGACTGCTTGGATCAGATTTTTAAGGATATAGATGAAGCAGTTGCTTTGCTTCCGCTGGATTATGTTGATATTAGTGATGCTGAGATCCCTGCTAATTATAAAGCAATCGGCGTGACAAATGCTAGTGATTATAATCGAGTATTCGGAACATATATGCGTGGACGTATAAGTAAACGCATCGTAGAAGCTATTCGCGCACAAGTGGCTTTGTTGGCTTCTAGTCCGGCATATAAAGAAGGTACTACTGTGACTGCTGAGAAGGCTGCCGATTATGCAGCTATTGTGTTAGATCACATAAATGGTGTTGCAGGATTAGATCCGACCGGATATACATGGTATATGAATACTGATGATATTAAAAATTTAGGTTCTGGTGCTGTCCCTGCTGAAATACTTTGGAGAGGTAATAAAACTATTGGAGATGCAGATTGGGACATGGGATTACAACAAGAAAGAGATAATTTCCCACCTACATTGTATGGAAAAGGACGCATTAACCCTACTCAGAATTTGGTAGATGCTTTTCCTATGGCTAATGGTTATCCTATCTCGGATTTGTCGAATAGCAACTATTCTTCTAATGATCCTTATGCAGGTCGTGATCCTCGTCTAGGTAAGTATATTCTGTATAATGGAGCAAAATATAAAGACAAGGAGATTATTACTGGAACATATGAAAGTGGTAATGATGACGGTCTGAATAAGCAAAGTACATCAACACGTACAGGTTATTATTTGCGCAAATTATTGCGTGAAGATTGTAATGCAAGTACAAGTTCTCCTAATGCTCAATATCATTATCCGGTTCGCATTCGCTATACAGAAATATTCTTAGCCTATGCTGAAGCTGCTAATGAGGCTTGGGGACCCACAGGAAAGGGTAGTCATGCTTATAGTGCTTATGATGTAATCAAAGCTATTCGTGCAAGAGCAGGTGTGGGTACTAATGGTGCTGACCCTTATTTAGAAGATTGCAAATCAAGCAAAGAGAAAATGCGTGAACTGATCCGTAATGAACGTCGTTTGGAACTCTGTTTTGAGAATAAGCGTTTTTGGGATTTACGTCGTTGGAAAGAAAATCTAACCGAAAAGGCAAAAGGTGTGAAAATAGAAAAAACAAATGATGTACTAAGTTATACAATAATAGATGTAGAAGATAGAGACTACAAAGATTACATGTATTACGGTCCGATTCCTTATAACGAGGTTTTGAAATGGAGCAACCTAGAACAGAATGCTGGTTGGAAATAATTGATTATTGTAAAAAACTTAAAAAGTTGAAAAATATGAAAGTTTTTAAACTGTTATCGATTTTATCGATAGGATTATTAGCTATATCTTGTGAAAATCAGAAAAATGATTTTCCAGATTATCAAGGTGGCACTACAGTCTATTTTGCTTATCAAGATCCTGTACGTACCATTGTGTTAGGTGAAGATACGTATGATACTACACTTGATAATCAACATAAGTGTATGATATATGGAACAATGGGAGGTGCTTATAAAGGGAAAGATATTACCGTTGATTTTTCAGTAGACAACACATTGACGGATCATCTTTATTTCCCCAATGGTTCTCCTGTAAAACCTATGCCTTCTAATTATTATACTCTTGCCGGTAATAAACTTGCTTATGGCGGTGATTTTAGAGGTGGAGTAGAAGTGCAACTGACAGATGCTTTCTTTGAAGATCCTAAATCTTTAGAGAATACGTATGTCATCCCGCTGCTTATGACGAAAGTGACCGGCGCAGATAGTATTCTGGTTGGTACTCCTTCGGTTGCTGGGGATATTCCTTCTCGTACTAACTCACTGTATTGGAGAATACTTCCTAAAGATTATGTGCTTTATTGTGTGAAATACATCAATAAATACCATGCCTATTATTTGCGCCGTGGTGTAGATTTGATTACAGAAAATGGAGTCACTTCAACAAATATCCGTCATAAGGAAAGTGTAGAAAAAGATGAGGTTTGTGCAACGAAAACTCGTTCTTTAAACTCTGTGATTTTCCCTGTGAGCACTAATCTGTCAAATGGCAGTAGAATTACTTGTGACCTTGTCTTAACTTTCAATGATAAAGGAGAGTGTACGATTAGTTCAGGTACTGCCGGATATCAAGCAAGTGGTACCGGTAAATATCTAGAAAAATCTGAAAAGAAAGCATGGGAAAATAAAGACCGTGACGGCCTCTATTTGGATTATCAGATTGATTTTGGAGCTAAAAAGTATGCGACAAAGGATACACTTGTTTGGCAAACTAGAGGGATTAAAAAAGAATATTCTAGTCCCAAATATAAAGAAGATTAAGTATTGTCTAATCATATAAATTGAAATGATGAAAAAAATAATATTAAATATGAGATGCAGTACGAATTTGTTGATGTCGGTAATTGCTTCATCTTTATTGATCTCATGTGCTGATAACAATGTTTTAGATTATTCGACTGAAAAGCCTGCTAAATTAGTTGAATATGAATATCTGAATAGTTATGATGCACTGAAGACGTATGTTGATCGTGATGCCAATCCTAATTTTAAATTGGGGTCTGGTGTAGGAGTTAGTGACTTTTTAAAGGGAGAGTTGGTTCATAGTTTGGCTTGTACAAACTATGATGAACTCACTGCTGGAAACGCAATGAAATATGGCTCTGTTGTGAAAAATAATGGAGCTATGAGCTTTTTGCAGGTTGCGAAATTTGTGGCTGCTGCTAAAGAGGCCGGTGTTTCTATTTATGGGCATACATTATGTTGGCATGCACAGCAAAATGTAACATACCTGAATAGTCTTGTTAGTAGTCTTAATAATTGTTTGCACCTCAATACTCCTGAAGCGAGAACCAATATTTGGGATTGGCAAATTAATTATAAGTTGCCTAAGCCTATGAAAGTGGGTGTGAAATATACCTTGCAAATGCGTGTCAAGGCTTCATCTGCCATTCAAATTGGCTTTTGGCCTTTTACTGATGGAGGAGCTACTCAATATGAATCAAGTATACCAGCAAGTATAAAGTGGTCTGATGTTTCAGTTTCATTTACTGCTAAAACAGCTTTAGAGAAGCTTCAGTTTGTTTTTGGAACGTTTAAAGGTGATCTTTATTTTGATGATATATCTCTAACAGCTGAAGGGTCTACAGAAAATCTTGTTAAGAATGGGGCTTTTGATTCGAATAACTCAGCTGGTTGGGCAAAGCCTAGTTGGCATCCTTATACCTTTAATGTTGAAGGAAGTCCTGATGCATCAGGCTCTGCTCCATTGACACCTGAAGAGAAAGCTGATACTTTAACATGGGCAATGGGACAATGGATTAAGGGAATGATGGAAGCTTGTGATGGTTATGTAAAAGCATGGGATGTGGTTAATGAACCAATGTCCGATGGTCAACCCTCAGAGTTGAAAAGTGATCCGACTCATGAGGATGCATCTAATTTTTATTGGCAGGATTATTTAGGTAAGGATTATGCTCGTGTGGCTATTAAGCTCGCTCGTCAGTATGGTGGTGATGACCTTAAACTTTTCATTAATGATTATAATCTGGAAGCGGCTTATAATGCTAATGCAAAATGTGTAGGATTGATCAATATGATTAAATATTGGGAATCTGATGGTGTTACTAAAATTGATGGTATCGGCACGCAGATGCACGTGACTTATTCTTTGAATCCTGTGACACAGCAAAAGAATGAAGAGGCTGTTGTGAATATGTATACGCTTCTAGCTGCTACAGGTAAGCTCATTAAGGTATCTGAACTAGATATGGGGCTTGCTGATGAAAATGGAGAAACTATTTTAACAACGAGCGTGACGGAAGAACAGCATAAAGCTATGGCGGAATATTATAAATTTATAATAAAGAAATATTTTGAAATTATTCCTGCTGCTCAGCGTTATGGTATTACTCAATGGGCGGCAACAGATAGCCCGACGGATTCCGGTTGGAGAAAAGGGCAACCTATCGGACTCTGGGATTTGAACTATAACCGTAAGCATACCTATGCAGGGTTTGCTGATGGATTAGCTGGTAAATAATCAACTATAGAGAATAGCAGTTCCTTTCATCGGCTCTGCTATTCTCTATAAATTCAGCTTATTAACTTTAAATTTAGAATATTATGAAAAACGTTTATCTACTGTTCGTTTTTATTGTTTTGTATGCTTGTAGCAATGATGACTTGAATACGCTACAGGAAGGAAGCTCTTTTTCTGATACCGAGCTGTCTACTCGTTCGATAGATAACATGGAAAACTATTATTTTAACTTTTATGCTTCATCAAATCCTATTTTAGAATATGATTTTGAAGGAGAATATTTGACTAAACCCTCATGTCCTGTATTGTCATATTTTATCACAGACGAACAGGTAATAGATTTAGCTCCTGAGATAATAAGTAAACCAGATTGGCTAAGTATTGAATGTCGTCATGTCTATTATAAGATATTTGAAGTTATACCTACGGTGGATGAAAATACATCAGGTACAGAAAGAAGTAGTACGATTGTTCTGCGCCAGCCTGAATCTAATAAGACTTTATCTATCCCAGTAACCCAAAGAAGTAATGTAAATATTGTTACACTAAATGTTACTACTGTTTTCAAGAATCGATATAAGTTTACTGCTACTACTTCATATCCTATAAAAGGTAATAATTTAACTGTAGATATCCCATTCGTAGTATATAACGATGGTGGAGAAATGAATGAAACGGCACGTATTGTTTTTGATAAAGGAGATACTACGGCTTATACTATAAAGGATTATGGTCCCTCTCCACTCGTTTATTATCATGGAGATTTGAAAGGATTTAGATTGTCGGAAGGAGTGATATACCCACAAGATGGTGATTATAATTATGCTTTTGATCGTTATTGGTGATAAATTACAATTTGTAAATGGATTAGCTGGTAAATAATAGTTTTTTTAAAAGAACAAAGATGGAAGAGTTCCTTCTTTCATCTTTGTTTCAAATTTGTGTTATTGTGTTTTTATTGTTTAACCCGCCCTTCTTTTTGAAGGACACAAATCTTTATTCTATGAAAAAAATTATTCTATTGTTAGTTTTAATGACATTGATGCCTGTTTGTAACTTAATGTATGCGCAGTCTTATGTACCTATTCAAGGAACTTATATTGGTGTGTCTTCAACAGGAGAAACTATTGAGAAACCACTTCTGTATGAAAACTATATCTCTTTACAGGAATGTAGTAATTTGGTTGCGGTAACTCCTTCATATCCTAATATGACTGGATGTACTTGGTATGCATTTATCCCAAATTTAAATGTTTCTCTTAGTTGGTATGGTCCTACTACTAGAGATCCGATTACTAATAAATATGGTCCATCAAATGTTACTTCTATGTATTTTATTCCTCATCTTAACTATAGTTGGGTTATTTTTGATGTAACAGTAAAGACTTCAGATGGAAATACTATCCATACAAATTGTAAATTTATCATTAGGCCTTAAAAGCTAAGTGTTTTCTGTTCATGAAAAAAGTTGTTTTCATGAATTCGCTCATAATTTACTTAAGCAATAAATTGTTCTCTCTTTAAAGTAAACCATAACTCTCTATATGCTTTTTAAAAGTTGCAGAGTTATGGTTTTTTTTTGTCTATTAGTCTTGAGATAAATTATTCTTTTCTCTTTTTAATTGCACTTAACTGCTTGTTTATGAACTAATGTAACGTGTACGATGATTCTTGTAACGTATGAATAAACATATGTATCGCCTAAGGAATGATTTGAAACAATGAAACAATCCTTGTCTACAATTTATATGTATGTTTGTATCAGAACAAATGGTTTTATTAGAAGCTTTTGTTAACTGTATAAATCTAAATAGATAACATTTTTATTATGCGGAACGCATTTCTTTTCTTTTCTTTATTATTGGTAGGAATCCCTAAAAATAATCCAGAGCGATGTGACTCTCTTTCGCAACAGCCGATATGTGAAGGAGTCGGAGATATCTTGTCTGCTGATAAGAATGATGCTTTTGTTTTGGCGGAAGAGTCTTTTGTTGCCCCTCTTTTAGTGGATAGTTTAGAGACAACTGCTGTCACTCGCAGTGTTGCTTCTTTGAAAGAGGATTTCAACCGCGTTACGGGCATTACCCCAATCGTTCATACTCAACTTAGCAATGATAAACGTCAAGTAATAATTGGTAGTATCGGTAACAGTCGCTATATAGACCAATTGGTAAAGGAGAAAAAGATAGACGGGACAGAATTGAAGGGTAAACGAGAGAAATTTATTATTCAAACAGTTGAGCACCCTTTTCCCGGAGTAGATGAAGCATTGGTCATAGCTGGTAGTGATAAGAGGGGAACAGTGTATGGAGTATATGAGCTTTCTGCACAAATGGGCGTTTCTCCTTGGTATTATTGGGCAGATGTACCTGTACGCAAGAAGGATCATTTATATATCAAAAGAGGATCTTATACCGACGGAGAGCCGGCGGTGAAATATAGAGGTATTTTCCTTAATGATGAAGCACCTGCATTAACAGGATGGGTGAACGAAAATTTTGGTGGATATAATCACCGATTTTATGAAAAAGTGTTCGAACTACTTCTTCGTTTGAAGGCTAATTATCTTTGGCCTGCTATGTGGGATGCTGCTTTCTATGACGACGACCCGATGAATTCTAAACTGGCTGATGAGATGGGCATTGTGATGGGGACTTCTCACCATGAACCTCTGGCACGTGCGCACAAGGAGTGGAAGCGTTATGGTAAAGGTCCTTGGAATTATGCAACAAATAAAGCTGTGCTCGATGATTTTTGGCGTAAAGGAGTTGAGCGTATGAAGCATACTGAAGATGTGCTGACTATAGGTATGCGTGGTGATGGAGATGAACCTATGAGTGAAAATGCAAATATTGCTTTGCTAGAGAAGATCGTTAAAGATCAGCGGAAGATTATCGCTGATGTTACGGGTAAAAAGGCAAGTGAGACCCCTCAGATATGGGCATTATATAAAGAGGTGCAAGAATATTATGATAAAGGTATGCGAGTGCCGGATGATGTGACATTGTTGCTTTGCGATGATAACTGGGGTAATGTACGCAAGTTGCCTAGTCCTACGGCTAAGAAACGTAAAGGAGGATATGGTATGTATTATCATTTCGACTATGTAGGAGGACCGCGTAATTATAAGTGGCTTAATGTGTCGCAAGTACAGCGTATCTGGGAACAGATGAATCTTACTTACCGCTATGGTGTTGATGAACTATGGGTGGTCAATGTCGGTGATTTGAAACCAATGGAATATCCGATTCAGTTTTTTATGGATATGGCATGGAACCCTGAACGTTTTAAAGCGGATAACTTGTTAAAACATACGGAAGAATTTTGTGCTCGGCAGTTTGGCGAACGTTATGCCAAGGAAGCGGCACGTTTGATTAATCTTTATACCAAATATAATCGTCGCGTAACTCCTGAGCTTTTAAATCAGAAGACCTATAGTCTACACAATTATAATGAGTTTAAAAGGGTAGTCGATGATTATCAGGCTTTGTTGCTTGATGCATTGAAACTGAACTATTTGCTTCCTGCCGACTGTCGGGATGCTTACGATGAATTGGTGCTCTTTCCTATACAAGCATGCGCAAACTTATACGAGCTTTATTATGCTGTAGCCATGAATCATGACCTGGCAGAGATAAATGATGTAAAGGCTAACTCATGGGCAGATAAAGTGGAGGAATGCTATATGAGAGATTCATTGCTTACACGGCATTATAATAAAGAGATAGCAGGTGGCAAATGGAATCACATGATGGATCAGACACACATCGGATATACCTACTGGCAGGAACCAAGACATAATGTGATGCCTGCGGTGATAAGGGTTCCACAAAATAAGATGGCTCCTCTTCCTCCTCTGTTTAAAGAAGCTGACGGTTATGTTTCAATAGAAGCGGAACATTATAGCAGAGCGATGAATGGAGAGCATACTCATTGGGTAGTAATTCCTGATTTAGGAAAAACGCTTTCGGCAGTTACCACTACTCCGGTAACCTTGATGCCCGATAAAGATACGTATTTGGAATACGATATGGAACTTACTTCTACAGGAGAGATGAAATTGGAAATCTTGGTTTCTCCCACCTTGAATTTTAATGAGAATAAAGGCTTGCGTTATGCCGTCTCTTTTGATGGAGGTGAAGAACAAGTAGTAAATATAAATGGTCCGGAAAAAGCAAGAATGATAGGCTTTTGGCAAGCTAACAGCATAAACCGGACAGTTACGACACATAAAATAATCACTCAGGGTAAACATATATTGCGCTTTCGTCCACTCGATCCGGGTATTGTTCTACAAAAATTGATGTTAGATACCGGAGATTTGAAGCGCTCTTATCTAGGTGCTCCTGAAAGTAAAATGGAATAAAAAATTGGTTAGTTATGAAAGTTTTTGGTAAGGTTAGTTTTGTTGTGATGTTTGTCTTTTGCTTCGCCCTATTGGGCGAAGCAAAGGTCAAACTACCCACTTTGATTGCGGATGGTATGGTTCTCCAACGGGAGCAGACGATTACTGTGTGGGGCACAGCTGATGCTAATGAAAAAATTGTGCTGGAATTCTTAAAAAAGAAAGTGGAAACTCGTGCTGACGCGCAAGGAAACTGGCAAATAGATTTGCCGCCAATGAAGGCCGGAGGCCCTTATACGATGACGATCAACGATATACAGTTAAAAGATATCTTAATAGGAGATGTATGGCTTTGTTCGGGGCAGTCTAATATGGAGTTGCCTATTTCCAGAGTATTAGATAAATACCGTGCGGAAGCAGAAAGAGATTCTAATCCCATGATTCGTTATGTTAAAACTCCTTGGAATTATAATTTTCATGGACCACAAACTGATATCCTGCCGATTAAATGGAAATCTTTGAATCCTGAGAACGCAATGTCTTTCTCGGCTGTGGCTTATTTTTTCGCTAAAGATATTTATGCTAAAACTAAAGTACCTGTTGGTATTATTAATTCTAGTGTAGGAGGTTCTCCTATAGAAGCGTGGATTAGTGAAGATGCTTTGAAACCTTTTCCTTTGTATCTGAATGATAAAAAGATGTGCGAATCCGATCAGTATATTGCAGATGTGAAACATCTAGGTGCTGAAACACAAAATTTGTGGAATGCAGCGTTATATGCTGCTGACAAAGGATTGCATCCAGATGCCTCTTCTTCTTCTTCAGAGAAGTTTATTCCTTGGTATGCGCCCGAATATAATGATTCGTCGTGGGATAAAACGGAACTATTTGATCCGTCATGGGGTGCGAACGGATATACTCCAATTAATGGTTCGCATTGGTTTCGTAGAAATTTTGATGTGTCACAGGAATTTGTTGGCAAAGAAGCTATTCTTCGTTTAGGATGTATTGCTGATGCTGATTCAGTGTATGTTAACGGAACATTTGTAGGAACGGTGTCGTATCGCTATCCGCCTCGTATCTATAAGATTCCGGCTAATTTATTAAAACTCGGAGAAAACAACATAACAATACGTTTGATAAGCTATGGAGGGCGTCCTGAATTTGTGAAAGATAAGCCTTACAAAATTCTTTGCGAAGGAAAAGAGATAAATCTTTTAGGTCAGTGGAAGCACCGTTTGGGTACTCAGATGCCATCCATGCCTTCACAGATATCCTTTCAATATAAGCCTGTTGGTTTATACAATGGCATGATTGCTCCATTGGCTCATTGCAAGTTTACCGGAGCTATTTGGTATCAGGGTGAGTCGAATGCGGGAAGATATAAGGATTACGGTGATCTATTATCTGCTCTTATTGCCGATTGGAGAGGGATGCTAAAAGACGCTGATTTACCTTTCTTTATTGTACAGTTGCCAAACTATATGCGATCTCATTCAAGACCGGTTGAAAGTAGCTGGGCGGAACTGAGAAACAAACAGCTTGGAGTTACCCGCACTGTTCCTAATACTGCACTTGCGGTGACGATAGATTTGGGAGAGTGGAATGATATCCATCCTTTAAGTAAGAAAGAGGTAGGACATCGTCTTTCATTACAAGCTCAAAAGTTAGTTTATGGAGATAAAAAGCTTGTTTCGGAAGGTCCCATGTATCAATCTGCCATAGTAAAAGGAAACAAGATCATTCTTTCTTTCCTTGAAGGTACAGATGATTTGCAACCTGTAACAGAATTAAAAGGATTCTCTATTGCCGGATCAGATGGTGTGTTCAAATGGGCCAAAGCCAAGATAGACGGGCACAAAGTGATTGTGTGGAACGAAGAAATAGAACATCCGGTAGTGGTTCGTTACGGATGGGATGATAATCCTGCAGGAATTAACTTGTCAAATAAAGCGGGATTGCCTGCTTCACCTTTTACTACAAAATATTAACATAAAAATAAATACGATGAAAAGTTCTTCTCAGAAAGTTCCTTTTAGAGAGAAAATAGGTTATAGTTTGGGAGACGGTTCGGCGAACCTGGTCTTCCAGATGATGATGATGTTTCAACTCTTCTTCTACACGGATGTTTTTGGTATCAAAGCCACGGCCGCCGGTCTGATTTTATTGATTGCTCGTTTTTTTGATGCGCTTGTAGATCCGTTGGTTGGTATTCTTTCTGACCGTACAAATACTCGTTGGGGTAAGTATCGTCCTTGGATACTTTGGACAGCTATTCCATTTGCGCTGTTCTTTGTTCTGGCATTTACCACTCCCGATCTTAGTGAGCGTGGAAAAATTATTTATGCAGGAATCACGTATACATTGTTGATGTCCATTTATTCGTTTAATAATACTCCTTATGCCTCTTTGGGGGGAGTTATGACGAGCGATATTAAAGAACGTACCAGTATTTCATCGGTGCGTTTTGTTACCGCTACTATTGCTACATTCGTGGTACAAGGACTTACTTTGCCTTTGGTTTCTAAATTTGGACAAGGTAACGATCAAAAGGGGTGGTTGATAACTATTTCTGTATTTGCAGCGATCGTAGTACTTTTGTTGATTATTACTTTCTTTACTGCTAAAGAGCGTATCACTCCTCCTGCAGGTCAGAAAAATTCAATAAAAGAAGATTTCAAAGACATTATTTCTAATCGTCCTTGGAAATCAATGTTTATTCTTACGCTGTTCTTATTTACAACTCTTGCTTTATGGGGTAGTAGTATGTCTTACTATTTCAACTACTTCGTAGATAAAACCTCTTTGTTTAATTTCCTTCAACACTTTGGTTTGGTTAATGTAGATGGTGATACGTATGGTGCTTTGCATAAGGTTTTAGATGCTTTCGGATTGATAGCCCTACCTGATTACAGTAATGTTTTTGCCGTGGGATTCAGTCTCTTTAATATGACGGGTCAGATCGTTACTTTGTTAGGTGTTATTTTCCTTTCAGGATGGCTCTCTAATCTCTTTGGTAAACGAAATGTTTTCATTCTTTGCCTTGTTTTGACTAGTGTCTTTACTCTCTTATTCTTTGTGGTAGATTCTACTAATGTGGGTTTGATCTTTACCATTAACTTGTTAAAGAGTATGGCTTACGCTCCGACTATACCTTTGCTTTGGGCTATGATGGGAGATGTAGCAGATCATTCCGAATGGGTAAATCATCGACGTGCTACCGGTTTTGTTTTTGCAGGAATTGTTTTTGGTTTGAAGGCAGGCTTAGGTTTGGGAGGTGCTATCTGTGGCGTTATAGTAGATGCTTTTGGTTTTGTGCCGAACACAGTGCAAACAGCTTCCGCAATTGTAGGTATCAAGTTAACTTCCAGTATTATTCCGGCGGTTACTTTTTTTATCGGAGTAATTGCTCTGCTCTTTTACCCCATCTCTAAACAGTTGAATGAGGTGATACAGTTAGAATTGTCTGAAAGGAGAAGTAAAAATGGAGATAAACAGTAGTTTTTTATTTCAAACAAACAGTTCATTAGTTAAATTTTAGTTTTTAAATATTAGTTGATTTAGAGGTCTTTGTCCTTGAAATTTGGACAAACCATGTTAATAGGTTGTTTTATGAAGATACATTATTTTGCCATTGCTGTAGCTCTTTCTTTTTTGGCACTCTTGTCAGGTTGTAAAAAAACGGAGGTTAAAGAAGAGCCTTCTTTGAAAAGTGCTCTTGAGGGAAAATTTCTTATGGGAGTTGCAGTGAATGATTTACAGGCTTCGGGAGTGGATACGGCAGGCGTTCGTCTTATAAATGAACAGTTCAATTCGGTTGTAGCTGAAAATTGCATGAAAAGTGAAGTTATCCATCCCGAAGAAGATCGCTATGACTTTACTAAAGCCGATCGTTTTGTTGCATTGGGTGAGAAACAGCATGCTTTTATCGTAGGTCATACCTTGATTTGGCATTCGCAATTAGCACCTTGGTTTTGTGTGGATAAGAATGGTAAAAATGTGTCACGCGAAGTGCTGATTAAGCGCATGAGAGATCATATTTATACCGTTTTTGCCCGCTATAAAGGTCGCATCAAAGGATGGGATGTAGTGAATGAAGCTTTCGAAGATGATGGCTCTTATCGCAAAACAAAGTTCTATGATATCTTGGGAAAAGATTATATTCCTTTGGCTTTTCAGTTTGCTCATGAAGCAGATCCTGATGCAGAACTTTACTACAATGATTTTTCCATGGCTCACAAAGCGAAACGTGAGGCTGTGGTACGTCTTGTAGGCGAGTTGAAAGCGAAAGGATTGCGCATAGATGGAGTAGGAATGCAAACCCATCTTCAAATGGATTTCCCGCCGGTGAAAGATTATGAAGAAAGCTTGCTGGCTTTTGCTAATGCGGGTGTGAAGGTTATGATTACTGAGATGGATCTGACTATTTTGCCTACTCCAGACCGAAACATCGGTGCTAATGTAGGGCGAAACTTCGCATATAGCAAAGAGATGAATCCTTATCCGGATGCACTGCCCGATTCTGTGGCTGCAGCTTGGACTGCTAGGATGGAGGCTTTCTTTAATCTCTTCCTTAAGCATAGCGACAAAATTAGTAGGGTAACTATGTGGGGAGTTGCTGATTCGGATTCATGGCGCAATGATTGGCCTGTCAGAGGACGTACCGACTATCCACTATTGTTCGATCGTCAGCATCATCCTAAACCTATAGTAGCTGCTATCATAAAAGCTGCAAGTGAAAATAAATAATCATTAACAACATAAAGAAAATGAAAAAAGAAGCGAGATATTTAGTTCCGGGCGATTATATGGCCGATCCTGCTGTACATGTTTTTAACGGTAAACTTTATATTTACCCTTCGCACGATCGCGAAAGCGGAATACCTGAGAATGATAATGGGGATCATTTTGATATGTGCGATTACCATGTGTTCTCTATGGAAAGTATGGATGGGGAAGTTACAGATCATGGAGTGGCACTTGCTGTGAAAGATATTCCTTGGGCGGGACGTCAACTCTGGGATTGTGACTGTGCTTATCGGGATGGTAAGTATTATCTCTACTTCCCTTTGAAAGATCAAACAGATATATTCCGTATTGGAGTGGCTGTGAGTGATAAGCCGGAAGGGCCTTTCATACCGCAATCTGATCCTATTAAAGGTAGTTATAGTATAGATCCTGCTGTCTTTGAAGATGAAGACGGCGCCTTTTATATGTATTTTGGCGGACTTTGGGGAGGCCAATTACAGCGATACCGCGACAACAAAGCACAAGAATGCGGCGTTTTACCTGAAGATGATGAGCAGGCTTTGCCGGCGCGAATCGTTCGACTAACTGATGATATGCTTGGTTTTGCAGAAGAACCGAAAGCTGTTGTTGTCTTAGATGAGAACGGTGATCCTCTGACAGCAGGAGATAATAGCCGCAGATTTTTTGAAGCATCTTGGATGCATAAATACAACGGCAAATATTATTTTTCTTATTCAACGGGGGATACTCATCGCTTGTGTTATGCTATCGGTGATAATCCTTATGGTCCGTTTACTTATCAAGGAGTGATTCTAACCCCTGTTGTGGGTTGGACAACTCACCATGCTATTTGTGAGTTTAAAGGTCAGTGGTATCTCTTTCATCACGATTGCGTACCTTCCGGAGGTCGTACATGGCTTCGTAGCTTGAAGGTCAGCGTGTTAGAATATAATACCGATGGAACCATCAAAACCATTGATGGCGGAGGTGAGTGATTTTGCTCATGTTTTTTATTCGTCCTCTCTTTGAAGGTATGCAAATGCCCTGTTTAAAGGCGTTGTAGGGGGCGAAAAGTTAACCTATTCCTTTTGAAAAAGGAACGTGTTCATTTTCAAAAAGCAACCCGTTCATTTCTCAAAAGGAATGCGTTAACTTTTTAGAGTATATAAGGAGTTCGATGTGTCATTGATTAGAAACTAAATATCGAAAATTATGAAACGCACCTTTGTCTTAAAAATTGTACTTCTTCTTTTTTCTGTTACATTAAATACTCAAGCATCAGATGTGTTACCTCCTTGGGATCAAGGAGCTTTTCAAACACATAAATACCGGAATCTTTTCGCTGAACTAGGTTATACTCAAAAAGCAATTGATGAAAAAGTAGAGAATGTATTTCAATCTCTTTTTTATGGGCCTAATAGAATTTATTTTGAAGTAGGTGATTCTCTTGCTTATATCTCGGATATAAAAAATAAAGATGTCCGTACAGAAGGGATGTCGTATGGAATGATGATTGCTGTGCAATTAGACAAAAAGGACGTTTTTGATCGTTTGTGGCGTTGGAGCAAAAAATATATGCAGCATAAAGAGGGAGATTGGAAAGGCTATTTTGCATGGAGTTGCAAAACGGATGGTACACCAAATGCCAAAGGCCCTGCTTCTGACGGTGAGCTATACTATATTACTTCGCTCATTTTTGCTTCTAATCGCTGGGGAAATACTCAAGGAATTGATTATTTGAAAGAGGCACAATACATCCTTGCGAATGTGATGAATAGGGGAGATAATGATAAAGTTTCGAACTTAATCAACAAAGAACATAAACTCATAACTTTTGTGCCCGACCGTTGGGGAGGAACTTTTACAGACCCTTCTTATCATATCCCTGCTTTCTATGAAGTATGGGCTCGCTGGGCAAATGACGGTAAAGCTAATTTCTGGATGGAATGTGCAGCTGCTAGCCGCGCGTATCTTCATAAAGCAGTTCATCCTGTTACAGGTCTTAATCCCGACTACTCTAAATATGATGGCTCTTTGTTGCCATGGGATCACATAATAGGCAAAGCTTTTCGCTTTGATTCTTGGAGAGTACCTATGAATATTGCTCTCGATTATTCTTGGTCTTGTGCCGACAAAGAATGGCAACAAGAATATGGTAATAAAATTCAGAATTTTTTGTATTCACAAGGAATTGATACTTTTGTAGATCAATATAATATTGATGGTTCCCCTGTTGCGGATATATTGTCGGCAGGAGGATACACAGCCTTGCGTCATTCGTTGGGCTTAGTGGCAAGCTCAGCTGCTGTGTCGTTGGTTTGCACGCATGATAAAAGTGAAGAATTCGTCAAACAATTATGGGATGCGCGTCATGAACCTTATGCTGATGGTTATTTTGATGCTTATTACGATGGTTTGTTGAGGCTTTTTGCTGTCATGCATTTGAGTGGAAAATATCGTATTATTTTTCCTAAATAAATGGTTAATTTTTTGAATTGATACATATGAAAAAATATCTAGCCCTTCTGATAGGGAGTTTTTTATCTCTGGCGTTGAAAGCAGAGAAGACTGATAGCCTGTGGTTTAGAAATTATACTCCCCAGAAGGCTGAGGTGATTTGCAAAAAACATTCTCCTACATTGACGATTGCTGCTTCTGAACTTAGAAAGGCTTGGCAAGGAATACCTGTTGAACTTCGATTGCAAAAAGGAAAAGAGTATAAAGAGCTCGGGCAAGAAGGATTTACTATTCGTACATCTGCCGATGATCAGAAGATCGTTTTGAGTTCAATGGGTGAAGAAGGAATCCTTTATGGTGCTTACCATCTTCTCCGCCTGCAACAAACAGGAGAGCTGACTTCCCCTTTGGATATAAAAGAATCTCCTTCATATAAAATACGGATCCTAAACCATTGGGATAATCTTGACGGTACTGTGGAAAGGGGATATGCCGGACACTCTATCTGGCAATGGGATAAACTGCCCGATGTTCTTTCACCTCGTTATACGGAATATGCCCGTGCAAATGCTTCTATCGGAATAAATGCTACGGTGTTGAACAATGTTAATGCCAGTCCGCAAATGTTATCTACGGAGTATTTACAAAAAGTAAAAGCGCTAGCAGAAGTTTTTCGTCCTTATAAGATAAAAGTTTATCTATCCATTAATTTTTCTTCACCTGCTGAATTGGGCGGACTACCCACTTCTGATCCTTTAGATGCGGCTGTTCGTTGTTGGTGGAAAAAGAAGGCAGATGAGATTTATAAATTGATACCCGATTTCGGAGGCTTTTTGGTCAAGGCTAATTCGGAAGGATTACCCGGTCCTCAGGACTTCGGGCGTACACATGCCGACGGTGCTAATATGTTGGCAGATGCGTTGAAACCTCACGGTGGTATCGTGATGTGGAGAGCTTTTGTTTATAGTCCGGGTGATAGCGATCGTGCTAAGCAAGCTTATCAGGAATTTATGCCACTCGACGGGCAATTTAGAGAGAATGTTATTATACAGGTAAAGAACGGACCGATAGATTTTCAGCCTCGTGAACCTTTTAGCCCTTTATTTGGCGCCATGAAGAAGACAGCTGTGATGCCCGAATTTCAGATTACGCAGGAATATCTTGGTTTTGCCAATCATTTGGTTTATTTGGCACCACTCTGGAAAGAATGTTTAGAGAGTGACACCTATCAGCAAGGTAAAGGCTCTACGGTGGCGCGTGTAACGGATGGTTCTATCTATCCTCATCAACTTACCGCTATTGCAGCAGTAGCCAATATTGGCGATGATGCTAACTGGTGTGGTCATCCTTTTGCACAAGCTAACTGGTACTCTTTCGGTCGCTTGGCATGGAATCATGAGCTTACTTCGGCACAAATAGCAGATGAATGGATCAGTCAGACTTTTCCTAAAAAAGACTTCCTTAGCAAAGAGAAAGAAACCTGTGTCCCTTTAAATGCAGATTCATGGAAAACACTGTTTTTACCTCGGGTGCGTACAATGATGTTAGAGTCTCGTGAAGCAGCGGTTGATTATATGATGCCTTTAGGATTGCACCATCAATTTGCTTTTGGACACCATTACGGTCCACAACCTTGGTGCGATGTACCCGGAGCACGAGCCGACTGGTTGCCAAAGTATTATCACAAAGCAGATAGTGCAGGCATCGGATTTGATCGCAGCAGTACAGGTAGCAATGCCGTGTCGCAATATCAGTCGCCTTTGTGTGAAGAGTTCGATGATGTAGCCACTTGTCCCGAAAACCTTCTGCTATGGTTTCATCATGTATCTTGGAATTATAAGATGAAAAGCGGGCGTACCCTTTGGGATGAACTCTGCTATACTTATGATCGTGGGGTACAAGAAGCGCGTTCTTTCCAGAAAACTTGGGATATGGTGAAACCTTTTGTTGATAAAGCGAGATTTGATGATGTACAACGCCGCTTGAAAATTCAAACCAGAGATGCAGTCTGGTGGAAAGATGCCTGTTTGCTCTATTTTCAACAATTTAGTCGTCGACCCATTCCTTGCGATATAGAACGTCCTATCCATGACCTAGATCGTTTGGAAAAATATCATTTGAAGATCACAAACTATGAAAATGCTTTTGAGGGAGTAGGAGGGCAGCTTCTACCAAGCGGTCATCCTTGATCTTGCTGATCTCATAAGGGAGGTAGGAAAGTTGAGTTTAGTCGGCTCTCGACTTTATCAATGAAATAAGTTCTAAGAGCCTTTTGGTGTTTGAACTCTTTTCTCAATCTTAAAGTAGAAATGAGTTTTGCTTTCTCTCTCTTTATTGTGATTTATGCTGTATTTTTGTAGAATTTCTCTTAAGGAATGGCATGAGCCTCTTTTGCGTGAAATAAGTAATCGGAAAAATAGAAGATAAGACAATGGAGAAGACTTGGAGATGGTTTGGCAAGAATGATAAAATAACTCTTGCTATGCTTAGACAAATAGGAGTAGAGGGTATTGTGACAGCTTTGCATCAGATACCTAATGGAGAAGTGTGGAGTTTTGAGGCTATTAGTGAGATGAAGACTTATATAGAATCTTTTGGCTTGCGATGGTCGGTGGTAGAGAGTCTGCCCGTCTCTGAGGCTATTAAGTATGCAGGAAGTGAACGTGATGCATTGATCGAAAATTATAAACTCAGCTTGGCTAATCTCGGGCGTGCAGGAGTGAAAACTGTTTGTTATAATTTTATGCCTGTCATAGATTGGATCCGTACCGATTTGACCCATGCGTGGGCAGACGGAACCTCTTCTCTCTATTTCGATAAAATACGTTTTGCCTATTTTGACTGTTGCCTGCTGAAACGTGAAGAGGCAGAATCCGATTACACTGAAGATGAACTCCGTAAGGTACGGGAACTGGATGCAGTCATCACACAAGCAGAGAAAGACGAGTTGGTAGATACGATCATTGTTAAGACGCAAGGCTTTGTGAATGGCAACATCAAAGAGGGCGATCAAAACCCCGTTGCTATCTTTAACCGTTTGCTTGAGTTGTATAAAGAGATTGATCGAGATGCTTTGAGAGAGAATTTGCACTATTTTCTCTCTGCCATCATGCCTATTTGTGAGGAGTGGGACATCAATATGTGCATTCATCCGGATGATCCTCCTTATCAGATGCTTGGTTTGCCTCGCATTGTAACAAGCGAAGAGGATATTGCCTGGTTTCTTCAAGCAGTAGACAATGTTCATAACGGATTAACCTTTTGTGCTGGTTCGCTTAGTGCTGGACTTCATAATGATGTACCTGCTCTGGCTCGTCGTTTTGCAAAGCGCACACATTTTGTTCACTTACGCAGCACCAATGCTACCCCTGACGGAAATTTTATTGAAGCTTCCCATTTAGAAGGGCGCGGCCATTTAGTCGAATTAGTACGTATTTTTGAGAAAGAACGTCCCAATGTGCCCATGCGTGTAGATCATGGCCGATTGATGCTCGATGATGCCGATAAAGGTTATAATCCAGGCTATTCTTTTCACGGTCGTATGCTTGCTTTAGCCCAGGTAGAAGGGATGATGGCTGTAGTGCAGGATGAACTTCTAAGGCAGCAATAATATCTTTTGTATCTTCTGAAAATTTACTATTAATCTACCCATTGGCGGAATTAAATTAGCGCATATTTAATCCTTCTAATAGTTCTATTGTTCATTTTGTTGATGTATTGCAAAATCGTAAGAGCGCTAATCTTACTGATTATCCTAGTAAAAATCCCATTGACGTCTTTGGCATAATTCCTTATCATCATGAACTGGTCACACATCTGCGAAAAGAGTGTTTCAATTCTTTTCCTTGCTTTAGCAAAAGAAATAAATGTTGGCTTCCAACTCTTTTGATTGAGTCTGTAAGCTACTTCCAGTTTAATGTTAGCACTTTCAAACAAATCCAATTGTACCTCAGTTCCAATATATCCTTTGTCACCAAACAGGCTACAATTCTGATATTCATACTTTACATCCTGAAGATAATGAATGTCATGAACGTTTGCCTTTGTCAAATCAAAGGAGTGTATCACACCGTTTAATCCACAGACTGCGTGTAGTTTGTAGCCATAGTAATAAAGTTTTTGTGAAGCGCAATATCCAAATGCAGGTGAACGTTCATAGTCATCTTTGCCAACTTTGCAGCGTTTAGCTCTGGCAATACGACAAACCTCTATTGGCTTTGGATCTATACAGAAGGATTCTTCCTCACCATCAATTTCAGTCACAATTCTTTCGTGTATCTCTTTACAGAGATTGGCTGTGAGTTTCCTGCGATCATTAAATTCTCTTCTTGAAATTAGATGTGGCAGCTCATTGGAGTATTCTCCTAGTTTGGAAAATAAGTAGTTTTCACTATCCAAACCAATAGATTTCATCGTAAGGCTAAGAGAAACTACTTCTAAATTAGAAAAACGAGGAACAACTCCGGGGTGAGGTATGTTACCGTGTTCGGTTACAAGATTATCAGAAAACTCCTTGCAAATGTGGAGAAATTTTGCGAATATTGCATATAATTTGTGCATAGAGTGATGACGTATTAAAAGTTTGCTCACTTCTAATATACTAAATATCACGAATATGTACAACTGATGTTTCAAACATCTTATTAGATAATTAATTCCGCCAACGGGTTAAGAAAATTAATAAGATAGTAACAAGAGCAAAAAGACATAAAAATGGCAAACTCACAATTAATCTATAATATAAAAGAAGTCTTTACCGATTATTTAAAGGAAAAATATAAATTTTACAATATTCCAGAGTATCAACGCGGCTATAAATGGACACCCCAACAAGTTGAACAACTTTTAGATGACATAGATCGTTTTCACCAGAATGGAAACGACGATCGCTTTTATTGTGTGCAGAATATTACTCTTGTCGAAAAAGATGCACACTACAATGTAGTAGATGGGCAACAAAGATTGACAACACTAATAATCTTACTGTCGCATCTTGGTGAAACAAGAATGGTTGAAAACAAGATTAAGTACTCCGTACGTCCAGATACTGATTATTTTATCAAGAATTTTATAATCAACCCAAATATATCGACTGACAATTGGGATGTTTTTCTGAAAAACAATATGGACAAGGACTATGATCATCAGGATATTTTTTATTTATTTTCAGCTCACAACACTATAAGACGCTGGATTACGAGTAATAAAATTGATACGGATAGTTTTAAAGACAAATTACTATACAATGTGAGACTTATTGTAAATAAGCCCAATATAGATAGTGAACAGGAATTATTTATGAACCTGAATACAGGGAAAGTTTCATTAGATGGTGCTGACTTGGTTCGAGCTTTGTTAATTACCAATGTCGCAAAAGAAGAATTGAAAAATGCTGATTTAGAAGACACAAAAAGTATTGTAAGAATTAACGAAAGGCGAGTACGCATTGGTTTAGAATTGGATGAAATTTCTGCATGGTGGAATCAACCCAATGTACGAGAATACTTTAATTTTCTTAGTAAGATTTCCGTTCCCACTAACGAAACGATTGATTTTAACTCCGATATTTATCCTATTGATTTACTTTACAAATTACATGTAGCAAAAGATGGAAAAAAACAAATTAGGTTGCGGGATTTTGAAAACTCAGAATATATCGAACTATATAAAAAAATAACATCACTGCACAGGACGATTAAAGATTGGTATCAAGATTATGAGATATATCATTTTGTAAAGTATATCGTAACACAGACAAGTACTACAATTGCAACAATATGGGATGATTGGAAAAATACAACATCCCGGCAGGGGTTTATTGAAAAATTGAAAGACAAAAGCAAACTAATAATCGATGCTTTCGTTGATGAAATTGATGATTTCAATGAAGATTGGTTTGCAAATGAAGATTCCAGGTTGTATAAAATATTGATAATGTCGGATATTATTAAGATTATTGAATCTCAGCACTCTGAAAATAAAATACCTTTTTTGCCTGCGGACTATTTCAGACCTAAAAAAGAGGATATTGAACATATTTTTCCTCAAACTCCTATCGGAACAAAAAACAAAGAAGAACAATCGGATTTTATTGCTTATATTGGCTTACTCAATGACTTGAGTGATATATACAACGAAAATAAAAACGAAGAAAATAAAATAGATATTTCGATGGATTGCTCTAACAGTGTTGATATGGAAACTTGCAAAGAAAACATCAATCGTTATGCTAATAAATTGATTCATCGAAACTCTATTGGTAATTTGGTGTTACTAAATGAAAAAATAAACCGTGGTTATGGGAATGATTTCTACACGAAGAAACGTATTGAAATTATTAGAAACCCGAAGAAGGAATTTATCAGGCCACATACACTTAACCCATTTATAAAAGGTTTTTTATCTACCCCGAGCGATCTGGAAATCTGGACAGAGAAGGATATTAAAGCCAATGCGAAATACATAAAGGAACAACTAAAAGTTTTCTTCAACATTAAAGAGGTAAATCATGAACAAGTATAATTCCACCTACCTGAAAGACGAAAATTTGCTTTTACTTTTGTCGTTAAATAAATTAATTGTTCCTGAAATTCAGAGAGAGTACGTTTGGGGCAAACCAGAAAATAACAATGTTTTAGAACGTTTTCTTAGCAGTATAAAAAATGCTTGTGAAACTTGTGAGAAATGTAAGCAGGCTCATAAAATCACCGATATTAACATTGGCTTTTTATATTCCTACAAGCCATCTTATGTTGTTTTAGAAAATGAGCGATATTTAGATGAGTTTCTTATTGACGGGCAACAGCGATTTACAACCTTGTTTCTGCTATTGGCATATTTAGCTGTAAAGGAAAATAGAATCAAGGATTTTCTAGCCTTAGTTCGTTTTGATGAAATATTGGAGGAAATAAATTTTGATTATAAAGTCAGAAATCTTACCCACAGGTTTCTGATTGATTTATTAGGTTCTTTTGACAAGGACACAAAAGCAGATGATATTTTTCCTATTGAAAAACAAACATGGTTTCTCTCTGATTATGCTACAGACATAACTGTTCGGGCTATGCTTGGAGCGTTGGATACCATTTCAAGAATATTCAGCGATGATTTTCAATACTTTGATTACATTCTTACAGCTGTTCGTTTTTGGCATTTCAAGACAGAAGTAACCTCTCAGGGTGAGGAGTTATATATCACAATGAATAGCCGTGGTGAAAAACTAGCAGATAACGAGGAACAAAAGGCACAAATATTGAACTTGCCGGCTGATAAATTATATAAATGGGGACAGAAATGGGAAACATGGCAAGATTTCTTTTGGAAAAGCCGAAATAAAGAAAAGAAACACAATGCAGACAAGGGATTTAATGAGTTTGTGCGTTGGATAAAAATTTTAGAAAGCAATAATAATAGCCCAACTCCCGAACTTGTTGAAAAATATTTTAATGTAGTGAAATATCTTTTTAAAAAGGATGGTGTTTTTAAAAATAATTTTGCTTGGCTATCTCCTGAAACAGAAAATTCTCAATTAAATTTATTTAGGTTACTACCAGTTGTGAAATTTGTAGAACGCTTTGGAATAGATATAAATGAGAGAGAAGTCATTCGGGTAAAACATTTTTTTAAAAACATAGCTAGAATTGATAATGTTAGTAAGGCAGTAAATACATTGTTGCCTGAAACTATTAAAATAATAAATGCTCTTCCGGATACAGATATATCTTCTATTTGTCAGTTAGAGAAGGTTCCCGTTGCAATTTTATCCACAGAAGAAAAGAAGAAATTTGAGATTTATCGTGCTAATACAAATAATAGAGAAGTAATAGAAGACATCTTCTGGAAAGCGGAAGAACACAAGATTTGGAAAGGTGAAATTCTACCGTTAATCAATTGGGCAACAGAAAATGACATTTTCAATTTAGACAAATTTAAACAATACTATCAGGCTTTCAATTCATTGTTTTATGACGAGCTCAAATATCCTGAACTTGATATTACTCGTAGAGCTTTGTTGACGCGACAATTAAAGAAATATCCCCGAATTTTTAGAGGTAATACAAATTACAGCTTTTGTTGGGAATACGAGGATTGGCAAACATTAATTAAAGATAATGAGGAAAAGTTTGGTGAATTCCTGAAAGAATTGTTTGGCGTTAACCTTAAGCATAATAAACTACAAGAAATGATTGATAAAAACCCTGAAGGTGATTATTATGATGAATTTGTAAAAATACCCGAATTGTTGAGTTTTTGTAAACAGAAAAATATCCAATGGGATAATGATACTAATAGTTGGGTGCTGATTGCAGATAAAAAAAGAAGTGGATCTTACGCAAATTTATATGTTTTTCGTTTGCATTTAGAATTGTTGAAACAACCATTTTGGGAAAAGGAAAAATGGACAGAGGATTTTTGGTGTAAAGACAAAACTTGTGTCTTTTTTGATTTCCCCGCAAAGCATATTGCGATTGATATTTATCATTACAAGAGAATTGTCACTGATTTGGACACAGACACAACATACACACACTTTCAATTGCAGCTTTTTAATCGTAATGCAGCAACCGATGATAACCGGATAGTTGTTGAGAAAGTTTCTGCCAAATTTGATTTGCAATTAAAAGGTAATAGATTTATTAGTGAGCAGGAACCCAAAGAAAAGATTCTATGCTTATTAAAAAAAATAATGGTAGAAGTAGAAAATTCATAACTATATGATCTCTTAGATACGGTGATGAAAAATAATAAGATAGAATAATATAACCCGTTGGCGGAATTAATTATCTAATAAGATGTTTGAAAATAAGTTGTACATATTCGTGATATTTAGTATGTTAGAAGTGACCAAACTTTTAATATGCCATCACTCTATGCACAAATTATATGCAATATTCTCAAAATTTCTCCACATTTGCAAGGAGTTTTCTGATAATCTTGTAACCGAACACGGTAACATACCTCACCCCGGAGTTGTTCCTCGTTTTTCTAATTTAGAAGTAGTTTCTCTTAGCCTTACGATGAAATCTATTGGTTTGGATAGTGAAAACTACTTATTTTCCAAACTAGGAGAATACTCCAATGAGCTGCCACATCTAATTTCAAGAAGAGAATTTAATGATCGCAGGAAACTCACAGCCAATCTCTGTAAAGAGATACACGAAAGAATTGTGACTGAAATTGATGGTGAGGAAGAATCCTTCTGTATAGATTCAAAGCCAATAGAGGTTTGTCGTACAAAAGAGTTGGAAGCCAACATTTATTTCTTTTGCTAAAGCAAGGAAAAGAATTGAAACACTCTTTTCGCAGATGTGTGACCAGTTCATGATGATAAGGAATTATGCCAAAGACGTCAATGGGATTTTTACTAGGATAATCAGTAAGATTAGCGCTCTTACGATTTTGCAATACATCAACAAAATGAACAATAGAACTATTGGAAGGATTAAATATACGCTAATTTAATTCCGCCAAAGGGTTATTAATCTACTCCTTTAGCTTTTACAGGATAGCTAAATGCCTGTTTTGTAATTAATATATGAATATATTTTATTAATATACACTTGGAAGAATGTTTCATCTGTTAATCAAAATCGACTCTTTCATCGTTGATTTTAGAATAATAGAATAAAAAAAACTGTTTTATGGTATACTGAATGCTACTCATTACGTTCTTATTATATCAACTAGAAAAAGCAGGAAAATATGAAACATTTAAACTTACGTAAATTATTATTTATAACTGGCGGACTGATATGTCTATCTACGGTCCATGCACAGTTATTAAAAGGTACGATATCTGCCAAGGGCCTTGAGAGTCTACAGGTGGCGTATGCACCTGATGGCGATATGACAGGCTGCTCATATATCGGCTTGAAACCCGATGAAATGGGCACTTTTAGTTTCGATGTCGATCTTCCTGTGCAACATTGCGATGTAGGTCTTTATGTAAATAATGAGATCTTTGGGGTGCATTTGGAGAAAGGAAAAACTGCCATTGTTCATCTGCAGCGGAATGGAGATAAATATACGGCCGAATTTGATGGTGATAACGCTAAGCTTAGTCGTTACTATAGTGCCTATTTACAGGCATTTGACATTATGAAATATTTTTCGGCAGACGAAAAAGATAGTCACCCCTCTCAATATTATTATGATCTGTTGGATCGTGAGTATGCTACTTTAAAAAATCAATTGTCGAAGTTGGACGATAAGCAATGGCATGCTTATTATGCAAAGCTTTCTGAAGGGATGTATACATGGAGTAAGCTGCGTATCTTACTCGATCAATCATACGAGGAAGAAAAGAAAGTTACTGAATATCCTTACTACAACAAAGCTATAGCAGCAATTGACCCCAATGATGAAATGAATATTCGCAATAATCTTATCTTTCTGTGGCTTGGGGCTATTAAGGAGTCGAGTGAAGGTAAAGATGCTCCTTACCGTAGTATGGATATGGTAGAAAAGCGGGTGACTAATCCTGCTGTGCGTTATTGTTTGACCCGCTATATTGCTTATTCTTTCTTTACTTTTGAAGCAGGAACATCGGACGTTGAGAAATTCTGGGCACGCTACCAATTTTTCGCCAAAGACTATCCACAGCTTATTGAACAGTATAGTGAAAAGGCATCTTCTTTAGAGAAAATAGCTCAAAACAGCGCTATTCCTTATGATCCTGTGATGTCTAGACCGGACGGGACTACATGCAAGTTATCAGATTTATTTGGCTCGTTTATCTATATTGATGTCTGGGCTACTTGGTGTGTACCATGCCGCAAGGAGATTCCTCACCTTGAGAAATTAGTTGAGCATTTTGCAGGAAACAATAAAATACAAATTATCAGTATTTCTATTGATGAAAAGCGTGATCCTTGGTTGAAGATGTTGAATAGAGATAAACCTAAATGGCCCCAATTTATTCTCTCACCTGAGGAAGAACAAAAATTCATGGATGCTTGGGGCATCGCTGGTATTCCCCGCTTCATTATGATTGATAAAGAAGGACGTATCTTCTCTGCAGATGCTATCCGTCCATCAAATGGGGAAATTATAAGTACCCTTGAGAAGCAACTGTGATTGAAAAAACAATATAATTATGATCAACGAAAGAGATGAGCATATCAGCCAGTTACTATACAAGCGTATAGTAGGTATTATTACGCCTGAAGAGCAAGGAGAACTTGATCTCTGGCTTAAAGAAAGAGAGGCTCACGAACAACTCTACAAACGCTTATTGGATCCAAAGAATCTTGATCAGGAGTACCGCAGAAGACGAATGATGAATGTGGAGCGTCCCATGAATGAGATGCAAAAACGCATTAATGCCAGTGAGAAGAAGCATCATGCTAAAAGATGGATGCAATGGGGTATAGCTGCTTCTATCGTTCTGCTGTTAGGAGCAGGGTTGGCTATCTGGAAAGCTCGAGAATCAGCTATCCCTGCGCCTGCTATAGCTGAACTTACTCCGAAAACGCTTGTAAATATTAAGCCGGGAGCGACGAAGGCCGTGTTGACAACCGATGATGGTACAGAGGTCCTATTGGGTACAGATGAACAAAAGAATCGGAAGGTAATGCAAAAAATTGTCTCTGCCGCATCGACATCGCAAGCAGTAAGAAAATTGAATTTGGAAGTTCCTCGTGGAGGAGAATTCAAGATTGTGCTCGAAGATAGCACTGAAGTGTGGCTTAATTCCGAATCGAAATTGATTTATCCCGAAGCATTTTCAGACAAAGAGCGACGAGTAGCTGTTGTTGGAGAAGCCTATTTTAAGGTGAAGAAGGAAGCAAAACGTCCTTTCTTGGTAGAGACAGACGGACAGCTCGTTAAAGTATATGGTACAGAATTCAATATCCGCTCCTATAGCGAAGATAAACAGGTGTATACAACTTTACTCTCAGGTAGTATCTCGCTGAGTAAGGCTGATGAGAAGAGTGGTGAGTTGATGCTTACTCCCGGTCGTCAGGCTCTGTTTCACAAGGATAATGAAGAAATTTCTGTTAAGAATGTCAATACAGATGTGGTGGTCAGTTGGCGTCATGGTCGTTTTGTCTTTGAAGAACAGAATCTGGAGCAGATTATGCAAGTGCTGAGTCGTTGGTATGATTTTAAATATCGCTTTCAAGATGAATCGTTGAAGCAGATTGTGTTTATGGGAAGTATCCCGCGTTACAGTGAATTAGGTACAGCTCTCACCGTGTTGGAAAAGAGTGGTGGGTTGCATTTTGGAATGAAAGGAGATGCGGTTGTCATCTCACATAAGTAACACTTAAATTATTATAACTTTTTATGAAACAAAAACAATTTTATCTGATATTCATTTTATTAACCGTTTGGTTAATATGTCCTTTGAAGCTATTGGCACAGGAATATAACATATCTTATAAAAATCAGGCACTTGAAGAAGTCATTACTGATTTAAGAAAGAAAACGGGATACGAATTTATGTATCAAAAAAAAATAATCCAAGATTTGCCGGCTATTACTTGCACTCTTAAGAATGTATCACTGACTCAAATTTTGGATCGCATCTTTTATCAGGCAGAGCTTGATTATGAGATCGTAAAAAAAACCATTATTCTAAGCAAGCCTAAAAAAGAACTCAATTCTTTCAAAAAACTGATTACGGGTGTTGTCTTGGATGAAAATGGACAAACATTGCCAGGAGCCAGCATTTTGTTAGTCGGCACTACATCAGGTGCGGCTACGGATCTAGATGGTGCCTTTTCGCTATTTGTGGAAGGTAAAAACCCTTATATTCATGTTTCTTACATCGGAATGCAAGATCAGGATATCCGTGTGAACTCGCAAAAAGAAAACTTCTTTGTCATTACATTGCGACAAGATGTTAAGCTAATGGAAGAAGTAGTGGTAACAGGCTATCAGAACATTAAGCGTGAAAATGCTACCGGAGCTTATCAAAGTGTTTCGGCCAAGGAAATGAGTAATCGATATTCCGGAACAATTGTGTCTAATCTAGAAGGTAAGATTCCGGGACTTGTTAGCTATAACAACGGTCTGAATGACGGAGGAGAATCTGCTCTTAGTATTCGCGGAGCAGGCTCTTTTCAAGCGAAGACTAATCCCTTGGTTGTTGTAGACGGATTACCTATCGAAGGTTCTATCGAAACAGTTAACCCCTATGAAATAGAGACTCTTACCATTTTGAAGGATGCTTCTGCAGCTGCCATTTATGGTGCACGAGCTTCCAATGGTGTTATTGTGATTACAACGAAGAAAGCACATAGCGAAAAAATGTCTATTGACTTCAGCTCTGATTTTACTATTAGCGAAAAGCGCGACTATGACCACTACCATTGGGCAAATGCTGCAGAAATGATTGAGCTGGAAAAATTCAATTTTGATAATATGCGCAATGCCGCAAGTCAAACATCTTTTGATGCCTTATTAGGTAAATATAATACGAACAGACGTGTAGTTAGTCCTATTAACCGTTTGTTGGTGGCTAACTATTTGGGAGAAATAAATACTCAAGAGTTGAATAATAAGCTTGATCGTTTGAGCCGTAATAATTATCGCAAAGAATGGCAAGACACTTGGGAGCGTAACCGAGTATTGCAGCAATACAATTTAGCTATTCGCACTAAAGGTAAAGTTCTTGCTTCAAGTATTGTTCTGAACTATAAGAATGATAATAGCGGTGTAGTGAAGGAGAGCAACAATAGCTTGACGTTCAGCTACAGGGGTAATCTGAAAGCTGCTAAGTGGCTTGATATCTCTTTTGGAACAAATGTTATCAGCGAGCGCGCTAAACTTCACATAAATAATGCGTTGGGTTACAATGGTATCAATGCCTTTCAACCTTATCAAAGTATGTTCAACGAAGATGGTTCACGTGCCGGTATGGAGGCTGATGTTTATTTGGGAGAAGAATCATTAAAGAATCCTGAATACGGTTTCAAACCTGTCACCTACAATTTGTTAGACGAAGTCAATATGAATTTTGACAAGACACGACGGACCAATATTCGTTCTTTTGCGCATGCTAACGTCAAAATTCTGCCTGAATGGAAAGTTAGTGCACAATTTCAATATGAAGACATCTACTATAAAAGTGATGCATACCAAGAAGGAAATTCCTATTATATGCGTAATCTGTATAACCTCTATACCAAGGAAGAGACGGTGACAGAGATGGATTGGGAGACAGAGGAGATGGTAACTAGAAATGTGGTAAAACACCATATCCCTGAAGGGGGAATGCTGAAGACCAATACGTCAGAAGGTGGTTTCTATACATTCCGGGCACAAACAGATTATTCCAAGGTGTTTGCTAAAAAACATGAAGTAGAAGCGATGGCTGGTTTTGAATTTCGTGAATCGAATTCAAAAACTTATTCCAACTTGTTGATGGGTTATGACGAACAGTCACAAACCAATAATAATGGCTTGTTAAACTTTGCTGCATGGCAAGATCTTGAAGGCACTTCATCGGCATTAGGCCCCGAATATTACATAATTGGTGCTCCTACTAGTGAAGATTTTATTACAAGTAATGAATTACACCGTTTTTACTCTATTTACTTTACTGGTAATTATACTTATGATAGACGTTATAGTGCTTCTTTCTCTTATCGTGTAGATAAAACAGACTTGTTCGGTGCCGATCCTAAATTCCGCGGTCGTCCGCTTTGGTCTGCCGGCTTAAGCTGGAATGCTCATAACGAAAGTTTTATGAAACAGTATCAATGGATTGATATGCTAAAATTGCGTATGAGCTATGGTTTGACGGGAAACATTGATCAAACGGTTTCGTCATATTTAACTGCGACTATTGGCACGAACGAAGTAAACGGAGGTAAGGTTGCTAATTTGGATACCCCGCCTAATGACCAATTGCGTTGGGAAAAGACGACTTCGTGGAACGCCGGAGTTGATTTTTCTTTTTGGAATAATCGTCTGAGCGGTTCATTTGATTGGTACAGAAAAGAGGGAAGCGATTTATTGGCTGTTACCGACCTTGATCCTACTTCAGGATGGAACCAGTTGACTATCAATAATGGAAAGGCATTGAATACCGGTGTTGAGTTACAGTTGAATGGTAGTATTCTTCAAGCCGTTACTCGCAATAGTTTTGGTGTTAATGCTTCTTTAAATTTCTCGTATAATAAAAATAAGGTAACGAAAGTAACTCACCAGCCTGCTTCTGGTTATGAAGCTCTCTCTTCTCACACATTGCACGAAGGGTATCCTATCCATTCGCTTTTCTCTTATCGCTTTGCAGGTATGGTAAATGAAGATGGATACCAATATTTTAGTTGGAAAGGAGCAGATGGAAATGTTCATACGTCTGATGTCTCTGGAGGGGAGTTTGCTGTAGAAGATGCTGTATTTAGTGGGGCTCTTGATCCGAAATATGTGGGAAGTTTCACTCCGGAAGTTACTTATGGTGGCTTTAGTCTTTCGGCTATGTTCTCTTATTACGGCGGACATTATATGCGTGCTCGTACCGATGAATGGACTAGCTATGGAAGTCAATACGGATATGATCGAACAGATATTGACGGAATACCAAGAAGCTACTTGAACTATTGGAGAAATGACAATAAGGATCTTTATCCTGCTAACGGATATCTGGGAGGAAATAATGTAGTGGGTGATAGCCAATATATGGATATCAATGTAGTTCCTGCTGATTATATCAAGTTCCGTAATCTTGTGCTAGGATATAATTTTTCTAGAACTATTTGCAAAAGGATGGGAGTTAATGCGCTGCGTCTTCGTGTGCAATTAAATAATTTGGCTACATGGAAACGAAATAAACTGGGTGTAGATCCTGAAGCTAATGACCCCGTAAGCGGTACTACTCAACAGAAGACGCCGCGGAGTTACACAATGAGTCTATATATTAACTTCTAAACAAAACGAATGATGAAAAAAATGATATTTTGGAGTCTGCTTATCTTGCTTTCGGCTTGCGATAGCCAGCTTGACATTACTCCTAAAGGAAAAACAACTTTGGATAAAGTAGCAGATTTGGAACTGTTACTCAATCAGGAATATACTCTGAAAGTTTTTGTGGCAGATGATCTCGGCTTAATTTGTAACGAATCATTAGGTGGGATGATGACTTCTCTCTCAGAAATGTTGTCTGTTAGCAACACATTGAATTATGCCTATTTGACTTATGACGAAACGGTTGATCGAGTAACATTGACGCAAAACGACGCTCGCTACGAAGCTGCATACAGTTATATTAACTACATGAATGTTATCATAGAGAAAATAGGTCAGGCTAGTGGAGATGAGAGCCGCAAACCTGCGTTAATAGCCGAAGCTCGTATTATACGTGCTTATTTACACTGGCTATTGGTGAACATTTATGCCGAACAATATGACGAGGCGACTGCATCCGAAAAAGGAGGGATTGCTTATGTGGATAATTCTGATGTGTCTCAACAGAAAACCAAATTGACTTTGAAGGAGACCTATCGTAGGATTTTGGAAGATTGCTCGGATGAAGTGATAGCGCAACTACCTGTGAAAGATGGTGATAATGTGTTTCGTGCCGAGCAAGCCTTTGGCAATGCTGTGCGAGCTAAGGTGCTGATGCAGATGAAACGATACAGTGATGCATTACCTTATGCCTTAGAAGCTTTGCGATTGAATGGAAAAATCGAAGATCGCTCAACAGTGATGGAAACTTCTGCTTGGAACTTGGAGAGTAGAGTAGCTAATAATTATTTGTATATGCGTGGTGCCAGTCGGGCTGCTCCTTTTATGGAAGCATTATCTCTTGAAACCGGTGCTATGTTTGAAGAAGGAGATTACGTAATAAATTATACGACGAGTTGGGATGAAGCGTTTGGGGAAATGTTTATCGGACTACCCGCTTGCAAACTCTTCTTCGGAATGAGTACGAGTGTGAATGAATACGGTATTAACAGTGATCGGATGTATTATACAGCAGCTGAATGCTATATTCGTACTGGAGAGATACGTAAAGGCTTGGAATTGGTAGATCGGGTACGTTCACGTCGTGTGGAAAACAGCCAGTCTTTTGTCGAACTTTACGACCAAAATCCATTGAAAGAGGAAGAAGCAATGGCATTGATGCAGAAAGCAAAATGGATTGAATGCATTTCTACTTATGAAAACTTCTTTGATTGTAAACGCTGGAATACAGAGGAAAAATATCGCCGTACCATTACGCGCCATTTAGGTGAATACGGAACTTACTCTCTTTCGCCCGATTCACCACTGTGGATATTTCCCTTCCCGGCCAACGCTACACGTTATAATAACTCATTAACTCAGAATTATTAAATTAGATAAAGATATGAAGATTAAACAACTTGTTGTATGCAGTATTAGTGCTATGCTTTTTTCTTGTTCGGCATCACAAAAGGATTTTGTGTTAACAGGACAGATTGACAACAATCCCGCAGGTTATATTCTTTTTGGAGATGGAATAAAGAGCGTGCAGGATGCAGATACTATTCATGTGGCAGCTGATGGCACTTTTACTTATACCTACCGATGCGAGAAACCCTCGTTTGGTTTCCTTTATGTACCTGATAAGGCGTTTTATAATTTGATTCTTATAAATGGATGCAAGACTCATTTTACAGCTGATTTAAACCATCCTTTTGAGTCTGATTGGACAGGTGACTTGAAAGAAGCGTATGCGTTCAAAAAGGTAATAGATGTGGCTTTCACAGAAAAAGAAGAAGCTCAATATAGCTCGTTTACCGAGATGAGACAGGCACTTACTGCTTTTTCCGATTCGGTCAAAACTGCCATTGAGAAGATTCCCCAAAAAGAGTTCCGCAGTTTACAACTTGAGTCTATGAAGAATAGTGCTGACGATTATTTTTTGAATTATCATGAGCAGTTGACATCAGCAGAGAAACCAGTAGGAAGTGATTCAGCCTATAACAAATATATGGAAAGTTTGGATATGAATAATAAAAAGAACTTAGAGGTATATCTGAACTGGAAAGAAAAATGTGCCGGACGAAAAAAAGGGGGTTCTTATCTTTTTATGTTAGAATTAGCAAAGCAAAAAGCAACTAATCCTAAAACGTTAGAGGCTGTTGTAATGAACTTGATGATGAGCTATTTCTCTGAGGCAGATGCAAATCTGGAACAGGTGTATAATACTGCAATGACCTTATTGAAGGAAAAGAAAAATCAAGAGTATATTACGGAATTATATAATACGCACAAAAAACTGATGCCAGGTACTGATGCCGTCGATTGTGATCTATCTACTCCTGAGGGTAAAATGCTTAAGCTTTCTGATCTCTATGGCAAAGTGCTTTATCTCGATATTTGGGCTACTTGGTGCGGTCCTTGCTGCGAAGAAATTCCATATATGGAAAAACTGCATGAACATTTTAAAAATGATAAGCGGGTGGAATTGATTAGTATCTCTATAGATACTAACAAGAAAGCATGGCTGAATAAACTGGCTCAGGATAAACCGCAATGGAAACAATATCTCTGTGGTGAATTTATAAAAAGGTATGGCATTACCGGGATCCCTTGTTTTCTAATGATTGATAAGTCTGGGAAGATTATTACAGTGCAGGCTCCCAGACCTTCTGCAGAACATTGTATTGAGTTTATCGAAAAACAGTTGAAATAAATTCTCTCTAACTCTATATTTTAATTAAGCCGATGCATTGGGGTATCTACCTGTTGCGTCGGCTTTTGTTTTTAATTTTCTTCTAGCATTATTAAGTGTCTTGTGCTTTAAGTTCTATTATCCTTTTTAAAAGTAGAAAATTGGAAATAATTTTCTACTTTTGCTATGCAAAAGGAAAGACTTATGGCCCTATACGAACAAATATACTTAGATTTTAAGGCGGGAGTGATTACCTCTTTTTACGAAAAGATGTATCCAGAGTTGCTGCTCTATACTTCTCGCTTGTTGGGGGAAGAATATGCTTTTCTTGCGGAAGATTGTGTGCAGGATGCTGTCTTTAAGACTTATCAGCAATATGGGTCGTTTTCCTCTCCTGTACAATGGAAAGTCTTTTTATATACCTGTGTGCGAAATGGTGCTATTAATATATTACGCAAAGGGAAGGCTCAAAAGAACTATCAGACTCAGATAGACGATTATGAGAGAGATATCTCGTTGAATTTCATTGAACAAGAAACGTTGACTCTACTATACGAAGCTATTAATGCATTACCTGAAAAATACAAATCTCTTTTTGCCTTAAGTTTCGAACAAGGACTCAAAAATTCAGAAGTGGCTGAGCACTTTCAGATTGCCGAAATCACAGTAAAAAAGCAGAAAGCCCGCCTCATAGAGTTGCTGCGTAAGAATCTGAAAGGCAAGATAGGTAAAGAGGATCTTCTTATTCTTATGTTGTTTTTATCGAAGATTTAATCAGAAACAAAAAGCTTTATACTTCTATTTTTCAGTGTAAATCGTTTTAAGCCAATCGATCGTATTAGAGTGATGCTTATTCACTTGCGTCTTTGTTGTGTCTATTAGGAATCAGTTTGGATAAAATCTATCAATGGATATTATATCTATGCAGTTAAAAAATAATGGATATAAAAATAATGTTTATATTTGAAAAGTGATTGTGAGATGAAAATCTATGTTGAGATAGATTTTTCTCTAACCTTTATTAATTGAGGTGATAGCAATAACCTAATAAGATAAAACCTTAATCTATTGTTCTTTAGGCAATAATAATCCCTTTTGTCAGAAGGGAAGATAGCATGGTAAATCTTTTACTTGAATAGTGCACAATACTAAGAATATATGAAAAGAGTAGTTCCATTTTTGTTTCTATTTATCGCTTTAACTTGCTATGGGCAGCAAGGAAGAATGTTTACCATAGATAAAGACTTGTCCAATAGTATTATTAATTATTTATATCAAGATAAGAAAGGTAATATATGGGTGGCGACAGAAGGCGGGTTAAATCGCTATGATGGAGCTAAATTTACTGTGTTTAAGCATGAAGAAACAGATGAACATTCTCTTCTTGACGATAATGTTCGTGTGCTCTATGAAGATAGCCAAGGGCATTTTCTGGTTGGGACTGCGCGAGGATTACAGCTCTACAATCCCTTAACCGATCAGTTCACTGAAATAATTATTTGGGATTATGATGGTACGAATCTAAGACCTTATATTACTCAGATTCTCGAACGAAAAAATGGTGACTTACTGATCGCGACTTCCGGACACGGCATTTGCTCTTTAAAGTTTAAAAATAATCGTCCTGAAGTTACTGAAATGAATATGTCCATCCCCAACCTCTTTATAGTGAACATGTTGGAAGATAGAGACTGTAATTTATGGGTTTCTACAGGAGGAGGAGGTTTTTTTCGGCTAGACAAGAACAAAAAGATCTATAAATATTTTAATGACAAAAAAGCGACTTGGGATGTTGTAAATTCCATTTGTCAGGATGAAAAAGGTGATATTTATGTGGGAACTATGAACAAAGGAGTGTTCATTTATGAGAAGGCAAAAGATTCTTTTTATCCTATCCCCTCGAAATTTACTCTTCCCGTTAGAATTCTGTATTCTGGTAATGAACATGAAATATATATAGGAACAGCCGGGAATGGATTGAAAATCTATGATACGCAGACTAAAAAGGTAAAAGAGGGAGGTGTTTTTTTTACAGCCTTTAATTTAGGTAAGTCCGAAATTGGAGCCATAATGAAAGACCGGGTAGGTAATACGTGGTTGGGGATTAATACGAAAGGGATCATGTTACTTCCTGCCGTGACCAATGCGTTTAGATATTTAGGTTACAAATCTTTGTTGACAAATAAGATCGGATCGAATAGCATTATATCCATCTGCGAAGACCATAATGGTTTGCTGTGGCTTGGTGCAGCTAATGATGGAATTTACGGATTATCAATAAATGGGAAAGAAGTGGTTAAACACTTTCAACATTCAGCTTCTTCTTCCATACCATCAAATATCGTTTGTATCTATGAGGACTCTAAGCATAACATATGGTTGGGCTCAAGTGCTGATGGTATGGTTCGAATGAATCCTTTGAATGGAGTATTCAGTCACATAACGTTATTAGATTATAAGGCGAATGACGTTAAAAATGTTTCTTGCTTTGAGGAAGATCATGACAATAGATTGTGGATCGGTTCCTTGGGTGGAGGACTGTTTTATATGGATCTGAATACATCTAAAATCACTCGATGTAAAGTTCCTCAAAGTGGAAAGGTTTACAAAACGAATCTCAATTTTTTGCATAATCGTTGGATTAATTGTCTGCTATGTACCTCAAACAATAAATTATACATCGGTAGTTGTGATGGGTTGGGGTGCTTAGATTTGCAGACAATGAATTTTGTGTCGACTTATAAGAAAAATAAACTATTGCCCGAAAGCATTATCTATGCACTATATGAAGATTATAAAGGAGATATCTGGGTCGGTACTTCAAAAGGATTGTTTTCTCTTAATGAAAAGACCGGAGAAATAGATTCTTATACGTTGAAGGATGGATTACCCAGCAATGTGATTTGTGGAATTGAAGGAGATAAGGATAAAAAATTATGGATCAGTACAAACTATGGTCTTTCTCGTTTTAGTATTCCAAAGAAGACTTTTATAAACTATTATGCAAGTGATGGATTGCAAGGAAATGAATTTGTAAAAGGGACAAGTTTTAAAGATAAAAATGGGCATCTTTTTTTTGGAGGGATTAATGGAGTAACTTATTTTAATCCTCGTGAAATTACTATTCCCACTAAAAAACTCGAAGTAAGGATCAGTGATTTTTATTTAAACGATAAGCCGGTTAAGGAAAATATGACATCCGGAGGAAAGAAGATTATTGCTAAAGATGTCCCCAATACTGAAGAATATCGTCTTTGCTATAAAGACAATTCTTTTAGCATAGAGTTCTCGGCAATGGAATTTTATAATCCGGAGCGGATCACTTTCCTATATTCGATAAATAACGAAAAGTGGATAAGCTTGCGTCCGGGAATAAATAAGGTCTCTTTTACTGATTTATCACCTGGCACATATCATTTTGTAGTTAAAGCTAAGGATTATAATATCTATTCCGAGCCAAAGGAAGTATTGATTGTTATATCTCCGGCATGGTATGCATCGCATTGGGCTATATTTATATATATCATTCTATTCTTAGCAATAATTTATGCTGTGGTGTTGTTATTGAAACATCGATATAAAGCTCATCAGGATATGCTGCAACATATTCATGCTGAACAGATTAATGAGGCTAAATTACAGTTTTTTATCAATATCTCTCATGAGATACGCACTCCCATGTCTCTTATTATTAGTCCCGTGCAGAAGTTGATTGAGAAAGATTCTGACCTTGAAAGACGGAAGCTGTATTTCACTATTTATCGTAATTCAGAACGTATCTTGCGGTTAGTTAATCAGTTGATGGATATCCGTAAAATCGATAAGGGACAAATGACACTACTTTTTAGGGAGACTGACATCATCAACTTTATAAAAGATATATGTGATACATTTGCGGAACAAGCTAATACGAAGCAGATACAACTTCAGTATCATGTAGATTTTCAGGAGCTAGATGTATGGATTGATCCTTCTAATTTAGATAAGATTGTTATTAATTTACTTTCTAATGCCTTTAAATTCACTCCTGAAGGAGGACGTGTGGATGTATATATTCGTAAAGGTGAGAATCTTAAAGTTAGCGGACCTTTACAACATTATGTGGAGTTGATTATTTCTGATACGGGAATTGGTATTCAAGAAACAGAGATGGAACACATCTTTGAGCGCTTTTATCAGATACGTCACTCTAGTAGTATGTATGTTGGTACAGGGATAGGTCTTCACTTGACTCGTTCATTGGTTGAGTTACATCATGGGAGTATCTCTGTAGAAAATAACACTATGACGCCGGGCTGCCGATTTATAGTGCGTTTACCTTTAGGCAATGATCATCTATCAGTAGAAGAAATGGATAATAATACTTCAAAAGATTGTCATCCTCATAATTCTATACAGTCATTTTCAATGAAAGATGCTGAGGCTGAAAACTCCAATAGGATTAAGGCAAAAAGTAAATATACCGTGTTAGTTGTGGAAGATGATGAAGAGATACGAAAGTATATCTGCACAGAGCTATCCCGACAGTTTCATATGCAAGAGAGTTGTAATGGGAAAGATGCCTTGGCTATGATCCTTAAGAAAATGCCAGATTTGGTTATTAGTGATGTGATGATGCCGGAAATGGATGGTTTTGCTTTGTGTTCTAAAATAAAACAAAACGTGAATATTAATCATATACCGGTTATTCTGCTAACAGCTAAAACCGGTGAAGAGGATAATGTCATAGGACTGGAACTGGGAGCGGATGCTTATATGGTAAAACCATTTAGTCTTGAGGTTTTGCAGAAGACGGTTGAAAGTATCCTCAAAAATAGAGATGCTTTGCGTAACACTTTTGGCGGTCAACAAGATCAGGCCGATAAAATTCAGAGAATAGAGGCACAATCTCCTGATGATAAACTGTTGGAGCGCGTGATGAAAGTCATTAATACTAATATGGGTAATCCTGATCTTACTGTTGAAATGATTGCAGAAGAGGTAGGTATCAGCAGGGTACACTTACATCGTAAAATGAAAGAGCTGACAAACCAAACAACGCGTGATTTTGTGCGCAATGTACGTTTGAAGCAAGCTGCTTCACTGTTAGCAAAAAAACATCATAACATTACAGAAGTTGCTACACTTACCGGCTTTGGAAATGCTAACTATTTTGCAGCTTTGTTTAAAGATATGTATGGAGTTTCTCCGACAGTATACATGGAAGAGCACTTAACTAATAAAGATGAGTAATAAAATCTGTTATTTTTTTACTCTCTTGTTTTTTTTCTTTTCGTAACATCTTTTTTCTCGCTTGTTACATCATCTACAAAAAGAAATTTGATGTAACATACCTTTCTTTATAAGTAACATGATTAAAGCAGTATGTAATAACCGCTAGTGGTATATGCAACATTTATATGATTTGTTTAACTAATCATTAAAGTATGTTTGTGCTGTAACAAATCTTACATAATATAGTTAGTCTTAAATTTTTAACTTATGCAAAAACATTTTTTATTGCTCGTAATGATGCTCTCGTGTGCGCTAGCTACATGGGGACAAGGCAGAAACATTAAAGGAAAAGTGGTTTCAGCTGAGGATAACGAACCCCTTATCGGGGTATCCGTTTTAGTAAAAGGAACTTCGCATGGTACCATTACAGACATGAACGGTGATTATGTTCTCTCTGATGTTGCCCCCAATTCAGTGTTGTTAATATCCTATGTGGGATACATTAATCAGAGTATTACAGTGGGTACCAACCCTACCATTAACGTGTCTCTGAAAGAAGACTTGAAAGTGCTCGATGAGGTGGTGGTTATTGGTTATGGTACTGCTAAAAAAAGCGATTTGACGGGTGCGGTCATGAGTGCTAATCTCAAAGATTTTGAGAAGTCTCCAAACACCAATATCGTTCAGTCATTGCAAGGTAGTGTTCCCGGATTGAATATCGGGCAGGTTACCAGTGCGGGGTCTACTCCAAGTATTTCTATCCGTGGTAAGAATACCATTTCCGGTAATACTAAAATTTTGATTGTGTTGGATGGTATTATCTATGGAAATTCACTCTCTTCCATTAATCCTTCTGATATTGAGTCTATTGACATTCTTAAGGATGCTAGTGCTACAGCTGTTTATGGAGCACAAGCTGCTAATGGAGTAATGCTTATCACCACTAAAAAAGGAAAGAGTGGTAAAGCAAAAATAAGTTTTACTTCTTCTTATACCATTCAGAATCCTACTCATGATTATTCTACAATGAATAGAAACCAATATCTTTCTTTCTTGAAGAATTTGATGTGGAATAAAGCGTATACGCAAGCCTCAGGTTATGCGGAAGCAGATGAAAGTTTTAAGTTATCAGATTACTTGCCGGAGACTTATATGAAAGATGCTCAAGGGAATATTTCTGCAACAGACTTTGATTGGTGGGGAACATGTACGCGTCAGGCTTCTATTCTTGAAAATCACCTCACGATATCCGGTGGTAGCGATGCTCTTTCTTATTTAGTTTCTTATGGTAATGTGAATCAGAAAAACTTTCTTTTAAATGATAATTTTAAAAGAAATAGTGTTCGCGTAAATTTGGATGCTAAGATTCGTTCATGGTGGAAAATGGGAGTGCAGGTTTCCGGCTCTTTTGTGAATCAAGATGGAGCAGAACCTACTCTGTGGACATTATACTCCATGAACCCTCTTGCTACAGCATATAATGAAGATGGTACGATAAAATCAGCTCCAATGGAAATGGCACGTGCTAATCCGCTTTTGGGTAGTAACATTACAGATAAGGACCGCCATAACTATTTTATTGGAAATGTTTATTCTGAATTTCAGTTACCTCTTAAAGGTTTAACTTATCGTATCAATTGGGGTAATGATTATACCATTAATACACATGACCAAACAAATCCTTACGGAAACTCAGAAACTGGTGAAGCTTATAAAATCTTCTCAAGTAGTTATAATTATACAGTAGATAACATACTTAATTATAACAGAGATTTCGGTTTACACAGCATTGGAGCTACTTTTGTATATGGTGCTAGAAAAAATACTTATACCTATACTAAGGCTGATGCTACGGATTTTACTAACCTGACATTGGGTTATAACAGTTTGGAACTTGGAACAAATCAGTATACCACTTCAGATGCTAATAATGCTGCTTTCTTGTATCAGATGGCACGTGTGAACTATAAGTATAATAATCGGTACTTACTTACCGCCACAGTCAGACGAGACGGATTCTCCGGATTTGCTTCAAATCATAAAACGGCTGTTTTCCCTTCTGTTGCTTTGGGATGGGTCATCTCTGACGAGAGCTTCTTTAAAGTTCCTGCAATCAATTATTTGAAATTGCGTGGTGGATATGGTGTAAGTGGTAACCTTACCAAAAGCTATTCTTCCTTGGCTAAGGTATCAACAAGTTCAGGTTATGTGTTTGGTGACGGCGGCATACCCGTTATTAGGGAGGAACTATCTTCCATGCAAAATAGAAACTTAAAATGGGAAACAACAGGTGGTTTAAACTTTGGACTTGATTTCCGTTTGCTAGAAGATCGTATCCAAGGTTCATTGGAGCTCTATAGAACAACTACAACTAGCTTGCTGTATGATGTATCTATTCCTACCATTACAGGTTTCTCTACTATCGCTTCTAATGTTGGAAAAATAAGAAATGAAGGAATTGAGCTTACGGTAACTTCACATAACATTACTACCCGCGATTTTGAATGGAGTACTACTTTCAATATTTCTTCAAACAAGAACAAGATTATAGAGTTAACCGGTACAGGAGACTTGATCTCTAGCGGACTCTTCGTTGGAAAATCTCTTTCTGCAGTTTATGGCTATAAAGTAGATGGTATTTACCAAGTGGACGATGACGTTCCAAATGGATATTATATAGGTAACTATAAAATTCATGACGAAGATAAGAGCGGAACAATTACTACTGCCGACCGTACCATTATTGGTAAAACAGATCCTGCTTATCGTTTTAGTATAATGAATAAATTTGTTTATAAAGATTTCTCATTATCCTTCTTTATTAATTCTATACAGGGAGGTAAAGACGGTTATTTGGGAGAGAACTCTTATACATTAATTCAAGATAATACAGCTCGCGCTTGTAACCACTTGAATGAGTTCTCTAAAAATGTTTGGTCTCCTCAAAATCCGGGTGGTATCTATTCTGCGTCGACTGCTGCCGGATCAATTGTACCAATCAGATATGAGGATAGAAGTTTTATCCGTTTACAAGATGTTTCTCTAGGTTATAATCTACCTAAAAAAATACTTCAGCCGATAGGTCTTGATAATGTCAATATTTATTTGGCTGGTAAAAACTTGCTTACTATCACTAAATGGCATGGTTGGGATCCTGAAGCAGATAATGGAACTGTAACTCCTATAGGCAGAAACTCATCTATAAATAAATCAGGTAATGATTATGAAGGCCGTCCTGTTATGAGAGGATTTACAATGGGTATTAATGTTTCATTTTAATTAGTCTATACAATGAAAAAACATATATATATATTGGTTTTAATCGCTGCATTCTTCACTGCGTGTGATGAAAATGCTTTTTTGAAAGAAACTCCTGCTGATTTCATGGGTGCGGATAACTCTTATGTTACCTCATCCGACTTTGACCAAGCAATAAATGAGCTTTATTATCTTACTAGATATGAATTTTATTGTAATCAAGAGCGTAGTGCGCAGGATTATTTTATGGGTACGGATTTGCTTTGGAACGGTAGTAGTGGAAACTCAATACCTAATTTGGGTGCCAATTATGGAGCGTCATCTGGCATTGCACAAGCTCATTGGGATAAACTGTATTTGCTTATAGCTCAGGCTAATACTGTGATTACTCGTTTACCTGATTCAAAGGTTTCGGCAGAAGATCAAGTACTTTTCGAAGCAAAGGCTAAATTTTTTAGGGGATTAGGTTACCGCACATTAGCTTATCTATATGGTGGTGTGCCTCTTCAATTAGAAGAAGCTAGTTCACCTAAGACAGACTATGTGAGGACTACAAAGGAAGCCACTATTAAACAAGCTATCTCTGATGTGAAGTTTGCTGCAGAGCATCTTAAAGATATTACCGTAGTTAAGGATGGAGAGGTAAATTCACCGGCGGCATATCACTTGTTAGCAGAATTGTATTTGGCTGAATATAATGTGAACTCTAGTGCAACGGCATATGTTGATAGCGCCATTGTTGCAACAACAAAAGTTATTAATAACCCTGCCCTAGGATTGATGACACATCGTTTTGGCTCAAGAGCTTCCGAAACTCCCGGCGATGTTTATTGGGATTTATACCGTACTAATAATCAAAACAGATCGACCTACAATAATACCGAAGGGCTCTTTGTTATTCAGATGGAACTCACGGGCACTACTGCTGGAGGAACTGATCTTACGACTTTATGGAGTTCTCCCGGAAGCTACTTGCTCGAGAGAATGTGTTCTCCGCAAACCGGTCTCTTTTCGATGAGTAAAAATGGTACAACTTACAAACCATTTACTTGGCCAATCGGAGATTATAGCGGTGGTAGAGGGATTGGATCTTGTGTGCCTACTTACCATTTTGATAAAGAAGTTTGGGGTGGATACGGGTCAAGTGAATTTAAGAATGATATCAGAAATGCGAATCATAACTTCGTAAGAAAATTCCATTTCAATAATGCAGGTTTTGATACTAGCATATTTGGCAGTGATACGATTGATATTGATAATTTACCAGCGGGTTGGACATTCCTTACAGGAGAGAATCTTCAAGATACTTTCCCCGGTAGATATCTTATGTGCTATCAAACTAAATGTACGAATCCTTATGATCATCCTGCGGCTTTGTATACAAATGCTTCGACCTATGCGCTTACCAATAGTGGAGGTGCAGGAGGAACTTATACTGACCAATATATGTTCCGCTTAGCAGAGACCTACTTGTTACGTGCCGAAGCCTACCTTTATAAGCAAGATGCGAAAGATGCAGCGTTAGATATCAATGTCGTTAGAAGCCGTGCACATGCAGCTGCAGCGAGCGAATCGGATGTTACTTTAGATTATATTCTTGATGAACGTATGCGTGAGTTAGGTATAGAGGAAAAGAGAAGGTTAACTCTAGGGAGACTAGGACCTGAAATCTTTTATAAAAGGGTGACAGAATACAATCCTTACTATAGTTTTGGTACTCCGTTTTCTAAGACTTATACATTGTATGCGATACCTCAATCTGCAATTGATGCAAATAAAGATGCTGTCTTGGACCAGAATCCTGGATACGATGAATAGCAGATAATTTATAGAATAATCAAAGAATAGAAGTCCGGCTGCTTTGGAAATAAAGCTACCGGACTTTTATTTTTTATCGAAATCTCATAGAAATGTATGAATGTATGCTTTTAAAATGTGGATTTACTCTACTTATTAATCTCTTCTTAATATTCATATAAGTAGAATGTTAATATCTTTTTTTTTTAGAACAAGTCTGCTTTTGTTCAGAAGAAATCATTTATCTTTGCTCCGCTCAAAACTAAGAATGTAAAATGGAGATGAAACGTGATTTTTTTAAAAGGTACCTTTCAGCTAAAGTAGTACCCATTTGGACTATTTTATTGATAGATCTCTTTATTATTGTTATTTCGTGCCTATTGGCATATGCCCTTCGTTATGATTTTAGTATATTGTTTTTAGAATCTTCTACCATTGATAGAACCATTCTAGCTACACTTGCAGTGAATCTAGTGTTTTTTCGTGTGTTTCGTACTTATTCTAATGTGCTGCGTTTTTCTTCCTTCGTAGATATTATGCACATATTTGTATCTTTATCAGTATCCTATGGGATATTACTATTCTTAACATTGCTCTCAGAAGCTTATTTGGGTACTGCCCTTGTTGCTCCCAGTGTTTTGTTTATGTCTTATATTGTAAACTTTGCTTTAATGTCTGCTTCCCGTGTGGTCGTAAAATTATTGTTTGAGGTGATTTACTTTGATGGAAGGCATAGTAGCAATGTTTTTATATATGGTGCAAAAGATACAGGAGTGAATATTGCAAAATCATTGAGAGCTAACTTAAAGAATCATTATCGTCTGCGAGGATTTATTGCTGATGAAAGTGAATTGGTTGATAAAACGATGATGGGAGTGAAGGTTTTTCGTATTGATGAAACATTATTTGATAATATGGATGAACGGGATGTTCATACCATTATTGTTTCGCCTGCTAAGATGGAAACATTGAAAAACTCTGATCTGACTGACAAGCTATTAACGCATAACATAAAACTATTAACAGCTCCTCCTTTGAGTGAGTGGGGTGGTTTTAGTTTGAATAAAAACCAACTTAAAGAGATACAGATCGAGGACCTTTTGCAACGCGATCCCATACGGGTGGATATTCATAAAATAGCTTCCCATTTGGAAGGAAAGCGCGTAATGATAACGGGTGCTGCTGGTTCTATTGGTAGTGAAATAATGCGTCAGGTCGCTTCATTTAATCCATATAAACTTATTCTGATTGATCAGGCAGAGACTCCTCTGCACGACATTCGTTTGGAGTTGCAAGACAGATGGCGTGATATTGATGCAGAAACGATTGTGGCCGATGTTTCTAACACTACTCGTATGAGCTCTATCTTTCAAGAATATAAACCACAATATATTTTTCATGCAGCTGCATATAAACATGTTCCGATGATGGAAGATAATGTTTCAGAAGCCATCCAGGCAAATGTGCAGGGTACTCGTTGTGTGGCTGATCTGGCAGTGAAATATTGTGCGGAAAAGTTTGTGATGATTTCCACCGATAAGGCTGTTAACCCTACCAATGTGATGGGATGCTCAAAGCGTCTTGCGGAAATCTATGTGCAGTCATTGGCTAAAAAACTGAAAGAAGAGGGTGATTCCTCTGTGAAATTTATCACAACTCGCTTTGGAAATGTATTGGGATCTAACGGTTCTGTTATTCCTCGTTTTCGTGATCAGATACAGCGTGGAGGACCTGTAACGGTGACTCATCCAGAGATTATTCGTTATTTTATGACTATTCCGGAAGCTTGTCGGTTGGTTTTAGAAGCCGGAAGTATGGGTAATGGTGGAGAAATTTATATTTTTGACATGGGTAAGCCAGTTAAGATTCTTGATCTGGCTAAGCGAATGATCAGCCTGTCTGGTCATCCTGATGTAAAGATTGAGTTTACAGGTCTTCGTCATGGAGAGAAACTTTATGAAGAATTGCTTAACGTGAAAGAGCTTACTAAACCGACCCATCATGATAAGATAATGATTGCTACTGTGCGTGAGTATAAGTATGATGAGGTAAAGGCACGTATTCAGCGATTGATTGATGTGAGTTATCAATATGATCAGATGGAAATTGTATCTGCAATGAAGGATATTGTGCCCGAATTCGTGAGCAAAAACTCTTGTTTTGAAGCTTTAGATGGCAAAAAACGGGACCATTCTCACGTAGTGGCTATATCATAAAGAAAAGAAGAGATAAATAATAAAAAAAGATGTGCATAGTTCAAATGATCTACGCACATCTTTTTTTATTTCTCTATTTTTTTATGATAATTCTTACTCTTCAAATTTTTGTTTACCTTGATACTCATTGAAATACTTTAAGAATTGAGTACGTTCGAAGGTATTCACTCCTTTCACGTCTTTCACATTTAATATTCCTTTGAATTGAGCAATACTATCAAAACCTTTGCGATTCATCCATTGTATTAACGTGTCTTTTAGTCGCCCTATTTGAGAGCTTGTATTCATGTAAATAGTGCTGCATACTTCTACGGCTGCTGCTCCAGATAAGATTGCCTTTACTGCATCTTCCGGTGCATGTACACCACCTGAAGCAGCATAATCAATTTTATCTACTACAGACGAGGCGATACCTATCCAGCGAAGTGAGCGAGATAGTTCACTAGGATTACTAAATACCATTCCTACTGTATGTGCCACTTTTTCAATATCAATATCAGGTTGGTAGAAGCGGTTGAATAATACTACAGCTGCAGCACCATTAGCATATAACTGGTTAATTAAGATTACGGGGTTCGTAAATCTGTAGGCCAGTTTCATGATAACAGGAATAGATACATGGCTTTTTACACTCCGTAAAATATCTATATGGCGTTGTTCAAAATCTCCATAATTATAGTCTAGCTCTGCTTGTAGTGCTAAAATATTAATTTCAATAGCATCCGCTCCAGCCTGCTCAATCTCCTTGGCAAAATGCACCCAGTCGGCATCATTAAAGCAATTGATACTCGCAATAATTGGTATGTCGCAGAGTTTTTTACTATCAGCGATTAATTGTAGATATTCCGATAGTTTGTGGTTCTTGATCGATTCTTTTAAGTAATCAGCTCCTTCCGGATAGTATACAGAATCTCTCATGGAGTCTACCTCCATCATGATTTGTTCCTCAAAAAGTGACTTCAGTACAATAGCACCAGCACCTGCCTCACACAGTTTTTTGTTTTTTTCTGCGCTATTGGTCAATCCCGAGCTACTGATAATAATAGGATTTTTTAATTCCAATCCTGCAAAGGTTGTTTTTAATTTATTCATAAATCTCTGCGTTTTATACGTACTTAATAAATTCTATTTCCAAATATTTTGCTACCTACTCGTACAAGTGTGCTTCCTTCAGTTATGGCGATACGATAGTCATGAGACATCCCCATGGATAATTCACAAAACCAAGGGCTGTTAGCATAAAAAGTTTCTTTTATCTCATTGAAGAAAGTATGCAAAGCCTTAAATTCCCCCTTTATTTGTTCTTCATCATTCGTGTTGCTAGCCATTCCCATTAGTCCGCATATCCGGATATTTTTTAGTTCTTTCCACAGTCCCATACTTAGCATATTCCGACACTCCTCCAAACTAAAGCCGAATTTTGTTTCCTCTTGCGCCACATGTAGTTGAAGTAGACAGTCTATAGTCCGTTGAACCTTCTCTGCCTGTTTATTCACTTCGCAAAGCAACTTATAAGAATCAATACCATGGATCATGCTTACATAAGGTGCCATGTACTTGATCTTGTTACTTTGTAAGTGTCCAATGAAATGCCATTGAATATCGCTAGGCAACGCTTCCTGCTTTCCTGTTATTTCCTGCACCTTACTTTCACCGAATATCCGTTGACCTGCCTTGTAAGCCTCCTCTATCGCTTCTGTCGGATGGAACTTTGATACCGCTACTAAGCGTACTCCTTTTGGCAAGTCAGCCAGTACCTGTTTCAGATTTTCCTCAATCATCAGTTTTATATTTTATACTTCCGGTTTATCATTAGGACCTTCACCATAGGGATATACGTCCATGATGGCAGTTTCTGCTACAGATGCAATCTGATAATCGGCCATTGTTCCCTTCATTCCCTCATCCAGCTTCTTTACTGCATCACGCAAATCGGCAGCTTGAACCAATACCTGAGTCGCAGTCTTTCTCTCCGCTCCACTCTTTTCGTCTAGCGTGATAAAAAGCAACTTACACTTAAACCATCTGTCTGCAGCATCTTCTTCAGAACTAAATAGTTCGCTGTAGTTTGCCCTTTTAATGTCCGAGACAGTAAATTCACCCGTGATAAAAGGAGTTATTTCTTCTATAATCCGGGCTTCCGCTTCAGTAAAGCTCAGTGCGTCGACCAGATACGGTTCGGTAACCTTTTTATTCATTCCGTTCTCCATCAACTTCTCGTAACGGATCTTGCACTCAAACCAATTATGTGTCATAATACTCTTTTTTAGTTTTTTATTCAGCGAATTCAATATTAAAACAAAAGTAGTCAATAAATTCCAATTTTACTTTTCTCTAACTTTAAAAAAGGTCTAAAAACAATTTGGAGCATTCTCGTGTTATATAAAAAGCATTTTTTCGTTCTAATGAAAGTTGGAAGACTTAAAGGATTTTCAAATGTGAAACTATGTGAGTTTTACAAATATTAATATTTTGCTACATATTACAAAATCGACAAAATGCTATTTCTTTTATTGAGCTTATTATTAGGGCTATGGCTTTATTTTTTTTTCTCTTTATATTTTGATTGTTGTTTTTTTTATATTTACATTTATTTTTTTAGAATGTTTTTTTTTTCTATTTTAATTATTACTTTTCCTTTTATTCCTTTAACTGTTTACTTAATTGTAAATAGATGCATTAAATGTTATTTAGATATTTTTCTGGCAATAAAATATTTCCAGTGGTATTAAATTGATTCGTATTTGTCTTTTTACTTATCTTTTTGATTGTTGCTCTCTACCTGCTTTATTTTTCTTTAGTCCACTTTTACTTTTACTCTATATATTTATATTTCATTTCTATTAAATCTTTTATTTGTATCTTCCTTATTTACAAGGTGGTAATGGTTAATTTGCTTTTTTTGAAAAAAAATATATTCATTTCTTTTGGTTTTTTAAATATCAATGCTACTTTTGCAAAAGTAAAGATGTACTCTGTGATTCGTTTATGAATAATATAGTGTACAAAAAGACACTTCTTTTATCCGTTATATTTTTATTTTGTCTGGAACAGAGATGGGACGGATGGCGGCGAAGCCGTGATAAGATGTTAATTTTTCGGCATCATTAATCGCTTGCTAATCAATATAATTAGGACTCTTTCTGCTAAAGGATTTGATTGAGTATAAAGAGTGAAAACAGACGAAACAAGTAATATCAAAATAGAAGTTGAACGAAAAAAAGTTCTACCCATCGATTTAAATTAGCAACCACTATTTTGCCCTTAATTAGAATGTTAAATAATCAGTCGTATTGGTTTGCAGCCCGTACTCGTGCTAATCAGGAGATTAACATGAGAGAATCATTAAAGAAACTTGAAGTGATTCATTTTTTGCCTACCCATTTTGTTACTCGTATTTATACCGATCGTCGTAAAAGGGTAGAAGTTCCTTTAGTTGGTAATCTGATTTTTGTGAAGTGTACTAAATTAGAAGCTTTCTCGCTACTTAAAAATTATAGTTTGAAGCTTTCTTATATTCGTGATATAACCACTGGATCTTTATTGATGGTTCCTGATATACAGATGGAGCGTTTTATGTTTGCGGTGAATACCGCTCCAGAGCTACTTAAAGCTTGTAATACACCGTTTGTAGCAGGAGATCGAGTCAGAGTTGTGAAAGGTGATTTTACCGGTTTCGAAGGAGAGTTAGTTCGCCTTGAAGGAAAATCACATGTTATTCTTCGTATACCTCAGATTCTCACTATCAGTATAAAAATCCCTATGGATCATTTACAAAAAATTCCTTCGTCAAACAACGATACACCAAATTACAGGAAACCGTTTACAAAATAGAATATCCTGTCTTTTATCTTTTCCTCTTAAAATATGAAACAAACTACGCGCTTCAATCAAATTGTTGCCGCACTATTAATTATAGGTGATGTCCTGATACTTAATTGTGTCTTTTTGGGGCTTCAGTTTACCTTGTATAATTATATATATGGTGGCATATTTACTCGTGAGTTACGTTTAACCTTATTGTTATTAACAGCATGTTACCTGCTTTGCACGACTTGTTTTGGTATTGTGCTTCATAAAAGAGTAATCAGGTCAGAAGAGATCGTAAAACATATCCTTACTCTTCTTACCTTTCATTTCATTCTATTTGCTATCATTGTGAATGCTTGGGTAGAATGCCATGTACCTCTTACTATGTTAGCGCTTTTTTCATTCTTATCGGCTTTCTTTCTTATAGGTTATCGCCTGACTTTCCGTTTCATTATTAAGTTTTATCGTAAGAAGGGAGGGAATATTCGCACAGCTGTATATGTTGGTAATGCATCTAATATAGTTGATCTGTATCATCAAATGACAGATGACCCAACATCCGGCTTCCGTGTTTTGGGTTATTTTGATGATGATAGCACTGCCTTCAATTCTACTGATCTTTCCTATTTGGGAGATATAGAAAAGGTGATTCCTTATCTTAAACAGTATGATTTGGATTATCTTTATTGCTGTTTGCCTTCCAAGCGGAGTTCGGAAATACTGCCGATCATTAACTATTGCGAGAAAAATTTTATTCGTTTTTATAGTGTTCCTAACGTACGTCGTTATCTCAAACGCCGTATGGTAATGGAGTTGATGGGAGATGTTCCCGTTCTTAGTATCCGTGAAGAACCCCTCTCCATCTATGAGAATCAGATAGGTAAGCGTATCTTTGATGTTCTCTTTTCACTTACATTCCTTTGTACCCTTTTCCCTTTTATCTTTATTACCGTAGGTATTATAACCAAACTTACTTCTCCCGGACCTATCTTCTTCAAGCAAAAGCGTAGTGGCCTAAACGGTAGGGAATTCTGGTGCTATAAATTCCGTTCTATGAAAGTAAATGCTGATAGTGACAAACTTCAAGCAACGAAGGATGATCCTCGTAAAACGAAGTTTGGTGACTTTTTGCGCAAAAGCAGTATTGATGAACTCCCTCAATTCATCAACGTGCTCATTGGTGATATGTCCGTGGTGGGGCCCCGTCCCCATATGCTCAAGCATACAGAAGAGTATTCCGGAATCATCGATCAATTTATGATTCGTCACTGGGTAAAGCCTGGTATCACGGGGTGGGCCCAAGTTACAGGTTTTAGGGGCGAAACAAAAGAACTATTTCAAATGGAAGGTCGTGTAAAAAAAGACATCTGGTACATTGAGAACTGGACCTTTTTGCTTGATCTTCTGATTATTTACAAAACCATCCGTAATGCCATTGGTGGCGAAAAAGAAGCTTACTAATTCGTAATACCGGCTTTATCATTCTTATATTATTCTATTTATGACAACAAGAAATATATTTTTGCTGCTGATACTCTTATGCCTATTTGCAGCCTGCACTTCTTATAAAAAAGTGCCTTATTTGCAGAATGATTTTATTATCAATCAAACGAAACAAACGCCTACACTTTATGATGCTCGTATTCAACCGAAAGATTTATTGACCATTACGGTTAGTACCTCTCAACCAGAGTTGGCGGTTCCTTTTAATCTGACGGTGCCAGCTACCATTACCACTACACAAAAATACTTGACTAGTCAGCCCTCTTTGCAAAGCTATTTAGTAGATAATAAAGGATACATTGATTTTCCTATTTTAGGTGCTTTGCATTTGGGAAATCTTACGAAAGGAGAGGCTGAGAATTTGATTAAAGGTAAACTCAAAACCTATCTCAAAGAGGAACCTATTGTCAATGTTAGGCTCATCAACTATAAGATATCGGTAATAGGTGAAGTTACACGACCGAATACCTTTACTGTGGCTAATGAGAAAGTCAATGTTTTTGAAGCTCTTGCTTTGGCAGGTGATCTTACTATATATGGTTTACGTAACAATGTAAAACTCATTCGTGAAGATGAGAATGGTACCAAACAAATAATAACGCTTGACCTCAATGACGCCAATCTCGTGTTGTCTCCTTATTATTACCTTCAGCAAAACGATATTTTGTATGTTACCCCCAATAAGGCTAAATCAAAAACATCAGATATAACCAGTAGCACTTCTCTTTGGGTTTCTGCTACTAGTATCCTTGTTTCTGTCGCTAGCTTACTGGTTACAATTTTTAAATAAACAAACAAATCTATTAATTAACGTTTGTACTCATGAAAGAAGAAGTAAACAACGAAAACAAATATTCGGATTCAGGAGAATCCCTAAATATACAAGAATTGATATTTAGATATTTAGCTTATTGGCCTTGGTTTGTCGCTTCCGTTATCGCTTGCTTGGCAATAGCTTATGTCTATCTTAAATTTACGGTGCCGGTATATAACATTTCCGCCACTATTATGATTAAGGATGATAAGAAAGGAGGGCAGATGAGTAGTGAAATGTCCGCTTTTCAAGACTTAGGGCTGTTTGCTGATAATACCAATTTTGATAATGAAATAGAAGTGTTGAAAGCAAAATCGCTCATCAAACAGGTGGTTTATGAATTAAATACCTATTGCCGATACAGTGTTAGAACAGGCTTTGTAAAATCTGATATCTATACTCAAAGTCCACTACTTATTACCATGGATCCTACGGATAATGATTCAATGAAAGGTTCATTGGAGATGGAGATTAAGATGCTTCCCGATTCTTCTATTACAGTGAGTGGCACTTACTACTCCGATGAGGAAAAAAGCTTTGAACAGACGGTGAAGACGCTTCCAGGTTTTATTACGACCCCTGTAGGGAGACTCACTGTCGCTTATCGTACGGATGTCCCTTTACTTCTGGATGAAGATCTTTTTGTCACCGTTGCCCCTGCTATTAGTGTTGCAAAAGGGTATTTGGGTAGCTTAGATATATCCCCTACTTCTAAAACGACCTCTGTGGCCATACTATCCTTTAAAAATAGCAATAAACAACGGGGTCAAGATTTCTTGAATAAATTGGTTGAAGTTTACAATCGAGACACCAATACGGATAAAAATATCGTAGGTATCAAGACAGAACAATTTATTAACGACCGTATTGCCATCATCTCAGGGGAATTAGGGAATACCGAAGAGCAGTTGGAATCTTATAAACGAGATGCTGGATTGACCGATATCAAACAAGATGCTCAACTCTATTTGCAAGAAAACTCTGAATATGAGCAGAAGAAGATAGAGAATGGTACTCAGATCAATCTTATCAATTATCTGAACGAATATGTTCGCAATCCTGCCAATACTGATGCAGTGATTCCTGCCAATGTAGGCTTGCAAGATGTTTCTCTATCTGCCCTTATTAATACTTATAACGAACAAGTTTTGGAACGAGACCGCCTATTACGCACTTCTTCTCCTAATAACCCTGTGATACAAAACCTGAATACAGGTATTCGTGCTCTTCACGGTAATATTCTTGCTTCTATCACTTCCGTCCGCAAAGGGCTATTGATTACCAAAGACGATATTGATCGTCAGGCAGGAAAGTTCTCTACTCGCATTACTAATGCGCCACAGCAAGAACGCATTCTTACTAGCATTTCTCGTCAGCAGGAGATCAAGTCTGGTCTATACCTCATGCTGTTACAAAAGAGAGAAGAGAACTCTATTACCATGGCGGCTACTGCAGATAATGCCAAACTGATTGATGCACCTTTAGCAGACAGTGCACCGGTGTCTCCTAGGAGTAAAATAATAATGTTAGTGGCTTTTGTTTTAGGCTTGGGTATTCCGGTTGGTATTCTCTATTTGTTTGATTTACTACAATATAAGATCGCTACTCGTCACGATGTGGAAAAGCTCACTACGCTGCCCATATTGGGTGATGTGCCTCTTAATACCGATTCTAAAAGTCGTACTATCGTGGTGCATGAGAACAAGAACAATTTAATGTCCGAAGCTTTTCGTAGTTTGCGTACTAACTTGCAGTTTATGCTTGGCACTCCCGATCGAAAAGTTATTCTATTTACTTCTACATCTCCCGGAGAAGGAAAGACTTTTATTTCTACCAATATGGCTGTTAGCTTAGCTCTTTTAGGAAAAAAAGTGTTGATGGTTGGTTTAGATATTCGTAAACCTCGTTTGGCAGAGCATTTTGGCTTTAATAAAAAGGCGGATGGAATTACCAAATATCTATCCGGGGGTACTGATGATCTGAATTCGTTGATAATTAAATCCAATGTCACAGAAAATTTGCAAATACTTCATGCCGGAGTCATTCCTCCCAATCCTGCCGAATTACTTGCGAGTCCACGCTTAGAACAAGCTATGGAGTTACTGCGTAAAGAGTTTGATTATATTCTTCTTGATAGTGCGCCCGTAGGCTTTATTACGGATCCTCTTATAGCAGGGCGTGTAGCAGATCTCTCTATTTATGTTTGCCGTTCGGAGGTTACGCATAAGAGTGACTTTGAGTTAGTCAACACCTTGCGTAAGGAACATAAATTGCCTCATATTGCCGTTGTAGTTAATGCCGTTGATTTAGAAAATAAGCGCTATGGTTATGGTAAGTATGGTTATGGTCATTATGGAAAGAAGTATGGCTACGGTTACGGCTATGGATATGCGGATGCAAAAAAAAAATAGTTTGAGTTTTGCTAATAAAACAAATTATATTCTAGATGGAAAAAAAACTATTGATATCTAATGCACCACTATATAATGGAAATAGAGGTTGTGTTGCCTTAACTTATTCTATAATGTATCTTCTTTATCAAGAAGCTCGATCTAATGGAATTGAATTAACTTTTTTTCTTTCAAATAGTGGTAATGCAGCAAAGGAGAATGGAAGTATTTCTATAGGTGATGTAGAAATACCATTTTTGAATATAGAGCCGCTTTCATTTGATATTCGGGACTTAATAAAACTTGTTTTTAAGCCTCATAGATTACTTCAAAGTATTAAAGCATATCGTTCAGTTGATTATATGCTGGATATTGGGCAAGGTGATAGTTTTGCTGATATTTATGGCGTAAGGAGGTTTAATTTAATCTTCAAGAGTCATCAAATAGCACATTTTCTAAAAAAGAAATTTTGTATTTTGCCACAAACGATTGGCCCTTTTAAAGCTCCTTTAATAAAGAAGAAAGCCAATAGGAGTATTAATCAATCTGATTTAGTTTTTGTTCGTGATAGACAAAGTTTTGATTATGTGCTTGCTAATACACAGCAAAAGAATGTTTTTGAAATAACTGATGTGGCTTTTTTTATGCCTTTTGTAAAAAAAGATTTTTCTAAAGATTTTACTCATGTTGGTCTCAATATTTCAGCACTTTTATGGCATGGAGGTTATACTAAGAATAATCAGTTTGGACTAACTGTCGATTATCCGATTTTAATAAAGAAAATAATTGATTATTTTCTTACTATGGATAATGTTAGAGTTCATTTAATTCCACATGTTGTTAACAGTGAGTATAGCATTGAAAATGATTATGCCGTATCTTTCCAAATTAGTGAAGAGTATAATAATCCAAATATAATCTTAGCACCTTTATTTTTAACTCCTATTATAGCTAAAAACTATATAGCTGGGATGGATTTTTTTATGGGAGCTCGAATGCATGCTACGATTGCAGCTTTCTCTTCAGAGGTGCCCGTCTATCCAATGGCATATAGTCGAAAATTTAATGGACTTTTTATGGATACTTTAGATTATAAATACATGGGCGATATGCTTACTCAGAGTGTTGATGAGATAATGCATGGCATTAAAAAGAGTTTTGAACAGAGAACTTTTTTGAAAGAATTAATAGAAGGCAGAATGAAGGGTACTGTGCAAGATAGAAAGACTCTTTTTATAAGTAATATAGTCGATTTTCTGCATTTTAATTAGGACACAGGATAAATATAATCGAAAGAAAAATTGTAGTAATGAGTTTATGGAGATCCTACAGTTGTTATAATAGAATAGGTTGGAATGATAAAAAAATGTAGTAAGCAAAAAAATAAATAAATAGTCCATTTCTAAAAACCTTGGCGTAAGATATTCGCTAAATAGTATAAAGTATTGTAACTATAGATTTGTTAATTGAGGGTGATGTTGCTAATTTCATTGTTGGACAGACTATTGTTTGTGATGGAGGATATTCTTTGAAATGAAGAAGTTCTTATTTATAACATTTTCTTATGTTTAATAATAAAAAATAAAATAATATGTATACACAGTATAAAAGTATTTGTATTCTTATAGCTCTATTAAAGGAGCATAACATTAGGCATGTCGTTATATCTCCTGGAAGCAGAATGAGAGATTTTTTGTTATCTGTTGAGGAAGACCCATTTTTTACCTGTTACTCAGTGGTTGATGAACGTAGTGCTGCTTACTTTGCTATTGGGATCTCCCAAGAATTAAATGTTCCTGTGGCTATAACATGTACTTCAAGTACAGCTACTACCAATTATTTACCAGGTATAACAGAAGCATTTTACCAAGGAGTTCCACTATTAGTTTTGACAGGCGATAGAGATCCGTATATGTTGGGGCAACAAGAAGATCAGATGATTGATCAAATCAATATGTATGGAAAAGTTGTAAGAAAGTTTGTTCAGTTACCTATAGTTAACACTGATGCGGATTTTTGGTATTGCGAGCGATTAATTAATGAAGCAATACTTGAACTTGATCATAGAGGAAAAGGCCCTGTACAAATAAATGTTCCTGTTCCTGCGATAATAACATGGCCCACTGAATATGTTGATTCTCTTCCAGAAGTACGTGTGATAAAGCGGGTTACTTTTAAGGAGGACAAAACAGAAATGTTACAAGAAAAGTTGCAGGAAATAAAGAATGCACAAAAAATACTTGTCTTGATCGGACAAAAAACAAATTCTGTTCAAGAAGAGCTTTTTATACGTTTCTTCAAAAAATATAATTGTGTGTTTCATGCTGAGCATATGGGAAATCTTAATATTGAGGGTAAAATTAATCTAGCAATGTTAAGTCAAGGACTGTTAGATACTGAATTTGACGATTTTCTTCCTGATGTAGTTATATCTTGCTATGGTACACTTGGTATTTCTCGTAATTTGAAAGAAACTTTTCGTAAAAAGAAAATCAATCATTGGCTTATTAATGAAAATGGTAATGTAGTAGATGCATATAAAAACTTGACTACTATATTTGAGTGTGAGCCAACTTTTTTCTTTAATTATTTTATAGAACATGCAGAAGTTGATTTAAAGAATAATGAAGTTTATTATAATAAATGGTTAGAAAAATATCAGGCAATATCAATACCTGATACTCCATTTTCTCATGTATCAGTTATTCGTGATTTTTTAAAGAGAATGCCAGAAAAGAGTTTGTTGCATTTAAGTATTCTTAATAGCATTCGTATTAGTCACTTTTTTGAATTACCTGCAGATACAAGAGTTTATGCCAATATAGGCACTGATGGAATTGATGGATGTATGTCTACTTTTTTTGGGCAATCTGTTGTCTCTCAACGTTTGTCTTTTTTAATAATAGGAGATTTAAGCTTTTTTTATGATATGAACTCTCTTAGAATTAGGCATATAAGAAATAATGTTCGAATATTATTAATAAATAATTATGGAGGTAATGAATTTTATCAACAGCCAATAAGATCAACAACTGATAATAGTATTGGTGCAAAGCACGGAAATAAAGCGGAAGGATGGGCTGAAAGTGTTGGCTTTCATTATATGACTGCACAAAATGAACAGGAGTATAATAGTAAGTTAAATGATTTTTTTAAACCGGTTTCTGATACTCCTGTTTTATTCGAGGTTTTTACTAAACAAATGACTGATGTTGATTCTCTGAGATTAGTACAAAAGAGTATCAGAAATATTTTTGATAAAAATGCTGCATTGAAAAATACTGTTCGTTCAGTACTTGGTGAAACTGGCATTAAGACAATCAAAAATATATTAGGAAAAAAGTAATATTTGAATGCACGAAAAAATGAAATTTCTATATGATAAAATCCGAAATAAAAAGATTCTTTAGGCATATTTGCAAATGATCCTGTAGCATCTATGTTAACAGAATATAGAGTAATTGAAGTCTTTCCTATTTTTATTCTTTCAATAGGAGGTTCACTTATTTCTATTTTATTGCCAAAAACAGCGCAAGCTATTCAGAGGAATGATAGAAAGGCTATTGAGAAAATGGCTTATGATGGCACCAAATATTCTAATATATTGGTGGCGCTCATGTGTTTTCCTATTATATTAAATGCTCAAAGTTTACTCACAGTGTATGTCGGTGAAAGTTATGTGCACTTAGGGATTGGGCTGTCTATATGGGTATTTACATTGACCTTATTCCTGCATAAATACACCAGTAGCAAGTTTAGTGTTAGCAACAGGTAGAATTCGAATGCTCGTATATAGTTCTGCTATTGCTTGTGTTATATCAATGATTATTAACGCCGTTCTGACTAATAATTATGGAGTCGGTTCTGCTGTAATTGGTTATTTAGCCTATGTAATTATTCAAGTATTGTTTTATTACTTTTATTTTATCCATAAAATACTGGGATTGAAGTCAATGAGGGTATTTAAATCGTTTATTATTCCAACATTTATAGGTTTTGGAATAATGCTTTTAGTTTCGTTTGTTAAACTACAAACTAGCTCATTGATATTGGAAATGATTGTTAAAACAATATTATGGATAGTACTTTATTTCTTATTGCTTGTTGCTTTTAAAATTATCGATATCAGAAAAATGCAATTTGACTTGCTGCATAAAAAATGATAGAAGCAATATTAATAATTTTACAATATGAAAAGGATAAATCTAATAATACTATATCTGTTTCCATTGGTACTTTTTCAATTTTACAGTTATGTAGGCTTTAGTCAATTTGTAGTTAAGCTATTGTCTTTTGTTTCTGTTCCATTACTTCTGATATATGTCTCTGATGTTTTGTTTCAACAAAATAATACAACACGTTATTTTAAGATAATGCGATGGATATTCTTCTCTACAATATTATCTATGTTCATGGCATGGATATTTTGGGGGCAATCGATAGTACTTGGTTATAGAGTGACTGCAGGAATGTTGGGGTTAATTTACTTCTTTTTTCTTTGTAAAGTAAAGCCTTCAATAAAAGAATTAGAGCGCATGATATGGATATTTTCTTTTGTTTATATTCTATTATGGTTGTATGGAATGAGCAAGGCGCCTCAGCTTATTTTTGGCTTTGACTCAGACAGAGAACTTGATGATTCTAGAGGTATTTTTCGTTTGATTATTGTAGGTAAATCATTTATCGTTGCAGCCTTTTTCTTGTCATTAAATAAATTTTCAGTTTTGAAAAAGAAAAAATATTTAATATTTGCCATTTTCTTTTTTATTTTTATTGTGTTGCAGGTTGTAAGGCAAATCATTATCATTTCTTTTCTTGTCAGTTTGTATTATATACTTAGAAACAATAAAAGGATGTGGCTGTATTTTGCATTAGCTTTTATGGTATTGTCTGTAACTCCACAAATTATAAAGATTAATGATGATAGTGTTTTGGGAAAACTTATTGCTCTCTCTGAAAATCAGGCTGAAAATCAGCGTAATGGAGATGAAAATATACGTGTGCAAGAATATAAATTCTTTTTTGCTGATTATTCCAAAAACATGTTAACTAACATTCTGGGCAATGGCGTTGCGCATTCTGAGAGTTCTTATGGGCATTATCTTGAACATGTTCAAGATATGAAAAGATATTTCTTAAGTGATGTAGGATATGCTAAAATGTTTGTTATCAATGGACTATTAGGTTTATTTCTTTATTTCTTATTGTTTGTGAAGATATTATTCCAAAGTATTTCTGAAAATAATATGTTTGCTAAATTATTTATGATTTATATGATTCCAGCAAATATTGCTGCAGATTGGTATGCCAAACCAGATGGAATAATCATTATTTGTATATGTGTGTATGTTTTGAATATGGATACTAATACAATATTATGTAGTAAGAATAGATTTGACGAAGTATACAATAGCAATATATTAGCATATAAAGCGTTTTAAAAAAATAGTTGTATTCAGAATATTCTTAATTAGACTTATCTTTGATTAGATAATTTAGTGAATGCTAAAGTCCTAATTAGGCGGATTTCTATGTTTGATTCACATAATGCTTAGTCTGTTTATAAATCATTCTATTAAATGAGTGGAAATAAATCGAATGGACAAATAGAATTGGAAATTTACTATTTAATGTAGTGAGACTTTAGAATATTTAATTATTATAATAATATTATTGGAACTATTTATGATCGGTATCGTCGTTGTTAATTATAAAAATGAAGATTTAACTATCAAATTTGTAAATCAAGAATTATCTAAAATTAATTCTGAAAAAGTTATAGTAATTGTTGATAATGAATCTACATCTACTTCTTCTGAATATCTTAAATCTAGCCTTAATGCTCAGTTTGAAGATGAAGCGTTGTCATCTTCAAATCTATATGTTCTAAGGAATAACGACAATTTAGGCTTTGCAAAAGGAAATAATTCAGCGATAGAGTTCCTTACTAATTATTATAGATGCGAGTTCTTTTTATTTATAAATAATGATATCGTATTTAAGGATAATAATGCAATAGATTATCTTATTTGTAAATTAAATTCATTTGATAAGACTATTTCTATGATTGGTCCAAGGGTTATTGGATTAGATGGATGTGACCAATCACCTCTTTATTATGTTTCTATTTTTAGAAAATGGTTCTGGGGATTGTGGCTAAAATCGTTCTTTACGAACTCTTCTTTAAATAAAGTATTTGGAGGAGAAGAATTTAACAAGACGGAAGGAATATGTTACTCGATAATGGGAAGTTGTATTTTAGTGAGAGCATCTGATTTCTTGGAAGTTGATATGTTTGACGAAAAAACTTTTTTATTTGGAGAAGAATTTATCTTAGCTGAGCGCTTGAAAAAAAAAGCTAAAATGATTTATTATGATTCTTCAACATGTGTTATCCATTACCATAATCAGAGTATAGGTAAGAAATTTAATTCTTCTCAAAAATTGCTTTTACAATTTGATAGTGATTCTTACTATTATAGAACATATAAAAATATATCATTGATGAGTCTCTTTATTTGTAAAGTATCACTATTTATTAGACTTTTTATATCTAAAATTATGATGAAAAATGAATAAGTTGTTGAAATTATTTAGAATATTAAGATTCATATTTCATGATATATATTTTAACTTTAGATACCTTCCTTGTAAGCAAGCTATTCATTTGCCTATTCTTCTATATAGCCCTCATTTTGAATCTTGTAGAGGTAAGATTATTATAAAAAGTAAATCTGTACATTTTGGTATGATTCAGCTAGGATTCCCTAATAATCATAGCAATTTGGATGGTATTATTATCTATAATTCTGGAGGAATACTTGAATTTGTTGGTGATGGGACCTTTTTTATTGGTTCATCATCTGTTTTATCTGTAGGGAAAAAAGGTTATTTATCTTTTGAGAAAAATATATCTGCTTCTCAATCACACTTTCTATGCGATTACAGAATGATTTTTCATGAAAATTGCACTATTGGTAGTAGGTGTACTTTTATGGATTGTGATTTCCATGCTATAAAAAATATAGTTACGGGTGAAAAAAAACTTCCTTACAAATTAGTGGAGATTGGCTCTAATAATTGGTTTGGATTTGAATGTATGATAATGAAAGGGACTTCTACTTCTGATAATATTATAGTCGGTAGTAGGAGCTTATTAAATAAAAATTATCAGAACTCTACTTATAGTATCTTAGCAGGAAGTCCTGCTAAGATAATTAAAAAAGGGTATTATAGAGATTTTGATGATCAAATTTTTAATATCAATAAATATGAATGAAACTATAATTGCTGTTCCATATGCGGGTCTGTGCAACCGTCTTAGAATGATAGCATCATCGGTTCAAATAGCTTCTGTTTTAGAAGCCAAAATAGATGTTTTGTGGCAAAATTCACCTGATTGTGGAGCTCGTTTTGATGATGTTTTTAATCCTGTTTCATTACCTTTTGTCAAAGTATATGACTGTAACGGTTTGCCTTTGATCTTTAAGCGGAGTAGATTAAGAAATATTTATATTTATAAATGCATTAGAAGGCTGTTGGGCTATCAGAGTATTGAGGGATATAAAGTTGATAGCAATAAAAATATATTTGAATATATGAAGAGTAATAAATTGTATTTTTCTTCATGTCATTCTATGTGTAACCATTATCCGTTTGACAAACTGTTTGTACCTAATTCAGAATTACTAAATATCATACATGATATAAGTAAAAACTTTAATAAAACTTATGGCTTGCATATTAGAAGAACTGATAATAAGCAATCCATAAAACACTCTGGTATTGATAAATTTGAAAATGTAATTCAAAAATTAATTAGAGAGGAAGATGCTAACTTTTACTTAGCTACCGATTCAAACGATGTAAAGATATACTTGAGAAAAAAATTTCCTAATAAAATAATAACCTATGATGCATTATTACAGAGAAATTCTTCTTTAGGTATAAAAGATGCTGTTGTTGATCTATGGGTTTTGAGTCGAACAATCAAAATATATGGTAGTTTTTATTCTTCATATTCAGAGGTTGCAGCTGAGCTAAGTTCTATACCACTAGAAATACTTTAGTATTATGAAATATTATTTTTATCCTGTTCGAAGAAAAGGAAATTCGACAGTGTTTAATCCATATTGTTTAAATTTTCAGAAGGAACTAAATAAACAAGGATTTGTCACGAATTATAATGATATTTCAATCTCTCCTATCTTGAATTTATTGAAACATAGTTTTGATTCTGATATTTATTTTTTTAACTGGATTGAAAATATCGCACATTTGAGATTTAGCCTTTTTCAAACTTTTGTTTTCTATATCATATTAGCCATACTTCAAATTCGTAGAGTGAAAATTATATGGACTTTTCATAATATAAAACCTCATTGGGGAGGGAACATTAAGTCTAGATTAATCACATATACTTTATTGCATCATTCTTCTCTAATCATCACTCATTCTAACGTTGCATATGAGTATCTAAAAGATAAAACAAACAAAACGATCTGCTTTTGCAATCATCCAGTACATGCTTTTGATAATTTACACTTTGAAGCAATAAAGAAAGATTTAGATGTGGTTGATATTTTAATTTGGGGAACCATTTATCCTTATAAAGGAATACAAGAATTTCTTGATTATTATACAAGATTAAAGAAGGAGTTGTCATATAAGATATATGTCGTAGGTAAATGTTCTGATGAATTTCTCAAAGTTCAGCTTCTCAAATATCAATCTAATGATATTATATTTGATTTTAGATCAATCTCATTCGAAGAATTGAAAACTATAATATCTATAACAAAATATGTACTATTTCCTTATATTGGAGATTCTATCTCAAGTTCGGGCGTTCTAATGGATACAATAGCCTTGGGAGGGGTTTCAATAGCACCTAATAAGGGAGCTTTTAAAGATATTAATGCAGAAGGGCTTTGTTTAATTTATGATGATTATGAGGAGCTATTTTTAATAATTCAATCAGGTATTACTATTGATGAAAATAAAACTCGGCAATTCCTTAATAATAATTCTTGGGAATCTTTTGTTTCGTATATTTTGAGAAGACTTTGATTTTTACAATTCTTATTTATTGATTATACATGAAATTATCAAATTGAGTATGAAAAAAGTTGCATTAATATCTGGTATTACCGGACAAGACGGCTCTTTCCTAGCCGAATTTTTAATAGAAAAAGGATATGAGGTACATGGAGTATTAAGACGCTCTTCGTCTTTTAACACTGCACGTATAGAGCACCTCTATCTGGATGAATGGGTACGGGATATGAAACAAACTCGTTTGGTGAATCTTCACTATGGGGATATGACGGATTCCAGTTCATTGATTCGTATTATTCAGGAAGTAAAACCCGACGAAATATATAACTTGGCAGCTCAGAGTCATGTTAAGGTTTCTTTTGATGTGCCTGAGTACACAGCGGAAGCGGATGCAGTAGGCACTTTACGCTTATTGGAGGCTGTTCGTATCCTAGGTTTGGAGAAGAAGACGAAAATTTATCAGGCTTCTACTTCAGAACTATACGGTTTGGTGCAAGAAGTGCCTCAAAAAGAAACGACTCCATTCTATCCTCGCTCTCCGTATGGAGTTGCAAAATTATACGGTTTTTGGATTACAAAGAATTATCGTGAAAGTTACGGTATGTATGCTGTTAACGGTATTCTATTTAATCATGAAAGTGAACGCCGCGGAGAAACTTTCGTAACTCGTAAAATCACGTTGGCAGTAGCTCGTATTGCACAAGGATTACAAGATAAACTATACTTAGGTAATTTGGATTCACTGCGTGATTGGGGATATGCAAAGGATTACGTGGAATGTATGTGGCTAATCTTGCAACATGAAACTCCTGAAGATTTTGTAATAGCAACAGGCGGATATCACAAGGTGCGTGAGTTTGCAACATTGGCTTTCAAAGAAGCTGGAATTGAGCTTCGTTGGGAAGGTGAAGGAGTGAATGAAAAGGGTATCGATGTATCTACAGGAAAAGTATTGGTAGAGGTTGATCCTAAATATTTTCGTCCATCAGAGGTGGAACAATTGCTGGGTGATCCTACTAAGGCAAGAACATTACTTGGATGGAATCCAACAAAAACTTCTTTCCCTGAATTGGTGAAGATCATGGTAGAACATGATATGAAATTTGTGAAAAAGCTTCATGCGAAGCAAGTTGATTGATTTATAGAAGAGGTAAAATGAATAAGGATTCAAAGATATACGTAGCAGGTCACCATGGCTTGGTGGGCTCTGCTATTTGGAATAATTTACGTCAGAAAGGTTATACTACTCTGGTGGGTAAAAGTCATAAAGAGTTGGACCTAATGGATGGGATGGCTGTTCGTGAATTCTTTGATGCGGAACAACCGGAATATGTTATTTTAGCTGCTGCTCATGTTGGTGGAATTATGGCGAATAGTTTATATCGAGCAGATTTCATCTATAAGAATCTACAGATTCAGCAGAATGTGATTGGAGAGAGCTTCCGCCACAGTGTCAAGAAATTACTTTTCTTAGGAAGTACGTGCATCTATCCACGAGATGCAGTACAGCCAATAAAGGAAACAGAACTACTTACTGCACCGTTGGAATACACCAATGAGCCTTATGCTATTGCTAAGATTGCAGGATTGAAGATGTGCGAAAGCTTTAATTTACAGTATGGCACGAATTACATTGCAGTAATGCCCACGAACTTATATGGTCCAAATGATAACTTTGATTTGGAATGTAGCCATGTACTTCCTGCTATGATTCGTAAAATTTATTTGGGTAAATGCTTAAACGAAGGTAGTTGGGGAGCGGTATGTAAGGACTTAAATAAGCGACCTGTAGAAGGTATTACAGGTGATCATAAACCAGATGAAATTATTACTGTTTTGAAGAAATACGGTATCTCTAAGAATCAAGTGGAGCTTTGGGGTACAGGTAAGCCGTTGCGTGAGTTCCTCTGGAGTGAAGAGATGGCGGATGCAAGTGTTCATGTCTTAGAACATGTGAATTTCGAGGATTTGAAAGGTACGGATAAAGATGTACGTAATTGTCATATCAATATCGGTACAGGAAAAGAACTTAGCATACGTGAACTAGCGGAATTGATTGTAAAAACAGTGAAGTACAATGGAGAGTTGGCTTTTAATAGTGACAAACCTGATGGTACTATGCGTAAGTTAACAGATGTGACGAAGTTACATGAGCTTGGTTGGCAGCACAAAATTGATATTGAAGAAGGTGTTGAACGGATGTTTAATTGGTATTTATCGGAATAATTTATGAATATAGCAGTAGTTGGTACAGGGTATGTCGGTTTAGTGAGTGGTACATGTTTTGCCGAAATGGGAGTAAATGTAACTTGCGTAGATGTAAACGAAGAAAAGATTCAAAGCCTTTTGAATGGTAAAATCCCTATTTATGAGCCTGGTTTGGACGAAATGGTGTTGCGTAACTATAAGGAAGGACGATTACGTTTTACGACTGACTTAACTTCGTGCATAGGCGATGTTGATATTATATTTAGTGCGGTAGGTACGCCTCCAGATGAAGATGGTTCTGCTGATTTGAAATATGTTATTGAAGTAGCACGTACGGTGGGACGTAGCATGAAGAAGTATCTGGTATTAGTAACCAAAAGTACAGTCCCTGTAGGTACGGCTAAAAAAGTAAAGGCCGCTATTCAAGAAGAATTGGATAAACGTGGTGTTGATCTTGAATTTGATGTAGCATCTAATCCTGAATTTCTGAAAGAGGGGGCAGCAATCAGTGATTTTATGAGTCCTGACCGTGTGGTAGTAGGAGTAGAATCTGAAAAGGCAAAGGAACTGATGACTTCGCTTTATCGTCCAATGATGTTGAATAATTTTCGTGTGATTTTTACCGATATTCCTTCTGCAGAGATGATTAAATATGCGGCGAACTCCATGTTAGCTACTCGCATTAGTTTTATGAATGATATTGCTAACTTATGCGAGTTAGTAGGTGCAAACGTAAATATGGTACGTAAAGGAATTGGTTCTGATTCTCGTATTGGCAGTAAATTTTTGTATCCGGGGTGTGGATATGGTGGTTCTTGCTTCCCTAAAGATGTGAAGGCATTGATTAAGACTGCTGAGAAAAGTGGCTATACTATGGAAGTACTTAAGGCTGTAGAAGCGGTTAATGATAATCAAAAATCTATTCTTTTCAATAAGCTAAGCAAGCATTATAAAGGTGAGCTGCAAGGTAAGACTATTGCGCTGTGGGGTTTGGCCTTTAAGCCGGAAACAGATGACATGCGAGAAGCTACGGCATTGGTTACCATTGATTTATTGCTGAAAGCTGGTTGCAAGGTTTGTGTTTATGATCCTGTCGCAATGGAAGAATGTGAAAGACGTATAGGTGATGCGGTAGAATATGCAACGGATATGTATGATGCTGTTCTGAATGCGGATGCTCTGTTATTGCTTACTGAGTGGAAACAATTCCGTTTGCCTAGTTGGAGAGTCATTAAAAAAGCAATGAATGCTCCGCTGATTATTGATGGAAGAAATATTTATGATGCCCATGAAATGGAAGAACAGGAATTTGAATATTATTGTATAGGTAGATAGTATGAAAAAAAATATTTTGATGTTAACAAGCATATACCCTGCTCCAGATCTAAATCTGCTAAATAATACCAATGTGTGCCATTATTTCGCTAAAGAGTGGGTGAAAATGGGGTATAATGTAATAGTCGTTTTTAATTATCCTATATATCTTCGTGTATTTCATGTTGTAGCTCGCTATTTTGAAAAATTGGCAGCAAGTAAATTTAGTACTTATATACCAACTAATTATTTAAAAGAAGATTTTGAATATGAGATTGATGGTGTTAGAGTGATTAGAATGCCTTTGTTTAAGCCTATGCCATATAAAAAGGTACCTAGGCATGTTTTACTAAAGCAGGTTGATAAAATAATATCGAATAATTTGGATAAAAAATTTATTCCAGATGTAATTGTGGCTCACAATTATTATCCATTTATTGATATTCTTTTTAATCTAAAAAAAACTTATAAAGATGCAAATACATGTATAGTCGTACATAAGCAAGCTCTGAAGTTGAAAGAATATTTAGGGAATACTTATCAAGATTATATTGACAAAATAGATACTTGGGGATTTCGTTCTTTGCCTCTTAAAAGAGAGTTTGAGAATAAATATGGTACCTTGCGAAAAACATTTATTTGCTATTCGGGGGTACCTTCCTTTTATTTCAAAGATGTTAGCAAAATAAAGAAGCTTCCTCTGAAATTAAAGAGGTTTGTTTATGTAGGATCATTTATTAAACGTAAATATCCTGATTGTTTACTTGATGCTTTGCATTCTGTTTATCCTCAAAATGATTTTAATTTAGATTATGTTGGGCAAGGTAATCTAGCAAATAAACTAAGAAGAAAGGTTGATCAATATAAAATGCAAAATCAAGTACTTTTTCATGGTCATTTGCCACGTTTAAAAGTTTTAGATATTTTGCTTAATGCTGAATGTTTTATAATGATAAGTAAAGATGAAACTTTTGGTCTTGTCTATTTGGAAGCTATGTCACAAGGATGTATTACTATAGCTTCTAAGAATGAAGGTATGGAAGGCATTATTGTTGATGGTGAAAACGGTTTTTTGTGTGAGGCTGGTAATTACCTTGAGTTGTCTCTAGTCGTAAGAAAAATCAATTCATTGTCAATTGAAGATAAATGTGCAATTTCACGAAAAGCTAAAGAAACGGCTTTTAATTTATCAGATTCCAAAGTAGCTCAAATGTATATTGACAATGTTATAATATAATATTTATTTCTATTTCAGGAATGAAATAACTAATTTTTGTGGCGTAAAAAAATATGTATATTCCAATGATATCAATAGTTACTGTGGGAATGAACCACTTGCTTTATATAAAAGCCCTTGTTCATTCTTTGTATATTGAGAATTGTCCTAAAGTGGATTTTGAAATGATTTATGTGGATAACTGCTCTAAAGATAAAACTGTAGATTTTATTCGGGCTAATTATCCTAGAGTTCATATTATTGAAAATAAAACGCCTTTAGGGTTTGGTGAAAATAATAACAAGGGAGTACGAGCTTCTAAAGGGAAATACATTGCAATTATTAATCCTGATATAGTATTGCAGGAGGGGTGTATTGATAATTTATATGAATATGCAGAAACTCATACAGATATTGGTATTCTTGTCCCTAAATTGCTTAATCCAGATCTATCTGTGCAATATTCCGTGAGAGGATTTATTTCTTTAAAAGCTCTTTTATGGAGGATTGTGTCAAAGGGAAATGATAATGCTGCTAATACTGAAGTTTCAAATTATCTATGTAAAAACATGGATACTTCAAAAATTCAGTTTATTGATTGGTCTATTGGAGCTGCATTATTCATTCCAAGAGATGTATATGAGCGTTTAAAAGGATTTGATACTGATTATTTTTTATATATGGAAGATGAGGACTTATGTTTAAGATCATGGAAGTTAAATCTCCCGGTCGTTTATCTTCCTCAAGCTGTTATGGTTCATAATCATTTGAGAGGCAGCTCTAAATTAGGAAAAAAAACGGTTCTTCATTTGAAGAGTATGATGACCTTTTTTACTAAACATGGTTTTTTTATTAGAAGTTACAAAAATACAATATCAATATAAATGAAAAAGAGTTTCTTCTTTTTTGTTTCTCTTGTCTTTTGCTTGATGGTTCATGCTCAATTCCCTTATGGAACAACGGGTTTGCTTCATATGCCGACTGCTGATATGCAGAGTGATAAGACTTTTATGTTTGGAGGTGGTTTTTTAGATAAAGGAGCAACGCCTGAGCATTGGAGTTATAATACTTATAACTATTATTTGAATATTACTATATTTCCATGTCTTGAAATAGGGTATTCATGCACTTTGCATAAGGGTGTTCCTGGTAACTATTGGCCTAAGTCAACTTGGGGGAAATTTACGAATCAGGATCGTCAATTTTCGGCTCGGTTGCGTGCTGTGAAAGAAGGGCAATTGGGGAAATATATGCCTGCTATTGTGTTAGGTTGTAATGATGTACTGACACTGTGGAGTTCTGAGAATAGAGGTGCATTCTCTTTGCCTGATACTGCAAGTAATGGATATTGGAATCGATTGTATATTGCGGCGACTGAACACTTTAAACTGAAAGGAGAATTGGGTGTTCATGCAGCTTATGTCTATAACAGAAGAAAGGATTATCCTTTAAATGGTCTGGCTCTTGGATTAAATTGGAAACCTTGGTTTCATCGAAATTTGAACTTTATGACTGAATATGACTCTCGGACAGTTAATTGTGGACTGGGATATACTTTCTGGAAGGATCATATCAATCTGATAGGTGAATTGAATGATTTTAAATATGTTTCTGCGGGTGTAATGTTTAAAGTTCACCTAAAATAAATATAACGTATAAAAGATAAACTTTATGAAAGGAATAGTTTTAGCCGGAGGATCAGGTACACGCTTGTATCCTATTACCAAAGGGGTAAGTAAACAACTACTCCCTATCTTTGATAAGCCAATGGTTTATTACCCAATATCAGTACTGATGTTAGCGGGTATACGAGAGATTTTGATTATCTCTACGCCTACGGATTTACCGGGATTTAAGCGCTTGCTAGGCGATGGTTCTGATTATGGCGTTCATCTGGAATATGCGGAACAGCCTTCACCAGATGGCTTGGCACAGGCGTTCATCATAGGTGAGAAATTTATTGGTAATGATTCTGCTTGTTTGGTGCTGGGTGATAATATCTTTCATGGACAGAGCTTCACGAGAATGCTGACGGAAGCTGTTCGTGTGGCTGACGAGGAGAGTAAGGCTACCGTGTTTGGGTATTATGTGAGTGATCCTGAACGTTATGGGGTGGCGGAGTTCGACAAGGAGGGCAATGTGCTGAGCCTTGAAGAAAAACCGACTGAGCCAAAATCTAATTATGCTGTAGTGGGGTTGTATTTTTATCCCAATAAGGTGGTGGAAGTGGCCAAATCCATCAAACCTTCCGCTCGTGGAGAGTTGGAAATCACTACGGTAAATCAACGTTTTTTGGAAGATAAGGAACTTAAGGTTCAGCTTTTGGGACGTGGCTTTGCATGGCTGGATACGGGTACGCATGATTCACTTAGTGAGGCGAGCACCTTTATTGAAGTGATTGAAAAACGCCAAGGACTGAAGATCGCTTGTTTGGAAGGCATTGCTTTCAATCATGGTTGGATCACGGCCGATAAATTACGGGAATTGGCTAAGCCAATGTTGAAGAATCAATATGGGCAGTATTTGCTCAAATTAGCAGACGAAGCATAAAATACAATATAAGATGGAAGTTATTAAAACTGCCCTAGAGGGGGTTGTAATCATAGAACCTCGTGTGTTTGCGGATGCACGTGGCTATTTCTTTGAATCGTTTTCTCAGAAAGAATTTGAGGAAAAGGTGTGCAAGACGACTTTTGTACAGGATAATGAATCGAAATCTAGTTACGGGGTACTGCGCGGATTGCATTTTCAGAAACCTCCGTTTGCACAAAGTAAATTGGTGCGGGTAGTGCAAGGTGCGGTGCTTGATGTAGCGGTGGATATCAGGAAAGGTTCGCCTACTTTCGGTCAACACGTGGCTGTGGAGTTGACTGCCGAGAATCACAAACAGTTCTTTGTTCCTCGTGGTTTTGCACATGGCTTTGTGGTACTTACCGAAGAGGTCGTGTTTCAATATAAATGTGATAACTTCTATGCTCCGCAGAGTGAAGGCGCTTTGGCTTGGGATGATCCTGATCTGGCTATTGATTGGCGGGTTCCTGCGGATAAGACTTTGCTTTCGGAGAAGGATAAGGTGCATGATTGTCTGAAAGATGCGAAGTGGCTTTTTGACTATTCGGAAGACTTATATGGTATTAAATAGAATTCACAAGTTATGCAAACAATATTAGTAACGGGTGCCAACGGTCAGTTGGGCAATGAAATGCGTAAGGTGGCTACAGATAGTGGCAATCAATATATTTTTACGGATGTGTCGGAATTGGACATCACTGACAGAGAAGCAGTATTCTCTTTTATCAAAGAGAATGCGGTGAGTGTGGTGGTGAATTGTGCGGCATATACGAATGTGGACAAGGCGGAGGATGACTTCGGCACGGCTTCGCTCATCAATGACCGGGCAGTAGAGAATCTGGCAGCTGCTTGCAAGGAATTTAAGGCTACTTTGATTCATGTCTCTACGGATTATGTGTTTCACGGAGATAAGAATGTGGCTTATACGGAGGAGGATTTTACGAATCCGCTTGGTATCTACGGAAAGACGAAGTTGGCTGGCGAACTGTCGGTACAAGTCTCTGGCTGTAATTATATGATTTTCCGCACGGCATGGCTTTATTCTGCATTTGGCAACAATTTTGTGAAGACGATGCAGCGCTTGACGCGTGAACGGGATACTTTGAAGGTGGTGGTGGATCAGGTGGGTACGCCTACGTATGCGGGTGATCTGGCTGCTCTGATCTTTAAGGTGATTGAAGAGAAATTGTATGTGAAGCATTTGGGTATTTATCACTTTAGCAATGAAGGGGTTTGTTCTTGGTATGATTTTGCAAAGGAGATTGCAGCGCTGAGTGGCAATGTTTGTGACATTCAGACTTGTAACAGTGAGGAGTTTCCTAGTAAGGTGAAGCGACCGAATTTCTCGGTATTGGATAAGACAAAGGTTAAACAGGTATTGGCTTTTAAGGTGCCTTATTGGAAGGATTCTCTGGCTAAATGTATCACGGAATTGGCTGCGGCTTCAAAATAAATATAATAACAAAGAAGAAACGATGGAATTTAAAAGAAACATATTAATAACGGGTGGAGCGGGATTTATCGGCTCACACGTGGTACGTCTGTTTGTAAACAAGTATCCGGAGTATCATATCATCAATCTGGATAAACTCACGTATGCGGGCAATCTGGCTAACCTGACGGATATTGAGGAGATGCCGAACTACACGTTTGTACGGGCGGATATCTGTGATTTCGACAAGATGATGGAGTTGTTTAAGACGTTCTCTATTGATGGGGTGATTCATCTGGCTGCAGAGAGCCATGTGGATCGTAGCATCAAGGATCCGTTGACGTTTGCACAGACAAATGTGATGGGTACGCTTTCTTTGCTTCAGGCTGCAAAACTGAGTTGGGCGGATAGCTTTGAGGGCAAACGTTTCTACCATATCTCTACGGATGAGGTGTATGGGGCGTTGCATTTTGATGGCACATTCTTTACGGAAACAACAAAATATAATCCGCACAGTCCATATTCGGCTAGTAAGGCGGGTAGTGACCACTTTGTGCGGGCGTTTCATGATACGTATGGTCTGCCTACGGTGGTGACCAATTGTAGCAATAACTATGGGCCATATCAGTTTCCTGAGAAGCTGATTCCGCTCTTTATCAATAATATTCGTCACGGGAAACCGCTACCTGTTTATGGGAAAGGGGAGAACGTGCGCGACTGGTTGTATGTAGTAGATCATGCACGGGCCATTGATGTGATCTTTCACGAAGGTAAGATAGCGGATACGTACAACATCGGTGGTTTTAATGAATGGAAGAATATCGATCTGATTAAGGTAATTATCAAAACAGTGGATCGTTTGCTGGGCAATGCTGAGGGAACGAGTGAGAAACTGATTACGTATGTAACGGATCGTGCAGGACATGATTTGCGCTATGCGATTGACTCTACCAAGCTGAAAAATGAACTGGGATGGGAACCTTCCTTGCAGTTCGAAGAGGGCATTGAGAAGACGGTGCGCTGGTATCTCGACAATCAGGAGTGGATGGACAACATCACTTCGGGTGAATATGAAAAGTATTATGAATCAATGTATACAGATCGATGAATAAAAACAATCACGTAGTAATGATTGATATCGAAGAAGGTTTTGAACGGATTATTAATGGGTCTAAATTTAGAAATGAAGCAAGTATTATATAATGAATAGCAATAATAAACGGATAGCCAAAAATACCCTGATGCTGTATTTGAGACAGATACTGATTTTATTGGTTAGTCTTTATACCGTTCGGGTTGTATTGGGTGCACTTGGCGTTGAAGATTATGGAATATACAGTGTTGTTGGAGGAATTGTTTCGTTTTTTTCTTTTCTGAGTGGAACAATGGCTTCGGCTACTCAGCGTTTTTTTTCGTTTGCATTAGGACAAGATGATTTTAATAGATTAAAAAAGACTTTTACTGTAAATTGGCTTATATATGGAGCTATTGCAGTGATAGCTTTTATATTACTCGAAACGGTTGGATTGTGGTTTGTGAAAAACCAACTGCGGGTGCCACCCGAAAGGTTTGAAGCTGCATGTATGGTATATCATTTTTCGGCACTCATGTTTATTGCTACCATTTTTTCAACGCCATTTAAGGCGATTATTATTGCGCACGAGGATATGCAAATTTATGCTTATATATCTATTGTAGAAGCATTTATGAAGTTGGGTGTGGTTTTTTTATTGGTACATCTTTTGTGGGATAAACTTGTATTATATGGGGTGTTAACTTTCTTGGTATCTGTGATTACAACTGTTATTTATATGTTCATTTGTATCAGGAAATACAAAGAATGCCAGTTCCGTAAATTTTATTGGGACAAAGGATTGCTGTCTGAAATTATAGGTTTTACAGGCTGGACGTTATTTGGTCAGGTTACATCTGTAGGAAGAAATCAAGCGGTTACCATTCTTTTGAACCAAATGTTCAATCCTATTGTAGTCGCAGCAAGGGCAATAGCAATCAATATTACTACTCAGATTAATGTGTTTTCTAATAATTTTAATATTGGACTTTACCCGCCTATCATAAAATCGTATGCTACGGGCGATAAAAAAAACATGTTTTCGCTAGTCTTTAATGGGTCTAAAATCACTTTCTTCCTGATGTGGGTTTTCGCATTGCCGCTTTTCTTGGAGATGGATACCATATTGTCTGTATGGCTAAAAAATCCTCCCCCCGAAGCGATACTGTTTACCCGTTTGGCTTTGATTGAAGTCTTAATAAACGCCATAAGTTTACCGATAACTACGGCTGCTCGTGCACCTGGTCAAATGAAAGTTTATGAATTTACGCTTGGATGTATTCAATTAGTCATTTTTATAGCTTCTTGGATAGTCTTGATAATGGGAGGAGCAGCTTATTCGGTTTTTCTAGTTGCAATAATTGCAAACTTAGTAATGTTTGTTGTTCGTTTGCTAATTGTCAGGATGTTAATAGGGATGTCTTTGAGACCTTTTTTGAATCAAGTGATTATCCCTATTTCAATAGTAACACTGTTTTCGGCTATTCCTTCATTTTTCATACATTTCCTTCTACCTCAAAGACTTATTTTTACAACTATGTCTGTCTTTACGAGTATCATAATTACTTGCATAAGTATGTATTTTTTTGGCTTAGATAGGCAAATGCGTAAAAAAGTCAGGAATATAATTGCAACCCGAGTTCGTAAAGTATTATAATATATATTGTTGATATGAGAATTTTGGTTTTAGGTGGAACAGGGGCCATGGGAGAGCATTTAGTTGAACTTCTTTCAAGAAATGGCTATGAAACGTTTGTGACTACGCGCTCTAAACGGACATCTGTAAAGGGAATACATTATATACAAGGTAATGCTCATGATTTTGATTTCCTTCAAACTATGTTGGAAGAACATTGGGATGCTATTGTCGATTTTATGGTTTATACGACAGCGAGTTTCAGAGAGCGAATCAACTTGTTATTAGATGCTACTACTCAATATGTTTTTCTAAGTTCATCCAGAGTTTATGCCGATTCTAACGGACCTATTACTGAGACCTCACCTCGTTTACTTGATATATCCCAAGATAAGGAATATCTGTTAACAGATGAATATGCACTCACAAAAGCTAGGCAGGAAGATCTTCTGAAAAAAACGGAAAGAAAAAATTGGACTATTATTCGCCCTTATATAACTTATAGTGAAAATCGCTTACAACTTGGTGTTTTAGAGAAGGATGAATGGCTATATAGGGCTTTACATGGAAGGACAATCGTTTTTTCAAGTGATATTAGCTCAAGGTTAACTACTCTGACGTATGGATTAGACGTAGCAAAAGGAATATTGGCTATTATTGGGCATTCAACAGCACTAGGTGAAGCTTTTCATATAGCAGTAAATGAATCCGTAACATGGAATAAGGTTTTAAGTATTTATTTAGATGTCCTTGAAAAAAAAATGGGATATAGACCTAAGGTTTTATTGGATGACATAGAGCCTTTTATAGAGATTCACCCTGCAAAATATCAGATCATTTATGATAGGCTTTATGATAGGCAATTTGATAATTCAAAAATATCTCAATATCTTGATTTGAATGATTTTAGTTCTATAGAAATAGGTATAAAAAAATGTTTAGAAAGTTTTTTTAAAAATAGAAAATTTAACAATATTAATTGGGTTTTGGAAGCGAAAAAAGATAAGCTAGTAGGAGAAAGAACCCCATTAAAAGAAATCTTAAGAATTAAACAAAAAATGAAGTATCTACTCTATAGATACATTCTTTAATTATTAATTTTCTATTAGTAAGATACTTTGTTCAATTAATACAATAGAGGATCTCTAATAATTTTCCATGAAGGTAAGACAGCGGATACGTATAACATCGGTGGTTTTAATGAATGGAAGAATATCGATCTGATTAAGGTAATCATCAAAACAGTAGATCGTTTGCTGGGCAATGCTGAGGGAACGAGTGAGAAGCTAATTACGTATGTAACGGATCGTGCGGGACATGATTTGCGCTACGCCATAGACTCTACCAAGCTAAAAGATGAATTGGGTTGGGAGCCTTCTTTGCAATTCGAAGAGGGTATTGAGAAGACGGTGCGCTGGTATCTCGATAATCAGGAGTGGATGGACAACATCACTTCGGGTGAATATGAAAAATATTATGAATCAATGTATACAGATCGATGAATAAAAACAATCACGTAGTAATAATGGCCGGTGGCATAGGCAGTCGGTTTTGGCCAATGAGCACACCTGAGTGCCCTAAACAATTTATTGATGTGATGGGGTGTGGTAAATCGCTCATTCAGCTGACTGCGGATCGCTTTAAAGGAATTTGTTTACCCGAGAACATTTGGGTAGTGACCTCGGAGAAATATATAAATATTGTGCGTGAACAACTTCCTGATGTGCCGGACTGTAATGTCCTAGCTGAACCATGTATGCGGAATACGGCTCCATGTATTGCTTACGTGAGTTGGAAAATCAGAAAGCGCTTCCCTGATGCCAATGTGGTGGTGACTCCTTCGGATCAGTTGGTGGTGGATACTGTGGAATTTCAACGAGTGATTGTTAAAGCATTAGCTTTCACGGCAAAGAGTGATGCAATAGTGACGCTGGGTATGAAACCGAATCGTCCGGAAACGGGATATGGCTATATTGCTGCAGGAGATGGTTTGCATCAGGAACAGGAGATCTTTCATGTGAAGGCTTTTCGTGAGAAGCCGGATAAAGTGACTGCAGAAAAGTATTTGGAGGAAGGGAATTTCTTCTGGAATGCGGGAATCTTTGTCTGGAATGTGAGGACTATTTCTGCTGCATTGAAGAAGTATGTTCCGGGGTTGTCGGCACTGTTTGAGAGGCTTTTTCCTGATTTATATACAGAGAAGGAGGCTATTGCTATTCAAGAGCTTTTTCCGCAATGTGAAAATATTTCTATTGACTATGCGGTGATGGAGAAGGCTAAAGATATTTATGTACTACCTGCCGAATTTGGTTGGTCGGACTTGGGCACATGGGGAGCTTTGCATGGTCTTTTACCGCAGGATAAAGAAGCTAATGCTGCTATAGGATCTGAGGTGAGACTCATTGAAAGTAACGGTTGCATGGTTCATGTGCCGGAAGCAAAGAAAGTGGTGATACAAGGTTTGAATGACTACATTGTAGCACAGAAAAATGGAGTATTACTTATCTGTAAGTTGGAAGAGGAGCAACGGATAAAAGATTTTTCTAAATAGCTATACTATTTATATATACACAATTTTTTTAATTCAGCAATACGTATGATTTTTTGATCTAGAAGAAACGAAGGGAGGAATGCCCTGGTGTGAACCCCGGTATTCCTTATGTTTTGTTTGTTTGTTTGTTTGGGTTCTTCCGGACAGTGATGTTAGGGAGAACCTGTTTTGTTTGTAAACCAATGCCCGGTACTTTTTTAAAGTGCCGGGCATTCTTGCGTTTAAAGAGTATGTTGTATTGATTATCGTAAGTTGTATTAAAAATCCTTGTTGCAAGGGGAATCACTTTCATCTTCGCAACCATTTTGCATAATATTCTTTACTAGACTGTTGACATAGAGTTCCAAATAGCTGTATCCAGTTTTGGTATCAATGTCTTTATAGGTCTTTCCAGAAGGAAGATTCTTGGCTGCCCATGCATCGGGTATGCCGTCATTATCGCTATCGATAGGTTTAGCAGTGGATGTATAGGTTATGTATCCTTCGGTGTCGTTTTGGGAATCAATCAGTCCGTTGCTGCTTCCATTAGAACCTTCATAAGTATAATTGCCTTCTTTGACATTGGATACGATTCGAGTGTCGATAGCGTCACGATAGAGGCTGGCCCCTACATTGGCAAGTACTTTTTGGTAGGCTTGTTCAGAGGTATGAGTACCTGTGTGGCTTACTGCAAATTCGTTGCTAGATTTGATAGACTCTATCGTCCCTCCTGGAAGTTCTCCCTTATTGAGATTAGGATGAATACCAACCCAATTGTCTGCATTGACTTCGACAATATGTTTTTTCATATTTTTGGTGAGTTTGCTACAAGTATTATCAAAATAGTTGTCTCGTAGATAGAACTTGCCCCATACGCCTTTGGCATTTTTCAGAGTGCCGTCATCTGCATTGGGAGAGAAAATGCGATAGGTGAGGACCGTCTTGGTAGCTGTTGAGGGGCCTGGCTTGTAGTAGTTGCCTATAAAATTGTAGCTTCCGCCTTCACCGGCATATCCTCCGTTAGTAGGACCCCAATTATAGAAAACGTTGTTTCGTATATCGACAAGTTCGGAATCGGGATCTCCAGTATAGCGACTGCCGCAAAGACGGGGAGTGCGACTACTGTGATGGGCTATAAGGTTATGATGGAAACTGGCACCTTCGCCTCCCCAGATACCTCCGTAACCATGGGTCCCTTTATCATGTACGGAGTTGGTTAAGCTTTCACTGAGGATGCACCATTGCATGGTGAAGTTTTTATTATTGTAGAAAGAAGAGCATTCATCGGTGCTCCAACTCATGGTACAGTGGTCTATGATGATATTTTGTTGATTACGTCCCCACATGGCATCGTCTTCAGTTTTCTTCTCATCACCCATCCTGCTGCGAATGAAGCGGACTATAACGTTATTGGCTTCGATAACGAATGAATAGTTTTTTAAGCAGATACCTTGTCCGGGAGCTGTTTGTCCGGCTATAGTGATGTCGTCGTTCTTTATTTTCAGGGTTGATTGTAGAGCGATGGTACCGGATATATCGAATACGATGATACGTGCTCCACTTTTGCTGATGGCTTCACGAAGAGAACCTGTTCCTCTATCATTGAGGTTGGTAACGTGATATACATTACCACCACGTCCACCGGTAGTATAGCGAGCAAAACCTTCTGCTCCTGGAAAAGCAGGGGCCTTAACTGTGTCAGTGATACTATCTTGCTGATTGACAGGACTGTTTTCTTCTAAGATTGCGCTATTATCGCTTTTAGCACATGCAGTAGAAAGGAAAATGGCGCAAATAAATAGATATTTTTTCATGATATTTATTTTTATTGATCGCAAATATAATGGATATTCTTCTTTTGATATGTGGAGGATTTATTTTTCTATGTGGAAGTTTTGGGCTAAAAAATGTTCTTCGTCTTTTGTTTTAAGGTAAATACGGATCAATTGGACTCTAAAAGACAAGAGTTACAAGAAAGGTTGTATTGGATATGGAAAGTAACATTGAAAGGGATTGTTTTTTATTTTTTTGTTTTTAATCGAATCGGAAGTGAAAACTATTGGTTGAAATATTGTTGTAATATATATGATCTATATTTGTGACAAATCGTAGAAGTGTAATATGAATAAAAAGAAATCTTTCCCTTATATAGATAGGGACTTGAGTTGGATGTATTTCAATCGCCGTATTTTATCCGAAGCGATGAAGACAAATGTGCCTTTGCTTGAAAGGATTTCATTTTTAGGAATTTACTCTAATAATTTAGATGAGTTCTTTCGTGTACGGGTGGCAACTCTTAGTCGTATTGCAGAGTATGAAGATAGAGGTTTGCGTGTGGAGCGAGAGCATGCTAAATCTTTGATAAAGCAAATAAATAACTTGAATAGTAAATATTCAAAAGAATATGAATTGGCTATTCAGGAGGTTACTTCAAGTCTGCGCAAAGAGAATATTTTTCTTCTTAACGAGAAAGAATTGGATGGTACACAGCAAAGTTTTGTGAAAGGTTTTTTTCGCAAAAAATTAAGTGGCTTTATTAGTCCCATATGGCTTTCTGCAGTGAAACAGCTAACAGAGGCGACTGATGAGAACATTTATCTTGCGGTAAAATTACGAGTGATTAGGAAAGCGGATGATCTCAATAGCGATAAAAAGACTTTTTTAGGTCATAAAAATATGCCTCGTCCGGAATATGCATTGATAGAACTGCCCGTATCAGAATGTGGTCGTTTCATTCTTTTGCCTGATAGTGAAGGTAGAAGTAGTTTGATGTATCTGGATGATATTATTCGCTTTTGTTTGCCGATGATTTTCTCAGGTATGAATTATAATCATTTCGAAGCATATGCTTTTAAATTCACTAAAGATGCTGAGATGGAAATTGATAATGATTTGCGTACAGGACGGCTGCAAAAAATTTCAAAAGGAGTGAAAAGTCGCCGAAAAGGGGATGCTCTTCGAATTGTTTATGATGATAAAATGCCTAGAGATTTACTTGATCGTATCATTAAACGTTTAAATGTGGATAAGTCGGATACGGTACAAAGTGGAGGACGTTATCACAACCATAAAGATTTAATGTCTTTCCCTGATTGTGGACGGAAAGATTTGAAATACCCAATGTGGACTCCTATTTTGAAGCCTGAGCTAAAAAGCCACGAAAGTTTGCTAAAACTTATCCAAGAGAAAGATCGCTATATTCATGTTCCTTATCACAGCTTTGATTACTATATTCGAGTGTTGCAGGAGGCTGCTATTAGTAAGGAGGTAAAAAGTATCAAAACAACTTTATATCGTTTAGCAAAGGAATCGAAAGTGGTTAAGGCCTTAATCTGTGCTGCTCTTAATGGTAAAAAAGTGACGGTAGTGATAGAATTGCTCGCTCGTTTTGATGAAGCTTCGAATATCAGCTGGTCTAAGAAAATGCAAGATGCCGGTATTCAGGTTCTCTTTGGATTGGAAGGAGTAAAAGTTCACTCTAAGATTACTCATATAGGTATGAAAAGAGGAAGAGATATTGCTTGTATTAGTACAGGTAACTTTCATGAAGGGAATGCTTCGATGTATACGGACTATTTATTGATGACTGCTACGCGAAGTGTGGTACGGGATGTAAATAGTGTTTTTGATTTTATAGAGAAACCTTATCTTTCTCAGCGGTTTAAAGAGCTATTGGTATCTCCTAATGATATGAAGAAGCGTTTTTTAACTTTGATTGGAGAGGAAATTAAGAATAAAAAAGCAGGCTTACCGGCGTATATTCGTGTAAAAGTGAATCATATTACGGATGATGCCATCATGGAAAAGTTGTATGAAGCATCAAAGGCGGGTGTAGCTGTCGATCTACTAGTGAGAGGTAATTGTTCTTTAGTAACAGGTATTCCGCAGGTTAGTGACAAGATACGGATTAATGGAATTATCGACCGTTATTTGGAGCATGCACGTATTTTTATTTTTGCTGCAGGGGGAGAGAATAAAATTTTTATCGGATCAGCAGACTGGATGAGGCGTAATCTTGATAATAGGGTAGAAGTGGTTACTCCTGTTTATGATCCGCTTATAAAGGAGGATTTACAGAAAGTGTTTGATTTTGGTTTCCGTGATACGCGTCAGGGTTATGTTGTAGATGGAACGGGAGAGAATCATCGTTGGATGAGAGAAGATGGAAACAATCTGATGTTTCGCTCTCAAGAGGAGTTGTATAATTATTATAAAGAAAAAGAGTAGGAGGAAGGCTATGGCAGATACGTGTTATGCTGCAATTGATATAGGCTCAAATGCAGTACGTTTGTTGATAAAGAGAGTAAAGTATGATGAGACTTTGATGAGTAAAAAATTCTCTAAAGTGTTGATGTTACGGGTACCGTTGCGTCTTGGCTTTGATGTGTTCTCATTAGGGGAACTTTCGGAGAATAAGGCGGTGAAATTGCTTCGTTTAATGAAAGCCTTTAGACAGTTGATGAAAATTTATGATGTGACGGATTATCGAGCTTGTGCTACTTCGGCAATGAGAGAAGCTAGTAATGGTAAATCAGTGATTAAAAAAATTCAAAAAACTACGGGGCTTGATATTGAGATTATAGGCGGGCAAGAAGAAGCCCAACTTATTTATAAGTATCATCTTGAATGTTCGACAGAACGCTTAGGAAATTATGTCTATGTGGATGTAGGTGGTGGCAGTACGGAGATAAATTTGCAGATTGACGGAGAGTTAAAACATTCGCTTTCTTATAATGTAGGTACGGTTCGGATGCTCAGAAATGCGGTTCAGGATGGTGTTTGGGAGCAAATGAAAGAAGATCTAACTCAGCTAACGGCAGGGCTGGAGCATGTGAATATTATAGGTTCTGGTGGTAATATCAATAGGTTATACCGTTTAGTGAGCAAGAAAGAGAGGAAACAGAAGCGTATGCCTGTTAGTTCTTTGAAAACTATTTATGATCAGTTGAGCATTCTAACGCCGGAGGAACGTATGGAAACATTTGCTCTAAAGGCTGATCGTGCGGATGTGATTGTACCAGCGGCTGAGATTTTTATGGCTGTTGCCGAAGTGGTGAAGGCAGAGTACATTCATGTTCCGGTAATCGGATTGGCGGATGGTATGATTGATGGGCTGTATGAAAAGAATGTTCTCTCTCTTTTACCTTGAGGAAAAGAGAAGAACATAAAGAGAATTTGAAATGTGGATTAGCGCTTCTATTCTACTCTTTTACAGCTATTAGCGTGTAGAAAATTGTGAATGGCATTTTCATAGTTTCCCTGAATGATAATGTGATGATTACCAAGTGAATTTTTAAGAAAATAATCGGTCGTATTGTTCAGCTTAATACGTACCTGTGTACGGCACATGTTAATGTAATTTGTGTTTTCTATTAATATTCCGGAGGATACATAATACTCATCAAGGCATTCGCCGCCACATTTAATGACGGTAACTTCTCCTGTTGGCATAATACCTTGGATACCTACTCCGCTTTCTGTTTCAAAATGATTTCTGATGATATATTGTTGTGTCATCTTTATAGGTATGGTACAATGCGCAAATACGACTTCTTTATTTTTTGCATTGATCATAGATGGATTAGCCATGAAGCCTGTTTTACCGGTAATAGCTTGGACTGCAAGTAGTGTGAAAATAGATTGAAGATCACCCTCACATCCTGCAATGATGCCCTCGTCATTTAGGAGTGCAAGAGCTAGGCATCCTGTTGTTCCTATTTGTTCTATTATTTTGAAGCAACTTAGAGTGAGGGCTTTCAACTGTTCTTTTTCGCATATATTCTTTATCGCTTTATATAAACGCATGCCCTTGATTAAATCTTCGGGAGATGCTTCCCTACATGCTAATGCTTTACTTGCAAAATTTGCGCAAGATTGTCCAACTTCGTCGTCACTAATATTATTAAATTCCTCGTATATACAATCTAATGAAATATCTATGTATTCTACTTCCCAGCGGCGTTTCGCTAGAAGATAATCAACGTTACTTGCTATTAGCCATGATGAAGGAGTTCCCATGACTCCGACACGAGTGCCTTTTAGCGCTTGTTGAGCGCTAAAATTACTGTACAATGTGTGTATGCGTTCAATTATAGGATCTATTTCGCCATGCAAAATTTCATTTTTTAGCCCTCTATTGCGTAACCAGGAAGAAACCTCGAGCGCGGCAGCAAGAGAATTTTGCATTCCATCTGCTAATAGAACAGTTGGTCTTGGTAAGTTTTCGTAACATTGAACAATAAGCTTTTCTACTCCTCCGGTAGCAATAAAAATGATTTTGAAATCTGTCTCGGAAAGTTTATGAATTTCTGTATAGTCAATAAAGCGTATGGTGAAATGTTTTTCAAGTTCCTTTAATATAGATTCATGAAACTTCTTTATGGCACTTTTTTTTTGTAGAATGGATGCGAATGTTATGAAATTTATAATCATTATAGATTGTTTTATTGGGTCTAATATGTGACAAATGTATATAATTCTATTGAATATACATTTATTTAGTAGCTTAAATTCGGTCTCATATAACATTCATTCATTTTGTTAAGTATTTGTTTGCTTGGTAAGCATCGAAACTTTATCTTTGCGATCCTGAATCGAAGAAATTCGTTAAATTATCATTTGTAATTCACATATTTAAAAATCATGCCAACAATTTCTCTTCGCGGTAATGAGATGCCCGCATCTCCTATCAGAAAACTGGCTCCATTGGCTGATGCCGCTAAACAACGTGGAGTAGAAGTATTTTATCTGAACATAGGTCAACCAGACCTGCCTACGCCTCAGGCCGCGATTGATGCGATACGTAATATTGACCGTAAAGTGTTGGAATATAGTCCGAGTGCCGGATATAGAAGTTATCGCGAGAAACTTACCACATACTATAAGAAGTTTAATATAAATCTGACTGCTGATGATATTATCATAACTACCGGAGGATCGGAAGCGGTGCTTTTTGCTTTTCTTTCTTGTTTGAATCCTGGAGATGAAATTATCGTGCCGGAACCTGCTTATGCTAATTATATGGCTTTTGCTATCTCTGCAGGTGCGAAGATACGTACAATTGCTACTACGATAGAAGAGGGTTTTTCTCTTCCTAAAGTTGAGAAATTTGAAGAGTTGATTAATGAACGTACCAAAGGCATTCTGATTTGTAATCCTAATAATCCTACTGGTTATCTGTATTCCCGTCGTGAGATGAATCAAATTCGAGATTTGGTGAAGAAATATGATTTGTTTCTTTTCTCGGATGAAGTTTATCGTGAATTTATCTATACTGGTTCCCCTTATATTTCTGCTTGTCACTTGGAGGGGATTCAGAATAATGTGGTACTGATTGATTCGGTGTCGAAACGTTACTCTGAATGTGGCATTCGCATCGGGGCATTGATTACTAAAAATAAAGAGATACGGGATGCGGTGATGAAGTTCTGTCAGGCTCGTTTAAGTCCTCCTCTAATAGGACAAATAGCTGCGGAGGCTTCTTTAGATGCTTCTATTGAATATTCCAGAGAAGTATATGATGAATATGTAGAGCGTCGTAAGTGTCTTATTGATGGGTTGAATCGTATTCCGGGTGTTTATTCTCCTATCCCTATGGGAGCTTTTTATACTGTAGCCAAACTTCCTGTGGATGATTCTGATAAATTTTGTGCATGGTGCCTTTCTGATTTTGAGTATGAAGGGCAAACAGTTTTCATGGCTCCTGCTTCGGGCTTTTACACTACTCCGGGTTCGGGATACAATGAAGTACGTATTGCTTATGTGTTGAATCAGGAAGATTTGAATCGTGCGCTTTTTGTATTGCAAAAAGCTCTTGAAGTATATCCTGGTAGAGTGGATTAATAGATTTTTATGTACAAATATATTACAATAGCAAAAGGCATTGGTATTTTACTGGTAATAGCAGGACATTTTACTTCAATTTATTATTCTCCAAGCTTTTATGATGGATTGAGAGATTGGCTTTATTCTTTTCATATGCCCTTGTTTATGGCATTATCTGGCTTTCTTTTCAATCATTCACTTCAAAAAACATCAGAGAAGACGCATTTATTTCCTTTTATCCGTAAAAAATTTCTTCGTCTGATGGTACCCTACTTTTTTGTTTCATTTTTTATCGCTGCTTTTAAAGAGCTTTTGGGAAAGGGTAGAATTGTAAATACAAGTTATCTAAGGGAATTATGCTATATGAATGTAGGAGGTATCGCTGTTTTCCTTTGGTTTCTATATGCTTTATTTATCATTTTTGTTGTTGTAGGATTTTGTATGCAGTTCAAATATGGCTTTGCATGTTTAGGAGCTTTTTCTATAACGATTTTCTTCTTACCTTTTCCTGAATTCCTTTTTTTGTCGTATGTGCACATCTACCTGCTCTATTTTTGGTTGGGCATGCTTCTACATCGAAGTGTGCAAATTGGAATACTATCTTTCTCAGCAAAAGAATTTTTCTTTGCTCTTTTTTTCTTTACTGTAGCTTATGCTTGTCATACAATGGGACATTCAGGTTTCCTGAAAATGCTAGAAAATCTTCTGTGTGGAATTTTTGGCAGCTATGCAATAATTTGTTTTTCTAAATATTTATCCACCATTTCATCTTTTTTTCATGGAGGATTATTGAATATAGGGAAGAAAAGCTTTTTTATTTATCTAATGCACATGATAGGAGTATCTCTTGTGTGTGCCCTATATGAAAAAATAGAGGTTTATACTCCTTTTACTTATCTTGTGGCTCTTATTTTAGCCTTGCTGGCAGGAGTTTTATTATCTTTGCTGATTGAACGTTATCTTATTTCACATAGTAAATGCCTGACATGGCTAATGGGAGGGAAGTAAAATGAATTTGGCTCTATTTATATCCAAACGTATCTATAGTAATGTAGACGGAGGTAAACAAGTGTCCCGTCCTGCGGTACTTATTGCTATGATTGGTATCGCTATTGGTTTGGCAGTAATGATTATTTCAGTAGCGGTAGTTATTGGTTTTAAAAATGAGGTGCGTAATAAAGTAATAGGCTTTGGTTCTCATATTCAAATTAGTAATTTCGATGCTGTTCGTTCTTATGAAACTCGTCCAGTAGTGGCCAATGACAGTATGATGGCTGCTTTATCTAATTATCCCGAAGTAAGACACGTGCAGCGCTATTCTACTAAACCAGGGATGATAAAAACAAATGATGCTTTTCAAGGGATGGTTTTGAAAGGGGTGGGACCGGAGTTTGATCCTTCTTTTTTTCGTGAAAATTTGATAGAAGGCGAGATACCGATGTTCAGTGATTCAGTGTCTTCTAATCAAGTGGTTATTTCTAAAGCATTGGCCACCAAAATGAATTTGAAGTTGGGAGATCAGATCTATACCTATTATATACAGAAAAATATTCGTGCCCGAAAGCTGACTATTAAAGGTATTTATCAGACAAACTTTGCTGAATACGATAATTTGTTTCTGCTTACGGATATTTCTATGGTGAACCGTTTGAATGGTTGGAAACCTGAACAGGTTAGCGGAGTGGAACTTCAAGTGAAAGATTATAGTAAATTAGAAGATACTACGTACAAGATAGCTGCTGATACTGATAATAAATCCGATTGTTTTGGAGGAGTGTATTATGTACGAAATATACAACAGTTGAACCCTCAAATATTTGCTTGGCTAGGTTTGCTTGATCTTAATGTGTGGGTCATTCTTTTCTTAATGGTAGGTGTAGCTGGTTTTACAATGATTTCCGGGCTGCTAATCATTATTATTGAACGAACTAATATGATTGGCGTTCTTAAAGCTTTGGGGGCAGATAATTTCACTATACGTAAAACCTTTTTGTGGTTCTCCGTTTTCTTGATTGGTAAAGGAATGTTGTGGGGAAATATTATTGGATTGGCTTTTTACTATCTGCAGTCTCAATTTGGATTATTCAAGCTTGATCCGGCAACATATTATGTGGATACAGTCCCTGTCTCTTTTAATATATGGCTCTTTTTATTGATAAATATCGGTGCGTTGCTTGTTTCCGTATTGATGTTACTCGGTCCTTCTTATCTTATTACCAAGATTAATCCTGCTGTTTCTATGCGTTATGAATAATGCTTGTATTATCTTCTCATAAAGTCGTTTTTACCTCTATATAATAGATATATTTTAAAGGAGAGTGTTTGTAAAGGTAATAGAAAGTCAAAAATCGGAAGAAGAGCGTAATAATGTCTTTTTTCTTTCATATCTGTAGCCGTTCTGTTGATGATTATTGCTTGCATAGTGTAGCGTATAACCCATATTAAGAATGCGATTCCACTTACTAACCAGTGAAAATTAAGAGCACTTATTACTATTGCAATTATAATAATGAAATGAAACCAAAGTCTAGATGTGGTTTCTATTTTTTGCAGGAATCTTTGTATTCTTTTATAATATTTACTGGTTGCAATGTAGCTCACTTTTTCTTCTTTCCAATCTTTATAATATTCTACCGGTTGCATTCTCATTACGGCATTTGCATCTGTTTCAACTCGCGTATTGTTTCCGTTGGCCACTTCATTGATGAATAAATCATCATCTCCTCGTTGTAAGTTAAGATGTGAGGCGAACCCTTTCTTATTAAAAAAGAGTTTTTTGCGATAAGCCATATTTCGACCAAAACCCATGTATGGTTTGCCTGCTAGGGCCCATCCTAAATAAGTAATGGAAGTAAACAGAGAATCGAAGGCTATCCTTTTACACAGCCAACCTTTGCCTCGTTCATAGCCGCTATATCCCAAAACTACTTCAGTTCGGGAAGTAAAGTTACGTGCCATCAATCGTAACCATTGGTTACTAGTCGGTTGACAACGAGCTTCTGTAAATACAAGCCAATCATATTTACTAGCTTTGATTCCTAGGGTCAGAGCTAATTTTTTACGACTTAAGTAGCGCGATCCTTCAGGTGTAAAGCTGTGATAGAGATGTTGATATTTCTCTTCCAATGCGCATAGCACAGTTTCAGTTTCGTCCGTTGAGCCGTCATTAATTACAATAACTTCAAAGTTAGGATAATCTTGTTCCAGGATAGCAGGAAGATGTTTGTGAAGATTTTCTGATTCATCACGGGCACAGATAACAACAGATAACGGGGGGAGATCTTTTGTGAAGTGTACATTCCCTTTTTGCGTAGCACGGTTATGGGCATGTATTCGATTATAGATTCCGAAGTAATAAATTACCTGAACAATAAAGAGAATGGCTGATACAGAAAGAAGGATCGTATCAATAGTGTTGAATGCTAATGCTTCCATTTATTTCTTATGAAATATTAATGTTACAAAAGTACATACTTTTTTTGATTGAGCATGCTTTCTTTTATGTCTTTCCTTTACCTGATCTTTATTAATTATTATCTTTTAGTGGTTTTAATCGCACAATTAAGGCATATCTCTATTTTATTAGAATAATAAAATTAGCCTTTTCGTGTTATGAATATACCATATATGCGGTATTTCTGTCGAGAGGAATACCGCATGATCTATGCGGTAGAATCACTCTATAAAAAACAGAACCTCAATTGGCTAAGCAAGCTGTTATTGATGCTACTACAGATGCTGCCGGGCTATTTACAAGCAATGCTGATATATTTCAATTCATTTATACCAGTTCACCACAACAAAATCCTGCCGCTGCCTGGTTTGAAACGCGTGATGATTACCGCATTTCCAAAACAATGGTCAATAAGTTGTATGAACTTTCTGATCCTCGCCTTTCAGTATATGCACAATTACCTAGTGATGAAACCGTAGGGATATATGTGGGAGCAGCCAATGGCTTGTCTAATAGTGATGCTAATAGTCAAGGCTTTGCGAAAACGTCTAAACCCGGGACTTATTTCTTGACATCCGAATCTCCTGCTGTTATTTTTAGCTATTCTGAGGTCTTATTTGATCTTGCTGAGGCTACGGCACGCGGGTATATATCAGGTGATGCAGCTCAGCTTTATCAGGATGCAATTATAGCTTCATTTAACCAATTTGGTATTACTGATGCGACCTCAATAAATGCATATTTGTCACAACCTTCGGTTATCTATAATGCTGCTAATTATAAACAGTCTATCGGTGTACAAAAATGGATTGCGTTCTTTGGACAGGGGTTGGATGCTTTTGCTGAATGGAGAAGGCTGGATTATCCTCTATTAACAGCTGGTCCTTCTACAGTCTTAGATGGAGCAATGCCTCTTCGTTTTTTCTATCCGGGTACAGAGCAATCTTTGAATGGTATTAGCTATCAAGTGGCTGTAGCTAACCAAGGGGCTGATTTGTTGACAACGAAGCTTTGGTTTGATGTAAATTAAAAGATTTTTTCAGATCTATAGCGAAAGCAGATGAAATAGGAGCGTAATCTATTCATCTGCTTTTTCTTGTTATGATCATTATCTCTACTAAATAAGGTTAAATGTTATCGCTCAGCTTATTTATTCAATTTTTCTACAAAGTAGGGTACTTCTTTTGATTTTGAATTTTATAGCTGACAGCACATGATTGACTATTTAAAATCGTTGGATACCCATTTGTTCTTATTCCTAAATTGTCGGCATGACATGTTTTGGGATTATGTGATGTATTGGTTTAGCGATAAATTGATATGGGTTCCGATGTATATTTTAATTGCATTTTTTATGATTCGGCGTTATAAATGGAAAGGATTTATGATGCTTCTCTTTATAGCTTTGCTGATTACTTTGTGCGATCAGACTGCCTCTAATTTGATAAAAAATACCGTTCAGCGTTTGCGTCCATCTCATGAGCCTACTCTATTGAATTTTGTGCATTTGAGTAAAGCTGGTGCAGGAGGTCGCTATGGCTTTGTCTCTTCTCATGCTGCTAATGCATTTGGTTTAGCTTCGTTTTTGTGTTTTGTACTAAATAAAAAGTTTATTCTTTTAAAATATTGGTTATTTATATGGGCGGCTGTTGTTTCTTATAGTCGTATATATAATGGTGTTCATTATCCGAGCGATATTATTGTTGGAGGAATAATCGGTTTTATGCTTGGTTGGTTAGTTGCTCAGTTATATTTTTATTATGATAAAAAATGGTTTGCGAAAACCCAAAAATATTTATCAGCCTCAATGAAGACATATCCATTACTCTATCTCTCTTTTTTGTGGCGTTTCCTGATTAAGTGACATCTTGTTTAATTAAAATATAGCAAGGCAGCATCCCAAGGAATGCTGCCTTGCTATATATATGCTATTTTTCTGTTTTCTTTGCTGCGCCCATTGCTTCTGATATGCTATGAGCTGAGAAATACCCAATGCCTCCTCCTGTAATATTAGTCGTAATATTGCTTAATGGTCCTCCAAAGAAAGGATTTTCTCCATCTCTTTCATCTTGACACTGAATCAGAAAATTATAGTATCCTTCGCTGATATTTGATAATTGTAGCTTAACAACATCTCCTTCGGCTATAAATACTAAAGTATTATAATCATCATTATCTTTGTAATCATCTCTCTCTTCGTCATCAAGAAAATATCCTATGGAACTTCCTTTTATATATTGATTATTGACGCTTAAATCATCAAAAACAACATATTTACTTATCTGACTATATAAAGAATCATTGATAACGTAGCGGCACATATAATAGTTCTCTTCTGGTGGCTCTTGTACATATATATTAAACGAATAGAAATGCTTATTTGCTATTTCTTTATAAGAAATGCTTATTGAGTCGAGTTCAACTTTAGCTTCCATTTTAGCTTCCGCTTTATAGGTTTCCGAGATCCCGTCTTTATCGAAATCTGTTACTACTTTTAGCTGATAGGTTGTTCCAGGAGTACCTGCAATTTGTGTTGCTGTACGATATGTCCCCGGTTGCTCGGCTATTTCTTGCAGTTGATATTCTTCTCCTTTATCAGATGAGATTGTTACATTGGCATTTGATATCTGCGGATTTTTTTCTCCATCAAAGTAGCCTGTGGATGAACTGATATGTATTTCCTGATAGCTCATTTCATCGGTAATTGTTCCATAGATAACGATAACCGGATCTGCATTATCCGTATCAAGTTTTATATCTTCCGTACATCCTACAAGAGAAAAGAGGAGCATGACTAAAATTAATCCTTCTTTGTAATAATTATATATATTGGAATAGATCATTTTTTTTAAAATTTAAAATTGTAAGTAATAGAGGGCACCATGCTAAATAAATAAGTCATTTGGGCATTAGGTATGCCGTTTGCTGTATTTTGATCGTATGTAATGATCCATGGATTTTTATGTCCGTATGCATTGTATAAGGAGAAGTTCCATTCTCCTTTCCATTTTTTTCCTGGTTTGTGAGTTGGTATATAGTTTACTGATAGATCTAACCTGTGATAATCTTTCTTTCTATATTCGTTTCTTCCTGAATAGATCGGGAAATATTCTCCATTTATCTCAAATCGTCCGGTAGGGTATGATGTCGGATTTCCTGTTGCGTAAATCCATGCAGCCGAAAGGGTCCATTTTTTGGAAAGTTCATAAGAGGCTGATATATTAATACTATGTGTTTTATCGAAAGGTGAAAGATAAGTTTTTCCTTTGTTTATTTCGGGGATGGTTCTTTCAGAACGAGATAAAGTGTAGTTTATAAATCCGGTAAGGCGACCTGTATTTTTCTTTATCATAAGTTCTATTCCATAGGCTTTCCCTTTACCAGTCCTTACTTCTCCATCTAGCTTCTTATTTAATAATAAATCAGCATGATCGGCAAAGTCAATGACATTATTCATCTTTTTATAGTATACTTCTACGGAAGCTTCGATTGAATTATGATTGAAGTTCTGAAAATATCCAGTGGAAAGCATATCTACCGTTTGCGGTTTTACATTTGAGTTGGAAGGAAACCACAAATCAAGTGGGGAGCCGGCTGAAGAATTATTCGCTAATTGTATAAATTGTGTATTGCGGGCATAATTCGCCTTGATAGAAGATGTTTCAGAAACCTTATATACCATTCCTGCTCTTGGTTCCAATGCATGGTAAGTGTGGTAAATCTTTCCTGCTCCATAATAAGTAGAATCGGAAGCTTCATAATTTTCATCATATTTATAGACAGTAGCACTACCAATATTTTGAAAAATAGACCATCTTAAGCCATATCTTACTGTAAAGCGGTCGCTCAATTTGTGTTCGTTAGATAGATATATACCGTGTTCTAATGCTTTGTTTTTAGGAATACGAAAGTCATCATAATCAGGTTGTATTATAATTCCCGGATTAAAGAAGTGAAGAGTACTGGTTGCTCCATAGGTCAGCTTTATACGCTCATTGATGCTCTGATTCCAATCCCATCTAAGCATTACATCGCTGATTCCAGCTTTCCATTTAATTGCTGCATCATCTAATTTCGATTCTAATTCATAATGGTAATTTGTAGCATTCGCACTTAATTTGAAGGAAAGATTTTCATTAAATATATGTCCCCAGGTTAACGAACCGACGCGATTTCCATAAGAAAATTCGGCAACAGATGCCGCTCCGAATTTATCATTACCCATATACATATTAAGTGATATCTTATCTTTCAATGAAAACCGGTGAGATATTTTTGCGTTTAGGTCGTAAAAGTAGATAATACTCTTATTGATAGATTCATCCGATGACGCTTTTAGAAATAGGTCCGCGTAACTTCTGCGTCCGGCAATCATCCAGTTAGTACGTTTTCCTGCCGAACCTTCTAGCATTAGGCGGCTGGATATTAATCCGATTCCTCCGCTACCTTTTAATTTATCGGTATAATTATCTTTTAATTGTACATCGAGTAATGAAGATAATCTCCCACCATATTTCATTGGTAAGTCTCCTTTATATAATTCTACGTTTTCTACCACGTCATTATTAAATACGGAAAAGAAGCCAAACATGTGAGAAGCGTTGTATACGGTACTGTTATCGATCACGATCAGATTTTGGTCAGCCGATCCTCCTCGTACACTATATCCAGAACCTCCTTCAGCAGTAGCTTGTACACCAGGCAATAGCTGTATGGCTTTGATAACGTCTACTTCTCCCATTAGAGCCGGCATACGTTTTATCTCATTGATCGTTAACTTCTCTACTCCCATGTTAGTACGTGTCACATTCTCATCCTTTTTATTGGCTAAGACCAGCACTTCATCTAATTTTGTGTCAGATTGGAGAGTGAAGTTACATTCATTGTTACTACTTGTATTTACTTTTTGTATATTCTTTTTATAACCGATGTATGACATCCTAAAAGAATAGATTCCTTGGGGAATAATGATGTTGAAAATCCCGTTTTCGTCTGTAGAAGTGCCAGTGCCTAGTTCTACTATGAAGATGTTCACATTTGCCAGTGGTTGTTTATTATCAGCATCGGTGACTACTCCTTTGAACATTAAATTCTTGTTTTGTTTCCCTTGCGGCGAGGTTCTTTTTTCTGTCTTTTTGCTAATAGTAATTTGCCTGCCTACAATCCTATACTCCAAAAGTGTTTCCATTAAAACCTCATCAAGTATTTTTTTGATAGGTTTGTTTCTTACAGAGATGCTAACTCTTTGGCTTAACTCTGTTTTTACGTCGTCAGAAAAGAAAAATACATAATCACTTTTTCTTTCAAGGTCTGTGAAAATTTGAATGATAGTGGCATCTTTTTTGTGAATAGATAGTTTAGTGTTTTGTGCAGATACTCCTGTGAAAATAATAGTGAATAGTAAAGCTAAATAATACTTCTTTTTGTTTTTGAATAAATTAGTAAGTTTCATATCTTTGTATTTAGTCATTTAAGAACATTCGTAGCAACATTCTTTTAAGCTACGGATTTTTTCCAGCCGAATAATACAGCCATATTATTCGGCTTTTTATCTATTTTTTTCTTGTTATTACATTTAATTTATTTTTTTGTTAAACATATTTTAATAAGGTCATCCTCTTTAATCGCTTGTATGGGCATAGTGGACTCGATTGAGTTTAGTACACTTTCAATATTTTCAGTTAGTATTAGTTTTCCGTTACATTTTAAGCTGTCTACTGCTGGACAAGTGTCGATTTTTACATTATAATATCTTTCTAAGTAAGAGAAAACTTGACTTAGCGGATGGCTGGATAAACAAAGAATGCCATCTTTCCAACTGATATAATCATATGCATCTACTTCACTGGCAGTAATACTGTTTTGTGTGATGGTAGCCATTTGGTTGGGGCTTAATGTGAGTGATTTTTTCCCTTCAGATTTAACTTTGACGCTTCCTTCCAATAATACGACTCTTTGAGCAATGTCATTTTGATAAGCAGATACATTGAATTTTGTGCCGAGCACTTCTACGCTGAAACCTTGGCTATGCACTGTGAAAGGTCTTGTTTTGTCTTTGGCTACTTCTAGGTAAGCCTCTCCCGTTAGATAGATTTCTCTTTTTTTCTTTTTTGAATTTGAACTTTGAAATTCTATTTCAGAAGCAGAATTTATCCATATTTTTGTTCCATCAGCCATTAATAGTGTAGAGCGTCTCCCTTTTGGAATTATTAGGCGGTTCATTTTTCTTCCACTTTTAATAACACTTGATTCTTTTCCCTTACTGTTAATGAGCAATGTTCCGTCTCCTTTACATTCAATGTTGGCATTTTGAGGTAATATAGTGATATTATTATTTGCTATAAGTTGAATCTCTTTAGAGTTTTTTGCCACCACATCTTTCATTTTATCATCTGTCATAAAAATATTTTGTAGTATGAATATGGCACATATTGCACAAGCTGCTGTGGCTACATAAAAGACACGGCGTAACGTAAGTTGTTTTTTCTGATGGAGAATCCTTTTTTTTAGTTTTAGTATTTCAATTTCTCTCTCTTTAGGTGTGATTTCGTTTTTGTTTAATTTTACCGAATGCAATATTGCAATGGCACGGTTTATTTCCATTTCCATTTCCGGATGCTCTTTTAAAAAAGCATTCCAAAAAATCTCGTCGGTAGCATTTTTAGTTGAAAACTGCCAACTGATAAAGCGCAAATCTTTTGCAAAATCTGCAGCTTTGTACTTTGTATAATCCTTTTCTGTCATTTGCGTATATAGACTTTTGCTAATAAGACGATATTTATTTTAAAACGTTCCCATTTTTAAAATAAAAAATTGTTTTATTTAAGAATATTTTTTAGCCTGCTCTCTTTCATTAGAACAGTTTTCCCGAAATCAGCCTATGAATAAGGCAAACGAAGTAGGAGAAATATAATAATCAGATGTAATCCCTCTGTTATTTATTGAATTATTAATTGAAAGTTTTGGAAAAGAGATAGAACAGAAGAAGAGAGATTTCTTCTGTTCGAATACGTGTAATAGCTCTGGAAACCAATTTTCTGACTGCAGGAGCTGTCATTTCAAGTATTTCTGCTATTTCTTCATATTCCATTTCTTCTATAAAACGAAGATAGACGGCTTCTCGCTGTCTTCCTGTGAGTAAATTTAGATACTTTTGTATTTGCTGTTCTATTGCTGTCCGTTCCTCTTCGGAAATAATGGTATCGAGCACGGTGGGAGTTATGGAAAACTCTATGTCTGCAAGATCAACAGTCTCCATCTTTTTTTTTTGCATATCCAAAATTCTATTCTTTAAGGCTCTTATTAAATAGAATTTAGGATTACTCACTCCTTCAAAAGCTTTTCTGTTGAAGTAGAGTTTACAAAACACATCTTGGATAGCATCTTTTAATACTTCTTTATTGAATCCCCATCCCATGCCATAAGCCATAAGCTGATTTACATATTGGTTGTAAATCAGAGTGAAAGCATCATCATCTCCTTTAAAAAAACGATTCCAAAGAAATTGACTATCATTTTGTAGCAATGTGGGATTTGCTGACATGCAAGTATCTCTTTTTTGTATTCTTTTGCAAAGATATTACAACGATAATGAAATGAATGGTGATTTTTATTTCTTTAACATATGAAGTTCTTGCTAAAGGTTTTTATCAAAAGAAACCTTTAGTTTATTACATAATTCTTTCAAAGGAATTTTTAATTTTTCCCGCAACAGTGTTTATACTTTTTCCCACTTCCGCAAGGACAAGGGTCATTTCTACCTATTTTAGGATCAGTATTTATCACTTGCTTTACATTTTTACTAGGACGTAGCGAAGATATATCGTCGCCATTTTTGCTCCTTGGATAGAAGTCGAGAGGGAAATTGGTGAGAAAATCTTTATCGCCGCATTCTTCAGTTATTTGAGTAGCTGAATACCCTTTTAATATCCATAAAGGGACGTGTTTCATCATTTCTGTGATAATTTTTATTACGGATTGATAATAACTCTCTTGTTTTGCTTTAGGGATAAAATACTCAGAGCGTGTAATAATCATTCCCGCGATGATTTGTGAGAATCCTTCCTCTTGGTTAGTACCAATCCATGCGGAACTAGTCCATTGCTGTATCTCTTTTTCGGATAGATTAAGGTCTTTCAAAAGTTCGCAGAATTTTTTTATTTGCTTAGTGTTAGGAGGCATCGGAAAATCTGACTCTCCAGCATTCATTATTTGTGCCTTGGTGAACTGGGCTGGAATAAGATTTCTACGGTAATCTCTTTCCATTAAGCATAAGTCAATGTTTCTGATATAGGGTGAAAAGTATAACTCTTCATCAGGTGTTTTGGAAGCTATGCTGGATAGTAAATAAGAATTTTGTATAGTTTCCTCTACTTCTTCATTCGTAATTTCTGGCAAATCTTTCCGACAGTATTCTATTATTTCTTCTTTTGTCAGTGTGCCATAGAGATTTATTACCCCTAAAATAAATTGTTCCTGTTCTCTCTTTTTTTTACGGTTGTAGTAACTACTTACAAAATGGTCGATAACGGGCAGTAAAGCTTTTCCAAGATCATCGCTTATGAACTCTACATCTAATTTCCCTTGAAATCTGAAGTTAGATAACCCTATTTGTGCAATGCAATCTTCGGCCATAATCAGACGATTCATTGTTACTTGAAATTTTTTGTGATGAACCATCTGCTGTAATTTGAGCACTTCTTTTTCCGGTATTCTTTCTAGCAATTTTAGTGGAGAGTTCAATATCGTATGGGCTACTTCGTGGGCGAGGTCACTCTTTTTTTTACTGCTATTTATTTTGATTTTAAGATACTTTGCATTGTTTATAATGGATGCTTTTGTACCTTGCATCAGCATTTTTACTAGTGTTACTTCATGTCCTACCATATCTTTGTTTGTTTTTTTATAAAGACTTAAACACAAATATGGTAAAAAAAATGTTTTTTTGCCAATTAATAGATATGATTTCCTACTGCAATGTTCAATTTTAACAAACAGACCTGATAATCTAGCGTTGATTTAAGAAGTTGGAGTCTAGATTCTGAAACAGTTGTTTCAGAATCTAGCAGATCTAAATTAGTGATTGCACCTGTTTTAAAACTGATTTTAGCCAATTCGTATGCTTGAGTTGCTTGGGAGAGTTGTAGCTTAAATTGTATTACCTTTTTTTTAGAAGCTTCAACGCCGGACTCTGCTTCTATGACTTCGTTGGTAATGTTTCGGCGGATTATTTCCGTTTCATATTTCGAACTCGTTAAATTTGATTTGGATATTAGCAGATTATTTTTAGTTTTCTTTGCATCAAATAGAGGAATTTTAATTCCCACTCCTACTGCAAAATTTCCTCGTAATTCTTTGAGGTCGGGTGAATATCCGTTTTTATATCCGGCGGATGCAAAGGCGTTGATGCTTGGATTATTACTTGCTTTTATTGCAGAATAATTTAACTTTTCCAACTCTGTTTGCTTTCTAGCTTTTTTCATTTCCTCCCGATGTTCCATTGCATATGTAACAGGGTTTTCGCTCATGTTCATATTTCCTAAATAAGAAATACCTTTGACTTTATGTGGCGTTTCTTCAGGAAGCCCTAAAAGCGTATTTAATGTGGAGAGCTGATTTTTAATATTTGCAATCAAGTCATATTTTTGGCTTTCTATAGTTGAAATTTTAACTTGTGTGGTGAGAATTTCATATTTAGTTGCCGATCCGGTACTTTTCTTTTTTTGTATAGATTTTAAATGGTCTTGCAAATTTTCTAGTTCTTCATTTTTAATATCGATGGCGTTTTGCAGATATACGAGTGCATAATAATTGTTCATCACCGTTGTGGAGAGTGATTTTTTTATTTGCTCAATGGAGACTTCATCAATTTCTTTTTTTTTCTTTTCCACTCTGACATTTTTAGAGGTCTTTTGAAAATCGTAGATTGTTTGATTGATATCTACTTCTGCTCTATAATTGTCATACGGGTTTAATTGAAAAGTTCCAAGTGACGGTAGAGATACTTTTGAAGAAGGACCTAATCTAGTATAAGAAGCATTTAAGTCGGCTGTTGGCAAATAAGATGCTTGCGCTAGTTTAATGTGTGCATTTGCTCTGTTGAGTGTTTCTTCTGCGTCCTTCACCGATGGATGATTGTTGATCACTTCCTGCATGATCTCTTGTAATGAAAGTGAATCTGTATTTTCTTGGGCTTGGATTTTGGCATGGTATCCTGTTAATGCTGCAAGTACTAAAAAAGCTGTTTTAAATATTTGTTTAGCCATAATGTTTTTTTATTATGCGTTTTTTTTCTTTTTACGTAATAATAGAGCAGGGCTTCCACCGAGTAGGGTTATTATTGCTACTAACAGGAAGTCATCATCTACTCCTTCTATATATGCTTGTTTCTCTATATGTGAAACTAGCAATACTTGCCCTTGCTGGGCTGCTTTAGCTGGTGTGCTACCAACTTGTTTCTCTGCAAAATGCTGCAAGCCACTTGTTACTTCCTTATATATAGGAGCATTAGCATTGAGTGCTTCACTGTAAAGTTGACTGTGGTAAGTAACGCGGCTTGTTAATACGGTAGTTAATATAGCTACTCCCAGACTTCCTCCGATTTGGCGCACCGTATTGGTTACTCCTGATGCCTGAGCCATTTTATCACGTGGTATCTGCGATAGCGATATTGTATTTAATGGAGTAAAGATGATGCCCATGGCAAATCCTCTCAAATATAGCCCCAACATGATATAAGGTCTTTCGGTCAGATATGAAAAGGAGGAGTTTACATAAAAACTGAGTGTTAGTAATAATACTCCCGTTATAATGATCCATTTAGGATTTATCTTATTAGCAAGAAAACCAGAAGTAGGTGACATGGCACCTTGTATGATTCCTACAGGAAGAAACACTGCTCCGGCTTGTAGCGCTGTATATCCTAATGAGTTTTGCAGATAAAGTGGTAGTAGGAAGGTACTACCAAACATACCAATACTGAATAAGAGCATAACCAGTGAGCTGATTCCGAAATTTCGGTTACCTAGTAAACGTAAATCCAACAGTGGTTCCTTTACAGTCAGTTCCTGAGTAATGAATACAATCATGCCTATAAAGGAGATGGCGAAACATACTAAAATATATGGAGCACCCCAACCTTCGGAATTTGTAGCTGTGTTTCCTTGTGATAATGCATATAAGAGTAACGGTAAGAAGATAGTTGCCGAAATGAATCCTATCATATCAAACTTGCGTACTTTTTTATTCTTATACTCACTTTGAATAATCACAGTAGCGGCCATGCCAAGAATACCGATAGGCACATTCACGTCGAATATTAACTGCCAAGTGAAATTATCTACCAGATAGCCTCCGATGAGCGGTCCGAAAGAGACGGATGCTGCTGCTGCGATGGCCCAAAAACCTAGTGCTATTCCTCTTTGCTTAGGAGGAAACTCTCTGGATATGATAGCCATGCCTAAAGGCTGAACAGCTCCTGCACCAAACCCTTGAATTACCCTCGAAAAGATTAGCATATCTTCATTTCCTGACATCCCGCAAAGCAGAGAACCTAGTGTGAAGAATAGTAATCCGAAGAAATAGATTCGTTTATAACCGAACTTATCAGCCATCCATCCTGATGTGGGGAGCATTACAGCCATGGCTAACATATAAGCTGTTGAAACCCATTCTATCTTGTCGATGCCTACTCCGAATGAGGTCATTATCTTGGGCAAAGCTACATTGACAATGGTTGAATCGAGCACTGCCATGAACGTTCCGATCATGATATTCCCCAATAACCACCATTTGTAATTTATATTTTGAGGGTGGAAAGCCGATTCCCGATTCCTCATTTTTTTCCGGAAACGGTGAGCAATCGTCGCTTTTTTCATGTTTAGTCTTTAATTATTTTTACAACAACGGACATTCCTGCCAAAAGATTATATCTACTTAATGGCGAATGATCTTCTGTTTCATCAATTGAAATTTTTAGAGGCACTCTTTGAGTTGTTTTGGTGAAGTTACCCGAAGCATTGTTTGGTGGGATTAGCGAAAACTGCGAAGCAGTGTTAGAACTCATCTGTATTATTTTGCCCATAAACGTAACGTCCGGATAAGCATCGATTTCCAATTTAGCCTTTTGTCCGAGATATAATCCTGCCATTTTAGTCTCTTCGAGGTAGACCTCAACCCAAAGTTTATGAATGTTGGTTACTGTTATTACGGCTTGTCCTGGTTGGGTAACATCTCCATCAAGTAACCATTTCTTTGCTACTATGCCATCAATAGGGGCATAAAGACGTGTATTCTTTAATTGAGCTGAAATAACTTCAATTTGCGCCTTGGTAGTCTCAATAGCAGCGATAGCTGCACTTATTTGCGCATGCGATACCTGCAATTGTGTTTTGCTTGCAATCAGTTGCGCTTTGGCTGCTTCACAGGCTTTTTGAATATGGTCGTATTGCTCTTTGGAAATGACATCTCCTTCGTATTGCTCCTTAGCTCTGATAAAATCTTCTTGTGCTTTGGCAGCATTTATTTCAAGAACTTTTATGTTTTTCTTGTCATAAGCAAATTTAGCTTCAGATTGTATTTGAGATACTTTGGCTTGTTGTAAGCTGGCGATAGCTTGCAATTTCTGAGTATGTAATTCTGTGCTATCTAGTTCTGCTATCAGAGCACCTTTATGCACACTGTCTCCTTCTTCAAAATAAATGTGATTGATGCGCCCTAATATTTTGGAACTAATAGCATAGTTGTCTGAATCAATATGCGCGTCATCTGTGGAAATGTATTTAGTGTACTCTATGTACCAATAAAAGCCCCCACTTACCACTAAAACAATTGCGATCATCAAGGGTATATACGCTTTTATCCCTTTACTTTTTTTTTCTGTATTCATACCTATTTTTCTTGTTACCTATACCTATTTTATTGTGAAAAACGAACTAGTGATAATGAATGTTTCTTTACCTTTTTATTAATGACCGGATAAACATTTCAACGAATGATTTTATTTTTTTGTCTAGTGCTGCATATTCCGTATCTTCCAAGTAGAAAATATCTTTGTGTTTTAAGAAAGATGCGCTTAATCCTTTTATTATATCTAGCAATAATTCTGCTGTTTCGTTAACATCTTGATTCTCAAAAGAATCGTTTTTTATTCCATAACGTAAGATCTCACTAATTAAAGATATTTCCTGTATTTTAAAGACGTCCCATTGTTTATGAATCATCGTATGAAACTCTGATATACCTTGATTATGACGAAAACGACTCAGATTCAACAGGGTTCGGAAATACGATAACCTGATATTTGCATATTCCCGAATCATTTGGCTCGGATCAGAGAGAGAGGTTACTTTCTCGTTGACCATACGTATCAATATGTCATGCTCTTTTTGTATCACGGCAATATAAAGGTGCTCTTTATCAGGGAAGTAGTAATAAAGTGAACCTTTTGACATGTTGAGGTCGGAGGCTATCTCGTTCATTGTCGTTTTTTCAAAGCCATATAATCCAAAACGATTTTGAGCTGCTTCAATAATAAGCGAAATTTTCTCGGGGCATTCTCCTGTATGTGTGATACTGACCATCTGTATAAATAATTTATATATTGATCTATTTGACCAATTTGTTTAATTGGTCAAAAGTAGAGCTTATTTTTTTTATAATTTCATATAATGTCCTATAAAGTGCGTTTCTATAACAATAATTAAGATATGAAGGCGCTTTTGATCTATTTCGCCTTAATTAATAATCCATACTATTGGTTTTAATCAAGATCAGATATATCTTGTTTGTCTTAAAATTGTAATATAGTTGTCCTATCTTTGTCGAATTAACTAAATGGATATAGAGTCATGAAAATGAAGTTCATTCGGCTTCTCTGTTTTTGTCTTCTTCTAAGTAATTTGTCTCTTTTCACAGCTTGTTCCACTGATGCCGGTGATCCACCAATAATACCGGTTTCTTATACTGTGTTAATCTATATGGCTGCTGATAATTCTATGGATTCAGAAGTAGATTATACTCTAAAGGAACTTAAAGAAGGAATGAGGCATAGTGGAGGTACTACTGTGATTTATCTGGATAGGCTTGAAGAACCTCCTAGATTGTTCCGAATAACCACAGAAGGAGAAGAAATCTCTTTGAAAAATTATCAGGAAGAGAACTCTGCCGATGCGGCAACTTTGCTTCGGGTTATAAACGATACTAAAGAATTGATTCCTTCTGATAAATTCGGATTGGTGTATTGGTCTCACTCTATGGGGTGGGTTCCTTCAGGATATTCAAAAGAGACCCGTGGCATGAATGTTTCGGCATCTTTTCCGCGCACTCGTTATCTAGGCATGGATCAGCATCAAGCAGGCGATGTACAAGATTTAACGTTAATGGAGATAGATGAAATGGCTGCTTCTTTACCTGATAATGTGGCAGAATTTATCTTATTTGATGCTTGTATGATGGGGAGTGTGGAAGCTCTTTATCAGCTTCGCAATAAGTGTGATTATTTCGTTGTCTCTCCTGCTGAAGTGCTTATGGAGGCTGATTATGATGCTTCAGGTATGCCTTATTCCGATATACTCCCTGATTTATTTAGAGGTAAAGAAGGATTATTGGAAACTTGTCGAAAATATTATAATCACTATAATAACATGAGTGCAAAGATTTTACGCTCAGCGACTATTGCCATGATTGACGCAAGGCAATTGGACGGTTTATATAATGCTGTCGGCAATATACTCAATAATCACTTGTTTGCTATGCAAACATTGAATACCGATGGTTTGCAAGTATATCACAGAGCTAGTTTGCCTCGAGTTTTTTTTGATTTAGATGATGTCATGAAATTGGTGAGTACTACCGTACAATATCAGATATTCAAAACACAACTTGATCAAACAGTGCTTTATAAAGCTTATACAGAGAAATTTGCCGGCGATTTAATTTTGGAGCGTTGTAGCGGTCTGAGTGTTTATGTGCCTCTTAATAAATGGAAAGATAATAAAGAATATATTTATTATTTCAATTCTTTGGCATGGAGCAAAGTTTACGGAAATAATTAGCGTACTCCTATGAAGGTCAGAAGTTGGTCTGCCAATCCTGATGCCGAGAGGTATAATAAATTTATTCGAATGAGCAATAATAGCATAATTGCAGATGATTTATGAGGCTTACCTTCATTTATGTAATCTTTTAGCAAATGCTTTTTTAAGCTGGAGAGAGTCTTTTTATACCTTTCTCGAACAACTCTTTCGCATATGCCTAGTGTCTCCGCTGTCTTTTTGGTTGAATAATGTTTGTTCCAGCGTAGTTGGTAGATATCTTGGTGTAATTGAGGGAGTGTGTCGAGTGCTTTTGAGATAACCTGATGAATTTCGTTTTCTTGTAAATCTTCGAAAACGTGGGTGTATGATAAATTACTATGAATGTCGGCGATGACGTCAGTATCGCTGCTTTCACATCTGCCTTCGGAAGATTTTAAATAATCAGTAATACGGAAAGAAAGAATTTTGAGTAAACTCTGCTTTGCCATTCCCGATGCATCTACATGAAATGCGGTAGGAGTATTCCATAAATTTCCCCAAAATATTTGCATGATATCTTCAGTCGTTTGACTGTTTTGGGTGCGGTTATACGTCCATTTTATGAACAGGCGATTGTAGCGTGCATACATGATATTGAATGCATCATAGTCTCGTTCAGCTATTCTTACTAGTAATTCACTATCGGAAGTAGTCATAATATGATTTAGTTTTCTTTTGAACAAAACTACAATTTTCCTTTTGCATTCATTGTTACAAAAAGATGAATTTATCCCTCTGCGAAAATGTAACTGAATCTTAATAGCTTTTTGTTCCTATTTGGATGCTCTTATCTCGTATATCTGTATAGAGGGTTAATTATTATTGAAGATTTTAAAATTCAGAAAATGATAAAAAATAAAATCGAAAAGGAGATACTTAGAGGCAACACTTCTGAAGATAAAGTGAGGAGGTTTCTTTTTGTGCATGAGCTGCTTCGTCGTTATGCTAGAGGTGAAACTACAGAGCTTGAAAGAAGGGTTGTAGATGCTTGGCAGATAGACGAGAATGAATTTTCCTCTCAAGATAGAAAGAATAAAAAGACTCTTCTTTCTCTTACTGAATTAGATTATATGGACGAATGTATTTATCATAAGGTAGCGATAAATCAATTGTTCCCTGAAGCAGAGTGGGGCGTTGCGTCAAAGGGTGCTGAAATAATGCTTGCTATGGATGGATTAGAGGGTACTCCGAAATTGAAGAAAGAGGATACTCTTGTAAATAAAAAGAAGAAGCAAGGATTGGGCATGCGCACCATTCATTTATATGTCGGTATAGCCGCAATGATTGCTATAATAGCTCTAACTGCCGTATTTAAACATTCTTATCAAGATACCGTCTTTGAATCTCATAACTCCTTGTTGAGTCGACAATTACCGGATGATACTCGTGTACAAATGAATCGTGATAGTCGGTTGGTATTAGAGAATGCTTTTAATAATCAGAACCGCTCAGTTGAAATGAGCGGAGAAATCTTTTTTGATGTAGCTAAGAATCCTCGAAAGCCTTTCATCATAGCTCACAGCGCATTGCAAACCGAGGTTAAGGGAACTTCATTTACCGTTAAGGATTATCCTGAACTTGATGTAAGTACAGTGACGGTGCGTACTGGCCTGGTAACGGTGAGCAGAGGAGGTAAACAACTAGCTACGCTGCTTCCAAACAAACAGCTTGTTTATCATAAAAATACTGGAGAATATACGATACGTGATATGAACTGGAAAGTTTCTGCAGGATGGATACAAGGAGATATCGTGTTGATAGATGCTAATGAAAAGGAATTAGCATTGCGTATTAAGCAATATTTTGGTAAGGAGTTGGTGATAGAGGATGAGGCTTTGGGGGGTGATATATGTTTTAACTCAGAATTTGCTCCTAAGGTTACTCTTGCTGAAGTAATGGATCGATTGATGCTCGTATATGGTGCACAATATAAAATAGACGGTAGCCGGATTATAGTATACCGGTGAATCATGATATAGCTTAATCCATAGGAATATGGGCTAAGTACAAATCAAAACAGAATTTATTGCTTGTAAGTATAATTTCTCTCAAAAAGAGAGGAAAAGGATATTGTTTGCTTAATATCAGCCTCCTTTTTATTGGATAATATGTTGATATATAGTGATTTATGATTAAAAATAAGAGTGAAACGAGAATAGTAACCAATAGATTAAATTAACGATTAAACGTAATGAAAAGTAGTAGTAAACAGATGAATTTAGTTCTTACAGTGTTCGTGGGATTATTCCTTCAGTACATCCCTCAACAAGCGTATGCACAACTGATTAAACGAACATTTCCCCAAGAAAAGCTCTCTGCGCGTATCAAGCAATTAGCAGAGATCACCGACAAAACGATCACATTCGATGCTTCTCAAGTAGGAAATATTGTTGTTCCTGCTTTGGCAGCCAATAATTATACTTTGGAACAGTTGCTTACCGGCAGCCTTCATACTACCGGTTATACTTTTCGATATATCAATAACTCCTATGTCATTTTTAGAAAAAAAGTAGATGAAGATAAAGATAGAAAAAAGAAATCCACTGGCACAGGTAATCTTTCCGGTTTTATCCTCGATCAGAAAGGGGAACCTCTTGTAGGTGCTACAGTACGTATTCCCAATACTTCTTTTGGTACGGTGACCAATGCTCAGGGCAAATATTCTCTAAAGTCTGTTCCGGCGGGTACGGTTACTATTGAGGTTAGTTACATCTCCTTCCAGACTCAGAAGATAACGGAAGTGAAAATAAACCCTGCTAAAACCACTGAGCTTGATCTTGTGATGAAGGAAGCTAATGAAGAGTTGGGTGAAGTAGTGGTTACAGCCGAGTATAGCGAAGCTTCTGCCAAGGGGCTTTATGCTAAGCAGAAAGCGATGACTGCCATGAGTGATGGGGTGAGTGCTGATTTGATAAAGAAGACCAGTGATAGCAACGTGGCACAAGTGCTCAAGCGAGTAAGTGGGGTCAATATTCAGGATAATAAATATGTAACTGTACGTGGTATGAGTGAACGTTATAATAATGTGCAGCTGAATGGCACAGTGTTGCCTAGTACTGAGCCCAATCGGCGTAACTTCGCTTTTGATATTATTCCTAGCAATTTGGTGGAAAATGTCACGATTTTGAAAACGTTTACTCCTGATATGCAGGGAGAATTTACCGGAGGTATGGTAAATGTAAGCACACTCTCAATTCCTAAAGAGCGACTGCTCTCTTTAAGTGTGGGTTCTGGTTTTAATACGAATAGTACGGGTAAAACTTTTATGAGTGGCAAACGCTTTAAAAGTGATTATTTTTTAGGAAATAGCAGCGAGCGCGATTGGTTTGGACGCGATTGGGTTAACGATACGTATGCCGGTTATTGGAACAATGGTTTACTAAAACCGGAAGATGCTGAGAAAGCTTATGCTATGAATGCTAAGATACCGAATCATTGGGGATTGAGTAAATATACCGCTGCTCCGACTCAGAACTATGCCCTGAGTATAGGTACACCTTTTGATTTGGGAGATCATAATACGCTGGGCGTGGTTGTTGCCGCTACTTACCGGCACGAAGAGAATACAGAAACAGTTTTGGAAGCTAATTATCGTAAAACGGGTCAAAAGGCAATGGATGCTCACAATTATAAATTTGCAACTGCCATAGGTGCGTTGGCTAATGTGGGGTGGGAGCGTCCCGGTCATAAGATCACGTTGAGTAACATGTTCAATAACCGTTTTACGCAAAGTAGCATGGATCGTATGGTAGAAGATAAGGGAAGTAGTAGATTGTTTTTGGAACATTATAGTAGTCCGTTGCGCAATATTCTTTGGCAGAGCCGTCTGGAAGGCGAACATAAATTGTTCAATGACAAATTAATATTTTCTTGGTTTGGAGATTACAATAAGCTTACTCGTGAATCACATGATGATCGATTGATGCAGGGGGATGTTGATTATACTATAAATAAGGACGGTTCTTATGAACCCACTTTACTTTCAAATGGACGGCCTGCAGTGAACTGGATTTCAAGATTAGCTTTAGGCGCTGCAGATTTATCGGGCGGTTTTATTATGTATAGTGATTTATCTGAAACAAAGAAAAATGTAGGGGGTAATTTCACTGTTCCTTTTCTTGTTGCAGGAAACAAACAGAGTCTGAAGGCAGGATATTGGGGTACTTTTCGTAATGCAGATTATCATCAGCAATACCTTACTTCAAAGTATGGTCCTAATTCAACATATAGTATGTTTAATGGATTAACTCTTCCTGAGGTATATTCGTCCGATAATTTTGCTAAAGGGTATCTTATTTATGAACTGGCTGGTAAAAAAGGGAATAAGGTGGATTATTACAGAGGCGATCAGAAAATACATGCGGCTTATTTGATGGGTGAATTTACTTTCTTGAAGAGAGTGCATGTTACAGGTGGGGTACGTATGGAGAATACTAAGATGAATGTTAGTACTTATTATAGTAAATCTAATACTACAGTCGATTCTGTTGTTGTTCGTAATTATACGGACTATCTTCCTGCTGCAACAGTAGTATGGAATATTACCTCTTCTCTAAATTTGCGTGCCGCTTATGGCAAAACATTGGCCCGCCCTGATTTTCGTGAATTAACTCCTTTTCGTTATTATAATGTAAACGATAGACTGATTGTCAGTGGTATAACGCCACTGAAGACTACCTATACCAGTAATGTTGATTTACGTTTAGAATGGTATCCTTCTGCTGGTGAGATTGTTTCTGTCAGTGCTTTTTATAAGAAATTTAAGGATCCTGTAGAATTGCTTTCTTCTGATCCTCAAACTAGTGGAAACTTTATTTTATCATCTTATAATCTGGATAAATCGACTATGAAAGGTTTGGAGTTAAACTTGCGTAAGTCTCTTGCTTTTATAGCTCCAGTTGCTTTTTTAAGAGATCTTTATCTGAATGCCAATGCTACTATACTGAAAGGAGATGTCTCTTATAATTTGGCTTATTTGAGAAATGTTGCTTCAGGGCTTTCTACTGACGAGTTGGATAATTTTGCCTCTAATCGTAAGCGTCCTCTGCAGGGGATGGCTCCTTACATGGTAAATGCCGGATTAACTTATTCGGGAAAATTGCTGGGTGCCGCAGTGAGTTATGCTACTACTGGGCGCAAATTGGTGCAGGCTGCTCCTAAAGAATGGAATGATGAATACGAAGCGCCTAGGCATGTACTCGATTTGCAATTATCCGTTCGTCCTTGGAGAAACTTAGAAATTAAGGCTAATGCCAGTGATATTTTAAATCAGGCTAGTATTATCTATATAAATAGTGGTGATTATGGAGAAGATAATTATGATATGGGGTATAACAAAGATAGAGATGTGATTCGTAGTAAGATAAAACGTGGAACGAGTTACTCGTTCTCGGTGAGTTATAATTTTTGATACGTATAAAGATATTGTATTATAATACATTTAAGTTGTTTTTTCTCGTTTATTAATTTTTTAATTTAAAGAAAATGAAAAAAAATCGTTTTTTGATTGCAGTAGCTTTGATTACATGTTTTGTTTGTGGGTTAGGATTAACATCCTGTTCTAATGAGGCTGATGGCCCTGCTAATGTTTCAACTCGTACTACTGAAGAATTGCCAGATGTTATTAGTACGAATAAAACGTTATATTCAAATATAACGTATGTACTTACAGGAAAGACGTATGTGGCAAGTGGTGCTACTTTGACCATCAATGCCGGAACTCGTATTGAAGGAGTTTATAATGCCAATCCTGATGAAGCTTCTGCATTGGTTATTACTAAAGGTGGTAAAATTATGGCCAATGGTACTGCTGCTGCTCCGATTATCATGACAGCTCAGAATGGCACTAAAGGTGGTTGGGGAGGTCTTGTACTTCTTGGTCAAGCTACGGTTAATCAAGGTAATGCTGGCGTAATAGAGGGCATTGATCCTGATAATACTACTATTCCTGCCGGGATAGATGTTACTTTTGGTGGAAGTAATGATGCCGATAATTCAGGGGTACTCAGTTACGTACGTGTAGAATATGCGGGAGCATCTATCTCACCTGATAATGAGCTGAATGCTTTTACTTTTGGAGGCGTTGGTTCAGGTACTACAGTTGATCATTGCCAAGCATATCACGGAGCAGATGATGCTTTCGAATTCTTTGGTGGTACTGTAAATTGTAAATACCTTGTTGCAACTGCCAATGATGACGATTCATTCGATTTTGACTTTGGTTACAGAGGTAAAATTCAGTTTGCTGTAGCAACGATTGATCCTTCTCTTTGGTATTCCTCAAATCCTAACGGAATAGAATGTGATAATGAGGGTAGTGCTCCTTATGCTTCTACTCCTAAAACTCATCCGATTTTAAGTAATCTTACAATTGTAGGAACAGTGGATGGTCTTGTTGCAGGTGGTGGTGTTAGTGGTCATCTAAAAGATGGCGCACACTTCCGTCGTAATTGTGGTTTCACTTTGAAGAATAGTATTATCTATGGCTTCCCCTATGCAATTGAACTTCAGAATGCATCTACCGAATATACATTCGGATATAATGTAATCAATGGAGTTACTAGTGCTTATACAGGAACTACTCCTACAGGTACTTCTATTACTGTAGCTGCTAGTGTAGCTGCTATTGGTTTAACTACTCCTTGGGGTGGCTATAAGAGTGCAACGGCCCTTAAGCCTAATGCAGTTCCAGCTTTGAGTGGCGTTGATTTTACAGATTTGGATAGTAGCTTCTTTACTCCAACCAAATATAAGGGAGCTATTGCCGGTGGTCGTGGTACTGGAAATAGTTGGTTAGCTGATAATTGGGTGAAATAATAAAGTTTCTGTAAAATTTTAGTTTACTGATTGAAATTTTACCGTGCAATATAGAATAAATATTGCACGGTTTTTACAAACAATGATACTTAGATGAAAAATTGTATATATTTATTCTTGCTTTCTTCCCTGTTTATGGTAACATCTTGCGATACTAAAGGTGAAGATATTTATAGTGGATATATTTCTTTCTCCACTTCTTTTATTTACCCTACAGATGCCCATGATAATTATGAGGTGCTTTTTAATGGAAATGTAATTTCTAAATCAGGAAATGCTTTAGTAGCTAGAGATAATCCTGAGGGGACACTTGAAGTCTACAAAAAAGGGAGTGATACTCCTGAGTTTTCAAAAAAAATAACGATAACCTCCGGTGAGGTTGTTCGGTTAATAAAGCTCGATGGGCGCTCGATTGACATCTATGATGAAAATTCTTATGATTCTTTTAGCCTTAATGTTATATATCAAGCGGGTAAAGAGTCTGAATATAAAGCTTCTTTTAATGAAAATCAGATAAGTAATGGTATAAATTATCTAAAAAAAGAAGATGAACATGCTGGCATTTTGAAAATATATAAAGAGGGAGAAGAAGTGGCTGTCTTTAGCCAAGATGTGGCTATCGCTGCCAATGGCATAGTAAATATAATGCAATTGTCGGAGAGTGAATTTCTTTTAGTACCTGAAGATAACGAACCTATTCCTGATTCTGAACGATATACAAAGTTACGTTTCTTCTATACTTCAGATGCACTTCCGGGCGTAGAGCGCATAAAGATTATTATTTATGAATGGACGAACTTTGCAGAATTGGGTTCAGTGGAGATAAAAGTTGGTCAGTTGTCTCCTTATCAGACAATAGACTGGGATGTTGTTGGAAGTGGTGGTGGTTTGTGTCAGGATATTATCGATCTGACCGATGGTGAACCTGGTGTAAAAATACTGGATTCAGCTATAAATATGGATGCCTTTATAAATATTAACAGGGGAGAATTTAAATTTGCAACTACAAGATTAGGTGCAGGTGGCATTTTTATTAAGTCGATACCAGCTTTATCTACCCCGTGGTAAAAAATGTATTTATAAAAATCTGAAATTTTTCCTTAATTTGCAGACTTTTTTTGATTGTCTAAAATTGACATTATACAGATTCTTATAAATATTTTCTCGTTCTCTTTTTCACAACTTGGTTTAGGTAAGTCAACTCTCTGTAGTTTAAGCGTAAGCTACGGAGAGTTTTTTCACAAAAGGGAAATATTAATAAGTATGTCTGAGTAGAGCCTTTTTTAATAACAGCGATCAATTTACTTTTTAAAGTAATGTTTTATCTCTTACTTATTATGAATATAGTTAAATATTTATTCTTGATAATACTACTCACTTTTACTAGTTGTAGTAGCAATGATGAAGACTCTCCAGTTCCGAAGGTTAAGGAGAATACTGTCTTTCGGTTTATTAAGAAGAATAATGAGACGAGTAAGAATGTTTATGAAGTAGCTGAATTTTGCTTACGGGTTTATTATCCCAACGAAGATTATACGAGGTTTATGAATAAATATTCTTACCAAAATGAATTTCTTGACACTCTTGATTTTGTGGTGCCTTTGCTCTATGCCGGTTGCATATATGAATATCGGATTTATTTAAGTAATCATTCTTGGAATGCAGAAAAGATACATAAAAGCTATCTATTTAAGGAAATTAAATTGGTATCAGCATGTGATTCTATAAAATTAGTCTTTCCGGAGGACACTATTTATTCAATAAAAATAACTGAATAGTATTTTTATGCATTGTTTATAGGCTATTTTGATTGGTGTTTTACGGCAAAAAAGTTAACCTGTTCATTTCTAGAAATGAACAGGTTAACTTTTTAAAATGAATGGGTTGCTTTTTTAAAAGCAATGGGTTAACTTTTTGTGGATAAACAAGCTAGTTAGGGCTTTTTATGCTCAAATATCTTTAGGTTGCCTTTGCTTTTGCGTTTACTACGAAAGCCACATTTCTTATTTAGAGTAATCTTGGCATTGACTTCTAATTATCTTTGCAGGAATGTGGATGTTTTTTGTTGTTATCACATGGAGAAGAGGTGTACCGAACGGCACGTTTTCTTACTCTTGTGGGAGATGTAGAGCGTTTCATTTTCTCTTTCATCGCTAAAACTTCCTCTACTGAGTGTCCTTTGTACTTCCACCTAGGTAGACTTTTTGCTACTTCATTAATTGCCGTTGTAAGCTTATTTACAAACTCGGCACTATATATTGTTGTGTTGTTGAAAGGAAAATCTGGCGTTTTATTATATTGGATAGAGATGAGCTCCAGATAATCTTCATCTATATTAATCCCTGTCCACATGCTGCTGATGTATTCTTCTATTTCTGCCTCGCTCTCTTTTATTCTCTTTAGAACTATTTTTAAAGATTCTAAAGATTGGCGTAGAGGAGGAAGTGGGAATTCGCTTTTCCCTGCCATCATAATTTCTTCTTCTGTGAATTGGGCAAAAGATATTTTTTTTTGCTTTCTAATTTCCTGTTTATAGAAAGAAGGATCTGTCATAAAAGGAGAAATGTAAGAGAGCTCTTTGTATTTTTTAGTAGAGGTGCTGTAAATCAGATATGACCCCCTTATTATTTGACTAAATTCATTTTCGCTTATTTGTTTTTTATATTGTTTAAATAAATCAAATAGTTCCTGATGAGACACAATGCCATACATGTTAAGTAGCCCCAATAATAGTTGCTCTTCGTCATATTTAGCAGAATAATTATTGATGTTTTCTATAAAAATATCAATATGTTTCTTTAAGATAATAGTAAGATCATGACTGATAAACTCAATAAATTTTTTACCGTCATATTTAAAACCTGTTAACCCTATTCTAGTGATACAATCACCTGCATAAAAAGTGTCTTTTATGGCCATTTCATGCTTTAGGTTGTGAGTCATACTATGCAGCTTGTATATATCTTCTTTAGGTAAAAGATGTAACAATTTGTTTGGAAAATTCGATATATCACTGATAATTAGGTCTATTAAATCCTTTTTTTTGCATTCTTTATTGAACTCTATGCCGGATAACTCTGCGTATTGAATGAGGCTTGCTCTATTGCTATTGGCTAGCATATCAGCCATTGTAATATTGTCTATTCCCATAAAGTTTGCTTGCTTGTAGTCTTCTTTTTTCTGTAATGAATCGACAAAGATATGTATTTTGCTTAGATAAAAAAAATGCTTAAGTGGAAAATGAGATTTTAATGTCGGTGGAATCTGTATTTTTAGCTACTTTTGGTTGAGTTAGTATTATCTTATTAATATTTATGTCCATATTAACACCACAAAAAAAATATAATGAAATATCTGTTTGTCTTCGTTTTTTTATTCTTTTATATCTTGCCATTTTCTGCCCGTGTGAAACCTGATTCTGTTGTTGTTTTTAACTATTTTGATGAGATAAAAAATGATGAATCTTTGTTGAATCAGTTTTTTATGTATATGCCTAAAGGAGGAGATTTACATAATCATCTGACAGGCTCAATCTATGCAGAAACTTATTTTGACTTGGCGGTGAAGGATAGATTATGGCTTGATGTGGATGCCGGCAAATTATATCCTACTCAAGAATCTGCTTTAAAATCGGCTGTGGTAAATCCGATTCAGTTAGATTCATCTATGCATAATTTATCGAAGATACGTGGAGCTTTGCTTGAGAAATGGTCTGTCAGGAATTATGATGTCTCTGAGCCACTGATGAAAGCAAGTAATCGTTTTTTTAATGCTTTTGATTTATTTTTAGCACCAGCTTTTTCTCATATGGTTGAGTTACTGCATGAGTTGAAGTATCGGGCTTTTTGCGAAAATATACAATATCTTGAGATAATGGCTATGTCGCCACGGATTGGGATGTCTGAAATAGATCACATCTTTGGTAAGGGATCTTATAGCAGAGATAACTTGATATTACAGAAGGTTGCTCTAGGTGATGAAGCGGAGTCGAATGCTGCCTTGCAGTCTATTTTTGATAAATGGGAGAAAAATGCGTTTATGGAAAAGATGGTGAAGCAATATGTCTGTTTGATGGATAGCATTGATCTAAATAGTTCATTAGAGGATTGCCCGGATCCTCCGGTGTGTTTGTACCAAAGTTATGCTGTGAGAAATGCAGATCCTTTGCGTGTGTTTGCTCAACTCTATCTTTCTTTTAAAGCTTGTGTGGACCCTTCTAATACCCGTTTTGTAGGAGTGAACATTATTTCTCCTGAGAATGGGGTCATTTCTATGAAATATTATCAATTACACATGCGGATGTTTCGTTTTTTAAGAGATAAAATATCTTCAAAAGTTAAGCTCTCCATACATGCCGGAGAGTTGACGGTGGGTTTAGTGAAGCCAGAAGAACTGGGTTCACATATACGTGAAGCTGTTGAGATAGCAGGAGCTGACCGAATAGGTCATGGTGCTGACATTGTATTTGAAAGGGAGAGTGTGTCGCTTATTGATGAGATGAGGAGGCAGCAAATAGCCGTTGAGATAAATATTAGTAGCAATGAGGCAGTTTTGGGTTTGAAGAAAAATAATCATCCTTTTCCTATCTATTACAGAGCAGGGGTTCCATTAGTGATTTCGACAGATGACGCAGGGGTATTACGTACTAACTTGGCGGAGCAATATACTTTGTTAGAGCTGCGTTATAAGTTGAGTTATTATGTGATTAAGAAATTAGTGAGAAGTACTATTGTCTATAGTTTTGCACCGAATGGAATAAAGAGAAAACTCTTGAAGCGACTCGATAAAGACTTTACTGAATTTGAGGCTCATTGGGTGCAAAATATAGCAATAATGAAAAAATGGAAATCTTAATGTTCACTCATACAAAGTCTTGCCATGAGATAGCAAACTGTTGATTCAGCTCCTTGGTTCAAGTTAATGTTGTTTTCTTCCAATCCATCATAACACCCTCCTGTTGAGGGATTGTAAACGATTTGATGTAAATGGTTGTTTCCCAAAAACCAGCTGAAAGCATTCTTTTGTTTGATAAGATACTCTTTATCTCTAAAAACTTTGTAAAAGGTGGCAAGAGCAATAACAGTACCTGCTACGTCAATGGGCTGCTCGCCAAATTTTTGTACCTTTCGCTCTTTCAAAAACCATCCTTGATTGGATATTACTTTGATCTTGTCTTCTGAAAAGAGTTTGTTTAATAGGAAGTCAAATGATTCTTTTGCTATTCTTTTGTATTCATCGTTTTGGGTGACCTGATAGGCATATAGTAAACTTTCTGGCAGCAAAACATTGTCATAGGTAAGATAGAATTCAAACCAGAGCCACTCTTTGTCCGCACTCTTTTTATAAAGGCTCACCAGCTTATCGGTGAGCAACCTGATTAATGATATGATTTCGGTCGTGGGGTATTTGCTATAATAATTGCATAGCCCTTTTATAACAGAAGCTATGCTTCGTGGAGATTGGAAAGAAGGAAGAAGGGGTAAAGTCTGTTTGAATATATGTAGTGCTTCCGTGACCCACGTATGCGGAAATTTGTCTTCAAGAGAAATAAAGCATCCTAAAGCTAAAATGGCTCTACCATTGCTGTCTTCTAATCCTACTTCTTGATTTTGGCTAGTGAACATCAAATCTTTGTCGACGTAATTTAGAAAAGAGCCATCTGCTTGCAAGCAATAATGAATGAAATTTAAATATTTCTTGATGTATTTTTCGCAAGATGTATCTTTTTTTTCTGCATAATATTGGCATAGAGCCATCAAAGCTCGGGCATTATCATCCAGTGTATATCCTGTTGTTAAGTCTGCTCTGTTCTCTTTTGAAAATTGAATCATGGCAAAATTACGGCTCATGCTCTTGATGTGATGCACATTAATAGAGGGTAAAGAGCAGATTGGCTGTTTTTTATTTTTTAAGATTTTATTGAATAACAGTACGTGGGCAATTGCAGAATTCTCCCAAGCGGTAGCTGCTGCTTTTTGTAATCCTGTAATTCTCATTTTGCCTCTTAAACTATCGTTCAATATTAATTGATTCGTTGCTTTTGCCAATTGATCTGCATCGTTAAAATTGAATAAAATGCCTTCTTTATCTTTTAACAACTCTAATGCATGCGGTATCGGAGTCGCTATGATAGGGCATCCACAGCTCAGGGCATAGACGAAAGTGCCGCTAACAGCCTGATTGGGGTCGCAGGAGGTAAATAAATAGATGTCGGTGAGTTGAAGATATTCAAGTAATACGCTTAAATTTAAATAGCTATTTACGAATCTTACTGAATGCTTGAGTTTCAGCTCCATGACTAATTTTTGCAATTGTTCGCGATATTTTTCGCCTTCTGCTTTTAGAATGGTGGGATGTGTTTTTCCAATGATCAGAAAGAGCACAGACGGATTTTCTTTTACTATTTTGGGTAAGGCTCTTAGGGTGGTTTCTATACTCTTTCCTGGGCTAAGTAATCCGAAGGTAGAGAGAATAATCCGCCCGGATACGTTGTACTTTTCTTTTAATTTCCTTTTATCTTTATGTGCCACCAAGTGTGTACCATGAGGAATTACGTTGATTTTATTTTTGTCAACAGCATATTCTTCCTCTAATATGCGAGAAGATGTCTGTGTCATCACGATGATGGCAGAGCATGCTTTGGTAAGCTGCCTGATGTCTTCCTTTAGTGTCTCGGTGGGTTTAGAAAGTACCGTATGGAAAACAGTGATTACCGGTTTATTTATCAATTGTACAAATTTCAAGAACATCTCTTTATGTTCTATAAACAAGCCAAACTCATGCTCTATCAGTATTAAGGTTACTTCTGTATCTTGGTTTATTTTCTCGACCACGCTTATGAATTCAGCTTCTTCCGAAGTGTTTAGTATATATTTCACTATATCGGGATAGGTATGCTTTTCTAAAGATGACTCTACCGCGCAAACTTTCATGGAATATGATTGGCTGAATTTATCCTGAATGCTTCGGATTAAATCGTGTGAAAAGGTAGCAATGCCGCATTCTCTGGGGGGATAGGTTGATATGCATAATACTTCATTCATTATTTATAGGTTATTAATTCACTGAGCAAATCTTTTAGCGAAACAGATATGCAGGCAATGCATGTATCTGCTGCGCCATAATAAATATAAAGTGTGTCTCCAAAGATAGCTGTACCGGTAGGAAAACAAACTTTATTTACCACTCCCGATAATTCATAGTCTGTCTCTGGACTGAATAGGGGATAGGGGAGACGGGCTATTTCAATGGTTGGATTATCAATATCCAATAATGTTGCACTGGCCGTATAGATATATCCGTCTGGGGTATCACGTACACTATGGTAAATCATTAACCACCCTAGAGAAGTCTCTATGGGTGGGCAGCCCGCACCTATATAGCTTGACTCATGGTCGTATTTCGTTTTAAAAAAGATATGAGATGTAAAGTTAAGAAAGTAATTTTCCCAAAACTCAGGCGTAAGATCTTCCAATTGATCAATTACAACTAATTGTATATCAGGCTTAATACGGTGCATGAAGTAAAACTTTCCATTTATTTTCCGGGGGAAAAAAACTATATTTTTATCGGTTAAATAGAGAGGTTTGCCTTCATTGTTTTGGGGCTCTCTTCTGTTGTATCTACGAAAATATTTTTCGGCATCTCTTCCTTGTACTTGGACTAATTCATGGAATTTATCGTACGTAAAATTAGAGGTGATAATTCCTTTCTTAATAAAATGTTTTAAATCATCTGATACGGCTACTGCACCAGCAGCATTCAGACCATCATAAGCAGTATAAGTTAGGTAATAAAGATTTTCTATTTTTACAATTCTAGGGTCTTCAACTCCTTGAATCTCATAATCAAATTCAGGCTGTAGGAGGGGAGTTTTATCTCTTTCTTCTATTTCTAAAGGCCCCTTCAGACGACAGTGGCCAATGGTAGAATAATTCCCTTTTCTTACAGCCCGATAGAACAAATGAATAGTCTCGCCTTGCTTTATTATTGCAGGGTTCATGACTCCTTCATTCTCAAAAAAGAGGTCTGTTTTCTTTAGAATAACGCCTTCCCTTTTTATTTTTATCACCTTTTATTATTTAGGTTTAATGTTGAGGCTACTTTCACCCTTCCTAGACTTTTCTCTTTGATATTCAGATTGTTCTTTGGGCTTACCAGCTTCTGCTTTCTCTTTCTTCTTTTCTTTTTTTGTTTCTTTACCTTTCATGATTTCTGTTTTTTTAAGTGAGTAAATAATACACATATTATTAATCGTTTATAGAACTTTGTTGGCTCTTAAAACGATATCTCCTGTTCTTCTGAATGCTTATCTAGACCGGTGATGAGAGGGGTAAATAGGAGGTGAAAGATCTTTCTCAAGACAGTTTAGCGGTTGCTCTAATTATTAAGTTTGCAATTTACGATAAAAAATGATATTGATAATAGATAATAGGCTTTTTTTTCTTAAATAACATATCTTATTTTAATCTTTTTGAAAAGGCTTGATTTTTATTGCAACAACAATGTACTATAATCGACATCTGTTAGTCATTCTCTTCTCTGTTGTTTTCTCTATTTTTGCTTGATTTTTCATTGGTAATTTAGATAATTTATTAAAATTTTGAAGTTATGTTTAAAAAGATGTTATTCTTAACTTTGCTTTTAACCGCTTTCGCGAGCATTGTAAAAGGACAGGTGACAACAGCTGGCTTAGTGGGTAAGGTGACGGCCGATGGAGAGGCTATTATCGGTGCTACGATTTTAGCTGTGCATGAACCCTCGGGGACTACCTATGGTGCAACGACGAATGTTGATGGACGTTTTGCATTACCAGGTATGCGAACTGGAGGTCCTTATAAGGTTACTGTTTCTTATATTGGCTATCAATCTTCTATTTACAAAGGTATTAATCTTGTTTTAGGCGAGAATTATAATTTAAGCGTAAAATTGAAAGAATCGACCGAACTTCTTGAAGAAGTTACGGTGATTGGCTCGAAAGAGGGAGCATATAATTCACAACGTAATGGTGCTGCTGAGAGTTTTAGTAATGCAAAAATAACTGGTATTCCTATGGTGAATCGTAGTATTTACGATGTGACTAAGTTCATTCCTCAGGCAGCAAATTCGGGTGATGGTATGTCTTTTGCAGGATCTAATAACCGTTATAATAGTTTTTCTATTGATGGTACAGTGAATAATGATGTTTTTGGACTAACTAGTAGTGGTACTAATGGCGGTCAGACAGGTAGTAATCCTATTTCACTAGAGGCTATTAATGAAATACAAGTAGCTATAGCCCCATTTGATGTGCGTCAGAATGGTTTTACTGGGGCAGGAATTAATGCAATTACTAAATCGGGTAATAATAAATTTAGAGGTTCGTTATACACCTATTTTAATAACCAAGATCTGATAGGAAGTACACCGGGAAAAGATGTGGAAAAACGTGAAAAATATGATAAGCAATCGAGCAAGACTTATGGTATGACTCTAAGCGGTCCTATTCTGAAAAATAAATTGTTTTTCTTTATAAATGCGGAAAAAACAAAAGATAAGTCTCCTACAAACTATGGTGTGGCTAATGGCTCGAGTATCACAAAGGATGAAGCGGATCAAGTAATTAATAAATTAAAAGATTTGGCTAATGGCTACGATGGAGGTGGCTATGGAGCGCAAGATATTAATTCAGAATCGACTAAGTTTCTGGCACGTATTGACTGGAATATTAATGAAGGAAATAAATTAATGTTTCGCTATAATTATTTGAAAGCTGAGCGACTAAACTTTAGTAATTCACTGAATAGTTTACGCTTGAATGATAATGGTTATATAATGAATGATAAAACACACTCGTTTGTAGCGGAACTGAACTCACGTTTTAGTAATAAATTATCCAACGATTTACGCTTGGGCTATACACGTGTTCGTGATTTTCGTCAACCGAGTGGACAGCCATTGCCGTATGTGAAGATCAACCTGGATAAGACTCGCAGCATACAGTTGGGAACTGAACGTTACTCAGCAGCAAATAGCTTGGATCAGGATATCTACACATTAACGGATAATCTGAATTTGTATTTGGGCAATCATACATTGACTTTCGGTACACACAATGAACTTTATAAGATGAAGAATCTTTTCATCCGTGAAAATTTTGGTTCATATACTTATAATTCATTGAGTGATTTCCTTTCTGTTGGTACTAATAATGAAGTTTTACCAGTGGAGTATAACTACTCTTTTTCTCGTGAAGAGATCACAGGAAGCAAAAGTTGGGCGCCTTCTTTTAGTACTGCACAATTAGGCTTTTATGTACAAGATGAATGGATGATGACGGATAACTTTCGCTTGTCTTATGGTTTACGTGCTGATGTGCCTATTTTCTTAGATAAGCCGGGAGCTAATGATCAATTTAATGCTAGCAGCATTGCTAAAGAATATAGCGTGGCTACTAATCAGATGCCTAAGACTCGCATCCTCTGGTCTCCACGTTTAGGTTTCCGTTGGAATGCTGATGAAAACAAGCAAACATTGCTCCGAGGAGGAATTGGGATTTTTACGAGTCGTGTTCCTTTTGTTTGGATCTCTAATTCATTCTCTAATACAGGGGTGGAATATAGCCGTACTCGTCTTCGAGGGGATGCTTTGGTTAAAGCAATGGAAGAACGCAATGGACATTTTTATAGTGCTGACCCAGCAAAGCAATATACCCCAACCAAAAGTATGACTTCTGAAATAGATGTAGTGGATAAAAATTTTAAATATCCACAAGTATTCCGAGCTAATCTAGCAGTGGAGCAGATGTTGCCATTCGGTATCAAAGGAACTCTAGAAGGGTTATACTCTAAAACTTTGAATAATATACTCTCTAAGAACTTGGTTTTTGAGGAAAGTGGAAAGTATCTGAATAATGGTGCTGATAAACGCCCGCTTTATCGTGTAGCTACGAATCCTGCTTCTGGAAAAGAATATACGCAAGACTATACTGGTGTTGTATACCTGACTAATACAAACAAGGGGTATACTTATAATATCACGGCCAAATTGGAAAAGAATTTTGATTTTGGATTGAATGCGATGGCTGCTTATACGTATAGTTGTTCTAAGTCAGTAAATGATGGAACTTCTAGTCAGGCACTCTCCAATTGGCGGTACAATTCTACATGGGCAGGTTCTAATAACCCAGAAGTTTCTTATTCTAATTTTAATGTACCTCACCGTATTATTGCTTCTTTATCTTATCGCAAGGAGTACGCTGGTCATTTTGCCACTACTTTGAGCTTGTTCTATAACGGACAAAGTGGTAGCAACTATACGTTGAGCTATAATAACTCTGATATTAATAGAGATACTTACAGAGGCAATGATTTGATGTATATTCCGACAGATGGAGAATTGGCTAATATGAAATTTAGCGGCACAAATGCAGAACAAGAGGAACAACGCGCTGCATTTGGTGAATGGATTAATTTGCATAAAGAATTACGTGATAAAAAAGGGCATTATGCTGAAAGAAATGGCTTTCATCTTCCTTTTGTACATCAATTCGATCTACATTTATCGCAAGACTTTTTTATGGCAATTTCTGGTCATCAACACACTCTTCAGTTGAACTTTGATATTTTAAATGTAGGTAATCTGCTAAATCGTTCATGGGGAGTATATAAAAGCGTACAGGCTACTACACCTTCGGTTGAAAATGTAGATGCTAATGGTGTACCGACCTTTTCTTATGAAGCTTCTAATAGTAAAAAACCGTTGTATTATGATAATGTGGGAACTGGCTCACGTTGGAAAGCCCAAATTGGTGTAAAATACATTTTCTAATTCTATCTAAATATATAATAAATAAGGATACCTTTGTAATAAAATGGTATCCTTATTTATATCTTAAATTTTATCTTATGCGTAAATTCACGTTAATATTGTTTGGCGGATTCTTTTTTTTGCTAACGCTGAACGCACAAAACAAATCGCAGCATTATACCGTCATTGTTTCGCTGGACGGCTTTCGCTGGGATTATCCTATTCTTTACAGTACTCCTAACCTAGATCGTATGGCTTCTGATGGGGTAAAGGCAACGATGCTTCCCTCTTTTCCTGCATCCACATTTCCTAACCATTATACGATTGCTACGGGACTGGTTCCTGATCATAATGGAATCATTAACAATACTTTCTGGGATGTAAGGAATAAGCGGCAGTATTCCATGGGGGATCTGGAGACTCGTAATAATCCAGATTATTACTTAGGTGAGCCGATATGGATAACCGCTCAAAAACAGGGGGTTAAGACTGGAAATATTTATTGGGTTGGTTCAGATATAGCGATAAAAAAGATGCATCCTACTTATTATAAAAAATGGGGACATAAACCTAGGCTTACTTTTGAACAGCGGGTGGATAGTACTATTGCTTTGTTACAGAAGCCGAAAGCAGATCGTCCGCAGTTAATTATGCTTTATTTTGAAGAGCCTGATGGCTGTGGACATCACAATGGTCCGCACAGTAGGGAAACGGGGGTCGTGGTACATCGCATGGATAGCTTGATTGGAATGCTCCGTTCGAAACTAGAGAGTTTGCCTTTTGGGAAGGATATCAATCTGATTGTTACTTCGGATCATGGGATGACGGAAATTAGTCAGGATCGGGTAATAGATATGAATAAGTATTTGAAGCCAGAATGGTGTAAAGTTGTTGACGGGCGTACCCCTACTTCTATTTTCACGAAGTCTGGGTGTCGTGATTCGGTGTATAATGCATTAAAAAAGGTACAGCATATTCATGTTTGGAAGAAAGAGTCTATACCCGCTGAATTAAATTATGGGACGAGTGATCGTATTGGTGATATTGTTGTTGCGCCTGAATTAGGATGGCAATTTACCGATGTGGCTCGTTCCTCAAAAGGTGCTCACGGGTATTTTCCGGAATACTCTGATATGCAGGTCGTTTTCCGAGCCGTTGGTCCCGATTTTAAAGAGGGTTATGTGTCTAAGAAGTTTGTAAATGTGGATATCTACTCTTTATTGGCACATCTGTTGCACATAGTACCAGAAAAAACAGATGGAAAGTTTGAGCGGATTAGATTTATTTTAAAATAACAAAGGGCATTTAATTCGATGATATCTAAATAATAAAAAGATCACTAATGTTCCATTAGTGATCTTTTTACTTTGCTTCTTTCGAAAGCGGTCCGGACGGGACTCGAACCCGCGACCCCATGCGTGACAGGCATGTATTCTAACCAACTGAACTACCGAACCAAGGTAGTGCGATCATTTCTGATTGCGGATGCAAAGGTAGATGTTTTTTTGATATTTGCAATAGCTAGATGAATATTTTTTTAGTCTGATTCCTTTCTGTATAGGCTTTGTGCCTCATAATGAGCTACTTCCTTAACTAAAGAAAAATGCACTCAAGAGAAAGAAAAATGCCTGAAGGAAATATTGCTTAAAAAATTCATTTGTGAGAAATTCATTTTTTTAAGCTACTAATTCTTTCTATCTGCTAGTTTTCTATGTTTCTTGATAAACTTATTATGCCTATCGTTCGTTCTTTAGCAATAATTCGTTATTTTTGCCCTCTCAAAATAAGAATTAGTGACGGAACATAAAAGCAAAGTAAATATGACTACAGCGAAACTGTTATTGCATTGTCCGGATAAACCCGGTATTTTGGCTGAAGTAACAGATTTTATAACGGTGAATAAGGGGAATATCATTTATTTGGACCAATATGTGGATCATGTGGAGAATATTTTCTTTATGCGCATCGAATGGGAATTAAATGGTTTTCTCGTACCTCAGGAAAAGATTGAAGATTATTTTGAAACACTATATGCTCAGAAATACAGTATGATTTTTCGTCTTTATTTCTCAGACGTAAAACCCCGTATGGCGATTTTTGTTTCTAAGATGTCTCATTGCTTGTTTGATATGTTGGCACGTTACACTGCTGGAGAATGGAATGTGGAAATTCCGCTTATTATAAGCAATCATCCGGATTTGCAACATGTGGCTGAGCGCTTTGGGATTCCTTTTCATTTGTTCCCCATCACAAAAGAGACAAAGGAAGAACAGGAAAAGAAAGAAATGGAACTGCTTGCGAAACATAATGTGAGCTTTATTGTCTTGGCGCGCTATATGCAGGTTATATCGGAAACGATGATTAATGCTTATCCCAATAAGATTATTAATATTCATCATTCTTTTCTTCCTGCTTTTGTAGGCGCAAAGCCCTATCATGCGGCTTTTGAAAGAGGAGTGAAAATTATTGGTGCCACTAGTCATTATGTGACTACGGAACTAGATGCCGGACCTATAATAGAACAGGATGTAGTGCGTATTACGCATAAAGATTCTATTGAAGATTTGGTGAATAAGGGGAAAGACCTCGAAAAAATAGTGCTTTCGCGTGCGGTACAAAAACATATCGACCGTAAAGTGTTGGCCTATAAAAATAAAACAGTGATTTTTAGTTAGAAGAATGAATGTAGCGATCGTAAAATATAATGCGGGCAATATACGCTCAGTGGATTACGCTATGAAGCGTTTAGGTGTGGAGGCTGTAATCACTGCGGATAAAGAAACATTGCTCGCTGCTGATAAAGTGATTTTTCCAGGAGTTGGAGAAGCTGGAACAACGATGAAGCACCTGAGATCTACAGGTCTTGATTTGTTGATTAAAGATTTGAAACAACCGGTTTTAGGTGTTTGTCTGGGGATGCAGTTGATGTGCAGCTCTTCTGATGAAGGGAACACGGATTGCCTAGGTATTTTTGATACAAAGGTTATGCGTTTTATTTCTCAGAAACATGAGGATAAGGTGCCACATATGGGTTGGAATACCATTGGAGATTTAAAAAGTTCTTTGTTTGAGGGCTTTACAGAGGAAGAGTATGTGTATTTTGTACATAGCTTTTATGTCCCTCTGAATGATTTTACTGCTGCTAAGACAGATTATATCTTGCCTTTTAGTGCGGCACTCCATAAAGATAATTTTTATGCCACCCAGTTTCATCCGGAGAAAAGTGCTGCGGTTGGTGAACGAATTTTACGTAATTTTTTAAGCTTATGATAGAGTTAATTCCTGCTATTGATATAATTGATGGTAAATGTGTAAGACTCTCTCAAGGGGATTATGGAAGTAAAAAGGTATATAATGAAAACCCGGTAGAGGTAGCAAAAGAACTTGAAGCTAATGGCATCCGACGTTTACATGTTGTCGATTTGGATGGTGCTGCTTCGCATCATGTGATTAATTATCGTACTTTGGAGCAGATAGCTACTCGTACTTCACTTATCATTGACTTTGGAGGAGGAGTGAAGAGTGATGAAGATCTGTTGCTCGCTTTTGAAAATGGTGCGCAAATGGTGACGGGCGGAAGCATTGCGGTAAGTAATCCGGATTTGTTTTGCAAATGGCTTGATCAGTATGGCAGTGAACAAATGATCCTGGGTGCAGATGTAAAGGATAAAAAGATTGCCGTGAATGGATGGAAAGAAGAATCGACAGAAGAACTTTTTCCTTTTCTGCAAAGATATATTCATAAAGGCGTACAGAAAGTAATTTGTACGGATATAACTTGCGATGGAATGCTTCAAGGTCCTTCTATTGATTTATATAAGGAGATCTTGAGCGTTCATCCTGAACTCTACCTAATTGCAAGTGGAGGGGTTGGGAGTATTGATGATATAAAAGCACTTCATGAGGCAGGGTTACCTGCTGTTATATTTGGTAAGGCCTTATATGAGGGACGTATAACGATGAAAGAGCTTTATGATTTGGTGTAAGATAACAGACTAAAGATATAAAAGGTGTTAGCAAAAAGAATTATACCTTGTCTGGATATAAAAGACGGACAAACGGTGAAGGGGACTAATTTTCTGGATTTGCGCCAGGCGGGCGATCCTGTTGAATTAGGGCGTGCGTATAGTGAGCAAGGGGCTGATGAGCTTGTGTTCTTGGATATCACAGCGAGCCATGAGGGGCGTAAGACATTTGCTGAATTGGTGAAGAGAGTAGCTGCAAATATCAGTATTCCTTTCACAGTTGGCGGGGGAATTAATGAACTGAGCGATGTAGATCGTTTGTTGAGTGCCGGTGCTGATAAAGTATCTATAAACTCTTCGGCTTTGCGCCGTCCTGAGTTAATAGATGAGATTGCTAAACATTTTGGCTCTCAGGTATGTGTGTTGGCTGTAGATGCTAAGCATACAGAGCAGGGCTGGAAGTGTTACTTGAATGGCGGTAGGATAGAGACCGATCGGGAGTTATTCGATTGGACGTTTGAAGCACAGGAGAGAGGGGCAGGTGAAATCCTGTTCACAAGTATGAATCACGATGGCGTAAAAACGGGATATGCCAATGAAGCTCTTGCTTTGTTGTCTACTAAATTGTCGATACCTGTTATTGCTTCCGGAGGTGCGGGCGAGATGGAACATTTTCGTGATGTTTTTACCATGGGTAAGGCTGATGCAGCACTGGCAGCCAGTGTTTTTCACTTTGGCGAGATTAAAATTTCCGAATTAAAGTCGTATCTTTGCGCACAAGGCATTACGATGAGAATTAATAAATGAAAATAGAAAATCATGGATATAGATTTTGATAAAATGAATGGCTTAGTACCTGCTATTGTGCAGGATTATTATACTCGTAAGGTTTTAATGCTAGGCTTCATGAATAAAGAAGCTTATGAGAAAACGGTGCAAACTAATAAGGTTACTTTCTTTAGTCGCACTAAAAATCGTTTGTGGACTAAAGGAGAAGAGAGTGGCAATTTCTTGACGGTAGTTTCTATTAGCGAAGATTGTGACAAAGATACATTACTTATTCAAGTACATCCTGCAGGACCTGTATGCCACACTGGTACGGATACTTGTTGGGGAGAAAAGAATGAAGAAGATGTTATGTTTCTTAAAGAACTTCAGGACTTTATAGACAAACGGCATAAAGAAATGCCTGAAAAATCATATACTACCAGCCTTTTTGAATCGGGAATAAACCGTATGGCTCAGAAAGTTGGTGAGGAAGCAGTCGAGACAGTTATTGAAGCAACAAACGGAACGGATGAACGGATGATTTATGAGAGTTCTGATATGTTGTATCACCTCATTGTACTGCTGACTTCTAAAGGATATCGAATCGAAGATTTGGCACGCGAATTAAAGTCAAGGCATACTGGTTCATGGACGAAACACTGATACAATATAAAAATGTAGAAATTCATCAGCAGGAGCTTTGTGTACTGAATGGAGTTGATCTGGAAGTGCGTAAGGGAGAGTTTCTGTATTTGATAGGAAAAGTGGGAGCAGGTAAAACTACTTTGCTGAAAACTTTTTATGCAGAATTGCCTGTGGCAGATGGAGAGGCAAGAGTACTTGATTATGATATGCGAACCATTAAGCGGAAACATGTTCCGCAGTTAAGGCGTAAGCTTGGCATTGTGTTTCAGGATTTTCAATTACTTACTGATCGTTCGGTATATGATAACCTTGAGTTTGTTTTAAAAGCTACGGGTTGGAAAAATAAAGAGGAGATTAGAGAGCGGATTGAAGAGGTTTTGCAGCAGGTAGGTATGAGCAACAAAGGGTATAAATTGCCTAATGAATTATCGGGAGGAGAACAGCAGCGTATTGTAATTGCACGTGCTATACTAAATTCTCCTGACATTATTCTGGCTGATGAGCCTACTGGTAATCTTGATGTGGAAACGGGGAATGCTATTGTTGCATTATTGCATGAAATTTGCAAACAGGGTTCTTCTGTGATAATGACAACACATAATTTGCAATTGCTGAAAGAATTTCCGGGTATAGTTTATCGTTGTGATGAGCATCGCATAACTGATGTTACCGCTGAAATGACCAAATAATATATAGAGATTAATAGTATCAAATAACATTTAACACAGTTACGAAAATGAAAATTTTAAAGTTTGGAGGAACTTCTGTAGGCTCTGCACAGAGGATAAAAGAAGTGGCCAAATTGATTACCGATGGTGAAAAAAAAATCGTTGTTCTTTCGGCTATGTCGGGTACAACAAATACATTGGTAGAGATTTCCGACTATCTGTATAAGAAAAATCCGGAGGGTGCTAATGAGATTATCAATAAGCTGGAGGCTAAATATAAACAGCATGTTGAGGAGCTTTATACTACGGAAGATTATAAACAGAAAGCTCTGGAGATCATAAAATCTCATTTTGATTATATTCGTTCGTATACCAAAGATCTCTTTACTTTGTTTGAGGAGAAGGTGGTGTTAGCACAAGGAGAACTTATATCTACTGCAATGGTGAATTTCTTTTTGCAAGAAAATGGAGTGAAATCTGTGTTACTTCCTGCTTTGGAATATATGCGTACGGATAAAAATGCTGAACCTGATCCGGTATATATAAAGGATAAATTGTTAGCTCAACTGGATTTGTATCCTGAGGCTGAAATATATGTAACTCAAGGTTTTATTTGCCGTAATGCCTATGGAGAGATTGATAACTTGCAACGTGGTGGAAGTGATTATACAGCTTCATTAATTGGTGCGGCTATTGATGCTTCTGAAATTCAAATTTGGACAGATATAGATGGCATGCATAATAACGATCCTCGGGTGGTTAACCAAACGGCTCCTGTGCGCCAATTGCAATTTGAAGAGGCTGCTGAATTAGCTTATTTTGGGGCAAAGATTTTGCATCCTACTTGTATTCAGCCCGCTAAGTATGCTAATATTCCTGTTCGGTTGCTTAATACGATGGATCCTTCAGCTTCAGGTACGCTTATTTGTAATGATACAGAGAAAGGAAAAATAAAGGCTGTTGCAGCTAAAGATAATATTACTGCTATTAAAATAAAGTCGAGCCGTATGCTATTGGCACATGGCTTTTTGCGTAAGGTTTTCGAGATTTTTGAAAGTTACCAGACTTCTATTGACATGGTCTGCACTTCAGAAGTTGGTGTTTCTGTCTCCATAGATAATGTTAAGCATTTGAATGAAATACTGGACGATTTGAAAAAATATGGAACAGTAACTGTGGATAAGGGTATGTGCATTATTTGTGTGGTAGGTGATCTGGAATGGGAAAATGTGGGTTTTGAGGCCAAAGCGCTAGATGCTATGCGTAGTATTCCTGTTCGCATGATTTCTTTTGGAGGTAGTAATTATAATATATCTTTCCTTATACGTGAATGTGATAAAAAAATAGCTTTACAGTCATTGAGTGATGTACTATTTAATGATAAGTAGTTATTAAAGTATAATTTGAGCGCTTTTATATTCTAAATGGAGATGAAAGCGCTTTTTAAATTAATAATATTTATGAAAGGTATATTCCCTATTAATAAATTTAATGAGTTACAAACTCCCTTTTATTATTATGATGCAAGAGTTCTTAGAGAAACATTGGCTTGCGTAAAAAAAGAAACGGCTCAGTTTCCACACTATCATGTGCACTATGCTGTAAAGGCGAATGCAAATATGAAAGTTCTGAGTATTATACGCGAAAACGGATTGGGAGCTGATTGTGTTAGTGGTGGAGAAATTCGGGCTGCTATTAAAGCCGGTTTCCCTGCTGATAAGATCGTATTTGCCGGTGTTGGTAAGTCTGACTGGGAAATAAATTTAGGGCTTGATTATAATATTTTCTGTTTTAATGTAGAATCTGTTCCCGAGCTTGAGGTTATTAATGAACTGGCGGCTGCTAAAGGTAAAGTGGCTAATGTGGCTTTTCGGATTAATCCTAATGTGGGAGCGCATACGCATGCAAATATTACTACGGGGTTAGCTGAGAATAAATTTGGAATTAGTCTGGAAGACATGGATAGAGTGGTGGATATCGCTTTGGAAATGAAAAATGTAAAGTTTCTTGGATTGCATTTCCATATTGGCTCTCAGATTCTTGATATGGGCGATTTCTTGGCTTTATGTAATCGGATTAATGAATTACAAGAAAAACTTTTTGCTCGTCGTATTATAGTCAAACATATAAATGTAGGTGGTGGATTGGGCATTGATTATGATCATCCTAATCGTCAGCCGATACCTGATTTTAAACGTTATTTTGCTGCTTATACTGAGCACTTGAAATTACGTCCCGGACAAGAATTACATTTTGAGCTTGGACGCTCTATCACTGCTCAGTGTGGTAGTCTTATTACGAAAGCTCTTTATGTGAAGCAAGGAACTAACAAGAAGTTTGCTATCTTGGATGCCGGAATGACTGATCTGATCCGTCCTGCTCTTTATCAAGCATACCATAAAATAGAGAATATAACCTCGGAAGAACCTGTTGAAGCTTATGATGTTGTCGGTCCTATTTGTGAATCTTCAGATGTTTTTGGAAAGGCAATAGACTTAAACAAGGTGAGACGTGGTGACCTTATTGCGCTACGTTCTGCTGGTGCTTATGGTGAGATCATGGCTTCGGGATATAATTGTCGCGAATTGCCGCTGGGGTATACTTCTGATGAATTAGTATAATTAAGGAGTTCGTTTTTAATTTCCACTTTATTGGGATGAAAATGTTTTTTTGTGGTCGAACAATGTAGTGTTTTGCTTGTTCTTTTTTATATAATACTATATAAACTAATAAGAAAAATTATGATCACGAAAAAATTACAAGATGCCATTAATGGACAAATATCAGCGGAACTTTGGTCTGCTAATCTTTACTTATCAATGTCTTTCTATTTTGAAAAAGAGGGTTATAGCGGATTTGCTGCTTGGATGAAGAAACAGTCTCAAGAGGAAGTAGGACATGCATACGCTATGGCTGATTATCTCATAAAAAGGGGAGGTGAAGCTAAGATCGATAAAGTGGATGTTGTCCCTTCAGGATGGGGAACTCCTATCGAGGTTTTCGAACATTCTTATAAACACGAATGCCATATATCGAAAATGATTGATGACCTGGTTGCTATTGCTTCGGCAGAGAAAGATAATGCAACTCAAGATTTCTTGTGGGGCTTTGTTCGTGAGCAGGTAGAAGAAGAAGCTACGGTACAGGGAATTATAGATAAGTTGAAAAAAGCAGGAGATGCGGGTATTTTCTTTATTGATTCTCAACTAGGACAGAGGGCATAAAAAGAATGTCTTTTTAAATATTTTAAATAAGTAAGAAAGGTTCGAATTCTTAAGAATTCGAACCTTTCTTATAATATAAACCTTGTGACCCTATAGTGTATAATAAGTCATTTATCTATCCATCGTTTTATTCCTTCCTAAAGGAATACTAATACCAAGGTAGGCATTCATATTTTTTGTTTTTGAACTATTCCCTAAGAACATATAGTCTGTTCCTGCAAATACAGGACCTACCTTTACTCCCAGACCAAATGTTTGTCTGCTGTTTTGCATCGTAGAGTAGCTTAGAGCAACGTTAAACCAACTTTTTGGACAATAATTTGCCGAGAAGGTAAGTTCTGAAATTGTTTTCGGCTTTGAATAATGTGTGGTAGATAATATACCTAAGCCTAATTGATTCTTAAAGAATCCGTATTCTCCACCTAATACTATTGTAGATGCAATAGAGGTACTTCTTGATTTAGGATCTTGAATGCTATATCCCATATATTTCATATCTAAAACATCACCATCCGAGGCTGTTCCTCCACTTTCACTATATTTAATTATCCGCTCCTGATCTGCGAGAGCAGTGGTGGTAGAACTCTTTGACCAAGAGATAAAACCGAGGTCGATAATAGAGGCAGATAATTTGAGATTATCAAGTGGTTGGTATGTACCACCAAAATCTACAGCCATACCATATCCGGCTATGCCTGCTTTATCATACTTTATTTTGTTAACATATTCTGTACCATTATCCCCTGGCTTTGTTTCCACCGTTGTGCCCGGCATAGAAACATCCAACGTTCCATAACTGCTGATCTTACCCTGTGTTAGTTCTTCTTTTATAGTCAAGCTTTTCATGTTCATATTAATATTGGCGTTACCCAATAACATTTTCATTCTTCCTCCGATTGTTAGGCTTTTAGTGATTTGTCGAGAATAACCAAGTCCAATTTCTGTATAAACAGTGGCATTCATTTTCTGATTTTTTATAGAAAATTCTTTGTCTAATAAGTCTATCGGACTATTGTTGTTGACTTCACGAAGATAATCTAACATTGTTTTTGGTATAGAAGCGTTTATATCTGCCCTTACTCCTATATTGGCAGACCAGAATCCTTTGCCCCGGTAAAAACCTAATGAAAGAATATTAGTTCTTAAGTTAACGTTTACCCTATTATCTGTTTTTAGTCGATTAAAGAATGGATCACTACTCCAAAAATCTTCTTCAGAATTGATAATATCAGTTACATCGCTAACTCCTAATGAGTTGGATGAAGCACTCGCTTGAAAAGAGCCAATCATGGGGATAGCTATATAGCCTGACTTAGGCTGAATAGCAGGGTTTAGTTCTATTCTACTATTTACATTCTCCATAAAATAAGAGGTGCGCAAGTATTGGGCAAAGCCATTACTGGAAAAGAGGTGCAATAGGATAATAAAAAAACATTTTTTTATTGCCTGTTTGATGTTAGTTTTACTCATAAGATTTTTTTGTTTTGTAAACTTTTCCGGAGTAAAAGTAGAAAAAAAAAGTAATTATACAAATTTCAAATATTTTGAAATTAATATAGAGTATTTGTCATGGGGTATAGTCAGTGGTTAAAAGAGTGTGAATGGAAGGAAAAAAAAGAGCCATTAAGACTCTTTTTTTCCTTCCATTGTTCCTAAATGTAGCTCTAGAGCATGGGTCGATATCTGTATTTCACGCAGAGAAACTCCAAGAGAAGCAATAAGTAGAAGCAGTGCTAGTCCAAATACATAAGCTGAAAAAATTTGCAGCCCGATGTATATGAGAAACATGCTTACTACACAAAGGAATAAGCTTCCTATGCCTAATTCTTGCATTGTACGAGTGAGTAATAATCTTTTGCGTAAATTGGCTATTTGTGCGGCAGCTACTGCCGATGGGTTCTCTTCATATCTGTCTTTTAGCGTACGTACTAATTGAGCATAAGAGAGAAATCTATTGGTGTAAGCCAATAAAATAAGAGATATGGCTGAAAATAATAATGCAGGGGTTGTAAGGGTTAATTCTTCCATAAAAAAAAATTATTTGATTACTTCCAGTTCTTTCCCTATTTTTATAAAAGCGCTAATGCACTTATCTAAATGTGTTCTGTTATGGTCTGCTGATAACTGTACGCGGATGCGTGCTTGTTCTTTGGGTACTACGGGATAGTAGAATCCGGTAACATATATACCCTCTTCTAACATCCGACTAGCGTATATTTGTGATAATTTTGCGTCATAAAGCATAACAGCACATATTGCACTTTGAGTTGGTTTTATGTCAAAGCCGGCTGCTAACATTTTATCACGGAAATATGTAACGTTTTCCATTAATTTATCATGTAATTCATTACTTTCTTTTAGTATACGGAATACTTCTATTCCTGCACCGACTACGGCTGGTGCTACTGAATTGGAAAATAAATAAGGGCGGCTACGTTGGCGCAGTAAATCTATAATTTCTTTACGCCCTGTGGTAAAGCCTCCCATAGCTCCACCAAAAGCTTTGCCGAGTGTGCCTGTATAAATATCTACACGCCCATAGGTGTCACATAATTCACTGACTCCATGTCCGCTAGCACCAACAACGCCAGCTGAATGAGACTCATCTACCATAACTAGAGCGTCATACTTTTCAGCAAGATCACAAATTTTATCTAATGGGGCTACATTCCCATCCATTGAAAAGACACCGTCAGTTACTATAATACGGAAACGTTGTGCTTGTGCTAATTGTAGGCATTTTTCTAATTCTTGCATGTCCGCATTGGCATAGCGATAACGTTGTGCTTTACAAAGACGTACTCCGTCTATAATAGAAGCATGGTTTAGAGAATCTGAAATGATAGCATCTTTTTCTGTGAATAATGGCTCGAATACTCCTCCGTTGGCGTCAAAGCAGGCTGCGTAGAGTATTGTGTCTTCAGTTTGAAAATAATCAGAAATCGCAGTCTCAAGTTCTTTGTGGATATCTTGAGTGCCACAGATAAAACGAACAGAGGACATTCCATATCCGCGATTTTCCATCATTCTTTGTGCAGCGGCAATGAGACGGGGATGATTGGATAAACCTAAATAATTATTAGCACAGAAATTAACTACTTCTTTTCCCTGCACTGTAATGACAGCTTGCTGGGCACTTGCGATGAGTCGTTCTTCTTTATAAAGTCCGGCTTCTTTAATTTCAGTCAGGGTTTGACTGAGGTATTCTTTCATTTTACCGTACATCGTAATTTGATTTTAGTTCTTACTGCAAAGGACACTATTTTTATTGGAATAAACAATAAAAAATTGATTCTAAACTGAAAAAAAAGTGTTTACTTTGTACGCCGTTTTATAGGAAATAGGTAATAGTAAAGAATGATGAAAAATGTTTTGGTTATTGGGGCTACTGGACAGATAGGGTCGGAGCTTACAATGGAGTTAAGAGAACGCTATGGAAATGAACATGTAGTAGCGGGATACATTCATGGTGCTGATCCTCATGGAGAATTGAAGGAGTCAGGACCATCAGCTGTGGTTGATGTTACGGATGCTATAAATATAGAATGTGTAGTTAAAAAATATAACATAGATGCGATCTACAATATGGCAGCGTTGTTATCTGTTGTAGCAGAGTCAAAACCAATATTGGCATGGAAAGTTGGAATAGACGGTTTATGGAATGTTTTGGAGGTTGCTCGTGCTTATCATTGCTCTGTTTTTACTCCTAGTTCTATTGGTTCCTTTGGTCCTGAAACTCCCCATTTGTTAACTCCTCAAGATACTACGCAGCGTCCTCGTACAATGTATGGAGTGACAAAAGTAACTACAGAATTATTAAGTGATTATTATTATCATAAATATGGAGTGGATACACGTTCCGTACGCTTTCCAGGTATAATTTCCAATGTAACACCTCCGGGTGGAGGGACGACTGATTATGCTGTTGATATCTATTATTCTGCAGTGAAAGGAGAGAAGTTTATATGTCCTATAAAGAAAGGAACCCTGATGGATATGATGTATATGCCGGATGCTCTTAATGCTGCTATATCTCTTATGGAGGCAGATCCTAAGCGACTTATTCACCGTAATTCTTTTAATATTGCTTCTATGAGCTTTGCTCCTGAAACAATCTATACTTCAATACGCAAACAGTTACCTGATTTTGAAATGGTGTATGACGTTGACCCTCTGAAACAGGCTATAGCTGATAGTTGGCCTGATTGTATGGATGATTCGTGTGCCCGTAATGAATGGGATTGGAATCCTTCATACTCATTAGAAAGCATGACTTCAGATATGCTTATAAAATTGAGAAAGAAATTATTGACTAAAGCGACTTTGATGTCGGACTAAAAAATGAAAAAGATCATTACGGAAATTTTTCTATTTTTGATTCTTTTAGCTTCTTGTAATAATAGCAAGAAATCAAATACTGATTCTTTTGCTTCTATTACTGCTTTGGTAGATTCAGCTGCTCAAAAACGAATAGATTCTACTAGACTAGAAAAGAAACAATTACCTTTGCCTACCATAGTTGATGAGTCTTTTAATGACTTTATTTATACTTTTGCTTCTGATGATAATTTTCAGAGGCAAAGAATTGTTTTCCCTCTTCCTTATTATAATGGTGAGGTTCCTTCTAAAATAGAGAAGAAATATTGGAAACATGACTACTTGTTCACAAGGCAGTCTTTCTATACACTGCTTTTTGATAGAGAGGAGGATATGGATATTGCGAATGATACGAATGTTAACTCTGTTCAAGTAGAATGGATGTTTCTGAAAACTCGCATGATTAAAAAATACTATTTTCAAAGAAAAAAAGGTTGTTGGTTACTTGAAGCTATTAATTTAAGGCCGATAGCTAAAAGTGATCATGAAGGCTTTGTTGATTTTTTTGCTCGCTTTTCTACTGATAGTTTGTTTCAGTGTAAGCGGATTCGACAACCACTTATTTTTGTAACAAATGATCCTGATGATGATTTCTCTATTTTAGAAACAACTCTTCATTTGAATCAATGGTTAGCTTTTAAACCAATTTTACCTACTGAAAGATTGTCTAATATAAATTATGGACAAAGTGAAAAAAATGATTCTCAGACGAAAATATTGGCTCTGAATGGTGTAGGGAATGGTTTCTCTAATATTCTTTATTTTCGACGTAGAGCTGGCAAATGGGAACTTTATAAATTTGAAGATACCGGTGTTTAATGAATTAGTATAAGTAAATGATACACGAACATAATAACTACTCACTTTTACCTCATAATACATTTGGTATAGATGTAAAAGCTTCTTCCTTTTTGGAATATGATACTGTTGCTGAATTGCGTAAGTTATTGGAAGACGGAAGAATTACAGAGCCGTGGCTTCACATTGGTAGTGGAAGTAATTTATTGTTTTTGCAAGATTTCAAAGGAACTGTGTTGCATTCGTGCATCAATTCTATAGAGCTTCTGGAAGAGACTGCTGAAACAGTATCTCTTCGAGTAGGCGCAGGTGTCATATGGGATGACTTTGTATCTTATTGTGTAGAAAATCAGTGGTATGGGGCGGAAAATCTTTCTCTTATTCCGGGAGAAGTTGGAGCTTCTGCTGTCCAGAATATAGGAGCTTATGGAGTAGAGGTGAAAGATTTAATCCAAAGTGTTGAGACTGTTGATGTAACAACAGCTACTGAGAGGCTATTTCTTCTCGATGATTGTCATTATAGTTATCGACATAGTATTTTTAAGGAACCTGAAATGCAAAAGTATATAGTCACTTTTGTATGTTTTCAATTAAATAAGAAAGAAGGGTTCACTCTTAATTATGGAAGTATATCTGAAGAATTGAAGGTACGCTGTTCAGATTTGACATTGGAAAATGTACGTCAAGTTATTATAGATGTTCGGAATAGTAAATTACCTGATCCTAAAGTAGTAGGAAATGCAGGTAGTTTTTTTATGAATCCAGTTGTGAAACGCTCTCATTATAAGACTTTAAAAGAAAAATATTCAGATATTCCTTGTTATGATGTAGATTCAGAGTTGGTTAAAATTCCTGCTGCTTGGATGATAGACCGTTGCGGTTGGAAAGGGTATTCAATTGGTCAGGTAGGGATACATGATAAACAAGCTTTGGTTCTCATAAACAAAGGAGGGGCGAAAGGTGTTGAAGTAGCTGAGTTAGCTCAGGAAATAAAGCAATCGGTATTTAATAAATTTCAGATCGAAATTTTTCCTGAAGTGAAATTTGTATAAACATGGGAAAAATTAGAATATTAGGGAGTGGAACATCTACAGGGGTTCCAGAAGTTGGGTGTACTTGCTCCGTATGTCAGTCTAAAGATAGTAGGGATAATCGCTTGAGAGCTTCGTCTTTAATTGATACAGGTGATGCGGTTATTTTGATCGATTGTGGTCCCGACTTTAGAGAACAGATGGTTAAACTTCCATTTCGACAAATACATGGTGTTTTGATTACGCATGAGCATTATGATCATGTGGGAGGCTTGGATGATTTGCGTCCGTTTTGTAGGTTCGGTGAGGTACCTGTTTACGCTGAAAATACAACTGCGTATGGGCTTCGTACGCGCATGCCTTACTGTTTTTTAGAACATAAATATCCCGGTGTGCCTGCTATTGAACTTAGTGAAGTGGAAGTCGGGATGCCGTTTATGATTAATCATACGGAAGTATTGCCTTTTCGTGTAATGCATGGATGTTTACCTATCTTGGGATATCGTATCGGTAGAATGGCTTATATAACAGATATGCTTACTATGCCTCAAGAATCATATGATTTACTTCAGGATCTTGACTTGTTGATAATCAATGCCTTACGGATTGAACCTCATTTTACTCATCAAACTCTTGCTCAGGCATTGGAAAATGCTTCTAGAATTGGAGCTCGAGAAACCTATTTTATTCATATGAGCCATCAGATGGGGCTACATGCCGAAATAGAACAACGTCTGCCTGCGCATATTCATTTGGCTTATGATGGAAAAGAAATCGTTTATTAACTTTGTAAAATTTAATAATTCAAAAAAAAAGTATATATTTGTAGTATTGGCTTAAATTTTAGCGCTATGAAAATCAATACTTTAATCAGAATAGTTGCTATCTTTTCCATATTGTTGCTCTTTATGGTTTTTGGGTTATATTCTTATTTTCGGCTTGGGGAAATTCAAAAGAGCGGATCATTTGATCTTTATTCTATTGTACCCGAAGACGTTAATGCTGTCTTTGACACAGATGATCTTACTGCTTTTATAAACAATTTAGATAAAACTACAGGTAGTAAGAATGGTGCTGAGTTAGACGTATCGCCTTTATTTTCTTTGCTTCATTCTAATTTTCAATTACTTCTGAAAGAATTACCTCATGGCTTTAGTGGTCAGATGAATAAAGTACTTATTAGTTTTCATGGTGCTGATGAAGATCAAAACCAGGTTCTTTATTGTTCCTTGGCTCCTGGTGATGCAAGTGTTTTAGAAAAATTCATTCGTAAGCATTGCGCCTGTGTATATCCTTCTAAGTATATAGATTATAAGGGAGAAGAGATATCTGTCTATGCTATGGCAGACGGTAAATTCTTAGCTTGTTATTTTACTTCTCGCTTTTTGGCTGTTAGTTATAAAAGCAAACTCTTAGAGAAGGTAATAGACACTTCTTTATCAGGTAGTTCTCTTTCAGATAATGTTAGTTTTAAGCGTTTGCATGATATTAAGAAAATGGATTCTTATGCTAATCTTTATATTAGGATGTTTCATGTTTCTATGGGTAAAACTCTGAATAGAGATAATTCCTTTTTAACTTTGGGTGGTTGGACTGCATTTGACTTGAAAATGAGGGGTGATGCAATTTATCTCTCAGGATTGAATAGTGACACTGATAGTTGTCTTACTTTTATGAGTGTTTTGCGTAAACAAGATTCAATTCAAGGTTTTTCTAGAAATATGCTTCCTGTCTCCACTATCTCTTTTACAAATCGTTCAATTTCAGATTTACAATCCCTGTTTGAATATACTTTTTCAAACAGGGATGTGAAGACTCTCTATTCTGACTCTTGTTATGAGATAAATAAGGAATTATTTAATTTTTTAAAAGAGAATTCTGGCAAAAATATGCTATCATGTCTTTTTTATGCTACTGATACGCTTTTAACCCCTTGCGCTGTAACTATTATTCCTATGTTAGATATGTTGCAGGCAGAGAAAATGCTGCAGACTTTTTTTATTGTTCCTAATTCTTTGGACTTAGAAAAAACATTTTGGAAAGATAAAACTTTGTTGAAAGTTGGCTCTAGTAAATATTATGTTTATAATATACCTTCAAATATTCTATTTGCTCGTTCTTTTGGATTTATGCGGGAGCTTCCGCAAACGTATGCTTGCTTTTATCACAATTCGTTATTGCTTGCAGGTGATCGAGAAAGTTTAAGTTCATATATTGACTTGCTTGACCATAATTTGACACTCGGCATAAAATCAATATATGAAGAAGCGGTATCTGGCTTGGCGCCTTCTTATAACTTTATGTTCGTTTCAGATCTTGAAGAGGTTTTTAATCAGCCGGAAATAAACGTTTCTTCAATTCCAACTTTTATCTTTGCCCATCAAGATTTTTTTCGTCATTTTATTCTTTCAATACAATTAACTTGTGAAAATGAAAGTGTTTATTCAAATATTAATTTCATTTATAAAGGTGAGTAGAATAGTGCTAAACAATCATTTTCTACATAAACATAAAGGGAAGAATTATAAAAAAACAATTCTTCCCTTTATGTAAAGTAATCTCTTTTTATTTAGAATGGTAGATCATCCTTGGCGTCATTTGAAATGAAATCGGGCATAGCAGCAGGAGGGGGAGGAGGCACAGGCGAGCCAGGACTTGAAGGCATTTCTGCATTTATGCGTTCTACTTTCCATACGCGTATACTGTTAAACCAACGATCTTGCCATTGACGGGCATCAATGTCAAATGAGATGGTTAGCTCTTCGCCCATTTGAATGGCGAATTGGTCTATTTTTTCATTCCCAAAAACTTCAAAACATATTTTTTTGGGGTATTGGTCATGGTTTTCTATTACATATTCTTGAGACTTCCATTCGTTCCCTGCCTTTGATACTCCTCCTTTAGGTTGAAGTATGGCAATAATCTTTCCACTAAAATCCATTCGTCTTATTTTAAATTTTTGCGGCGAAGTTACAATTTTCTGTCGAACAAAAGGAAATCAGCTGTGTTTTTTTCTTCATGTTTTTTGCTCTGACACAATCTTTTGCTAACTTTGTACAGTACATAGAATGAAGCCTATCTAGCTTCATTAAAGCGATTGAGTGCTTCTTGCAGATTATAAAACTTTAAAATGAACATATATGAAATTTATCGTTTCAAGTACTGCGTTGTTCAGCCATTTACAGGCTGTTAGCCGTGTTATTAACTCTAAAAACTCTTTACCTATTTTGGATTGTTTCCTTTTTCGTTTGGAGGATGGTACTCTTTCTATCACTGTATCCGATAGTGAGACAACGATGGATACTACTATTGAGGTGACAGAAAGTGATGCAAACGGTCTTTTCGCTGTTCCGGCAAAAACAATATTAGATGCTCTTAAAGAACTTCCTGAGCAGCCTCTTTCATTCAATGTAAACGCCGATACGTACGAAATCGAGGTTCGGTATATGAATGGTAAATACAGTCTTATGGGGCAGAATGCGGATGAATATCCACGTTCGGCTGTGTTGGGAGAAAATGGAGTGAAAGTAGAAATGGATGCTCAGGTATTATTGGACGGTATTAACCGTACTCTTTTTGCTACAGCTGATGATGAACTTCGTCCAGTTATGAATGGTGTTTATTTTGATATTACGACAGAAGATATCACAATGGTTGCTTCAGATGGCCATAAATTGGTGCGTTGTAAAACACTTACTTCAAAAGGTCAGGAGCGTGCGGCTTTTATTCTCCCTAAGAAACCGGCAACTTTGATGAAGAATCTTTTACCTAAGGAAGCTGGAAATGTGATGATAGAATTTGATGAGCGCAATGCTATCTTTACGCTTGAAAACTATAGAATGGTCTGTCGTTTGATTGAAGGACGATATCCTAACTATAATTCAGTTATTCCTCAGAACAATCCTCGCCGAGTAACGGTAGATCGTATGATGTTGATGGGGGCTTTACGTCGTGTCTCTATTTTTTCATCTCAGTCCAGCAGTTTGATAAAACTTAGGGTGCAAGACAATCAGATAATAGTCTCAGCACAAGATATTGATTTCTCAACCTCTGCGGAAGAACAACTTACTTGTCAATATACAGATGAAGCTATGAGTATTGGTTTTAAATCTACTTTTTTAATTGATATATTAAATAATATTTCGGCTGATGAGGTGGTGGTAGAACTTGCTGATTCTTCTCGTGCGGGAGTCATTGTTCCAGTAGAGCAAACAGAAAATGAAGATTTACTGATGTTGCTTATGCCAATGATGCTGAATGATTAATTGTTCTGTTTTTAAAATATTAATTTTTCGACTCTTGGTCGAGATATAAAATTCACGAATGAAATTAAATTTAAAAAATCCTATTGTTTTTTTTGATTTAGAAACGACTGGGACTAATATTAATACGGATCGTATTGTCGAAATTTGTTATCTGAAAGTTTATCCTAACGGGAATGAAGAATCTAAAACTCTTCGAATTAATCCTGAAATGCATATACCTGAAGATTCTTCTGCGATTCATGGTATTTATGATGCTGATGTAGTTGATTGTCCAACTTTTAAAATGGTTGCGAAAAATATAGCTAATGATATAGAAGGAGCTGACTTGGCAGGTTTTAATTCTAATCGTTTTGATATTCCTGTGCTTGCTGAAGAATTTCTTCGTGTAGGAGTCGATATCGACATCAGCCGTCGTAAGTTCGTTGATGTGCAGGTCATTTTCCATAAATTGGAACAGCGTACACTTTCTGCGGCATATAAATTTTATTGTGGTAAAAATTTAGAGGATGCTCACACTGCTGAAGCGGATACGCGGGCGACATATGAGGTGTTGATGTCTCAACTGGATCGTTATCCCGAATTGAAGAATGATATGGCTTATTTATCTGACTTTTCTACTTATAACAAAAATGTGGATTTTGCAGGACGCATGGTTTATGATGATAATGGAGTTGAAGTCTTTAATTTTGGCAAATATAAAGGTATGGTAGTCTCTGATGTACTAAAAAAGGATCCTGGATATTATAGTTGGATACTAAGTAGTGACTTCACTTTACATACAAAGGCTATGCTCACTAAAATTCGTTTAAGAGAATTGACTGGAGTGAAATAGTTTGTTGTATTAAGTGATTTTAAATAGAAGAATATGAACTCTTTTTTACAAGGGAAAAAAATAATACTTGGAATAACCGGTAGTATTGCTGCATATAAAGCATGCTATATTATTAGAGGACTTATTAAACGCGGAGCTGAAGTGCAAGTTGTTATTACTCCCGCGGGCAAAGAATTTATTACTCCCATTACTTTATCGGCACTTACTAGCAAGCCTGTTATTAGTGAATTCTTTGCACAAAGAGATGGTACATGGAATAGTCATGTTGATTTGGGGCTTTGGGCTGATGCAATGTTGATAGCACCTGCGTCTGCTTCTACTATTGGCAAGATGGCTCATGGTATTGCCGATAATATGCTTATTACAACCTATTTATCTGCTAAAGCTTCTGTTTTTGTTGCTCCCGCAATGGACTTAGATATGTTTGCTCATCCATCTACACAAAGGAACATTGATATACTTCGTTCCTATGGTAATTATATCATTGAACCTGCTACAGGTGAGTTAGCCAGTCATTTAGTGGGTAAAGGAAGAATGGAAGAGCCCGATCAAATTATTCAAGTGTTGGAAACTTTTTTTTCTTCAAAACAGGATTTGAATAAAAAAAAAATACTGATAACTGCGGGTCCTACTTATGAGAAGATTGATCCTGTCCGTTTTATAGGCAATTATTCTTCCGGTAAAATGGGTTATGCATTGGCGGAAGAATGTGCCCGTCGGGGAGCAGAAGTTCTGTTAGTCTCTGGCCCTGTTCAACAAAAAGTAAATCACCCTAAAATAAAACGAATTAATGTTGAAAGTGCAGCTCAAATGCATGTTGCTTCTGTAGAAAATTTCCCTATGATGGATGCAGCAATCCTTTGTGCTGCTGTGGCTGATTTTACTCCGGAGACTGTTGCTGAGCAAAAGATGAAAAGAGAGGGAGATAAACTTACATTGTCTTTGAAACCGACTGAAGATATTGCGGCATGTTTAGGTGCTATGAAACGCTCTGATCAAGCTCTTGTAGGGTTTGCGCTTGAAACAATTGACGAGAAAAAGCATGCGCAAGGTAAACTCGAAAAAAAGAAGCTTGATTTTATTGTGCTGAATTCTCTTAATGATAAAGGAGCGGGTTTCCGTTGTGATACTAACAAAATAAGTATTTTGGATAGAGAAGGATGTGTTGACTACGAACTTAAATCTAAAGCGGAAGTTGCTTATGATATTGTTGATCATTTATTGCACTTTATTCATTGATTTTGTGAAATTTGTAGTCCTTTTTTATAATCATCTTGTACCATAGAAAATAATAAAGCATGTTACGCTCATTATTTATACAAAATTATGCATTAATAGAAAAGTTAGATATTGATTTTAGTACAGGTTTTTCTGTTATTACAGGCGAAACAGGTGCTGGCAAATCTATCATTTTAGGGGCAATTGGTCTTCTACTTGGTCAGCGTGCTGATGTGAAGTCTATTCGTTATGGGGTTTCAAAATGCATAATTGAAGCTCGCTTTGATATTTCTACTTATGTAATGAATTCTTTTTTTGAAGAAAATGATTTGGAGTATGATGCAGAATGTATTTTGCGTAGAGAAGTTTATGCTTCAGGTAAAAGCCGGGCATTTATAAATGACACACCGGTTTCGTTGGCACTGATTAGAGAATTGGGAGAGCAACTTATTGATGTGCATTCACAACATCAGAACTTACTGCTTAATAAAGAAGATTTCCAGCTTAATGTGCTCGACATATTAGCTCATAATGCTGATTTACTAGCAAAATATAGAGACTCATATAATACATGGAGAGAACTTGAACGCAAACAGTTGGAACTTACTACTCGTGCTGAACAAAGCAAATCTGATGAAGATTTTATTCGTTTTCAATTAGAACAACTTGAAGAAGCTAGCTTAAATGAAAATGAACAAGGAGAGTTAGAGCAAGAGGCTGAAATGCTTAGTCATTCAGAAGAAATAAAATCTGTATTATATAAAGTTGATCAACTGTTTACAGGTGAAGACGCTGGTTTACTTTCTGCCATGAAAGATGGATTATCTGCTTTGCTGACCATTCAGAAAGTTTATATTCCTGCAGAAGAGTTGGCTGATCGAATGGAAAGTAGCTATATCGAACTGAAAGATATTATTCAGGAGGTCAGTATGCAAAGTGAAGCTATTGAATTTAATCCTGTCAGACTAGAAGAAATAAATGATAGACTTAATTTGATTTATTCTTTGCAACAAAAACACCATGTAAAAACGGTGAAAGAATTAATTGTACTTATGAATGACTTTCAACATAAGCTTGATGAAATGACTTCATACGATGAGCAAATTGCAAAGATTATAGCAAAGAAAGAGGCTGTTTACAAAGCTTTGAAAGAACAAGCTTCTGTTTTAACAAAAAAACGCATGCAGGCAGCAGATGAAGTGCAAAAACAGATGGGTACTCGCCTGATACCTTTGGGCATTCCTAATATTCGTTTTCAAGTAGAAATGGGTTTAAGGAAAGAAGTTGGTCCATCTGGAGAAAATACTGTAGCATTTCTTTTTTCGGCAAATAAAAATGGCTTATTGCAAAATATATCGTCAGTGGCTTCCGGTGGTGAGATAGCTCGTGTAATGCTTTCCATTAAGGCTATGATAGCAGGAGCAGTAAAATTACCTACTATTGTTTTTGATGAAATAGATACGGGGGTTTCAGGTGAAATAGCAGATCGAATGGCGGATATAATGCAAGAGATGGGTAATAAAAATAGGCAAGTAATTAGTATTACTCATTTACCTCAAATAGCTGCTAGAGGGGTTACTCATTATAAAGTATATAAAGAAGATAATAACACGGAAACTAATAGCCATATTCGTCGACTTACAGATGAAGAACGGGTTAAAGAGATTGCACATATGTTGAGCGGCTCTACACTAACAGAAGCTGCATTAAATAATGCAAGAGCTTTACTAAATCAATAGATAAATAATGAGGTGGTGAACATAAATCTTTTAAGCATTTTCTTGTTATAGATTTTTTAATTCATAGTTAAGTTAAAATAAAGAAGATTGAATATAGCGCTGTTCTCAAGTTAGTTTTGTAATATTGTGCCCCAATAAAATAGCATGAGCTATAAATAGAAAGTAATAAATTGAAAAATGACAGATAGTAGTGAAATGATTTTTGGCGTTCGTGCCGTTATTGAAGCAATACAAGCAGGGAAAGAATTTGATAAGATTCTGGTGAAAAAGGATATACAAAGTGATTTGTCTAAGGAACTCTTTGCTGCCTTAAAAGGTACTCTTATTCCTGTTCAACGCGTACCTGTAGAACGAATAAACCGTATTACACGAAAAAATCATCAAGGAGTGGTCGCTTTTGTTTCATCCGTTATTTATCAGAAAGCGGAACAACTTGTTCCTTTTTTCTTTGAGCAAGGCAAAAATCCATTTTTTGTAATGCTAGATGGTATTACTGATGTGCGAAATTTTGGCGCTATCGCACGTACATGCGAATGTGCTGGTGTTGATGCAGTGATTATCCCTGTAAAAAACAGTGTTTCGGTTAATGCAGATGCCGTAAAAACTTCAGCAGGAGCGTTACATACTCTGCCTGTATGTCGCGAGCAAAGTCTTAAGACAACTTTACAATACCTTAAGGATAGCGGGTTTAAGGTAGTAGCAGCAACAGAGAAAGGAGATTATGATTATAGTAAAGCTAGCTATTCAGGTCCTTTGTGTATTGTTATGGGATCTGAAGATACAGGCGTTTCTTATGATATTTTGGCTTTATGTGATGAATGGGTTAAGATTCCAATGTTAGGCACTATAGAATCTTTAAATGTTTCGGTGGCTGCAGGTATCCTTATTTATGAAGCTGTAAAACAGCGCATAGAAGATGGGGAAAATGAAGTAAAATCTAAATAATAAGTATAAGTAAGAAAAACATGAAAAGAAGCGTTGTATTATTTTTCGTATTGATTTTGTCCTTGCATAATGTTATGGCTCAAGCTCCTAAATGGGTAGAGAAAGCTAAAAAAGCAGTTTTTTCGGTTATTACATATGATGAATCTGATAAAATTCTAAACACAGGAAATGGATTTTTTGTATCTGAAGATGGGGTAGCTCTTTCTGATTATTCCTTGTTTAAGGGAGCATATCGTGCTGTTATATTAGATGCAGGTGGTAAGCAAATGCCGGTAGATGTTATTCTAGGAGCGAATGATATATATGACGTAGTTAAATTTCGTGTTCTTGTAGATAAAAAAGTCCCATTCTTGAAGCAAGCTTCTATAGCTCCTACTGTTGGTGCAAAGGTTTATTTATTGCCTTATTCTACCCAAAAAGATCGCTCATGCACTATAGGTCAGTTGAAATCTGTCTCTTCTATAGCCTCTTCTCATCATTATTATGCTTTTAATATGAGTTTAAAAGATAAAATGGTGAGTTGTCCTGTTACCAATGCTGAAGGTGAAGTTCTTGGACTTGTTCAGAAAGCTTCAACAGATGGTGATACTAACGTATGCTATGCAGTTGGAGCTTCATTTGCTATGTCTCAAAAAATAGGGCCTCTTTCTTTTAGTGATAACACGCTGCGGGCTATTCACATAAAGAAAGGGATTCCGGATACTGAAGAGCAGGCTTTAGTTTATCTTTTGATGGCATCTACACAAGTTTCTCCAAAAGAATATGGACAACTTCTTAATGATTTTGTCGCTAAATATCCGGAAAATGCAGATGGATATATTCGTAGGGCTAGGAATTATGTTTCTCTTGGTGTGAAAGATATTTCTCAAATGGATAAAGCAACTGCTGATTTAGAAAAAGCTCTTAAAATAGCAAAGAAAAAAGATGATGTACATTATAACATTGCTAAATTGATTTATGCTTATCAATTGAGCAAACCAGAGAAGGTGTATAAAGATTGGACCTACGACAAGGCTTTAGATGAATTGAAAGCTGCTTTAGATATAGATTCATTACCTATTTATACGCAATTGGAAGGTGATATTTATTTTGCAAAACAAAATTATCAAGATGCTTTTACTGCTTACGCAAAAGTGAATAAAACAAATTTAGCTTCGGCTTCTACATTTTATAGTACTGCCAAGACTAAAGAATTGATGAAGGCTGATATTAAAGAAGTCGTTGCTTTAATGGATAGTTGTATTGCGCATTGTGTCAAACCTTATGGAGGAGATGCTGCTCCTTATTTACTGGAACGTGCTCGTGTTAATATGGAAGCAAAACAATATCGTGCAGCTTTGTTAGATTATGATAGTTATTATGATGCTGCGGCTGGTCAAGTGAATGATGTTTATTATTATTATAGAGAACAAGCAGCTCTTAAAGCCAAGCAGTTTCAGCGTGCTCTAAATGATATTACTAAAGCTGTAGAATTGAATCCCAAAGATTTAACTTATCGTGCAGAGCTTTCTGTTGTTAATCTTCGCGTAGGTCGTTTTGAAGAAGCAATTAAAGTTCTTGATGAGGCATTGGCTATTGATCCTAAATATGCGGAAGCTTATCGTTTAAAAGGTATCTGCGAATTACAATTGAAAAAGAATAAAGAAGCTTGCGCTAATTTTGCTAAAGCTAAAGAGTTAGGTGACACTGCTGTAGATAAATTAATAGCTAAGCACTGTAAATAGTAAAACTGCTATTTGGCATTCTCTTAGAGAATAGAGACTAAAATTAAAAATGGAAAGCGTAGATTATTGCAACATGGAGGGGCAATAATGCTACGCTTTCTCTTTGTTAAGTCTAGTTGTTTCTCTCTTTAAAGTGATTACATTAAGTAAATGCACAATAAACAGAAATACTGCATCTTTTTAGGAAAAGAATTTCCTTTAATTACTGAATTTCTCTTTAATCTTATTCTCAATATCTTAATTAAAGATAAAAAAGTTTTCCTTTTGTCCCCTAAAATGCTTCTATGACGTATTTATATATAGAGGCAAGTAGTTTTAAATACTTCTTGTTCGATTACAATAAATCATAGAATAAACGGGGATGGCGTATTTTTTTATAAATTTTCTCTCTCTAACAGTTACAATCCAATTAATTTTCTACGCGCCATTTCCCGTTTTTTTCTCCTCATAATGTTCTTTAAATAAAATTCCCACTAAGTTGTTTTGAAGAAGAATTTGAATAATTATCTAACAATGAATTAAATAATAAGAATGAAAAAGATTTTGAGTTTTTTGCTGCTGTTATTGTTCTGCCCGTTTATCTTACAGGCACAATCATCAGCACCACTTCCTATTGATCCAAATGTACGATATGGTAAATTGGATAATGGTTTAACGTATTACATCCGTCACAATGCATACCCAGAAAAACGTGCAGATTTTTATATAGCGCAGAATGTAGGCTCTATATTAGAAAAAGATTCTCAATCAGGTTTGGCTCATTTCTTGGAGCATATGGCATTTAACGGAACAAAAAATTATCCGGGGCGTAAAAAAATGCTTGATTATTTAGAGAAAAATGGGGCTAAGTTTGGTGTGAATGTAAATGCATATACCTCCTTTGATCAAACGGTATATAATCTTTCTGATATTCCAGTGACTCGCAAAAGCTTAGTCGATTCTTGCTTATTAATATTGCACGATTGGTCTAGTTTCATCACTCTTGATAATACAGAGATTGATAAAGAACGTGCCATTATTAAAGAAGAATGGCGTACACGTAATAGTGCAAATCTTCGTACTATGGATCGTTTGTTTTCTCTTTTGTTTAAAGGTACCAGATATGCTAATCGCATGCCTATAGGGAGTATGGATGTGGTAGAACATTTCCCTTATCAAGCTATTAAAGATTACTATCATAAATGGTATAGACCTGATCTTCAGGCTATTATTATAGTTGGGGATATTGATGTAGATCGGGTAGAAACTCGTATGAAAGAGATGTTTGCTGACATAAAGAAACCTGTTAATCCTGCTCATAGAGAATATTTCACTATACCGGACTATACCTCACCCATTGCTTCAGTGTTAACAGATCCTGAAACTACAGCTACCAATATTGCCATTTATTATCCTCATCCTGCTATGAGTGATTCAATAAAAGGGACAGAGAAGGGATATTATGAGATGCTTTTACAGAACTTTGTTTCAAATATGCTCTCAACTCGTTTAAGTGAAATGACACAAAAAGCAAATGCTCCTTTTACAGAAGCATCAGCAGGAAATGGTGATTTTCTTATAGTTAAAACAAAAGAAGCATGGACGCTTTATGCTGGTTGTAAAGATGGAGCGGTTTTATCTGCTCTTGAGGCAGTTGTAACTGAAAATGAGAGAGCTAAACGTTTTGGCTTTACACAACCAGAACTTGATCGTATAAAAACTTCTTTTTTAGAAATGTATGCTAACTCTTATAATAATCGTAATAAAGCGGAAAATTCTAGTTATGTGAAAGAATATGTCAATAATTTCATAAATGATGAACCTATTCCTGGAATTACTTACGAATATGAACTAGTAAAGAAACTTCTACCTAAGATTAATTTGGAGGCAGTGAATGAATGTCTTCGTCGTCTTTCGGCAACTCCTAATATGGTTATATCTGTTACAGGTCCTCAGAAAGAAGGAATTACTTATCCCTCAGAAAGTGAGTTGATAAAGACAGTACAGGATGTCGCTAAAGAAAAGTTAACTCCTTATACAGAGAAAGTTATTTCCACAAACTTGATTTCTTCATTACCTGCTTCAGGAAAAGTTGTCAATGTGAAAAAGAATGCCAAGATGGGGGCTACAGAATGGATACTTTCTAATGGTATGCACGTAGTGTTGAAAAAAACCGATTATAAAGATGATGAAATTCAGATGTCATCCATAGCTTATGGTGGCACTTCTCTTTTTGATGATAATGAAGTCCTTAATGCTCGATTTATAAATGCTGTACCCTCTATTGGTGGAATAGGTAACTTTAGTTCTATTGATTTAGGCAAAGCTTTAGCAGGTAAATCTGCAGCTGTTTCTGCTTCGGTAAGCTCTTCTACAGAGAGTATCTCCGGCTCATCATCTATAAAAGATGTAGAAACAATGTTGCAGCTTACTTATCTTTACTTCACAGCCCCTCGTAAGGATAAGCAGGCTTATGCTGCATTTGTTGAGCGCTTGCGTAATCAACTGAAAAATGCTGAGGCTTCACCATCCTCTATTTTAGGTGATTCAATATCGCATGCTGTTTACGGCAATAATCCACGTGCTCAAAGAATACATCTTGATGATATAAATAAACTCAATTATGATCGTATGATTGAGATGTATAAAGAGGTATTTGCTAATCCTTCTGCTTTCACTTTTGTATTCGTAGGTTCTATTGATGAAACTACTTTTCGTCCATTGGTGGAAAAATACTTAGCTTCACTTCCTGCAGGAAATAAGAATATAAGGAATAAGAAGAGAAAAGATAATATTCGTAAAGGCTATTATACGAATATCTTTTCTCAGAAAATGCAGGCACCCAAAGCTAGTAGTTTGAAACTTTATTGGGGGATGCTGAAAAGAAATCACAAAAATGAAATTTCCCTTAGTATTTTGAAGCAAGTTCTTGATGTGGTTTATACTCGTACGGTACGTGAAGCCGAAGGGGGTACTTATGGTGTTTCTACAGGAGCAAGCATTAGTCGTATACCAGATGGACGGACTATGCTTCAGATCTACTTTGATACTAAGCCTGAGAAGGAGCGTCATTTGAGTGACATCATTCGTCGTGAATTTGCTCGCATTGCTAGTGACGGTCCTGAACAAGTAGACTTTAACAAGACGAAAGAGTATATGCTTAAAAGTTTTCAAGAAAACTTGAAGACAAATGATTATTGGTCTGGTATTTTGAGTACTTTTTATTTCTATAATGAAGACTACCAGAGTGATTATCTTAAGACGCTTGAATCTGTAACACCAGCTGATGTACAGAGAATAGCAGCTGAACTACTTGCTAAAAAGAATCTTATTGAAGTCGTTATGATGCCTAAAAAATAGGTATATATATTTATGTGTATATAAATAGCTCATAAAGGAATAATTCTTTTTCTACTTTATGAGCTATTTTTTATCTTTGAACTCTCTGAATGATAAAATTGTAATATTAAAACTAAGAGAAAATGAAAAAAGTTATTTGCAGTGATAAAGCACCAGGTGCTATTGGTCCTTATAGTCAGGCTATTGAAGCCGGAGGTATGGTTTTTGTTTCCGGTCAGCTACCTATTGACGCAGCTACCGGAATGATGGCCGAGGGCGTTGAAGAACAGGCTCGACAGTCTTTAGAAAACATCAAGCACATCTTGGCGGAAGCCGGACTTACTATGGCAAACATAGTAAAGACTACTGTCTTCCTACAAGATATGAGTCTTTTTGCGGGGATGAATGGTGTCTATTCTACCTTTTTCGACGGAGCATTTCCTGCACGTTCTGCCGTTGCCGTAAAAGCTTTGCCCAAAGATGCTTTAGTAGAGATTGAGTGTATTGCGGTTCGCTAATAAATCTGCTACAATAAAACTACTGCCTCCTATGAAGATAAAATCTTCGGGGAGGCTTTTCTTTTTTGCCTCTTTTACTGCTGTGATAACATCTGGATAACATTTTCCTTGTAAACCAAAAGCTTTCGCTTTTTCAAGGAGTTCTTGTTCGGGCAGTGCACGTTTTACATTTGCTTTGGTGAAATAATATTGTGTATTTGAAGGCAACAAGGCCAATACGCCTGCAATGTCTTTATCATTGACCATACCCATCACAATATGAAGTTGATGATAAGTTTGCCGCTTTAGTTGTTCGCATATATATCCTATTCCTCCCACATTGTGGCCTGTATCGCACATTATGACTGGGTGTTCTTGCAATTTTTGCCAACGTCCCATTAAACCGGTTAATTCAGATACATTGGCAAATCCTTTTTTTACAGCTTTTTCGGTAATATGATATCCCGCTTTTTTTAGTAACGTAATTGCGCTCAGTAAGGTATTTGTATTTTTTAGTTGGCAAAGTCCTCCTAATTCTCCTAGTAGTTCGGGATAGTCACTACATTCATAATTCCAATATCCGTTGGCTGTTATTTTAGCATTTAATAGTCTTTGTTCATCTTCTGCAAAAACAATTGGTGCATTAACTTCTTTTGCTTTTTCTTCAAAGACAGGACGGGTCTCTTCAGTTGTTTCACCTATTACTACAGGTATTCCGTTTTTTATTACACCTGCTTTCTCGAAAGCTATTTGGGCTAAAGTATTTCCTAAAAATTGTGTGTGATCAAAACTTATATTTGTTATCACGGCTAAATCCGGAGTGATAATATTGGTGCAATCTAATCTGCCGCCTAAACCTACCTCAATGACTGCCACGTCTACTCCAACTTCCGCAAAGTAACGGAAAGCCATTGCCGTCGTTAATTCGAAGAATGAGGGATAAAGCGGTTCAAAAAAAGATCTTTCTTTTTCTATAAAACGAACTACATAATCTTCCGGAATGCTTTCTCCATTTACCCTGATTCGTTCTCTAAAATCTATCAGGTGTGGTGAAGTATATAATCCGACCCTATATCCGGCTTCTTGCAAGATTGCAGCTAATGTATGCGAACAAGAACCTTTACCGTTTGTTCCTGCTACATGAATACTATGAAATTTTTTGTGAGGATGTTCTAAGTGGGCATCTAGTGCCAGTGTATTTTCCAATCCCTCTTTATAAGCCTTACTACCTACTTGTTGAAACAACGGAGCTGCGTTGTATAAGTATGTCAGCGTTTCCTGATAATTCATCGTTTGTAATCTTTTAACAGGTATTTCGACCTGTTTGTCCTTCTTATTTGTTAATTTAGTAACCGGGTCAGTATAGTGATACTTCCCCATTTGCTTTACAGATTGCAAATATCAACATTTAAAATCTAACATGTATGGGAACTAAAAAGAATTTTGTGCTTGACACAAATGTAATTCTTCACGATTACAACTGCCTGAAGAACTTTCAAGAGAATGATATTTATCTTCCTATTGTGGTGCTTGAGGAGTTGGACAAGTTTAAAAAAGGGAACGAACAAATTAATTTTAATGCCCGGGAGTTTGTACGAGAGTTAGATGCCATTACGGATGATAACCTTTTTTCTAAAGGCGCATCCTTAGGTGAGGGATTAGGTAAACTCTTTATCATGACTGCTAATGTGGAAGCGGAACGCGTTAAGGCTGCTTTCACAGAACACTCTCCTGATCACCAGATATTAGCTCTAGCAGAATTTCTTGAAAAGAAGCATCCTCGTATAAAAACCATACTTGTAACTAAGGATGTGAATTTGCGTATGAAAGCTCGCTCCATAGGAGTGCTTTGCGAGGATTATATCACTGATAAAGTTATCAATGTTGATGTTTTCGAGCAATCTAATGAAACTTTTGATGCTATTTCTCCAACACTTATTGATCGTATTTATACTTCAAAAGAGGGGATTGATGTGGATGAATTTGATTTTAAAGCAATTCTTCGTCCCAATGAATGCTTTGTTTTGAAAAGCGATCGTAACACCGTATTGGCTCGTTACAACCCGTTTACTCGTACGGTTGATAAGGTAAGCAAGAGTAAAAATTATGGCATTGAACCTCGTAATGCTGAACAAAGTTTTGCTTTCGAAGTTCTTAATGACCCTAAAGTAAAGTTAGTAGCGCTCACAGGAAAGGCCGGTACAGGTAAAACACTTCTAGCTCTTGCTGCCGCTTTGGCTAACTTAAACGAATATAAACAGGTTCTTTTGGCCCGTCCCATTGTGTCATTGTCTAACAAAGATATCGGTTTTCTGCCTGGAGATGCCCAGGAGAAAGTAGCTCCCTACATGCAACCTCTGTTTGATAATCTAAATGTCATTAAGCATCAGTTTGCCTCGAACTCTCCAGAAGTTAAGCGTATTGAAGATATGCAAAAAGGTGATCAACTTGTTATTGAAGCATTGGCTTTCATTCGCGGACGAAGCTTGAGTGATACTTATTGTATTATTGATGAGGCTCAGAATCTTACTCCTCATGAAATTAAAACGATTATTACTCGTGCAGGTGAAGGCACAAAGATGGTGTTTACGGGAGATATTCAGCAGATAGATCAACCTTATCTTGATAGTCAATCTAACGGTTTGGTATATATGATTGATCGTATGAAAGATCAGAATATCTTTTCTCATATCAATTTGATAAAAGGTGAACGCAGTCAGTTAAGTGAGTTAGCTAGTAATTTGATGTAAAGCTATTGAATCGTTTTTAAATACACTAAAAAGAGGGGAGTTGAGGCTTCCCTCTTTTTTGAAGATTATCTTATTTCTCCTTCCCGAAAGAACGAAAAGGTCAGTATTAAACGGTTTATTTCTCTTCGAATGCCAATTGCACTTCATTCTTTGCCCAATTGCACTCCAAAAAGAAGACGATATCTTATTACTGTTTTCATTATAAGTTATTGCGATAACTTATAATGAAAACAGATTATCTCCTAATGTAATCAAGCGGATGCTCTTTTATTCCGCATTAATCTTCTTTATATTAATAATCTATAATCTATCTCTTGACAAGAATGAGCCTGAAAAATCGGATATTGTCTATTCCTATTGGTGAATTTTGATATATTTGCATCTGCGTAACCGTATGTAATTTTGCTTTTGAAAAACGCCATGTATAGAAAAACTTTATATATCACATTACTCTTAACGCTATTGACCACCTTTGTTTATGGACAAAAGGTCAATTATCGTACTTTCGAAAATATCCATTTAAGCTCTGAAGCATCTCTTATTAATTGCTTTCTTCAAGATAGCGAAGGGCTGATTTGGATAGGCTCCAATAAGGGTCTTTACAGCTATGACGGATATTCGCCTCAGCAACATTTTATTTTTGGAACGCAGAGTAATACTCACATCTATTGCGGAGTTATTGTAGATGGCTCTTATCTGTATCTAGGTGCTGATAATGGCCTTTTAATTTATAATTATAAGACGGATTGTTACGAAGAGCCGCCCGTTCGCTTTCCTTCGGATGTGAGAAGTATCGCTTTGAAAGGAAAGAACTTGTGGCTTGGTACATTAAATGGTCTCTATCTTTATAATCTTGATCGAAAGCAGTTAATTAAATTTGATCGTAAAAAATACGCCGGACTTCCTCATCAGACTATTTACTCTATTATTGTTGCCACGGATGGAACGGTATATGTCGGAACTTATAATGGTTTGTGCCGTTACCTGCCAGAGAAAGATCGATTTGAGAGAATTTCTCTACCCGTGGATAAGACAAAGAACAATCAATTTATCAACTCTTTGTTTGAAGATACCAGCCGTCATTGCATCTGGATAGGTACGGAAGGAAGTCTTTTTAAGTATTTTCCGGCTATGCATCGTGTGGAAAAGATAGAGCCGTTTCATGATAACTCTATCAAGTCTTTCACTTTGGACGGTAAACAACGCTTGCTGGTAGGAACGGATAATGGGTTGTATGTTTATCATGAAGCGACCGGAATTCAACATATTGTGCATGATTCTCGTAACATTCAGTCCTTATCCAATAATATCGTTTGGAATGTCTTTTCAGATCGGGACAAGAATATTTGGTTGGGAACGGAATATGGCATCTCTATGTCCCGCTATAATAGTGCCTTTCTGTTTATTCCCATCTCACAAATTACTGGGGTGGGAGACGGCAATCATTTTTATTCTATCTTTAAAGATTCCCGAGATTATTTTTGGTTTGGAGGTACCAACGGATTAATAAGATCCGATAAACAGTCGGGGCATTTACATCATTCTATATGGTATAGGATGGGAGATGCTACCTATCCTCTTTCTCATAGTAGGGTAAGAGATATCTATGAGGATAAAGCTCATGATCTTTGGATTGCAACAGACGGAAGTATTAATCGTTATGATTATCAGAAACAACAATTTATTCATTACAATATTATTGATAGTACGCGCACGTATAATACTAATTGGGCTTATCGCATCTTTGAAGATGACAAAGACAGATTGTGGATTGCTACCTGTCTGGGTGGAATTTTTGTCGTGAATAAGAATAAATTGATACATTCATCTTCTGATGATTATTATATGGCAGAAGAGAATTATTCCACTACTAACGGACTTTCCGGAACCTTTGTTACTCAGATAGTGCCTGATCATGAAGGAAATGTGTGGGCATTGCTCTATAATAATGGCATAGATAAGATAAATGAGAAAACGAGAAAAGTAACAAAGATACCGCTTGGTAATCTGACTGGAGAAAAGAGTCCAAGTTACATCTTGTGCGATGATTCGGGCATCATTTGGGCAGGATTTAGAGGTGGTTTGGTGCGTATTAATCCTAATGGAAATCATTTGAAAACCATTAAGTTTGATGCTTTTAGCTCCAGTGAATTGTTTTGCATGATGGAGGTCAATAATCATATCTGGATATCCACGGCTGATGGCTTTTTGGTTGTTAATAAACAAACGATGAATGTGCAGCGCTTTAATGTTATGGATAGAATATTCACAGGTATGTATTTTGATCGTAAAGCAAATCTTATTTATCTGGGTTCTGTAGATGGATATGCCGTTTGTTCACCCGATATTGTAAAACTAGGGACCATTAAGCGTCCTGTTATTCTTTCTGCATTGTATGCTAATAACTTATTATATCACCCAAAAGAGAATAAAACTCCTCAAAGTATTCGTTATGCGAAGCATGTTGACTTGAACTACACGCAGAATCACCTCACTTTTGAATTTTCCGATTTACCCTATTCTCAGGATAAGAAAGAAAAGTTTGTTTATAAATTGCGCGGTGTTGATGAGGAATGGAACTTATTGAAACCCAACACGAATCGCATTTCATACAGTAATTTGGGATATGGAGATTACCGTCTTTTCATCAGTGGTCTAAATGTAGATGGTAAACCTTCGGGTGATGCCTATACGTTAGATGTGAACATAAATCCCCCTTGGTATTATACTGGCTGGGCAAAAAGTTTATATCTGTTTTTATTCTTGGGACTAGTTGTTTGGACTATTAATTTCTTTAGAGTAAAGAATAAGTTGAGAATAGAGCGTATTGAGAAAGAAAAGATTATGGAGCAGTCTAAATTGAAGATAGACTTTTTTACGAATATATCTCATGACTTTAAAACGCCTTTGAGCATGATTATAGCACCAATAAGTAGGCTGTTACTTGATGCTAAAGGTCAAGAAATTAAGAAACAGTTACAATTAGTGCAGCGCAATGCCATGAAGTTGAACTCTTTGATTCATCAGGTTCTCGACTTTAACCGGGTGGACGCTCTCCCTGATTCTTTTTTGATTCTATCTAAAATTGAGTTTATTGCTTTTTCTAAAAGCTTATTTTCCATCTATAAAGAGGGAAATTCTGGCGTAAAAGGGGTGGATTTTGTTTTTCGTAGTAATGTTGACAAGCTCTATCTGGAAGTAGATGTCTTGAAGTTTGAATCTATCTTGAATAATATTCTTTCCAATGCGGTGAAATATACCCTTAAAGGATCTATCGAATTGACTCTGGATTGTCAGGTCGAAAAACAACTGTTAGAAATTCGATTATCTGATACAGGTATCGGCATTCCTGAAAAGGATCTTCCTTATGTCTTTCAACGCTTCTTTCAGTCTTCTAAAACAGCTAAAGAGAAAGAAGGAACGGGGATCGGACTTTATTTGGTTAAAGCCTATGTTGAACTTCATGGAGGGTCGATTATGTTAAAGTCTGAAGAGAATGTAGCTACAACCATTATCATCACTTTACCTTTGCCGAGTACGCCAGCTGAAACTAGCAAAACGTTAGTGAGTATAGATGCCGAGAATAAAGATTTGCCCTTGGTACTTATTGTAGATGATAATTCCGAAATAACCAATTTTATTGAAGGGATATTACATACAAAGTATCGTTGTATGGTTGCAGCGAACGGGAAAGAAGGTGTTGAGCTGTCTTTTCGCTTTTTGCCCGATTTGATAATCAGCGATATTATGATGCCTGTGATGAATGGTTTGGAAATGTGTCAGCAGATAAAGAAGAATGTACCGACTTCCACCATTCCGATTATCCTGCTCACTGCTAAAGATGATAAAGAGACGCAACTGGAAAGTTTCAATATGAATATTGATGTGTTTTTACCTAAGCCATTTGAATCCGATATTCTTCTATCAAGAATCCAACAATTACTTAGAACGCGTAAACGTATTGAAGAAAGAAAGCGTATTGAAGTGATTGCTACCCCTAAGACTATTGAAGCAACCTCTATTGACGAGAAGTTTTTATTTAATATAACTAAGATTATAGAGGACCATATTTCTGACTCTGATTTGAATGTGAGTGCGCTTAGTGAATTGGCTGAGATTAACACTAAGCAGATTTATCGCAAAATAAAACAATTGACTGGACAGACGCCTGTAGAATATATAAAGTCAATTCGAATGAAAAAGGCTGCTATGCTGTTAGGTCAGAAAAAGTTTTCTGTGGCAGAAGTCATGTATATGGTGGGTTTCTCTAATCATTCTTATTTCTCTAAATGCTTTCAGGCGGAATTTGATAAAACTCCTCGGCAGTTTATGGAGCAGCAATAATAGAAGTATTGAAGTATTACTCTTCTTTCCGGAAGTTGCATGTAGAAGTCTTCCTTTTTTTATCATAAAACTTGGAATTTGCATTGTGATGTCCTTTTTATATCCTTTTATGTCCTAAATATACTTGTCTGAAGTGCCTGTTCAGCCTATTTTTGTATCTATAGATTTTAAAACCTAAAATTGATACGTATATGAAAAGATATATTTCTTTAGTGCTCTGCTGTCTCTTCTCTTTATATATGCTACCTCAGAAAACTGCTAAGAATCCTTCTTCTATATACATAGACCATAAAGGAGTAATGCGTTGGTCGGACTCTCATCGAGAAGCTTCTTTCTTTGGGGTGAACTATACCCTGCCTTTTGCACATGCTTATCGTGCAATGGGATATCTGGGCATTAATCGTAAAGAAGCGATTGATAGAGATGTCTATCACTTTGCCCGTTTGGGTTTCAATGCTTATCGTATTCATATATGGGATGTGGAAGTATCCGATCATAAAGGTAACCTGATTGAGAACGATCATCTCGATTTGTTGGACTACCTCATCTCTAAGTTGAAAGAGCGAGGCATCAGTGTACTATTAACTGCTCAGACTAATTTTGGCAATGGTTATCCGGAGAAGAATCAGCCAACAGGAGGTTTCTCGTATGATTATGATAAATGTGAGATTCACACCAATGAGAAGGCTATCGAAATACAAGAACATTATATCTATAATTTGATTAATCATGTGAATCCTTATACAGGTAAGGCATATAAAGAAGACCCCACTATTGTAGGCTTTGAAATCAATAATGAACCTTGTCATGATGGTACGCTTGCGCAGACTAAGCAGTATATAGAGAGGATGCTGAAAGCCATCAAGAAAACAGGCAATAAAAAACCGATATTCTATAATGTTAGTCAGAGTAGCCAGCAAGCAGAAGCCTATTACTCAACTAATATTCAGGGAACGACCTACCAATGGTATCCCATCGGCTTGGTTGCGGGACATACTCGTAAAGGTAATTTTCTTCCAGCAGTGGATCGTTACGATATTCCTTTTTCTAATGTGAAAGGTTTTTCCAATAAAACCAAACTTGTATATGAGTTTGATCCGGCAGACATTACCTATTCATACATGTATCCTGCCGTTGTACGTACATTCCGTAAAGCCGGCTTTCAATGGATTACTCAGTTTGCCTATGACCCCATTGATATGGCATGGGCAAACACTGAATACCAAACGCATTTCTTAAACTTGGCGTATACTCCTTCAAAAGCTATCAGTATGAAGATAGCTGCCGAAGTAGCTTATTATGTTCCGCGCAACAAATCTTTTGGAACTTATCCTGCCGATACTCTCTTTGATGCTTTCAGAGTAAGTTATCACGAAGATTTGAGCCTTTTGAATTCTCCGAAAAAGTTTTTCTATTCTAACAATACTACTGCGCAGCCAGTTGCTCCTGATCAGTTGCAATCATTGGCTGGGCATGGCAATTCTCCTATTGTTCATTATGAAGGTACGGGAGCTTACTTTGCCGATAAGCTCGAAGATGGAGTTTGGCGTTTAGAGGTAATGCCAGATGCTGTGCAGGTGAAAGATCCTTTTGAGAAACCTTCACTAAAGAAAGAGGTTGTTTCTATTCTCTGGAATACTTGGAATATGAAAATTAACTTGCCTGTTTTGGGAACCGATTTTTCAGTTACTGGTCTTAATGATGGAAATTCTTTTAACCAAGAAGCATCGAACGGTATTATTACCGCTCTACATCCTGGAGTCTATCTATTACAACGAAAAGGCATTACCCGTTCGTCACACTGGAACAAGAACACTCGTTGGCAGAATATCCGATTGGGTGAATTTGTAGCACCAAAGTCAAGAGTTTCTTCTTATCAAGTTGTTCATACTCCTGCTACAAGCATAGAGGAAGGAATGCCACTACGTTTGGAAGCAACAATTATTGGCCCGAAGCCTCCTGATTCTGTATTAATTTATACCGATAAAATTTCGTTCTGGAATTCGCATAACCCTTATTATCTCATGAAGAATGTAGGAGGCTATCGCTATGAAGCGGTGATTCCTGCTCAGGTAGTAACAGAGGGCAGATTCAGATATACCTTGACTATTTATCACAAGGATAGCTCGTATACTTTTCCGGCAGGAGTGAAAGGAGCTCCTCTGGATTGGGATTATTATCAGAATGAATATTGGGAAAGTAATGTAGTGACAGCGGACAGTCCCATACGATTAATTACTTCGAATGAGCATCATGGAATAGAAACGTATGTTATGCCGGAATGGGCTCCGATAAGCAGTAAAGTAATCTTTAATGCTCCGACAAAAGAGAACACTTTGAAGTTTGACGTCAAAGCACAGAATATCGGCGAGCAAGTTTTCATTAGAAAATGGATTGGTGATGAGTTAGTGGCTAGAAAAAACCGTCTTTCTGCTTGTAAATACCTTTGTTTGAATATTACTAAGAGTGAAGCAGATACGCTTACTGTTGGCTTCATTACTAATATGGGCTATACCTATAAAGCAACTGTTCACCAATCGTCTGGCATTGTCCGGATTCCATTGTCCAATTTGGTGGAAGGAAAAACAGCACTGCTTCCTCATCAATATCCTACTTTCTTAAAGAAATATTATGAACCAACAATTAATATACCTTTTAAGATAGAAAATATAGAAACCTTAGAACTCACTCTGATTCCGGCTGATGGGAAGACTTCAACCTTAGAGTTGGGTAGTGTGTGGATTGAATAATTAAATCAGTAATATCATAAAAACAACATTTTAAATCTTTTATTTATGAACAGTAAAATCTCTGATATTCGATATCTTGCAGTGTGCTTCATTTTATTTGTAACACTGTTAGGCGTCAAAACTCCTTTATTTGCTCAGCAAAAAGGAGGGGAGAGAAAAGTTACGGGGAAAGTTATAGATGAAACTGGAGAATCAATGATTGGTGTTAGCATTATTGTACCAGGTACCACTATAGGGACAGCCAGTGACTTGCAAGGAAACTTTTCTTTAGTCGTGCCGAATGGAGACAAAAAGCTCCAATTTTCATTTATTGGTTATGATACTCAAGATGTACCAATTCCGCTAAATAATATTCTTAATGTAAAATTAAAGCCTTCAGCATTAACACTCTCTGATGTGGTGGTTATTGGTTACGGTAGTCAGAAAAAGAGTGATCTTACGGGGGCTGTTTCTGACCTTAGCAGTAAGGACTTTAATGGAGGACTAATTAGCTCCCCGGAGCAACTTATTAATGGTAAGGTTGCTGGTGTGCAGATCATGTCTAATAGTGGTTCGCCAACTTCAGGTAGTACAATACGTATTCGTGGCGGAGCTTCATTGAATGCGAGTAACGATCCTTTAATAGTGCTTGATGGTGTACCTTTAGAAAGCGGAGGTATCAGCGGAAATAGTGGCAACTTTTTGAGTTTGATTAACCCGAATGATATTGAGAGCATGACGGTTCTTAAAGATGCTTCTTCAACAGCGATCTATGGCTCTAGAGCTTCTAATGGAGTGATTATTATCACAACAAAGAAAGGATCCGGAGGTAAGACTAAAGTAAGTTTTAGTACGACTCAATCTCTTCAAACCAAAACGAAATTAATATCTGTATTAAGTCCAGATGAGTATAGATCTTTAATTAATGAGAAAGGAACAGATGCGCAGAAAGCTTTACTGGGTGATGCTTCTACTGTTTGGAACGATGAAATTTTTCATCCGGCATTTGGTACAGACAATAACGTAAGTGTGTCTGGTAAGATAGGGAAGTTTATTCCTTTCAGGACTTCTGTAGGCTATTATAATCAAAATGGTTTGCTAAAAACTGATAATGCGGAACGTCTTACTGGTAGCTTGTCGCTTACACCTACTTTTTTTGATGATCATCTAAAGGTGAATCTGAACATAAAAGGAGCTTCTAATAGCAACCGTTTTGCTAATACTACAGCCATTTGGAATGCTGCTGCTTCTAATCCTACTCAGCCGATTTATTCGGGTAATTCTGATTTTGGAGGCTATAATGAGGTTTTGCAGGATGGCATACCTGCAACAAAAGCGTTGTTAAACCCTCTCGGATTATTGCAACAGGATGACAATACCAGTACTGTTCGCCGTATAATCACCAATATGGATGTAGATTATAAATTGCATTTTTTCCCTGATTTAAAAGTTCATTTTACTTTGGGATATGATTATGCAAAAGGAAAGGGTGACCGATATATTCCTGAAACGGCTGCTTCTTACTATACAACCGGAGGACGTAGCTATAATTATAGCCAGACAAAAATGAATAAATTGTTTACCAGTTATCTGAATTATTCTAAAATGTTTGATGCTATCAGTAGCAACATAGATGCTACTATGGGTTATGATTATCAATATTGGAATGAAAAGAAACCTTTATATGTTGAAAATAATGTGGCCGGTGAATTGCAATCGTCTTCTCCAGCTGAAGATCAAACGCATGTATTGATCTCTTTCTATGGGCGATTGAATTATTCCTTGCTTTCAAAGTACATGCTTACGGCTACGGTACGTAAGGATGGTACCTCTCGTTTCAATAAAGATAATCGCTGGGGAGTCTTTCCATCGCTTGCTTTGGCGTGGAGAATCTCGGAGGAAGATTTTTTGAAGAACAGTACTACTATCAGTAATTTGAAATTACGTTTGAGTTATGGAGTGACAGCACAGCAAGATGGTATTGGTAATTATTCTTATTTGCCTATCTATACGTATAGTAATCAATATGCACAATACCCTTTTGGCGATACTTATTATAACACGTACCGTCCGGAGAGCTATGTTTCTGACTTAAAGTGGGAAACAACAAATTCTTATAATGCAGGTTTGGATTTTGGTTTTTTTAAGAATCGTATCTCTGGTAGTGTGGACTATTACACTCGGAAAACAAAAGATTTGCTGGCGACTGTCTCTGTTGCTGCCGGAAGTAATTTTTCGGATAAGGCAACGACAAATATAGGGAACATTAAAAGCCATGGATTGGAATTTGCACTAAATGTTATTCCTATTCAAACCCGTGATTTAACTTGGAATGTCGGTTTTAATGCGACATATCAAAATGTGAAAATCACGAATCTCTCTTTAGTGAAAGACGCTTCATCTCCTGGTACTTATGCCGGGCCTGAAGTTGGCTCTCGTAGTTTGCAGATTATGACTGAAGGGTATGAACCTTATATGTTTTTTGTTTACAAACAACTTTATGATGCTTCAGGTAAACCTATTGAAGGTGCATATGCTGATTTGAATGGAGACCATGTTATCAACGATAAAGATTTGTATCGTTATCATTCTCCTATGCCCGATTATCTTTTGGGTTTCAATACGCAGTTGACTTATAAAAAATGGAGTTTAGGATTTGCTTTGAGAGCCAGCCTTGGTAATTATGTTTATAATAACATGAATATGAATTTGGGGGCTTGGGAGACAATGCAATATTCTGCTGAAGCAATCAATAATTTATCAACAAATTATTTGAAAACAGGTTTTCAGACTCGCCAGTACTATTCTGACTATTATGTAGAGAATGCTTCGTACTTAAAAATGGACAATCTTTCTCTGGGGTATAATTTTGGTAAAGTACTTAATTGTGCTAATATCCGGGTAGGAGCTTTGGTACAGAATGTGTTTACCATAACCAACTATTCTGGGGTAGATCCGGAAGTATCTAACGGCTTTGACAGTTCATTCTATCCTCGTCCTAGAACTTTCTCCTTATCTGTTAACCTCGATTTTTAAATAAACCATAAATACTACATGCAATGAAAATAATAAAATCACTATATGTCTTTGGTATACTGATGATTGCGGGCCTCTTTTCTTCCTGCCTAAGTGAGCTAAATCAGTATCCTACAGTAGAGACAACATCGACTAAAGTATACAGCACAGTTGATGGATATAAATCTGTTTTAGCGAAACTATATGCTTCTCTGGCAATAGCCGGACAGGAAAAAGGAGATGGAGATACTGATCTAGGTGGCAAAACATCTTCAGGATATTTGAGAATTTTATTCAATTTGCAGGAAATACCTACTGACGAAGTGGTTTATACTTGGCCTGGAGGAGATGCATTGACTAATATTCAAAACATGAGTTGGAACTCTACGGATGAATGGGTGTCTGCGATGTATTATCGTATTTATTATACGGTAGCTTTATGTAATGAGTTTCTACGTAATGCTACGGATGAAAAGATTAGCAAATTTACAGATAGTGAAATAGCAGACCTTAAGATTTACCGTGCTGAAGCGCGCTTTTTAAGAGCCTTGGTCTATTCTCACGCAATTGATTTATTCGGCAATGTGCCTTTTGTTTCGGAGGAAGATCCGGTCGGAGCTTTTTTCCCTCCACAATATAGCAGAACGCAGATGTTTGATTATGTTGAATCGGAATTGAAAGATATTGAGGAAATACTTCCTTTACCCTTACAGAATGAATATGGAAGAGTGAGTAGAGCTGCTGCATGGTTCTTGTTGGCCAAATTGTACTTAAATGCAGAGGTTTACACCGGAACGGCCCGATACACTGACTGTCTTACATATTGCAATAAGCTTACTTCGGCAGGCTATACTCTAGAGGGAACTTATAAGAATTTATTTAATGCGGATAATAATCTTCGGACAAATGAAATTATTTATCCTATAGCACTCGATGGTCAGCATACTACTACTTGGGGAGGAACAACTTATTTGGTTTCCGGTGCTATTGTTGGTTCTATGGTAGCTACAGATTATGGAGTACAGTCGGGTTGGGGTAGCTTTAGAACATTGAAAGAGTTTGTAGGGCAGTTTGCCGATCCAACAGGTACTACTGATAAGAGAGCTTCTTTTTATACCGACGGTCAAACTTTGGATGTTGATGATGTGACGGATGAAACGCAAGGATATGCTATTGTGAAGTATACCAATAAAACGTCTACTGGTGCAAATGGATCTAATTTAGCTGATGGGTTAGCCGATACCGATTATCCTATGATGCGTTTGGCTGATGTCTATCTGATGTATGCTGAAGCTGTACTTAGAGGAGGTAGCGGAGGGACTAAAAGTCAGGCAAAATCTTATGTGAATTTGCTCCGTGAACGGGCTTATGGAAATGAATCGGGTAACATTGAAGAAAGTGATCTTACACTTAAATTCATTTTAGCTGAAAGAGCACGTGAGCTCTATTGGGAATGTACTCGCAGAACAGACCTTATTCGTTTCGGTGAGTTTACTGGTTCATCTTACATCTGGCAATGGAAAGGTGGAGTAAAAGACGGAACTAGTGTTAATGATAAATATAATATTTATCCTATTCCTGCTGCTGATTTAGCCGCTAATCCTAATTTGAAGCAGAATACCGACTATTGATTTACTCTATAATACTATAATTCAATGAAAACTATCAATCAATATATTTTTGTAATGCTGTCATTCTTCTTGTTAGTCTCTTGTAATAATGATGGAGATACAGCTGTGTTATCTGGTTTTGGAGCTGGTGAATTGAAGGCTTCGGTCACAGATATCGTTTTGACGAATGAACTGAATGGTAATTTAGTGCTTTCACTGGCTTGGAATACTGCTGAACCCGTTGTTAGCCCTAGTGACAAATATGGGACTGCAGCCGATTTGGTGACGAATATACTGCAATTTTCTACAGAGAGTAATTTTGCTACTATTAAAGAGTTTACAGAAACAAACAGTGCTAAATCATTCATAGGGTCGGCACTAAACTCTCTGGCTTTGAACATGGGTGCTAAAGCTGGTCAGCCCATAACTCTTTATGCACGATTAAAATCTGTGTTGGGAGGAAATGTGGAACCCGAATATAGTAATGTTGTATCCCTTAATATTACTCCATTTGAGAAAGCTTTTTATCTGTATATGCCTAAGGCTAATAATTATACTGATTTTTCAAACAAGCTTTGTTCCAGAGAAGGAGATGGCAAATATGAAGGATATGTTGAGGCTGCACAGTGGGATAATTTTAAGTTTTCAACAGAAGCTAGCATGACTACTGGGACCGTTTTTGGTTCTGCACCTAATTCACTTTATTCTCTTGACTCAAGTTCAGATCAATGGAATATATGGTTTGACGAGGGTGGCTACTTTCTGGTAAAAGCAAATACTAATACGTTAACATGGAGCAAGACTGCGATTACTTCTTTTTGTGTGACTGGTGAATTTAATGGATGGAGCTTGTCCGATGATCCGATGACGTATGATTCTACTACAAAGAAATGGAGTGTTACGTGCAATATATCAACTGTGCTTTATGGCATTCAGATAATAGGAAATCAGAATTGGGACTTTAAATATGGAGATAATGATGCTACCGGTGAGTTGTCTGCTGGCGAGTCTATTGCAATAGCCCAAACGGGTGTTTATACGATTACGATGGATTTAAGTGATCCTACAAAATATACATATACTATAACAAAGAATTAAGCCTAATAAAAAATAGTATGAAACGAATGAAAAATATATTTTTAACTCTCTTGGTGACACTCTTGTTCTTACCTTTTATGTCGTGTAGTGATGATGATAATCCTGCTGGTTTAGTGGAAGAAACGTCTACTTTTGCCAAGGGAGCAGATGTTAGTTGGTTAACTCAGATGGAAGCTTCAGGAAAAACGTTTTATAATGCTGCCGGAGCACCAATGGACTGTTTGAAATTGCTGCAAAGCTTAGGCATGAATTCTATACGTTTACGTGTTTGGGTTAACCCTGCTGACGGATGGTGTAATAAAGAAGATGTTTTAGCTAAAGCATGGAGAGCCAGCAAGTTGGGAATGCGTGTGATGATTGATTTTCATTATAGTGATACCTGGACAGATCCTTCGAAGCAAGCGAAGCCGGCAACTTGGGAGAATTTAAGCCTGTCTGGTTTGGAAGATGCTGTTTCTGCACATACTGTGGATGTGTTGACAGCACTTAAAGATGAAGGGGTGACTCCTGAATGGGTGCAAGTAGGTAATGAAACAGGTAATGGAATGTTGTGGGATGAAGGAAAGGCTTCTGTTAATATGGTTAACTATGCAGCATTGAGTAATGCAGGTTATGATGCTGTGAAGTCTGTTTTTCCAGACACGAAAGTGATTGTACATCTTCAGAATGGAAACGATAATGCTCTCTTCAGGTGGTTGTTTGATGGACTGAAAAGCAATGGTGCTAAATGGGATGTTATAGGCATGTCTTTGTATCCTTCGGCAGATAATTGGCAAACGATGAACGATGATTGCGTAGCCAATATGAATGATATGATTAGTCGCTATGGCAAGGAAGTCATGCTCTGTGAAGTAGGCATGGCATGGGATGCTCCTGAAGTAGCAGAGGCATTTTTAACTGATTTGATTACCAAGTCTAAGGCTATCGAAGGTGACAAATGTCTGGGAGTGTTTTACTGGGAACCGGAAGCATACGGAGGTTGGAATAATTATGCACTTGGAGCATTTGATGATAGTGGAAAGCCAACGGTAGCTCTGAATGCATTTAAATAATTTAGATTAGAACTAAAACATATATTTATGAATTTGAAATTCCTGACGATTGTTGCGTTAATGTGTAGCTTGTTTGTTGTTGTACAAGCACAGACAAAGTCAGTAAGAAGTGAACGTTTGCTTGATCAAGGTTGGCGATTTACGAAAGGTGATGTGAAAGGAGCTTCCACCGTGAAGTATAATGATGACAAGTGGCAGCAGGTTGTTATTCCCCACGATTGGGCTATCTATGGCCCGTTCAGCAGGGATAATGATTTGCAGAATGTTGCCGTGACGCAGAATTTGGAGACAAAAGCTTCCGTAAAAACTGGTCGTACAGGCGGGTTGCCTTATGTCGGGATAGGATGGTACCGGAAAACTTTTTCTGTGGATAACTTTGAAAAAGGGAAAAAACGAGTTGCTTTATTGTTTGATGGAGCGATGAGTGAAGCTCATGTATATGTGAATGGAGCAGAGGTCGCTTTTTGGCCTTGGGGATATAATTCTTTTCATTGTGATATCACCGATTTTATTCATTCGGGAGAAAATTTGATTGCTGTACGATTAGAAAATAAGCCTGAATCTTCACGTTGGTATTCAGGTGCAGGACTTTATCGAAATGTGCACCTCATTGTCACTAATGAAGTGCATGTTCCTGTTTGGGGAACATATATCACCACTCCCTTTGTTTCTGAAAAGTACGCTGCCGTGCATTTAGAAACAACTATTGACAATCTTATAGATAAGGATGTCAGAGTGCAGACTGTTATACAGAATGCAAAAGGAGAATTTGTGGCACAAAAAGATGAAATGCGTAAGTTGATGAAAGGGCAAAACTTTGAGCAAAACTTTATTGTTGATAACCCTTCGTTGTGGTCGCCCGAAACACCTGCTCTGTATAAAGCTATATCGCAGATTTTTGTTCAAGGTCGTTTAGTCGATGAATATACTACTCGTTTTGGCATCCGTTCTGTACAAGTTGTGGCCGACAAAGGCTTCTTTTTGAATGGAAAACTTCGTAAGTTTAAAGGTGTATGCAATCATCATGATTTAGGTCCGTTAGGCGCTGCGATAAATACTGCTGCATTGAGGCATCGCCTGAAAATGCTTAAAGATATGGGATGTGATGCCATTCGTACGGCACATAACATGCCTTCTCCTGAATTGGTACATTTATGTGATGAAATGGGATTTATGATGATGGTAGAGCCCTTTGATGAATGGGATAAAGCAAAATGTGAGAATGGTTATCACCGCTTTTTCAATGAATGGGCAGAGAAAGATATGGTGAATATGCTTCATCATTATCGCAACGATCCGAGTGTGGTGATGTGGAGTATTGGTAATGAAGTACCTACACAGTGTAGTCCTGATGGATATCGTGTAGCCTCTTTTCTGCAAAATATTTGTCACCGTGAAGATCCTACACGCCCTGTAACCTGCGGTATGGATCAGGTTAGTTGTGTCTTAGCTAACGGTTTTGCTGCATTACTTGATGTACCTGGATTTAATTATAGAGTACACCGTTATCAGGAAGCTTATGCTAAACTTCCTCAGGGACTTGTTTTAGGCTCTGAAACATCTTCTACGGTTAGTTCGCGAGGTGTTTATAAGTTTCCGGTAGAGAAAAAGGCAGATGCTAAATATGCTGATCATCAATCTTCTTCGTATGATTTGGAATATTGTTCTTGGTCAAATGTGCCTGATGAAGATTTGGCAGTAGCTGAGGATTACAATTGGACGATGGGACAATTTGTTTGGAGTGGTTTTGATTATTTAGGAGAGCCTTCTCCTTATGATACTGATGCGTGGCCCAGTCATAGCTCTTTGTTTGGTATTATTGATTTGGCTAGTATTCCGAAAGATCGCTATTACTTATATCGAAGTCTTTGGAATAAAAACGATGAGACACTGCATATTCTTCCGCATTGGAATTGGAAAGGACGTGAAGGTCAAATTACTCCTGTATTTGTTTATACCAGTTATCCTTCAGCAGAACTTTTTATTAATGGGAAAAGTTATGGTAGACAGAGTAAAAACAAGACTTCTTTGCAGAACCGTTACCGCTTAATGTGGATGAATGCAATTTATGAACCAGGTGAAGTAAAAGTCGTTGCTTATGATGCTTCAGGTAAAGCGGTTGCTCAAGAGGTAGTGCGCACCGCTGGCAAGCCTCATCATATAGAACTGACTGCAGACCGTTCTATCCTCTCTTCCGATGGAAAGGATTTGGCCTATATTAATGTAAGAGTGGTAGATAAAGACGGCAATCTTTGTCCGCTTGATAAACGATTGATTCATTTCTCAGTGAAAGGATGTGGTGAGTACCGTGCAGCAGCTAATGGAGATCCTACTTGTTTGGATTTGTTTCATTTACCTGAAATGCATCTATTTAGTGGGGAACTAACCGCTATTGTGCAAACATCTCATAAAGAGGGGAAAATTGTTTTTGAGGCAAGAGCTAAGGGAGTGAAGAGTGCTCAGTTAAATTTAACAGCTAAAGCAGGTAAGTGAAAACGTAATCGTTTTTATATGTAAATACATTCTTTGTGTTTAATATGTATCTAGGCTTCCGTTCATAGAAAACTATTTTCTATGGGCGGAAGCCTTATTTTAGGTAAGCTAGAGTCTTTTTATGATAAAATTATGCATTAACCTATAATAATGCCTTTTGTTAATTTCAAAAAGAAACATGATTTGTCATTGATTTGTAATGTGAAAGTGTTTTGAATGGAATTGTGATTTACTCTCTTTTCATTATCTCTTGCATTTTATTTAATTTACTCAAATATCATGAATATTACAAATCAACTTTCAATAAGATCCTTTTTATAGTAGGAAATGAGGCCTTAAAGACTCTTTTACTATCTCTTTGTTACTTATTCCACAAAATAGACTATCTAGATTCATTTTTCTTTAAGATGCCTTGCTTCTCTTTGAAGTTTTCCTATAAACTATTCGCAAAAAGAAGATATAAATACGCAAAAAGAGTAATAATTCTATTGATGGAGCTTTTATCTTTACCCAAAAGAATGTTAATCATCATTGTATTGTTATCGTTATTAATAGATAATAAAACGATGCGTATTTGAAATCTAATAGTAGGAAAGTCTTTGACTATCTGCAATCCTTTCACCAAGTAGTGAAAGTTAGAGATCTTGAAAGTGATCATATTTCAATAATGCGATTCTTGAGTATAATCTGAAATAGAAATATGATTGTAAACTTTAATATTGACCTTTGAGCTAGAGAGGTTTTTTCTGGCAATACTTTAAGAGTGACCTGTTTTAATAATTAAAAATCGAGATTCAATGAAAAAAAGAAATTTTATGTGGCTAGGTAAATTCCGACTTTTGAAAGTTGTAGCCTTATTGGTATGGATTTTATATTCTCCATTTATCTCTCCAATTTATGCTGCTAATGGAGAACACTCATCTATGGCATCAGAAGAAATGCAACAACAAGGGAAACATCTTATTAATGGTGTCATAAAGGATTCTAAAGGTGAACCGATCATAGGTGCATCGGTTTTGGTTTCAGGTACTTCAAATGGAACAGCAACTGATCTAGATGGCAAGTTTTCATTATCTGTATCATCTTCTGATATATTGGAAATTTCATCTATTGGTTACACTTCTCAAAAAATAAAAATAGGTGATAAAAGATCTTTTAGTGTTGTCTTAGTGGAGGATAATAAACTACTTAATGAGGTGGTTGTAGTTGGTTATGGTAAGATGAAGAAAGGTGATTTATCTGCTGCTGTTGCTACTGTAGCTAATATGGATAAGTTGCAAGATCGTCCGGTTAGTAATGTAGGGCAGATGCTACAGGGGCAGATACCAGGCGTTTCTGTTGTTTCTAATGGTGGACACCTTGACTCGGAGCCTACTGTAACCATTCGTGGTATGGGCTCAACGAATGGTGAAGCGCCTCTTTATGTGGTCGATGGGGTGCCAGGTGCTCCTTTTAATCTTAGTGATATTGTTTCTATCACAGTTCTAAAAGATGCTGCTTCTGCTGCAATCTATGGAGCTTACGCAGGGTCTTCAGGCGTTATTTTGGTAACAACTAAGCAAGCGTCTCCCGGACATACTTCTGTAGAATATAATGGTGTGTATGGAGTTTCTCAGGCTACCAACCTTCCTCAATCTCTTACATGGGAAGAAGAATATAAAGTTCGCAAGGCTTCATATCAGGAGGCAGGAGAATCTTTGCCAATAGGTTGGGATCGTATTAATGAGGATCCGGTATATGGTAAAACCAATACGAATTGGATTGATCAAATATTCCGTAGTGCCTCTTTTCAACGCCACAATGTAGCTATTGCAGGTGGAACAGAGGAGTTTTCCAATCGCCTGTCTTTAGAGTATAGTAATACAGATGGTACATTGATTAATACGTATAGTAAAAAGATTACTGCTCGTTTAAATTCTACATGGAAGCTAAGCAAATATGTACGTATTCGTGAAGATTTAAGTTGGAGGGATAAACAGGTACGGGATGCAAATACATCGAGCGCTGAATCAGGGGCTATTCTTGCTGCTTTGATGATGCCAAGAAATGTGTTTGTTTACAATGCAGATGGCACATATAGTGGCACAGTGCCTACATCGGCAGAGTATATCACAAAGTATGGTCAGACATATGCTGATATTCATGGTGATGCGATAAATCCGGTCCGTATATTGAATGCAGCTTACGATAACAATCATTTATCCACCTTGACTTCGTCATCTTTTCTTGATATTATGGAACCTATAAAAGGTTTGAATTTCACTTCTCGCTTTACCTACAAACAAAGTAACTATTTCCGAAGATTTTATAATACACGTCGTTTGGAAGCAGGTAAACCAAATGATAATAATACTTTGTTATACGATAGTTATCGCGAGCCTCAATGGGATTGGGAAAACACGTTGTCTTATAGTCGCGTTTTTGGAGCTCACAATCTAGGTTTAATGGCTTCTACTACGGCTAATGAGTACCAATATCGTGATTTTTCTGTAGCAGGTCATAACTTCTCTTCCGAAGTAGAATCTAGAATGTATTTTTCCCAAACGGATAATTTTGACCATGCTAAAGATCACTATTATAAGGATAGAAACTTTTCTATGGTGGGTCGTGGATCATATAGTTTTGCTGACCGCTATTTTGTTACTGGATCTATTCGTCGTGACTATGCCGGTCGTTTGCCTGAAGGAGAAAAATATGGTGATTTCCCTTCTGTTACAGGTGCATGGAAAATTAGTTCAGAGTCCTGGATGCCTAAATCAAAGATTTTGAATTTATTGAAAGTTCGTGCTAGTTGGGGTAAGATAGGTAATCTAAGCTCTATTGATTATGGCTATGGAATTCCTTCTTTATCTAATCGTATTATTGGAGGTGGCGACGTAGGTGGTCAGGTTGGCTCTACTACTCCTATTTCTAATGGTATTTATTTAGCCAAGGGGTATAATAAGTCTTTAACATGGGAGACTTCAGAGCAGGTTGACTTTGGTTTGGATGCATTACTTTTTAATAGCCGATTGAATCTTACGATTGATTACTTTAATAAAAATACTAAAGGTTTAATTAAGGAACAAGATACAAACTGGCCAAGTACTATTGGTATATCCCCGCAGCTGGTGAATGATGGTACAGTGAATAACCGAGGCATTGAGGTTGCTGCAACATGGAGTGATAGAATTAATAAAAAATTTAGCTATTATGTGGGTGGTAATATAGCAACATTGAGAAACCGCGTTACTAATATTGGTGTTGCAGATGCTGAAGGAAATACACCCGTTTGGACTTCCGGCGGCACGTTCAAAGGTTTGAATCCGTTTAGAACAGAGAAGGGAACTCCACTTTATTCGTTTTATTTAATAAAGACAGCAGGTGTCTTTAAAACGGATGCTGAGGCGCAGGCTTATGTAAATAGTTCTGGTGGCATGATCCAACCTCATGCAAAGGCAGGTGATCTGAAATTTATTGATAAAGATGGTAACGGATCAATAGGCAGTGGCGATAAAGAGTTTATGGGCAATGCAATGCCAAAAATGAGCTTTGCTTTTAGCACAGGGTTTACTTGGGATAAACTTTCTTTTGATCTAATGTTACAAGGGGTTACAGGCGTGAAATTATTCAATGCTTATAAGTACTCTACTTTGAATGAGTCTTTGGGTAGCTTCAATCGTTCCAGGGATATTTTGAAAGCATTGGATGGTCCAAATAATGATGTTCCACGTATTACGATGAGTGATCCGAATAGCAATTTCACTAGAGAATCAGATTATTATTTAGAAAATGGTAGTTATCTGCGTGTTAAGAATGTTTCATTGAGTTATTCGTTTACTGACTTACTTCGGAAAATTCATTATTTTAATGAACGTAATGGAAGTTGTAGCCTTACATTTAGTTGCGATAATCTCCTTACTATTACGGACTATTCAGGTATTGACCCTGAGGTGGGAAGCAATGATCCTAAAGTAGGAAGTAGTGGATTAGATGCGGGGCAGTATCCTATATCAAGGACTTTCTCTGTCGCTCTTAAACTTAAATTTTAATTTCTTAATTTTAGATGATTATGAAACGTAACATTATATTATTCCTAGCAATTATAACCGGAGGTTTGTTTACTGGCTGTACAGGCAGTTGGCTGGACACTGTCAAAGAAGGTACTCCTACTGAATCTAATTATTGGTCGTCTGATGATGATTTTGAATCTGCAGCAACGAGTTTGTATTATTGCCTGTCGCTTGAAGAAACTTGGGGACGTAATCTGTTTTGGGAACAGGGGGCATCTGATGATATATTCTTTTCACGCACGAGAGGTTCCTCTCAAATGAATCTGGCTAATTTGGCGATGGATGGTGACACTGAAGGTAGCATAAAAGACATCTATGATGAGATGTATACCACCATGTCTATAGCAAATAATATAATTTATCATGCTTTGCTTATTGATGAAAATAATCGTTCTGCCATTGTAAACCGTACCTTGGGTGAAGCGTATTTTATGCGTGCTTTTTCACATTTCATGATTGCTTATCGCTATGGGCGTCTTGACAATGGAGTCCCTTTTGAACGATATGAAGATTTCACTGATTATATCAACCAACTTAATCAAATGCCTCCGCAGCAGAGTTCAGTGACAGATAACTATGCTTATATTATTGAAGATTTGCAATCGGCTGCTGCTCTGTTACCTTGGTTTACTGAATACAATTCGGATAATTATGGCCGTCCATCTAAGGAAGCTGCCTATGGATATATGGTGAAAACTTATGCTTATTGGGCGCAACATGATGCAAGTAAATGGGCTTTGATCCCTGACTTAGTTGATAAGATAGAGAGTGATGGAGGACGCGGTTTACTCAATAACTTTGCTGATGTTTTCAAAATAGAAAATAATTGGAGCAAAGAATATATTTGGTCAGTGAATTCTAGCGCGAGCAACTATGCTGGAAGTATCTTCCCCGGTATTGTACTTGATAATAAAGGTTGGGGAGCTTATAATGGTTGGGGCAACTTTAAACCTACTTTGGAGCTTTGGGCTGAATATAGTGACGAAGATGCACGTCGTTCGGCTACAATCATGCAATATGGTGATGAATTTACTTACTTTGGTACCTCCAAGAAATTCTATTCTACAGCTGATAATGAATGTGGATTCCACTTCAGAAAATATATGGAACCTTTTTCTTATGGTAATTTGAATGGGGATGGAGTAGGTGAGAATAACCCTCATGTATCAACGAATGGTGATCGTCCTTCAACGGATTTAAATCTTCCATTGATGCGTTTCTCAGAATTACTACTCTTTAAAGCAGAAGCTTTAATCATGCAGGGAAAAAATGCTCTAGCGGCTACTCCTCTTAATCGCATAGCCAGTCGTGCAAATGAAAATGTAGTTTATACATCTCCAACAATGATGGATTTGATGCATGAACGTCGCTGTGAATTGGCTTGTGAATTTACTGATCGTTTGATGGATTTAAAAAGATGGTCTGCGGAAGGAACTTCCGATTGGAACTTGGATGCTTTAGCTAAGATTAAAACGGCTAAACACGGCATCAAACATGTTAAACGTTCAAATCCTGAATCTGCAATTGATACTACAAACGGTACAACTGAGGTTATCAATGGAAAAACTTATCAAGGAGTATTTGAGTTGGCAAATATGTCGGCTAAGGCTTATGCTCCTGGTGGAACTTATAGTGTTTTGCCTTATGAGATAAATCAGGTAATTAAATCCAATGGTGCTTTAATACAGAATAGTGGTTATGCTTCTAACTAAATTCGATTAAAGAATTTAGTTTTCTTGTCATGGTGCCCTTATAATGGGCACCATGACTAAAAGATTTTGTATCTTTATGTTTTCAGTATGAAAAAGCCTATTGTGTGCAATTTTAATAAATATATAAAGTGATGAAATTTGATTGGATAATTTATGGAGGGATGATCTTATTATCATCTTGTTCTGCCAAAGTTCAGAATGCTTTTGAGTCTGTTGATCCATTTATTGGTACTGCTGCTCACGGGCATACTTACCCAGGAGCAACGTTACCTTTTGGTGCCGTTCAGCTAAGCCCCGATACTCGAACGATGGGTTGGGATGCTAGTTCAGGATATCATTATAGTGATTCTACCATTATAGGCTTTTCGCATACGCATTTAAGCGGAACAGGATGTTCAGACTTAGCCGATATTCTATTCCGTCCTGTATCAGGAGATAATATATGGAATCCTCTTGCTTTTTCTCATAAAGATGAGAAAGCTGCTCCCGGATATTACAGTGTTTTCTTAAAGGAAGAAAACATCTTGTCTGAGTTGACTGCAACGATGCATTGTGGCATTCATCGTTACACTTACAAATCGGATATACCTGAAAAATTAGTTATTGATTTAAAACATTCTTTGGATAATGAAGGAATACAACGCGCGATGATTTCACAGATAGGAATGAATGAAATTAGCGGTATGCGTTGTTCTGATGGATGGATTAAAGGTCAGAATACTTATTTTGTAGCCCGATTTTCTAAGAAAATTGACCATGCTGTTTTTTATAAAGACGATGTGGCAACAGTCATAGGACATGAAGAAAAATTAGAAGGAACTGACCTCAAAGTTCTTTTGACATTTGATAAGAAGGATGATTCTCCTTTAGTGTGTAAGGTTGGAATTTCTTCAGTTAGTTGTGACAATGCTTTAGAAAATTTGAATGCAGAGACAAAGGATCTTTCTTTTGATGATCTTCGTGACAAAAGTGAGCAGGTTTGGAAAACGAAATTAGCTTGTATTGAAGTTTCGGGACAAAACAAGGATGACATTACGAAATTTTATACGGCTTTGTATCATACCATGATTGTTCCCAATGAAATAAATGATGTGAATGGACAGTATGCCAAAAGAGATAACACGACCGGACAGCTAGCAGTTGGACAGAAAGCTTATTCTACTCTTTCTTTATGGGATACTTTCCGAACATGGAACCCTCTGATGACTTTAATAGACACGACACTTGTTTCTAATATGATACAATCTATGTTGCGTACCTATGATGAGACGGGTGAATTGCCTGTGTGGCCATTATGCAATGGAGAAACGTATTGCATGATTGGTTATCATTCAGTATCGGTTATTACGGATGCTTATTTGAAAGGTATTCGAGATTTTGATGCAGAAAAAGCATTGAAAGCAATGAAAGAATCTGCGACAAAGGATAGGAAAGGAAGCCGCTACTTTAATGAACTAGGTTTTATTCCTTCCGATAAAAGTGATGAGTCGGTATCCTGCTTGTTGGAGTATTGCTACGATGATTGGTGCATTGCCCAGTTTGCTAAGGCTATCGGACATGAGGATGATTATAATATTTATATAAAGCGTTCTCAGAATTATAAAAATATTTTCGATAAAGCTACACGCTTTTTTAGAGCTAAATTGTCCAATGGAGACTGGGAATCTCCTTTTGATGCTTATAAGATAAATTCGGCGTATACTGAAGCGACTCCGTGGCAATATCGTTTTTTTGTACCTCATGATGTCAATGGTTTGATTCAACTCTTCGGGGGAACTTCAGCTTTTGAAACTGCTCTTGATAGCATTTTTGTAGTACCTCCTACGGTGGATCCTGAAATACCTGATATTTCTGGATCAATAGGGCAATATGTGCATGGCAATGAACCCAGTCATGGAATTGCTTATCTTTATAACTATATTGGTCAATCTTGGAAAACTCAGCAGTGGACACGTCAGTTGCTGAATGAAATGTATAAGGTAACACCTGATGGTATTTGTGGTAACGAAGACTGTGGACAGATGTCTGCTTGGTTTATCATGACAAGTATGGGCTTTTATCCTGAATGTCCTGGTAGTAATGAATATGTTCTCACTTCTCCTTTATTTGAGAAAACGGTAATGACTCTTTCTAATGGGAATAAATTGACTATTACTGCAAATGATCCTCAAAAGAATATATATATTAGCGAAGTATATTTTAATGGTAAAATGCTGGATACAACATTTATTACTAATGATCAAATAATAAATGGAGGGACATTAAAGTTTGTGTTAACTCCTTATCCTGATAAAAAAAGAGATGCGATGTTAAAAGCTCCCTATTCTTATTCTCCTAATCAAAAAAATAGATAGACTTATGAATAAAAGATATGTATTATTTTTCTTATTACTGATTACAATAGTATTACCGGCACTTTCACAAACACCGGAATGTCCTTCTCAAACTTATGTACTCGAGCATCCGTATTCGGTGGAGAAAATTACTCCTCCTAAAGGACATAAAATAAAGAATGTGATTTTGATGATCGGAGATGGAATGAGCTTGATGCATGTTTATTCCGCATGGACGGCCAATCGGGGTAAACTTTGGCTAGACAATTGCCAATATGTGGGTTTGTCGAAAACTTATTGTGCTAATAAGTTGATTACTGACTCAGGAGCTGGAGGTACTGCGTTATCCAGTGGATATAAAACAAATTACCATTCTGTAGGAGTGGATACGAATGGAAAGCCTTTGAAATCATTGTGTACTTTGGCACAAGAGAAAGGTAAATCTTCGGGCATAGCAGTTACTTGTAGGTTGTGGGATGCAACTCCGGCAGATTTTTGTTGCCATAACGTGGACAGAGACAAAGAAATGGATATAGTGGCAGATTATGTAAATTGCGGTATTGACTATGCCTTTGGAGGAGGAGCTGCTTACTTTGAAAATCGTCCGGATGGTCGCGATTTATTTAAAGAACTTCAAAGCAAAGGCTATCAAACACCTCGTACTTGGGCAGATGTTGAGAAGATAAAATCAGGGAAAGTATTTGCAATACCTTATTCAAAAGATACGCCTGTTCCAGCGGTGCGTGGTGATTTATTGGCTCGTGCTTCTATAAAAGGTCTTGACTTACTTAATCAAAATAAAAAAGGCTTCTTTATGATGATTGAAGGATCCCAACTGGATGACTATGGGCATAGTAATGATCTGGATATGTTGATGCAGGAAACGCATGACTTTGATAAAACGATTGGCGAAGTGATGAAGTGGGCTGCAAAAGATGGCGAGACATTAGTTGTTGTAACTGCAGATCATGAGACAGGAGGACTTACTTTAGTGGATGGCAATCTGAAGAAAGGGGAAATTGTTTGTAAATTTTCGACCCATGAGCATTCTGGAGTAATGGTACCCGTATATGCTTTTGGTCCTGGATCGGAAAACTTTTCTGGTATCTATGAAAATACAGAGATCTTCTGGAAGATTAAGAAATTGTTGAAACTATAAAGAGATAGATTATGAATAGGCATCATTTTATCACTGTTTTATGTTTGGGAATCATGGCTCTGCTGCTTCCTGTAGCAAAGGCTCAGAATACTGTATCTTCTGGTTCTCCCAAATATAATCTTCCGTATAAAGATACGTATGTCATGCAGGCATTAGTCACAGAAAATTCGTTTCGTATGGCTAAGCCTCAATCACTTAAACCTGGTACGTATGATAAAGCTCGCACTATTTTGCCTTCTCCTTATTGGGAAGGACATGATGAAGAAATACAAATGTACTGGAAAGCTTGGAAAATAGCAATGAGCAATATTTGTCAGCCACTAGATGACTCTGGCTTTGTTTATAGTTATATTTCACCGGCGTATAATGGTAATATCTTTATGTGGGATGATGCTTTTATTACGATGTTTTGTCGGTACGGTAGGAACTTTTTTCCGTTTCAAAGGACACTGGATAATTTTTATGCAAAGCAACACCCCGATGGCTTTATTTGCCGAGAAATTCATGCGGATGGTTCCGATTGCTTTGAACGGTATGATCCGGTGAGCACGGGTCCTAATATTTTGCCTTGGTCTGAGATGCTTTATTTGACTCAGTTTGGAGATACAGAACGGTTAAATAAGGTCTTTCCGGTCTTATCTGCTTATTATAACTGGTTAAAATTGAATCGTACTTGGCGCAACGGTACTTACTGGAGTAGTGGCTGGGGAACAGGTATGGACAACATGCCTCGTGTTCCTTCTAATTACAATACAATTTATAGTAATGGACACATGATTTGGTTGGATACTTGTTTACAGCAGATTTTTATGGCTAAAATTTTGCTGAAAATGGGTTTCTATCTGGAGAGATGGCAGGAAATAGAAGAGTTTGAAGATGATATAAAATCTCTTTCTACTTATATCAATGAGAATATGTGGAATGCTAAAGATCATTTTCTATATGACCAGTATGCGGATGGGAAATTGAGCACTACGAAGGGAATTTATGCGTACTGGGCATTGCATACGGATGTATTGCCTAAAGAAAGATTAGACTCTTTAGTTAACGAACTGGATAACACTGAAACCTTTAATCGCCCTCATCGAGTGGCTTCGTTGGCCGCTAATAATCCTAAATATAAGGCAAATGGGCGTTATTGGGTCGGTGGAGTTTGGGCTCCTACGGACTATATGGTGATTTCGGGTCTGATAGATAAAGGCTATAGAAAAATGGCTTATGATATTGCTCGAAATCATTATGATAATGTCTTTAAGGTGTATCAGAAAACTGGAACCTTTTGGGAATATTATTCGCCTGAAAAAGCTGAACCTGGTTTTCTTGCTCGTAAAGATTTTGTTGGATGGACAGGTTTACCTCCTATTGCAGTGCTGATTGAAGATTTATTTGGTATTCGGGCTGATGTAATGGAGAATAAAATAACGATTGATGTTAATTTGACAGATGGTTATGGAATCTCTCGCTATCCTTATGGGAAAGATGGACTGATTTCTATTAAAGTGAAAAAAAGGGTTTCAATAACGGATGAACCTAAGGTCACAATTGAAACGAATGTACCTTTTGAAGCAACGGTGTTGTGGGGAGAAAAGAAGAAGGTTGTGAATGTGAAGATAGGTACTCAATCCATTTAAACGTTTAATAATAGTATGAGAAAGATATTTTTATTTTTATTATTTGTGCCATTGTTTATGAGTTGTTCTACGGGCACAAATCGTGATGTGACCGTAGTTGTTGCGGCTGATTTACATTTTGATCTTTTACCAGAAACAGATCAATACTATCATGTAGTAACAATCAATAATTTGGAGAATAATTTTCGCTTTCCTGAGAATGCTGGTAGTGGTATAGCAGGGCAGACCTTGAAAAAGCTGAATGGTGTGATTCTGGCAGGTGATCTGTTTGATAAATCTCGACCGGAAATATTGAATCTTTATCGACAACGCTATGAGCAAGGGCCTGGCGCACGGAGAATACACTATCCTGTGTATCCGGGTTTGGGAAATCATGATATTGATCCGGCTGTTTCAGATAAAGGAGCTGATAATTTAAAAGGAAGAGCTTATACGTTGCATTATATTGATTCTGTGCTTGAAACTAAATTATCCAAAGGGGAAATACTTAATCTTGATAGCTCGAGTCTATGTTATTCATGGAATATTGATGATGTGCATTTCATACAAGGTCAGCGTTATGCCGGTGATACCACATATTGTCAGAGTAATTTTGATTGGTTAAAACGAGATTTAGAAAAATATGCTTCTCATGGGAATCCTGTGGTTTACATTCAGCATTATGGGTTTGACGAATGGGCCCTTAAATGGTGGCCGGAGAAAAATAGAGAAGAGTTGTTCGACTTATTAGATCAGTATAATTTGGCGGCTTTCTTTGTTGGCCATACGCATACAGCTTCTATTCAACATTATAGAGGACATGCTATTTATCAGGTAAATAATGCTTGGAAGGATGATGATGGCAACGGCTCTTTTGCAGTTATGCGTATCAAAGGGAACGCCTTATCTATTTCGACCTGCCGCTGGACGGATGGTGAAGGTCATTTTGAGGTTGTTGCTCCTTATGAAAATAGAATTCTTCCATGATTCTTGATAACGAAGATGAAAGAGAATTGATCAAATTGATCTAGCAGTAAAATGTTTTTTAGTAAAAGTAATGCAGGTCGTTTTAAAACAACTTGTTTAGGAGTCTTTATATCCTGACTTGCTTACGTATAATAATATAATTATGAAATTAGCAATTGATTTAGGAGGTACTAATATTCGTATTGCCCAAGTAGGAGGTAATATAATTTTGCAGAAAAAGGCAGTCACTTGTCTTTCTGATGGAAAGGAAGAAGAGGTACTTTCGCAACTTTATATGCTTATAGATGGTATGATGACTTCCCATGTTACAAGCATTGGAATAGGAGTACCTTCTGTGGTCGATCATAAAAAAGGCATTGTTTATAATGTGATGAATATCCCTTCATGGAAAGAGGTTCACTTGAAGGATCTTTTGCAAGAAAAGTATGGTGTTCCGGTTGCAGTGAACAATGATGCTAATTGTTTTGCTCTGGGTGAAAAACTATATGGCGAGGGAATAGATACATCCAACTTGGTTGGAGTTACTCTCGGTACAGGAGTTGGAGCAGGCATTATCATTAATAATGAACTTTACTGTGGTGACAATACCGGTGCAGGAGAAATTGGTTCTCTCTCTTATTTGGATGCAGATTTTGAACGCTATTGTAGTAGCGCTTTTTTTATTCAAAATCATCAAACTACAGGGAAGGAAGCCTTCGAGAGGGCTGTAGCAGGTGATGTGAATGCTTTAGAAATATGGAATGAGTTGGGAAAACATCTGGGGCAGTTGGTAAAAGCAATTCTTTTTGTTTATGATCCTACTGCTATCGTTTTTGGAGGTAGTATCTCTGCTGCTTTTCCTTTCTTTATTGATTCTTTAAAGAAAAATATATCAGATTTTCCTTATGAAAAGTCACTGAAAAATGTACATTTGCTTTGCAGTAAGAATACAGATATAAGTATTTTAGGTGCTTCAGCATTATAATTATGTATGATACGATTAATATTACTCACTGATTTTACAGAAGCTTTTGCTCAGTATCTGCTTAAAGGAATACTCCGATATTCCAAAGGCCGTGAACCTTGGGTAGTTTGTCGCATGCCACCTTCTTACAAACAACGTTATGGTATTGAAGGCGTTTTGAATTGGGCTAAAAAATGGGAAGCTGATGCAATCATTGCACAATTTGATATTGACGATGAAGTGAATTTGTTTGTAGAGAATGGGATAGTTGCTGTTGCACAGGATTATAAATCTCGCTTTACAACGATTCCCAATATCACAAGTGATTACCATTTGGCGGGTCGTATGGCTGCCGACTTTTTTATTCAAAAGGGATATAAGAATTTCGCCTTTTTTGGATATAAAGATGTTGTGTGGTCAGAGGAACGTTGCGAAGGTTTTTTGAATCGTATTGTCGAATCTTCTTATGCAGGTTCTTTTTATGAATATCATAATGAAAAAATTGAAGATTTGTGGTTCTATGAATCAGCTCCCCTTATAAAATGGCTAAAAGGATTACCAAAATCAACAGCCCTCATGGCTTGTGATGATAATCAGGCTATTAAGATTACGGAAGCATGTCGCATGGTTGGTCTGAAAATACCCGAAGAAATAGCTGTACTTGGAGTCGATAATGATACGGTAATCTGTAATTTATCTGATCCTCCTCTCTCTAGTCTTCATATGAATATTGAGATGGGGGGATATGACGCAGCAGCTTTAATTGATGGAATGCTGAAAAATGAAGGAGCCTCTTATACCGATATTTATATTAAGCCACTGAATATTGTTAATCGGATTTCCACTGACATTTATTCTACGGATGATCCTTACGTATTGAATGCGATAAAATATATTCATCAGAACTTGTCGATAAAATTGAGCGTTGAAGATGTTGTAAGGCAAGTACCTTTGTCTCGTCGTCTGCTTGAAATGCGTTTTAAGGATGTGACAGGGGAATCTATTTATCAATATATGCTTAAAACCAGGATAGAGTATTTTGCCCAGCTGCTTCTATCGAGTAGTGAACCCATATCAGACATTGCTGTGAATATAGGCTTTGTTGATTACAAAAATCTGGCAAGACAGTTTAGAATTCTAAAGAACTGCTCTCCTTCAGAATATCGTTTGCGAAACAAGAAAAAAAAGTAATACCTTTAATTGATATTTACTATGGTTGCAAAAAAATACCTATTGCTCATTCTAGTCTCACTTGCAGGTCCAAACTCAATCAATGCGACTAAGCCGGACAATACTAATCTTGCTGTAAAGATTAAAAACCTTCCTACCCCCTTGTATAAAACGAATCGTCCGCCTTTAGAAAAACGCCTATTTAAATCTGTGGCTGTGGAGGATGAAATTGCATGGGTAAAGAAGAATTTGACAAATCGAAAACTGGCATGGATGTTTGAGAATTGTTTTCCCAACACGCTTGAAACAACCGTGCATTACAGGATGATACAAGGTAAGCCGGATACTTTTGTTTATACAGGTGATATTCATGCTATGTGGTTACGTGATTCGGGTGCGCAAGTATGGGCTTATTTACCGTTAATCAATAAAGATGCGGAATTAAAAAAAATGATTGAGGGCGTAATCCGTCGGCAGCTAAAGTGTATTCTAATAGACCCTTATGCCAATGCTTTTAATGATGGTCCTACGGGAGAAGGATGGGTTACAGATATTACTGATATGTCTCCCAACGTACATGAACGTAAATGGGAAATAGATTCTTTGTGTTATCCCATTCGATTAGCTTATGAATATTGGAAAAGAACGGGTGACAGTAGTATTTTTGATAGTGAATGGGTACAAGCTATGATTCGCATCTTGCAAACTTTTCATGAGCAACAGCGTAAAACGGGCGTGGGTCCTTATCATTTTTTGAGAGAGACAGATCGGGCTTTCGATACGCTTAGTAATGATGGACTAGGTACTCCTATTAATCCGGTGGGCTTAATTGTCTCCTCCTTCCGTCCATCCGATGATGCTACTACTTTTCAATTTCTTATTCCTTCTAACTTTTTTGCTGTTTCTTCACTTAGAAAGGCTGCTGAGATATTGTCTACTGTAAATAATCGGAATGATTTGGCGAAAGAATGTACTGATCTAGCTCAGGAAGTAGAAATTGCATTGAAAAAGTATGCAACTTATGATCACCCCAAATATGGCACGATATATGCCTATGAAGTGGATGGTTTTGGTAATCATTTACTGATGGATGATGCCAATGTACCCAGTTTGTTGGCGATGCCTTATTTAGGTCTTGTAGATGTAAAGGATACAATATATCAAAACACACGTCGTTTTGTTTGGAGCAAAGATAATCCTTATTTCTTCAAAGGTGTTGCGGGTGAAGGTATAGGCGGTCCACACGTAGGTTATGATATGGTATGGCCAATGAGCATTATGATGAAGGCATTTACCAGTCAGGATGATGAAGAAATAAAAGCTTGCATCAAAATGTTGCTAGATACAGATGCAGGGACTGGATTTATTCATGAATCTTTTAATAAAGACGATGCTTCTAATTTTACTCGTCCTTGGTTTGCCTGGCAAAACACTTTATTTGGTGAGCTCATCTTAAAATTAATAAAGGAACATAAAGTTGATTTGCTCAATAGTATCGAATAAAATTTCTTTGTGAAATCATTTTCTGTTTCATCCCTATTAATAAACAAAGCCCTCAGGATTAACCTTTCCTGGGGGCTTTGTTTTAGTAAGTCTTTTAGTGTATTTATAAGCATAAAAATAGCATCTGGATAGCTGAAAAAATATTTTGTTTTATAGGGTGTGCTTTTTTAGACTTAATGTATTAAAGTTAATCATCCTTTTATCGTTAATTGTTTTACTCCCATATTTTAACTTTATGAGTTTTGCTTTACTATAGGCCTGTTTCTGTAATATAAATGTAGTAGTTAGTTCACATTATCTTATTCCTTTATGTATGACTTAAAGGTACTTTTGTGCGCTATTATTTAGCATTTTATGAATTCAATTAATTTAATTTATTTAACTATGTTGAAGAAGTTTTTTTGGGGTATTAGTCTCTTTCTGGCTTTTGCCATTATACCATCAAATGTTTGGTCTCAAAATGTCAATATTTCGGGAACCGTATCTGCTGATGGTTCGCCGTTAGTTGGGGTAACAGTTAAGGTAAAAGGAGTAACTCTTGGGACAATTACTGATGTGGATGGAAAATATACTTTGGCCGTTCCTAACTCTCAATCAATTATAACATATTCATTTATCGGATATAAGACAGAAGAGCGTGTAGCTAGTGCAAAAACAATCAATGTTAATCTTGTTGAAGATACAAAAGTGCTTAATGAAGTTGTAGTGTTGGGTTATGGAGCCAATACTCGCAAACAGGATTTGTCTGCTTCGGTGGGGGTTATTAACAATACGGATAATTTAGTCACAAGGCCGGTAACTTCTACTGAAAGTATGCTTCAAGGACAATTGGCTGGTGTAACTGTTAGTGCCAATGGGGGAGATCCTACTTCTACTCCTTCTATCGTGATTCGCGGACAAGGTTCGCAAAATGGTGATAATGTACTTTGGGTTGTTGATGGGGTGCCAGGTGCTCCCATTGCATCGATGAGTGATATTGAATCTATTGTGGTCTTGAAAGATGCTGCTTCTGCAGCTATTTATGGTGCGCAATCAGGTGCTGGAGGTGTTATTCTAGTAACAACTAAGAAAGCGAAAAAAGGAGAACCTTCTCTTAGTTATGATGCTATATTGGGTATAAGGCAGGCTACCAATCTACCACAATCGCTTACTGCTGAGCAGGAAATAGAGATGCGTAAAACATCGTATGCTAATGCTGGTAATACACTGCCTCCAGGTTGGGACACTAGCCTCAATCCTTGGATTGCAACGACCCGTACCGATTGGATGGATGCTATTTTTCGTACGGCGCTTTATCAACGTCACAATGTGGCTTTAAATGTAGGTACTGACAGTTTCAAACATCGTATTTCATTTTCTTATGATGATGATCAGGGAACATTGATCAATACTTATAATAAAGCACTCGCAATGCGTTATAATAGTAGTTTTAAACTGAATAAATGGGTAACAATCGGTGAGGACTTCATTTGGAAAAATACCACAAGCCAAGGTACAAATACTTCAAGTGCCTATTCCGGGGTTATTCTTTCAGCACTTTATATGCCACGTAGTGCAACGGTGTATAATCCATTGGATGGTTCTTATGGTGGAACAACAACCGAAGACCCTGCCTATATTGCAAAATATGGTCAGAACTACTCGAGTATCCACGGTGATGTGATTAATCCTGTACGCACGCTTGAAGCGGACACGAATTATAACAAGACAAGCGATACGTGGTCAACGACTACTCTTCAAATTGCTGATTTTATTAAAGGGTTGAAATTTACTAGTCGATTTACTTATAATCTAACAAGTAATCATTATAAGAATTTCACTCCGATACGTGATGAAGTGGGTAAACCTGATAATTCGAATAGTTTGAATGAATCAACTTATCGTACGGACTCATGGAAAACGGAAAACACACTTACGTATGACCGTATATTTGGTGAACATACGTTGAGTGCCTTGCTTTCTACTACTGCCGATCATTATGAAAACCGTGGTTTACAGGTTTCCGGATCTAACTTTGCTGATGAAACAAAAACATTGCAATATTTGGCCTATGCTGCTTCTACTGCGGCAAAAGATTACCTAAATGGACCGGATGCAAACCTATCGTTGATCTCTCGCTTGGCTTATTCGTTCAACGATAGATATTTTGTTACGGCATCATGGCGCCGTGACTATGCTGGGCGTTTGCCTAAGGAAAATAATTATGGAGACTTTCCTGCTGCAACAGTGGCATGGAAAATATCGAATGAAAAATTCTTTAAAAAGAGTGATCTTATCTCGCTTCTAAAGTTTCGTGCATCTTGGGGGCGTGTAGGTAATTTGGGTTCAATAAACCGGAACTATAAATCACCTTCTTTGAAGATCAATGAGAATACCGGAAATGAATCTGGTCAGTACGGTGTTACTGGTGGAAAGAAATGGGGAACCGCTGTTTATAATGCTATTGCACTTAATTCGGACTTAACATGGGAGACTTCAGAACAGACGGATCTAGGTTTGGATGCTAGTATGTTCAAAAATCGTTTGTCTTTGTCGTTTGATTATTTCGAGAAACGTACGTTTAATCTGATACAATCAGAGCCAATGTGGCCTACCACAATGGGGCTAAACCCTATGCTTGTAAACCGAGGTGAAGTACGTAACCGTGGTTTTGAAATGCAAGCTAATTGGTCTGATGCTATCAATAAAGACTTTTCTTATTTCGTCTCAGGTAACTTTTCTGTTCTTAAAAACTGGGTATCAGATACAGGAGTGAAAAATGATGATGGCACTCCTGGCGTTTGGACCGGTGGTGGTGCATTCCGTAATTTGCCTTATATGTATCAAACTGCAGAAGGGCAACCACTTAACTCTTATTATTTGGTTAAGACAGACGGTATTTTTCAAACGGATGCTGAAGCAGCTGCTTATGTCAATAAAGAGGGGAAACGCATTCAGCCTAAGGCTGTAGCGGGCGATTTGAAGTTTATAGATTATGACGGTGATGGTACCATCAATAACTCTAAAGACCGACAATATTGTGGTAATGCTACTCCTAAAACTTCTTTTGCTTTTTCTTTTGGTGCAACTTACAAAAAAATATCACTAAGTGCTATGCTTCAAGGCGTAGGAGGTGCACAAGCATTGAATGTGGCTAAGTATATGACTTTAAGTGATGTTGAAGGAGGATTCAATCGTTCCAATGAAATACTTAATGCATGGAGTCCTACAAATACTTCATCAAATATTCCTCGTCTTTCAAAGTCTGATCCGAATGCAAATTTTTCTACTCCATCAAATTGGTATTTAGAAGATGCCTCATATCTCCGCATTAAAAATGTAACACTTTCTTATGATATGACCGATTTGCTTCATAAATGTGATAATCTAAGTAAACGTAATAGTAATATGTCGATTTATTTTAGTGGAGAAAACTTGTACACCTTCACTAACTACTCAGGTATAGATCCTGAAAATGGAGGATATGATGGAATGAAATATCCGGTGTCACGTGTATTCTCTTTTGGAGTAAAATTGACCTATTAAGAAGTGATAGTAATTAATATTAGTATAATGAGAAAGATTATGAAGATTAAAAGATATATATATGCCTTAGTCGTGCTGACAGTAATGTTTAGCTCTTGCAGTGATTTTTTGGATGTTCAGTCCGAGGGTACTCCTACAACGACATCTTATTTTAAGAATGATCAACAGGCTATTGATGCTGTCACAGCTTTATATAAACCGCTCCATGCAGAAACGTCCTTTGGGCGTAATTTGTTTTGGGAACAAGGTGCGGCGTGTGATGTGGTTTGGGGACGTAGCCGTAATTTTAACTCACTTGCTACGTTTGCCTATACTGGTGATGAGAGCCCGCTAAGTGGTAATTTCAAATTGTTCTATGAAATAATGGCACGTTCTAACTGGGTAATTCAGGAACTTTTGCAAAAGCAAAACTCCACAACTCTGACTGCTATAGAGAATCGTAGCTTAGGTGAGGCTTACTTCATGCGAGGTATGTCACATTTCATGATTGCTTATCGCTATGGTACTGATAAGCAAGGTGTTCCTTTTGCACCTTATGAAGAATACGCTAATGGATATGATAACTCTATCTTGCCGCAACAAAAGTCTGTTGTGGATAATTATAAGTATATCATTAAGGACATGGATAGCGCAATTAAATATCTTCCGAAGTTTGAGGACTATACTGATGCTGATAAAGGACGTGCGCATCAAGCTGCTGCTGTAGCCTATAAAGCTAAGGTTTATGCTTATTGGGCAACTTGGGATGCTACGCAATGGACAAATGTGATATCGATGGTGGATTCTCTTGAAAGCGATTATGGACGCGGCCTTGCTTCTTCACTTTCTGATTTCTTCTCTTCGGATTACAGTAACTTCTGGAATAAGGAATATATTTGGTCGATCCCTTCTGATGGTGGCTCCAATGGTGGTGGTAGCGAATTTCCGGGTGTTATTCTTGAAAATAAAGGTTGGGGAAAATTCAATGGCTGGGGACAATTCAAACCCAGTTATGACATTTATGCTGAAATGGCAAAAGATGGTGCAGGAAACGATCGCTTGAGACGTTCTATTCTTGAGTATAATCAAGAGTTTCAATTTTGGGGAGAAACGCGTAAATTTTATTCTGTCTCAGATACCGAAGCTGGTTTTATGATAAACAAATATTTGGATCCGTTCAAATACGCCGATGCTGATAAGGAAGGCTATGTCAATACTAGTGGCAACTGGCCAACGGCTCGTTTAAATTTTCCAATTATCCGCTTTGGAGAGATGTTACTGTTTCGTGCCGAGGCTTATTTGATGACTAATCAGGCAGATAAGGCTAGGGCTGATATTAACAGAATTCGTGTGCGCTCTAAGCTTACTCCTTTAGCTGATACATATATGCCTACTATGGCTGATCTGTATCATGAACGCCGTTGTGAACTGGCATTTGAGTTTACCGATCACCTATTCGACTTGAAACGTTGGGATCGTTCTTCGAATACGACAATTAAAACTTTGGCTGATAAAGAATTGAATGCACATCCGCGTGTGCGTAAATACGATAACCGTTCTAATCCAGAATCAGCATTTCATATTGCCGATTATGAAGATTATATGGGCAAGTCGGCTTATCAACCTTATATGATGGTATTTCCTTATCCATCTAATCAGGTCACTAAATCTAATGGAAAGTTGAAACAGAACGATGGATATTAATTGTTAATAGAAAATAGAACAAGATAATTCTTTCAAATTAGAGAGCTGTGCCAGAAGATTTAAAATCTTTGGGCACAGCTTATTTGACTTAAAAAACGAATAAGAATCATGAAATTAAAAAGAATCATTTTTCAATGTGTTTTGTGTGTCTTTTTGCTTATGACACAATCAGTTATGGCACAATATCCCGTCAAAATTCATTCTCACAATGACTATACTCGTACAATGCCTTTCTATGAAGCCTATTCACAAAAGATATATTCTATAGAGGTAGATATGTTTTATCGTAATGGTCAGTTTTATGTGAGTCATGATAAGGTGGATATTAATAAGCAAAAAACGTTTGATGCGTTATATCTCAATCCGTTGCTATTTCTTTTCAATGTGAATAAGGGTAGGGCATGGGCTGATGCTGATCGCCCTTTGCAATTGGTTATTGATATAAAATCGAGGAATACAGATGCATTTATGAATGCTTTGGTGGATATCTTCAAATTATATCCTGAAGTTTTTAACCCAGAAAGGAATCCGAATGCTGTTCGCATTGTCATTACGGGTAATAGACCTTCTGCAGATAAATTTTCTCGTTATCCATCTTACATTAGTTTTGATGGTAATTTGAATGAAAAATATACAAAGGAAGAATTGAAACATATTGCCATGTTCAGCCTTGATTTTAAAAGTCTTTCGCATTGGAATGGTAAGGGCTCGATGGTGAAAAAGGATAAAAAGAAAGTTATTTCTGCTATCAATGAAGCTCATGCTCAAGGCAAACCTATCCGTTTTTGGGGAGCTCCAGACGGTATAACAGCATGGACCGCTTTTTATTGGATGGGAATAGACTATATCAATACAGATCATGTGGAACAGTGTGCAGAGTTCTTTAGCGATTGGGATAATAAGAATTATGTCATTTCTGCAGACAAGAAAACGGCTGAAACGGGAGTGACGAATACTGATCGTTTGGATAAAACAACGCATAATTTCGCGGGATTCAAGAATGATAAGTTGCAACTTACTCAAAATGTAGCTACTTATACTCCTTCATATCGGAATGATGGGGCAGACTTACCGGTAAAGAATGTGATTTTACTCATTGGAGATGGCATGGGACTGGGACAAATTACGGCTGCTGATCGTGTAAATAAAGGGCTTTCTATGCTTAATATGAGATATATGGGTTTGATTACGACCTCTGCTCTTGATGCTTTTACGACTGATTCTGCAGCATCGGGTAGTGCTCTTTCTTGTGGACACTTGGTGTCCAATAGGCATATCTGCATGAGTGATGATGGTAAGGCTTATCCTTTAATTACCGATTTCTTTGTTGCTCAGGGAAAAGCCTGTGGTGTTGTAACTTTGGGTAATGTAGCTGATGCTACTCCAGCGGTATTTTATGGGCATAATGTGGAGCGCGATAATTCGGATGCACTGACTCGTGATTTGTTGGATGGTAAGCTTACTCTATTGGCAGGTAGTGGAATGGATGTTTTTACACACCGCCAAGATGGAGTGAATCTTATTGATCAATTAAAGAAAAAAGAATATCATTTTGTCACCAGTATTAAAGACATCAATGCAAAAGCTGGAAAGGAGATCTGTGTTGATGAAGAAATGGGGAAAGCGGCAGAAGTAGGAAATATTGATTTGTTGGCGCGTGCTACTCACAATTCTATTGAGAAACTTAATCAAAGCAGTTCAAAAGGATTCTTTTTGATGGTTGAAGGCGCTAAGATTGATTATGCCGGTCATTCTCGTTGCCTGCCAGGATCAATTATGGAGACTTTGAGTTTTGATATGGCAGTGGCTGAGGCTTTGAAATTTGCCGATAAAAATGGGGAAACACTAGTCATTGTTACTGCAGATCATGAAACGGGAGGTCTAACCCTTATAGATGGAGATAATAAGACTGGACGCGTGACTGCCTATTATGTTACTAATGACCATACGCCTATCATGATTCCTGTATTGGCTTATGGGCCTCAAGCTCAAAAATTTATAGGTAAATATTATCATTATGAGATGCCTGGTAAAATTAAAGGTTTATTTCATTGATGAAAATCATCTCATTGAGAGAATTACCTTAGGGTTGTAAGAGATATAACAACAACAATGATGATCATCTATTTAAAGAATTAAGTTTTAAGTAAAGATTTTCTTTCTTAAGCCTTTTCGAAATGATAAATGTATCTGTTGTGTTGATGCAAAACATGGGGATGTTTTATGTCACAACATGGGGATGTTGTGGGTAATAACATCCCCATGTTGTCTATCTTTTCATGTGTTCCTTTTACTTCTTTCTCCCTTTGTTCTTTTCTCTTTGTTCTGTTTATGCTTTTAGCTCTCTATAATCAGCTAAGATGTTTTTCACTTTTAGATGGTTTATATTTTTGTCTTGCTTTTATTTGCTAGGAGTCGACATGCGGCTCTATCTATCTTTCCACTACCAGTGAAAGGAATCTCCTTTACTATCACGATCTCTTTAGGTTGTTGATATTTAGGTAGGATTTTTTTGATTTTTTCTTTTATCGTTTCTAAAATAAAAGTCTGTTCTATTAATAGAGTGATGGCTTCTCCCAATCGCTCATCTACTCTGGAAGTGATAGCAAAATTTACTGGTATTATAGGTTGAAGTAGCTGTTCTACTTTTTCTATTTGTATTTTTATTCCTCCGCTATTGATGATATTATCTTTTCTGCCTAAGATAATAAAAGTGCCATCTTCAAAAATTTCTGCCACATCGTTTGTAATAAGCTTTGTGCAGCAGACCAAAGGGGCATTTATGATTAGGGTGTTGTCGGGAGATAAAGAGAGGTCGACGGAAGAGAATGGATGGTAGTGGGCGGAAGGTTTGGCACCGTTAAGTCTCCGTAAAGCAATATGCGAAAGAGTTTCGGTCATGCCGTAAGTTGAATAAATCATATTGGGCAATTGGCTGATTTCTTTCTCTAATGTTGCATCAATAGCTCCGCCACCGATGATAAGGTTCTTTATTTGGCTAAGGCATTCTTTTTCTTCGGGGATTTGAAGAGAATTATAAACTTGTAGCGGAACCATCGCAGCAAATTTTAATGGAAAGTTTATATTTGCTAGTGGATGACCGGATGGAGTGCGTAGAATAAGGTTTAAACCTGCTACTAGTGCACGTACTACCACCATTTTACCGGCAATGTATTGCAAAGGCATGCACAGTAGAGCGGTATCTCCGGCTTCTAATTGTAAGAATTCGCAGGTGAGGCGGGCACTTTGCATCATTTGTTCTTTGAGAACAGTGAGTTGCTTAGGTACTCCTGTAGAACCCGATGTTTGCACAGTGATATAAGGAGATGGAGCGAACCAATCTTTCAAAAATAGATAAAGCTCTTTTAGAAAAGGAGAAGGAGTGCTATCCTTTAATTCACTTAGTTGGTCAATTGTTTCACTGGAGTAAATCTTACCTTCCAGAACTAGTCGTTGTTCTTCTCTTTTTAAGTTCATCGTTCTTTTTCAATTTAATCCAATGAAGATAAAGTTAGTGTGTCCTGAAATAAGAGATTCAAAATGAATAGTCTTTTGGAATTTTGTAAATCACTTATTAAGGACAAAACCACAAACAGTCCTTGCGTATCTCCAGAGGCATTGTTATATTGTCATTAAAGAGCTGTCCTGTACCGAGTCCTTGAGGCAATGGATTGTTCAAAGTGGCGCACCATTGTGCAATAGCGTTTAGTCCAATATTTGATTCGAGTGCGGAGGTAACCCACCAGTCTATTCCTTGGCTTTCTGCCTCTGCAATCCATTCTTCACTTCCACTAATTGCCCCATGAAGAGAAGGTTTTAGGATAATATATTGAGGATGGATAGCTGCCAGCAATTTTCGCTTTTCAGCAGGAGTGTTACAGCCAATCAGTTCTTCATCCAGGGCGATGGGCAGAGGAGTGGTAGCTGTGAGCTTAGCCATTTGCTCCCATTGTCCGGCGCGTATAGGTTGTTCGATAGAATGTAGTTCTAATTCAGCTAAACGTTTTAGCTTCTCCATTGCATCATTAGGCGAAAATGCGCCGTTGGCATCTACTCGTAACTCTATCTCTTTGGCTGAAAAGCAGGAACGTATGTGCCGGATGAGCTCCAATTCATCTTCAAAGTTTATCGCTCCGATTTTCAGTTTGATGCAGCGAAATCCCGATTGCATCTTTTGTTCTATCTGGCTGAACATTTTTTTATAATCACCCATCCAGATTAGCCCGTTGATCGGGATACCGGCTTCTCCACGAGAGAAGGGAGTGTTCCATAATGCCCAGCTACCTGTTTCATAGTGGCGTATAGCCGTCTCTAGTCCAAATAGGATAGAGGGGTAGTTCCGTAAGGAATCTGTCTGAAGAGTACCCTCTTTCTCTAATTGGCGGCAAGCTTTGTTGAGCACCTCTTCATAGTTGGGCACATCGTCGCAGCTCAGCTTAGGCAATGGAGCACATTCGCCTACTCCTGTTCGCTCTGGATGTTCTGTAGAAGAGAGTTGTACATACCACACTTTGCGCGTATTGTAGACTCCTCGGGAAGTTCCAGCTGGCTGCTTGAAATGCAACACTCGGGGCACAATTTCTATTTTATACATTCTTGTTTACAATAATGAATATGCATTTCTCATTTATGTAGCATATCGTTTGCTTGAATGAGATTTGCATACTCTGATGTAATCTTAATCTTTTAGAACTTGGTTTAGGGCAATTTTTGGTATTGCGTAAAGTCGGGTTTCCGTTTCTCTAAAAATGCATTTTTGCCTTCTTGTGCTTCATCTGTCATGTAATAAAGCATGGTTGCATCTCCGGCCAACTCTTGTATACCAGCTTGTCCGTCGAGTTCGGCATTGAGTCCGGCTTTAATCATTCGTAAAGCTAGCGGACTGAGTTGCATCATTTCTTCTGCCCATTGCACATACTCATCTTCTAGTTGTTCCAGAGGAACGACTTTGTTCACCAAGCCCATATCTAGAGCTTCTTGTGCATTGTATTTGCGGCAGAGAAACCAAATTTCACGAGCCTTTTTTTGCCCTACTACGCGAGCTAAGTAGGAGGCACCGAAACCTGCATCGAAACTACCAACGCGTGGACCTGTTTGCCCGAAGATCGCATTATCTGAAGCAATAGACAGATCGCATACTACATGAAGCACATGACCTCCGCCAATAGCATAACCGTTTACTGCCGCAATTACTGGTTTAGGGATGGAGCGGATTTGCTTCTGTACATCGAGTACACTTAAGCGAGGTACTCCATCTTTGCCGATATAACCACCGCGTCCTTTTACGTTTTGGTCTCCACCCGAACAAAAGGCTTTATCGCCTGCTCCGGTAAAAACGATCACGCTGATGTCTTGATTTTCACGACAGATGCGCATAGCATCGCTCATCTCTCCTGTGGTGGTAGGAGTAAAAGCATTTCTGTAACGTTCGCGGTTGATGGTGATACGGGCAATGCCGTTATAGTAATCAAAAAGAATATCTTCATATTCTTTAATGGTAGTCCATTCTCTTTGTATACTCATGATTTATTGTTGTTTTAATTGATGATAATATTCTTTTAATAGACGAGTGTCTTCTTCTTTGTTGGTGAAGACTTCCATCAATATCGGTTGCTTTAATAGCTCTGGCTGTGCAAACTCTTTCATGGCTTCATTTAGCTCTTCCTCTTTTTCTACTTTTCGATAGAGGAACCCTCGTTCCTTAGCCCATCCTTGGGCAGATGTCTTATGTGTTGCCGTAATGAAATGGTGCGAATTTTCTGATACATCCAATCCTGGTAAGGTCTGGAATATCTCACCTCCACCATTGTTGAGCAGCAAGATGCGTAGGTTACCACCAAAGTGGCCATTCCATAAAGCGTTCATATCATAGAAGAAGCTAAGATCACCGATAACTACAAAATTTAATTTGCTGGAAGCAGCAGCATAGCCAATGGCGGTTGATAGGGAACCTTCAATGCCGTTTGTTCCACGATTGCAGCATACCTCTACCGTGCTCGGCAGATTAAAGAGTTGGGCATAACGTACGGCTGAGCTGTTAGCCAAATGTAGTGCACATAGTTCCGGCAAAGAATGGATGAGTGCACCGATCGCTGACATTTCAGAATAGGGTAGTTGAGGTTCAGGCAGTTCCTTGCAGTAGTTTTCCCATATACGTGGATACTCAGGCGTTTTGTTGTCTAGCAACGAAGCTACTTTCTCGAGAAACTCAAACGGATCCATTTCGATGATAGTGGTGAGTGTACCAAATAAATCAATCACCTCTCCATCTGCTGAAACATGCCAATGTTCTTTAGGTTGATGCTGACGGAGATATTTCTTTAATCGTTTAGAGACTACATGCCCTCCATAGGTTATGACAAGATCAGGAGCCATCTTTTCCTGTGTCTCTTCAGACATGGAATAGAGTGCCATATCGAAATTTTTTACAGGAAGTCCTGGGATTGTTTGATTTCCGATATGTTCGGTAAGCCATGCAAAGTGTTTATAGAGTAATTTGGAATATTTTTTTTCAAACAGATAAATTAAGTTCATCTGTCCTACCACAACCATGCGTTTGGTGTATTTATTCAATCGTTCAATCAGCTCGTTATAATCACGGTCATAGATGTTAAGTCCCTGATAACGGGTCATGACACGAACTTCTGGCAATTTTTCTGTAGTGAACTGAAAGAGTGGTTCTGAAATAGGTATATTGATATGTACCGGCCCCTTACCTCGATGATTGAGTTCTAGTAGCGCTTCATTTATCAGACGGTTGCAATACCATTCATCCTCCTCTGTGTGAATTTCTGGGAGGTTGACGGACTTCTTTACCAATGACTGAAAAACACCCGGTTGTGGTAAGGTCTGCCCATCCATTTGGCCGATCCACGCAGCGGGGCGATCTGCTGAGATAACGACTAGCGGTACATTCTGATAGTAAGCTTCTGCTACAGCTGGATGAACGTTAAGTAATGCTGTGCCGGAAGTACAGCATATAGCAGCAGGTTGTCCGCCATGAAGTGCTAATCCCATAGCAAAAAAGCCGGCACTTCGTTCGTCGGTTATTGAGTAGCAGGTGAATGCGGGATTAGATGCCAGAGTATGAACAATGGGAGAGTTGCGACTACCTGGGCATAGCACTACTTTGGTTATATGATGCGCTTGCAAGAGCGCTACTAGTTGTAATACGTTTTTTTTGTCGGAATACATACTCTTACTTATTATCAGTTATCACTAACATGGTTTGTAGTTTTTTTTCTGTTTCATTCCACTCTTCTTCCATAGATGAGGAGGCTAGCAATCCACCTCCGGCATAAAGGGTGAGCGTTTCCTTGTTTATGTTCATGCATCGAAGATTAACGTATAGTTCGGTCTTTCCTTTAGGGGATAGCAGACCAATGAAACCGGAATAATACTGACGTTCATATCCTTCGTGAGCTTTAATAAAGCGATAAGCTTTTTCTTTAGGTAATCCGCACACGGCAGGAGTAGGATGCAATAAATTTAACATGCTACCTAACTCTTTTGTTTCAGATAAAGTGAAATGAAAGTCGGTCTTTAAATGCGCCAATTCTCCGGCACGGATAGCATAAGGTCCTTTCTCTGTGGGATGAATATCTTTTGATAGGAGTTGTTGACGTATATAAGCTGCGACCAACATTTGTTCTTCTTTATTCTTATTATCCCAGTTGATGGGTAATTCGTTCTGTTGAAGTGATTGCGTACCAGCAAGAGCTGTAGTGGTCCATTGCCCCTGTTCACCGGATAGGATTATTTCAGGTGTGCTACCTAGCCACACTCCTGTTTCTGGAGTGTAACATAAATATACGTATGAATGGGCATATCGTCTACAAGCTTTGTAAAAGGCCATAGCTGGAGAAAAAGAAGGGTTTCTCTTTAGTTTATAACTGCGAGATAAGACAAGTTTATCGAACTCTTTCTTGTGTAAAACATCTGAGAACAGAGCAAACTTGCGGCTATATCCTTCTAGTTGCACCTCTTGAGTATCTCTTGAAGCATTACACATTCCTAAAGGGATTTCTTGCTGATTAGTCAAATCCTGATCTGTCAGAGCTATTTTCTCACTAACCTCCTCATAATCAGGTTGCATAACTACTATGGGATATTTCTGGCTGACCTGAAAAGGAGCAATGATAAAACCTTGTATTCCGTTTAATTCTTCAACGCTATAAAGTAACTGTGCATTGCCTGTCTTTTGTGTCAGAAAATGCACCCTATTTTCTTTTGGGGACTGATATAGTGCAAAACTCTGCTTGCGTTCAATCAGTTCGTCTATTTGAGTACTATTATCTATATATTTAAATGTCATCTCTTCTTTAATACACTATTAACTACACGAATGGAAGAAACCAATTTGTCGGTAGAAGTAAATACGTCAATATTCCATACATGTGAAGAACGACCTTTATGAACAATGGTACCTACAGCTCGTACAGTATCCCCTTCGTGTGCGGATGAAATGTGATTACCACTAACTTGCATTCCTACCACAAATTCATCTGGTTGACAGATAATCATGGACCCTAGTCCGGCTACTGTTTCGGCTAAAGCCAAAGTTGCTCCTCCGTGTAAGATGCCAAAAGGTTGACGTGTGCGTTCGTCAACAGGCATTGTCGCTTCAACTCTTTCTTCAGACGCATAAGTATATTGAATGCCAAGATTACCCATTAAGGCATGATGTGCACGAGCATTTAACTCTTCCAAAGGAACTTCCGAAGGGTGTATATCTGCAAGTATGGCATTTTCTACGGCTATAGCAACTCCCTCATCATTATTAGACTCTGTGACAATATCAGCACATGCTTTTACAGATTCTTGTGCGTTGCCCATGGCTATACCTAAGCCTGCAAGTTGAATCATAGAGAAGTCACATACACCATCACCAATAGCGATAACGTCTTCTGGTTTTATTTGTAACATTTCTAACAAAACTCCCAACGTGTTTGCTTTGTCGATGAAGCGAGGAACCACTTCCAAAAAATAAGGTTCAGAACGGAATACATCTAAAACACCATTGAGTCGTTTCCGCCAATGTTCTTCTAATCCCTTAAGAGCCTCTGGATTATCACTAACTAACATACACTTGCATGGAGAAAAATCAACTTCAATGGAAAGGTCATTAACGGGTACAATATTCATTCCATTGAGAAGAGCTTCTTGCTGAATATGCACATTTTCAGGTTCATTTGTGATGATCTTATCTTGGTGATAGGTAAAGATGGCAAAGTCATTTTTGCGAGCTTTTTTCTCCATGTAAGGCAACATTTCCGGATTTATTCGTTTCTCAAATAGTAAATCTCCGGTTTGTACATTGATAATTTGTCCACCATTATAAGATAAGATAAAACCTCCATTCTTATCTAACTCTAATTTTTTAGCCAGGGGCATAAGTCCGTATGTAGGTCTGCCAGAAGCTAGTACAATATGTATTCCCATCTGTTGCACTTTGAGTAATGCAGCAGTAGTGCGGTTCGTTATTTTATTTTCATCGTTGAGTAAGGTTCCATCTACATCAAGAACCAATAATTTATATTTCATACTCTCAGTTTTTACTTTTATGGCAAAGGTAGCTATTTGAAGTTATGAGTGAAACATAGAAGTAACAAAAAAAGCTTATTAATCATTCTTTAAGGTGAAAAAAATAGGATGAAGATGAAAATTCAAATTTTCTCCAGAATTGCCTTTTACATTTGTTGCGATACTTTTTAAATATGTATTGTCTATAATAAGATTGTAATGAAGGGTAAATATACTGTTTTGTTTTTGTGCTTTATTTTGATTTCATCTTTTAAGGTGTTAGCTCAAGAAGATACAATTCGTTTAAAAGAAAAGCAACAACAACTCTTTGGTATTGATTCTTTGAAAGTAAAAAGAAATAGTGCCGAAAACATCTCTGTGTCTACAGATTTGGGTGATTTAAATAAATTTTTGTTATTGAATGATGAAGTGACTTTTAAACTAAACCACCGAAAATCGAAAAGTTTTTTTAATTCATCCTATTCTCATTATATATTACCTGCTGCACTTATTTCGTATGGCGTTTTTGCACATGCGAATAAATCGTTGAGAGAAATAGACTTGAGCACTAATAATGAAGTCGGAGAGCATATTTATCAGCATATTCCATATGATGATTATATGCAATTTGCTCCCGCTGTAGGTGTGTATGGTTTCGATTTACTTGGATTGAAGGCTAAGCACAATTTTCGTGACCGTACAATCATAATGGCTACTTCTTTTCTTATCATGGGAACGATGGTACAGGTGATGAAAAGTTCAACGCATGTGCTTCGTCCGGACGGCTCTAATCTGAAATCTTTTCCTTCTGGTCATACTGCTACTGCTTTTGTTGGAGCACATATTCTTTTTAAAGAATATAAAGATACTTCTCCGTGGATTGGAGTGGGAGGTTATGCTGTGGCTTTGGCTACAGGTACATTAAGGGTCATGAATAAAAAACATTGGGTAAGTGATGTTGCAGCAGGTGCGGGGATCGGTATTTTGAGTGCTGAATTGGGATATGCTTTGTTACCAGTGTGTCATAAAATTTTTGGAATAAAAGATAAAACTAAATCTTTAGTTATATTGCCCACTGCAACGACTAACAGCTTTGGCCTCGGACTCGTTTATCATTTTTGATAGGCTTTTTTGCCTATCTACCTTATTTTTTCTACCTTGCACCTTCTCTTTACTTTTCTCTTAAAATATATGGAACAGAATGTTATAAAATTATCGGAAGGTGTGGCGAGAAATCCTCTTGTTCGTTTTATGTTACCGATTAATTTCACTCTCTCCGATGGAGAGCATTTGGCTATTGTAGGGCCTAACGGGGCTGGTAAAACGTTGCTTGTAGAAACTCTTTTAGGTAAGCATCTTCTTAAAGAAGGAGAAATTACTTATGATTTTTTTCCTTCTCGTACTCAAGCTGTTTACGATAATATAAAATATATAGCTTTTAGAGATACATATGGTGCCGCTGATGCGAACTATTATTATCAACAACGTTGGAATGCACATGACCAAGAAGATGTTCCAGAAGTTTGTGAAATGTTGACTGGTATAGGAGATGAAAAGTTAAGAGAAGAACTTTTTGAACTCTTTAAGATAGAACCAATGCTTCATAAGAAAATCATCTTGCTTTCTAGTGGAGAATTGCGCAAATTCCAGCTGGTTAAAACATTGCTTGCTGCTCCTCGTGTGTTGATTATGGATAATCCTTTTGTTGGTTTGGATGCTTCTACACGCAAACTACTTCATACGCTTTTACAACAATTGACTAAGAAATCAGGATTACAAATAGTATTGGTGCTTTCTCTACTAGACGATATTCCCTCTTTTATCACACATGTATTACCTGTTGATAAAATGCAAGTAAGTAATAAAAAAACAAGGGAGGTTTATTTAAAATCTCTTACCTTTCGAGAGGATGCTTATGGATTGGATCTGAAAAAGTGCATTCTTGAATTACCTTATCGAAATAGTGATTATAACTCACTTGAAGTGGTGAAGCTAAATAAAGTGAGTATTCGTTATGGAGATCGGAATATTCTGAAGGAACTTGACTGGACTGTTGCTCGCGGTGAAAAATGGGCGCTTAGCGGTAAAAACGGTTCTGGTAAATCTACACTACTAAGTCTTGTCTGTGCTGATAATCCACAATCTTATGCCTGTGATATTAGTTTATTTGGTAGAAAACGTGGAACTGGTGAGAGTATTTGGGATATTAAAAAACACATTGGTTACGTATCTCCAGAGATGCATCGTGCTTATTTGAAAAACCTTCCCGCTATTGAGATCGTTGCATCTGGATTGCATGATTCTATTGGGCTTTATAAACCACCGAGAGTTGAACAAATGGCTATTTGCGAATGGTGGATGAATATTTTTGGAATTAGAACGTTGAAAGATAGACCCTTTCTGCAGATCTCTTCAGGGGAGCAGCGATTAGTTTTGTTGGCTCGTGCATTTGTGAAGGATCCTGAATTACTCATTCTTGATGAACCTCTTCATGGTTTGGACACATATAACCGCCAGCGTGTGAAGACAATCATTGAAGCATTTTGTTGCCGTATGAATAAAACAATGATTATGGTAACTCACTATAAAAGTGAATTACCTTCTGTTATAACTCATCATTTGATCTTAGAAAAATGTCAATAGTTGCTTTAAATAAAAGTCTACTTCAATAGAGCAGAATAAGATTTTATATTGTAGCTGCTGCTTTTTCTTTTTTAAGTTTTTTATTTCTGAAAGAAGTTCTGTTTGTTTTTATCGTTTCAATGTTTTTTTTACTCCAGTCTATTAAATTACGTATGTGTGGTAATAGGTCATATCCAAGAGGTGTTAATCCGTATTCTACATGCGGAGGAATTTCTGAATACATCTTGCGATAGACTATTCCATCTGATTCAAGGGAACGGAGAGTCACAGTCAGCATTTTCTGAGAAATATCTCCTATTGCTTTGCTTAGTTCATTAAAACGAAGGCTTTCTATATTACCTAAAATATCGACTATTAGTATAGACCATTTGTTTCCAATGCCATTTAAAATGGATCTTACAGGGCAATTGCTTTTTAATTTATCTTCTGCTTTCATTCTTTTTTCTCCCTGTTTTTTTATGATAGAGAGAGGTGCTTATGGGTAAAGCACCTCGTTAACAAAAAACTATTGTGTAATAAAACGAATGTATTGTTTGATGTTTTCGGAAAGCTTTTCATTCACATCTGGTTGATAAGCTCCATGTAATGTGTGATATGAAATATATTTTCCTCCGACAAACTTAACTGTAGATGCTACTGGCTTTAATAATTGTTCTAATGTTCCAAAGCCGTTATCGGAATCGGTGTATGCTTCTTCAACTCCAGCTGTGGAAACTGCAACTCCAATTTCTTTGCCTTTTAGTTTATTTCCGTTTTCTCCATAACACCATCCCATAAGGAAAACATCATCTAACCATTTTTTTAATAGTGGAGTCATGCTATACCATTGAATTGGATATTCTAAGATGATTCTATCGTATTGTTCCAGAAGTTTTTGTTCCGCTTCGGCATTTATATTCCAATCAGGATATGTCTTGTAAATGTCATGTATCTTGATTTCTGGATTACTTATTTTTAGAGCTTCTATCCATGATTTATTAATGTGTGAATGCTCTATGTTTGGATGAGCTAAGATAATAATTGTTTTCATTTTTATTTATTTATTATTATGGGGACTAAATTCTGCATTTGCAATAATTTGAACAGAATCACTTATCATTGTTTCAGGAAATTTAGGACCTAAATTGAAGTCTGATCTTTTTATGAATCCTGTAATTTGAAATCCTGCCGTTTGAGCTTTGCTCATGGGATTAATGACACTACCAAAGTATTTTACATTCATGATTACAGGTTTGGTGATACCATGAAAGGTTAAGTTACCGTATAGTTTACCCTCGTTCTTTCCAGTTTTCTTTAATAATGTGCTCTTAAAAGTCATGGTAGGATATTTTTCTGCATCGAAAAAATCTGCCGAACGCAAATGATTATCACGTGCTTCAACATCTGTATTTATGCTGGCAACTCTTGCTGTGAGTGTTATTTGCGCATCGGAGTAATCTTCTTTAGAAGTTATCACTTTTATGGAGAAATCAGAGAATCGTCCCTCAATTTCAGAGATAGTGAGATGTTTTACTACAAATCCAAGACGTGAATGAGCAGGATCGTTTGTCCATGTTTGGCTTTGTCCAATTGCTAACAATGAACTGAATGCCATAATTGAAAGAATAAAATATTTTTTCATATTCTGTATTTTTATGATTAATCCCAAATATATTTATTACTTATTGAATATTTACCGCCACCTGTGAAAATCAAGGCTACAGCCCCGAAGAAATATAGACCTATTAATTCTAAAGCCCATCCTCCTTCTGCACCAAGGGTAAAGATCATACTTGTATGTACAAGCAGAGTTGCGACTAAACAGTTAAAAGCAAAAATTCCTGCTGCTGCGCGTGTAGCTAATCCACCAATAATTAAGATTGGAGCAACAACTTCACCAATATATACTCCATATGTAATGAAGTGAGGTAAACCTGCCCCGCTAACGACTTGTTCTATAAATCCAACTCCATGCATCATTTTTGATATCCCATGGAATAACATTAATCCTCCTACAGCTAAGCGGACGATTAATAATCCTAAATCAACGTTCTTTTCTAAGTACTTCATATTATTTATGTTATTTAGTTTAAAATAGTTATCTGGTTACTTATGGAGAGCAAATATAGTTTATGGAGTTAATATCAACAAGAGATTACAAGTTGGTGCTTAAGTTACTAATGAGTTAGAAATGTTGATTATCAGTAGGATAACAAATGTCAAAAAAGAATTGTTTAACTTTATTTGTACCTTATCGCTTTTGTATTCAATACATTATTAAAACATAATATTTAATAGATCAATAAATTATGATTTCCTTAAAGGTGCTTGATATTAAAAGAAATACACTAATTTCCCTTTGTAATGTAAGTGCAAGAATACCTCCTAGTATTCATAATGTTAATATAGTAGCAGTATTACTTAGGCTGGTTAACTGAAAGCCGAAAGTCGTAAAGTACCTGTTCAATCATGTTAGCTATTATGAGAGAAAGCCCATAGTATACTGCTAATTATAGTATAATTAAATGGAATATATATTGTTGTGCTTTATTTTTAATAAACCTTGTTTGTCTTTTAACGAACAAAAGTATCTGTATAGATGTTTTGTTCACTAAAATAAGAATCAGTTTTCAAGTTTTGTTTTACACAGATAAAAATATGAAAATTATGAATAAACAGATATTATTAAAATCTAGACCTGTTGGGATGGTTGGGAAAGAGCATTTTGAAACAGTTGATGCTTTATTGCCTAAAAGATTGAATGAAGGAGAATTATTACTTAAAGCTCGTTTTATTTCAGTTGATCCTTATATGAGAGGGAGGATGAATGATGTAAAATCATATGTTGCGCCTTTTGAAGTGGGTAAACCGATTGTAGGTGGAGTTGTTGCTGAAGTTGTTGAAAGTAACCATATTGATTTTCTGCCGGGAGATATGGTTTTAGGTAATCTAACGTGGACAGAGCTTCAGGTGGTCAACGGAGCATTGGTGAAAAAACTTCAAAAAGATTTGGCTCCTTTGAGTTGTTATTTAGGTATCTTGGGTATGCCTGGATTGACGGCTTATTTTGGCTTACTTCATATTGGAGAACCTAAAGCGGGAGAAACAGTTGTTGTATCGGGGGCTGCAGGTGCTGTGGGGAGTGTTGTTGGACAAATCGCTAAGATAAAAGGTTGCCGCGTAGTGGGGATCGCTGGAAGTGATGATAAAAATGCTTATTTGAAAAATGATCTTCATTTTGATGAAGTAATCAATTACCGTACAACTAAAGATATGAGTGCCGCTATTGCTACTGCTTGTCCTGATGGAGTGGATATCTATTATGATAATGTTGGAGGAGATATTTCAGATGCAGTATTACAGCATATAAATAAGTATGCTCGAATTATTATTTGTGGTCAGATCTCAATGTATAATAGTACACAAGCTTCGGTCGGAATTCGCCCACAAGTGGCTTTGATAAAAAATAGTGCTTTTATGAAAGGGTTTGTTGTGAGTGATTTTGCTGAGTATTTTCCCGAGGGTATAAAACAGCTTGCTGTATGGCTTTCTAGTGGGCAATTGAAGCATCAGGAGACGGTAATGAAAGGTTTTGATGCTTTGCCTGATGCTTTTATTGGACTTTTTCGCGGTGATAACATAGGCAAACTTCTTGTTGAAATTTAAAATAAAAAATATATGACTGAAAAATATACTAATTTATTGTCTTCTTTTAAGTTTCCTCTTTCTGGAGTGAAATTGGATAACAGGGTTGTAATGGCTCCTATGACTACCTTTTCGGGTAATGATGATGGTACTACTTCTGATGAAGAAATTTCTTACTATAGAGAACGTAATCGAACTGCAGGTATGTTGATTACGGCATGCGCTTATGTACTTCCTCAAGGAAAAGGATTTCATGGACAGATTGGTGCTCATTCTGATGAAATGCTTCCTAGCTTAAAGCGAATAGCAGATGTTCTGAAAGAGAACGGAGCTAAGGCTGTCTTGCAGATTCATCATGGTGGAAGAATGTGCCCACCTGAAGAACTTCCTGATAAACAATCTGTTAGTGCTAGTGCGGTTGCTGCTTTGAGAGAGGGTGCCCAAACTCCTCGTGAAATGACTGAACAGGAAATAGAAGAGACTATTACTGCTTATGGTGAAGCTGCTCGCAGAGCTGTTGAAGCGGGCTTTGACGGAGTAGAAATACATGGCGCAAACACTTATCTTATCCAACAATTTTTTTCCCCACATTCAAATAGACGCACGGATAAATGGGGTGGTAGTTTGGAAAAACGCATGTCGTTTCCTTTAGCAGTAGTTGATGCTGTGAAGTCTGCTGTTTATAAAGCTGCAAAAAAAACTTTTATTGTAGGATATCGTATTTCTCCAGAAGAAATGGAGAATCCGGGTATTACTATGCAGGAAACTTTAGCTTTAGCCGAGGCTTTAGCTTTTGAAGGACTTGATTATTTACATGTTTCTGTTATGAATTTTTGGGCTGGATCGATGCGTGATGAGAAAGATGTTGAATCTCGTGCTGAATTGATATACCAAAAAGTGGGTAAATTGCTTCCAATCATTGGGGTTGGTTCTATAAGTTCTCCTGAACAAGCGGAAGAAGTTCTTTCAACGGGTATTCCTTTAGTTGCCTTGGGACGCGAATTGCTTATTGAACCTCATTGGCTGGAGAAGGTGAAAGCGGGTAATGTAGAACAAATAGAAAAGGAACTTGATATACATAATCAAGCAAAATTGAATATTCCTACACCTTTGTGGAATAGTCTGTTGACTCGTACAGGTTGGTTGCCACTTAAGGAATAATAACACTGTCTACGCTTTTGCGTGGCGAATAAGGCATAGGAGGAGCATAACCCAGACGGACGAGAATCATCGGATATTCACCATCGGGAAGGAGCTTCTCCTTTATTTTTTCTACAAGGGGCTTTAGCTCACAAGGTTGATTCATGTAAGCATTAACAATGCCAAGTCGGGTAGTCTCCAGCAGAAAGCGTTCGAGTGTTTCTCCTAACAGGATCCATTCTTCGGGACTATTTTGGTTGATAGTGAACAGTACTAAGTGAGAGGATGATTCTACTTTCTTGATATCTGATTTATTTTGGGTCTTGGGTTTGAGGAATGCTTTTACAATTGCTTTTCCTACGAATTTAGGCATGCTAGGAGACCCCATGGTGGCAACAGCAAGTCCGTTACCCATTTGTGCAGCATGATTCTTGTTGAAACGAATCCACTTCATTAATTCTCCTTTGAAGAGCTTGTCTTCCATTTGTATATTATTGCCTTCTCGGATATATTCGGTTAGTGTATCAAAAGCAGCTTCTCCATTCTTATACATATAGAACTTTATTCCATCTTCCTTTTTAATCCCTTGTATTAATTTCAGGGTATCCGGGGCAATAGCATGATCTTTGTACACACTACGGTTCGTTTGCCGTTTGCTGATTGAAGCAAAGAGAGGATTATCTATGGGAGCTTGCTTCTCCATCTTTACTCGAATCATATAACTACCCTCTTTTTCCTTCAGGATGACAGGAGTGGGGTGGTAACCTTTTTCTGTGGCGGCTACACATAGATTTTCTACAGCGCAACCGATACTAATGTAGAGTTCTCTATTCTCTGGGTCTACTACGGGTAATGCGTTTTTCAAGTTAGGGTATACTTCGATGGCATTCTCTTGTAAGCGGAAAAGCCATGGTTGAGTGTTGTGTCCTGACGGAGCTTTGATAGCCGAAGCTACTAGCTCTTTAAAATCCTTGTTTTGTGCAAAAAATGGTTTTGCGGTTAGGATGGTCGCCGTCATAAGCGTATATTTTAAGACGTTTGTCCAATTCATTTTGAACCAATAATATTTTGATCTGCTCTTTATCGTAGGTAACAAAGGTAGCGTTTTTATAGTAAAGGGTAGATTAAAAAAAGATTAATTCTGTGCCTTTTGCTTTTGGCTTCAGACTTCTGAAAAGAAATCTGGATGAAGATATGCGTATCTTGATTTTCTTGTTTTTACTGGTTAACCCTCTTCTTTTTGAACAAATGGATGAAATTACATGTTATTTATATATCCACATGTTACTTATTGAATTTCAGTCAGTTTAAAGATAAAATTATACAATTGAGTGAAATTTCTGTTGCTGTTTTCTAAAATAATAGCTTAGATAGATACAAAATTCTCATCAATTTGAAAGTCATAATAGTATAGTTCAGACTGAAATTATAGAACTTTGATTTGTTCGATAAAATAGATTCATATAAGTATGAAATATCACTTTCTTTAAAATTCTGTTTAACTTCAAAATAATATAAGTATGGAAAATATTAAATCTAAAAAAGTATTGATTGCTATAGATTACGATGAGACATCTCAAAAGGTGGCGGAACAAGGTTTTGCAATGGCAAAAGCCATGAAAGCAGAAATAATCTTGTTACATGTCATTTTTGAACAACCGATCTATTATTCATCATATACGTATATGAGCGAATTGAAAGTTGGGGTAGAGGATGATTTTAGAGAAAGAACTCAGGACTTTTTGGCTAAAACAAAGAAACATCTTGGTGATGAATCAATTGTAACGATGTTGAGTGAAGGCAAAATAGCAGAAACAATATTAAATACGGCAGAAGAAAAGAACGTAGATATTATTGTTATGGGGTCGCATAGCCGGAAATGGTTGGAAAATATCATTATGGGAAGTGATGCAGAAGATGTTTTAAAGAAAACGTCCATACCACTTTTTATCGTTCCAATAAAAAAACAAGATTGACTCTATTCTTAAAATAAAGACTTTACAGTAGGTACATAATTTTACAATTTGAATTGTTGTGATGCAAGCAACAATATCTTCTCTGGGCAGTGTAAGCCCTAAAAATATTGATTATACTAATCTTAAATGTGTAGAGACACTTAGTGAGTGCTTAGTGAGCCTGTGTCTTGATAGTAAGAGAATGCTAGATTAATTTTATAAATTTTATCTAAGTGATCCTTTTTTTATATTCTTAGAATAATAAGAAAATGATAGCAAATTATAAATTAAAAAAGAAAGGAAAGTAGTTATGTTGATTAGCGTAAAAAAACTTAATGGATATAAGTTGAATAGTCTTGATGGGGAAATAGGAAAAGCTAAAGAATTTTATTTTGATGATAAATATTGGACAATTCGTTATTTGGTTGCTGATACAGGAGGTTGGCTTACAGGTAGAAAAGTGTTGATTTCTCCGTATTCATTAATAAGGGTGGATAAAGAGGCTGAACATATTGATGTCGATTTGACTAAAAAGCAAATAGAGGACAGTCCCTTATTAGAAAGTGATAAGCCTGTTTCATTACAATTTGAGGAATCCTACTATGGGTATTATGGATCGCCTATGTATTGGGCAGGCTCATATATGTGGGGATATTATCCTTATATCTTAAGGGAACGTGAAAGATGGGAAAAATCGACTAAGGAGGAGAGAACATGGGATCCTCATTTACGTAGTACTTATAATGTAGATGGTTATTATATCCAAGCCAGTAATGGTGAAATTGGTCATGTAGAGGATTTCATTATTAATGATGAGACTTGGGAAATTGTATATTTAGTCATTGATACAAAAAACTGGTGGCCAGGAAAGAAAGTATTGGTTTCACCACGATGGATGGAGCAGGTTAGTTTTGATGAATCGAAATTAGTAGTTAATCTTTCTCGCGAGGCTATCAAAGAGGCACCGGAATATGTTGAGGAATCTCTGTTAACTAGAGAATATGAGCTCAAGTTACATGAATATTATAATCAAAAGGGATATTGGAGCAATGAAACGGTTGCCGAATAGTATTTGTCCTAAAGAGGCGGTAGTTATGCTGGGAATTGTGCAGCTGGATTAAAATTCGTATTTTTGAAAAAAAAATAGAAAAAATAGAAATAAATGAATAAGAAAATAGGACTAAAGGCTGCAATGGCTATTGGAATCGGTGGAATGGTTGGAGGTGGCATTTTTGCAGTTTTAGGGCTGGCTGTATCTCTTGCAAAAGGAGGAACTCCGATTGCTTTTTTATTAGCAGGTCTTTTAGCATTGATAACATCCTATAGTTATGTAAAATTATCACTCGCTTTTCCTGATAGAGGAGGAACTGTTAAGTTTATCAACCAAGGTTTTGGTATATCTGTTTTTAGTGGGGGGATAAACAATTTACTGTGGCTGAGTTATATCATCATGCTGTCACTTTATGCTTCTGCCTTTGGTTCTTATGCACCAAACTTGTTTCATTTATTTGAGAGTAATACGGTGAATTTTCATGTCTATGCAAGTGGAATCATTATTATTTCCACAGCCTTAAATTATTATAGCCTTAAGATTGTTGGAAAAATAGAGACTTATGCTGTCGTTATTAAACTTGTAATTTTACTTGCATTTGTAGTCATTGGAATTTATGGTTTATTCGGAAATCCGAATTTAGCTCAACTATCACCTCAAAGCTGGGAGGATCCTATTAATCTTATTACAGGTGGAATGGTCATTTTCGTGGCTTATGAGGGATTTGAATTGATTGCAAATGCAGTTCCTGATATTGAAAGCCCCAAAAAGAATGTTCCAAAAGCGTATTATTATTCCGTTATTTTTGTCATTCTTCTTTATATTGTTATTGCTACTGTAACAATAGGATCTTTGCCTTTCAATAAAATAGCTACTGCACAGGATTATGTATTGGCAGAAGCTGCAAAACCTATGATTGGGCAAATTGGTTTTACGATTATAAGCATTGCCGCTTTAATCTCAACCTTCTCGGCAATCAATGCCTCTTTATATGGAGGGAGCCGAGTGAGTTACGAAATTGCTACTGATGATGAGCTTCCACATCAGTTAACTTTTCTATTATGGAATCATCCTGTTGGGCTAATGATAACAGCTGTCCTTACCTTACTTCTTGTTAATATGGTAAATTTAGAGAGTATTTCTACTGCTGGGAGTGTAGGTTTTATCTTGATTTTTACAACTGTAAATTTTATAGGTTTTAAATTATCTAAGGCTATTAACGGTAATAAAACGATTCCTTTAATTGGTTTTATTTTAGGATTAGCTGCATTAATAATTTTGATTCTACAACAGTATTCATCAAACCAATTAGGTGTTATTCTTGCGATTTCAATCATCTTTGTTTGCTTTATCAGCGAATATATATATAAAAGATTTGTAGACAAGGTGCAGATAAAATAAGCGAAGTTTTCTAATTACTCCCTATAAATTAAAAGGGAAGCTGATACTAATACATTAAGGAGGAGATTTATGCGGTATATAAGCTATGGTCTTTTGCCTAATCAGTCCAATCATAACCACTCAATTATATCAAATAATAGAGTGCTTATGATTGGACTGAACTTTATTATTTGAGAATGAGTTCTATTTTGCTCAAGAGAGAGTTTAATAACTTTTACCGTTGTAGAACAGCCTTTTCTTGTTTCACTATGTTCCATTCCGCATGCTGGACATACCGTTTTCTGCCATAAAGCAACATCAGCAAGATGCCCCCTACAGTAATGGTAATTCAGAGTCATTCCCGAAGATAGAACGAAGTATAACGATATAATTAATAATAATAAAGCATGCCTTCTTATCTAGTTGACAAAATATTGTTTTCAAAAATAATATTTTTACTCTCCAAGTAAAGTCCAAGTAAAAATTGTTTTCAAATATCTTTTGTGTTTAATTATTGCTTTCTAACTTTATTTGGTGTTTTTCCGTGGATATACGTCTTTTTGTTATAATATCTGTTTAAAGTTTAAATTTCTATTAAAAGAAAGCTTGTGGATTAAACTATTTGTTTCTTATTTATATCTAAAAATTAAATCTTGCTTGAATGTGGTTTTGCTCTTATTATGTGATTATCTTGCAGTTGAAAACCGTATCTCATGCTAGTTAAATGATTTAAGAACTTATTTTGAATTTCTATACTATAAATAAAATATGAGACGATTAATTATTCTTTTTTTCTGTGTATTATCAGTGTCGGCTGTTTTTGGAGAATCACTTAAAGATGGTCAAATTGTAGGTAAAGTGCTGGACGCTAATAATAAACAGCCTCTTGAATTTGCAAATGTAAGCCTTCGAAAAGCTAATGGTAATAAAGACTTTATAAAAGGTGCAGTAGCTGATCAGAATGGTTTATTTCGTTTAGACGCATTGAGAAATGGTAGCTTTATTCTTAGTGTTTCAGTTGTTGGTTATGCTCCTTTTGAGAAAGAAATTATTATTAATGCCAACCGTAAAAATATAAATTTAAAAAATGTTTTGCTAAAGGAAGATACTCATTTGCTAAATGAAGTTCAGATCGTAGGACAGCGTTCGCAAATGAAATTTGAAATAGATCGTAAGGTATTTAATGTTGATCAGAGTTTAGCAACTACGGGAGGTTCTGCGAGTGATGTCTTGAGTAATATACCTTCTGTGCAGGTTGATCCTGAAGGGGAAGTTTCGTTGAGAGGAAATAGTAGTGTTACGGTTTGGATAAATGGAAAAGAATCAGGTTTGTCTGCTGATAATCGCGCTCAAATCTTGGAACAGCTTCCTGCGGAATCAATAGAAAGAGTAGAGGTCATAACAAACCCTTCGGCTAAATATAATCCTGAAGGTACTGCTGGAATTATTAACATCGTACTTAAAAAGAATAGGAAGGCGGGGTATTATGGTAGTCTGCAAGCGGGAGTAGATACTAAAGGAGGATATAATGCAGGTGCTAATATCAATTATAGTAGCGGTAAGTTGGAAACTTTTTTTAATCTTGGTAGACATTTTAGAAAAAGAGATGGTGAAGGTTATACAAATCGTATTAATCTTAATGAATCAGGCTCTACTTATTTGAATCAGGTTCGTAATAGAGAAAATACTGGAGGACCTTATATGGCCCGTACAGGTCTTACTTATCATTTGACAGAAAAAGATGATATAGGGCTTAACGCTTTTGGTTTGATCGGTCGTGGAGACGGAAAGGATTGGCTTAATTATGAGAGCAATATACCTGGTTCGTATACTAAGAGTTTGCGCCTCTCAAGAGGAAATAGAGATATTCATATTGGTAATATTGAGTTGAACTACAAGAGAACTTTTAGTGAAAAAAGTAATTTAGATCTTTCGGCTTCATATAACATTTTTGCTTTTAATCCTAAAAACAATTATAATCAAAGTTCTACATTTGCTGATGGAAGTAAATCTTCTTCTTATCAATTTCAAGATAATAATATGACTCGTAGTCAATGGGAATTTCAGGCCGATTATGTAAATGAATTTGGTGATCAAAATAAAATAGAAGCTGGTTATAAAGGGAATTTTACTAAAATGAAAAGTCCGGTAGAGACCTACGCTGGAACTTCTGAAGAGTCTGCGGTTTTTAATGAAGAGTTATATAATAAATTTACGTATGATCAAGATGTACAAGCATTATATGCTACTTATTCAAAGAAGATCAATAAGTTTGGTATACAACTTGGACTTCGTGGAGAGTATACGAGAACAACAACGAATTCTTTAGGCTATGGGCAAACAAATGCAGAACAACCATCTTATAAAGACGATTATTTTTCTTTGTATCCAAGTCTATTTCTTTCGTATCAATTACCCGAAAACAATGAACTTCAGCTGAACTATTCACGACGAGTTTCACGGCCATGGGGCAGGCAACTTAATCCATTTATGAATCTTACAGATTCTACTAATATTTCTTTTGGTAATCCTTATCTGGTTCCGGAATACTCCAATTCGGTAGAATTGAATTATATAAAGAATTGGACAAACCACACTTTGTCAGCTTCACTTTATTATAGAAGTACTGACAATGTGATTCAACATATTAGTTATCGTGAAAACGATATTATGAAAAGAACTTATGAGAATGTGGCTAAATCACAGTCGGCAGGAACGGAGTTGATATTGAAAAATAATCTTTTTCGCTTTTTAGATTTAACTACTACTTTGAATTTTTATTATAATAAATTGGATGGTTTTACTTATCTTCCTAAAGGAGTGAGTACACCGATTGTTGGCAACGCCGATGAAAATTTTTCTTGGAGTGGCCGTATGATTGCTAATATAATGCTTCCTTATGCTGTCTCATTGCAGGCTACAGGCAACTATAATTCTCGCAAGATTATTGCACAAGGACATATGAAGTCTAATCATACAATTGATTTGGGGTTAAGGAAATCGTTTCTAGATCGTAAATTGAGTTTGACGATTAATACGCGTGATATTCTTAATTCTAGAAAACGTATAACAGTTACTTCTGGTTCTGGCTTTGTTCAAGAATCAATGTTTAAACCTTCCGGGAGGGTGGTTGGTTTTACTTTAACTTATAACTTTGGTAATATGAAGGCGCGTAAACGTCCTGATAGTCAAAGTCGACAGCAAGAATCGGGCGATAGTTCTATAGAGGAAGGATTCTAAGACTAAAACTTTCTCAAATATTATATAACTGAAAGAAGCGGAACATCTTATTATAAAATGTTCCGCTTCTTTTACTCTAAAGATAAGAGGGACCGTTCAACTCTTTGGTTGGGCAGGCTGTTTACTAAACCTATTTAGATGATAGTGTAACCTGCTTCTCCCATGTTATTCCACTTATATCGGTAAGCTTGATCATATAATTGCCTTTTGTCAGATTCTGAAAAGCGGGATCTTTTATACTTATCCGGGCTTTTGCTCCTAAAGGAATGATGAGGCTGTGTTTGCCTGGTTTTACTTTGGCTATGTAGTCGTTCTTTATATCCTCCTTGGAGAGAGAAGATAATTCTTGACCATCCAGCTCCATTACAACACCTCCTTTATTGTCTACTAGTGTGATGCCGATAAGAAAAGAACCATATACGTCTACCCCTTCCGTTCTATAAACGGTAAATGTCAATTCATTGTGTCTGAGGCTTGCCTCTGAAAGCTTTATTACGGGTACAACCGATTTATTATGCAACTTTCCCCATACACCATTATGAAAATATTGATTGGTAAAGAGTGCTATGAATAGAATAAGGAGAGAGCCTGTAAATACACTTCTATTGAGAAGCTTTGGAGCTAGTGGGAAAGCTCCTGACGCAACCCAAGAAAACCATCTTTTGTTCGTTATTTCCACTTTCCGGTTTATAAGTAATTGATCTAGTGAATACTTGCCACTACCCGACAGAAAAATGGTGAAACCAGCAGCGATACCCAGTATACCGATTTGCCATTCGTCTAAACACGTAGTGCCCAGCCAGCCGGAACCTAGTAAGATGCCTGCTGCAAGGCTCAACACTCCTATACTCATTAGCCGTGTGAAGAATCCTAGCATAAACAATAAGCCTACTACACCTTCTATGATGGTAAAAACAACCATAGCCCACCATAACGCTTCGGGGTTGGAAACAAGATATTCAATGATTGGTTTGATACCCAATGCATTAGGGAGGAAATGATTGAATTTCTCTCCTATGTATCCTGGTAGATCAGGAGTGAGTTTGTTCTCCAGAACTAGGCGACGCCAGAATGCGGAAAAGTATGTCCAGCCTACTACTAGACGAAGAGATAGAGTGAAAACGGCAAATGAGGAATACATTTGCTGCATTCCTGATGTATGATTTGATTGTGTCATAATTTGATTTGATTAAATTTTGTTTCATGAATAAAAAAGTATCGGTTACTCTTTGAAATAACCAAAAAGACAAAAACTATTAAATCAAATCAGTAGTGTTCTGAAAAGGAGGAACAGGGGAGGAGTTCCTTGAAGGTTGGTTGACTGTTGAGAATAGAGTAAATTGTGGAATATCGATAGAGATCTTAATGAATAAAAAAAAGAAGAGACCATCATATAAGTGCTGCTCAAATTAGGAGTCTCTTCTTGCTGCGTTACAACTTTGTTCGTCTTTTGCAGCACAAATGTACAATATCTAGTCTGGTTGGGCTTCTCCATAGTGGAGTGTGCACTTACAGGCACACCCAATTGTTGCTTAATCTCCTGCTTGATGGGGCAGTTTATCAGCAATAAAAACAATAATGGGTAAAGGAGTACCGAGATGATTTGTTTTTTCTTTGGTTGCATCATTATTTTAAGCAATCTGTATTCTTTATAATAGTTACAAATATAGGAAGTTTTTTGTAGAGTCCTTCTTTTGATTGAATTTGGTCCTACTCTTTTTTATTTTCAACTTCCAATAAGCTTTTCTTTATTTCTATACCACCTGCATAACCAACCAATGCACCATTGGTACCTATCACTCGGTGGCAGGGCACAACTATAGGAATGGGATTACGATTGTTGGCCATACCTACTGCTCTTGATGCTTTGGCATTTCCTACTGCCGTGGCTACCTGCTTATAACTCCATGTTTCTCCGTAAGGAATGCTTTGGAGAACACTCCATACTTTTTTTTGAAAGACTGTTCCCTGAGGATTTAGGGGCAGATCAAAGTGCTTTCTTTCGCCGTTAAAATACTCTGTAAGTTGTTCAAAAGCCTGCTTGATTATCGGTGTTTCCTCTTCGAGGCTCTCACTTTCAATTATTTTTTTAAACGATATTTTGGTGATAGCTTGTTCGTCAGCACAAATGCAGAGAGGCCCGATAGGAGTGTTTTGTGAATAATAATACATCATTATGCTAAGGTGTTAAGAGTGAAACGATTGGATAATGTCCAATAAAGCTTGATGAATCTTACCGTTTGTGGCAAGTACTTCATTTCCTGAATAGAATGAATCTTCGTTAGAGAAATCTGTAATTTGTCCTCCGGCGTTCTTTAGGATGATAGAACCTGCTGCTACATCCCATGGTCCCAAAAACTGTTCAATACGAGCTTCAAACCTTCCGGCAGCAACGTAACAGAGTTCTGCGGCAGCAGAGCCTTGAATACGTGTACCACCTACTTTCCCGTAGAGTGTATGTATTAGATGATCAGCCATTGGTTTATAGGCATTGAAGTTGTAAGGCAACCCTAATTCAATAAAAGCATCGTTGAGAGAAGTGACTTCAGATACCCGTATTTCTTTCTCATCCAAGTAAGAGGGAGCGCCTTTGTAGGTATAAAAGCATTCATTGCGGCATACCTCGTATACTACGCCCAAAAGTATTTCTTCTCGGTTTCTCAGAGCAATACTTACACAATATGGAGCATTGTCATGAATGAAATTGGTAGTCCCATCCAGCGGATCAACAACCCAGCAATACTCTTCGTCTTTGAGCGTTGCAGAGCCTTCTTCAGCGATAAATCCAGCTTTAGGGAGCAAAGCCGAGAGTTGAGATATTAAGCGTCTTTCTGATTCTTTGTCCACATATGACACATAGTCATGACTGTTTTTTTCTTCTACACGTTCACGTTTAAACTTTTGTCTTTCCTCTTTTAAAAAAGTTCCTCCTTCGATAGCTATTCTACGTACATCTGCTGTTATTTGTGCTAAATTCAAATAATCTATGGTGTTTTGGCTCATTTTTGGTTCTTTGTTTTCGATTCATTATGTGATAGGCAATAATAACACTATTTATATTGAATCTGTTTATAGGCGAAAATTAATTGATTTTTCAGTAGTGTGCAAGCTTCTGTTTGGATATTGTTCTTTTTTCTTGAAAAAAGAGAAGCAAAAGTGTATTCCCTTTAGATTAATTTATTACATTTGTTAGCTATGAAATAACTATAATCTGCTAATTTATGAAAACAGTTAGATTAACGACTTGCGAAAATGCAATACAGGCTCATTTACTTCAAGGAGCTTTGGAGAATGAAGGGATAAAATCTATTCTCCATAATGAGAACTTTTCGACTTTACTTCCGGGGTATGCAAATATAATGGGAGCAGGTGTGCAGGTACTGGTGATGGAAAATGATTTGGAGGAGAGTCTACAAGTCTTAAGTCGCAATATTCCTCAAGAAAAGAAATATTGCCCTTTTTGTGGTTCTGAAAAGATCTCTACTTCATTAGGAAAACTTAAAATTTCAAAGATATTCTTTTCGCTTCTTTCTGCTTTAGGTGGAACACCTTTGGGAAATATACGGACAGTTTATAAATGCGGAAATTGTCAGAAAGAATTTGATGTTCCTGAAGAGTCTCCTCTTACGAGTCAACAAGAAGAGGTTCAACCAAATAATCTGCAAAATCAGAAACTGTAGCAAGGCAAAAACGAGAAGCATTTCTGAAAAGCCTGAACCAATTAAATGATTGCTAACTAATAAAATAATAAAAATACGATGTTGAGAAAAAAAATCTTTTTATTGACCTTATTCTGCTTGTCAATCTTTTCTGTACAGGCAGCCAAAGTGGATACGTTGATGGTTAATAGTCCGTCAATGAATAAAAAAGTTAAAGTCGTGGTTATTACTCCTGATACTGCATTGGGACAGAATGCAACGGATTGTCCGGTTGTCTATCTTTTGCATGGTTACAGCGGAAATGCTTTTTCATGGATTGACTTGAAGCCAGATCTACCTGAAATAGCTGATAAGAAAGGTTTCATATTTGTTTGCCCGGATGCTAAGAATAGCTGGTATTGGGATAGCCCAAAGAATCCGTCGTATCGGTATGAGACATTTGTTTCTTCAGAATTGGTCTCTTATATTGATAGCCATTATAAAACACGTGCAGATCGTAGCGGACGTGCTATCACTGGATTGAGCATGGGGGGGCATGGCGCTTTGTGGTTGGCTTTCCGTCATAAGGATGTTTTTGGAGCTGCAGGTAGTACTAGTGGAGGAGTAGACATCCGTCCTTTCCCTACAAATTGGGAGATTAGAGATCAATTAGGTGAATTTGCAGCCAATAAAAAATCATGGGATGAGCATGCCGTTGTTAATCAGATTGATAATATTCAACCAGGTGATCTTGCTCTTATTATTGATTGCGGTGAATCTGATTTCTTTTTAAATGTGAATAAAGATCTGCATGAACGTTTGTTAGCACATCATATTGGTCATGATTTTATCACTCGGCCGGGAGTACATAATGCTGCTTACTGGAGAAATTCTATTGACTATCAAATTTTATTTTTTAGTAAGTTTTTTGCTCACTAAAAAAGAAGCTCGCGATCCCATTAAGTGATGGTTTCGCGAGTTTCTTGACCCTTCGTGCCGTTTTTATACTCACTTGGTGAAACTCCAAAATGTTTTTTGAAACTGACAGAGAAATGAGAAAGTGTTGTAAAGCCTGTCATGTCTGCTATCTCTGAAATTGTATATTTACTTTCTGAAATTAGTTCTATAGCTCGGTTTAACTTGTAGGTCTTGAAAAAGATACTTGGATTTTCACCAGTCAATCCTTTTACTTTATAGTAGAATTTGGTGCGCGACATTTTTAATAATGAAGTCATGCGTGCAATATCTAATTCAGTATTGGATAGTTCTACTTCCATCAGATGGTAAAGATCTGTCATGAATGCATTATCATGAGGAGTGAGAATGTTCTCTGATATGTTCTTTGTCTGAGTATTATTTCCTAATATGTTACGAATTTTTTCTCTGTTCTTTAGCTGTGATTTAATAAGGGCTAACAGATATTCAGGATCAAATGGCTTGGTAACATAAGCATCAGCTCCTGTATTTAATCCTTCTACCTGATTTACAACTGTTGCTTTAGCTGTTACTAAAATTATAGGTATATGGCAGAGCTGTAAGTTCTCTTTTACTTGGCGGCAAAGTTGATAACCATCTATACCAGGCATAACAATATCACTTAGAATTAAATCTGGTGATTCGTCATTGATGGCTTTCAGTGCACTATTTACATCAAAACGACTGATGACTTTATAATGAGGCGATAATAAAACGGTGAGATAGTGAACCACTTCAGTATCGTCATCTACGACTAACAACGTTTGTAGTCCTTTATTTTGATTGACCGATTCATGAATGGAGAATTCTGTGTTGTTAGACAATGGGAAAATGCCTTCTTGCTTTTCTATTTGTTCCGAACGTTCTTCTTCCGGATAAGAAACGTCGTTTATAGGTAGTATAAGAGTGAAAATAGCTCCATTCCCTTCTGTTCGATTACCTGCCTTTAAATATCCATGATGTAATTCAGCTAGACTGCGTGCATAGTATAAGCCGATACCGGTACCCCAGTTATAGACTCCTTCCGAATGATTCTCTATTTGATAATATCTTATAAAAATCTTTTCTAATTGCTTTTCGGGGATACCATCGCCTGTGTCGGCAATCGTTATTTTGATGTATTGTGCATCTTTATCTTTCTCCGTTAATTCAACTAATTTATTAGCATCTTCGTGTGTAATAAGATCAAATATAATATCTATCCTACCACCTGTAGGAGTGAATTTTAGTGCGTTTGATAGTAGATTATTTATAATTTTATCAATTTTATCTTCATCTAGCCACATGATCAGGGTGTCCTCTAGACCATAAGTATTGAGGGTGATACCCTTATTCTTGGCATTTATCATGAATACATTGACTAGCTCTTGCAAAATAGAGATAATATCTATTCGCTTAACTTTTAATTGTAAAGTGTCATTTTCCAATTTATTAAAATCCATCAATTGATTGACAAGCTTTAGCATTCGATTGACACTTCGTTGTATAATGTGTAAGAGAGGTTTGTTTTCTTCATTAATATTGGGAGTGTTACAAAGTTGAGTGAGAGGTGCAGAAATCATAGTAAGTGGAGTGCGAAATTCATGAGATATATTGGCAAAGAAACTCATATTCATTTTATTGATTCTTTGTTCTTGTTCTTTCTCGTGTTCGGCTCTTAATGTTGCTTCTTTCTCTGTTTTAATACGCAACCAAGAAGTAAACAATAAATAAATGATTCCTATTATGATACTTAGGTAAATACAATAGGCCCACCAGGATTTCCATGGTGCTGAGGTTACTATGATTGGAATGGAGTTCTCTGCTTCAACGATGCTCTTGTCGTTATTGGTCACTTTAACCTTAAAGATATATTTTCCTGCAGGTAAATTGGCATAGTATGCTTCATTTTTATTGCGGGAGTCAATCCAAAATTTATCTAACCCTTCTAGTTTATAATAGTAGTGAGTTTTTTCGTATTCGCAATAATCGAGAGCCGAGAATGAGATACTAAAGCTGTTCTGATTATACTTTAGATGAATATCAGGCCTATGCGAAAGATGTTTGCTAATGCATCCATTCTTTTTGGGATGTGTCAATTTATTGTGTATTTTCAGATCTTCAAACAATAGAGGTATCTCTCGTTTAACATTTACATCTATCGGATTAAAGAAAGTAAGTCCATGTGTTCCTCCAAATACTAAAGTGCCATCAGGCAAGCGGCATGAAGATCGGTCATAGAATTGATTCCCACCAATGCCGTCTGCTGCATAATAAGTTGTAAATTGCTTTATGGTGCGGTCATATCTGCATAAACCATATTGTGTGCTAACCCAAATGTTTCCTTGTAAATCTTCTTCAATACTGCAAATGTCTGAGCATGGTGTACCTGGTATTGGTTGTAACCTTTTGCTAGAAGGAGAGTAAAGCATTAATCCATTTCCTACTGTTCCGACCCAAACGTCTGAATGTGTATCTTCGTATAAGATAACGGGAATAAATTTTGAACGTATAATACTTTGTTTTATATCTTTTTGAGGTATCATGATCCGCTTTATATCCCATGTATCAGGATTAATATGATGAAGGTCTTGCCCAAAAGAAGCTACTATAATATCACCATTGGAGAGCTCTTTTATTGTAGGTGTAAAGCAGTACCATTTAGGATATAGTTGAAGACTTTTAAATGTAGACTCGTTCTCTTTTAATGCATAAATTGTTTCGCTATAATTCCCAACCCATATTGTTTTGTTAATATCCTGAGTTATGGACATAGGAGCAAATATCGAATACGTATTTTCTATTTTTAATGTTCTGTTTTGGTATCTGCATTTTATGATTTTATGAGAAGTCGTACACAATAGCCATATTGTGTTACTGGGATCAATGAAGATGTGTCCTACATCAAGACTTTCATTTTCCTCTTTAATATATTTATGTAGATCAATTTTGTTTATCTTTTGTTTTTCCAAATCATATATATAAATACCGTCCATGAGAGTTGATATCCATAGATGTTTATCTTTATCAACGGCCACAGCTACTACTGATTTATTCTCAATAACGGAGCGTAAATAGTTGTTGTTATTAAAACGTTTTTTATAATTATAGCGTACTACATAGCCTTGATCTACCGAACCGATCCATAAATTTTTTTGTGAATCGGTAAACATCTTATTTATCTTGAAATGTGGAACTTCAAAAGGAAAACCATTTTTTCCTTGACGAATCACGCTTCCTTCAATATAGTTATATATAAACATGCCTTCTTGGGTGTTGATGAGCAGGCTGTTGTTATTATAAGGATGTATGTAGTTAATAGAAGATTGTGATAAAATTGGGTGCTTACGGATTACAGCGGGAACTTCCGTATACTTTCGGATACGCGTATTAAATATTTCGATGTTGTTTTTACTGGCAAGCCATAATTCTCCATTATTATGCATATATGAATAGGTGATATTTTGCTTTGTTGGAATGGAATCCTTAAGCTCCATGGTAGACGAATCATAGCGGCGAATGGCAAGAGGATTGATAGCCCATAAATCATTGGAATTATCTATGTAGCATTTCTGATTAAATGTTCGTTGAGGATCAAAGATAGGAATCAGGCAGTCCAGCTGTTTCGTCTTAGGATTGTATGCGCATAGATGTACTACCATATTTAAAAAAATCCTACCTTCTTTGTTCTCTAGAAATTGAACTCCATTCTGATTGGCTATGTTTAATGGTATTGCTTTAAAATTATCTTTATCGGTATATTGGCACATTCCGTTTACTGTTGCTATCCATAATCTATTCTGGGAATCTCGAAAGATGTCTTGTATTTGATTGTCGGGTAAATCGGTCGAATCGTCCGTGCAAAAATACTGGTGATACTCGTGCACCGTACATTTATTAAGTCCTCGAAATGTTCCAATCCAAATGTGCCCTTGAGCATCTTCAGCAAAACTGGATATCTTTTGATTGGATATATCACTGGCAATGACAGGGCTAATTTCTATTTTCCCAGGCTCTTCCATCTGCTCTTTTGAAGTGCATGAGCAAAACAATAACAGATAAAATGAGAGCATAAGGAAAGCAAGGTTTTTTTTCATAGTGTTTTTCATGCTTTTCTGAACTGTACAAATGTAGTGAGAACTAGGTTATAGACAAAACTATTTTTAATTAATAGAAGGTGAAACTCTGTTTTACAGCAGGTTATGACTAAATAGAAAAGCTTTTGAACAAATAGAAAAGGTTGGATAAACATCTGGGAAAGCTTTTCATACTTATGGAGAAGTTATCTCTTTAGTAAAGTCGTAATATTGCCGATAGTTAAAATTAAAACTCTAATACATATTATGAAAAGGTATACTCTATCTGTTGTAATCTTCATTTTTTTATTTTTTGTTTCTTGCAGTGAAATACTTACTGCGAGTAAGCAATCAAGAAAAGATGAAATTAATAAAGTACTTGCTTCCTCCGAAATTGCAATCACTCAAACTGAGTCGGGTAAGGTCGGCGGTTATTTCTTTAATGGAGTCTATATTTATAAAGGTATTCCTTATGCTAAAGCCGAACGCTTTATGCCCCCTGTTGCTCCTGATAAATGGAGTGGAGTACGTAGTTCCAGAGCATATGGTCCCACTTGTCCTCAGGGCAAGCGAATTGGATGGTATTCTGATGAACAGGCATTTGCATTTAATTGGGATGATGGTTATCCAGGGGAGGACTGCTTACGGGTAAATATCTGGAGTAAAGGTATCAATGATGGGAAGAAGCGCCCTGTAATGGTTTGGTTACATGGAGGAGGTTATTCTGCAGGTTCGGGACAAGAATTACCTTCGTATGATGGTACAAATTTAGCACGAAAAGGTGATGTTGTTGTCGTTTCTCTTAATCACCGACTCAATGTTTTAGGCTTTTTGGATTTGTCTGCTTACGGACAAAAGTATGCTAAATCCGGAAATGTCGGATTGTTAGATATAGTGGCATCGCTTAAATGGATAAAGAAGAACATCGCTTCATTTGGAGGAGATCCTTCTAATATTACCATTTTTGGCCAGTCTGGTGGAGGTGGTAAGGTTTCAACTTTATTAAATACTCCTTCTGCACAGGGGTTTTTTCAAAAAGCCATAGTAGAAAGTGGATCGATGCTACGTACGATGGAAGCTAAATATTCTCGTCGAATAGGTACGAGAGTTGTCGAAAAACTAGGATTGAATCCTTCACGAATTGATGAAATACAGAAAGTGCCTTATGAAAAAATTCTTGCAGCCGGAGAGGCGGCTATAGTTGAAGTGCGAAAGGAAGCTGACAAAGAAGGCTTTTCATCTTTTATTTTTGGCTGGGCACCCACAGTTGATGGTGATGTGTTACCTTGTCAACCTTTTGATCCTCAAGCTCCTGAGCAAGCTAAAGATATTCCAATGCTGATTGGAACCACAAAACATGAATTTACCACAAGCACTTATGTTCCTGAATTTCGTGATATAACAAAGGATCAAGCTATAAGTATTCTGAAGAAAAAATATGGAGATCGTACAGATGAATTTCTAAAAGCTTTTGAAAAAGCTTATCCTGATTATCAACCTAAAGATTTGATTGATGTGGACTTTATCTTTCGTCCGAGTGCAGTAGCGCAGGCCAATTTAAAAGCTGCTCAACAAGGTGCGCCGGTTTATATGTATTTGTTTACTTGGGAATCTCCTATATTAAATGGTCTGTTTCGTAGTACTCACTGTATGGAGATACCATTTGTTTTTAATAATGCGCAACTTCATGCTACAATGACGGGAGGAGGAGAAGAAGCACAGAAATTAGCAACTATAATGAGCTCTGCGTGGGTAAATTTTGCACGTACAGGAAATCCCAATACGGATGATTTGCCTAATTGGGAGCCATATACTCCGGAAAAAGGTGCTACCATGTTTTTTAATAATAAATGTGAAATGAAATATCATCACGATAAGGAATTATTAGATATTGTGATGAATTATCCTGTACGTGGCTTTTAAATGATAAAATGGAACCTTTGTATTAATAATCTAATATTACTTAAATGAAAAAAAGTATGAAAAACACTGAAACAAAAAGATGGATTGCATGGACATTTCTCCTCTTTTTACAAATCCCATTTCTATTTGCACAAGGGCAGATGAAAATATTTGGAAAAATAGTTGATCAAAGCAATGAGCCGATGATCGGAGTTAGTGTGCTTGAAAAAGGTACAAGTAATGGTACTATCACGGATCTTGATGGTAATTATGTTTTGACCATTAAAAGTAAGAGTACTATTGTTTATTCTTATATAGGCTATATTAGTCAAGAAAGGCTGATTTCTGTTGCTGGTGAACAGAATATTACTTTGAAAGAGGATACTAAAACTCTGGAAGAAGTTGTGGTGGTGGGATACGGTGTGCAAAAGAAAAGTTCTGTGACAGGGGCTATATCGCAGGTTAAAGCCGAAGATATGCAAAATCGTACGGTTAATAATGCGCAACAAGCATTGCAAGGAAAAACAGCAGGGGTACAAATCATTCAAACTTCTGCTGCTCCTGGATCATCACCGACTGTCCGCATAAGAGGTTACTCTTCCAATGCTTCTTCTAGTCCGTTGTATGTGGTTGATGGTATTCGTCTGTCGGATATATCGGGTATTGACCCTAATGATATAGCCTCAATGGAAGTTTTGAAAGATGCTGCATCTGCTGCAATATATGGTGCCGAAGCAGGTAATGGCGTAGTTTTGATCACGACAAAGAAAGGTAAATCTGGAGAAGGTAAAATAACTTATGATTTTCAATATGCAAGCCAATCTTTGGCACGTATTCCTAAAATGTTGAATTCTCAGCAGTATATTAATTACATGGTTGAAAGTAATACATTTACTGAAAACTATCTATTGGATAATTGGGATGGGAAAACTAGTACATCTTGGTCTGATGTTGCTTTCAATAATAGCCTTATGCAAAAGCATAATCTGGCTTTTACAGGTGGTGGCGATAGAGGAAATTATTATCTCTCTTTAACCTATTTAGATAATAATGGTATTGTAAAAGGTGATGCAGATACATATACTCGTATGACAGCTACTATTAATGGTGAGTTTGAAATAAAAAAATGGCTTAAAGTTGGTACTACTAACCAAGTGGAAAAATATAATGTTCGTACTGTATCGTCGAATAATGAATATGGTAGCTTGTTAACTTCTATTATGCAACTTGATCCACTTACCCCGGATACTTATACTTATGCCAATCTTCCTGATCACATGCTTACTGCTTTGAATGATGGAAAACACTTGTTGCAAGATGAAAATGGTAATTATTATTCTGTTTCTAAGTTTTTATCAGCAGAACAATATCATCCAATGATTATGAGAGATAATAGCATTGGTAAAAATAGTGGTTTCAATGTACAGGGTTCTATTTATGGAAATTTCAACCCTATACCTGAACTAACAGTAACCTCTAGGCTTGGTTATCGCTTATCTGGGACTCGGAATTCAAACACTTCTTTACCTTTCTATGGTAACTCTGTGCAGAGTAGAGATTATGTAGAACAAAATGCTCAATCTTCTACTACGATCTATTATCAGTGGGAAAATTTCGCGAATTATCTTAAACGCTTTGGAGAGCATACTGTTTCAGGAATGCTTGGTATGTCTTATCAAGAATCTACATATGATTATGTTAAAGGTGGTTTGGCTGCTAACGGGGAAGATGCTTTGCTAAAGAATGATCCATTGTTTTATTTTCTGAATTATGCTTCTGCTTCTTCAACTAAAAGTGTGGAAGGTGAAAAAACTCGTACGGCAAAATTATCTTATTTTGGGCGTATTGGTTACGATTATCATAATAGGTACATGCTGCAAGCTTCTTTACGCGCAGATGCAGCAGATCTCTCACAATTACCTTCTACTAATCGTTGGGGATATTTTCCGGCTGTGTCTGCAGGCTGGGTAGTGTCTGAAGAAAGTTTTTTCCAACCGTTGAAAAATAAAATAAGTAGCTTGAAATTACGTGCTAGCTGGGGACAAAATGGTAGTCTTTCTGCTTTGAGTGGCTATCTCTATAGCACGGATATGAAATCAAATGGTATTTATCCATTTACTTTGGGTAATACGTATGTTCCCGGTGCTAGACCCTCAACTATGGGTAATGATAATTTAAAATGGGAAACATCGGAACAGATTGATTTAGGTTTTGATGCACGATTTTTGCGTGATCGCTTGACATTTTCTTTGGATTACTTTGATAAAAAAACGAAAGATTTATTGGTTTGGAACACTACTCCGTCATTATCGGTCGGAGGCAGCACCTCACCAATGAATGCAGGAAATGTGAGTAATAAAGGATGGGAATTTGAATTGGCGTGGAGAGATCATATAGGTGATTTTAATTACAGCATACGTACTAACTTGGCTACTTTAAAAAATAAGGTAACATATATTGATCCATCTATAACGCGGATTGAGGGAACTAAATTTCATACTAAATATATAACTTATTTTGAAGAGGGATATCCTGTGTATTATTTCCGAGGGTATAAGTTTACAGGTATAGATGCTGCTACCGGTGAGCCGACTTTTGCTGATTTGGATGAAAGCGGAGGGCTTTCGGATGGAGATATGACAAATATTGGTAATGCAATTCCTGATTTTACTTATGGTATTACATTGGCGGCAGCTTGGAAAGGGTTTGATTTGACCGTTTTTGGAACGGGCTCTCATGGGAATGATATATTTAATTGTATTAATAGACCGGATTATAAATCTTCCAATAAGCTGCGAGAAGTATTTTATGATAATCGTTGGACGGTAGATAATACTTCTGGTACAGTTCCTAGGGCGGGTGCAACATTAATCGATATATATCAGTTTTCTGATGCACTAGTTTTTAATGGATCATTCTTTAAAATTAAACAAATTCAATTAGGATATACTTTTCCAAAAAGTTTTCTGAGAAAGATTTTTGTTAATAATCTCCGTATATATGGATCTCTAGACGATTTTATCACTTTTTCCAGTTATCCAGGCTTTGATCCCGAAGCTGCAGCAAGTACTACTTCCGGCATGGGAGTTGATAAAGGAGCATATCCTTCATCTAAAAAAGTAGTGTTCGGTTTGAATATTGAATTTTAATTAATCTTTAAAGAATAATAATATGAAAACAAAATATTTATATATATATTTACTCGGTTTGTTATCTATAATAGCTATTACTGGCTGTGAAGATCGTTTAAATATACTTAAACAGGGTAATTTAGGAGCTGAAGATGGCTTTTATAAAACAGACGAAGATACTGAACAAGCACTTGCGAATCTTTATTATAGTTTGCATGATATGTACTTTAATTGGTACTTTACCAAAAACCTACTTGCTGATGATGTCTGGACTGGAGGAGGATCGCGTGGCGATAATTCATCTATGGAACGATTAAACGAATATAACTTTGGTACGGATCATGCTATGGTTGAGCAATTATATGCTAGTATGTATACTGTAATATATAATGCAAATTTGATTATTGGTAAAATAGAAATGGATACAGACATAAAAAAACGTGCTGTTTCTGAAGCTAAATTCTTTCGTGCTTGGGCACATTTTGAACTAGTTACTATGTTTGGTACGGCTCCAGTTGTTGACCATTTGTTAGAACCTTCTGAGTATCGTCAAGGTAATGGGAATCCTGAAACTACTTGGGCATTTATTGAAAAAGATTTGAATGATGCTATAGCTTCTGGTAGTTTGCCTTCAAAGAATGATGTTAATGATAAGGAGACTGGTATTCGTATTACTAAAGAGGTAGCACAAGCTTATCTTGGAAAAGCGCAATTGTTCCAAGGTAAATATAGTGAAGCAGCTGTTACTTTAGATAAAGTGATAGAATCGGGTAAGTACGATCTTTATCAGAATGGTTTTGATATGTTGCTTCACGCTGTTGCAGATAATAATTGTGAATCGATGTTAGAGATCCAGATGCGAAATGATCCTGAGAAGATTTGGGATGTATTTACCATGACGCATATTATGCAAGGCTGGCGTACTGATAAACTAAATTATAGTAGCGATATCAAAACATATATTGCAAGTGGTACTTATGGATTTGTTAATCCTCGAAAAGAACTTTATGATGCCTTTGTCGCTATGGAAGGTAAAGATGGCTATCGTCTTAATTGTACAATGCGCACTTATGCTCAAATGAAAGAAGCTGGAATTACATTGCAAAGTGGGGCTTATTTATATGGTTCTGAAGGATATTTTATGTGGAAAAACCGTCCTTTGAAAGAAGATTGTGTGATGGACTTTTCTGCTTTTCAAGCTCTTCAATATACTAATTTGCGAATAATGCGTTATGCTGAAGTTTTATTGATGGCTGCTGAAGCACATGTTCAGGGTGGTGGAAGCCAGACTAAAGCACTAAAATACATCAATGAAGTTAGGACTCGTGCTCATTTACCAATTTTATCAACGGTTTCTCTGGATGATATAAAAAAGGAAAAACGGTTAGAACTATGTTTGGAGGATGTACGCTATCAGGACTTAATTCGTTGGGGAGATGCTTCAACAGTGTTGGCTGAACAAGGAAAAGATATACCAAGCTTTTCGGAAGCTGGTATTGAATATTTGAATCATAATACTGTTTATGGTTTTACGGATAAAAACAAGCTATTACCAATTCCTGCTAAAGAGTTACTTGTGAATCCTAATATGGCTCAGAATAAAGGTTGGTAATGTTACGATGTTTATGTTTATTTAAAAAATAGAAAAATGAAAAAGCTATCAGTTTTTTTAGTAATATCGTTAATGTGCGGTATTGCTTTTGCTCAACAGTCTTTGTGGGGAACGCAACCAGCTGTCTCTCCTGAAATTCATAGTGATAATACTGTAACTTTCCGTCTTAAAGCCCCTAAAGCAGTTACAGTTCAAGTGACAGGGGATTTTCTCCCAACTCAAAAAATAGATACTCCCTATGGAAAATATGATGTTCCAGGAGTTGTAAGCTTGCTGGAGAATAAAGAGGGCGTTTGGGAATATACGACTCCCAAACCTTTAAAGCCGGAACTTTACACTTACTCATTTATTTTAGATGGCTTAAAAATAGATGACCCGGGTAATGTGTATTTAATCCGAGATGTGGCTACCTTGATGAATGTGTTTATTATTGATGGTGGTCGTGCTCATTTGTACAAAGTGAATAAAGTGCCCCACGGAACTGTTTCTCGCGTGTGGTATAATAGTCCTACATTGGGGATGGATCGTCGTATGACGGTTTACACTCCTGCCGGTTATGAAAATAATGGAAAACATTATCCCGTTTTATACTTACTTCATGGTATGGGGGGAGATGAAGAGGCTTGGATTGCTTTGGGACGTACTGCACAAGTTATGGATAATTTGATCGCGGAAGGAAAGGCTAAACCAATGATTGTAGTCATGACAAATGGAAACGCCTCACAAGAAGCTGCTCCGGGGGAATCTTCATTAGGTTTTGTTTCTCCGAGTATGCAATTGCCAAAAACAATGGATGGCTCTTTTGAAACAGCTTTTCCGGATGTTGTGAAGTTTGTAGATAAGAATTATCGTACGATTAAACGTAAATCGGAGCGTGCTATTGCCGGTTTATCGATGGGGGGCTTTCATTCTCTTCATATATCGAAACAATTTCCTGATATGTTTGATTACGTTGGTTTGTTTTCTGCCGCAATTATGCCTGATAAGGATACCAAATCTCCTATTTATGAAAATATGGAAGGTAAACTAAAAGTTCAATTTTCGAAGAAACCTGCACTTTATTGGATTGCTATTGGTAAATCTGATTTCCTATATAAAGCTAATGAAGATTATCGTAAATTATTAGATGAAAAAGGATATAAGTATACTTATTATGAGACGGGTGAAGGTCATATTTGGAGAAATTGGCGAATCTATTTATCAGAGTTCGCGCCTTTATTATTTCGCTAACTTTTGTAACTAATATTATGAAGAAATATTTTATTATCACATTATTCACTATTACGCTTTTTCTTACTGCTTGTGGCCCTCGTTCGCCACAGTTAGGTAAATCATCAATTGATGACGTTATTTCTGCGATGACCTTAGAAGAAAAAGCTCATTTTGTTGTTGGTACGGGCATGGCTGGCTTCTCAGGTGATAGTGCTGTTGTTGGAGAAACGACTAGCATTATTCCCGGGGCAGCGGGAACCACTTATCCTATTCCTCGTCTGGGTATTCCGGCTATTGTTTTGGCAGATGGGCCTGCAGGGCTTCGCATTAATCCAAAACGACCTAACGATACTGCGAGTTACTATTGTACTCATTTTCCTATTGGCACTTTGTTGGCTTCAACCTGGAATCAGGATTTGGTACAAGAGGTAGGAGCTGCTATAGGTAATGAGGTCTTAGAATATGGGGTGGACATACTTTTGGCACCGGCCTTGAATATACAACGTAATCCTCTTTGCGGGCGTAATTTTGAATATTATTCAGAAGATCCCGTTGTAGCTGGAAAAATTGCTGCTGCTTATGTAAAAGGAGTGCAAAGCAATGATGTGGGGACTTCTATTAAGCATTTTGCTGTTAATAATCAAGAAAGCAATCGCATGGCCAATGATGCACATGTATCTCCTCGTGCTTTACGTGAAATTTACTTAAAAGGCTTCGAAATAGCAGTAACAGAATCAGCCCCATGGACAGTGATGTCTTCTTATAATTATTTGAATGGTATTTATACATCGGAAAATCCGGAATTACTTACTACTGTTTTGCGGGATGAATGGAAATTCAAAGGGATGGTTATGACCGACTGGTTTGGAGGAAAAGATCCGATAGCACAAATGATTGCCGGTAATGATTTGTTGGAGCCCGGAACACCTAAGCAAGTTGAAGCAATAATAAAAGGAGTGAAAGATAGTGTTTTAAATGAGGCTGTGTTGAACCGTAATGTTAAACGCATTTTAGAAACAGTTCTGCAATCTCCTCGTTTTAAAGGCTATAAATATTCAAATAAGCCCGATCTAAAAGCTCATGCGAAAATAACGCGACAATCAGCCACAGAAGGTATGGTTTTGCTTAAAAATAATGGGCATGCATTGCCTTTATCTGCTGATGTAAAAAAGGTGGCTTTATTTGGTTGTACTTCTTATGACTTTATAGCTGGTGGAACAGGATCTGGAAATGTGAATCGTGCTTACACAGTTTCTTTGCTTGATGGCTTGATTAATGCGGGATATATAATTGACAATGGATTGAAAACAATTTACCAGCAACATATTGCTGCTGAAAATAAACGGAATGCTCCGGATAAGTCTAATAAATTTGCTGCTTTTATGCCATTGCCACGTCCTATAGAGATTGTACCTTCTGATGAATTACTGAAAAAACAAGTACTCGATGCTGATGTTGCTCTTGTTACTTTAGGAAGAACCTCAGGAGAGTTTCTTGATCGTAAACTGACGGATTTTAATTTGAGTGATAGTGAGCAAAAGATGCTACAAGCTGTATGTAAAACCTTTCATGCTGCAGGTAAAAAGGTGGTAGTGGTGCTGAATATAGGTGGCGCTATTGAAACGGCTTCATGGAAGGAAAAGCCTGATGCTATCCTGTTAGCTTGGCAAGCCGGACAAGAAGGTGGAAATAGTGTGGTCGATGTGTTGAGCGGAAAAGTTTCTCCTTCGGGTAAACTACCGATGACTTTCCCTATTAAATTTGAAGATGTGGCTTCTTCTGCTAATTTCCCTACGAATGGTGATATGAGCAGTATGGATTTCACTGACCATAAAGGCAAAAAAACAAATATCAGATTATGGGATTATACAGATTATGAAGAAGATATATATGTAGGATATCGATATTTTGATAGTTTTCATAAAACGGTGTCATATCCTTTTGGTTTTGGACTCTCTTATACTACATTCCAATATATTAATCCGTTTGTAAAGCAGGAAAAAGGAATTTACTATGTTGAGGTAGATATAAAAAATACAGGAGATGTGGCCGGTAAAGAGGTCGTTCAACTTTATGTTTCTGCTCCTGCAAATGTAAATCTGCCTAAACCTGATAAAGAGCTTAAAGGCTTTGTCAAAACAAAGGAACTTAAACCCGGTGAAATGGCTCATGTCAGCTTAAAGATAGATCCTCTGGATTTGGCCTCTTTTGATGAAAAAACGAGTACATGGATTGTTGATGGAGGTACGTACAAGTTTTTAATAGCTTCTTCTTCCAGAGATATTAAATCTGCATTAGATGTTCTTGTTAAAGCTGATTCTCGAAAAGCGCATGATGTGTTGAGGCCACAAAAAGCACTCAATATTCTTAGGAAATGATAGCTTTACTATAGTTACATTCATTGAATTAACATAAAAGATATATTATGAAACGAACATTTTTGTTATCTATAATGATAATGCTCTTCTTGTCTACTTCTGCTCAAAATATGATTAAATCTGCTATCCCGAAAGATTTGAAGTTAGAACAACAAGTAGAGTCTTTATTAAAGAAAATGACTCTTGATGAAAAGATAGGGCAGATGACGCAATTGGCTATTGATGTAGTAGCAAAAAATAACAATCCTTTTGCTGGCATTAATCCGAATAATTTCAAAGTAAAAGATTTGAAAGAAATTTTGAGGAAGTATGGACTGGAGCAAGAGTTTGTGCTCTCTGATAGCATGCCCGATAGAACTGTGATGATGCAGATCTATATGAAGATACAGGCTCGTGAGAAGAAAAAGTTTGAACTGGATGAAGCCTTGCTTGATACGGTTATTCGAAAATATAAGGTCGGTTCTATCTTAAATGTTCCGGCGGGTGTTGCTCAAACCAAGGAAACATGGGAGAGAATTATTCGTAGGATACAAGATAAATCAATAAAGGAGATAGGAATTCCGTGTATCTATGGAGTTGATCAGATTCACGGAACTACTTATACTTTGGACGGAACTTTTTTCCCACAGGGTATTAATATGGCAGCAACTTTTAATCGAGCTTTGGTACGTGAAGGATCTCGTATTTCTGCTTATGAAACCAAAGCCGGTAGCATACCATGGACTTTTGCACCGGTAGTTGATTTAGGACGTGATGCACGCTGGCCTCGTATGTGGGAAAACTATGGAGAAGATTGTTATGTAAATGCTGAGATGGGAAGAGAGTCGGTTATAGGCTTTCAAGGTTCTTCTCCTAATCACATCGGTGCTAATAATGTTGCCGCTTGTTTGAAACATTATATGGGCTATGGAGTGCCTGTCTCAGGAAAAGACCGCACTCCTTCGTCTATTACAGTACAAGATATGCGTGAAAAACATTTTGCTCCGTTTCTGGAAAGTATAAAAGCTGGTGCATTATCTGTTATGGTTAATTCAGCGATGAACAATGGATTGCCTTTTCATGCTAACTCTGAATTATTGACTCAATGGCTTAAGAATGATCTTAATTGGGACGGTTTGATTGTTACGGATTGGGCAGATATTAATAATTTGTATACACGTGATAAGATCGCTTCCAGCAAGAAAGAAGCTATTAAGTTAGCTATTAATGCAGGAATAGATATGTCAATGGTTCCTTATGAATGGAGCTTCTGTACATATTTAAAAGAACTTGTTGAAGAAGGCGAAGTTCCTATGAGTCGAATTGATGATGCGGTGCGCCGCGTATTGCGTTTGAAGTATCGTTTAGGTTTGTTTGAAAAACCGGTTTATGATACGAAGGATTTCCCTCTTTTTGGTAGCAAAGAACACGCCTACGTAGCTTTACAGGCTGCTGAAGAATCATTGGTATTATTGAAAAATAAAGATGAGATACTTCCTCTGGCTAAAGGAAAGAAAATTCTTGTAACAGGGCCGAATGCTAATTCTATGCGTACGTTGAATGGAGGTTGGTCTTATTCTTGGCAAGGAGATAAGGCTGATTTATGCGCTGCTCAATATAATACCATTTTAGAGGCTCTCACTAATGAATTTGGTAAAGAGAATATTCTGTATGAACCAGGAGTTACTTATAAAGCGGGGGGCTCTTATTGGGAAGAGAATGTACCTGAAATAGATAAAGCGGTGTCTTTAGCTGATAAGGCTGATTACATAATGGTTTGTGTAGGAGAGAACTCTTATTGTGAAACACCTGGTAACTTGACGAACCTTAATCTGTCATCCAATCAACTTAACTTGGTAAAAGCCTTAGCACATACAGGTAAACCTATTATTTTGATTTTGAATGAAGGGCGGCCACGTATTATTAATGAAATAGTATCTTTGGCTGATGCTATTGTGAATATTATGTTACCTGGTAATTATGGCGGTGATGCTTTGGCTAAATTGTTAATTGGTAAAGCTAATTTCAGCGGTAAAATGCCTTATACCTATTCTAGGGAGATAAATTCTTTATATACTTACGATTATAAGCCTTGTGAAAACCAAGATAAAATGGAAGGCGCTTATAATTATGATGCGGTGATGTCTGTGCAGTGGGCATTCGGATATGGTTTGAGTTATACAACTTATAAATATAGTAATTTGAAGGTCGATAAATCTTCTTTTACTGCGGATGATACTCTTACTTTTACATTGGATGTGATGAATACGGGTAATCGTATGGGAAAAGAGAGTGTTTTGCTCTTCAGTAGTGATTTGATTGCTTCACTAACACCTGATAATCGTCGCCTACGTGCTTTTGAAAAAGTGGAACTTCAACCGGGAGAGAGTAAAAAGGTTACATTGAAAGTCAAAGCTTCTGATCTTGCTTTTGTAGGTTATGATGGGAAGTGGAGACTGGAAAAGGGAGATTTTCGTATTCAGGTGGGAGATCAGACTGTAACGTTAGCTTGTTCGGAGACTAAAATTTGGGATACTCCAAACAGATAGAATTATTTGTGATGTTATAAACTTGAAGTTAATAAAAATAGGAGAAGCGATTGCTTCTCCTATTTTTTATCAGATATAACTATCTTTTTTATGAGTTTATTTTTGATCAATAATGACTGCATTACTTGCTTTTCTGTCTAAGGAACTTGCTACTTTTTTTAAGCTTGAATTAGAACTGCGTGTTCCTGCTTTTGTAGAGTACGTTCCATCTATGATGCTTAATGCGATGTTCAAGAGTGATTCATCTGTATCACCAAATGCTAGGAAATTATTCAAATTGGCAGGTTCAGATTCATCGTATTCATAATCGGGAGTAAAACCCACTTTCCCATAATCTGATTGATTATCTGCATTATATATTTTGCATATGATGGGTTGAAGGTGCCAAGTAAATCTATTGTCTGTATAAGATACTGACCCTACGTTTTTGCCTTCAGTGTTTTTTCCGATAGTGATTACATTCATATAAGGCTTAAGGCAGTTAACGACTAGTTCTGAAGCAGAAGCAGTTTCTTCTGTTACTAGAACATAAAGGGTATTCAAGTTTAAGTTTGAACCACCACTTATCCATCTGGAATTAAAAGAAATCTTATCTGTTTGTGGATTTTGTTTGTCATTGTACTCTAACGTGCAGAATGTACTGCCAAATACATCTTTAGGAGCTAGAATTGTTGATAATAATTCGGCACAACTTATTAATCCTCCATTATTATAGCGTAAATCAAGAATAAATTCATTCACTCCTGCCGTTTTAAATTTCTGTGATAAGCTTAGTAATTCTTCATTATACTTGGTATCATTATCTGTTTTACCGGCAGTAAAATGATTATAGACGAGGTAACCGATCTTTTTACCTGGGCGAGTATAGACACTATCAAGATATACAGGGTCATCTTCTATGCTGCGAGCAGCACCTAATTCTACTTTCCCCGGTTGCGTAATTAATTTATCTTCATATTTAGCCGTTTTTAAAGACATAGCTGTTGAACCATACAATAAAGTATAATTACTACTCGTTATAGAGTCACCATTCATTGTTATAATAAAATCTCCTCTTTTTAATTTGGCTTCTGAAGCAGGACTGTTATCTGCCACATATAGAATATTAGCTGCATAGGATTTCTGGCTCAGGCGATATAACATGAATTCAAGTCCATAGCTATAGTCTATTTTACTAATACTTTTGGTTGAAGTTGTACTCTCTATGTAGGAATAGTAATAATGTGCCCCATCCGGATATTCGTTACCGTCATTATTAGATAAAAATGATGTAAAGAAAGTTTTCGGATCAGCAGTGTAATTTAGTTTATCTCTAGCAGGAATTTCTGAGTACCAAAGATAATCTTCGCGCATAATGCTGTCGATCCAATCGTTTGCTGTTTTCACAGTGGCAGTAGGTTCTCCTGTATTAGGGTTGGGATTAGGACTAGGATTATCATCATCACCCTTACATGCTGCGATACCTATAAATATACTCAACAATAGGAGTGTCACGTGAAAACGAACTTTTATTTTATTCATAATGAGAAGATTTATTTTTATTGTTAATAGTGTTTGAGCTCAATGCCATGTTTTTTTGTGCGCTTTTGCATATTGGATACTTCATCTGAGAAGCTTTGAGTAGAGGCTGTTTTTGTGCTCGTACTATAACTTCCATCAATAACGCTAAGTGCCGTGGCAAGTAGTAATTCCTTTGTATCACCGAATGGCAAGAAAGTGCTGAGCGTATCTTTAGACTCAGTAACTACATAATTGGGTTTGATACCACTTTCGTAAGTATCTCCACTTGCATTGTTTAATTCGCAGACGGCAAGATGCATCTTCCATTGGTATTTGCTATTTGTGTAACTGTTTAATCCTATATTTTCTCCGGCAGTGGTTGCACCGACTACCACTACATTCATATAGGGTTTGAGAGAATTGATTAGTAGCTCGGCACTTCCGGAGGTAGTACCACTTACCAATACATATATGGTTTCCAAATTAAGGTTCGTTCCACTATTTATCAGAGTGGCATCAAATGTTTGGGTTAGCGTTTGAGGACTCATTTTGTCGTTATATATCATGGAACAGAATGTTTGTCCAAGTGCATTTGAGGGTGCAAGTATTGTACTCAACAATTGTGCAGGTAAGAAAGTACCACTATTATTATAACGTAAGTCCAGAATAAAAGTGTTTACTCCTGAAAACTCCTTAGATAAGCTAAGTAATTCGTTATTATAAGTGTTATCCGAGTCATCTATGCCCGCGGTAAAATGATTATAAACAAGATATCCAATGCTCTTTCCATCCCAAGCGAATGTTTTGTGATAAAGTATGGGGTTATCCGTCAGGCTGCGAGCGGTAGTAAGTTGAGCTGTTTGAGAAGATCCAAATTTATGCCCATTGTAAGTTGCGAAAGTTATTTCCATAGCATCTGTTCCGTCAATCTTCGCATAATTTTTAGTGGTGATAGAGTCTCCATTAATCTTCGTTATATATGATCCTCGGGTTAGTCCGGCCTCTGAAGCAGGAGAATTCGGTAGCACATATAATATCTGAGCATAATAAGTCGTATCACTTAAACTGTATCTTTTGTATGCAAAGCCATAGCTATATTTCTCTTCTGTGAGATCTTCCATAGAAGAATATTTATCAATACTATATCGTAATGATTTTAAAAAGGTTGGAGGAGCGGTAAAGTAATTCAATCCTTTGGATGGAGGCATCTTGTCATACCAATAATATTCTTTACGCATCACACTGTCTATCCAACGATCCAATCCTGTTTGTTCGGCATATTCCGGTCTTCTATCTTCTCCACATGAAGAGAAAAAACTGCAACTAATAAGAGTAAGTGTGAGTGAATATATAATTTTCTTTGCGTTCATTTGTCTACTTATATAATGATACAGATGCTACAAATATACTCTATTCTTGGCTCACCAACTTAATATATTCATCAAAAAAACAAACTTTAGGAGTTAACTACCACATTTGTGGTATGAAAATGCCTTTTATGTGTGATTTTCTTTATTATAAGATCTCTCTAATTTTGCCTCATTAGATTTCGATAGGTATTATAAAGAACTAAAAAATAAATTCATGGGAACAAAGAAATTGCATTTTGAGACACTTCAACTACATGTGGGACAAGAAAATCCGGATCCGGCTACAGATGCACGGGCGGTACCTATTTATCAGACAACTTCGTATGTGTTTCGCAACTCAGCTCATGCTGCCGCTCGCTTTGGCTTGCAAGATCCCGGAAATATCTATGGGCGGTTAACTAATTCTACCCAAGGGGTACTTGAAGAACGTGTTGCAGCGCTCGAAGGTGGAGTCGCAGGATTGGCTTTGGCTTCAGGAGCTGCAGCTGTAACTTATGCTATTGAGAATATTACCCGTGCAGGTGACCATATCGTATCGGCCAAAACAATTTATGGAGGATCTTATAACCTATTAGCACATACTTTGCCGACTTATGGAGTTACCACTACATTCGTTGATCCGTCTGATCTTTCTAACTTTGAGAAAGCCATTCAGCCCAATACTAAAGCAATATTTATTGAGACCTTAGGTAATCCTAATTCTAACATTATTGATATTGATGCTGTGGCAGCTATTGCTCATAAACATGCCATCCCATTAATTATAGATAATACTTTTGGTACTCCTTATCTTATTCGTCCTATTGAGCATGGAGCAGATATTGTGATCCATTCTGCTACTAAATTTATTGGTGGACATGGAACTTCATTAGGAGGAATTATTATTGACTCCGGTAAGTTTGACTGGGTTGCTTCCGGTAAATTTCCACAGTTGACGGAGCCTGATCCTAGCTATCACGGAGTACGTTTTGTTGATGCTGCCGGTGCAGCTGCTTATGTGGTGCGTATCAGGGCTGTTCTGTTGCGTGATACCGGCGCGGCAATCAGTCCTTTTAATGCGTTTATTTTGTTGCAAGGGCTCGAAACGCTATCTTTGCGCGTAGAACGTCATGTGGAGAACGCTTTAAAAGTTGTGGATTATCTTGCGCGTCACCCTAAGGTGGCTGCGGTTAATCATCCGGCATTATTGCATCACCCTGACCATGGACTTTACCGAAAATATTTTCCAAAAGGAGCAGGTTCTATTTTTACATTTGAAGTAAAAGGGGGAACAGAAGAGGCGCAGGCATTTATTGATAGTTTACAAATCTTTTCACTATTGGCCAATGTAGCAGATGTGAAATCATTAGTGATACATCCTGCAAGTACTACGCATTCGCAGCTTAATGAACAGGAACTTATTGAACAAGGTATTACTCCGGGTACGGTTCGACTTTCTATTGGTACAGAGCATATTGACGATATTATTGATGATTTGGAACAAGCCTTTAACAACATTTAAGCACTTTGAAGTGTTATGTTTTATAATATATAAGATTAACATTAAAATAAATGACTGAACTGAGAATAGAACTTTATAAGTCCGATTACCTCAGGGATTTTGTCCGCCTTAATTCAGAATGGATACAGACTTTCTTTCATTTGGAAAGTTCTGATTTGGATGCATTTAGCGATCCTGAGAAATACATTCTGAAGCAAGGTGGGCAAATATTCTTTGCCGTGAATGAGCTAGGAAGACCTGTAGGATGCTGTGCTTTGATTAATCATCCTGATGAGAAATGTTTCGAATTTGCTAAAATGGCAGTTTCTCCTAACCACCAAGGTAGAGGTGTCGGTCGACTTTTGGGAGAAGCAGTTTTAGCTTATGCACGAGGACAAGGCATTGAACGAATTTTTTTAGAAGGTAATACGCGATTGGAGGCTTCGTTAGCCCTCTATCGTAAGTTGGGCTTTAAAAAGGCAGCGATGAGAGAGAATACTCATCAAAGATGTGACATTATAATGGAATTGGATTTATAAATAAAATATGAATATTGCAGCATTATTATCGGGAGGTGTAGACAGCTCTGTTGTCGTACACCTTTTGTGTGAACAGGGTTATAAGCCCACTCTTTTTTATATAAAGATTGGTATGGACGGGGCAGAATATATGGATTGTTCGGCGGAAGAGGATCTTGAGCTAGCCTCAGCTATTGCCCGTAAATATGGTTTGCCTCTTGAAGTGATAGATCTCCATCAGGAATATTGGGATGGGGTGGCTTCCTATGCTATTGATAAGATAAAGAAGGGTTTAACTCCCAATCCGGATGTGATGTGTAATAAGCTGATTAAATTTGGTTGCTTCGAACAGCGTGCCGGTAAAGATTTTGATAAAACAGCTACCGGGCACTATGCTACGACAATAGAAAGCGAAGGAAAAATATGGCTCGGAACAGCTAAAGATCCGGTCAAAGATCAAACGGATTTTTTAGCTCAGATTGACTACCTACAGGTTTCTAAACTGATGTTTCCTATTGGAGGATTAATGAAACATGAGGTACGTGATATCGCTTTAAAGGCAGCTTTGCCTAGTGCTAAAAGAAAAGATAGTCAGGGAATCTGTTTCCTTGGAAAAATTAATTATAATGATTTTGTTCGTCGTTTCCTTGGCGAGAAGGAAGGTCCCATTATTGAATTGGAAACAGGAAAGCGTGTTGGTACACATCGGGGTTATTGGTTTCATACCATCGGACAACGCAAGGGTTTGGGATTAAGTGGAGGCCCTTGGTTTGTGATAAAGAAGGATATTGAAGAGAATATTATCTATGTGTCCAATGGCTATGATGTGCAAACTCAATATGGTTATGAGTTTGCTATGCGTGATTTTCATTTTATCACGGATAATCCTTGGGTAGATGAACAGCATGAGCATGATGTTACTTTTAAAATACGTCATACACCCGAGTTTTTGAAAGGCAAATTAATACGCATTGGAGATGAATACAAACTCATTTCCTCGGATAAACTACAAGGCATTGCTCCCGGACAGTTTGGTGTAATCTATGATAAAGACGCACGTATTTGCTTTGGTAGTGGGGAGATTGCGGGCTGATAATTTTCTGGTAAATACTGTTATTCACGATATATAGAATGGTTCCGGCTTCTTGTCGGAGCCATTTTTCTTTTATAAATCGAGGGTTTAAATGTAGTATTCGGCCATATCTACAATGCCTGCACGCATAGCATATTTGGTTGCTTCATGTGCATTGTTTACGCTTAATTTCCGGAAGATGTTTTTGCGATGACTATTGATTGTGTGGAAACTTAAATTCTTTTCTGCAGCGATCTCTTTAGTAGTTTTGCCTAAAGCAATCTCTTTGAGTATGAGTCTTTCACTGGGAGTTAGCAGATGGTCTTCTTGTATAGTGGCAGTTGTAGTGTTAGAGTTGGTATTGCCATTGAGTAAGAGATTGCTTGCATGATTACAAATAAAACGCTCTTTCTTGGCAGCACATTGTAAAGCAGTAGTAATCTCTTCTTTTGAATTATCTTTCATTACTACGCTGAAAGAATTTCCGGAGAGTAATACTTGTCTTAAAAAGTTGAGGCTAAGCTCTTCTGAAAATAGTAACCAGTTGATCTCTTTGAATCGTTCATGAAGCACCAATAATTCTTCTGCACCACCAAAATCAAAGAGAGTATAATCTATTACCACAACAGCATCCGGATGCAGACGTAATTGACTGATGAGTTCAGCTTTATTATCGGCTTCAAGTAATAGGCTGACCTCTTTTTGCCTGCTAAGCAGAAACATTAGGCCTGCTTTTGTTATATCCTGATTATCTGCAATGATATATTCTCTCATTTTATTTTCGGTGAAGTCTCTTTAGGCAAAAATACACTTTTTTGTGATAGAACAATTCATCTCAGACTTGTTTCTTTATTATTTTATAGCCTATGGAAGCTATAAGGATGCTCATTAGCGGACTAATAATATTGAAAAAGCAGTAGGGTAGATAGATAAGAGTAGGTACATTGAGGATTGTGGATTGCGTCATGCCACAAGTATTCCAAGGTATAAGAACTGAGGTAACTGTCACTGAATCTTCAGTAGTGCGGCTTAGCAGGCGACTTTCATACCCTTTATTTTTATAGATATTGTTGAACATATTGCCAGTGAGAACAATGGAAATGTATTGATCGGCTGTAGTGAGGTTTAAAAAAATGCCTGAGCATACTGTTGAAGCTACTACACTGGCGGTATTTTTCATGAAACGTACAAATACAGAGGTTATGCTTCCAAGCATTCCGCTTGCCGTCATCGCTCCACCAAAACACATGGCACAAACAATTAGCCATACAGTATTCAACATGCCTGCCATACCACGGGTTGCGATTAGCTCCGTAAGTGCTACATTGTCTGTCTGTAAATTAGTGGAACCATAGAATGTCATCATTAGTCCTTTAAAAGCAGATTCTGCACTTTTGTGGGCTATACCTGAAATTTCATGTAGCAAGTCGGGCTGAAAGATCAATGCGAATATCCCTGCTAGAGTAGTAGATAGAAAAAGTGTGATAAGCGAAGGCACTTTGCGTGCTATTAATATTGCAGTAGTCAGAGGCACGACTAACAACCAAGGTGTGATATTGAATTTATTATTTAACGAGGCTGTAAATTCCACTATACGTTGTGTGTTATCTGCATTATGTGAAAGTCCGGCTATGGTGAAGATAATCAAAGTAATAACTAAAGATGGCACGGTAGTGATCATCATATAGCGGATGTGTGTGAAGAGGGGAGTGTCCGTTACTGATGAGGCTAATACAGTGGTATCTGATAAGGGAGAAATCTTATCACCAAAATAAGCTCCTGAAATGATTGCTCCTGCTATCCAACCGTCATCAAATCCTTGTGCCTTTCCTATTCCCATTAGTGCAATTCCTATTGTGGCAATGGTAGTCCATGAACTACCAGTCATTAAGGATACTAATGCACAGATAATGCATGTGGATGCAAGAAAAAAGTGCGGATGAATAATCTGCACTCCATAATAGATAAATGTTGGTACAATACCACTTATCATCCAACTGCCACTCAAAGCTCCGATGATAAGTAGAATAATCAACGCCGTTGCTATACCCGCTATGTTGTTTGTGATGGCTATCTCGAAATCTTTCCATGCAATCTTATATATTGCCATGCCAATGAGCACACATACGGATGTTGTGGCGAGAAGTACTATCTGACTACCACCGCTCAGAGCATCACTCCCGAAAACTTGTATGGTTGCGGCAAGCAAGGATACTAATAAAATAATAGGAATGATGGACACCAACGGTGATGGCATTTTTTTCATATCTCTGATTTATTTATAAGTTTAGGCTTCTATTCCGGTAAATACTTTGAGGGCATAACCAATGAGGAAGCTGATTCCTGCCACGCTAAAGCTGAGTATGGCCATTTCAACGAAACGTTTTTTGAAGCTCTCTCCACGGGCAACGGCAGAATAATAGTTGAACATGGCAATAATGAGTAATGCCATCAGTAACATAACGCTTAGGGCTATCAATACATTGCTTATGAAGACAAAAGGTGCCACAAGTGCCACAACGGTAATGATGTAAGCGATGCCTGTGTAGAGAGCTGCTTTAACAGGATGCTTATTGTCTGCCTTATCTGATTTGGTAGAGAGATATTCAGATGAAGCCATAGATAGAGCGGCGGCTATTCCGGTAATGCTCCCTGTCAAGGCGATGAGGTGAGAATTGCTTAAAGCCAAAGTAAAACCTGCTAATGCTCCGGTAAACTCTACTAATGCATCGTTCAATCCTAAAACGACCGAACTCATATACTCCAGTCTTTCTTCATTGATGAGTTCAATAAGCTTATGCTCATGCTTCTCTTCATCTTTGGCTAATTTTATTAAGTCGGGATATTGCCCATATTTGTAATACACTTCTTGAGCATCTTCTTCATCGGATTCCATGAGTTTGATAGCAAAGGTAAGTCCCAGAATACGTGCTAACCAATAATATGTAATAATTCGTGTGCGGTTAGGGGCAACGTCTCTTCCTGTGTGTTTCTTTAGAATTTCATAGTGCGCTTTTTCTTCGGCGGATATCTGCAATAGAATATTCTTATTCTCTTCATCTTTCGTGATCAAAGCCAATTTAGCATAGACAATGCTTCCGGTTATTTCGTCTTCCTGAAAGCGAATAAAGTCTTTCAGTGTCTCTTTATTTAAATCCATGATTTTTAATGTATGTTGTTTACGCAAAGGTATAATATTTGCCGAAAATAGTGCATATGAATAGTTGTTTAAATTGGTTTGTTTACAAAAGAAAAGCAGGCTATTCCAAAAAGATGCTTTTGGAAAGCCTGCTTTGTTATTAAGTGATGAATCTTTATTTGTTTATTGCGGATTCATCTTTTAAGTTTTAAAGGCTTAGTGGTATAATTAATTTAACTCCAAAATTACGTCCCATATTATACACTCCTTGTCGACCTGTTACCGCATTCTCATCGCCGTATTTGAGTCTGCTCAGGTGGTTTTGGTAAGCTTTGTCAGTTAGGTTATTTGCAGTGAAGAACAAAGATGCCAATTTATGCCCCTTATGCATGAAATCCGTTCCGATTGAAGCATTAAGTAGTGTATATCCTGGAGTTGCAGTCTCGGTGCCAAAAGCTGAATATACATGATCTTGCTTCATATAGCTTTCAAGCCCAAACGAAATATATGTATTGTTCAGTGTTTTGCCGTGACGGATAAGATCATAGCGTATATCTGATACAAATTTAGGTGCAGGAGTGAAAGGTAGGTATTTAGTAGAGTCCGGTTGGTTCAGTTGCACAGAGTTTACATAAGAAAAGGAATTTTGGAAATGTAAACGTTCTACCGGATGAATATCTATACTTATTTCTCCTCCCAATATACGGGCATCTCCTGATACAAATTGATAAGTCTTATACCCGTCTGTTAGTATCTCTTGTCCGTTGTTGTCTGTTAACTTATGCGAGAAGATGAAATTGTTTATGCGGTTGGCAAACAAAGAAAGCTCTCCTGATATAATAGGTGAAGAATATTCCAATCCCCAGTCTAATTGCCAACTGTTTTCCGCTTTCAAAGCTGTATTTCCTTTCTCGTAACGAATAGTCCCTTCGTGAGCGCCGTTAGACGCCATCTCACTGATATTGGGAGCTCTGAAGCCTCTCGAAACATTTAACTTAGTATGCCATGCGTCAGATAGTTGATAAGTTAATCCCAAACTACCGCTAATACCACTGAAATTGCGAGAGAAGTCGGCAAACTTCTCTTCCGCTCCTTGGCTTCCCTGGCTTACTACCTCTTCATCAGCATTCAGATATAATGATTTGCCATGAGTATGGCGGTGATCATATCGTACACCTCCACTTACATCTAAATTACCAAATGAGCGACTTGCCACGGCGAATACACCGGCATCGAATAAATTATATTCAGGAATAAGAAATTCACTGCCCTTATTCAATGATCTCTGATACATTCCGTTTATGCCAGTTACTATCTTGTAACCTCCTATTTCGGGTAATGTATAACGCATGTCATAGTTTACCGTGTGCAATTGGAAGTAGAGTCCGTAGCTTTTAGGCGATAATATATCTTCAAATTCCTGACGACGATTTTGTTGGTAACCAATGATGGTTCGCAAGTTTCCTTCTCCTAGCACGAAACTGTTGTTTAGCACAGCTTTGTAGTGGTATATCTGTTGATAAGGCATTGGGTGGCTATAAGATTTACCATCTTTATCTGTTGCGATAGCTTCATCCGCTTTCCCGTCAATGATGATTGGTCTAACGAACTTTCCTGTAGCCTCATCTCGTTCTCCCTCTACGATTCCAGGAGTAAGGTGGTAATAATCAAGTGTCAGATGAGAGTATCCCCAATTACGGTTTATGCCTAGTAGGCCGGACAGTGCTCTTTCTCTGAATCCTGATCCATAAACGTACCCGTCGTATTTATTTTTATAAGCATGAGCCATCTTATCGCTGTAACGCCAGTTCCAAACAAACCCCTTCTTATTTCCGGCAGTGTTAAGAGAGTAGTTAAATAATCCGTTGTTACTTTGGTATTCTGTTGCTAGATTTGCTTGTATTGATCCTTCGGGCAATATCGGAGCTGCTTGAAAGTTGATCACTCCTGCCATTGCGTCCGAACCATAGGTTAAACTTGCCGGACCTTTTAATATCTCTACTGAATTTACTGTTTGAGGATCTATTTCAATTCCATGCTCGTCACCCCATTGTTGGCCTTCCTGACGTATCCCGTCGTTTACCACTACTACTCGGTTGTATCCTAATCCTCTAATTACAGGTTTGGAAATACTACTACCTGTGGTTATTTGAGAGATGCCGGGTTGCTTTGCAATGGCGTCGATGATATTGGTAGACGACTGTTGTTGCAACTCCTTATGCGATACGTAAGAGATAGGAGAGGGAGTTTTTTTGATCAGCGTGTTTCCGGTCAGAGCCGTGATTACAACTTCATTAATCTGAGCATTGGACTCCTTTAAAGCGAAGTTAAGGCTTTTAGTTGTTTTGAGATCTACTGTCTGCACAATCGTTTGATGCCCTAAATAGGTGATCTGCAAAGTGGTCTTTATTGCAGGAAGATTATCAATGTGATAATTTCCTTCGTCATTGCTGACAGCTCCTGTTTTCAAATCGGGAAAGTATATGTTTACTCCGATCAATGGGCTACCGTCTTTTGCATCAGTGATTTTTCCTTTTAAAGATTTGTTGCCAACGGCACTGTTTGCAAATGCGCACGCTATGGAGAATAGGAATACAGTTATTATATATATTCTTTTCATTGTTGTTATGGTTATTAGTAATTAATTTCCAACCTTCTTTTTGAGGTTGAAGAATGATAATTTCGATAAGTTTATACCTCCTCAATCTTATGCTATAATCATGCATATATCTTTGAAGTTCGCAGACAGCAAACACTTTCTATTGCAATACGCAATAAAAATAAGAATAAAACGAGGCGATATTAATGAATAATAGTATGTCAGGCTATTGCGGGAGGGGCACGTAAGCCGTGAGAGTAGGAGATACTAAATGTTCGTTCATTTTGGTAAGCTAGGGCTATATAAGGAAGAAGCCTGGCTACAAATGTTATTTGAACAAAGTCGGTTTGAATGAAAGGTGACAGGGTAAAGTTACAAATCGGACAATCATTATGTTCGTGCTCGTTTGTGTTTTTTGTTTGAAGTTCATGAGAAGGCTTAACAACATTGTCATGATGGTGAAATGACTTCACCACCTGTATCGGCATGAATGCTAAGAGTAGCACCCAGGCGATATACATTCTTGTTTTACTTTCTCTTTTTACCCTGTTAAGCATGTTGAATACAAAGATAGACAGAAGTTTTGCTTATAAAATCTGTCTTCTGACTTTATTAAACGCTTTTATATTTTATTTTGTTTTAAATGAAGTACTTGTTATCGAGAATATTCTTTCCAATAATGTTGTAGAAAGAGGTATCCGGTAGCTGCAAGAGCAGTCGATAAGCCTGTATAGAAAAAGGCTATAAACCAATCAGGGAGTAGATGGAAAGTACGTACGGTAATACCCAAGGTTATCATAAATATCATGATAATCCATCCTTTGAGATCGAAAAATGCCAAAGGATGATTCCTATCGCTTTTCTCTGCAATTCTGCGACTATGTTTAATAAATAGTCGCTTAAAGATTAAAAAGAAAAAGATTAAAAAGATTGCGATTGCTCCGAGAGCTTTTATCGGCCAGTACAACGAATCGTTGAGCCATGTTTGAATACCTATTTTTAATATGTTGGCACCGGCTATGATCCATACGATGCCAGCTGTGATTATGAGGGTTTTCCTATCTACGTATAATTTCATTTCTTTGGTTCTTTATTTGGGTGCAGTAAATCTTGTTTCATTCAAACTTCTATGTGAATGAAGCTTTCTGCTTTTTGAGTTCAGGTACTATAAACAGTCGGGCGGAAGAGATTGTTTATGCTGATAGAACTCTTTAAAAAATCATTTAGAATCAGCCGATGGTATAGGTATCTTTTGTATCTTTGAAAGATGAGATCTTTTTTTTCCTTCCTTTCTTTATCGTCTCTTCTCTCTTATTTTTATTCGTTTTCCAAATGTAGTCTCTGCACTCCCCGTGTGTAGACCGGAGAGACTCCGTATGAAGTCCCTACAGTCTCCATGTGGGAAACGAGACTTTGTTCTAATGTTAAGAGCTTGTTCATCAGGCGGAAAATATTAATTTATTGGGTATAAGAAGTATCTTTGTTAGGCTAATCATATTAAAGTAGTACTCTCTTTAAGTTAGAAAACTGTGAAGACGAGAAAAATTGTAGAGCTTTTCATAGGAGAATTATAGGAGTGTCAATTATTAGAGTTTCTTTTGAAAGATTCCTGGATTGATTGCTTCTTGCGGAATAGTACGCGTGACGCTTATGGTTCGATTATTGCTTTGGCTAAAATGGTACAGATCATAATAAAAGAAGAAGATTGGAATGTTGCGAAACGTTTGTAGGAAGAGTGTAAGAAGAGATGATTGTTTTTGCCTATATTCGGAATAGCGTCGCATAACAAAGAAAAGAATGTTTCAAAACCTAAACACTTACTCTAAAAAGTTACAAACTGTAGCTGAAAAAGATAAAAGAGCCATATCATTAACTCTACTTTGAGTAATGATATGACTCTTCTTATAACTGATAAGGATAATTAAATATCTCTTTTATGGAGCTATACAGTTAGTAATCTGCCGGATGTGTAAAATAACTATTTTACTAAAGAGACATAAGCACCATATCCTTCTTCTTTCATTTTATCCAGGGGGATAAAGCGTAGTGAAGCACTGTTAATGCAGTAGCGCAATCCACCTTTATCTTTAGGACCGTCTTCGAATACATGCCCTAGGTGACTGTCGCCCAACTTGCTACGAACTTCAACTCTGTTCATTCCATAAGAAGTATCACTTTTCTCCTTGATAAGTTCCTTGTTTATTGGTTGTGAGAAGCTAGGCCATCCGCAGCCCGAATCAAACTTATCCGTAGACGAAAATAGTGGTTCGCCAGTTGTGATGTCCACATAGATCCCTTTTCTGTGCTCATCCCAATATTCATTATGGAAAGCCCGCTCGGTAGCACTTTTCTGAGTCACGTTATATTGCTCGGCGGTTAACTTAGCACGTAAGGTAGCATCATCAGGTTTTTTATAGACCTTTTTGGTCTCTGTAGGAGCATTCGCTTTTTTTGCTAATTCAAATAGCGAAGGATTGATGTGGCAATACCCTTGCGGATTTTTGTCCAGATAATCCTGATGATAATCTTCTGCTTTATAGAAATTTTCTAATGGTTTAACTTCTACCACGAGAGGTTTTAAATAATCCTTCGCAAGCTCCTTTACGGCAGAATGGATGATAGGTAAATCGGCAGGATCAGTATAATAGATGCCTGTACGATATTGAGAACCTCTATCATTCCCTTGTTGGTTAATACTGGTAGGATCAATTGTTTTAAAGAATAAATCGATCAAGAGAAGTAAATCAACTTCCTGAGGATCATACTTCACTTTTACCGTTTCGGCAAAATTAGTCGTTCCTGTACAAACCTGTTTATACGTAGGGTTCTCAATATTGCCGTTAGCATAGCCAACTTGCGTTTCCTTCACACCTCTAATCTGTTTCAGAAAATGCTCTGTTCCCCAAAAACAGCCGCCGGCAAAATAGATTTCTTTTTCCATATTTACGTTTTTATTTATTATTTGTTTCTTCTTCTTTTGATTCAAGTTATTTGCTGAGGCGAAGATACAACATATAGACAATAGAATGCCAATTATTAATAGTGGTTTCATATACTTTGCTCTTTTTAGTTCATTTATTATATAACAAATAAGTCGATAAAAAATCGAACTGATTATGAGATATATCGCACAAAAAACATTTTGAATTCTAAAAAAATCTTTTGAAAGAGTCTAAATAGGCTTCAAGAAAGGAAAGAACTCTGTTTTTTGTTTGATATGAAGATAGTGATAAAGGAATGCTTGCTTTAATTCTTCTCTTTTTATCTTCCATTCTTCCATCAAGTAGAGAGGTACATGCATGATGATGATTTTTTTTGGGGGGGCAATGTCGATAGGATATAATTTAAGTTTTCCTTATTATTCAATATGTCATAATACAAAAGGCAACATCTACATTAGGTTCTCATCCCTTGTTTTTCTCAAGGTATGCTTTAATACTTTCGATATTGTTATCACCTGAATGAAAAATGAGTATCTCTTTCATTTCTATTATATAGGTTGTCTTGTACATATATTGTTCTATATCAATACTATTGTGGAAGAAAGCTAAATATTCTTTTATTGAAAGTGATTTTTTAGGATAGAGATTGTTACACTAAAATAATATAGTACTTTTGATATTAATAAAGTAAAATGAGAGCATTTTATCTGCTTATGAAGAAGCTATTTAAAAGTATTTAATATGAAAAAGAATTTGTTTAATCCACTGGTTTGTGCGCTTGTCTTAGCGGTGGGGACTACAACATCTTGCAAGCAATCAAGGCATGCAACAGAGAAAGAGGATGCCCTCGTTTCTCATATTGATTCGACGACAAAGGCCGGAGATGATTTCTTCCAATTTGCTAATGGGAAATGGTTTAAGGAAAATCCTATTCCTGCTAGTGAACAAAGTAATGGTATTTTTCAATTGGTGCAGGACACTATTAATGCACAAGTACGTAATATCTGCGAATTGGCTGCGGCTGATCGTAATGAACCGAAGGGGAGTAATAAACAGAAAATAGGCGACTTGTTCTTTTCTGGAATGGATAGTGTTTCGCTAAATAAAAAAGGTCTGAGTGATCTGAAAAATGATTTTGCCAGAATAGATGCTCTTAAAGATTTAAAAGGTGTTCTTGCTGAAGCTGCATATATTCATACTGTATCGTCATCGCCACTCTTTGGCTTCTATGTCGCTCAGGATGATAAAAATAGTGCTAAATATCAGGTTTATATTGTTCAGGGTGGCTTAAGTATGCCGGATAGAAATTATTATTTAGATACGGATGAAAGTGCTAAAAACATTCGTGAGAAGTATGTGGAATATGTGAATAACATGTTCGGTATCATGGGATACAAGAAGGATGAGGCCAAACAGTCTGCCACTAAACTGATGGAAATGGAAACGGCTTTGGCTAAAACGTCTCGTAAACGTGAAGACACTCGTGATCCATTGACTAATTATCATAAAATGTCATTTGCTAAGTTGAATGCATTGACTCCGAATATTGATTGGAAAGTCTTTATGAATGGCATTGGTTTGGCAAAGGTTGATAGTGTAGTGGTGGGGCAACCTGAATTTCTGACTGCATTAAATCGTGATTTAAAGAAATATACTATAAATGATTGGAAGAATTATCTGAAGTTTCATTTCCTCAATGGCTTAGCTCCTTATCTAGATGATAAAACATATACGGAGTCCTTTAATTTTTATTCTGCTACTTTACGAGGCATCAAAGAACCTAAACCAAGATGGAAACGTGTGGTGAGTGTTACTAATGGGGCACTTGGTGATCTTGTGGGACAGGTTTATGTGAGTGAATATCTTCCTAAAGGGACGAAGGAGAAACTGTTGGAAATAGGTAATGCGATCAAATCAGTATTTGCACAACGCATCAAAGAATTGGATTGGATGAGTGCTCCTACGAAAGAAAAGGCTCTGAAAAAACTCAATGCGGTGATTATGAAAGTTGGTTATCCTGATAAATGGAAGGATTTAAGCAGCATGCAGATTGATCGTACTTCGTATGTAAAGAATGTGATGAATGCGAATAAGTGGGAAGTTGGCTACATGATTAATAAGTATGGTAAACCGGTGGATCGTACGGAATGGGATATGGAACCACAGACTTATAATGCTTACTACAACCCTTCCAACAACGAAATTGTTATTCCCGGTTGTAACATCATTGTTCCTGGTTATGAAAGAAAAATGGCCGATGATGCTATTTTATATGGCATCATTGGAGGAACTTTTGGACATGAAATTACGCATGGATTTGATGATCAGGGATGTAAATACAATGAGTACGGTAATCTTAGTGACTGGTGGACAAAAGAGGATAAGGCTAAGTTTGAGCAAAAGACGAAGATGATTGTACAGCAATTCAATGATTATGTACCTGTTGACAGCTTGCATATCAATGGTTCATTGACTCAAGGAGAGAATATTGCCGATCTAGGAGGAGTAATTATGGGATATGAAGCATTTAAGAAAACGAAGCAATATAAAACGAATGAAATGATTGCCGGCTTAAACCCTAGTCAGCGTTTCTTCTTAGGTTATGCATTGACTTGGATGGTTAATATGCGTCCTGAAGCAATGGCGAATCAGATAAAGAGTAATGAGCATGCTCCCGCCAAATGGAGAGTTCTGGGACCTTTGTCTAATATGCCTGAGTTTTATGAAACTTTTGGAGTGAAGAAAGGGGATAAAATGTGGCGCCCAGATAGTTTGATTGTAAAGATCTGGTGATTTAAAATTTTATTGAAATAAATATCTAAAAAATCTCCTGCAATTATCAAAATTGCAGGAGATTTTTATATGACTGAAAACAAAAATCCCCATAACCATTAGGCTACAGGGATTTTATATAATTGATTAGCTTAAATTACTTGCCTAAAGCTTGAGCAATGTCTACAGCTACAGCAACAGTACAACCTACCATTGGGTTGTTACCAATTCCTAAGAATCCCATCATTTCTACGTGAGCAGGAACTGATGAAGAACCAGCGAATTGAGCATCTGAGTGCATACGCCCCATAGTATCAGTCATACCATAAGAAGCAGGACCTGCCGCCATGTTGTCAGGGTGAAGAGTACGACCTGTACCACCACCTGAAGCAACAGAGAAATATTTCTTACCCATCTCGTTGCATTCCTTTTTATAAGTACCTGCTACAGGGTGTTGGAAACGGGTTGGGTTAGTAGAGTTACCTGTGATAGATACATCTACGCCTTCTTTATGCATAATAGCTACACCTTCACGAACATCGTCAGCACCGTAGCATTTTACTTTTGCACGCTCTCCATCAGAATAAGCTATTTCACGAACTACTTTTAGTTCTGAAGTATAGTAATCAAATTCAGTTTGTACATAAGTAAAGCCGTTGATACGAGAGATGATTTGTGCAGCATCTTTTCCTAATCCGTTCAAGATACAACGAAGAGGCTCTTTACGAACTTTATCTGCTTTTGCAGCAATTTTGATTGCTCCTTCTGCAGCAGCGAATGATTCGTGTCCTGCAAGGAATGCAAAACATTTAGTCTCTTCGCGAAGCAGACGAGCTGCTAGGTTACCATGACCAATACCTACTTTACGATCATCAGCTACAGATCCCGGGATACAGAAAGCCTGTAAGCCAAGTCCGATTGCTTCAGCAGCATCAGCAGCTACTTTGCATCCTTTTTTAATAGCGATGGCAGCACCTACTACATAAGCCCATTTTGCATTCTCAAAGCAGATTGGTTGAGTTTCTTCACACGTTTTATAAGGATCAACTCCATTAGCTTCGCATATAGCGTTAGCTTCTTCTATGTCTTTGATACCGTTAGCGTTCAAAGTAGCAATGATACCTTTGATACGACGATCTAGACTTTCAAATTTTACTTCTCTAATCATTGTTTTTTCCTCCTTATATTATTCGTGACGTGGATCAATGTGTTTAACTGCTCCCTGTTCTGCTGTAACGCGTCCGTATGTACCGGTTACTTTTTTCAAAGCTTCGTTAGCATCAGTACCTTTCTTGATTTCGTCCATGAATTTGCCCATGTGTACGAATTCGTATCCGCAAATTTCGTCATTCTTATCAAGGAAGATGTTTTTGATGTATCCTTCAGCCATTTCAAGGTAACGAGGTCCTTTGGCCAACGTTCCATATAATGTACCTACTTGGCTACGAAGTCCTTTACCTAAGTCTTCCAAACCTGCACCAATGATAAGTCCGCCTTCAGAGAAAGCACTTTGAGTACGTCCGTATACAATCTGAAGGAATAGCTCGCGCATAGCAGTATTGATTGCATCGCAAACAAGGTCTGTATTCAAGGCCTCTAAAATCGTTTTTCCAGGAAGGATTTCTGCAGCCATAGCAGCAGAATGCGTCATACCTGAACATCCGATTGTTTCAACCAAAGCTTCTTGGATCACTCCTTGTTTAACGTTTAGAGTCAGTTTGCAAGCACCTTGTTGAGGAGCACACCAACCAACACCATGTGTTAAACCTGAAATGTCAACAATTTCCTTTGATTTTACCCATTTACCTTCTTCAGGTATGGGAGCTGGTCCATGATTTGGGCCTTTCTTCACAACACACATGTGTTCCACTTCGTGTGAATAAGTCATAATTAGCTCTTTTTTTAAGTAAAAAAATAAAGTTTTGTAACCACAATTGTCTAATTGAGCGCAAAGGTACTCGTTTTATTTGGTATATGCAATCTCGTTTTGTCTCGTATTTGTTGAAAAACACTAAATAAAAATCAATGAATCTGCGTATTGCAATGTAGAGATTACAGTTTATTCTTTTGAGATTTACAGATATGATAAATCCCTGTTTAGGAAGGTTTTTTAGTACAATTTCAAATGGCTTGTATGCTTTTGGAGGCTTGTGTATAATTATCTCTGCATTTGATAATCAATAGGGAGGAATTACTTGTTATAAGAAGCTATTTTGAATGGAATAAAAATTAGAGCTACTAAAAGAGGATTGTTGTGAAAAGTGATCTTGTCAATAAGGAAAGGAGAGTTTAGTGGAGAAATGTAGTGCGTCCGGGGGTCGAACCCGAGTTTCCGCCGTGAGAGGGCGGCGTCCTAGCCACTAGACGAATGCACCATGATTTGTTTTCGGCTGCAAAAGTACTAATACTTTTTTATTCTCCAAGCATTTATGGATAATAAATATGTTTTTGATCTTAAAATATTATTCAGTTTATATCTATTAGGGATCTCTTTTGTGTTGAAGTATTTAAGCTACTATGTTGAGTATGGGGTACAAAAAAAGATCTCTAAAACATAGAGATCTTTTCGCGGAAGCTGGGGGATTCGAACCCCCGGTACAGTTACCCGTACGTCAGTTTAGCAAACTGGTGGTTTCAGCCACTCACCCAAACTTCCTTTTTAACCGCATTTTCTCTCAAATGCGGTGCAAATATAGGATGAACTTTTGGACTACGCAAATCTTTCTGGAATATTTTTTAGCAAATGAATGCCTCCATTTTATAACACTCTAAGACTCAAAGGATAAGCTTCTCGGGATTTTATCTTACTTGCATCATGACGGAATTTTTAATTTCTTTTTTTCTTTTAGATAATGATTTTTTATATTTATTTCTGCTCTAAATCATTTTAGTTGTCTTCATTGGATTTTGGTTATTCTTATCTTTTTTGTCAAATAAATAATTGTATCTTTGCAGCCCGATAAACCTACTAATCGGTATTATTCATGGAATGGTTATATGATTTATTCGTTCAGCATTCGCCTTTGCAGGCAGTGGTTGTCATCGCATTAATCTCTGCTATTGGCTTGGGATTAGGTAAGATACATTTTTTTGGTATTTCCCTTGGAGTTACTTTTGTCTTTTTTTCTGGTATTTTGGCTGGTCATCTAGGTTTATCTATTGATTCTCAAATGCTGAATTATGCTGAAAGCTTCGGATTGGTTATTTTTGTATATGCATTGGGCTTGCAAGTTGGTCCTGGTTTTTTCGCTTCTTTTCATAAAGGTGGGGTGAAGCTTAATATATTGGCTATAACAGTAGTATTAGTTGGTACTGTGCTTACATTATTAACGACTATTTTTACTGGAATTTCATTACCTGATACTGTTGGTATTTTATGTGGAGCAACGACGAATACTCCTGCTTTGGGTGCAGCTCAACAAACGCTGAATCAGCTAGGACTTGAAAGTACTTCTCCTGCGTTGGGCTGCGCAGTAGCTTATCCGTTGGGAGTAGTAGGTGTTATTTTAGCTATGCTGTTTATTCGAAAACTTTTTGTTGATAAAGACGATTTAAGGGAAGGTGAAAAGGAAGATAGCAATAAAACTTATATTGCTGCTTTTCAGGTACATAACCCTGCTATTTTTAATAAAAGTATTAAAGATATTGCTCATTTAAGTTATCCCAAATTTGTTATCTCTCGTTTATGGAGAGATGGTAATGTAAGTATTCCTACTTCGGAGAAACTTATAAAGGAAGGTGATAGGTTGTTGGTTATTACTTCGGAAAAAGATGCATTGGCTCTTACAGTACTCTTCGGGCAACAAGAAAATACAGATTGGAATAAAGAAGATATTGATTGGAATGCTATTGATAGCCAATTGGTGTCGCAACGTATCGTCGTTACTCGTCCGGAATTGAACGGTAAAAAAATGGGTTCACTACGTTTACGTAATACTTATGGAATAAATATAAGTAGAGTTTATCGCTCTGGAGTACAGTTATTAGCTACACCGGAATTGACGTTGCAATTGGGCGATCGCTTGACGGTAGTAGGTGAGGCTGCAGCTATTCAAAATGTAGAGAAAGTTTTGGGAAATACTGTTACGAATCTTAATGAACCTAATTTAGTTGCTGTTTTTGTGGGAATTGTACTTGGTTTAGCTTTAGGTGCTATTCCACTAGTTATCCCTGGAGTTAGTGCTCCAGTTAAATTGGGACTTGCTGGAGGCCCTATTATTGTTGGTATTCTTATTGGTACTTTCGGCCCTCGTCTTCACATGGTGACTTACACAACTCGTAGTGCTAATTTGATGCTTAGAGGTTTAGGGCTCTCTATGTATTTGGCTTGTTTGGGTTTGGATGCAGGTAAGCATTTTTTTGAAACCATAATTCGTCCTGAAGGGATTCTATGGGTAGGTGCTGGTTTTGCATTAACTGTTATTCCTATTCTGATTGTTGGTATTATTGCTTTGAAATTAATGAAGCTTGATTTTGGATCGGTAGTGGGAATGATTTGCGGGAGTATGGCTAACCCCATGGCTTTGAATTATGCAAATGATACCATTCAAGGAGATAATCCATCGGTAGCTTATGCTACGGTTTATCCTTTAAGCATGTTTCTTAGGGTAATTATTGCACAGCTTGTATTATTATTCTTTCTGTGACTAGGAAATCTAGAGTTAGCTTGGGTAGTTTCTTATTTATCCTTTTTCATTGGTAGCATATAAATGAAAAAGGAGTAGTCCAAATAAACAACTCCTTTTTTTATACTGTATTACCCTTTTGCTTCCTGATATAAGAAGCGTTTTATACTTTTCTTTGGAGTCTTTTCAAATTCTTCCGGGTATATTTTCATTTTAGATATTTGGCTGTAAGTTGGTAACGTTTCGTTGAGAGCTATGCGATTTTCTTCCATAACTCTATTCATATCTTCTTGCTTTAACCCATGGGCAAAAGCATCGTCAAAATCCGGATAAACTAAACCTACTAACTTATCGTTTTGCTGTACAACAATACTTTCTGCAATGTATGGAAGATTGTTGAGCTTATCTTCAATCTCTTCAGGATAGATATTTTGTCCACTACCACTTAGCAACATATTTTTGCTTCTTCCTTTGATAGTGATATTTCCCTCTTTATCCATCAGTGCCAGATCTCCTGTATGCAACCATCCATCTTTATCAATCACTTGGGCTGTGGCTTCTTCATTTTTATAATAGCCAAGCATCACATTTGCTCCACGGCAAATAATTTCTCCTACTGCATTTTCAGGATCAGGAGAAAGTACTTTCACTTCCATTCTAGGCGCCGCTTTGCCGCATGAAGCCGGTTTAAATTTTTTCCAGTCTTCATAGCAGATAATAGGACCACATTCTGTCATGCCATAACCTACGGTATAAGGGAATTCAATCATCTGTAAAAATTGTTCTATCTCTTGATTGAAAGCTGCTCCACCAATAATGATTTCTGCAAAGTTACCGCCGAAAGCATTAATCATTTCTTCGCGGACTGTTGCTTTAATTTTATCATTGATAATAGGAACTTTTAGTAATATTTTCATTGCGGGAGTTTGCAATTTGGGAAGTACATTCTTTTTGATGATTTTTTCAATTATCAAGGGAACAGCAACAACTAAATTCGGTTTTATTTCGGCAAAAGCCTGGAAAATAATTTTGGGACTTGGAATACGAGTGAGGAAATATATCTGGCAGCCAACAGAAAACTCATATAGAAATTCGAAAGCTAGTCCGTACATGTGAGCCATAGGAAGCATAGAAACAATTTTGTCTCCCGGATTTAGGCGAAGTACTTCAAAAGCAAATTTAGTGTTCGACCATAAACTGCGGTAAGGTAACATCACTCCTTTAGAATAACTTGTAGTTCCTGATGTATAGTTGATTACTGCTAATTCTTCGGGTTGGTCTTTGTGGTAATTAATATGCTCTTGTCTAAAGTTTTTGGGATATTTTTTCCCAAAAAGTTCATTTAAATGTTCACGAGCATGGGTAAGCTTTTCGCTTCGAGATATTAATACGGAAAAATCGTTTATTAGTATAATACCTTCCAATAGGGGCATTGCTGCCTCATTTAGAGCTTCCCAAGTTACATCTCCTACAAAGAGAAATTTGGCTTCGGAATGATTTACAATGTTATGCACATTGTCAGCTTTAAACTCATGTAAGATCGGAACAATAATTGCTCCATATGTTAACGTGGCTAGAAAGGCAACTCCCCAATGAGAACAGTTTTTGCCGCAAATGGCTATTTTGTCTCCTTTTTGAATCCCACTCTCTTCAAATAGTATATGAATTTTTTCTATTTTACGGGCTACGTCTTTATATTGTAAAGTAGCTCCTTTATAATCGGTTAAAGCATCCAGATCCCAGTTTTCTATAATACTGTTCTGAATGTAAGCGATAAAACTTTGTTCCATTCTTTTGCACATTTGTTTTGAATCTGTGCAAAGATATAGCTTTATCTTTTTAATCCACAATAAAAAAGGTAGAAAAGAATCAGATATAGATTGTTTAGTGAATAGTTCGAGATCAAAATTGATTGATTAGCGAAACTTTCTTATGAGCTAGAAGCTAAGGTTTTGGGGTCTCTTTTTTAGCGGTTATTTTGTTTATTATTAGTGCAATAGCTCCATCTCCAGTGACATTACATGCGGTGCCAAAACTATCCATTGTGATATATAAAGCAATCATCAGAGCTTGTTCTTCTTTTCCGAATCCTAATGTGGATTGAAGAATTCCTAAAGCAGCCATTATAGCACCTCCCGGAACACCTGGAGCGGCAACCATGGTAATACCTAACATGAATATAAATGCGGCGAAAAGAGATAAGTCGTATGGCATTCCTTGCATAATCATTAGAGCTAAGGCACAAGCGACTATCTTTAGTGTACTTCCAGACAAATGGATGGTAGCACAAAGAGGTATAACAAATCCAGCTATTTTAGGATCAACTCCATTTTTTTTAGCTTGTTCAAGTGTTACAGGGATAGTGGCGGCAGAAGATTGAGTACCTAATGCCGTAAAATAAGCGGGCATCATTCGTCCTAATAGCTTGAATGGGTTTCGTTTTACGAACAGGGCGGCGACAGAGTACTGAAATATAAGTAAAAAAATGTGCATTAGGAAAATTACTCCAATGATTTTTATGAATACAATCAGTATAGAATAAACTTCTCCACTATAAGTCATGTTGAGAAATATTCCAAAAATATAAAGAGGAAGTAAAGGTAGAATTGCATCGCTTATTAACTTTAGGATGATCTCTTGAAAGTTATGAGCAACTTCTTTTAGTGTGTTATTATGCATGCTCGCTAGTCCTAATCCAATGGTGAAAGCCAGAACGAGAGAAGTCATGACACTCATTAACGGAGGAATAGCAACAGAAAAAAAAGGAGTGATTTTTTCTACTTGTTCTATCGTTTGTATAGGGCTTCCTGGAGTTATTATCATAGGGAAAATGCTCTGCCCTACAGAATAGGATAGAAATCCTGAAAACAGAGTAGCCCCGTATGCTATAAATACGGTTATTAATAAAAGCCTACCTGCATTCTTACCTACATCAGATATAGCTACAGTGACTAAAGCTAGTATGATTAATGGAATAGCAAAACCTAAAAACTCACTAAAAAACTCGTTAAATGTAACGAAAAGACGTATGATGGGAGCGGGTAGTAGGTGTCCAAAGGCGATGCCTATTATAATAGCAATAATTATGCGAGTTAACAGACCTATGTGTTTAATCTTCATAATATAATCGTTGATAATAGGCAAAAGTAGTAATTTCTGCCGAACAAATAGAGTAAGCATATCGTTTATAATCCAAAATAATTAATTAAAAAATAACATATAAGATGATAAGTAATAAGAAATCGGATATTGGCCTTATCGGCCTGGCTGTGATGGGAGAGAACCTTGCCTTAAATATGGAAAGCAAAGATTGGCAAGTGTCGGTTTATAACCGTACAGTTCCTGGTGTGGAAGAAGGAGTGGTTGAACGTTTCGTAAATGGGCGTGCTAAAGGAAAAAAGATAGAAGGACATAATGATATAAAAGATTTTGTTGCATCGGTAGCAGCTCCTCGAAAAATCATGATGATGGTGCGAGCCGGTAAAGCGGTAGATGAATTGATGGAGCAATTATTTCCTCTTCTTTCTCCCGGAGATGTTTTAATTGATGGTGGTAATTCAAACTTTGAAGATACCAATAGACGAGTTGACTTGGCTGAGTCTGAAGGCTTTCTTTTTGTTGGCTCAGGTGTTTCAGGTGGTGAAGAGGGTGCTTTGAATGGTGCTTCTATCATGCCAGGAGGATCATCCGCTGCATGGCCTATCGTTAAACCGATCTTGCAAAGTATCGCTGCGAAAGCTCCCGATGGCACTCCTTGCTGTGATTGGGTAGGACCTGCTGGTTCTGGTCACTTTGTAAAAATGATCCATAATGGCATTGAATATGGAGATATGCAGTTGATCGGCGAAGCTTATTGGGTCATGAAACATCTTTTAAAAATTGATAATGAGGAGATAGCATCTATTTTTGATCGTTGGAATGATGGCAAATTGCGTAGCTATTTGATTGAGATTACTGCTAATATTCTTCGTCATAAAGATAAATCAGGAGATTATCTAGTTGATAAAATATTGGATGCTGCGGGACAAAAAGGTACAGGTAAGTGGTCTGTTATTAATGCAATGGAATTAGGAATGCCATTAGGGTTGATAGCGACTGCTGTTTTTGAGCGTAGTTTATCTGCTCAGAAGGAGTTACGTGTATTAGCTTCGGAAGATTATAAGCACGATCATGAACAAGGTATCTATGATAAGATACAGTTGGAACAAAATATCTATTCAGCTCTTTATGCCTCTAAATTAGTCTCTTATGCCCAAGGATTTGCGGTGCTTCAAAAAGCTTCAGATTCCTTTAACTGGAGTTTAGATTTATCATCTATTGCTCGTATGTGGCGTGGTGGATGTATTATACGTAGTGTATTCCTGAATGATATTGCAGCTGCATTTGAAGATGGTAATAAGCCACAACATCTTTTAATTGCACCTTATTTTAAAGAAGAAATGAAGCAGTTGTTACCTGGGTGGAAAAAGCTTGTTGCTCAATCTATCGCAGAAGAATTACCTGTTCCAGCATTTTCTTCGGCTCTTAATTATTTTTATTCCTTGGTTTCTGAAAACCTTCCTGCTAATATGGTACAAGCACAACGCGATTATTTTGGAGCTCATACCTTTGAACGTGTCGATAATATACGTGGAAAATTCTTTCATGAAAATTGGACTGGTCATGGAGGAGAGACAAAGTCGGGTACTTACAATGTATAACTGTTAGATAAAATAAATTATGACTAATAATAAATACACGGACCATCCTTTTGTAATGGTTATATTTGGTGCTTCTGGTGATTTGACGAAACGTAAGCTAATGCCCGCAATTTACTCTTTATACAAAGAAGGACGTTTGCCAAAAGAGTTTTCAGTATTGGGTGTAGGGCGTACGATATATACGGATACAAACTATCGTTCACACATCTCTGAAGAGATGAAACGCTTTGTGAAGCAGGAAGATCTAGATGAAAAATTGGTTGAAACTTTTTTACCACATCTTTCTTATCTTTCTATTGATCCCTCCCAAGAAAGTGAATATGGACAATTGGACTCCCGTTTGAAAGATTTAAGTGGTGAGGAACATCCTGAGAATTTATTGTATTATCTTGCTACTCCTCCTTCTTTATACGGGGTTATTCCGTTACATCTGAAAAAATGGAAATTAAATAGTAAATTTTCTCGTATTATTGTGGAGAAACCGTTTGGATACAATTTGGAATCGGCTCAGGAATTAAATCGTATCTATGCTTCGGTTTTTGATGAACATCAAATTTATCGTATTGATCATTTCTTGGGAAAGGAAACTGCTCAAAATCTTTTAGCATTTCGTTTTGCTAATGGTATTTTTGAACCGTTATGGAATCGGAATTATGTGGATTATGTGGAAGTGACAGCGGTGGAAAATATGGGTATTGAGCAAAGAGGCGGTTTTTATGATACTACAGGTGCTTTGCGAGATATGGTTCAAAATCATTTGATACAATTAGTTGCACTTACTGCCATGGAACCTCCGGTATCATTTAATGCTGACAGCTTTAGAAATGAGGTAGTAAAGGTGTATGATTCGTTGACACCTTTGACTGAAATTGACTTGGATGAGCATATTGTACGAGGACAATATACTGCTTCCGGGTCTAAAAAGGGATACCGAGAAGAGAAAAATGTAGCTTCAGATTCTCGTACGGAAACATATATTGCAATGAAAATTGGTATCAATAATTGGCGTTGGAATGGGGTGCCGTTTTATATTCGTACAGGCAAGCAAATGCCTACTAAAGTAACAGAGATAGTAGTGCATTTTAAAGAAACACCACATCAGATGTTCCATATGGAGGGTGGAGTAACTCCATTAGCCAATAAACTTACGCTTCGTTTGCAACCTAATGAAGGTATTGTTCTTAAGTTTGGTATGAAACTTCCAGGTCCTGGCTTTGAAGTTAAACCTGTTAGCATGGATTTTACCTATGACAAATTAGGTGGAGTACCTATGGGAGATGCTTATGCTCGTTTGATAGAGGATTGTATACAAGGTGATCCTACGTTATTTACAAGAAGTGATGCTGTAGAAGCTTCATGGCGCTTTTTTGATCCTATATTGGATTATTGGAAAGGTAATGCAAATGCACCATTGTATGGATATCCTGTAGGTACATGGGGACCTCTTGAGAGTGAAGCTATGATGCATGAGCATGGAGTTGATTGGACTAACCCTTGTAAAAACTTAACGAATACAGATCAATATTGCGAATTATGAAAAAAAAGATTTATTCCTCTTCGATAGAGACTGCGCGCGCATTGATCTTAGATCTTATAGAACTAACTTCATCTCGTCCTGAAAAAACATTTAATATTGCATTTAGTGGCGGTAGTACACCGTCACTGATGTTTGATTTATGGGCTAATGAATATAAGCATCTTACACCTTGGGAACGGATTCATATTTGGTGGGTGGATGAGCGTTGTGTTCGCCCCGAAAAACCAGACAGTAATTATGGAGTAATGAAAATGCTTTTATTGGATGTTGTAAGTATTCCTGAAAGTAATATTTTTAGAATTATGGGGGAAAATAAACCTAAGGAGGAAGCTGTACGTTATTCTCAATTAGTCAAACAACATGTCCCGATGCAAGGGCAATATCCGGTTTTTGACGTTGTACTGCTTGGAGCAGGAAATGATGGACATACTTCTTCGATTTTTCAAGGGCAAGAGCATCTTCTTATTTCACCTGATATCTATGAAGTTAGTTATAATATCCATAATGGACAAAGTAGAATAGCACTAACTGGACAGCCTATTGTTAATGCGGAACGAGTCATTTTCTTTATTACCGGAAAAGAAAAGGGAGAAGTTGTTGCAGAGATATATCAATCGGGAGATACTTGTCCGGCAGCTTATGTAGCTCATCATGCTCATCGAGTAGAACTGTATCTTGATCATGCAGCTGCAGGTAAATTATCATAGAGATAGAATTTTATAGAGCTAAGATTGTGTACATAATCTACAATTATGTGGAACTTCTACACTTTTCTACACTTTCATCTTTTTTCTTTATATGTTGATAATCAGACTTTTATTAGCCGGATGATGTTTTGGCATGCCTCTTGTCTTTTGTTTTAATGAGGATATAAACTAAATTATTCATTTTAAAAACTTAAGATTATGAAAAAGGTATTATTAACATTAGCAGTGATTATGGGAGTGGGAGTTACAATGGTATTTGCACAAGACCCTATTACAACTAGTCCGACAGAGCAAACCCCTCAAACTCCAAAAGTAGAATTTACTCAAATTGACGTGAATGATCTTCCTAGCGAAGTGGTGAATAGCTTGAGCCAAAAATATACTGGGCTTACAATCAAAGAAGCCTATGTTGCGGAAGAAGAATCAGGAAAAGTTTATAAGATTATTCTCTTAGTATCTCATGAAGATCAGAAAGCTGATGAAGTGACTGTTCTATTGAATGAAAAGGGAGAAGAAGTTTCAGCCTAAACAAATGATTAGTTTTATTTTTTTATTTACCTCGGATCTCTAGGTCCGAGGTTTTTTATCTGTAATAACTTTCGAATATCTAAATCGGTGCCTGTTTCCGATCATACTGAAATGCTGTGGGGTTTTGATTGATAATTTTTATTTTTGCCCCAAAACTAATGAATTACGATAGCTTTCTTCGTTTTATCTTTCCCGATGGGATGTTTGATTACTTCGAGATGGTTCGTTTCAATGAACTTTCTGATAAAGTTGAAATATATTTTGAGGAAAAAAATAATCCTCCTGAAGAATATCATCAGGATAAGCTTGAAAGTAAAGGGTTTTATGAAGAAGTACGTATGCCTGATTATCCTATGCGTTGACGGAGCTGTATACTTTTATATAAAGAAACGCAGGTGGTATAACCACAGCAAAGAAAAGTACGTATCCCGCAATTGGTTATTAATGGGCTAAGGCACGCAAATCTCCTGTGAATTTGCGTCTTTTTTAAAAGCTATGGATCGACTCTCGCGCCATTAGCATCAGTTCATTGGCCGATCACTATGGTTTGGATACCAAGCAACTTGAATCACAGTATAAGAATCATCTGAGCAATTACAGATGTTGGGATCAACAGATGTATAGTTAAAAGATCACTTGCTACTGATTTAGGTATACCATCATATTCCACTCATGAAAGAGGTTTTTCTTTATATTGTGGATGGGCTACTAATCCTAGTGGATGGGGAGTATCACCTGTAAATAGAATTATAAAAAACTATCAATATCTTTTGTTACTGGTCGTGTAATAGGCTCAATAGAACAACTTACAGAATCATCACAAGAATATGTATATGTAAGAGGAGGTTCTAAATATTTTATTGAAGTTGAGGGCACTACTACTGCTGTTATTACACTTAGAACATCTGATTACACTTGGCAATCAGGTTTATATATACGTACACTACAAATTCTTAATGATGTTATAGCTCCAGTAGTTACGTATAAGACTGAATCGGAGATTAGGACTGGCTTGAGCATCGTTTCAGGTGGAATAAACTTCTTTGCCCAGAACTTTAGTTTCGCTAGAAAAATAACAGTAGGTTTTTTAGATAGTAATCTTCAAAATACCATAAATAACAAAGCAAATAGTAATCAAGTAGCAACAGATTTACTTGCACAAGCTAATGCGATGGCACAGAAGATTGGATATGCTGATTACAACACGATGGCTGTTATTACGCCGCTGGGCAATCTATTCTTGATGGAGCCACAATTAGGAGTTCCCTTATCAACGCTGATGCTATAATAACTGATGGCTTAGTTGCAAAAACGCTAGATGCTAAGAATGTTACTATTAGCAATTTAACAGTTAAAAATGCAACTGTATCAGGGACATTAAGTGATGTTACAGGAACATTTGAACATCTATATTGTGCTGGTGATACCAATACTGAGAGAGCTGGAAAAAGTTTCCAAAATTCAAAAATAACTATTGTTATGCCTAGTGCATATTATAATGGAGATTTATATTATACACTTAGATTATATCTAGACTCTCAATATGGAGATGCTAATGCCTTTCCTGTAGATTTGGTCATATTTAGAAATGTTACAGGTGGAACATATAGATATAAATTATCTTCACGTTTAGGTAAAAAAAGTAACACTGGTAAATGCAAATGATAATTTAGGAGATGCTTACGTAGCCGGGCAAGCAGGATGGGAAGATGTTGGCGGAGGTTGGAGTTCTGATTGCCTCTACCTTGGCAACTTGTTATATCCAGTACTTACGGATGGACGCTCAGGTCTAGGATGGATACCTATGGCTGATAGAGACATTAATTGGTAACCAAATAATAAACTATTAAATACAATGATGAAAATTGATTTTAGAAAAATCGAAGTGAGTGATCTTGAGGGGAAGAAAAGTACCCTCGATCTGAGCAAGGAGTTAGGTAATCAAATCTATCGAAAGACTGCCGATCTAGGTGAGTTGGAACTAGAGACAACTATCTACAAAGACGGTGAGATTGAAGTAGACGCATCTCAAGCAGCTATTCTTAATAAATAAGAGAGGGCTTTCTTGCTTTCGTGCAGGAATCCGTATGCCCTGTATTAGATGAAATTATTAACCCTAAAAAATAAAAGATCATGTTTACAGAAGAATCAAGAAGTATCGTAGTAGCAGGCTCAGCCGAAAGAGGAGATTACAAGTACAAGGTTAACTATAACCTTTCAGGGAATAACCTCACTAGTCTACATTGTAATGTATATAAGAAAGTAAGTGAAGAGGTAACAACCTCTACCGGAACACAGGCAGTCGAACAAGAGACTTATGTCGGGATTATGTTTCAGGAATCAGGAAATAAGCAATTTTCTTTCCCACAGGATACGGATATTACACCGCATGTTGCCGTGTTTGAAACTGTACTTACAGAGATTAAAGCTGGGTTGGTTTGTCTTTAAAATGCGCTTGTTTGACGAGAATTGGACAAACATTCTTTAGGTTACAAAGAGGGTGTTTGTCCCACTATTTACAACTTAAATAGTTTTGTTATTGCTATTACTTAGGTTTAGGATATACTTTTACGAATTTTGTTATTTTTCCGCCGCCGCCACCACCGCCGATTTTATTTTCACTCTTTGTTTGATCTTCTTGTATAGGTTTGGTTTCATTTGTAAAATCATTATTTACAACTAGGTTAAGAGTTACTTTATGTGTTTCTTGAGTATTGTATTCTTTCTTTGCACCCGCTGTTATGATTTTAAAGTCTAATCCTCCTTTTTTACTTGAAGCTTCTACAGCGACGAAATTTACTTCAATAGTTAAATCATTTACTGTAAATAGTGGCGCTTTTCCTTCACTCTCTCTAATTTCCTGAGACCTGATAAGCTCATCATGTACCCTTCTTATTAATTCAGCGATAAACAGCTTATCTGCTACATTATTTACTTTCTCTTCCATGACAATAGTATTAAGTGGTTATCTATAACAAATTTTGCAGGCTCTTCGTTCCATCTCTTTAGCGTCCGCAAGACTTATTGCTTTAATCTTACTGCTGCAGCGATTTAATCCTCTGCATTTTGGATTTGAATGATAAACGGTAGATTTAGGGCCTGTGCAAATATAAACTGAAGATGTTTTTTCTACTCCTGTGGTCATACTTACTAATGGAAGAGATAGGAGCATTAGTAATAATATTTTTTTCATAGAGATATGGTCGTTATTTAGTTTTTTCTAAAATCATCTTTTTTGCATTTTCCATAACTTGCACTAATGCATTAATATTGGAAGAATCAAAAAACTCAGCGGATTTATTTGTATAACCTTTTGTGTATACAAAAGCCGTCCATTTATCTTTTTTTTGTGTATAAAACGTACCGAATTTTACTCCATCTCTTGATTTATATTCGGTTTCTGTATATGTGTCTGGATGAGAGAGTAAAATATCATTGAGGATATAATTTAAAGATTTGATGCAAGCGTCTATTTCGTCGTAATCTAATGTACCGATATAAGTATCGGAACTATATGATGAACTATAACTTGTTTCTAGACGCAGACATCCCACTTTTTTTTGATTGACAACATCTATGATGATTAGAACTTCACAATGCAATCCTTTGATTTTACCCAAATCATAAAACTGTTTTTCAATAAAAGTCCCATCCTTACTCATAAATTCAATGGATTTACTTTTAGTTTTAGGTAATTTTTCTGATTGTTTTTCTTGAGAATAACAAGTTAATGAAATAGTGAATAGCATTGCGAGTAATAATAGCTTTTTCATAATGATTTGATTTATAGTATTGCATCGGCAAAAATATACATTGTTTTTGATATGACGTTCTTTTTGAATCCATTTTTTACATGCGATTTCTATAATAGGACTTTCTTTTACTTTTTACTCGCACGGATTGCGACCGCTTTCCAACTTCTTAACGCCGCTCTTCTGTATCGATATAGGTAAGTTTGTTCATCGAATTATATTTTAAATTAAAAAAGAATGGAAGAGGGTAATGTAATTAAAGGTACATCGGTTATCATCTTTGGTGGTGAGATGTTAAACCTGTTTTGGGATTTGAGATGGATGATAATGTTAGCGGTTATCTTGGTGGCCGTAGACTTTAGATTCGGAGTTAAAGCAGCACAAGCTAGGGGTGAAAAGATTCGTAACAGTAAAGCTGGACGGAGAACTGCAAACAAGCTGATTGATTATATCTGTTACCTTGTACTTGGTGGATTGATCGGTAAAGCTATCGGTGAGCCTTTGGGTGTTAACCCTACGTTTGTTGCAGCTGTTTGTATGGGCGTTGCATGTTTGTTTGAAGTGGATAGTATTCTTCAAAACATCTGTGAGTATAAGGGCGTGAAGTATTCTTTTAGTCTTTGGAAAGTCATTATTGCCTTGGTAAAGTCTAAGCGGAAAGATATCGGTGATGCCATTGAAGAAGGAATAGAAAAGGAGGCAACAAAATGAAAGTACTTATAGACAACGGACACGGGGAGAATACAGCAGGCAAACGTTCTCCTGATGGAAAACTACGGGAATATTTGTATGCCCGTGAGATAGCTGATATGGTCGTTTACGGACTAAAGAAAGCGGGCATTGATGCTGAACGAATAGTAAGAGAAACTATTGACGTTCCGCTCTCTGAACGATGCAAGCGGGTAAATGAAGTATGTAAGGAGTTGGGAGCCTCTAATGTAATCCTAGTCTCTATTCATTGTAATGCTGCCGGAAATGGCGAATGGATGCAAGCTAGAGGGTGGGAGGCTTACACAACACCCGGTAAGACAAAGTCTGATGCTCTAGCTGAATGCTTATACACGGCAGCCGAAAAGAACCTGCCCAATATGAAGATGCGCAAAGATTTGTCCGACGGTGATAATGATAAGGAAGCTAATTTCTATATCCTCAAACATACGAAATGCCCAGCTGTGCTTACAGAGAATCTGTTTCAGGATAATAAGGAAGATGTAGACTTCTTGCTTTCGAGTAAAGGCAAACAGGCTATTACTAAGCTACATGTGGATGGTATAACCGATTATATTAAGAGTTTATGAAAAAGTATTTAAAATTCGGAGGATTATTAGCAGGTGTTATATTGATGCTTGCTACTCTGTGTTCCTGCAGAACGGCAAAGCAAACATCTACTAGTACAGAGACCAAGTACGACTCAGTTGTCGTTGAGAAGCTAGTTCCTTATGCTTTGCCGGAAGACAGCGCACGCATTCGTGCTTTGCTTGAGTGTGATAAGAACGGGAAGGTTGTGCTTAAATGGTTTGATGAAGAGCATTCTAAACGTATGCGGCTGCAATTCTCGTTGGATAGTCTGGGTAATTTGATGACTACTGCTAAGACTGAACCTGATACTGTGTATTTGCCTCAAACTACTATTAATGTTGGTAAGAAGAGTGTTTCTCAATCGGTTGTTACCGTGCCTGTGGAAAAGGAGTTGAGTTGGTGGCAAAAAACTTTGATCTGGACAGGTGTTATTGCTTGGCTTGTAGCTATTCTTTTTTTTGTGTATTGGACTAACAGGAAAACAAGCTGGGTAAGTTTGTTATGGCAGTTGATTAAAATGAAATAGTTCTGATCGTTTTTTTCATATAAAAACACTAGTAGTAATTTTTTTGTAATAAAATATGTTAAAACAATCTTTTGTTTGGTTGTAAATGTAAAATATCATTTATATTTATAGCTACTTTAATATTTATTTATAAATTAATTGATTATGAAAAAAATTATTGGTTTATTATTTTGTTTTGTTGTACTTTGCAGTATAGATGTGTCTGCTGCACTAATACCCAGAGTTGGATATGCTAGTTGGAATGGTACAACCGCTACTGCTCTTTTACCGATTACGACAGATTTTAATATTAATAACGATCCTCAAATAATACAGAATGAATATTATAAAATATATATTGCTGATAATGTAGTATACAAAGTTGAAATATTCTACGGCTTATGGAAATCATATGATTCACCATCATATTTTGTTATTGAATACCAGGATGGGCAAACAACGACAATTCACATAGCAGATTATAGCTCATCATCTCGAGGCAGTGGTAATAATGGGAATCCCGTTAAACTACAGGAGTGTAAATAATATTTATTATCTAATACAATTAGCCCCTTCATTAAGAGTTTTTTCTTTATACAATATTCCAAGTTTATTATATCGCATAAGATTAGAGGTGGCTGAATAGTCACCTTTCTTTTTTCCCTCTATAGTTTAGTTTCAAAATTATCCTTACCTTTATCTCAATTAAAATAAATAAAGATGTAACACACCAAATCAGGAAAGAGTGATATAATAGTAAACACGCTAAGCCCTTATGAACCCGGAATGCAGCGTTACCTCTCTCTTTCAAAAGATATCGAGCGTTTAATGAACAATGCTGAAGGTAATAATGATGCCTGTATAGCTGTTGAACTTATCGCAGAGTTTATGACGCTGCAAGAAGAACTCTATCAAAAGGCAGCAAAAAAGAAAAGAGAGGAGGCTAACTAAAATGTCAGTAATGATGTGAGAATTTCAGTGGTATAAGTGAGGACATTTTTTCTTACTTTTATATTTTGCTCCATTTTGGCTATTATTCCCGAGGTAAATTTACCTCAAATCAGATACTTTCCTCATTGTGGCTAGCAAATATGAGTTTACAGTGCTTTTAACGCCTGGCTTACCTGCACTTTAAAATTTTGAATAGCCTCAAAAAATTACTGAAAATATCAAGCAATTTTGATTAGTTATAACGTACTTTTTAATATATTTGCGAATTACATTATACACCTTTAAAAGCCAAAAAGGTGTACTACGTAATCTGCCACCACTCTACAATTTACCGTTGGGAACAAGTAAAAAAGACAACTTATGAATACGAATAAACTTATTGCATCCATTGTCGTTTTCAAAGAATTACATGATAGTGACAAAGATATTTATGATGTAATTAGTGAGTTTTTGAAAGCAACTATCATTTATAATAAGAAATGGAGCTTTAGTTCAACGCAAATAACCAAACTGTTAGAAAATGAATTTGATTTTAAAATACCTGAAGCAGTTATAAAAACGACATTAAAAAATCGACTTATAAAAGTTGGATTTTTAAGAATGGATAAAGGGGAATATTATGTAATTGACATTGAATCAAAAATTGATACAGATTTCGAGTCAAACTTTAATTCAAAAAATCAGATATACAATGAGACAGAAGAAGAGTTTATTTCATTCATCCAGAATAAAAGAGAAAAAAAGTTAAACGAAAAAGAGTTGTTTAATATTAGAGATAATATTAAACAATATTTATTAGGAAATGGGGTTCATGAAAATTATACGCAAGATATAAGTACATTTATTATTCAAAAGAAAAATGATAAAGAATTTCAAAATAGATTAAATCAGATTCGAGAAGGATTGGTTCTCTACACAGGGATAAGATATACTGCTGACTTAAATGACTTAGGACATTGGAAAAATGAATTAACGATTTTTCTTGATACTGAGATTCTTTTCTTCTTTGCTGGTTATAATGGGGCAATTTATCAAGAAATTTTCTTGGATTTTTTTAAACTTGTTAGAGAAATAAATCGAAGTACAAAAGACCATAAGAATATAATCCATCTCAAATATTTTGATGAAACAGAAAAAGAGATATTTGATTTTTTTCATGTTGCAACTCTTATAGTTGAAAATAAAAAGACTTTAAATCCTTCTAAAACTGCCATGAAGGAAATCGTCAATGGCTGTTCAACTAAAAGTGATATTGTGGTTAAGCGCAATAAGTTTTTTATTGATTTAAAAACATCTGGCATTCAGAAGGAAGAAAATTTGAATTATTATGAAAATAATAAATATGTAGTTGAGGGTTTTGCTATAGTTGAAGAATTAAAGCAATTATCATCGGAAAAACGCAAAGATTTTGACGAAGATAAATGTCAAGATTATTTAAAATTATTTACAAAGATAAATGTGCTAAGGAGGGGGATAAGCAATCAAGGATTTGATAAAAGTAAATATATTCTTCTTACGGGTAATAAGTTTGTTCATTACTTAGCTCATAATAAACATGTAAAAACAGTAGAAAAAGATATTCCCTTTGCAACTGATATTGATTTTGTCACTGATAAATTCTGGTTTAAACTAAAGAAAGGATTTGGATATAATGATGATAAACCAAAATCATTTGACATTATTACTAAGGCACAAATTATTTTGTCTTCACAAATTAGTTATACTGTCCAAGAGAAATTTACGGCGTTAAATGAAAAATATCAAAAAGGGGAAATTACAAAAGATGAAGCAATTTCTTTGAATTATGAATTGCGAGAAAGTGCATTAAAACCAGAAGAAATATCAGAAATTAACTTGGATGAAAGCATCGCTTTTATCAATGAATTTTCAATTGAAGAACATGTTAGAGAAAGAGAAAGATTAATTCAGAAAGCAAATGAGGGAGAAAAAGCAAAGGCCGAATTAAAACGAAGAGATTTAAAAGATAGAGATAATAAAATTAAACCTATTAAGACAAAATATAGAACCATTTCCTTCATGCTGAATTTATTAATGATTATAATTTTATTTAGTTTACTATTTACTGTTTATTTTGTGGTAAATTATTTACAATCTCCAAATGATTCAATATTATCAATAATAGATTTTGTTGTTGGAGTCATTGTTTTATGCCCAATATACAAATATGGAAAAACGCTATTATCGTTTAAAAATAGAAAAATTAAAAAAGTGTTTAAAGAAAAACTCGACACTGTCCAATAAATTGTGTAAATGATAACTCGAATCTAAAGACTCGAGTTATCATTTATATTTTTAAAGCTGAATAATTTATGGACAGTATTGTGGTAAAACGTGGAAAGCGACAAGTAGTTCCCGCTCGCAACATTCAATTGAAAATAGAAGAACAGCGATATGGCTGCTATTCAAGCAAAATAAGATAAAGAATAGAATAGTAAGTTTAACGGATGTTGCCAATTTAGTTTCGATGATCCTAGCTATGACAACAATTTACTTCATTAGACAGTTAGAATCCACAATAAGAAGTGTAACTTTGTAGAGATATTAAGCTTTAACTAAAAAAACTTCGATTTTATTAAAAATACGCTAGATCATCTATAAAGGTAATCTTAATTATATTCATCAGTTTATGTATATAGTGCATATACAAACTAGGGAAGACATTTCTATATTGTGTGTTGTTTTAGTAAACCATTAAAGACGTGAAAAAAAATAATTTTGGTTCAAGTTCTGTCGCAAATTTTATAGCAATGATTGCATTGATACTTTCAATTGTTGCTAGCTTTTTTAGCTATAATGTATATAGAAACAATCGAAAAGAATTAATAAGTATTTCGACTAAAAGAATACAAGATGGCTACTTAGTTAATATAGATACTATGAATATTAATTGGGTTTCCATTCCAACATTATGGGAATGCATAATTACTAATAATGGACAACAAACTGTTTCATTGATTGATAAACAGATTAAACAAGTTAATTTTGATGGAGTATTGATTTATGATTCTGGATTAGACCTGAGATTGATGAAGGATAATAAGTCTTTTTCATTTCCAATTAATATTTCTCCAGGAGAAAGTGTGAAATTTTATATGAAAGTAAAAGTTCTTATGAATTCAAAGGCCGTGAGAGTTTTAGTAAAAAAAGCTGATAAATTAAATGACTTGACACTTCGGAAAATACAATATTTTTTAGCTAAGGATTCGATTGATGTATTTGGTAATAAAATTGATCCCATATTTCAAGATGATAAATTAATTTTTTCGCTTCCTAGAGTATATAATCAAACAAGATATCAAGTTGATCTTAAAACAGGTAGAGGCAAAATAATAAATGCAAAATTGAGTTGGTATCCAGAATTTAATATTGAGTAAAAAAGTATACAAGAATGTGCGAAAATAATAGTGGGATATGGTACTATCCAATAATCTTGTGTAAACGATAATTCGGGTTGGGGTTTAGTCGAGCGTCTAAATTCCAATTCTATTTTCCAAGATGCTCATAGCTGTATACATGAGATAACCTATGTAGTGTTATACCCTTGAAGTACATACAAGGTCTGCAAATATTCTTCATTCTATTTTTCCTACCTTTTCTTTTTTCACATTCTTGATCACAATAATGGCTCTCACCCAAAATAAGCAGTTTTATACCATTGAAACCTGTCATTTCATAATTTTTCCCGATGCGGGGATAAAAAAATACATTTTTCATGTTTAGCTTTTTTTAATTTAATAGCCCAAATGTAGGTTATTTATTCTTATTTTTATTTATTCACAGGCTATTTTTTTCTTGTAATTCAACAATTCGCCTCTCTCCATTCATCGCTATACTTGCTCAAAATACACTAGAATAGCAACACCCATTTTGCCCATCCCAAATAATTTCCCCATATTTGCACTGCTTATCTTACTCAGAGGCGGGATTCCGCTAAAATGTTACTACGGGCGTAATTGCGTCCGTGGTTTCACTATATTATACGGTTCTGACCCCCGTGTAGAACGTTAATGCATCTACAGCCTCTGAGGTGATAAGCAACGGGAAAGCGGAACCGTTCTTTGTTTCCGCTAAACAAAAACTACTTACTATGCGGAAAACTAAAAAAGAAGATGTGAAGCAACTTACTAAAGATTTTGTGGGCTATGGCCACTACAAACTCAATGTAGCTACTGAGGATGGTCGTGTATTGTCTGCTGTTACGGGAGATACAGAACTTATATCCAGACTTGATTCTGAACTTGGATCGGAGCAAGAACAGGCTAGGGGAGAGGCCATCGAGTTTGTGTTATCTGAGAATCAATAGCCCGATCATTTAATCGGACCATTGAGGTTATCTAATATCTTTCTTATCGCTTGGTCGGCGTGCTTCCTCATAATCTTTACGTAGTTGAATATGGGGCGGTTGGTCTTCATTGATTGCCCGATACAATATTCTAATATTTCGAGTGAAATCCCTAGCTTAAAACCATGCTGAACAAAACTCTTTCGAGCGGAATAGTAAACGACCCTTTTATTGACGTCAGCTAATTCTGCAAGTTTGGCTATTTTGCGTGAGACAACAGAATAACATTTTCCGAATGTATCATATTTCCCAAAGACAAGTTTACCGTTTCGAGAAACATACTTGTCGATGATTACTTTAGCCTCTGGCTGTATAGTGAAAGATATTTTGCTTTCACCTTGTTTTTTATTTCTCGTTTTCTTTCGATAGTATTCTATTGTTGTTTTGTTCTTAAAATCAATATTCAAAAGATCCACTAAGTTTATGCCACCGAGGTAGTAGGAGAGCATAAATATGTCCCTAACTGTTCTGATATTGTATTCTTTTATTTCAAGGTCTCTTATGGCTTTTATTTCTTCTATGGTAAGATCTAGTTCTCGAATATTTGCGGATGGCATGCGGCAGAATTCAAATGGATCTGTATCATAGATCACCATTTTCCTTTTCTTGGCGTAATTAATGATAACTTTGACTAGTGTTAGATAGATTTTAATAGTCGTGTTCGATAGCTCTTTTTGAGTTAGGGTCGCTTCAAAATGCTTTATGTCTCGTGGCGTGATAATAGCTAATGGCAAATCACTTTTTGTTGACTTTAGAAAGCTTTTAGCAGCTAAGCGGTAGAGACGTTCTGATTTTATTCTTTTATCTTCGGCTAATTCGCAGAGATATTCTTCGGCAGCTTGCATGAATGTTGCCCCACTATAGTCTTTTCTAGCTAATAACGTATCTCTTAATGCTGAACATGAGTAAGCGTTGACATCAATAAGAGAATCAATAACCTCTTGGTAATGATTGAGTATCTTTCTAAGTTTCATATTCATGTTTGATGCATCGGGTCTATTGGTGACTTGCCCATCTTTGAATTGGGAAAGATTATCTATTATGCAATCTGTTGGAATGTATTTAGTTTTAGTTTGGTGTGCTATTGAGATTCTAACTTTATGCTTCCCGTTTGTTAATACTTTGGCAGGTAGAACTACAAGTTTTATAGTTGGCATATTTTTTTAGTTTTTTGTATTATTACTCCGACAACTTTTCGACAACTTAAATGTTTGTTCGACAATTTTGCGACAACTGTTTAGTGTCATTTTTGGGGTCAGTCTTTAAATTTGGGGATTTAATAATTCGTTCTTTTCTATTTACCTTATAAAATATTACTTTTGCTTCATGCCAAAGAAACCAATCGATTATAAGTATATATTGTCCATGTTCCTTCCCAAAGGGATGCTTGACTATTTTGATTTTACGGACTATTCAGATATGGGTGATTATTATATATTCTCTCTTGAAGAGAAAAATACCATACCGGACGAGTATTCAAGTCTTCCGCTAGTTTCAAAAGGTTTCTATCCCGAGATAACAGTTACCGATTTTCCTGTTCGTGACCGCACTGTATATTTAAAAGTTAAACGTCGCAGATGGGAGGATAAGCAAACGGGTAAGACATACAGCAGGGACTGGCAATTGGTTGCAGACGGAACTAGGATAACAGCCGAGTTCGGTTCTTTTTTAAAAGAGCTATCTTGATAATCATGAGGTTAGTATAAAATTAGTAGCCGACTTCTGCCATATGAAGTCTAAGACACTTAACGATTACTACAAAGAACATCTAAGCGGCTATCGTTCCTGGAACCAGCTCTCGCATGCTGATGAGTATATGTATTTCAAGGACAATTTAGGTGAGAATATATCTATTGACGAAACAGCCTTCAGCAATGGAGAGCTATATACCATTGTAACCAATAAAGCAGGTCATGGTAAGCATGGTACGGTTATAGCCATGATAAAGGGAACAAAAGCTGAGGATGTATGCAAATACCTGATGAAGTTACCAGAAGGAAAACGTAGGATGGTCAAGAACGTGACACTTGACATGGCCGGAAGTATGAGACAAATAGCCAAGAGGTGTTTTCCTTACGCTACGCAGATCATAGACCGCTTTCATGTACAAATGCAGATGCAGGAAGCATTGCAGGAGCTACGTGTGCAATATCGATGGCAGGCTATTGAGCAGGAGAACTCAGATATACAAAGAGCAAGAACAGAAAGAAGAAAATATATACCTCAATGTTTTGATAACGGAGATACCATCAGGCAGCTTCTTGTCCGAAGCAGATATCTACTATTCAAGAGTCCTGATAAATGGACAAACTCTCAAAGAATAAGGGCTGAAATACTCTTTAAACAGTTTGACGATATAAAACAATTATATTATTTGGCTCTGCAACTCGGACAGATATACTCTCAAAACTATGATAAAAATGTTGCAAGAGCAAAGCTTGCACTGTGGTTCAACAAGGTAGAGGAATGGAATTACCCTCAGTTCAATACGGTAATAGAAACCTTTAAAAATCACAATGATAGGATATTGAATTTCTTTGAAAACAGACTCACAAATGCAGCAGCTGAATCTTTCAATGCCAAGCTTAAATCCTTTAGGGCTACATTCAGAGGAGTAAATGATGTAAAATTCTATCTTTATAGAGTGATGATGCTATATGCGTAATGGTTAAATCCCCAAGAATAATGACTGAGCCCATTTTTGGAACGATATTCGGAATTTGATTTTCTTGTAATCCCTATAAACAGGCAAAAAAATACTCCCTATCCCGTTCGCTTACGGGAGGGAGTATCTACACAAAAACTAAACTAGACTTAACTAAACTATTCTATTGCGGAGTTTCACAACTCCTATCTGTTCTCTGCAAAGATATGTATTTGTTTCCTTTTGTGCAAATTATAATCGACAAATATCTGCTTTTTATTGCTGATTTAATCCCTTCTCAGCTTCTTTCTTCTAAAAAAGTTTGAAAAATTTGTTTATAACTATCACTAACAGGTATATATGTTTTATCAAAAACAATCCGGCCTCTGTCTATGATTCGTATTTTGTCTTTTTGCACAATAAATGAACGGTGAACTCGCATGAAATGATTTGCTGGAAGCAATTCTTCCATAGACTTCAGACTCATTAGTGAAAGTATGGGCTTGGTATTTTCTTCTATATATATCTTGACATAATCTTTTAATCCTTCGATATACAATATTTTTTTTAGCTCTATTTGTACGAGTTTATAGTCACTCTTTACGTAGATACTTTCTTTTTCCTCTGGTTTTTGTACGAGTTCGAACCATTGTAGAGCTTTATTGGAGGCCTGTAAAAAGTCGACATATGAGATGGGTTTAAGTAGATAATCTAATGCATTTACTTTGTAACCATCTAAAGCATATTGCCCAAAGGCTGTAGTGAATACTATGCGGGTATTAGGATCTACCATTTGTGAAAACTCCAGTCCGTTAAGTTCAGGCATTTGTATATCTAAAAAGAGCAAATCAATTTCATTTGTAGGGAGTTCTTTCATGGCTTGCATTGCACTGGAATATTTCCCTATTAGCTTTAAAAAGGGAGTTTTGTTAACATAACTTTCTAGTAAACTGAGCGCTAGAGGTTCGTCATCTATTATTGCACAATTTAACATCATAGTTTATCATCTATTAAGTTGTTAAAGGAGTAAGGTATAATTGGGATACATATTTTCTCCCATCTTCTGAAATATTTTTCTTCCATGTATATCGTTTTGGATACAGTAGATCTAAACGTTTTTGTACTTGTTTTAATCCAATGCCTGACCCACTCTTATCTTTTCCATTTTTAGGATGATAGCTGTTAGTGATTTCACAACATATTTTGCCGCTTTCTTCCCAAAGTAAAATGCGAATAAAACTAGGCTCTGTGGGTGCAATACCATGTTTGAAAGCATTTTCTATTAAAGATATGAATATTAATGGAGAAATAAGAGTTTTGCTATTGGGATGAATTTTTATTTGGGTGTCTACTGTGACATTATCAGTAAGTCGTATACGCATTAATTCAATATAATTTATAATAAAGTCAGCTTCTTTACTTAATGGAACGAATGCTTGTTGATTTTCGTAAAGAACATGTCTTAGCAATTTGCTGAGTTCTTGTACTGCCTGCTGAGCTTTGTCACTGTCAAAAGCTATTAGAGCATAGATATTGTTTAATGTATTGAGCAGAAAATGTGGATTAAGTTGATTGCGCAAATTTTTTAATTCTGCTTCTGTACGATTTTTTTCGGCTTCACGTCTTGCTACTTCAGCTTGTCTCCATCGACTACTCATGCGGATAGCCATGCTTAATCCAATGATAAAGATTAAGCTGATGGCATTTCTAACTGTAAATATCCACTTTGGTGGACGGGAATGCTTGCTCAAATCTATTTCAGGAGGAATATTTAGCTCTTGCCATATTTGTATGCCCATCCCAAATGTTATTAATATTAAGAGATTATATATAATATATTCTCTTATTTTTTCTTTGAAAAGGAGTTGAGGAATTAGAAAAAAGTAGTTAGCATAGAATAGAATTAAAAGACTAAGTGGAACGACAGCATGGTATATATATGAATTCCAATTAATATTGTTGCCTTCCCGACCCATGAATAAAAAAGGGAAGCCGAAAACAATACCCCAACTGATAACATGTATCAATGCTTCGAGAGTGCGGGTTGATGTTTGTGGTTTCATATTTACAAATATACTGTTTTATTTTACTTATTCGTATCTAATTGCATCAATGGGATCGAGATCAGCTGCCTTTTTTGCAGGGTACCATCCGAAAAATACACCGGTGATGGTACATACAGCAAAGCTGAGAAAAACGCTCCATGCTTGTATGTAGATGGGCCAATGGGCAAATGTTTTAATGCCAAAAGATGTCCCTATACCTATGATAACGCCAATGATACCTCCGGTGATGCTAATGAGTATTGCTTCAATGAGAAATTGACTTAGTATATCAATTCCACGGGCGCCAACAGACATACGCAATCCAATTTCACGTGTACGCTCAGTGACACTTACGTACATGATGTTCATGATTCCAATACCTCCTACAACAAGGCTTATGCTTGCTATACAAGCAAGTAAGGTAGTCATCAAATCTGTCGTGGAGTTAAGCATGGTACTTAGCTCTTGTTGTGAACGTATGTTGAAGTCATCCTCGTCACTGGCTTTTAATTTGTGATTATTTCGTAAAATGGAACTAATGTCTGCTATTGCATCTTCAGTCATGTCTTCAGTTATTGCAGATGCCATAATACTTTGCAAATAAGTTACTGCAAGCATGCGTTTCATGACCGTAGTATATGGGGCTAAAACTACGGCATCTTGATCTTGCCCCATGGAGTTATATCCTTTGGCTTTTAATACACCGACAACGCGAAAGGGGATTTTATTAAACCTTATGACATGTCCTACAGGATCTGTACCGTCAGTGAATAAATTGTCGGCTATGGTTTTTCCTATTACGCAGACTTTTGCACTACTTTGGATGTCAGCTTCAGTGAATATTTCACCGTTTTCGATTGTTAATTGGCGTATAGAGAGATATTCTGTGTTTACTCCATTAACACTCCCCGGATAGTTATTTGATCCATATATAAATTGTCCAGAACTGCTTACACTTGGGCTGATAGCTGACAGGTACTTTGTGTTATTCTGTAAAGATTCAAAATCAGTAAGTTTTAGTGTTTGCATGGCACTGGGATCTTGCCGTACGCCTCCTCGCATATCAGCTCCCGGATGAATCATAATCATGTTTGATCCCATTTCTGCTATCTGGCTCTGGATACTTTTTTTTGAGCCTTGCCCGATGGCAAGCATAGTTATAACCGAAGCTACTCCTATGATAATGCCTAGCATCGTTAAGAAGGCTCTTAGCTTGTTATTAGCTAAAGCTCGTAGGGCTATTTTAAATAAATTAGTTCCATTCATAACTGTGTGGGTGTATTAGAGTTCTTCCGGCATTGGCATTGCGGCAAGTACTTTCGCCGCAGAGCGAATGTCTATATTGACTTTATCTTCTTTAATTTTTCCATCTCTTAAGATGATATTCCGACTACTATATTGGGCAATCTCGGGATTATGGGTGACGAATATAATGGTGCGTCCTTTCTTATGTAATTCTTGAAAAAGTACCAATATTTCAAAAGAGGTCCGTGTATCTAGGTTACCTGTTGCTTCATCTGCCAATATGACGGCTGGATTATTTACTAATGCTCTCGCAATGGCTACACGCTGCATTTGTCCTCCACTCATTTGATTGCTTTTGTGCATTAGACGATCACCTAAACCCACTGCTTCTAAAGCTTCTATTGCTCGTTTCTTTCTTTCTGCTGCACTTATATTAGGGTTGTACATAAGTGGTAATTCTACATTTTCAATAGCTGTTGTTTTAGCTAATAAATTATAACTTTGGAAGACAAAACCTATTTTTCGATTACGAAGTATCGCTCTTTCATTTTTACTCATGCTACGTACTGAGATACCATCTAATAGATATTCCCCTTTACTTGGAGTATCTAAACAACCTAAAGTATTGAGTAATGTTGATTTCCCTGAACCTGATGTACCCATGATTGTAACAAATTCTCCTTCATTGATGGAGAAGGATATTCCTCGCAAGGCATGTACGACTTCTTCACCTACCAGAAAATTACGCTTAATATCATTCAGTTCTATTATTGTTTTCATACTTTGTAATCTTTGGTTTCATGATTCAATTTGGACTCATTTCTTTTTATTACTTCTTGGACGAGTCGGCATAAATGGAGATTTTTCTTCTTCAGGTTTTATATTTGATGTATTGCTACCTTTCCATGGCATTTTTCCTGCTACGACGTCGGTTACGACAAGAGTTCCTTCGGGTATACCACTTGTTATTTCAGTAAGAATCCCATTACTTAGCCCTATTTGTACAGCGTGAGCAGTAAACGTATTTCCTTCACGTGTCCATACTTTATGTTTAGCTTGACAATCTATTACTTTATCATCATTACCAATAAGCGGTTTGGATGGTGTGAAGCGTAGTGCTTTAGCAGGAATACATAGTACACTGTCTTTTTCTAGAGTGTAAATAGTAACATTTGCGGTTAGTCCAGGCTTTAGTTTTAGATCAGGGTTCTGTGCTGAGATAACAACTTCGTAGGTTACAACATTACTTGTCGTTGTTGCTTCTTGGCGTACTTGAGTTACTTTCCCTTGAAAAGTTTCAGTAGGATATGCGTCCACAGTAAACATTACTCTTTGCCCCTCAGTAATATTTCCTATATCAGCCTCGTCTACATTTGCTACTACTTGCATGTTGGTTAAATCTTTGGCTATGGTAAATAGGGTCGGAGTACTGAATGAAGCTGCTACGGTTTGTCCTTCTTCTACAGCTTTGCTCAAAACAATTCCGTCTATTGGGGAGTAGATCGTGGCATATCCTAAATTTGTTTTTGCTTTGGCAAGACTATTTCTGCTGATGTCATAAGAGTTTTTGGCTTTCTCATAATTATATAGTGCTGTTTCGTAATCAGTGTCAGATACTAATTTCTTTTCATGCAAAGTTTTTACGCGATTATAATTCTTTAATTGGTACTCATATTCTGTTTTAGCATTAGCTAATGTTCCTTTTTGGCTTGCAAGCTCATTTAGCAAATTTGTTTTGTCAAGTTCAGCTATAACTTCTCCTTTCTTAACTTGACTGTTATAATCTACATATATTTTATTGACAATACCAGATACTTGTGTTCCGACTTCTACCTGTGTAACTGCCTCTATAGTTCCGGTAGCTGTTACCAATTTACTAATATTACCTTTTTCTGCTTTGACTGATTCAAAAGTAACTTTGTGTTTAGGTGTAGGCCCCAAAAATACCCATGCTAGTGCTCCTATGGTCACTATTGCAGCAATAATCCAAATAAGTCTCTTTTTATTCATTTCTCTTTGTTTTTATAACTTAATACTTTCTCCTTGATAGAAGCGTAATAACAATGCGTTAAGTATGGCCATATATTTAGCTTGAAGAGTTTGTTGCTTAGCTGCTAACAGGTTGTTTTTTTCGGTTAGTAATTCTACAGTATTCTTCATTCCTAAATTGAATTGTTGACTAATTAAATCGTAGCTTATTTGAGTACTGCGTAGTTTCTCATTAGCTGCCATATAACTTTGCTGAGCACTGTTGGCATCAAGCCAATAGCCTTCTATTGTTTTGAATAGTGCTTTCTCTTCATCAAGCATATTTAATTGGCTTGTTGTGTATTGCAATTTTGCTTTTTCTACAGCACTTTTGTTTTTTCTATTGCTAAAGATGGGTACAGAAAGAGTTACTCCTACGGAATTATTCCATCCATTTTTTACTTGTTGCTCAAAGGTATAGCTGCTGCCACTAGTATGGCTTGTGCCCGTTCCTGCAGTTAAAGTAAGAGTTGGTAGATACCCTGCGCGAGCTATTTTAATTGCTAGTTCTGAATTTTGTACGCTGAGTTTACTTGCTTTAATCTCAGGGCGCAAAGCAAGTGCTGCTTTATATACATCTGTTTTTGTAGGTAGCAAAGTGAGCACATCACTGTCGTTGAGAGTTGGCATAGAAATATCCATTTCTTCTTCTCCATCTAATTCTAATAATTGTTTAAGCTGCAGTTTATAATTCTGTAGTGTGGCTTGTGAGGTAACAAGCTGATATTTATCTGTGCTGCATTGAGATTCTAATTGGGCGTAATCACTCTGTGCAATAGAACCTGCTTTCAACAACTCTTTACCTCGATCTCTCTGCGCTTCTGATATCTTTAGCGTATTTTCGTTGATCTTCACAGACTCAGCAGCATAAAGAATTTGTATATATGCTTGTGCGATATTTGTTTCTATCTCATTTTTACTCGCTTCTACATTAAGTTCATCTATTTTGTTATAAACTTGTTCTTGTTTAATTGTTTTTAAATTTTGCCCTCCATTATATACTGTCCATGATGCATTTAATCCATAATTGGCGTTATAACTGTTCTTTTTTTGATTGCTATCAATAATTAGCTGCCTATTTACATAATTTTGGCTACTACTAAATGATAAGCTCGGGAAAAGAGCAGCTTTAGCTGTTTTTACATCTATATTACTACTCTCAGCAGTTATTTTGTTTTTTCTTATATTGATGTTCTGTTGCATGGCATAATTTATGCAAGAATCAAGATCCCATTTTGTTGAATTCTTCTGAGCTTTAATTTCTGTATTTAGCCCTATCGCTGTGATACAAAGAGTTGTTACTAAGAGTCTTTTTGCGTTTATCATAATCTGTACTATTATTGATAATTTTTGATTTAGCAAAGTTATCTTTGTATATAATAATCTCCAAAAACAATAGACCATTGAGCCTTTTTTATCTGCCAGTTTCTTTAATTTACCGACATTTTGTGCATTATTTTTTTTGTTTAATCAAAACATATAGCCGATTTTTTGTTTATTATAGAGTTATTATTAGTTTTGTATTATAGAACGATAACAAGATGAAACATCTCTTATTACGTATATGGCGTTTTTACTTTGAAGGCTTTCGAAGCATGACCCTGGGTCGCACTTTGTGGTTCATCATACTTATTAAATTATTCATAATGTTTTTTATTCTAAAGCTTTTTTTCTTTCCTAATTTTCTAAATAATAGACCTGAGGGAGAAAGTAAAGAAGAATACGTGGGTAATGAATTAATAAATCGTGCAATTCCTTAATTTTAATTTATGATAAATAGCATTGACACTTCGTTAATTGATTGGTCGAGAGCACAATTTGCTTTAACGGCTATGTATCACTGGCTTTTTGTACCTCTAACTTTGGGGTTGGCTGTAGTGATGGGTATAATGGAAACTTTGTATTACAAAACAGGTAATACGTTCTGGAAACATACTGCTAAGTTTTGGATGAAACTTTTTGGAATTAACTTTGCGGTTGGAGTAGCTACCGGATTGATTTTGGAATTTGAATTTGGAACGAATTGGAGTAACTATTCATGGTTTGTTGGTGATATTTTTGGTGCACCGCTTGCCATAGAAGGTATTTTGGCGTTCTTTATGGAAGCTACTTTTATAGCTGTGATGTTCTTTGGTTGGAATAAAGTAAGCAAAGGATTTCATCTTACTTCTACTTGGTTGACGGGGCTTGGTGCGACTCTTTCCGCATGGTGGATTCTAGTTGCAAATGCATGGATGCAGCATCCTGTAGGTATGGAATTTAATCCAGATACAGTACGTAATGAAATGGTCGATTTTTGGGCTGTAGCTTTTTCTCCTGTAGCTGTGAATAAATTTTTTCACACTGTTCTCTCTGGTTGGGTGTTGGGAGCCATTTTTGTAGTAGGAGTAAGTTCTTGGTTCTTATTAAAGAAACGTAATAAAGAATTTGCTTTAGCCAGCATCAAGATTGGAGCTGTTTTCGGATTAATTGCAACGCTTCTTTCTGCATGGACTGGTGACGGTTCTGGTTATCAAGTTGCTCGTACACAACCAATGAAATTGGCTGCAATGGAAGGTTACTACCATGGAGAGAAAGGAGCTGGTTTAGTTGCTATTGGAATGCTTAATCCGGAAAAGAAGCAGTATGATGATGGGAAAGAGCCATTTATATTTCGTCTTGCTGTACCTAAAATGCTTTCTTTATTAGCTGAAAGGGAATTGAATGCTTATGTACCAGGCATTAATGATATAATAGAAGGGGGCTATACATTGAAAGATGGAACGGTAGCTCTTTCTGCATCAGAAAAAATAGAGCGTGGTAAAAAGGCTATTTCTGCTCTTGCTGCATATCGTTCTGCTAAAAAAGGAGGAAATGTGGCTGTCGCAGATTCTGCTTATACTGTTTTGAAAGACAATGTGGCTTATTTTGGTTATGGCTATATTAAAGATGTTCATGAGTTGGTTCCTAATGTTCCTATCACTTTTTACTCTTTCCGTATAATGGTTATGTTAGGGTTCTATTTTATTCTTTTCTTTGCATTAGTTTTGATCTTTGTGTATAGAGATAAATTGGCATCTATGAAGTGGATGCATTGGATAGCACTTCTAACCATTCCACTTGGTTATATTGCTGCTGAGGCCGGGTGGGTAGTTGCAGAGTGTGGTAGGCAGCCATGGGCTATTCAAGATATGCTTCCTACATCAGCTTCTATCTCTAAACTGGGAGTTGGTTCTGTGCAAACAACATTCTTTATTTTCCTTGTTTTGTTTACTGTTATGCTGATAGCAGAGATCGGTATCATGCTTCGTGAGATAAAAAAAGGACCTGAATTTAATCAATAATAAATATGGATACATACACATTTCTTCAACAATATTGGTGGTTCGTAATTTCTTTGTTAGGAGCACTGTTGGTTCTTTTACTTTTTGTGCAAGGAGGAAACTCTATGCTCTTTAGTCTTCCTAAGACCGAAGATGAGCGCACTATGATGGTTAATTCAACTGGTCGTAAATGGGAGTTTACTTTTACGACATTGGTGACTTTTGGAGGAGCTTTTTTCGCTTCTTTCCCTTTATTCTATAGTACTAGTTTTGGTGGGGCTTATTGGTTGTGGATGATTATTCTTTTTAGTTTTGTTCTTCAAGCTGTGAGCTATGAATTTCAAAGTAAAGCAGGTAACTTGTTGGGCAAAAAAGTTTATCAGGCTTTTTTGGTTGTGAATGGTATATTAGGCCCTGTTCTATTAGGAGGTGCGGTAGCTACTTTTTTTACTGGTTCAAATTTCTTGGTTGATAAGGGAAATATGGTTGAGGGAGCAATGCCAGTAATCAGTAGTTGGGGTAATTCATGGCACGGGCTTGATGCATTAGCTAATCCTTGGAATGTAATTCTAGGATTGGCTGTCTTTTTCTTGGCACGTGTACTGGGGACACTTTACTTTATTAATAATATAAGTGATGAAGCTTTTATTAAACGCTGCCGTCGTGCATTGATCTTTAATGGCGGATTATTTTTAGTTTTCTTTTTAGCTTTTGTTATTCGCACATTATTGGCTGATGGGTTTGCGGTAAATCCTGATACACAAGAAATTTATATGCAGTCTTATAAATATTTTAATAATTTCATGGATATGCCCGTGGTACTTGTTCTCTTTTTATTGGGAGTGGTACTTGTTTTATTCGGTTTAATAATGAGTATTTTTAAGAATACTTTTGATAAAGGCATTTGGTTTACTGGTGCTGGTACAGTCTTTGCTGTACTTGCTTTATTCCTTTGTGCCGGATATAATAATACTGCTTATTACCCCTCTACAATTGATTTACAAAGTTCTTTAACGCTTACTAATAGTTGTTCTAGCCTATTTACCCTTAAAACAATGGCTTATGTTTCTATTCTTGTTCCATTTGTATTAGTTTATATTTTTTATGCATGGCGTAAGATAGATAGTAAGAAAATCGATGTAGAAGAATTGAAAGAAGATGGAGGACATGCCTATTAATAGGTATATTTCTATAAAATAAAGAATCCCTCTCAGAAATTTCTAAGAGGGATTCTTTATTTTATAGCGTTAGATTAATTTTATCTATAAATAATTATTTAGCAACATTGTTAATAGGTTTACCGGCTATGAATGCTTTCAGGTTATCAAGCATTATATCCATTAATCGTTGGCGGGCGGCCTTAGTAGCCCATGCAATATGAGGAGTTATATAGCAATTCTTTGCTGTGAGCAGAGGGTTAGTAGGTAGAGGAGGTTCAGATGAAAGAACATCGACACCTGCTGCAAATATTTTTTTACTGTTTAAGGCATCTGCTAAGTCTTGTTCATTAATAAGTTGTCCACGTCCGGTATTAATGAGAATTGCATTTGATTTCATTAAAGATAATCTTCGTGCATTAACAAGATTTTCGGTTTCTTCGTTTAATGGACAATGTAGGCTAATAATGTCACATTCACTAAAAAGTTCGTCTAATTCCATTTTTTTTATTTCTGGTGGTAATTGCAATGTAGATTTAGAAGTATATGTAAAAACTTGCATACAAAATCCTAAAGCAATACGTGCTGTAGCATATCCGGTATGTCCTAGACCAATAAGCCCTATTTTTTTCCCTTGAAGTTCTATGAGAGGAGTATCCCAAAAGCAAAAATCATGACTTTGACTCCATCGTCCTTTTCTCACTTCTTCTGAATGATGTTGTACTTGTTGGGTTATATTCAATATATGGCCAAATACCATTTGAGCCACTGAAGGAGTACTATAAGATGGGATGTTGGTTACTATGATTCCCTTTTCCTTGGCTGCGGATATATCTACTACATTATACCCGGTTGCTAGTACTCCTATATATTTTAGCTGTGGAAGTTGAGATATTATTTGGGATGTGATGACTGTTTTATTCGTCATGATGACATCTGCATCTTTAGCATGTTTCAAAATTTTATCTGAAGGAGTGCGGTCATATATTATGCATTCTCCCAGAGTTTTTAGCTCATCCCATAATAGATCACCTGGATTTAGTCCATATCCATCTAATATCACTATTTTCATAATTATCTTCTTTAAAATACGTATATTATCAATTATTTACTATATTTTTCATCCCATAGCTTTTTCATTTGCTGAAGATGTTTGGCTTCTGCAGGATTGTTTTGAGGTTGCCAAATCCGCCGTTCTTTTAATTCATCTGGAAGGTACTGCTGTTTTATAAAATTCCCTTTATAGTTATGAGCATATTTGTAGTTCTCTCCGTATCCCAACTGTTTCATCAGTTTAGTAGGAGCATTACGAAGATGTAAAGGAACAGGAAGATTGCCTGTCTCCTCTACCAATCGTAAAGCGTCGTTAATGGCTGTATAGGCTGAGTTGCTTTTGGGACTAGTGGCTAAGTATATTGTTGTTTCAGCTAATGGAATACGTCCTTCAGGCCAGCCCACTTTCATAAGAGTGTCAAAGCAAGCATTAGCTAATAAAAGAGCGTTTGGGTTGGCTAATCCGATATCCTCTGATGCTGATATTACCAATCGGCGAGCAATAAACGAAGGATCTTCACCTCCTGCTACCATTCGTGCAAGCCAATAAATGGCGCCATCAGGGTCACTTCCGCGGATAGATTTGATGAAAGCAGAAATGATGTCATAATGCATTTCTCCATCCTTATCGTATGCTAAAGGATTTTGCTGTAATCGGTCGATTACTATATCGTCGGTTATGACTACGGTATCTTCACTATCCGACTCAACGACAAGTTCCAGTATATTAAGCAATTTACGTGCGTCACCTCCAGAAAAGCGTAGCATGGCATCGGCTTCTCTTATCTCTATATTTCGCTCTTTTAATATCTCATCAGAGATAATTGCTTTCTGAAGAAGTTCGAGTAAATCTTCTTTTTCTAGGGACTTGAGAGTATATAGCTGGCACCGAGATAAAAGTGGTCGGATAACTTCAAATGATGGATTTTCGGTAGTAGCTCCAATTAATGTAACCGTGCCTTGCTCTACTGCTCCGAGTAATGAATCTTGTTGAGATTTGCTAAAACGATGTATCTCGTCAATAAATAGTATGGGGCTACTTTGAGAAAAAAATCTATTATTTTTGGCACGCTCTATTACATCACGAACATCTTTTACTCCTGATGTGACAGCACTAAGTGAATAGAAAGGAGTTTCTAATTTATTGGCTATGATTTGTGCTAAAGTTGTCTTGCCTACTCCTGGAGGTCCCCATAATATAAATGAAGAGATGCGTCCGGTATCAATCATTTTGCGGAGGATAGCTCCTGGTCCTACTAAATGTTTTTGCCCTATATATTCATCTAGTGTTTTAGGTCTAAGTCTTTCTGCTAATGGTCTCATAATTACTATGATTAGAAAGTCATCATTACCATGAAACGAATACCACTTTTGTTAATGTTAGGATTGTCAAGATAGGTAAGTCTGCGCACATATTCTATGTGTAGTATCTTAAATATATTATGAATTCCAATGCTGGCTTCCAAATAAGGTATTTTAGGGTCCATGACGAAACTGCTTGTTTCCCCATCACGAGTAGGAAAGCGGAATAGAGTTCCGTCTCCCGGATTTTTATATGGATTGTTTCTATCAGATAATGAACCATAGAAAGCACGGAATCTAATAACTTCTCTCCATTTTAATTTTTTTATTAGAGGTATACGATTAAATAGTTTTCCATTCATATCATACGTAAGGGACATGGATGCGTAACGGTCATTAAGAAATTCCATGTTGTTAACTAAATTGAATGTTTCAAGCTGCATTATATAAGATAAGTTAGCTTCGGGTAATATAAGCAAAGGAAATGGTACTTTATTCCATTGAACACTCCCTTTAAAAGTAACATCTACTTTTCCCCATGAAGAAAGCCAAAAACGCTTCCATATAGTGGCTTCTGTAAGATTGAAATTGTATTCTCCTCCTGCTAATCCTCTTACACCCATTGTGTGTGAGAGCGTGAATACAGGGGCATCTAAAGAAACAGGGAAACGCCGTTGTTTTGTATTTACAAATGTTTCTCCGGGTGCATAGCGTAGTACTGCAGCAAATTCGGTTGTTGTGATATCGTGAACAGGGGTTTTAACATCATCATTGCGTAGATATTCCAACTTGCCTGTAGGTTGATCATTTCGATGGCGTCCCATTAGTTTTATAGATAAACCAGCCATTGATTCTTGTTCATATGTTAGTGTGGCATCACGTATGTACGACATTTGATCGTCAGGTGATGCTTTCCATGATACAAATACATTATCTTTGTCCGTTGCTAAAAATTTATCCATTGGCGACATGACATCGTAGCTATATGAAGCAGTAATGTTATTTTTAGGAAACTCCCATGGTAGATAGTTACATTTAGGGAAAGAATAAATAGCTTGAGCTTTGTATTTCCACTTTTGGTCTTTAAATCCATAAGCTCCATACCCACTCAAAAATAAATGATGGTCAAAATTACCTGTAGTTTGTCCACTTAACCTTAAGCGAGTTCCATCTACATAGTTTTTTGTTATCATCGTGTTTATCGGTCCTATATCAAATTTACTAGGATTTTCTTTTGTTCCAGTTTCTACGAAATTTTCTATTAACGCTTTGGCTCCAAAAATAATATATTTAAACCCTGGTATTTGTTCAAGCTGATTTACAAACAAATCCATGCTACTTTCAGTCTTTGTCAAAGGAACTTGCCTTACGCTTGCCCAAAACTCATCACTTTTAGTCAGCATATCGGTTTGCTTCATCACGTTTCCTCTGAATTTAAATAAACGGGCTTCAATGGGGCTAAATGAATAGTTTGTGTATTTAGTAGTTCGCTCTACCTGTATTCCTTGGATAGATTTCATAAAGGATAAATCCACTGTCATATCATCGTCTGTAAGCACCCAGTTTCCATTTGGCAACTGTTCATAGTTTTGGACAATATCTAGATTGTTGACGAAGTTTACTCCAGTCTTTTTAGGCAGATTCATTAAGCATCTTTTTACTGCATAAGTTGAATCCTTTAAGACATATAGATGACCGGTAAATCCGAAATCTTGTGAATTTTGAGGTACAAAAGTTAAGTGAACACATTCATGTTTATCTACCATAACGGTATCCATCAGATAGAATTTATAAAAAGAAATAGCCGATTTTGATATAGGGCTCACAAAAGGAGTCTGCAATAAACGGATATTATTATCATAGATATTAACATCAGAAAAGACATCTTTGAGGATAGTACTTAGCATATCACCTGTGGAGAAGAGTTCATTTACTCCACTTGAGTTCATTCCTTTAATAATTGTCTTTAAGTTTTTAGGATCTTTCCGGTAAATAATTTGGGATGCAGTTTCTTCTATTGCGATAGGAAGAATCATTTTATTGGTTTTAGGAGAAACTTCTACCTGATTAGCTAAGAACGAAAATTTCTTGTAGATGCCTTTTTTTAAACTTTCAGGAGTGACATCGTTAATGGAAGTTTTCATTTTTTCATACTTATCGTATTGGTAGTAATCGTTCTCCTCTAATTTTTGAGCAGATTTATGGCTAATAACTTTGCGCATAAAATCTACAGCCGGATTATTTTTTCGAGAATATTTTTCTTTTTTAGGTTTAACCACCACTTCGCTTAATTGAATATCAGCAGGTTTTAGTTGAACATTCAATTCTTTCATGTTCGGTGATATTTTTATAACCTTTGTTATATAGCCAATAGCAGAGAAAGTAACTTTGTTCCATCCTCTTCTAGTATCTATCTTATAAGCGCCATTTACGTCTGTAATACTTCCTACACCTTTACCTTCATAGAACACGGATATGTACATCAACGGCTCATGAGATATTGAATCGGTGACAATACCTCGTAGTTGTGCAAATGCACTGGGAATAAAGAATAATAGGAAGAATAGTATAATTAGTTTGTTATATAGCTTTCTCATACCTAAATATAATAAGTAAACAAAGGTAATAATTTGCTTTTATGTCGAGTGTTTTTATAACAGTTTTTATGCTACTTTTTTTTATTCTAATTTTTATAAATTGAAGGTCTTATTTATTCGTTGAGAAGAATTTGTACGATTCTATCTGCTGTTCGTCCATCCCATCGATCAGGTAATGTACCTTTTTTCCATTCTCCTTGTAATAATTTATCTATGGTTGAACCAAGCATTTTGGAGTCTTCTCCAACTAGTTCATTAGTTCCTATTCGCCATGTTTCCGGATGTTCTGCATAGGTATTAAGGGTGATACAAGGTACCCCTAAAAAGGTTGCTTCTTCAGCTACATTGCCAGAATCAGTTATAATAGCTTTTGCTTTGTTGATAAGGTAACCAAAAAATAAATAACTCTGCGGTAATAGAATGTGCAAGTTGGGGGCTTGAATTTTTAACTCCTTGATCGCATCGCTAACATAGGTATGTAATGGTGCGACAATAGGCATGCCGTCTGCTTTTTCAATGATTTTTTTGATTATTTCCCTGAAATTTGTTTTATTATTGATAAGTGCATGGCGGTTGATTGTAAGCAATATGTAATTTTGTTCTTTTAATCCTAATACATTGAACCATATCGGGCGAATTAAGCGGTTGCGGTTATAGCGTATTGTATCAATCAGAATATTCCCAACGTAGTATACATGCTCATTCTCTGTACCGGATTGATTAAGATTTCTATTAGCTACCATGCCTGCGGTAAAAAGGTAATCAGATAGGCCATCTGTTATCATTCTGTTAACCTCTTTAGGCATACTCATATCAAAAGATCGCGTACCAGCTACGAGGTGAGCCACTTTTATCTTTTGTTTTTTTGCTACAATAGCACAACTCATGGTTGAAATTAGATCATCGACAACTAAAACTACGTGTGCTGGGTTTTCTGCTAATTCACGCTCGAATGCTATCATGATACCAGCCGTGAGTTCTGTAGAGTTATTACCACTAACTCCTAGATATATATCTGGTGCCTTCATTCCTAAATCAGCAAATAGGGAAGCATCTATACTTGTATCACCTTGAACCCCGGTATATACTAATCTATAAAAAATACGCTTTCCTTGAGTTTGTACAGCTTCGATGGCACGAGTAATAGGCGCTATTTTCATAAAATTGGGACGAGCCCCGGCAACAATTGTTATTTTCATTACTATCCTTTAGCTATTATTTCATCTTGCAAATGTACGTCTTCTTTTGGAATTTATTTGTTCCTTTGTATGCAAAAAAACTTAGAATATGCCAACATTTGTTCAGATTATAGAGTTTATAGGTACATTTGCTTTTGCTATTAGCGGCATCCGTTTAGCTTCGGCTAAACAGTTTGATTGGTTTGGAGCGTATGTAGTAGGTTTAGCCACTGCTATAGGAGGCGGAACAATTCGAGATTTGTTGTTAGGAGTGACTCCTTTTTGGATGACTACCCCAGTGTATATTATATGTTCTGCTCTTGCATTGCTGTGGGTTATTTTTTTTGGTAAATTACTTATTCGGCTACATAATACTTTTTTTATTTTTGATAGTATTGGTTTAGCTCTTTTTACAGTGGTAGGAGTTGGAAAAACATTAGCTTTAGGATACCCTTTTTGGGTAGCTATTATTATGGGTAGTATTACTGGTGCAGCTGGTGGGGTTATAAGGGATGTTTTTATTAACGAAATACCTCTGATTTTTCGAAAAGAGATATATGCTGTAGCATGTGTCGCAGGAGGGTTAATTTATTGGTTATCTTCTTTATTAGAGCTTACCCCAATGCTGATGCAAATATTTAGTGGTATAACAGTTTTTATAGTGCGTTTACTTGCTGTTAAATATCAGATATGCTTACCTATTTTGAAGGGACATACTGAGTGACTTTTATTTATCCTTAACTTCCAGATCTCCTGAAAAGTCAATAGACTCTCTATTGTACATGTTTACAGTTATATGTGAACACCCTGTAGGGTATATGGTTATAAGGAATTTGAAAACATCTTCTTCAGTTTGCGTTGTTATCTCTATCTTAGCAGCTTCTTTTTTATCATATAATAGTTTATATGTTTTTATAGGAGCCTCAAAGGATAAACCATTTCCACCGCCGTAAGGAATGGAATATGCTCGTCCGTAGTAGGGAAGCCATGAAAAAACTGAGTCGTTTTTTACGCCTAATGAATAGGGCGAAGTTAGAAATACATTTCGACCTCTTCTTGGTAAAGCTGTACCTACATTGATCTTATAATTCCGAGAGTCAATGAGTTCTTTTACCATTTGCTCATGCTTTGTTTTTTTTTCTTGCTTTTCTTGAGCATTTATCAATTGCATTTCTGTAGAAGAAAAGACCAATAGTAATGCAAAAATACGTATATTTGTTTTCATAGCTACAGCTTTTGTAATTTGTTTGTAATTCTAACAATTGAAATTCTATTTTTGATTGCTTATGTTCTATTTTTAACTTTTCCTTAATTGCTCTTTTTATTTGCTGTTTTGTTTTTATTTACAAAATTGTTCTATATGGCTTATTAAATGATGCTTTTACCTTGTTTTTCTATGCTGGCAGAAATCTTTTAATTTTGTTATTTCCATTATAAAATGTTGAATGCTGTTTATTTTAAAAAAAATAGATTTAAAATAAGTTTTTATCATGACCTGATAACTATCAAATTGGGTGTGAAAACTATTATTTATTAGTTTTTGCCCCTAATAAAGATAGATATTCCCTTGCTTTTTTTAGAGAAAAGTTTTATACTTGCATTCAGAGAATCAACAAGATATTATTCACTTAATAAAAGAGCAAAGTATGAAAAGTTTAAGTTTCAAAAAAGATCTGATTAGTATTCAGGATGAGTTATTTCGCTTTGCATATAAATTAACTGCCAATCGAGAAGAAGCAAATGATTTGTTGCAAGAAACTTCATTAAAGGCATTAGATAATGAAGATAAATATATTCCTGAAACTAATTTTAAGGGATGGATGTATACAATCATGCGTAACATCTTTATTAATAATTATCGTAAGATAGTAAGAGATCAGACTTATGTAGATCAGACAGACAATTTGTATCATCTCAATTTACCTCAAAACTCCGGTTTTGATAGTACAGAGGGGGCATATGATTTGAAAGAAATGCATCGTATTTTAAATGCCTTGCCTAAAGAGTACAAGCTACCTTTTTCTATGCATGTTTCGGGATTTAAATATCGTGAAATAGCTGAAAAACTTAATTTACCTTTAGGTACCGTTAAAAGCCGTATTTTCTTTACTAGACAGAGATTACAGGAAGAATTGAAAGATTTTGTTTAAATACCTGAATTTATAGTTGTTTTCTTATAAAGAGAAAGCTTCTTCAGACTCTTGTTTTTTTAGTATAGATTTTAGTATATAATTGCTGAAAGGGATAGAACGTTCAAATTACGTGTCTATCCCTTTTTTTATCATTATGCTTTAATTATTGTGATATCTTGTAAAAAGAAGACTTTATTGTGTCTTTCTGTCGTATCTTATCATTATATTTGTGCGAATCAATCAATCTATTTAACAGAATAAGCATATTTTAACCTAAAGCAATGAAAAAAGAAATTAAATTTAGCCTTGTCTATCGTGACATGTGGCAATCCTCGGGGAAATACCAACCTCGTGTAGATCAATTAATGAAGGTTGCCCCTTTGATTGTAGAAATGGGTTGTTTTGCCCGTGTAGAAACTAATGGTGGAGCTTTTGAACAAGTGAATTTATTGTATGGAGAAAATCCGAATAAAGCCGTTCGGGAGTTTACGAAGCCTTTTAACGAGGCTGGTATACAAACTCATATGCTAGATCGCGGATTGAATGGACTTCGTATGTACCCTGTTCCTTCAGATGTTCGACAATTAATGTATAAAGTAAAACATGCTCAAGGGGTTGATATTACTCGTATCTTTTGTGGTTTGAATGAAGTAAGAAATATTATTCCTTCCATCCATTACGCATTAGATGCCGGAATGATTCCTCAGGCAACTCTTTGTATCACCTTTTCTCCTGTTCATACGGTAGAGTACTATCTTAATATTGCAGATCAACTGATTGCTGCTGGAGCACCAGAAATATGTTTAAAGGATATGGCTGGTGTAGGAAGACCCGGAATGCTAGGGAGGTTGACAAAAGCAATAAAAGAAAAGCATCCTGATATTGTTATTCAATATCATGGGCATTCTGGTCCTGGACTCTCTATGGCTTCTATTTTGGAGGTTTGTGAAAATGGAGCGGATGTTATTGATGTGGCTATGGAACCACTCTCTTGGGGAAAGGTTCATTCTGATGTTATTTCTGTACAGGCTATGTTGAAAGATGAAGGCTTTCAGGTTCCTGAGATAAATATGAAGGCATATATGAAAGTACGAGCTTTAACTCAGGAATTTATTGATGAATTTTTGGGGTATTTTATGGATCCTACAAATAAACACATGTCTTCTCTTTTGTTAAAATGTGGTTTACCAGGAGGTATGATGGGATCTATGATGGCTGATTTGAAAGGAGTACACTCTGGAATAAATATGATTTTACGTAGTAAAGATCAAGAAGAACTAACTCTGGATGATTTACTATTAATGTTGTTTGATGAAGTAGAATATGTATGGCCTAAATTGGGCTATCCACCTTTAGTTACTCCTTTTAGTCAATATGTAAAAAATGTCTCACTAATGAATGTGATGGCTTTAGTTAAGGGAGAAGAGCGTTGGAGTATGATCGATAGTCATACTTGGGATATGATTTTAGGTAAAAGTGGCAAGCTACCAGGTGAGTTAGCTCCTGAAATAATCGAATTGGCTAAATCTAAAGGTTTAGTGTTTACTGATGAAGACCCTCAAAAGAATTATCCTGATCAACTTGATGAATATAGGAATGAGATGAAAGAAAATGCATGGGATTGTGGCCTTGATGATGAAGAATTGTTTGAATTGGCTATGCATGATCGTCAATATCGAGATTATAAATCCGGTGTAGCTAAGAAACGTTTTGAAGACGAATTTCAAAGAGCAAAAGATGTTGCTCTCGTCGGGAAAGGTGTTTCTGAGGAAGATTTGAAGAAATTTAAGAGAGCTAAGGCTGAACCGATAACGGCCATAGAGAAAGGACGGGTTATCTGGGAAATAGATGTTGAATCTCCATCTATGCCGCCGGTAATAGGTCAACGTTATGTTTCAGATGATACTTTGTGTTATATTGCCACTCCATGGGGCACTCATGATAAAGTTCTAGCTAATTTCGCTGGTCGTATTGTTGAAGTATGCGCAAAACAAGGTGGCTTAGTGAATAAAGGAGATATATTAGCTTATATAGAAAGAAGTGATATTGATGTGGCGTAAGGCTTTTATTTGCCTTTTTTCTCTTTTTTAGGAAAGGTAGGTAAAGCTTTCATTAATCGTAATATCTGTTGCTGTCTTCGTTTGATGTAAGGAGATGGTTTTGACGAATCAAAACGTATAGGATTGGGCAATGTCGCTGCTATTAATGCGCATTGCCCTTTTTTTAATTTTGAGGCTTTGGTCTTGAATTTATATTTGGCAGCTGCTTCAACTCCATAAATGCCATCACCCATCTCTATAGAATTTAAGTATACTTCCATTATTCGTTCTTTTGACCATGCGAATTCTATTAGTACGGTAAAATATACCTCAAATCCTTTTCTTAGCCATGAAGATTGTGGCCATAAGAACACATTCTTTGCCGTTTGTTGGCTAATTGTACTGGCTCCCCTCTTTTTCTTTCTCTTTTCATTCTCTTTAATGGCTTTTTTTATCTCTATCATATCGAAGCCGTTATGCGTAGGGAAGCGGTTGTCTTCTGATGCTATGACCGCCATAGCCATTTGAGGAGATATTTCTTTTAAAGGAACCCATTTATGTTTCCATGTCTTTTTTTCGTGGTTAGCGATTTGTTGAACGTATCTTATAAACATAAGAGGGGTGGCGTATACGGGGATATAACGGTAAGCTACTACGGCAAGAATAGTAGAGAAGAAAAATAGAATAAGCAGGTTGCGAATAATGCGAAGCATCTTTTTCATAAGCATGAATATATCCGAATATGCTATATGGCTGATTAATAAAAACAAATTTCACAAATCACTGAATTATAGACATTAATTCGGCAATTTGTGAAATTTTTCTGATATATGTAAATTATATGTTTCTAGCAACTAATTATTTGCCGGCTTCAGCATTTTTAATCATTTGTTCGCTAGCATACATATATATTTCAACCCGACGATTTTGATCTGCAGTCATCGTATTATCATATTGATCATATCCAACTCCTTGAACGGATTTGAATTGAGAAGGAGAGACTCCGCAAATTTGTAGATAATTGCCTACAGCTTTTGCACGTCTTGCAGATACAGTCTGATTTGCTTCATAGCTGCCTACCTTATCAGTGTGTCCGATGATAGCTATATCAATAGTTGGATCTGATTTTAGAATACCCGCAAAATCACTTAGTGACTGTTTTGATTTAGCGCTTAGGGTAGATGAATTAAAGCCAAAAAGAATCCCTGACTCAAATGTCACTTTTACAGCAGATAACCCATTTGAGTCTGTGATTTTTTCAACATTTGCTCCATCAATTTTAGCCGCTGCGGCAGCATTCTTATCCATTTTACGGCCAATAACAACTCCAGCAGTTCCACCTACAGCAGTTCCAATAGCTGCACCAATTAGTGCTCCTTTTCCTTTACCGGCTATCCCACCTATGATCGCACCAAGTGCTGCTCCTGAACCGGCTCCGATAGCGCCACCTCTTACAGTATTACTTGTTGTACCACAGCTTCCGAATATTAAAGAAGCACTTAAAAATAATGCTAAAAATTTGATCTTTTTCATAATTCTTTTTTATTGTTCCGTCTTTTGATTATTTCCTATAAAACATTGCAAAGGTATAAATAGTTCCTCAATTTTGATTATTAATTTTGTCTAAAAGAGGCACATTTAATAATGCTTCAAGTATAATATATCTTATGTTTTTTTATACATGAGTGCTTTCTTTTTAATTAGAATAAACCAGATGGCCAATATTAATCCTTTAGCTATGCAAGTAGAGCTAATTGCCCACCATATACCATCTATGCCCATTCCTATGCGAATAAAAAGATATGCTAAAGGTATTCTCATGTAATTAAAGATAATACTTATTATTGCTGGGGGAAGTGTGCGACCAATTCCATAGAATATTCCTTGGGTTGTAATTTCAAGCATCATGAATAATTGAGAATAGCCTGAGATTCGAAGATATTCTCCTCCTGAAAGATAAGCTTCATGCTCAGGTATGAATATAGAAAAAACTTCATTTCCATAGAAAACAAACAATAGTGTTGTAAATGTTCCTAAAATGAAGGTCATCCATAATGTAGTATGCCAAGCTTTTATGACCCTTGTCATATTACCAGCTGCGTAATTCTGTGCGATGAATGCCCCTAATGCCGTTGAGAATCCTTGTGAAGTATTCCACGTTATAGCTTCTATTTGACCTCCCGTTGTTAAAGTCATTAATCCGATATGCCCTCCAGTTTCGGAAGCTGTCCGGCATAGGAACATATTTACAAAAGCGAATAGAAGGTTGAGTGCTGTGACAGGTAATCCTAATTTAAAGATTCTAAAAGTGTGTTTTTTATATAGTAGAGTGAAGAAAGGAAATCTGTCTAGAAGGATGTCTTTATAGCGAAGTTGGTATATAAATAAAAGAAGCACAGAAGCTTCTGAAATCCATGTAGCATATGCTGCACCATTTATTCCTAATTTCAATTGAAAGATGAAAAGCGGGTCCAATATCATGTTTATGACTAGTCCTGTTCCGCTAATAAAAAATGGGATATTGCTTCTTCCTGCAGCATTGTATATTCCGGTAAAAGCTGCAGATAAGAAAATAAATGGGAGTCCGGTAGAAATAATCTTTAAATATGAGATGGCATTTTCTGTTATTGCCTCTTCTAATTCATATATTTGAATAATAGGTTTAGCTAACAAAAAGAGAATGCTTCCACATATAAGAGAGAGTAATAATGCTATAGAAACATTATGTGAAGCAAATAGTCTGGCATCTTTCATGTTTTCACTGCCAATGGATTGCCCAACACTGACTTCGGCTCCAACTTTATTTAGCAAAGATATAGATGCTGCCATCCATGTTAATATGCTTACCGCTCCTATAGCAGCTACCGACTCACTTCCTAATCTGCCTACCCATGCCATATCAGTAAGACTATAAGCCATTTGAATAAAAGAAGTAGCCATGATAGGCAAGGCTAGTTTGAATAGTTGTTTGTGAATAGGACCTTTAGTTAATCTATTTATTCCTTGGCTCATATTTGATATTCTCTTAAATCTACTACCTTTGCGGCACTATTAGTAACGTATAATTTTAACAGCTTTCAAAGATAGATAAAATCTTAAAAATCTTCTCTTAAACTTTTTTTATATTTTTTTGATCTTTGCTGATTACAGAACTTATCTTGCATCGTCTTCTTAAATATAAGAGTGAAAGAAACAACTAACTTTTTGGATATTTATGAAGTTTAAATATGCCTTGTTGTCTATCTTTTGTTTGTGTCTCGTTATGCCAATTAAGGCCTTGAACCCGAAAAAACAAAAGAAGAGCCAGCATTATAAAATTGCTGTGTGCGATTGGATGATACTAAAACGGCAGAAAATAGGTTCTTTTGAATTAGTAAGAGAACTTGGTGGAGATGGAGTTGAAATGGATATGGGGGGATTAGGCAAAAGAGATTCTTTTGATAATAAGCTTAGGCAACCCTATTTCCAAAAGCTTTTTAAAGATAAATCTAATAAATATAAAGTAGAAATAGCGTCTATTGCAATGTCTGCTTTTTATGGACAATCTTTTGTTAATCGTCCTAATTATACAGAATTAGTGCAAGATTGTCTTAATACTATGAAAGTCATGAAAGTGAAAGTTGCCTTTTTGCCGTTAGGGGTGGGATGCGATCTTAATAAGCATCCTGAAATTCGTCCGGAATTGGTTCGTCGATTGAAAATTATTGGTGATATGGCTATCCGACAAAAAGTTGTTATTGGCATTGAGACCTCACTCGATGCTCAAAATGAAGTTACTTTATTAAAAGAAATCAATTCAAAAGGAATCAAAATCTATTATAAATTTCAAAATGCCTTGGAAGCAGGGCGTAACCTTTATGACGAATTAAGGATTCTTGGTAAAAAACGAATTTGTCAGATCCATTGTACAGATACAGATGGCGTTACTTTGCCTTACAACACTCGTTTAGATATGAATAAAGTGAAGACTGTCCTATCTGAAATAGGCTGGTCTGGATGGTTAGTTGTTGAACGTTCTCGTGATAAAAACGATGTTCGTAATGTGCGGCAGAACTATGGGATAAATGTTGAATATTTGAAAGATGTTTTTCAAAAAAAATAAAACTATGTTTAATTAATATCTAATTTTATGAGGAATAAATTTAAAATTATTGGCGGAATCTGCTGTCTATTGATACTTCTTCTTGGAGTCTCTTGTGCCGATGGTATAAGCGACAGTGAAAGATTTTCGGGAGGTGTAATAAATACGCAGTTGGAATCGCCAAACGCTGATGGTTTCAGTTTTACAGTATTGGCTAGAACTGATGGTTCAGAAGGAGTGAAAATGACTTGGCCAGTAGTTTACGGTGCAGGCGGCTATTTGTTGAATGTTACGAATGTAGATAGCCCTTTAGCCCCAATTGTGCTAGTGAAGGATAGTTTCATCGATGGTTGTTCTGTGATTTTTGATACAAAGGAAGATACGAATTACAAGATCAGTATAAAAGCCTTAGGCAACGAAATGCTGAATAATAAAACAGCTGAATCTGCAACTACACTTGCATTCTCTACCCTAATTCCGGCAGTAACTATTCCTGAAGGTCGAGACATTGCTGAGTTTATTAAGGCAAATCTTCAAGTTAGTGATACAGAACAAGGCTTTGAATTGCAAGGAGGTAAAACGTACACCTTAAACAGTGTTGTTGATTTTGGTTTGAATACAATAACATTTCGAGGCGATAAATTTAATAGGCCAATAGTGATTGTCGGTTCTGAAGGTGGCTTAATGACTCAAGGTGGATTGAAAGTGAAATTTATTAATTTTGATTGCACGGAAATGATTCAGACTGGTGTCTTAACTTTGAGCGATAATCCTTCAGAAACTATTTCTACAACAGCTTTAGGTTATAAGGAGAAGGCTGGCGCAAATCAAGATGGATATGTTATAGAGAAGCCAGTTATCTTTCAAGATTGCAATTTCAAAAATGTTAAAAACAGTATTCTTTATGGTAATAAGAAAAATTGGAGTTTGCGTGATTTCCGTATTAATAATTGCATTCTTCAATTAAATAACTCAGGATCGAAGCCTGTTATCAATCTTTATGGAGGTAGAAATGGTTTGATTAAAGAGCTAACGATAAAGAAAAGTACTTTTTATAATTTGAGTGATAATAGTTCCGCATATTTTATTCGCTATAGTAATTCAAGTAATGCGCAGCCAAAGAAAATATTTGGAAAAGCCGAAGATTCTTCAACTTTTACTATTTCATATAATACATTTTGTAAAACTATGAATGGAAAGGATTTTGCTAATAACATGGCCAACACCAAATCATTAGTTTTTAATGTTGATCATAATATATTTTACGATACTTATCGGATAAACAAGTTGCTTTCTTCACAAGCTAAGAGATATACAGAAGGTAACACAATCTTTGGTGTTAAAAAATCAGTAGATTCAGGTGATACAGGTAAGAAAGATACTCAGGGTAATCCTTATGCAATGCTTGAAGATCCAAATTTTTCTGGACCCATAGATATGGCATTTGATTTAAGTCAACCTCACGGTGGGGTGAACTTTAAAACATCAGCTCCTGTTGCTAGCGAGAATAAAAGTGGGGATCCCCGTTGGTCTAAAGAATAGCTAAATGAATAATTTTAATCCTATAAAGATGAAACATAATACTATAATCAAATTTGGTTTGAGCTTTTTCTTGGCTTTTGTTATGACTCTGCCAATCCTTGCTCAGACTACTCGGACCTATAAAGGGGTTGTCTTGGATGAAAACAAACAGCCTGTTATTGGTGCCACAATAAAAGTGCTAGACACCTCTACAGGAGTGATTACAGACTTGGATGGTAGATTCTCCATATTGGTACCTGCGGGTAAGAAGGTTGAGGTATCTTTTGTGGGGTATGTCAATCAAATAATTTCTGATTTTAAAGAGACAGAGATAGTATTGAAAGAAAATACTCAGCAACTTGATGAAGTTGTAGTGGTTGGTTATGGTACGCAAAAAAAGGCTCATTTGACTGGTGCCATTGCTACTGTGCCAATGAATGAAATTCAAGATCTCTCGGGCAGTGGACTAGCCACTTCATTAAGTGGTATGGTTAATGGCTTGAGTGTTAGTGGAGGGCAATCTAGGCCAGGTGAGAATGCTCGTATTTATATCCGTGATACTAACTCATTATCGGATGTAGGAACTACAGCGCAAGAGCCATTGTACGTAATTGATGGATATATTTATCCAAATGATGTAAAAGTGGGTCTAGGTGCTGAAAACTTGGGTGCTGTCGCTTTCAATAATTTGGATCCATCTGTTGTTGAAAGCATATCGGTCTTGAAAGATGCATCAGCAGCTGTGTATGGTGCACGTGCAGCGAATGGTGTCATTTTAGTGACAACCAAAAAAGGTAAGTTGGGGGCACCTCAGATTTCTTATAGTGGGACTTTGGGTATTACAGACGAAATTTCACGACCGAAGATGTTAAGTGCCTATAATTATGGTCGATTATATGATGCCGTAACTGCTGCTGACCCAACTAAGATTTCAGAGATAAACCTCAAAGACAATTTATTTCAGGCTGATGAATTGGAAGCTATGAAAGGTTTGAATTATGACTTGTTAGATAAATATTGGAAGACAGGTTTCACGATGAAGCATAGTCTAAATATGAGTGGGGCAAGCGAAAGAGCTAGCTATTTTGCAGGTATCTCTTATTTTGATCAGGATGGTAATTTAGGCAGATTGGACTACAATCGTTGGAATTATCGTGCAGGTGTTGATGTTAAGGTTACCCAGTGGCTGAAAGCTAACTTAACCGTTTCTGGTGATTACGGTAAAATGAATAAGCCAAATGTGAAGGTTGGGGGCAGTAGTAATGAAAAAGATTATAACTTATTACTTACTCGCCCTTATTATATACCGGAAGAAATAAATGGGCATCCAATACCTGCTTATGGCATCAGTAATTCAGAAAAGAATGGAGACCAAAATTATGCTTATTCTGTACTTCAGAATTCGGGTGATTATAATCGTACTATGACTTCAAATATGAGCCTTAACGGTAGCTTGGCGTATGATTTTGGTTGGAGCAAGATACTGAAAGGTTTAAATCTAAGATTCTCTTATTCTAAGAGTATTAATACCAATAAGAATAATCAGTATGCTTCTGTTTATTCTATTTACCAGCTAACAAATCGTTCGGGTAGTGGTTCCCACTTGTATACTCCCGTAGATGGACAAAATTATGATGAGATTATGACTGAAGACAACTTCCGTAAAAAGACGATTACCAACGGATCTCATTCTTATTTGTCTCGTGAGATGAACCGCACTGATAATTATCAAATTAACTTCACGGCTTCTTATGCTCGTGATTTCGGTAGACATCATATAGGTGGCTTGTTCTCTATTGAAAAATCTGAGGCTGAAAATGAATATCTGTATGGATATGTTTCAAATCCTTATGAATTTACAACTGGCCAATCTAATTCGGCAATAGCTGATAATCAAATACCCCGTTTTACTCGTTCAGAATCTGGTACTATGTCTTATATAGGTCGTGTCAATTACGCCTATGCTGATAAGTATCTGTTTGAAGTACTGTTTCGTTCTGATTCTTCTACTAAGTTTGCTCCTGAAAATTATTGGGGCCTTTTTCCTTCTGCATCTGCAGGGTGGGTTATTTCTCAAGAAAATTGGATGAAAAAGGTGAATTGGATTGATTTTTTGAAGATTCGTGCTTCATTTGGTTTGACGGGTCGTGATAATACATATGCTTGGCAGTGGATGCAGGTATATGCTCAAGATGCTGATAAAGGACCAATGTTCGGTACTAATATTAGTGATGGAACAGACAACCGTATTACGATTAATAAACATAACTCAGCTGTAAATCGTGATGTGCACTGGGATAAATCTTATAAAGGAAATATCGGTGTTGATTTTAAGACGTTGGATAATCGCTTAGCTTTAACTCTAGAAGGTTATTCTGTTTGGAACCGTGAAATGTTGATGAATATTTCTCAAACTCTTCAAGCTATTGTTGGGACTCAATCTGCTGCGACCAACTTAGGTGAAACTAATAGTTATGGCGTTGAATTTTCTGCTACATGGAGAGATAAAATCGGGAAAGATTTTAAATATAAGATTGGTCTTAATACTGGCTATTCTGATAATAAAGTACTCATGATGGATTTTAATAATCAATATCTTTATCGTCAGATAACAAAAGGCCATCGATCTGATATTGGTACTTGGGGAATGCAATGTATTGGTATGTTCCAAAATTTTCAAGATATAGAGGAATATTTTGAAAAGTATAATATAACTTCTTACATGGGGAGGACAAAGGATAAAGTTCGTCCAGGAATGTTAATCTATAAAGATATTCGTGGTGCACAACAGCTCGATGGAACGTATGCACAGCCTGATGGTATTGTGGATAATGATAATGATCAGGTTCGTTTATCTAATCGCGCTAATCCTTATGGATTTACGACTAATTTAAGTGCTGAATGGAAAGGTATCTCTTTAAGTACTCAAATTAGTGCTAGTTGGGGCGGATACAGCATGATCCCTTCAGGTGCTTTGAAGCCTGGGGGCGGAATAGAATATACCAATATGCCTTCTTTTTGGAATCCAGATAACATGTTTGTTTATAATGATATATATGATGCTTCTGGGAAGTTAGTGATGGCTGCTAATCGTACAGCAAAATATCCTAATTTGCAATACTCAGATGTAAATAGCGTAGCTTCTTCTTTCTGGAGAGTTAGTGGCACTCGTGTGCGCTTGAATCACTTGACAGTAGCTTATACTGTTCCCTCTAAATACGTGAAGGTCATGGGTGTTCAGAATTGTCGTTTTAATATAACGGGACAGAATTTGTTGAGCCTCTTTAACCCATATCCAGATAACTTTATAGATCCAATGTGTAGCTATGGAAGTTATCCTACTTTGAGAAAATTTACTATTGGCGTTAATCTTACATTTTAAAAGGATTTAACAATGAAAAGAAATAATATAAAACTATTCAGTATTGTCTTGACGGCTACTTTCTCTTTCTCCTCTTGTAGCGACAGTTTTCTTTCGGATAAAAAAAACTATGACAATGTAAATGCCGGTATTTATAACTATTATTCAGGTGCAAATGCGCGTGTGGGTGATGTTTATGCTTGGTCATTGCCTGATCCTAATTCTGATGCAAATTGGAAGAGTAATTGTACTGGAAATCCCGATGGACAGTCAAAATCAACTGAAGAATATAGTGGATTTGGGACATTTGTTAATCCTGAAGCTCCAATGACTGTAATGGGAGGTACAAAAGTGGAGGATTATTTTCAAAATCAAGCTAATAATATTCAAGCTTCAGTTTGGGGACGTATCCGTAATATTAATGATGTGATCAATGGAATCAGTGGAAGTACTCTATCTGAAACAGACAAAGATAAACTATTGGGACAAGTTTATTTTTTCCGTGCATGGTGCTATTATAATTTGGTTAAATGGTATGGTGGAGTGCCTATCGTTAAAGAAGTGCTAGAGCCTGTTGAATCGTCTGTTGTTCTACGTTCTTCAGCAAAAGATTGCATTGACTTCATTTGTGATGATTTGGATAAATCTGCGACTATGCTGACCGCAGCAACGACTAACGGAGGTTGGCAAAGTGCTGATTGGGGACGCGTTACTTCTGGTACGGCTCTTGCTTTAAAAGGACGAGTGCTGCTATTGTGGGCTAGCCCTTTATTCAATAGAAAAAATGATATAACTCGTTGGAATACAGCTTATGACGAAATCAAAAAGTCTATTTCTGTTTTGAATTCTTGTGGTTATGGGTTGTATCAAACTAGTAACAATATCAATGGATCTGATTTTGCTCAGTTGTTTTCTACTGTTCATAGTCCTGAAGCAGTGTTTACAACTCTTTTTAATATTGTAACGAGTGGTAACGGACAGAAAAATAATGGTTGGGAACGTTCTATTCGTCCTAAAAATACAACGGGTAATGGTGGCAATGAGGCTTCTGCTATGTTGGTCGATATGTTCCCAATGGCAGATGGTAAAAGACCTGTTTTTTCTAATACTTATACGAAGTTAGATGCTTCTGATTTTACGTATAATGAAAATTATCCATTTATGGATAGAGATCCACGTTTTTATAGAACATTTGCCTTTCCTGGTACACGCTGGGCTTATACAGGAGATCCTACAGAAGCGGATCCTAAAAACCCTTCTTATAATGGTGGAAAAGATTATGCATTGTGGAATTACGTATGGTATACTGATGTCAATGATCAAGGTAATGCAGAAAGTGGTAACTCTTATGGTGCAGATAATTTGCTTAAAAACAAGAAAGGAATATATGTGCGTAAACGTTCTGATGATCTGGATGTAAATGCCAGTACTTTGTACTCATGGGCTGCTACAGATAAGAATGGTGGATTTACGTATTCAGCTGCTCCATATATCGAAATCCGTTATGCCGAAGTATTATTAAATTATGCTGAAGCTGCTTGTGGTGCTGGGCATATGGATGAGGCTGTAGAGCAGTTGCAAAAGATTCGTGCTCGCGTTGGCTATACGTCAGCAAATAATTTTGGTTTGCAAGCTGATTTGACATCTGATCAGGCTGCTTGTATGTCTGCTGTTCTTTATGAACGTCAGGTTGAATTAGCTTATGAAGGAAAGCGCTTCGATGATCTTCGCCGTTGGATGCTATTTGACGGTGGAACAAGTGAGGCAGATGGTGCTCCTGAAACTTGGACTTTAACAGGTTGGGGAGGAAATACTTGTACTTATTTAGGCTTTAAACCTTTGAACGGCCAACGTCGTGAAAATATGGAATTCCGTGTGCAGGATTCTTATGGTATGGGTGGTACAACTGCTGATTCCGACCCATTGCTTAAAGCTAATGTTGTTCGTCCTGCAGCAGTGGATTATAGTCAGCCATTGGGGCTTCAATTAAAATCTTTAAAAGATTTCTATTCTACTACTTTTGTTCGTAAGTTGAAAAAAGGTGATGGACGTGATCAGAATCATATTGATGAAACGATGATGTATTATCCCCGTTATTATTTCTTAGGACTTTCACAAGGTGCGCAAAGCAATAATACTGCTTTACAGCAAACGATTGGTTGGGAGGATTATAATAATGCCGGCTCAAATGGCACATTTGATCCATTAGCAGAATAATTTTTTAGAGGTTTATTTTATAAGTGAATAATTAGGGGCAAGACCAATAAAAAGGTTTTGCCTCTTTTTATATTTGAATTATGCGATTCATAAGCTACTTTGGAAAATAGATTAAATAGAAAAATGCTACTTTTGCTTTGTAAATCATGAAAGAATATGGGAGTTTGCTAATTTAGAGGAAATAAAATAATCGGGGTATACCGATTACAAAATCTTTTTTGAAGAGTCTATATAATATGTAAAGTCGAACTAAAAACGCAATACAAGAAAAATGAAAAGAAAATGGATTCTAGTTATTTGTGCCGCAGCATTGATGGCACCAATTTCTGTAGTTAAGGCACAGTATCCTCAAGAACCTAAGGAGGTGAAGAGAGCTGTGAAGAAAATGATGAATGAAGAATATAAATTATCGGATGAAGCTTGGGCGAAAGCTCTTCCCGAAGTGGAAAAGGAAGCAAAAGAAGGTAAACCATATATTCCATGGGCTGCTAGACCAACTGATCTTCCACAAGCTAAAATTCCATCTTTCCCTGGTGCAGAAGGTGGTGGTATGTATAGCTTTGGTGGTCGTGGAGGAAAAGTTATTACTGTAACTAACTTGAATGACCGTGGCCCAGGTTCTCTTCGCGAAGCTTGTGAAACAGGTGGAGCACGTATTGTTGTGTTTAATGTTGCAGGGGTTATACGTATTAAAACGCCTATTATTGTTCGTGCACCTTATATTACTATTGCTGGACAGACTGCGCCTGGTGATGGAGTATGTCTTGCTGGCGAATCTTTTTGGGTAAATACTCATGATGTTGTTGTACGGCATATGCGTTTTCGTAGAGGGGAAACCAATGTTGGTCGTCGTGATGATGCTTTTGGCGGGAATCCTGTAGGAAACATAATGATAGACCACTGCTCATGTACATGGGGGTTGGATGAAAATATCTCTTTTTATCGTCATATGTTTAATCCTGGTAAAGGATATGATGAGGTAAAATTACCTACAGTGAATGTTACCATTCAGAATACTATTTCGGCTAAAGCTCTTGATACATATAATCATGCTTTTGGAAGTACTCTTGGTGGTGAAAATTGCTCTTTTATGCGTAATCTTTGGGCTAGTAACTCAGGGCGTAATCCTTCTATCGGATGGAATGGAATATTTAACTTTGTAAATAATGTGCTATACAATTGGGTACACCGCTCTGTAGATGGAGGCGATTATACCGCTCTTTATAATATTATTAATAATTATTATAAACCAGGTCCTCTAACTAAAATAAACAACCCTGTTGGACACCGTTTCCTAAAGCCTGAATCAGGACGTAGTAGACTTGGATATTATGTGTTTGGTAGAGTTTATTGCCATGGTAATATTATGGAAGGTAATAAAACTGTTACAAAAGATAACTGGGCAGGTGGTGTACAGGTTGAAGATCAACCTAATACAGATGGTTATACTGAGAATATGAAGTGGAATACGCCTTTTCCTATGCCTCAGTTGACTATTATGTCTGCTAAGAATGCTTATAAATTTGTTTTAAAGAATGTGGGTGCAACAATTCCATGTCGTGATATTGTTGATAAACGTATCATTAACGAGGTAAAAACAGGAAAGCCTTATTATGTAAAAGGGCTTGATCCAAATTCTTTCTATCAGTTTAAACATCGCAGATTACCTAATGACTCTTATAAAAAGGGAATCATCACAGATATTAAGCAAGTTGGGGGATACCCTGAATATAAAGGAACTCCTTATGTAGATACTGATAAGGATGGTATGCCAGATGCGTGGGAAAAAGCGAATGGTCTAAATCCTAACGATCCTTCTGATGCTAATAAAGATTGTACTGGAGATGGATATACTAATATTGAAAAGTATATAAATGGTATCAGTACTAAGAAAAAGGTAGATTGGACAAATCTTAAAAACAACTATGATACCTTGGCTAAAAAAGGTAAATTGATGTAATTTTATGAATAAGATTAATAATAGAATTTTTCAAATTCTTTGTGGTTTAATGCTTTTAGTTTCTACTTCAGCTTTTGCTGTTGATTTAAACAAAGAGAATAGAGACCCGAAGTATGTAGAAGTGATTTTGAGACGTTCTCAAAAGGTTGTCGACAAGCTTGGGATTACAGATAAAGATGTAGCTCAAAATGTTTGTTATATTATTGCAAATCGTTATTTTGAGTTGAATGATATTTATGCTAAGCGTGATGCTGAATTAAAGAAAATTAAAAATTCAGGGCTTACAGGTAATGCAAAAAAAGAGGCTTTGAGTTCTGCTAAATATGAGGCTGACGCAGCTTTATATCGTTCTCATTTTGCTTTCCCTGCTAACTTGTCTTTATATTTAAATGATAAGCAGATTGAAGCGGTAAAGGATCGTATAACTTATGGAGTTGTGATGGTAACTTACACTGCGACACTGGAGATGATTCCTACTTTGACTAATGAAGAAAAGGCTCAAATTTATGCTTGGTTAGTTGAAGCTCGTGAATTTGCAATGGATGCAGAAAGTTCTAGCAAGAAGCATGCGGCCTTTGGTAAATATAAAGGTAGAATCAATAATTACCTTTCTAAAAGAGGGTATGATTTAGTTAAAGAACGTAAACAATGGTATAAGAGAATTGCCGATAAAAAGGCTAAAGAGAATAAAGCTAAATAGCGAATATTTTTTTTAATAGCTCATTTTGTTAAAGGTATTATCCATTATTTGGATAGTACCTTTTTCTTTTATTTTGTCTTTTTTGACTTACTTTATTTGGCTCCTTTTGCCTCTTCAAAATGAACGGGTTCCTTTTGCAAAATGAATGGGTTCCTTTTTGAAGATTAACCTGTTCCTTTTTTAAAATGAATGGGTTGATTTTTTAGGGCTATAAATGAGGGATAAAAATAGAAAGTTAACCCAATCATTTCAAGGGATCATGAGTACATAAAGTCCTTAAATACGTCTTTTTTACATAGAATACTAATTTGCAATCTATTGACAAAATATGAATAAATCTTTAAGTTTTGTGGTCGCTATCTTTTTCTTGTGTTTTACTTCATGTCAAAGAGAAAAGGATATTTATCTTTTTACATCTTTTCATGAACCGGCAGATGCAGGCTTGCGCTATCTTTATAGTGAGGATGGAATACATTGGGATAGTATTCCGGGTACATGGTTAAAGCCTGAAATAGGCAAGCAGCGATTGATGAGAGACCCTTCTATGGTACGTACTCCTGATGGCATTTTTCATTTAGTCTGGACTACTAGTTGGAAAGGTGATTTAGGATTTGGTTATGCTACATCTAAAGATTTAATACATTGGTCGAAAGAGAAAATGATTCCTGTAATGTCTCATGAACCCACGACTATAAATGTTTGGGCTCCTGAGATATTTTATGATGACGAGAAAGATCAGTTTATGGTTGTATGGGCTTCATGTGTACCTCATAGATTTGCTCATGGAATTGAAGAGGAGGATAATAATCATAGGTTATATTATATTACCACTAAAGATTTTAATACGATTTCCGAAACCAAATTGTTGTATGATCCGGGCTTTAGTGTAATAGATGCTACTATCATGAAGCGTGCAACTAAAGATTATGTGATGGTTTTGAAGGATAATACTCGCCCTAATCGCAATTTGAAAATAGCTTTTGCTTCTTCACCATACGGACCTTATTCTGCTGCTTCTAAACCTTTTACTCAATCTTTCGTGGAAGGTCCTACTGTAGAGAAGTTAGGAGATGAATATATGATCTATTTTGATGTGTATAAAAAGAAAATTTATGGGGCAGTTAAAACTAAGGATTTTATTAACTTTACCAATGAGACTGCTAATGTTAAAGTCCCAATAGGTCATAAACATGGAACTATATGTAAAGCTCCCCGCTCTGTTTTAGAAAATTTGTTGAAGAACAAGAAATAATAACTTTATAATGCTTATGAAATATTTGAGTCTATCTTTAATAGCAATAACGTTTAGCGGCTTCTTTTCTGCTTCTCTAGTTGCACAAGAGAAAATACATTATACTGGTACTGAACTTTCAAATCCTGCCTATCATGATGGACAACTCTCTCCGGTGGTGGGAGTGCATAATATTCAAGTTATGCGAGCAAATCGTGAACATCCGGATGCCAGTAATGGGAATGGTTGGACTTATAATCACCAACCTATGCTTGCTTACTGGAATGGACAGTTTTATATGCATTACCTTTCAGATCCTAAAGACGAACATGTTCCATCATCCCATACATTGTTGGTCACTTCTAAAGATGGATATCATTGGACTAAACCGGAAGTTATTTTTCCTGCATATAGAGTACCTGATGGATATACAAAACCAGGAAAAACTGAGGTTGCTAAGAATTTGACTGCCATAATGCACCAGCGTGTTGGATTTTATGTTTCTAAGTCTGGCCGCTTAATTAGCATGGGCTTTTATGGAGTGGCATTAGATAAGAAAGATGATCCTAATGATGGAAATGGTATAGGGCGTGTAGTGAGAGAAATAAAAAAAGACGGCTCTTTTGGGCCTATTTATTTTATTTATTATAATCATAATTTTAGTGAAAAGAATACCGATTATCCTTATTTTAAAAGAGCTAAGGATAAGCTTTTTGTAAAAGCTTGTCAGGAGATATTGGATAACCCTTTATATCGGATGCAATGGGTGGAAGAAGCAGATAGAGATGAAGCTATTATTCCTTTGAAGAAACCGTATAAAGCTTTTAATTGCTATACTTTGCCTGATGGTAAGATTGCTTGTTTGTGGAAGCATGCTTTGACTTCTATTAGTGCTGATGGTGGAAATACTTGGTCAGAGCCGGTTTTACGAGCTAAAGGTTTTGTTAATAGCAATGCTAAAATATGGGGACAAAGATTGAGTGATGGTTCTTATGCTACCGTATATAATCCTTCTGAATATCGTTGGCCATTGGCTATTTCTTTAAGTGCAGATGGCTTAGATTATACTACTTTGAATTTGATCAATGGTGAAGTCCCTCCAATGAGATATGGTGGTAATTATAAATCATATGGACCTCAGTATGTACGTGGAATACAAGAAGGAAACGGCATACCTAAAGATGGTAATTTATGGGTGGCTTACAGCATGAATAAAGAAGATATTTGGGTGTCTCGTATTCCAGTTCCCGTACGTATAAAAGCTGAAGCTCAGGCTGATGATAATTTTGCTGTGTATTCAGATTTATCTCAGTTAATCAATTGGAACATTTATTCTCCGCTTTGGGCACCTGTTTCTTTGGAAAAGATAAAAGGTACTTCATGGCTTAGCTTAAGTGACAAAGATCCCTTCGATTATGCAAAAGTAGAGAGGAAAATACCTTCCACTAAAGAGCTCACAGTTTCTTTTGATCTCTTGGCTGATCAAAATAATAAAGGTACTTTTCAAATTGAATTTTTAGATGAAAATGGCATTGCTTGCTCTCGTTTAGAGCTAACTGGAAATTCTATATTCCGTGTTAAGGGAGGTTCTCGTTTTAAAAACATGATGCATTATGAAGCAAACAAGGTCTATCATGTTAAAGCTGTGTTGTCAACGGTAAACAGAAGTATTAGAGTTTTTGTTGATGGAAAGAGGGTTGGATTGCGTATGTTTTATGCTCCGGTAGCATCTATTGAGCGTATTGCTTTTCGTACTGGTAATCTACGTGATTTCCCTACTCCTGAAACTCCTGCTGATCAAGATTATGACGTGGCGCATGCCGGATCTCAAGATCCTGCTATTGCTTATCATATTGCTAATTTAAAAACAACTTCTGCTGATGCGGATGGGCATAGTGCTTTCCTTAAATATGCTAATTTTAGTCATTATGTGAGCTATTTCAATGGGATGGAAGATGAGAATGTGATTGCTGCCATTCCTAATGCGGATGCATCGGCTTGGATGGAGAAAAATATTCCACTTTTCGAATGTCCGCAACAAAATTTTGAAGAAATGTATTACTTCCGTTGGTGGACTTTACGGAAACACATTGAAAATACTCCGGTAGGATATGGTATGACTGAATTTTTAGTTCACCGTAGATATGCTGATAAATATAATCTTATTGCTTGTGCAGTAGGGCATCATATTTATGAAAGTCGTTGGCTTCGTGATAGGGAGTACTTAAATCAGATTATTCATACTTGGTATCGTGGTAATGACGGTGGCCCGATGAGTAAAATGAAAAAGTTTAGCTCATGGAATGCAAACGCGGTTTATAATCGTTATCTAGTTGATGGAGATAAGTCATTCTTACTTGATATGGAGAAAGATTTGGATAGAGAATATGGCCGTTGGGAAAAAACGCATCGTCTTAAAAATGGTCTTTATTGGCAAGGAGATGTGCAAGATGGTATGGAGGAATCCATTAGTGGAGGGCGCCGTAAAAAATATGCTCGTCCTACTATTAACAGTTACATGTATGGCAATGCCAAAGCTCTTTCAACGATAGGGCTCTTATCTGGTGATGAAGGTATCTCTATGAAGTATGGTCTGAAAGCGGATTCTTTAAAACAACTTATTCAAAAGAAGTTGTGGAATACTCGTCATGATTTCTTTGAAACAATGCGTAAGGATTCGTCTGCCAATGTTCGTGAAGCTATTGGATATATTCCATGGTATTTTAATCTTCCGGATACTGGCAAATATGATGTAGCTTGGAAACAGGTGATGGACAAGAAAGGTTTTTCTGCTCCTTATGGTTTAACGACTGCCGAACGTCGTCATCCGGAATTTCGTACTCATGGAGTAGGAAAGTGTGAATGGGATGGTGCTATTTGGCCCTTTGCTACTGCACAAACGCTTACGGCAATGGCCAATTTTATGAATAATTATCCTCAGAAAATTCTTACTGATAGTGTTTATTTTCGCCAAATGGAATTGTATGTTGAATCACAGTATCATCGTGGACGTCCATATATTGGAGAGTATTTGGATGAAATTACAGGCTATTGGTTGAAGGGCGATCAGGAACGTTCACGTTATTATAATCATTCTACATTTAATGATTTGATTATAACGGGATTAGTAGGTCTCCGTCCTCGCATTGACAATACACTTGAAATTAACCCATTGATTCCTCAAGATAAATGGGGTTGGTTTTGCTTAGATAATGTATTGTATCATGGACATAATATTTCTATTCTTTGGGATAAGAATGGAGATCGTTATCATGTAGGTAAAGGATTAAGTATTTTTGTAGATGGGATATTAGTCGGTCATAGTGATAGGTTATCTAAAGTGATTTGCCGGAATGTTTTGAAATAGATATTATATAGGGCTTACTCCAGAAAGAAATCATTCATTTTTTCTTTCTGGAGTAAGAAGGCTGAATTTCGTATAGTTCCTATTATAGATATTCAGGCCGTGGGTAATTTGAAATATCTGAAGGCTTCTTATGAAAGGTTATATGGATAGATTGTTATGCATTGGATATATGCTGATGAATTGTTTACATTGAATATTCAAGCTCCTGTTAATTGTTAGGCAAAAGTATATTTGCTCGGAGAAAGTAATCCTAAAATGGTGAAAGCGCGAAATTATTTATTTACTAAGAAATTCTAGTATGATGAAAATACGTTTTTTTTCAATAATGATTATTATTGTCTGCTTAGCATTTCCTCTCCATGCGGAACGGGTTAATATGCTTAATTTAGGCGCAGTACCCAATGCTAAAGTATTGAATACGAATTTGATTAATAAGACGATTGCTCGGCTTAGCAAAGCAGGCGGTGGTACTCTCTTTTTCCCTTCTGGTACATATCTTACCGCTTCCATTGTGTTGAAGAGTAATATCACGCTTGATTTGGAAGCGGGAGCTATTTTGCTTTTTTCTGATAATTTTGATCATTATCTGCCTTTTGTTGAAATGCGTTATGAAGGAGTGATGATGAAAAGTTTTTCTCCACTTATTTATGCGGTAGATGCTGAAAATATAACCATTAAAGGCGAAGGTACTTTAAATGGGCAAGGGAAAAAATGGTGGACTGAATTTTTTCGTGTGATTGTTGATTTGAAGGATCACAGCATGCAAAATTTAAATAAATATCAGCCTCTTTGGGAGAAAGAAAATGATATGAAAGCTCTATTTGCTGAAACGAATTCAGACTATATTTCGGTTTTGCAACGTCGTTTCTTTCGTCCTCCTTTTATTCAACCAATACGTTGTAGGAATGTGCGTATTGAAGGAGTGAAAATTGTTAATTCTCCATTCTGGACTGTCAATCCTGAGTTTTGTGACAATGTTACTATCGACGGAATTACGATTCATAATGTCCCTTCACCTAATACCGATGGAATTAATCCTGAGTCTTGTAAGAATGTACATATCAGCAATTGTCACATTTCGGTTGGCGATGATTGCATTACCCTTAAATCAGGAAGAGACTTACAGGCACGTAAATTGGGAGTACCTTGTGAGAATATTACCATCACCAATTGTACGATGCTTTCTGGGCATGGAGGAGTTGTTATTGGTAGTGAAATGAGTGGGAGTGTGCGTAAGGTCGTTATAAGTAATTGTATCTTCGATGGAACAGATCGAGGTATTCGTTTAAAATCCACTCGTGGTAGAGGCGGAGTTGTAGAGAACATTCGCATTAATAATATTGTAATGAACAATATCAATCGTGAAGCAATTGTATTGGACTTGATGTATAGCAATATGCCTAAAGAAGCTTTTTCGGAACGTACTCCTGTCTTTAGAAATATACATATATCCGGGCTTACTGCTTCAGATGTAACCAGACCTATTGTGATAAGAGGCTTACCTGAGTGTCCTATCTCTGATGTTTCGTTCAGAGATATAAATATTGAAAGTAAAGAAAAGCTATTTCTTGAGAATTGCCAAAGAATTACCTTCGAGAATGTCGTAGTCAACGGCAAGAAAATCGAAAAAGAATAAAAAAAGGAACCATGAGAAAACTATTAATTACCGTTTTTATATTTGCTTCTTTGGGAGCTGTTGCACAGAATATGACTTATGAGAACCAATTTTCCCGTCCATTGGGTGTGGTTTTGAATGAAATTCAATCTCGCTTTCATGTACGTTTGAAATATGATATTGACACGGTTGGAAAGATATTACCGTTTGCTGATTTTCGTATTCGTCCTTATTCTGTAGAAGAGTCTTTGACAAATGTTCTATCCCCTTTTGATTATAAGTTTGTAAAGCAAAGAAGTAATTTATATAAGTTAAAGAATTATGAGTATCCTCGTCGTACAGATGAAGATGGGATGAAGATGTTAACGTATTTGAAAACGTTGTATAGCAATAAAGAAACTTGGGAGAAAAGACGTGCTTGTTTACGAGGAGAGGTTCGTGAAAAATTAGGTTTAGATGCCATCATGAAGCAACGAGTGAATACAAAACCTATTTTATCAAAGATTCGTAAATTTGATGGTTATACGGTGCAAAACTTTGCACTTGAAACTCTTCCGGGACTTTATGTCTGTGGGTCTATTTATACTCCACGTTTTCGTGGAAAACATGCTTTAATCATTTGTCCGAACGGTCATTTTGGCGGAGGACGTTATCGTGAAGATCAACAACAGCGTATGGCGACTTTGGCACGCATGGGAGCTATTTGTGTAGACTATGATTTGTTTGGCTGGGGAGAGTCTGCTTTGCAAGTTGGAGCTTCTGCTCATCGTTCTAGTGCAGCGCATATTGTGCAAATAATGAATGGCATTAGTATTCTAGATTATATGCTCGCTGCGCGTAAAGATATTGATACTGATAAGATAGGAGTGAACGGTGGCTCTGGTGGTGGAACGCAGACAATACTTTTGAGCGTATTAGATGATCGTTATACTGCTGCCGCTCCGGTAGTAAGTCTATCTTCTCATTTTGATGGAGGCTGTCCTTGTGAAAGTGGTATGCCTGTAACTTTAGCATGTGGAGGTACCAATAACGCTGAACTTGCTGCTACATTTGCTCCTCGTCCCATGTTAATTGTTTCGGATGGAAAAGATTGGACACATAGTGTTCCTACATTAGAATTTCCTTATTTGCAATATGTCTATAGCTTTTATGGTGCAAAAGATAAAATCTCTAATGTGCATCTAGCTAAAGAAGGACATGATTTTCGTATTAATAAGCGTACTGCTGTTTATGACTTTTTTATTTCTGCTTTTTCTCTTGATAGAAGTAAATTAGATGAAAAACGGGTAACGATTGAGCCTGAAATTGCTATGTATAGCTTTGGTGCTGAAGGAGAAAAATTACCGAAAACAGCAGTGCATTCGTTTCAACAATTAACTCAATTTTTCCCTAAAGGACGTTATGAAGCTATTGTCTCTGATACTAAGCTTGAGAAAAAGGCTTCTGACTGGGTGGCTTCTCTTGATTTAAGAGACAAAAAGAAAAGTAACTTTGTTCGTACAACGATTCTTAATCATTTGCGCAAAGTTAGAGATTGGCATAATGAACATCCGTATACAACTGTTCCTGAGGGTATGAATCCTTTAACAGGAAAGCCATTGACTATTCTTGATCGATCAATGATTGCTGATTCTTCAATTCCTGCAGATGCTCATGATCGATTAATGAAAGGCTTAAACAGAGCATTAACTCCTGAACAGGTTGAGCAAATACTTGATAAATATACTGTAGGAAAGGTTGCTTTTACCATGAAAGGATATCATGCCATAGTACCAGATCTAACTGTAGAAGAAGCAGCCACAATTCTTAGCAATTTGAAACAGGCTAGAGAACAAGCAATCGATTATAAGAGAATGAAACAAATCTCGGCAATATTTGAGATCTATAAAACGAAATGTGAGCAATACCTGAATCAGAATGGTAGGAACTGGCATCAGTTATATAAAAATTACGTAAACAAAATTAAGGCTGAAAAAGCTGCGAAAAAAGCCCAATCCAAATAAAAAGATGATAAAGATAAACCGTTATATATATATTTCTACTCTATGCCTTTTGGCCTTTATTCAATCGGAAATATCAAAAGCTGATAATTATAAATTATGGTATGATAAACCCGCACAAGTCTGGACTGAAGCCTTACCTTTGGGTAATGGTCGCTTAGGAGCGATGGTTTTCGGTAATCCAGCGATTGAACAGATACAATTAAACGAAGAAACAATATGGGCGGGTCGTCCTAATAACAATGCAAATCCGAATGCATTGGAGTATATTCCTAAAGTACGTGACTTAGTTTTTGCAGGGAAGTACTTAGAGGCTCAAACTTTGGCCACAGAAAAGGTTATGGCTAAAACAAACTCAGGTATGCCTTACCAAACCTTTGGCGACTTGCGTATTTCTTTTCCAGGGCATGCTCGCTATGCTGACTACTATCGGGAGTTAAGCTTGGATTCGGCACGTGCTCTTGTCCGCTATAAAGTGGATGGAGTTAATTATAAACGAGAGATGATTACTTCATTCACTGATCAAGTGGTGATGATTCGTCTTTCAGCTGATGCTCCGAGTAAAATAACTTTTAATGCGATTCTTACGACTCCGCACAAGGATCCTTTTATCACATCTGAAGGAAATAGTGTTATCCTTTCTGGTGTTTCTTCTTGGCATGAAGGGTTGAAGGGAAAAGTTTTGTTTCAAGGCAGGTTGACTGCTAAGACTACTGGAGGTAAAATGGTTTGTAAAGATGGTGTTCTCTCAGTGGAGGGAGCTGACGAAGCGGTTATATACGTTTCTATTGCTACAAATTTCAATAACTATCATGATATTAGTGGAGATGAGGTAAAACGGTCTAAAGATTATTTGGATAAAGCATTAAAGCATAATTTTACCGAATCAGAAAAGGCTCATGTGGATTTTTATAAGAGATACATGGATCGTGTGTCGCTGAATTTGGGAGATAATCATTATAAAGAGGTGCCAACTGACTTACGTATAGAGCGTTTTAAAGAGACAAAAGATGCTCATTTGGTAGCGACATATTTCAAATTTGGGCGTTATTTATTGATTTGCTCTTCGCAACCCGGAGGGCAGCCGGCTAATCTACAAGGAATATGGAATGATAAATTGTTTCCTTCATGGGATAGTAAATATACTTGTAACATAAACTTGGAGATGAATTATTGGCCTTCCGAGGTTACCAACCTGACAGACTTGAATAAACCGTTGTTTCAACTGATCAAAGAGGTGAGTGAGACTGGGAAAGAAACGGCTAAAATAATGTATGGTGCTGATGGTTGGGTGTTACATCATAATACGGATATTTGGCGAGTAACAGGAGCGATTGATAAAGCCCCTTCAGGCATGTGGCCTTCTGGAGGTGCATGGTTATGCCGTCATCTATGGGAACATTATCTATATACGGGAGATATAAACTTCTTGCGTTCTGTTTACCCGATCATGAAAGAGGCTGGACATTTTTTTGATCAAATAATGGTTAAGGAGCCTACTCACGGATGGTTAGTTGTCTGTCCCAGTAATTCTCCAGAAAATACTCATGCAGGCAGCGACGATAAAGCAACGACTGCAGCTGGTTGCACTATGGATAATCAATTGGTTTTCGACTTATGGAATTCAATCATTACAAGTTCTCATTTGTTGGGTTTGGATGCTGATTTTGCCGATCATCTTCAGAAACGCTTGAAAGAGATGCCGCCAATGCAAGTTGGTCGTTGGGGCCAATTGCAGGAGTGGATGTTCGATTGGGATGATCCTGCTGATGTCCATAGGCATTTATCTCATCTCTATGGATTATTTCCTAGCAATCAAATTTCTCCATATCGCACTCCTGAACTTTTTGATGCGGCACGTACTTCATTGATCCATCGTGGAGATCCTTCAACAGGTTGGAGTATGGGATGGAAAGTTTGTTTGTGGGCACGTCTGTTAGACGGAGATCACGCCTATAGGCTCATAACTGATCAACTTACTTTGGTTCGTAATGAAAAGAAAAAAGGAGGTACTTATCCTAATCTGTTTGATGCTCATCCTCCGTTTCAGATTGATGGTAATTTTGGTTGTACTGCCGGCATTGCTGAGATGTTGATGCAGAGTTATGACGGGTTTATTTATTTACTTCCTGCTCTTCCTTCTTTATGGAAAGAAGGAGAGATCAAAGGTTTGGTAGCTCGTGGTGGCTTTGAGTTAGATCTTAGTTGGAAAGATGGACGAGTAAAACGTTTGGCTATTAGGTCACGTATTGGGGGCAACTGTCGTTTGCGCTCTCTTACTCCCCTTAAAGGGAAAGGGCTCAAACGTGCAAAAGGCGTAAATGAAAATGCCTTGTATGCTGTCCCTGTTGTCCCAAAACCTTTGATTAATGAAAAGGCTCATTTGAATGAAGTTCACCTGAAAGCGACTTATCTATATGATCTTTCAACAGAACCAGGGCATGAGTATATTATTGTAGGAAAATAAAATTAATTTCTGAAAATATAAAATAATAACGATATGAAGACAAAGTTTTTTGCTTGTTCTTTTATTCTATTACTATTAATGGGTAATTCTATTTCTGCTAAAAAGAATAAAACTTATATACCTTGGAGTAATGGGAAGTTAGTTGTCTCGGCTGAAGGTCGATATTTAAAGCATGAAAATGGTGCACCTTTCTTTTGGATGGGTGATACTGGATGGCTTTTGCCTGAACGTTTAAATCGTGATGAAGTAGAATACTATTTGGAACAGTGCAAACAGCGCGGCTACAATGTTGTTCAGGTTCAAACGATGAATAGTGTGCCTTCAATGAATTATTATGGTCAATATTCTTTGCCTGATGACTTTAATTTTAAAAATATAGATAAAAAAGGTGTTTATGGCTATTGGGATCATATGGATTATATCATAAAAACTGCAGCTAGTAAGGGAATCTATATAGGGATGGTTTGTATTTGGGGTAGTCCAGTTAAGCATGGTGATATGAGTGTGAAAGATGCCAAGGCTTATGGTAAATTTTTGGCAGAAAGATACAAAGATATTCCCAATATCATTTGGTTTATTGGAGGTGATGTGCGTGGTGATGTTAAAACAGCAGAGTGGGAAGCATTAGCTCATAGTATTCGAGCTATTGATAAAAATCATCTAATGACTTTTCATCCTCGTGGAAGAACAATCTCATCGATGTGGTTTAATAATGCCGATTGGCTTGATTTTAATATGTTTCAAAGTGGACATCGTCGTTATGGACAACGTAATGGAGATGGTGATTATCCTATTGAGGAGAATACAGAAGAAGATAACTGGAGATTTGTAGCACGTAGTTTGGCCATGAAGCCTATGAAACCAGTACTTGACGGTGAACCTATTTACGAAGAAATACCTCAAGGCTTGCATGACCCTAATGAAACTTTATGGAATGCGAATGATGTACGTAGATATGCTTATTGGTCTGTTTTTGCGGGTTCTTTTGGGCACACTTATGGTCATAATTCCATAATGCAATTTGTCAGACCGGGTATTGGTGGAGCTTATGGAGCTAAGAAGCCTTGGTATGATGCTTTGAAAGATCCTGGTTATAACCAAATGAAATATCTTAAAAACCTGATGCTAACTTTTCCTTTCTTTGATCGTGTTCCAGATCAGAGTATCATTGCTGGAAAGAATGGCGAACGTTACGATAGAGCTATTGCCACCCGTGGCAAAGACTATTTGTTGGTTTATAATTACACCGGTCGCCCTATGGAGGTTGATTTGAGCAAAATTAGTGGTACTAAAAAGAATGTATGGTGGTATGCTGCTAAAGATGGTAAACTGGAATATGTTGGTGAATTTGATAGTAAAGTAATTCATTTTCAACATGACAGTGGATATTGTAGTGGAAATGATCAGGTACTCATTGCAATAGATGCTTCAAAAGACTATGTCGATAAAGAATGGAAAGTATTGCCTGATGCGCAACAAAAATGGAATCAATAATGCATAATTTGCTGATGAAAAGAAATAGAATATTTAGTTTTCTTCTACTCTGTTTATTTAGTTCACTTTCTTTGTGGGCGAAGGTGGATATTACTTCTTTGCGTACAGAGGAGATGAATAATCCGATGGGAATTGATACTGAGTTACCTCGTCTGAGTTGGCGACTTGTATCAGATGAACACAATGTAATGCAAACAGCTTATCATATTCTCGTTGCCAGCTCTTTGGATAAATTGAACCATGGAGAAGGCGATTTGTGGGATTCTGGAAGGGTTAAATCGGATGCATCTATATGGATACCTTATTCTGGTAAAGCTTTGAAGAGCAATATGCGTTGTTATTGGAAAGTTAAAAGCTATACAACACGTGGAGAAACGGCATGGAGTGAACCTGCTTTATGGAGCATGGGATTACTCTCTGAGAATAATTGGAAAGGTCGCTGGATAGGTTATGATAAGGCTTTTCCTTGGGATAGTGAAACAACCTGGAGTCGTCTTAGTGCCCGTTATCTTCGGAAAGAATTTAAACTGACTAAGAAAGTAAAACAGGCTACAGTACATATTGCTGGTTTGGGGATGTACGAACTGTATATTAATGGGCAGAAAGTTGGCGATCAAGTATTAGCTCCTGCACCTACTGATTACAGAAAAACGGTACTTTATAATAGCTTTAATGTCACCTCATTGCTAAAAATGAATAATGCGATCGGAGTAACCTTGGGCAATGGTCGTTTTTATACGATGCGTCAGAATTATAAACCTTATAAGATACCAACTTTTGGTTACCCTAAATTACGCTTGAATCTGGTTGTTGAATATACTGATGGTAGTGTAGAAACGATAGCAAGTGATACTAGCTGGAAATTGACTGCTGATGGTCCTATTCGTAGCAACAATGAATACGATGGGGAAGAATATGATGCTCGTAAAGAGTTGAAAGGATGGACTATTGTTGGTTACAATGATTCTACTTGGCTTCCTGCTCAACGCGTCAGTTTACCCACAGGTACCCTTCGTGCTGCGATGGCACCAAACATAAAGGTGCAGGAACACGTAAAACCTGTCTCTATGAAGAAACTAGGCAACAAGTATATTTTGGATATGGGACAAAATATGGTGGGATGGATACGGATGAAGATCAAAGGAAATACTGGAGATTCTATTCGCTTACGTTTTGCTGAATTGTTGAAGAAAGATGGGGAGCTATATGTAGAAAATTTGCGTGATGCCCGTGTCACAGATACTTATATCGTTCGCGGAGATGAATTTGGTACATGGTGGTCTCCTCGCTTTGTCTTTCATGGCTTTCGTTATGTGGAAGTATCTGGTTACTCTGCGCCTGAAATAAATGACTTTATTGGTGAAGTGGTTAATGATGCTATGGAGACGTTGGGTTCTTTTGATACATCAAATACTACTCTTAATCAGATTTATAAAAATGCTTTTTGGGGTATTCGGGGCAATTACAAAGGAATGCCGATAGATTGTCCTCAACGCAATGAACGCCAACCATGGTTAGGCGATAGAGCAACAGGGGCATGGGGTGAAAGCTTTGTGATGGAGAATGGTCCGTTGTATGCTAAATGGATGGATGATATTCGTGAAGCACAGCGTGAAGACGGATGTATTCCGGATGTAGCTCCTGCTTTTTGGAACTATTATACGGATAATATGACTTGGCCTTCTGTGTTTCTTATGGCTTCCGATATGATTTATACGCAATTTGGTAACATTAAGCCGATAGTGAAAAACTATCCGGCTATGAAACTTTGGTTGCAGCATATGCGAAAAGAGTACATGACTGATGAGTATATAGTAACTAAAGACAGGTATGGTGATTGGTGTGTTCCTCCCGAATCTTTGGATTTAATTCATAGTCGTGACCCGAAACGTCAGACGGATGGAACCTTAATTGCCACAGCTTATTATTATAAGATGTTGAGGCTGATGACCCGCTTTGCACATCTACAGGGGTTTGCTCAAGATGCTTTGACGTTTGATGCTTTGGCTTTGAAAATAAGGGAGGCTTTTAATAAGCACTTTCTGACGATTAAAACCGGGACCTCTAAAGTTCCAGGACATATTCTTTATCCGGACAGTGTGTTTTATGGTAACAATACGGTGACGGCAAACCTTTTGCCATTAGCTTTTGATATGGTGCCTGACAAATACAAAGAAGAAGTTTCAAAGAACGTGATTACTTCTATTATTACTACAAATAAAGGTCATATCAGTACTGGAGTGATTGGCGTACAATGGCTTATGCGTGAGTTAAGTCGCATGGGACGCGCTGACGTTGCTTTTCTTTTAGCTACAAATACAACGTATCCAAGTTGGGGGTATATGGCGAAAAACGGAGCTACTACAATCTGGGAATTATGGAATGGCAATACAGCTAGTCCAAAGATGAATAGCGGAAATCATGTGATGTTGCTTGGTGATTTGATACTTTGGTGCTATGAAAATTTAGCTGGCATCCGTTCTAGTCGTGACGAAGTTGCTTTTAAGCATATTGTTCTTCGTCCCGATTTTGAAATTCAGGATCTTAGTAAGGTTAATGCTTCCTATATGACTCCTTATGGAAAGGTGGTTAGTCGTTGGGAAAAAACATTGATGCATATTAATTGGGAAGTCGAAATTCCTGCTAATACCACTGCTGAAGTCTGGTTGCCTAATGGTAAAGCAAAGAAAATAGGTTCGGGTTCTTATCATTATAGTGTAAAAATACCTACTCGTGATAAGGCGGTTATTACGGATGAATTCTTGTATGAAAAAGCATCTTTCCCTCAATGCCATGCTTCGACGATAGCGGAAACTCCTCAAGGTGATTTAGTTGCTTCTTTCTTTGGAGGTACTAGAGAACGAAATCCTGATTGTTGTATTTGGGTTTGTCGCAAAGAAAAAGGCAGTGATCAGTGGACTGCTCCAATGGAGGTTGCAAATGGTATCCTGAGTCCAACAGTCAGAAAGGCTTGCTGGAATCCGGTATTATTCCAAATACCAGATGGAGAATTATTGTTATTTTATAAAATAGGTAAGAAGGTTTCTGATTGGACGGCTTGGCTGATTCGTTCTAGTGATGGAGGTAAGAGTTGGAGTAAACCGGAGCAAATGCCTGATGGCTTTTTAGGTCCTATTAAGAATAAACCAATCTATGTAAATGGAAGAATTATTTGTCCTTCGAGTACTGAGGAGGGTGGATGGAAAGTGCATTTTGAAATATCAGATGATCTTGGTAAAACTTGGAAGATGATAGGACCTATTGGTGCTACAGAAGCTTTACCTTCTATAATGCCTAAGGGTGCAGATAAAAATGATGATCCTGAAGCAGGAAAGTTTGTTGAACAGAAAAAATATGTGATACAGGCTATTCAGCCTAGTATTATTCAGCACAAGGATGGTCGTCTACAGATTCTTTGTCGCACTCGCAATCGTTTTATTGCTACTTCGTGGAGTAGTGATAATGGAAATACTTGGACTTCGCTTACTTTGACGGATGTTCCTAATAATAACTCTGGAACAGATGCGGTTACTCTTAAAGATGGTCGGCAGTTATTAGTGTATAATAATTTTGCAACGATACAAGGAACTAAAAAAGGGGTACGTACTCCATTAAATATTGCTGTTTCTAAAGATGGTATAAAATGGAAAGAAGTTCTTGTTCTTGAAGATAGTCCTATTAGTCAGTATTCTTATCCTTCGGTTATTCAAAGCAGTGACGGAATGATTCATGTTGTGTATACTTGGCGGAGATTGCGTGTTAAATATGAAAAAATAGATCCTAAAAAACTAAGATAAAGATTCTGTAAAATGAAGAACGTAAAGCTATTATTGTTGTTGGTTGTAATAACTGTTACGGATGTGTCAGCTCAGGTAAAAGCCCTGACGGATATGAGTCGTAGTCACTATGCAAAGATGGAAAACACAGAACTTGGAGCTGTTCGCTGGACGGATGGCTTTTGGGGAGACCGTTTTGCTGTTTGCAAAGATACGATGCTTTTAAGTATGTGGGATACTTGGAACGATCCAAATGTTTCTCATGGATTCCGTAATTTTGAGATAGCTGCTGGGGTTTGCTCGGGAGAGCATTGGGGACCTCCTTTTCATGATGGTGATTTTTACAAATGGCTTGAAGCCGTAGCTGCTGTATATGCTGTAGATAAGGATCCAAAGTTAGATGCTTTAATGGATAAAGTGATTAAGGATATAGCCTTGGCTCAGCGTGAAGACGGATATATCCATACTCCTGTTATTATAGAGGAGAAAAATAAAGGTATTGATTCGCATAAAGTCATGAAGGAAGCGGTTATTGGCACTAAGGTAGGTCGCGAAAAAGAAAAAGGGGCTTTTGCTAATCGGTTGAATTTTGAGACTTATAACCTTGGACATTTGATGTTGGCAGGTATCATTCACTACCGTGCTACTGGCAAGAAGACTTTGTTCAATGTGGCTGTAAAAGCAACTGACTTTTTGTGTCATTTTTACGAAACTGCTTCTGCTGAATTGGCTCGTAACGCTATTTGTCCGTCACACTATATGGGTGTTATTGAAATGTATCGTGCTACTGGTAATCCTCGTTATTTGGAGTTGGCCGAAAACCTTATCAAAATTCGCGGCATGGTAGAACATGGAACGGATGATAATCAGGATCGTATTCCGTTTACTCAGCAGAAGCATGCAATGGGGCATGCTGTACGTGCTAATTATCTTTATGCAGGGGTGGCGGATGTATATGCTGAAACTGGGGATACTTTGTTACTCAATAATCTTAAAAGCATTTGGACAGACATTGTTACTCGTAAAATGTATGTTACCGGTGCTTGTGGAGCGCTGTATGATGGGACTTCTCCTGATGGTACGTGCTATGAACCGGACAGCATACAAAAGGTACATCAAAGTTACGGGCGTCCGTATCAATTACCTAATAGTACGGCTCACAATGAAACGTGCGCTAACATTGGTAATATGTTGTTTAACTGGCGTATGTTTGAAACGACTGGAGAGGCTAAGTATGTCGATATTGTAGAGACTTGTCTTTATAATAGTGTACTGAGTGGGGTGAGTTTAGATGGTAAACGCTTTTTCTATACTAATCCGTTGCGTATAAGTAATGACTTGCCTTATACACTTCGTTGGCCGAAGGAAAGAACTAGCTATATTAGCTGTTTCTGTTGTCCACCCAATACTGTGCGTACTGTGTGCGAAGCTCAAAACTATGCTTATACAATTGGTGACCAAGGAATTTATTGCAATTTGTATGGAGGGAGTGAACTAGAAACAACCTTGAAAGATGGAGATCAAGTCAAACTATCTCAAGTATCTGATTATCCTTGGGATGGGGCTGTGAAGTTAAACATAGAAAAAGCTTCAAGAAGACATGCTTTCTCTCTCTTCTTGCGTATTCCAGATTGGTGCGAAAAGGCGAGCCTTCGAGTAAATGGTGAAAAGATAAAGATGATCCTGAAAGCAGATACTTTTGTAGAGATACATCGTGTGTGGAAGAAAGGCGATGAAGTCGATTTTGTGATGGATATGCCTGTGAAATTATTGGAGTCTAATCCTCTGGTGGAAGAGACGCGTAATCAAACGGTCGTGAAGCGTGGACCGTTAGTCTATTGCTTGGAAAGTATTGATATTGAAGGCGATCACAAAATAGATGATGTAGTCATTCCTTCGGATATAAAATTTACTCCTAAGAAGATTACGATTGGCGGAAGTCCCATTGTTGCTCTTAAAGGTACTGCTTATTTGGTTTCGGAAAATTCGTGGAAAGGAACCTTATATCGTGAAGTTTCTAAAGCGATGAAACCTGTTACAATAAGTTTGATTCCTTATTATGCTTGGGGCAATAGAGGAAAAACGGAAATGACAGTCTGGATGCCACTTGACCGATAATTAGAGTTTATGAGAAGAATGAAATTAATTTCTATTTTACTCTTGTTGATTTTTTCGGTAAGAGTTTCTGCTTTTGATATTTGGGTATCACCAATGGGGAATGATCTTGCTACGGGAACCAAAGAAGCCCCAAAGAAAACTTTAGCTTCGGCATTGAGGCAAGCACGTGAATTGCGCCGTGTGCATCCTGAAAGTGCCAAAGGTGGTATTACAATATATTTACAAGGTGGTAAATATTCGTTGTATGAGCCTATCTTCGTACGACCCGAAGATAGCGGAACGGCGGATTCGCCAACGGTGATCTGTTCGGTAAAAGGAGAAGAAGCTGTTTTAAGTGGAGGTGTGAAAATCTCTGGTTGGCATAAAGAAAAAGGGAAACTATGGGTAGCAGAGGTGCCTACTTTTAATGGACGTCCACTTGATTTTCGCCAATTATGGATCAATGGCAAGAAGGCTATTCGTGCTCGTGACGTTATTGACTTTGAGAAAATGCATCGTATTATTAATAATGATCCGGTTCATGAAATTATCTGGGTACCGACTAAATCTGTAGAGAAAATACGTAAAGCTCCTTTTGCTGAAATGGTTTTGCATGAGATGTGGTGCATAGCCAATTTGCGTATAAAATCAATAGAAGTGCATGGAGATTCTGCTGCTGTGCGTTTTCATAATCCTGAAAGTCGCATACAGTTTGAACATCCCTGGCCTCGCCCCATGGTTACCACTGATGGGCATAATTCTGCTTTTTATCTTACTAATGCAATAGAACTGCTTGATCAACCTGGAGAATGGTATCATGATATTCGTAATCATAAACTTTATTATTATCCTCAAAAAGGAGAGAAGATGCAATCAGCTGAAGTAATAGCACCTGCGATCGAAACGCTAGTACAGCTGGAAGGTACTCTTGATCGACCTGTGCAACATGTTTCCTTTAAGAACATTACTTTTAGTCATACTACTTGGATGAGGCCTTCTCTTAAAGGGCATGTACCTTTGCAAGCTGGAATGTATATGACTGATGCTTATCAGATTGCTCCTAAGATGAGACGCGACTACCTCAATCATCCGTTGGATAATCAAGGCTGGCTCGGCAGACCATTAGCTGCTGTTCAGGTGTCTGGCGCAACAGGTATTGATTTTATCGGTTGTCGTTTTGAACGTCTAGGTTCCACCGGTTTGGATTATGTTTATGGAGCACAAGGTGGGAGAGTAGAAGGTTGTCTATTTCGTGATATAGCTGGCAATGGATTGTTGGCGGGCAGCTTTTCTCCTGCATCACTTGAGACACACTTACCTTATGATCCAGCCGATAGCCGTGAGGTCTGCTCTCATCAGTATATAGCGAATAACTATTTTATCGATGTGGCAAATGAGGATTGGGGTTGCTTGGCTATCTGTGCCGGATATGTTCGGGATATAACCATTGAGCATAATGAAATTTGTGAGGTTCCGTATTCAGGTATCAGTTTGGGTTGGGGATGGACACAAACAGTGAATTGTATGCGCAATAATATTGTGCATGCTAATTTGATATATCATTATGCAATGCATATGTATGATGTTGCGGGTATTTATACGTTGGGCTCTCAACCTAAATCGTACGTAACTGAAAATTGTGTTTATGGTATTTATAAACCGGGCTATGTACATGATCCTAAACATTGGTTTTATTTGTATACGGATGAAGGATCTTCCTTTATTACTGTAAAAGATAATTGGACGGAAGGAGAGAAATTTTTGCAAAATGCCAACGGACCGGGCAATATTTGGGATAATAATGGTCCTATGGTGAATGATTCCATCAAAAAAAAGGCGGGGCTTGAAGAAAAATTCCAATATCTGAGGAATAAATAATTCTCAATGTTTTAATGAAACGATGTAATTGTGATAAGATTTTGAACGAATGTTTCAAATTACAAAAAGATAAATTGTCTTAGAATTGATTATAAGATCTTATGAAGAAAAAATTATTAATGTCTCTTTTTGGGGTTGTTTTTGCATTTCCTTTATTGGCACAAACATGGATTTGGTATCCTGGAGATTATGAATTGTGGTTAGGTAATAAAATGAATAATCGCCGTACAGAGCGAGGTGCTTTTTTCCCTCCTTTTTGGAAAATGGATAGTCATTATGTTCTTGTGGAGTTTAGTAAGAAAGTTGACCTGCAACAACCTGAAGAGATTGAAATATGGGCTGAGGGACAATACAATGTGAAATTGGACGGAAAACTTCAGTTTGGCTCTCCTAAAAAGATTATGCTAACTGCAGGTAAGCATAGTTTAAATATTAAGGTACATAATCAATTAACTCCTCCTTCCATTTTTGTTAAAGGTAATACGATTCATTCTGATTCTTCGTGGAAAGTTACTTTTGAGGATAAAGAATGGATTGATGAAAGCGGTAAAGCTAGTGATACTTCGACTACGATCTATATGGATGCGGGCTGCTGGAATTTTGATATGCCTGAGCAATTGCCATCTCACTATAAACTTGCATTAAAAAAACAGGAAGCTGTGAAGATTAAAACAACAACTGCTTCTATTGCAACGAAATCTTCTTCTCTTGTTTCAAATGTCTATTCAATGAAAGATATTGGTGAGTTATTTGACTTCGGAAAAGAAACTTTTGGTTATGTTACTCTTCAGGGATTAGAAGGAATAGGTAATATAAATATCTATTACGGAGAGAGTCCGGAAGAGGCTCAGGATACTGCTTATTGTGAAACACTGGATAAATTACAACTCACCGGATCGGCAGTTATCAACTTGGCTACTGGTATTTCATCTCCTTTGAAGGGAAATTATACAGTGAGTAATAGTAAAGCCTTTCGTTATATTTATATCACGAAAGACAAAAGTGTGAAGGTTGATAAGGTTAGCATGCTTTATGAATACATGCCTGAAGAATATCGAGGAAGCTTTCGATGTAATGATCAAGAGATTAATCATATATGGGATGTAGCAGCTTATACAATGCATCTCACTACTAGAGAATTTTTTATTGACGGTATCAAAAGAGATCGTTGGGTTTGGAGTGGAGATGCTATTCAAAGCTATCTGATGAATTACTATCTCTTTTTTGATAAAGAGGAAGTAAAACGAACAATTTGGCTATTGCGTGGTAAAGATCCTGTTACGAGCCATATTAATACCATCATGGATTATACTTTCTTTTGGTTTTTGAGTGTATATGATTACTATATGTATACCGGAGATAAACATTTTGTGAAACAACTCTATCCGCGTATGCAGAGCATGATGGATTATGTACTGCAACGTACGAATAAAGATGGTATGGTTGAAGGGCTGGCAGGAGACTGGGTCTTTGTTGATTGGGCAGATGGCTATATGGATAAAAAAGGTGAATTATCTTTTGAACAAGTATTGTTCTGCAAAAGCTTGGAGACAATGTCACTTTGCGCTGCTTTGGTAAATGATACAAATGAAGAAAGTAAATATTTTGCTTTGGCATCTGCATTGAGAGAGAAGTTGCAACCTGCTTTTTGGAATACAAAAAAACAGGCATTGGTACATAACAGAGTGAACGGGAAGCAGAGTGAAGCAATTACTCGTTATGCTAATATGTTTTCTGTCTTTTTCGATTACATGACTCCTCAGCAGAAGCAAGCTGTTAAGCACTCTGTCTTACTCAATGATAGCGTTATGAAAATTACCACTCCTTATATGCGTTTCTATGAACTTGAGGCTCTTTGTGCTATGGGTGAGCAGAAGGCAGTCATGGATGAGATGAAAGCTTATTGGGGAGGTATGCTTTGTGAAGGTGCCACTTCTTTTTGGGAGAAATATAATCCGACAGATAAAGGTAAACAACATTTGGCTATGTATGGCCGCCCTTATGGAAAAAGCCTTTGTCACGCATGGGGAGCTAGTCCCATTTATTTATTGGGAAAATATTATTTGGGAGTTTCTCCGGTGAAAGAAGGATATAAAGAATTCTCTATTAAACCTGTTCTCGGTGGATTGAGATGGATGGAAGGAGATGTTCCTACTCCAAATGGTAAGATTCATGTGTATATGAACAATCATTGTATTAAGGTAAAGGCTGACGAAGGTAGTGGCTATTTATACATTGTAAGTAAGCGTAAACCTACTGCTTCTATAGGGGAAATTGAAAAAATAGCTAAAAATACTTATCGCTTGTGGATAGATACGAGAGATGAGCTTATTGTAAAATATTAGATTATAAGTAGAATACTTATTATTTTGTAGCTTGGTGCGTTGGTTGCTTATAATCAACGTATCAAGCTATTTTATTTAAAAAAATAGTTTTAATTCTCTATCCTCTTATTGTGATCGTTAAGTAAATTGATAAAGACAAAGATATCTATAACTCGATCTATTTGTCTGTGAATTAAGTAATAAGTGCTACTTTGTGTTTAGTAATATTGCTCAAAAAGTATATATTTGTAATCTTAATGATCATAAACACTGTAATATGAAAATCACAAATTTATTGAAACTACATCAACTGATTCTATTCCTTTGTCTTCTGCCAATGATAATGATGGCTCAGGAAGCTTATAAAAATCCAAAGTTGACACCTGAAGAACGAGCAGAAGATCTTTTACCACGACTCACGTTAGAGGAGAAGGTGGGGCTAATGCAAAATTCTTCCATTGCTATACCGCGATTAGGCATTAAAGCCTATGATTGGTGGAGCGAAGCTCTTCATGGCATTGCACGTGCTGGTAAAGCAACTGTTTTCCCTCAGGCTATTGGTATGGCAGCATCCTTTGATAAAGATCTTCTTTATCAGGTGTTTGACGCCGTTAGTGATGAAGCTCGCGTTAAGTATCGTCAATTTAGCAGTGCCGGACAACGTGGTCGTTATCAGGGGTTGACTGTTTGGACTCCTAATATAAATATCTTCCGAGATCCACGCTGGGGGAGAGGACAGGAAACATATGGTGAGGATCCTTATCTTACTAGCCAGATGGGACAAGCAGTCGTTCATGGATTGCAGGGAGATCCTAATGCGAAGTATGATAAATTGCATGCTTGTGCTAAACATTTCGCTGTGCATAGCGGGCCGGAATGGAACAGACATACTTATAATGCAGAAAACATTTCTCCTCGTGATTTATGGGAGACTTATCTACCGGCTTTTAAGGATTTGGTTCAAAAAGCAGATGTAAAAGAAGTTATGTGTGCGTATAATCGTTTTGAAGGAGACCCTTGTTGCGGTTCAAATAGACTTCTTATGCAAATTCTTCGTGATGAGTGGGGATACAAAGGCTTGGTAGTCAGTGATTGCGGAGCTATTGGCGATTTTTATAATCCAATACCTAGAGGACATGGAACTGATCCGGATGCTAAACATGCTTCTGCAAAAGCAGTAATGAGTGGAACTGATGTGGAGTGCGGAGGAAGTTTTAGAAGTTTGACTGATGCTGTGAAAGCCGGAATCATAAAAGAGGATAAGATCAATACATCAATTTTGCGTTTGCTTAAGGCTCGTTTTGAATTAGGCGAAATGGACGATCCTTCATTGGTTCCTTGGATGAGCTTGAAAGATGAAGTGATTAACAGCCCAAAGCACCAGCAGTTGGCTTTGAAAATGGCCCATGAGAGTATGACATTACTGCAAAATAGAGATCATATTTTACCTCTTTCAAAGAATCTTAAGATAGCTGTTATGGGGCCTAATGCAATGGATTCTGTGACTATGTGGGCAAACTATAACGGACTTCCTTTTCATACTGTTACTATTTTGGAAGGGTTAAAAAACAAAATATCTGCAAATCAACTTATCTATGAACAAGGATGTGGGCATACAGAGTCTAAGAGACTTTTGAGCTTATTTGAAGAGTGCTCTTTGGGTGGGAAACAAGGATTTGAAGCTACCTATTTTGGTAATACTGCATTTGAAGGAGATCCAATTGCAAAAGATTGGGTCAGTACTCCCTTCAATTTTAATGCAGCAGGTGGAACGGTGTTTGCCCGTGATGTACCTTTGACAAACTTTTCGGCTCGTTATCATTCTGTTTTTACTCCCAAAGAAGCAGGAGATGTCTGTTTGTATCTGAACCTTGTAGGTGGATATAGCCTATATATAAATGGGGTAAAGCAGAATAGCGGACGAAGTATCGGATTTCCTACTAATGTATATACTATTAAAGCGGAAGTGGGTAAGTCATATGACATTCGTTTGGATTATAGTGTTCGTAATGATGGAATGCTCGTTTTCAACATAGCCAAAGAAGTGGATGCTGATTTAGATAGGAGTGTTGCTGCTGTAAAAGATGCGGATGTCGTGATCTTTGTGGGTGGTATCTCTCCGAAGCTTGAAGGAGAAGAGATGTCTGTTAAAGTAGAAGGCTTTAAGGGAGGGGATCGCACTAATATTGAATTACCCGCTATTCAGCGAACTCTGCTTAAAAAAATACATGATGCAGGGAAAAAAATAGTTTATGTGAATTGCTCAGGCTCCGCTATTGGTTTGAAACCGGAAACAAAGACTTGTGATGCTATACTTCAAGCATGGTATCCTGGGCAGGCTGCCGGAACAGCTGTTGCTGATGTACTTTTTGGAGATTATAATCCGGCTGGTCGCTTACCTGTTACTTTTTATGAAAATGTTGATCAACTACCCGATTTTGAGGATTATAACATGAAGGGACGTACCTATCGTTACTTCAAAGGCAAAGCTCTTTTCCCGTTTGGTTATGGACAAAGCTATACTACTTTTGCTTATGGGGAAGGAAAATTGTCTAAATCGACCATAAAATCTGGAGAGAATGTTTGTTTGGATATTCCTGTTACCAACACAGGAAAGATGGATGGAGATGAAGTTGTGCAGATTTACATTAGTTGCCCGTCGGATATGGAAGGACCAATAAAAACGTTGCGTGGCTTTAAGCGTGTTTCCCTTAGAGCAGGGGAAACCAAACATGTAGACTTTGAACTTTCAAAGGAAGACCTTCAATGGTTTGATACAGCAACTAATACGATGCACTGCCTGCCGGGAGAATATAAATTACTTTATGGAGCTAGCTCTGCGGATACTGATTTGAAAGAGCTGAAGCTTATAATAGAAGAGTAGTTCCTTTGACTCAGAAGGTTTTTAAATCTCTCATATTATATGTGGCTGTTTAAAAAATCCACAAAATGAAGAATGAACTGCACTCCTAAAGTTTTGTGTCTAACTTTAGGAGTGCAGTTCACATATTGTAGCGAGGGTGCTTTCGTCAAATAAGGACTCTTGGGAATATTATTCTGCTTTTATTTCACCAATGATTTGCGAAGTATAAACTTGTTCAACATTAGGATATGCTGATTGGAATTTTTCTTTTAAATCTTCTCCAAATTGATATAGTCGGTATTGAACTGACTTGCTTGTTGGTTCGTTGTATATCGTCTGTATAAAAGTTCTATCTGAATCTTTATAGTGCATATGGTACGCTATGTAAAAGTAACTACCATCCTCCTGCTTTATGATTTCTCTTGCAAAAGTACCTTCTATTACTTCATTACTCTCTTTGTCGGGGTAGATGAAAATGCTACCTTCGAACTTTTCCGGATTATCAAGCTTGGTATACACGAACTTGTAGCTTCCTCCAACCTTAACGGGAATGGTTGCCAAAGCTTTTTCTTTCAGCTCTTTTTGGGCGCCTACTGTCATATTATCGCCGATAACAGTAGCGTCTAATTTGGCTATAGTGATTCTTTCTGTTTCATAAGATATGATAACTTTTAAGATATAGGATTTTCCTGATTGGTCTTTTATTGTTACTGTTGCATCTCCAACACCTAATGGTTCGAATAAAATATAGTTTTTATAGGTCATCTCGCCTTTCAGTAAAGGTGAATCACAGGAAAAAGAATAGTTCCCATCTCCTCCTAAAATGGTAATGCCTCCTTTTGAACCATAATGCATTTTAAAGGTATTGCCATCTATCTCGTTTATAGAGAGCACATCCTCCTTTTCTTTGTCGCAGGATACCAAACTAAGAGTTGAGATAAATAGAAATAGAATCCAGGTAATTGTTTTTAAATTCATGTTTATTTTAGGTTTAGGGTTATGAGAATAATCTGTGATGAGACTATGCATTCATCCTGCATTAATAGATAAATGCATAATATGTGCTTTTATTGCATTTATTCACAAAAATAAATGTAATAATTGATTTTGAAAAGTCTTTGTGAGAATAAAATGTCTATTCGGTTTGTTTCAGCTTGCTTAGATTCTGATGCTCTATTATTTATTTTAATGAATTTTCTTCTCTATAGATTTTAAACTAATTATGTTGAGTTACTGAATTATAATGCACCACGTTCTACTGTTATTTCTTTTCCTGACGAATAGATAATATGTCCTTCAGAACTTATACCCTCAAGTATAATTCCATACTGAGTTGGAAAATCGGCAGAATAGAAGCTTATTTTTGCACTACCTGAACTATCAACCTGCACATTCGGGTTCCAATAAATAGTGGTTCGAAGATCGCGAACAGTACTGTCTTTTTCTCTCTGTGTTGCATATACTGGAGAATAAAATTCCACCGTTTGTTGATAACCGATAGGTGTAAAAACCTGAATATTGCTATTTATTTTATTCCTTTCAACAAATCCTTTTTTTGTATTTATCACAACGGCTCCACCAGCTGCTCGCCCTCCGAATATAGGCATAGCTGAAATAGGTGGAGATAAAAAAACATCGCTAATATCATTTACGTTTAGCCTGTCATAATCAAAATTCTCTTCGGGAACATTATCTAAAACAACTAAAGGAGCTGTATTACGATGACGAACTTCATCTCCAATAACAGTAAGCCCAGGTATTCTACGTAATAAATCAAATATGGATATAATATTTCCCTTTTCAACATCTTTACTGGTTAGAACCTTGGATGAGTTGATAGAATAATATGGCGACTTGGTTTTCAAATCCGCATTTCTTTTTGCGGTCACCACCACTTCTGCTAAATTATATATTCTCATACCATCTTCTATCAGATGTTTTTCATTTATTTCTGATTCGTACTCGCTTTTTATTTGCGTTTTTCGTTTGGTCTTGAACATTAATTTAGGTAATGCAGGAAAAGGTTTAGGAGGGTCAAGTTCTATAAATACCTTTTTTGAGCCTTTGGGGGTTAATGCCTGCACAATATATCTGGTTCCTTCGGGGTATTCTATATTCTTAAATACAAATCTCCCGTTTTCATCCGGTTGAGTTAAAAAAGTTCCAATAACCGAGTCTTTTATAGCAAGTAGTGAAATATCTCCTTGTTTTAAGGTAGAGAATAGTTTTTCGGCTTTTCCTGTAACTTCCTCATTAGACTCAACAGGGTATTGAAGGTTTTGAGTTATTTTTCCTTTTAAAATATCAGGTACATTATATCTTCTCCAACCTTGAGTCATCATCAATACATCAAGTGCAAGTGTTGATTGCTTATTGTTCTTTTGTAAGTAACTACTTGGAGATTCTATATATCCTTTAAGTTCGGATGACAGTAATAGCGTTGAAATAATATTTGAGGTTGTATCTACATCTGCATCTTTTTTATCTACGATGGATAAAGATAGATTACCGGTTAAGGGGATTCTATTTTCATCCATTATTTGTATTGTTAAATCTATTTTATCTCGCGTATTGTACTTTTTTTTATTAAAGATTATATTGGTTTTGGCAAAAGTGCTGCTTTGAGAAGAAAACACAAGACGCTCACTTAAAATATTTCTGCTTTCATCTATTAGGAGAAAATGAACGATGCCTGCTGGAAAAAAATCTTTTTCAAAATTGAGGTACCCAACTTTATCATTCCATGGCTGTGCATAAATAACAGCCCCTCTGATATGGGCTATTAATTGAGTTTGTGGAGGTAATTTATGACCGGGGGATTTTGCGAGTGTTATTCGTAAAATATTATTGTGCCATGTCGTTTTTAATGATACTGAATTTTCAGAGGCTTCAGGCAAATCAAAGCGTTTCGAAACATTGTTTTTATTTGTACATATAGCATAATATTTTTTTCCGGGAAGATAGTACATTCTGAAGCGCCCCATTCCTAAATGCAAACTTTCAAAAGTTGTATAAGCATTGCCTTGATCATCAAATATCTGTCCCTTAATCTCTTCAGACAAACCGTTTTCGTTCGTTGCTTTGAAAGCTATTTTCATCGCTGTAGAAAATTGTGCATGTCCTCCTTCTGGAAAGAAGGATACATCAAATGTTTTAGTTGAAGATGGAATATCAATGTAACGATTATAAATTATATTATTAAAGGTAGCTTGTAGTAAGAATTTATTTGTCTGAATGTTTTTTCCTCTTTTGAAAGAATACTGAGCTACACCTTCTTTAAACAATAGATGTTCACCTTCTCCAGAAGGATCTCCATTTGGAAAAATAAGGCATTGTTCAGGAATGATTTTCGTTTTTCCCGTTTTATTAAAAAAACGTATATCTGTTTGAATTTTGTCTTTTTCTTCTGAAAAAGATATTTCAGGTGAAATCTTTCTGGATAAAGGGTCTGTGACATAAATAGTTTTATGAAAAAAGTAATCTTCACCCTGATTTTGCATAAATCGAGTATAACCTCTTAACAAATAGTTACCCTCTTCTAATTCTTTGCTCAGTTGGAGCTGCCCATAGAAGCAACCTGTACTGTCTGGTCGAATCTTTACCCTCTCAACAACTTTGTCAATTGGATTAATTAATTCAAGATAGACATACCTACTAGCATTAGCTTGTTTGAGAAAAAGAGCATCGACCAAATGTATTCTAAACCAAATGACTTCTCCTGACACATATATGTCTCTGTCAGTTTGAACATAAATTTTTTCATGCGGATAGCTTGATATTTGCTTAAGAAACAGATTCCCTATTGAAGTTGTATCTATTTCCTGAGCTTTAATAGTATTACAAAATACCACCAACAAACATAATTGTAAATACAGGATTCTCATTATATCGTGATTTATAGAAAACTAATCTTAATATTGAACACATGTAAATATAAATCTCTTTTTAATTTAGATTAAATAGGAGGATTCTTTTCAAAGATTTTCCTCCTATTTAAATTTATTTTTCGATAGAAAAAAACTAATTAATCATATTTTCTATGTTCTTCCATCCAGTCGTTTATAATTCGTTGTTCATCATCATTTTTACGTTCTTTATATACAAATCCTCTGGTCTTCTTTGTGACTCCATCTTCGATGAACTTATACCACAAATCATATACTTTAAGCTCTGGATAGTAAGTGCCTCCTCCCTCAAGAAGCTTGAACTTTTCCCAAGAAACTAGGGATAGGCTATTATCAGAGTTCACTGTAATATTGAAGCAATAGGATGGGCGGTAATCTGTCGCACCCTTACTCCATTCATTCTTTAAATGGTACATGCGCACGCTATTTCCATCCAAGACAGCTTGCAGTGTTCTTGGCGATTTATAAACAACAGAGTCTTTTGAGTTTGCAACATTTTTAATAACTCCATCCATATAATATAAGCCGGAATATTGATTCATTATATTAAATCTCATTAAAACAACTGTATCTTTTTTTGTCAGATTATATTCCGATGTCGATTTCAATTTTAATGCAATCATATACAGTGAGTCAATGTGTAATGTAGCCGGTTTTACATATATCGGACAAGTATTGTATGGCTTGCCTTTTTTTACAATTACTGTTGGATCAGGAAGTTCATAGATTCCGCTAGGCAAATTTTGAAAAAGAATATCGTTTGATCCAAGTTCTTTATCATTATATTGAAGAATAGCTTTTGGGTATTCTTCAACTTCAACAGTAACATCTCTGTCTGTTGGAAGAGAACCGCTTATTGCAACTGATGCATAAGCAGTATCTTGTACATAACCAAGATTTAAATCTCTATATATAATTTTATCCTTGGCTCCAACAAGATAAACTGATTCAGGATACAACGCCCGATCCATGGGTGCTTCATCATCACAGCTTATAAAACATAAAGTCAGCATAAACAATGATAATAATTTATATTTTTTCATATTATTCATTTATTGTTTCATTAATCAACTATTACCAACCTGGATTTTGGACCAGTTTACCATTTTTCTGCAACACATTTCTGTCAATGGGCCAGAAGTACATTTTATTAGAAAACATCCGTTTCATACATGCTTCTGTATTCCAAACTCTTGTTGTGTAGAACTGTGCACGTTGCGTCGTTTTTGCACTTACATCCAAGCCGATTATGGGTTTGTTGTATGCATCGTATGCATCTTTCCAACGACGTAAATCCCAATATCGACGTGATTCAAACGCAAATTCAATTTGCCATTCATGTTTTACTATTTCCTTCATTTTAGTGTAATTGGAAGCATCGGCCGTTGTTATACCAGGTTGCCCTGCTCTATAACGTACTTGGTTAAAGTACTTAGTTATCTCGTTTACATCCTTTGTTACGCTAACTCCCGATTCATCAGTGTATGATCCTTCCATCTCATTCAGTGCTTCTGCATATCCCAATAAAACTTCAGCATAGCGTGCTAAAGGCCATATCTTAGATTTCTTAGTAGAATTCCAATGGCCAATATCCTCTTGGTGTATATATTTGCGACAAGTATATCCAGTTCTGTTTCTGTGATTATTGTCGCTTGGATTGTTAGCGTTACCATCCGCATAATAAGTTACTTCACGATTTTTTAAATTTTCTGTACCTCTGAAAGATGTACCTGGCCAAATACAGTAGTTAAATCCTATTGTAGCGTAATAACGAGGCTCGCGGTTGTCATCTCTATGAGCTCTATTTACAGAAAGCAGATACTCTAATGCGAAAGTTCTGCTAGTTCCTACTGCTTCATAAGACTTCTCTGCTTCGGTAGCTTCACTATAGTTTCTACCATCAGCCATACGATAAGAATCTATCATATCTTGCGTTACACTAAATGTAGCATTTCCTCCAATAGCATTAGGAAAATAAAGCCGGTCATCACTGTCGCTTCGCCTAGCATAATAGATGTATTCTTTAATGCTGAAGGCTTGGTAAGTACCGTCAAAAAGAGATTTATAAGATTTATACGGATCAATATCACCAGCTCCATCAGGGAAGTTAGCACTAGGCACTGTGATAGGTAAAGGTAATGTTCCGGTACCTTTATCGTTAACCATTTTTGCTACTGTTTGAAGTTTATACGTGTTTAGATTAATAATCCGCTTGAATGTAGCGGCGGCTTTTGCCCATTTCGTTTTATCTTCAACTTGAGAAATGAAAGGAATTCCTTCGGAGTTTTTCCAATCAGAATAGTAAGAGTTTCCATTAAATAATGGACTTGCTGCATATAGTTGCATACGTGCCTTAAAAGCCAGTGCTGCTCCTTTTGTTGGCATATATTGTTCTGCTTCAATTCTTTCGAGAGGGAGTAGAGCAGATGCTTCTTCAAAGTCTGCGCAAATTTTCTCGACACACTGATCATACGGTGAGCGTTCAAATGAGGCCTTGGCAACATCTACATCCGTATCAAACGCTACATCAGGGAGGATTGGTACTGGTCCATATAAACGCACAAGATAGAAATAGAAATATGCTCTAAGAAAATAAGCTCTACCTCTGAAATCCCGCGATTCCATTTCTGTAATCTCTTGATTTTTATGAATATTAGCAAGTATAATATTTGCCTTACGAATTCCCTTATAGCATGTTGACCATGGATTTATCCTTGTATTGCTCTCTGTTATCTGATCGTATAATATCGTATTTCCATTAAGCATAAATGGAATAATAGCTTCATCAGCACCAGAACCACTAGGCAATGTTACTCTACCACCCCAGTCACTTCCAGTAAGAAGAGATTCGTCAAATAATAAAGCGGCAGCTCCATTGATGTATTGTTCTGTTCTTGATTTTGATAAGAAGATAGAATCAATCGTTGTCTGATCATACACATACTTGTCAATATCTAAGTAATTTTCACATGAACTAAAGGTAAGAAATGCGAAAAACATTATAATCGAAAAGACAGATAAAGGTCTCTTGATTCTATTAATATTGGATATTTTATTCATAACTGTCATATTTAAAATGAGAGATTTAGTTGCACGGTGTAAACACGCTGAATAGGATATTTGGTCCCATTATACATAGCTTGACTAGGATCCAACATTTTTTCTTTAGACCATACGGCTAGATTTTCTCCTATCAAACTGATAACGGCACTCCGAAGACCTAATTTCTGTAACAATTTCATTTTTGAAGTATATGAAATTTGTACATTTTTTAATCTCAAATAACTACCATCTTGAAGCCAGAATGTAGAGCTTACACTATTATTCCAGCTACCTCCATACTTGAGTCTTGGGTATTTTGCATTAGGATTTTCTGTAGCTGGATTTCCTGATATTTCTGCCGATATCCAGCGATTATGAGGATCAGCATAATCTGTAATCACATTACCGCTTTCCCGTCCAGAAAAAGGATTATACATATTTCCACCTCTAAAATATTTAACCCTGCTTACTCCTTCAAGAAGGACACTAACATTCAAATTTTTCCAATTAAATTCAGTTCCGAAACCATATTGTATTTGAGGAGTCGATGAATATTCTAATGGAATATTGTCGTCATAGTTAACAACACCGTCTCCATTGACATCTTTATATTTTATGTCACCAGGCAAATAACTCCCAAATTCTTGCTTAGGGCTATTCTGAATATCATGCTCATCCTTAAATAAGCCTAAGGAAACAAACCCTCTATTGATTCCGCTTTGATACCCCACTGCAGATTGGTATGGATATTTCTTTATATCCTCTTCATACTCCAGGATTTCATTGCGCGACTGTGTGTAATTTGCCCGCAAAGTAATATATTTACTCCTGTCTATAGGATCAAGAACTTGAGTATAAGATAGGTGTCCATCAATACCCCAACTTTTCATTTTACCAACATTAGCCCAAGGCAACGTTACCAATCCCATTTCTTCAGGAACACTTTGGCGTTGTTGGTATATTCCTGAACGCACATCCTTAAAAATATCTACAGTTGCATCAAAACGTTCACCCCAAAGACGTACATCAATACCAAAGTTATATTTAGTTGCTTTTTCCCATCTCAAGTTACTTGATCCCACTTGAGTTTCTGTGATTCCTTCGCCATTATTCCATTGTCCTGAACTCGAATAACCGATCAGCGTGAGGTATGGAAAACGTACAGAGTCATCCCAAGTCAAGCGATCATTACCAACAATTCCGTATGAAGCCCTAATTTTAAAATAATCAAGGAAAGGCAAAGCTTTTTGTATAATTTCATATTGGGATGGAGCCCAACCAAGAGAAACAGCCGGAAACCATCCAAATTTCTTTCCTTGTTCAAAGGCCTCAGAACCAGTATATCCTACGTTAAATTCTGCCATATATGTATCTGCATACGAGTATGATAAACGACTTGAATAACTGTTATAGCGTTTTGGAATGGCAGTTAACCCTGTTTTGTATTTAGAAGATTCGTAGTCGCTCCAATAAGCATTAATCAATCCGCCAACGCGATGCAGTTTATTAAATACATGCTCGTAGTTGATTCGACCTTCATAGTAATATTTACGATCTGATTGAGTACTATTCGAATAATAAGATTCGATGGATTCTATTTTCTTTACTAAATTCAACGACCCATCTCTCTTTCTGCCATCCGCATAATAAATTGCAGGAGATTTTTCTCTTCGCTGCCACATCCAGCTACTACTATCTAAATTTACCAATGCCATTATAGAAAGACCTTCTGTAAGCATATCCAACTTTTGAGTAAGTCGCATCGTTATCTTGTTATTATTATTATAACTTTTACGATATCCGGTCATATTAAGTAGCACATAAGGACTAATATTATTCTGATTGTTACCATATCCTGGAGCTTCTCCGGTTGAATAAAGTATAGGCACGGTGACAGGAGTCAAATAGGATTGAGCCTCCCATAGGGCATCTGTATTATCTCCATAACCGGGATAATTCTGAGTAGTAATCACGCTCTCCTCATTTAAAGACAGAGTTGTCGTTGGAGTCAGATTCACATCAACATTTGCACGAAAATTGAATTTGTTATAATTTACATTTGTATCATATCTGTTTAAGCCCTTATCTTGCTTAAATATGGCTTCTTTATTTAGATAACCTAGACTGATATAATACCGAGCAACTTTACCACCTCCAGAAGCATTTAGAAAGTATTGTTGGTTCCATGTATAATCTTTTAAAATAACATCTCTCCAATTTACATCCGGATGAAGGTCAGGATCAAGATGATTAGAAAATAGAGCCAAGTCAACATCTGAGTAAATTGGAATGCCTCCTCTTGTCACAGAAGCTTCGTTAGCCAATGTAGCATAGTCGCTAGCGGAAACATATTTCGGCATACGCGGAGAGTAAGAGATTCCTTTATTTATTTTGACCCTGATATCTAATTTCCCAGCTTTACCTTTTTTAGTTGTCACAAGTACGACTCCATTTGCTCCCCTTACGCCATATACGGCTGTAGAAGAAGCATCCTTGAGGATGGAAAAGCTTTCAATATCTTCTGAATCAAGCGTGTTAAGGTTTCCTTCTATTCCATCAATCAAAACTAAGGCAGATGACCCAGCTCCAAACGTGCTAATACCACGAATCCAGAACTCTGAAAAGTCTTTTCCCGGTTCACCACTGCGATTTACAGATATAATCCCGGGAACACGCCCACCAAGCATATTACTTATTGAAGTTGCAGGAACTTTAAGTTCTCGCATATCAACAGAAGTAATAGCTCCTGTCACATTAATTTTTTTCTGAATTTTTCCAGAACTTGTGATAATGACTTCATCCATCATATTAACGTCTTCTTTCAAAACAATACGCATACGTTCGTTTGTGCTCTTCATGATAATCTCCTGACTTTCGAAGCCAACATATGAAAAAACCAACGTTTGTTTAGATTTTATTCCGCTAAGTTTAAAATGTCCATCAGTATCTGTTATTGTTCCGTTACTAGGACTTTCTTTTATAGCCACAGAAACACCAATCAATGCTTCCCCTTTCTCATCCATAACAGAGCCACCAGCCACTAAGCTTGATTGTGCATATAGAGTATTTGTGGATGCTATAAATAGAATGAATTGCAATATTAAATATTTTATCTTCATATTGTAAGTTTTATATATTATTCGATTGTGAGTTTTCTAATCACGCGATTAGATCCATCTCCAATATAAAAATTATCTTCAAAATCAGTTACAATAGCACGTGGCTGATCGAACCTAGATTCAAGAGGTGCTCCGGTAACTGCACCATAAGATCCTGGGGTTCCAGCTACTAATGAAACGATATCTCCTTTGATTTTAAGAATAACATGTCCAGAACGGCTTGCAAAATAAATTTCGCCATCTTGATTTACAGCTACCCCTGCAGGATTTCTAAGAACAGCATCATTGAGCCGATGTCCTAAAATGACATTGTTACCAGAATTAAATCCTGCAAATTTTTCAGCTTTCCATTTTTTTTCGGCATCTTGAGTGATTTTAAATATGCCATTTGCGCCTTGGAATGTGGCAAAGAAACATTTATAGTACTTGCTGTACATTAAGTAACTCGACCAATCGGTTCCAATATTTACTCCATCCCAATCATTTTTGCCTAAAACTTTTGTGAATGTTTTATCAACTAAATCTATACAACCCAGATATCCGTCCCCAGTCATGACATACAACAGCCGATCGTCTTCGGCGAAAGACAATCCTCCAACAACACTTCCGGACGATAGCATATCGTCAGTAATTGTTAAATCGGTAACTGGAGTAGTTGTCCAGCCATTGTTTTTTGAAAAGCTATAAATATTTCTGTTTCCAGATCGGTTTATGACATAAAATTTATCTCTTGTGCTGGTCACAGCAGGTCCGCCAGACCAACCGACATCAGCTATCTTTATCATTTTATTATCATCCAAGGAGATTAAGCTTATTCTGGAATCCCATTCTCCTTCAACCAAAATAATATTATCTCCTTTTTTACCTTCAACAGTGCCCAATCCTGTTGGATTTTTTATTCGAGCTTCATCCAAGCTTCCTTCGAGATACTGATCATCTCCAAACTTTCCAACAATAGTTTTAAGAGATTGTGTCTGATAATATTTAAACTGGATATCTGGAGTTATACTGTCTTTCCCTACAACAACGGATAGTTGGTTGTATCCGGGAGATTGTTTTGGAATCATCCCATATAGTTCATACCCATCGCAGCCCAGAATTACGGCCCTTCTTGTACCGAAATACACTTTTATTTGAGCTGTGTCTTTAGGGAAATTTCCTCTGACAATAAAGTCTTGATCTATCTGTCCCCAGGAAGGTAACAGTTCAGTAACAGAAACAGGTTTCGAGGGGACATAATAGTCACCTGTTTCGAGTGTTTTCTTTATTTCTTCGTTGCCATTGCATGCAAAGAAGAATAAAGAAATCAGAAAAACATAAAAAAGATTTTTCTTCATTTTTATTAAATTTAAGTTTAACAATGTAAGAGAATGCATTCTACTTATTTTAGAATAGATGGATGATTAAGGACGTTCGTTCCATAGAGGTAGAATGCTAAGTTGTGTTTTTTCTTGTTTTTAAAGTTGTAAAAATACTAGATTGTAAGTGAAATGTAAACGTATAATAAATTTGTGTTATTGAAATGTTACACAAATATTACACAGTGAATAAGAATATTAACTGTCATCATCATAGTACATAAGAATAAATATTAAGATTAACAAGGCATATTAACATTTCCATATAATAGACTCATATCTATTAAAGAGAGATCGTTTAAAATCGCTAGATTTCGTGTTTTGCTAGCTTATACGAATGAATTTTTTTATTTTGTAATAGTTGTTTTTTTATGAGGATTTTTGCCTTTTTCAAGGCAGTATTCATAATTTAAGGTTCATGTACAAATAATCATAGATAGAGAACTTTCCGTTTCGAACTTCAGCGTAGCATATACTGTCACTTTGCTTACATTTCTTATAGCTGCTATTTCAGCTACTTTTTCTTTGTCTAATCTGAAGTACTTCTTTTTTTTTCATATATTTTGATTTTAAAATTTGTTTTGCTATTTTTTTTTAAAAGTACATCTTAATCGATTAAGAGTCTGTTTTTATTTTATCTATTACTATAATATGAGGTAGAGTTTATCCTATTTATGCCATTCTGGCTAGCAATAACTCCATGATCAGTTCAGTCGGTTAAATCCTCCGAAAAACACACATGATAATCTTTTATACAGAACCAGTCTGGACGTCTATGTTCAGGCTTAAAGCAAATATCATTTGGAGGATATAAATAAACCTTGCCGCTAAACGTGTTTGCTGTAGGATTTGCAGTAAATAGAATTGTTATTATGTTTTTTTGTCTTTGTAAGAAATTTGTAATACCTACGAGAGAAGCAAAGTCAATGAGTCTCTTTGTCTTTAAGATTGTGTTTTTCATATAATTTTGTTGCAATGGATTTATAACACAAAGATATCCCTACGCAATCCGATGGCTTCGCTATTTCCTATATTTCATTCGCTATTTCTTATATTTCATTCGCTATATTCTATATCGTCATTCGCTATATTCTATATTATCATTTATTATCCTAGCTATTATACGATAATAATGCTTCAGAAGTGAATAAGGAGCAGAGACATTCATGCAATTATACTCAATCCTAGATGTGGCAAAGAAAAATCAGATATCAAGATATAAATGGCAATTGCGAAACTATCAGTAGAGAAACATTGTACACCTAAAGAACAACTTGAGTCGTTACATTATAGCTCTATCTTGTCAAGAGACGAATTATATTTAATTAACGAGTTATTTCGATAACAAATAGGCAAATTGCTGAGGACAAATTCTCTTTTCTATTGTTTGCCATCGTCCTTTTTTCTTTTTTTCAGCCTTTCTTGGAAGCAATATAACTATAATGTAAATAAAAAACGGAAGAAGTTGTTGCTTCTCCCGTTTACTGTAGTTTAATTTGAATTAACTTTCTAAATTTCGTATACAAAGATAATACATTATAGTGCCAAAACCAAAGCTTTTGGAGTAGAAAAATGATTTTGATTCAATAGGATGATAGCAGTATGCAGGGGAGTATTATGAAGTCTCTAAATACTGATGTTATGAGTACAATAAAGTTCATTTATCGTCTTTTTTAAAGAATCAATAATTATCAAAAATAGAAATAGAAATGGCGAACCTAAAAGGGCTCTTGTTTGGTGTCTGTGTATTTATGCTTAGTGCATGCGGAGAGACCGTAAACGTGGTTACTACACCAAAAGCTTCAAAACGTGCACTCTTTGGTGCAGAACAATTAAAAAACACCTTGGAACAATCTGGATATCGGGTTAAATTAGCAACATCAACAGATGTATCCAAGCTTGAAGGCAAAACTATTTTTATAGACCTTCCCAATGATTCTATTTCTAAGAAAGAGGGTTTTCAAATTACTTCTAACGGAAAGCTCACAGAAGTTATTGGGCATGACAGTACCGGGGTACTCTATGGATGCCGTGAATTAATTGATCATGTTGTTAACAAAAAGAATCTTGATTTTCCTCATTCAATGACAGATGCACCAGAGATGGTGCTTAGAGGTACTTGCATCGGATTACAAAAAACGACTTACCTTCCTGGACATGCTGTCTATGAATATCCTTATACACCGGAAAATTTCCCTTGGTTTTATGATAAAGCGCAGTGGATTAAGTATTTGGATATGCTAGTGGCTAATCGCATGAATACTTTGTATTTGTGGAATGGGCACCCTTTCGCTTCATTAGTGAAATTGAAGGATTATCCTTTTGCTGTGGAGGTGGATGATGCTACTTTCAAGAAGAACGAAGAGATCTTTTCTTTCCTAACTAGAGAAGCGGATAAGCGTGGTATTTATGTAATACAGATGTTCTATAATATAATCGTTTCTAAGCCTTTTGCAGAGCATTATGGTATTAAGACTCAGGATCGTCACCGTCCTATAACTCCACTTATAAGTGATTATACTCGTAAATCTATCGCTGCTTTTATTGAGAAGTATCCTAATGTAGGATTATTAGTTTGCCTTGGCGAAGCAATGGATACGTATGAAGATGATGTAAATTGGTTTACTAAGACGATAATTCCTGGTGTGAAAGATGGTCTGAAGGCTCTTGGACGCACTGATGAACCACCTATTATGCTACGTGCTCACGATACTAATTGTAAGATGGTTATTGATGCTGCTTTGCCTCTTTATAAGAATTTGTATACGATGAATAAATACAATGGTGAGTCATTGACGACTTATCAGCCTCGCGGCCCTTGGGCGGAAACTCATAGAGAATTGAGTGCTTTGGGAAGCATTCATATTAGTAATGTACATATTTTGGCAAATTTAGAACCGTTCCGTTGGGGAGCACCTGATTTTATAAGAAAAGCAGTACAAGCGATGCATAATGTTCATGGAGCGAATGCTTTACACTTATACCCACAATCTTCTTATTGGGACTGGCCTTACACTGCTGATAAATTGAAAGATGGGAAAAGGGAGTATCAGTTAGATCGGGATTGGATTTGGTATAAAGCGTGGGCTCGTTATGCATGGAATTGCCACCGTGATCCTCAAAAAGAGATAGCTTATTGGGAAGGTCAATTGGGCAATTTCTATGGAACGGATGCACATACTGCCTATAACATTTTGGAAGCGTATGAAGAATCGGGTGAAATTGCACCGAAGTTGCTTCGTCGGTTTGGTATTACAGAGGGAAACAGACAGACTCTTTTACTTGGTATGTTTATGAGTCAGTTAGTTAATCCTTATAAATATACTATTTATCCGGGGTTCTATGAAAGTTGCGGTCCTGAAGGGGAGAAATTAATAGAATATGTAGAGAAAGAGTGGAAGAAACAGCCTCATGTAGGTGAACTGCCTTTGGATATTATAGCGCAAGTTATTGCACATGGAGATAAGGCTGTTGCTGCTATTGATGCGGCTGAAGCTAAGGTAACAAAGAATAAAGAGGAATTTGAACGTCTTCGTAATGATATGCATTGCTATAGGGAGTTTGCTTATGCGTTCAACTTGAAAGTGAAAGCTGCTAAATTGGTTCTTGACTATCAATGGGGCAAGGATATCAAGAATTTGGATGCTGCTATTCCTTTGATGGAAAAGAGCTTGAATCATTACAGAAAATTAGTTGATTTAACGAAAGATCATTATTTCTATGCTAATAGTATGCAGACTGCTCAAAGACGTATTCCTATTGGGGGCAACGACGGTAAAAACAAAACATGGTCGGAAATGCTTGTGCATTATGAGAAGGAATTGGCTAACTATAAAGCAAATTTGGCTACATTGAAAGATAAATTGAGTGGAAAAACATTGGCATCTGAAGTAAAAGTAGAATCATTGTCTCCTGCTAAAGTTGTGGTACTAAGTAAACAAAAGCAGGTAAAACTGCTAAAGGGCGCTAAATTGTTTTCTAATCTTCCCGGAAGAATAGAGGCACTTGCACCTGAATTAGAAGGATTATCTGGTTTTTGTATGGATGGAAATATGCAGCGTCAAACTGGCACATCTGTTGAATTTGAATCAACTAAGCCCGTGACATTATTAGTTGGTTATTTCCGTGATGATCAAAAGAAATATGCGAAAGCTCCTAAATTGGAAATAGATGCATCGGCTAATGATTATGGACAAGCTGAGGCTAAATTGAGAAATGCGATTAGAATAGAGGGGATGCCGTTGGCAGATGTTCATACTTATAGTTTCCCTGCTGGTAAAAACACCTTATTATTGCCTAAAGGTTACTTGATTGTCTTTGGTTTCACGAACCAGGTGATTACTCCTCGTAATGCGGGATTGGCCGGTACTGAGGAGACAATGGATTGGATGTTTTATTAATAATCCTGAAAAGGTGGTTACACCTTTATTTTGATAGATACGACACATGAAGAGAGGTGGAATATTAGTTTTGTTTTTGTTGCTTGTTTGTTTACTTTTTGGACAACAAACTGTTTCGCAGAAAAAGATGCAAGAGATTCCAAAGCCGGAATCTAAGAACCGAAGGAGTATTGTAGAGTTAAATCAAGGTTGGCAAACGGCTTTGCTTCCTGCTTCTAATAAAGCGACGGCTAACAATTTATCTTCAGCTCTATCTTGGAGGAGGGTTAATTTGCCTCATAATTGGGATGATTATTACGGATATCGTCAGTTAACCCATGGTAATTTGCATGGGACAGCTTTATATAAGAAGGTCTTTATAGCTCCTAAGTTTGAATTGGGAAAACGTTATTTCCTTCGCTTCGAAGGAGTGGGTACTTATGCTACTGTTTCTTTGAATGGCAAAAGTTATGGTCGTCGTCCGGTGGGGCGTACAACTTTGACTTTAGATGTGACAGATGCAATTAAACCGGGAGTGGAAAATTTATTGGAAGTGAAAGCTGAACATCCTGAGATGATTTCGGATATGCCTTGGGTCTGTGGGGGCTGTTCTTCGGAATGGGGTTTTAGTGAAGGTTCTCAGCCATTAGGAATCTTTCGTCCGGTAAAGCTTGTTGTTACGGATGAGGTACGCATCGAACCTTTTGGTGTGCATATCTGGAATGACGATAAGGCAAAGATTGTTTATGTGGAAACGGAAATAAAGAATTACAGTGCTTATTCACAAAAGATACAGGTGGTAAACAAGCTAAATAATGCAGATGGGTTAAAAGTCTTTCGTTTAACGGAAGACGTAACTCTTGCTCCGGGAGAAACTAAAATTGTTAGACAATCTGCTGTAGTAGAGCAGCCTATACTCTGGAGTGTAGATAACCCTTATCTGTATAACTTGGCTTCTATTATTAAAAAAGGCAAAACGACGACGGATGAAGTTGTTACTCCTTTTGGCATACGTACTATTAGTTGGCCGGTGAAACGTAAAGACGGTGATGGACGATTTTATTTGAATGGTAAATCGGTATTTATCAATGGGGTTTGTGAGTACGAGCATTTATTAGGTCAGAGTCATGCTTTCAGTAAGGAACAGATTGTTTCCCGAGTTAAGCAAATTGAGGCTGCAGGCTTTAATGCTTTTAGAGATGCGCATCAACCACATAACTTGGAATATCAGAAATACTGGGATGAGGATGGTATTCTTTTTTGGCCACAATTTTCGGCTCATATCTGGTATGATACACCTCAGTTTAAAGCTAACTTTAAACAATTACTTCGCCAATGGGTTAAAGAGCGCCGAAATTCTCCATCGGTAATCATGTGGGGTTTACAAAACGAAAGTGTTTTACCTCGTGAGTTTGCTAAGGAATGTAGTGATATTATCCGCGAGATGGATCCAACAGCAAACAATATGCGTGTAATCACTACTTGTAACGGAGGAGAAGGTACAGATTGGAATGTGGTACAAAATTGGAGTGGTACATATGGTGGTAATCCTGAAAACTATAAGAAGGAGCTAGCTCAATCTGATCAATTATTGAATGGAGAATATGGTGCTTGGCGTAGCATTGATTTGCATACAGAGCCGGGATCTTTCCAACAAAATGGAGTGTGGAGTGAGGATCGAATGTGCCAGTTGTTGGAGATGAAAATCCGTTTGGCAGAAGAAGCTAAGGATAGTGTGTGTGGGCAATATCAATGGGTATTCACTAGTCATGATAATCCCGGACGTCGTCAGCCTGATGAAGGCTATCGGAAAATAGATAAAATTGGTCCGGTTAATTACAAAGGATTGCTAACTCCTTGGGAAGAGCCTTTGGATGTTTATTATATGTATCGTGCTAATTATGTGCCGGCAAAGAAAGATCCGATGGTGTATTTGGTGTCACATACTTGGCCGGATCGGTTTATTACTGGCCGTCGTCGTGCTACTGTGGAGGTTTATAGTAATTGTGATTCTGTACTGCTTTATAATGATGCGACCAATAATGCTTATATGGGACGTAAGAAAAATAATGGCATTGGTACCCATTTTATGTGGGAACATAGGGATATTCGCTATAATGTGCTTCGTGCAGTAGGCTACTATAAAGGAAAGGCGACAGCTGAAGATATCATTGTATTGAATGGATTAGGACGTGCTCCTCATTTTGATGACTTATATAAAGGCTCAAAACCTTTCTTAAAAGGTGAAAAGAACTATGAATATTTATATCGCATAAATTGTGGCGGAGATGCTTATACAGATCAATTCGGACAGCTCTGGAATCAGGATAATATCTCTTTCTCTCACAGTTGGGCAGATAAATTTGAAGGGTTAAATCCTTACTTGGGTAGCCAACGGACTACGCATGATCCTATAAAAGGCACACGTGATTGGTCGCTATTTCAACATTTCCGTTATGGTCGCCATCAGTTATCTTATCATTTTCCCATTGCTGATGGGAAGTATCGGGTGGAACTATACTTTATTGAACCATGGCATGGTACCGGAGGTAGTGAAAAAACGGATTGTGAAGGTATGCGTATCTTTGATGTGGCAATCAATGGGAAGACGGTACTTGATGATTTGGATATTTGGGCAGAAGCGGGGCACGATACTGCTTTGAAAAAGGTAGTGACGGTGGATATTAGAGGAGGGCAATTAGATATTTCTTTTCCTGAAACAAAGGCAGGACAGGCCATTATATCAGCTATTGCTATCGCAAAATTAGGCTCTGAAAAATCAATAGCATCAACAGTCTCTACTTCTGATGATATTGCTTCTTTAACTGCCGAAAAGAAAAAAATGTATATCAGTGATTGGAGTTGGGCAAAAGCTGATGCAGATACTTTAGCTAAAACTCCTAAAGAATTATTGCCCGAGGATAAGGATGTACGTGAAACGGTCTCTTATGAAGCCGAAAAAGCTAAACTGGATGGCAACTACAAACGAGTAGAGCATCGCAAAGAAAAGGGTGTTTGCTTTGGAAAAGGGATGAAGAATAGCATTGAGTGGAATGTATCTACTGGTTTAGCTCAGGTGTATGCACTCCGTTTTAAATATATGAATACAAGTGGTAAACCTCTCATAATTAGACTACGATTTGTGGCTGTTAATGGCACGGTGTTGAAGGATGATGAGATCACTTTTCCTCAGACTCCTGAAAAATGGAAGTTGATGAGCACTACTACGGGAACGTATATTAATGCAGGACATTATAAAGTGATACTTTCGGCTCCTGATATGAAGAATTTGTGGCTGGATGCACTTGATGTACAGTAGTGAATTATTTTAGATTTAGCGCTTTTAATAAAATACTAAAATGAAATTAGGGAATGTTTTACTAGGTATCTTCTGCTTGCTGGGTGGTGTTTGTCAGGCGCAAGAAATCCATGATTGGGAGAATCAGCATGTACTTCAAATTAACCGCGAACCGGCAAGAGCTTTCTTTTTTGGTTATGGAGAAAAGGAAGGCGATCGCTTGTTTTCTTTAGATGGTACTTGGAAATTTCATTGGACACCCACTCCGGATGGTAAAGTCGAAGGCTTTTATGCTACCGCTTTTGATGATAGTTCGTGGATAAACTTTCCTGTTCCTGCCAATTGGGAAAACAATGGTTATGGTACTCCTATATATATATCTTCTGGCTATCCATTCAAGATTGATCCACCACGGGTAACTACTGAACCCAAAGCAACTTATACGACATATAAGGAGAGAAACCCGGTGGGGCAGTATCGTCGTTCATTTACTTTGCCAACATCTTGGAAGGACGATGGACAAACGTTTTTGCGCTTTGATGGAGTGATGAGTGCTTTTTATGTTTGGATAAATGGTAAGCGAGTAGGGTATAGCCAGGGAAGCATGGAACCTAGTGAATTTAATATCACTTCGTATCTGCATGCAGGGAGTAATTTGATTGCATTAGAAGTTTATAAATATAGCGACGGATCGTATTTGGAAGATCAGGACTTTTGGCGCTTTGGCGGCATTCAACGTAGTGTTACACTTTTTCATACGCCAGATATAAGAATTAGTGATTTTACTGTTCGCACTTTACTCAATAAAACATATACTAATGCTACTCTACAAATAGATCCGAAGCTCGCTGTGTATGGAGAGGAGAAAGGTAAAGGCTATACCTTGGTTGCCTTGTTAACGGATGCGAAAGGAAAATTGATATGCTCTTCGCCTGGTGCTCAGGTAGAATCGATTCTTAACTTGAATCATAAAGCGTCTATTATGAATGAATGGAACCCTCAACGTGGACCTCGTAAGATGGGACATATTAACATGTTGGTGGTGAATCCAATGAAATGGACAGCTGAAACTCCTTATTTGTATAATCTTCATTTATATTTAAATGATAGTACAGGATGCACGAAAGAAGAGGTACATACTAAGGTCGGTTTTCGTAGCGTAGAAATAAAAGGTGGACAGATGCTTATTAATGGAAAATCTATCCGCTTCCGAGGGGTAAATCGGCATGAGCATGACCCATTAACTGCCCGTGTGATGACAAAGGAGAGAATGTTGCAGGATGTTCTTTTGATGAAGCGAGCTAATATTAATGCTGTACGCACTAGCCATTATCCAAATAATCCATATTGGTATCATTTATGTGATAGTCTTGGATTGTATTTAATGGATGAAGCGGATATAGAAGAACATGGGTTGCGTGGCACATTGGCAAGTACTCCTGAATGGCATGCTGCTTTTTTGGATCGCGCTATGCGCTTGGCTGAAAGAGACAAAAATCATCCTTCTGTGGTGATGTGGAGTATGGGTAACGAGAGTGGTTATGGTTTTAATTTTGCTGCTGTTTCAGCATGGTTGCACGATTTTGATCCTACACGTCCGGTGCATTATGAAGGTGCACAAGGGGTAGGTGGGAATCCAGATCCTGCAACGGTGGATGTCATTAGCCGTTTTTATCCGCGGGTAGAAGAAGAATACCTCAATCCGGGTATACCAGATGGCAGTAATAAGGAACGTGCAGAGAATGCTCGTTGGGAGAAATTGCTTAGTATTGCTAAGCGTACAGGTGATGATCGTCCGGTATTAACAAGTGAATATGCTCACTGTATGGGCAACGCTCTGGGCAATTTAAAAGAATATTGGGATGAAATATATAGTAATCCTCGCATGCTAGGTGGCTTTATTTGGGACTGGGTAGATCAGGGACTCTTCAAAAAACTTCCCGATGGTCGTACAATGGTTGCCTATGGAGGCGACTTTGGTGACTATCCTAACTTAAAAGCTTTCTGCTTGAATGGTATTGTAAGGAGTGATCGCGAAATTACTCCTAAATATGAGGAGGTTCGAAAGGTTTATGCACCTGTTTATTTAAGATGGGTAAAAGAAGAGAAGAGTGCTGCGAAATTAAAAATCATTAATCATAATTCTCATATTGGTTTAGAGGGCTATCGCTGTTTGTGGACTATTGCTGTGGATGGAGAGAGTCGTAAAAAGGGAGAATTACTCCTTCCGAAAGTATTGCCTGGTGATAGTACTTTGGTTGAATTACCTTTAGATATTATAAATTTTTCTTCTCCGAAAGAAAGCGATGTTCGAGTACTGTTCCGCATTGTATTAAAGAAAGATTGTGCATGGGCTAAATCTGGTTATGAAGTGAGTTGGGAACAATTTTGCCTTCAGAAAGGCATGCTACCTCGTGCTGAAATAGTAAATAGAGGCAAGCTAAAATTAGAAGAGAGGTTGAAAGCTTCTAATCATTCTGTAATAGAGAGAAAAGAAACGATTTCTCACATTGTGGGCGATTCTAGTTTGTTAGATAAACAACAATTAAAGAAATCTACTTTAAGATTAAGGGTGATAGGTAACAAGTTTTCTGCTTCTTGGAGTAAAGAAAGAGGAAGGCTCATTTCATTGGTTTATGATGGTAGAGAATTGTTGGCACAAGATCTTACAACACAAGCTTTTCGTGCGCCTACGGACAATGATAAGGGTTTTGGAAATTGGCTGGCAAAGGATTGGAAACTTAATGGATTGGAGAAACCTCTAACTAAATTGAAATCTTTTACGCATCATTTTCGTAAGGATGGTGCATTAATAGTAGAAACAATTATACTTAATGAATATACTAAAGGTAGTATTCTCACTAAGACTATATATACGGTATTGGCAAATGGCATATTGGATATAAAAAGTAACTTTACAATACAAAATACTTTGCCCGAGTTGCCTCGTTTAGGACTTACTATGGCATTAACTAAAGGGTATGAAAATTTTGCATGGTATGGGTGTGGACCCTGGGAAACATATCCTGATCGAAAATCGGCTTCTACAATTGCATTATGGAAAGGACAAGTTGCTGATCAATACACTCATTATCCTCGTCCGCAAGATAGCGGTAATAAAGAAGATATTCGTTTCTTTACTTTGACGAATGATAGAGGTAGAGGGTTAAAAGTTGAGGCTATTGATCATACGTTTTCGGCTTCTGCTTTGCATTATACAGCTCAGGATCTAGCTGAAACAACACATGATTGTGACTTAATTCCCCGAAAGGAGACTATTCTTAACATGGATGCTGCTGTGTTAGGGCTTGGTAATAGTAGCTGTGGACCGGGTGTACTAAAAAAACATTCGATTGAAAAGAAAGAATATACGTTACATGTTCGCTTTAGTCGGGCTCGTAGAAAGTAGGGGCAGGTTTTAGTGAATATGATCATCTTAAGTTTAGATAGAGCAGAGCTTTATTAACCCTAATATTTATTTAATTTCTCTTGCTATGTCTTGATTTTTGATAAATTGAGTCTTCTTCCTATATATGGCAATTATTCTCCAAATACTTGACTGTAACTAATATAATGTCTACATCGTTTGCTAATATACTATTTTTATTTAACTTGCATCTGTTTTTTTGAGTCAACCTATTGTATTCTTTTTTTTTGATAAATAATAGAATATGAAAAGGGGATAAGCTATCTTTATAATGATTTTTTATTAATTAAAGAAGCATTTGGTGCTGAGCAATAACAATGATTGAAAATAAAGAGTTTTTGAAGAATTTAATCGAAGGGGATAGGGTAGCTTGTGTAAAAATAGTAAATGAACTTCTTGATGCAAATGTTTCTGTAGAAGATATATATGAATATATTATTCGTAAAGCTCTTTATAAAATAGGAGAAATGTGGGAACTAGGTGAAATAACGGTTGCTGCTGAGCATTTGGCTTCTTCAATTGCCGAATCCGTTTTGAATGAATTGTATCAAGGGATACTGACAGATATTAGAATTGATAAGAAAGTGGTAATAGGATGTGTCCCAAACGAATTTCATCAAATTGGGGTTAAAATGGTATCGGATATATTTGAAAAGCATGGCTGGACGGTTTTCTTTCTAGGAGCTAACGTACCTATTACTGATTTGATAGCTTTTGCACATGGTATAAAAGCTGATGTTATTGCCCTTTCTATGAGTCTCTATTCTCATTTAATGGATTTATTGGAAATATTGAATCGTATTCAGGTTGAATTTCCAATGATGCAGGTGTTGGTTGGCGGACAAGCTTTTACACGTGGCAGTTGTGCCCCTTTATCTAAATACAAACAGGTAACATATATGCCCGATATATATGTGTTAAAAGAATTTTTAAACAAACAAAACAAATAATAAGAATATAGCAATAATGTATAATAACTTTAATAAAACGTTTTTTGAAGATTGGAAAGAAGAAATAAATGCATCTCTTTTGGATAATCAATCTCTTTATATTGCTCTTTTTTCGATAGATGGTGCTTTATTATTAGCTAATAAGGCGATGCAAGATATTTTGATTACTAAATCAGCTGATGATTTGCTAAATCCTTCATTTGCTAAATTGCTTCATCTTTCTTGCTCAAATAAACTAATTTATGATGGTTATGCTACGTTTGGAAAAGAATCGCAAGATGATAATTTATCGTTGGACTCTCGTATCTATCGAAAAGCAGATACTTTCCTTTTTATTGGAGCCATGGATGTTAATTTGCTTATTGCGCAGAATAGATCTATGACATTGCTCAATAATCAAATTCTAGATTTACAACGTTCGTTGATAAAAGAGAAATATGAATTGGAAAAGGTGACAGCTCAGCTTAGGCAAGCTAATGATCGTTTGAATGAAGCAAATATAACTAAAGATAAATTTTTTTCGATTATTGCGCATGATCTCAAAAATCCTTTTTCTGTATTGTTAGGACTTTCGGACGCTTTATCTCAGAATTTGGAAGAGTATGATACATCGAGCGTAAAAGAGATGATTACTATGATTCGTCAAACTAGTTATCAAACTTATCAATTGCTTGAAGACCTCCTTCTTTGGTCACGTTCACAACTTGGTAAGCTGAATTTTAATCCCGAAAAAATATTCCTTTATGAAACTTGTCAGGCCGTATTGGGATTGTTAGAGCCTTTGGCTTTGAAGAAAGAAATTCATATCTCTTGTGACATACCTCTAGATATTTGTATTGTGGCAGATGTTGGAATGTTGCAAACAATATTGCGTAATCTATTTTCTAATGCTCTAAAATTTACTCCTCATGGTGGTGAAATTAAGTTAAGTGTAATCCCCAGTGATTATAATATTGAGATCGTTGTTTCCGATACGGGTATTGGTATGAATGAAAATGTTAAATCTAATTTGTGGAATTTAACCACTTCTGTTTCTCGTAGTGGTACTGATGGAGAAGATGGCACCGGATTAGGGTTACATCTTTGTAAGGAATTGATCAAAAAGCAAGGTGGAAAAATTTGGGTATATAGTTGTGAGGGTAAAGGTAGCCAGTTTACATTTACTTTACCCAAATGCTCTGATTGGGATTAAATAAAATATATTTATTCCTAATTTACTGGCTTGAACTTCTTATTTTATTCTTCTGTTGAGTTGATTATTGGCCTTTTCAGGCTTTGACTTTCCAACTCTTTTACCTATTTTGTTTACTTTTTTAGTATCCTTTTTCAAGAAATCCGGTTTTTTTGAAGATTTTTCTTTCATTACGTTATTCTTTATGCATATGTAGATGAGCAATAGCTGCATGCTTTACATGACAAAGATAGATAAAAATATAGTATCTATTATTCACTATTTATTTATAATTGTGTTTTGTTGTATTTGAAGTTGTTTCTAATGTAATACTGCTTATTTGTTGTTACTTTGGTTTGTATTGATGGGTACAAACACCCTGTTGTAACGTCTAGTTAATTAGAACTAAAGTACAAATATGCGAATTATAATGATTGACAGACTATTAAAATGGCAGCGCTTTTTCTTTGTTTTCATACTTCTATTAGGCTGTGTTACTATAGAAAGTGCAAATACAAGAGTTCCCTTAACTCAAAAATATTATTTATCAGGTCATGGTTGTGATGATATGGTACAATGGGATTTTTATTGTACAGGAGGTAGAAACGCTGGTAAATGGACCAAGGTAGGGGTACCTTCTTGTTGGGAATTGCAAGGGTTTGGGAAGTTTCAATATGGTATAACTTTTTATGGAAAAGCTTTTCCTGAAGGTATTGCGGATGAGAAAGGAATGTACAAATATAAATTTGATGTTCCTGAAACATGGAGAGGAAGCCAGATTGAATTGGTCTTTGAAGCGTCTATGACTGATACGGAAGTAAAGGTAAATGGGAAGAAGGCTGGCAATAAACATCAGGGAGCTTTTTACCGTTTTTCATATGATGTTACTGATTTATTAAAATACGGAAAAGAGAATTTGCTGGAGGTCACGGTTAGCAAAGAGAGTACAAATGCTAGTGTGAATTTAGCTGAGCGTCGCGCCGATTATTGGAATTTCGGAGGTATTTTCCGTCCGGTTTTTCTCGAAATAAAACCTGCGCTAAATATTCAAAGAGTGGCTATTGATGCGAAAGCAGATGGTAGTTTTGTTGCTAGTTGTTATTTGAATAGAGCTTCTGATGATTTGAATATGCGTACGATTATTTATGATCGTAAAGGTAAGAAGTTGAATGAGACAATCACTCCTATAAAAGTTGGTAGCGATTGGACTACAGTAAGAACAACAGTGAAGAAGCCATTGCTTTGGACTGCTGAAGCACCTAATCGTTATAGGGCTGAGTTTTCCTTACTGACAAAAGATGGCAAAGTCTTGCATCAAGAGACAGAAACTTTTGGATTTCGTACAATTGAAGTTCGTGAAAGTGATGGACTTTATATAAATGGGGTACGAGTGAATATTCGTGGAGTGAACAGGCATAGTTTCCGTCCCGAAAGTGGCCGGACACTTAGTAAAGATAAGAACATAGAAGATGTATTGCTTATTAAAAGTATGAACATGAATTCGGTACGTCTTTCACATTATCCTGCTGACCCGGAATTCTTAGATGCTTGCGATTCTTTGGGACTTTATGTGATGAGTGAACTTGGAGGATGGCATGGTAAATATGATACGCCTACAGGTATTGTGCTAATTAAGAGTATGGTAGAAAGAGATGTAAATCATCCGTCTATTATTTGGTGGAGTAATGGAAATGAGAAGGGATGGAATACAGAACTTGATTGTGAGTTTCATAAGCATGATCCGCAAAAACGTCCGGTTATCCATCCGCAAGGAAACTTTAGTGGTTTTGAAACGATGCATTATCGTTCTTATGGGGAGAGTGAAGAATATATGCGATTGCCTCAGATCTTTATGCCTACTGAATTCCTTCATGGTTTATATGATGGAGGACATGGTGCCGGATTATGGGATTATTGGGAAATGATGCGTAAACATCCTCGTTGTGCCGGTGGCTTCTTGTGGGTCTTGGCTGATGAAGGAGTTAAACGTGTGGATATGAATGGTTTTATCGATAATCAAGGTAATTTTGGAGCTGATGGTATTGTAGGCCCGCACCATGAGAAAGAAGGTAGCTATTATACGGTTAAGCAAATATGGAATCCTGTTCAGATAATGAATACGAGCTTGAATAGATCCTTTAATGGTTTACTTCAATTGGAAAATCGTTATGATTTTCTAAATATGAATACTTGTACTTTTGATTGGAAGTATGTGACTTTTCCTTCGGCTGTTGATTTGAATAAAGAAGTGAAGATTTTAAGACAAGGAACAGTAAAAGGCGAAAATATTCCTGCCCATCAATCTGGCGTTTTAAAAATAACAGCAGCACCGAAAGATGCTGATGCTTTGATTCTGACTGCTATAGATCTTTATGGAAAAGATTTGTTTACATGGAGTTATAAACTTTCAGATAAATCTGGCATTGATACAAAAAAGGAGATTACTGCGAATTCATCTCCTACTTATATTGAAACAACTGAGGCTATCACTGCAAAAGCGGCAGGGCGTGAATTTATCTTCTGTAAAAAGGATGGTCAACTTAAAGGGGTAAAAGTAAATGGGACATTAATTCATTTTGCTAATGGTCCTCGTTTCATTGGTGCTCGTAGAGCCGATCGTTCGTTGGATCAATTCTATAATCATGATGATCCAAAAGCTCATGAAAAGGAACGTACTTATACGGAATTTGGAGATGCCGGAGTTTTCAAAGGCTTTGAAGTGAACAAGCAAGGAAATAATTTGCTTATCACGGCTCACTATAAACTGGGCAATTTTGACAAAGCTCAATGGACTCTTGCTCCTGACGGAAAGTTGTCGTTAGATTATACTTATAATTTTGCCGGAGTAGTAGATTTAATGGGAATCTGTTTTGACTACCCTGAAGATCAGGTAATCAGTAAACAATGGCTGGGTAATGGTCCTTATAGAGTTTGGCAGAACCGTTTACGCGGCCCTCAATATAATCTTTGGGAAAATGATTACAATGATCCGGTGCCCGGAGAGAGTTTTACTTATCCTGAATTTAAAGGTTATTTTGCTAACGTGTCATGGATGAATATTCGTACCAAAGAAGGAGTAATTAGTATTACTAATGAAACTCCAAATACGTACGTTGGCATTTATCAGCCGCGTGATGGACGTGATAGATTACTTTATACTCTTCCTGAGAGCGGTATTTCGATCTTGAATGTGATACCTGCTGTGCGTAACAAAGTGAATACCACTGATTTATGCGGACCGTCTTCACAGCCTAAATGGGCTAAAGGGAATCAGCGAGGACATCTTGTTTTCCATTTTGAGGGAAATAAATAGATTTTATAATGATGAATTGGCATGAATTTTTCATGCTGGTTCATCATTTTACATCCTATTTATTGTTTAGGATGCTTTGTTTAGTGAAAATAGGATGGATTTCACTAATTATGGTGGGTACAAATGATTTCTTTTTTCGTCTATCTTGAAAGGCTAATTGTCATGAATAACACTAAATTCCGCATAATTCTACTGTTTATTTGTTTGTGCATCTTTGGAAATCTGATGTCTCAAGAAGCTCTTCGTAATGACTTCAGGCATTCACCAGAAGAAGCAAAACCATGGACTTTTTGGTATTGGATGTATGGTGCTGTTTCTAAAGAAGGAATTAAAGCAGATCTTGAAGCAATGAAAGAAGTTGGTTTAGGGGGAGCATATTTAATGCCTATACGTCAACCTTCTCGTTGGTCTAATTACAAGAATGCAGTGGAACAGTTGACACCACAATGGTGGGAAATGGTGCGATATAGCATGAAGGAAGCTGATAGATTAGGTTTGAAATTGGGCATGCATATATGTGATGGTTTTGCTTTGGCAGGAGGTCCGTGGATTACACCTAAAGAATCGATGCAGAAAGTCGTTTATTGTGATACGATTGTTTCTGGAGGGAAGATTAATAATTTAGTACTAAAATGTCCTGAATCTTATAATGATTATTATGAAGATATTGCTTTGTTGGCTTTGCCTGTTTTAAATAAAGAATCTCAAATACCTAACCACCAGATAGAAGAGGTAGAGGGTCAAAGCTCTAATTTAAACGTGCCTTATGGGGAAAATAGCTACTCTACCTCTTCTTATAAAATAACTTATGGAAATATAAATGCAGGAAAAAAGACATCTACTTCAAAAGGCATAAGGATGTCAGATGATGGAGTGATTCGTTCTTCTTTGCCTTGTTGGATACAGTATGAATACAATCATCCTTTTACTTGCCGAAACATTGAAATTGTACTTACAGGAAACAACTATCAGGCTCATCGCTTAAAAGTGATGGCAAGCGATGATGGCGTCACTTTTCGATTGATAAAACAACTTGTTCCTGCTCGTCAGGGATGGCAAAATACGGATGAAAATTCAACTCATTCGATCCCCGCGACTACTGCACGCTATTTTCGCTTTTATTGGGATCCTGCCGGTAGTGAACCGGGTAGCGAAGATATGGATGCAGCAAAGTGGAAGCCTAATTTAAAAATAAAGCGCATTGTATTGCATAGCGAACCTCGCTTAAATCAATGGGAAGGAAAAGCCGGATTAGTTTGGCGTGTTGCACCTTGGACTTCTCCTATGGAGGTTGGAAAAAATGATTGTGTTCAGAAAGAGCAAATTATAAATCTTTCTTCTTCCATGAAAGAAGGGATACTAACGACAAAGCTTCCCGCTGGTAAATGGCGTTTACTGCGTATGGGGCATACTTCTACCGGGCATACTAATGCTACAGGCGGTGCCGGTAGAGGTTTGGAATGCGATAAATTTAATGAAGTTGCGGTGAAAAAACAATTTGATCATTGGTTTGCTGCTGCTTTTGCTAAAACGAATTCTGCGTTAGCACATAAGGTGTTAAAATATATGCATATTGATAGTTGGGAATGTGGTAGTCAGAATTGGAGTAGTAATTTCCCTCTGGAATTTAAAAAACGTCGTGGTTATGATTTGATGCCTTATCTTCCTCTCTTTGCAGGTATCCCTATAGATAGTGCATTGAAGTCGGAAAAAGTCCTCCGGGATGTTCGTGCTACTATTGCTGAATTAGTTGTGGATGTATTCTATAAAACATTGCAAGGTTGTGCCAAAGAATATGGGTGTAAATCTTCTGCAGAATGTGTAGCACCTACGATGGTAAGTGATGGTATGTTGCATTATCAGGTAGTAGATAGACCGATGGGAGAGTTTTGGCTAAATAGTCCTACGCATGACAAGCCGAATGATATGCTTGATGCTGTGAGTGGCGCACATATTTATGGAAAGAATATTATACAAGCTGAGGGCTTTACTGAACTTCGTGGTACATGGAATGAAACTCCGGCTATGCTAAAAACGTTGCTCGATCGTAATTATGCATTGGGCATTAACAAGCTTTTCTTTCATGTAAATGTTCATAATCCGTATATGGATCGTAAGCCAGGTATGACATTGGATGGCATTGGGCTGTTTTTTCAACGTGATCAAACTTGGTGGAAAAACGGAGCAAAAGCTTTAGTTGAATATGCAACTCGCTGTCAAGCATTACTTCAATACGGGCATCCGGTGACTGATATTGCAGTCTTTACAGGTGAAGAAATTCCTCGTAGGGCAATATTGCCTGAACGTTTGGTGCCTTCTCTTCCGGGAATTTTTGGTAAAGATCGTGTTGAAAGTGAAAAGGTACGTTTAGCGAATGTTGGAGAACCTTTGGCTGAGCAACCGGTAGGTGTAAGGCACTCGGCAAATATGGTTAATCTTGAAAAGTGGGTAAATCCGATGCGTGGCTATGCTTATGATTCGTTCAATCGGGATGCATTGTTGCGCTTAGCTAGGGTTGAAAATGGCTGCATGGTATTACCGGGTGGAACTTCTTATAAAGTATTGGTTTTACCTTTACCTCGACCAATGAATCCGGACACTCTTTCTTTTTCTCCCGAAGTACAAGCTAAACTGAATGAAATGCGAAGAGGTGGTGTCTTAATTCCACAATTACCTTATACGAAAGACGATTTCTCTAGCTATGGTTTAGAGAGGGACGTGGTTGTTCCTGCTGATGTGGCATGGACGCATCGTAGGGGTAAGGAAGCTGATGTTTATTTTATTTCGAACCAACTTGCTAAGGAGCGATCTTTTAAAGTTAGCTTGCGTATTGCAGGCAAAAGGCCGGAGCTATGGAATCCTGTTACTGGTACCATAACTAGAAATATCGCTTGGCAACAACTCGATGGTCGCACTGAAGTGTCATTAAATCTTGCTGCCGGAGAATCTGTCTTTATTGTGCTTCACGAGAAAGTGAATTTTCTTAAAAAAGAGAGCCCTTTGAAGAAGGCTATTGACAAAAAAAATAATGTAAAGGCATCTACTCCTATTGAGTTAGATAATAAAGTATGGACAGTTACTTTTCCTTCAATAAATGAAGTCTTAACGAAAGATAGCTTATTTGATTGGGCAAAATCGGAGAATGATAAGGTTCGATATTATTCGGGCACAGCTACTTATAAAACATTATTTAAATGGAAAAGTAAAGTGAAAGGACGTATTTCTCTCTCATTAGGCAAACTTGCAGATGTAGCAGCTGTAAGAGTAAATGGAATTGATTGCGGAACAGTATGGACTGCCCCTTATGAGGTTGATGTTACATTAGCTTTAAAGAAGGGATATAACCTGTTACAAATAGAAGTTAGCAATACTTGGGCTAATGCCATTAATGGTGCTGATAAAGGGAAAGCTCCTTTTAAGGGTATATGGACAAATGCGAAATATAGAATGAAAAAAGATGTATTACTTCCTGCAGGATTGTTTGGACCAATACAACTTCATCAACAAAAATAAGTGAATAGAAAATGGATAAAAAAAACATTCAAAAAGGAATTCTAATAATCTCTTGCTGTTTTGCTATGTTAGTTGCTGCTAGAGCAGAAGTAAAACTACCTGCCATTTTTTCCGACGGTATGGTGATGCAACAAAAAACGAAGGCTAATTTATGGGGAACTGCTAAAGCAAATAAACAGGTCTTGATTGTTACCAGTTGGGATGGCAAACAATATCGTACGAAAACAAATGCTTTAGGTAAGTGGAAGCTGTCGGTTGCTACTCCTAAAGCAGGAGGTCCTTATACGATCTCTTTTAATGATGGACAACTAACGACTCTGAAAAATATTCTTATTGGTGAACTGTGGTTATGTTCTGGGCAAAGCAACATGGAGATGCCTATGAAAGGCTTTAAGAATCAACCGGTAGAGGGAGCGAATATGGACGTTTTGAAAAGTAAAAACTCAAATCTTCGTTTATTTACAGTTAAGCGTCATTCTTCTTTCTTGCCACAAGATGATGTGAGAGGCAAGTGGCAAGAAGCTACACCGGAGTCTGTTCTCAATTTTAGTGCCACGGCATACTATTTCGGTCGTTTGCTACAACAAATGCTTGATGTTCCTGTTGGTTTGGTTGTTACCGCTTGGGGAGGATCTGCGGCTGAAGCGTGGATGACAGCTGATATGCTTAAAGCTTTTCCTGATGCAAAAATACCACAATCGGGAGATGTTATAAAGTCCAAGAATAGAACTCCGACAGTACTTTATAACGGAATGCTTCATCCACTTATCGGACTTACTATAAAGGGGGTTATCTGGTATCAAGGTGAAGATAACTATAACAGAGCTCAGACTTATGCGGATATGTTCACAACTTTAATCAATGGTTGGCGTGCTGCTTGGCATCAGGGTGATTTCCCATTCTATTATTGCCAAATAGCTCCCTATGATTATGGTATTATTACTAAAAAGGGGAAAGAAGTAATTAATTCTGCTTATCTTCGTGAAGCACAAGCTAAGGTTGAACTTCGTGTACCTAATACGGGAATGGCTGTATTGCTCGATGCGGGTATGAAAACGGGCATCCATCCTCGTAAAAAGGTAGTAGCTGGTGAACGTTTGGCATTATTGGCTTTAAGTAAGACTTATCGTTTTGAAGCTGTTAGTGGTGAAAGTCCTTATTATGATGGTTTCAAAATAAAAGGAGATACGGCTATGGTGCATTTTGGACGTGCTCCGATGTGGATTACATGTAAGAATGGTTTTGAGTCTAAACTTTTTACAGTAGCCGGCGCAGATAAGGTTTTTCATCCTGCGAAAGCTTGGGTAGTACGTAGTCGGATATATGTTAAGAGTGAGGATGTTCCTCATCCAGTAGCAGTAAGATATGCCTTTGACAATTATGTGGATGGGGATGTGTATGGCTGTAATGGTTTGCCTGTATCTTCTTTCCGCACAGATGATTGGTGACAAATAGAAATTTATATATGAGGAAACTCTTTTCGATTTTTTTAATGTTGATTATTGGCGTGTTGTCTCTTTGGAGTCAGCATGCCAATGTTGTTTGGTACACTCCAAGTCAGAACTCTTCTGAATCAATGCCATGTGGTGGAGGTGATATAGGCTTAAATGTATGGGTTGAGAAGGGTGATTTACTCTTTTATATAAGTCGCAGTGGTACTTTCGACGAGAATAATACGATGCTTAAGCAGGGTAGGGTAAGGCTCAGATTATCGCCTAATCCTTTTATTAATGCGTCAGATTTTCGTCAGGAACTACATTTGAAAGATGGATATGTGCAAGTGTCCGCGGGGAAGACCAATATTGAACTATGGGTTGATGTTTTCCGACCGTTAATACATGTTGAAGTTTCTTCTAAAGATCCTGTGAAGACAGATGTTTTCTATGAAAATTGGCGTTATAAAGATCGTCCTATTCGTAAAGGGGAAGGACAACAGTGCTCTTATAAGTGGGTACGTTACCCGGGGCTAACAACGACGAAGGATTCGATTTGCGTTGATCAAGAATCGCTTTTATTCTTTCATCATAATCCTTCTGCTACTGTTTTTGATGTAGCGGTAAAACAACAAGGTATGGAGAGTGTAAAAGATCAAATGATGAATCCTATTGGAAATCTTATTTTCGGAGGAAAATTGTGGGGAGATCATTTGAGGTTTGTGGGGCTTGATGGAGGGGTTTATGCAGGCACTGATTATAAATCGTGGCACTTTACTTCGCAAAAAGCTCTACGTAAACAACTAATTCATATTGCTTTGCATACTCAGCAAGTTGACCTTGAAACTTGGAAACAAGAGTTGGAAAGTGTTATACAGGAGACAAGTGTTCATAAATCTGCCCTTCTCTCGGTAGAAAAGCATTCGAAGAGATCTGAAATGAAGGTTGCTAAGAAGCGTCTTGATAATCTTAATTTTAGTAAAGATAAAAAGAGAACACAAGCATGGTGGCATGCTTTCTGGCAACGTAGCTTTATTGTTGCAGGAGGTGAAGCGGCTAATGTGAGTCGCAATTATACTTTGTTTCGTTATATGCTGGCTTGTAATGCTTACGGCGCTGCACCAACTAAATTTAATGGCGGACTCTTTACATTTGATCCCTGTTTTGTTGATTCAAAGCAAAGCTTTACACCTGATTTCCGAAAATGGGGTGGGGGGACAATGACCGCTCAAAATCAACGCTTAGTATATTGGCCTATGCTAAAGAGTGGAGATGCAGATATGATGATCCCACAATTTCAATTCTATCTTCATATGTTAAGGAATGCGGAACTTCGTAGTAAAGTTTACTGGGATCATACAGGTGCATGTTTTGCTGAACAGATAGAGAACTTCGGATTGCCTAATCCTGCTGAATATGGTTTTAAACGTCCGGCATATTTTGATAAGGGAATAGAGTATAATGCATGGCTAGAATATGAATGGGATACTATTTTGGAATTTTGTCAGATGATTTTGGATACGAAAGATTATGCGGGAGCAGATATTACTCCTTATTTGCCTCTTATTGACAGTTCGCTTGATTTTTTTGATCAACATTATCGCTATTTAGCTCGCCATAGGGGGCGCAAAGAACTTGATGGTGATGGACATTTGATACTTTTCCCTGGATCGGCTTGCGAAACCTATAAGATGACAAACAATGCAGCGAGTACAATTGCTGCTTTACGTACAGTACTTAAAACGTATGGACATAAATCGGACTTATTAGCTAAGATACCTCCTATTCCGCTGCGTGTTGTGAAAGGGAAAGAGATGATTGCTCCTGCTAAAACATGGGAGCGTATTAATAATGTGGAGACTCCACAACTTTATCCTGTTTTTCCATGGCGTATATATGGTGTAGGGCGAGACAGCTTAACGCTTGCACGTAATACTTATTGGTTTGATACGGATGCGATGAAATTCCGTAGTCATGTAGGCTGGAAGCAAGATAATATTTGGGCGGCATGTTTAGGTTTGACAGATGAAGCTAAGCGACTTACGTTACTTAAATTGGCAGATGGTCCTTATCGTTTTCCCTCTTTTTGGGGGCCGGGCTATGATTGGTCGCCCGACCATAATTGGGGCGGTAGCGGAATGATCGGATTACAAGAGATGTTACTACAAACGGTGGGAGAGAAGATTCTCTTGTTTCCTGCTTGGCCTAAAGATTGGGATGTGCATTTCAAACTTCATGCACCCGAACAGACAACAGTAGAGGCTGAACTTAAAGCAGGTAAGCTAATTGATTTAAAAGTTTTCCCTGAAAGTCGCCAAAAAGATATTGAACTAATGATCAAATAATATATTTAACCATGATGAATTCTACTCTATTTACTATGTTAAGGTTATATACACAAAAGAAAGAAAAAATGCGTGAGGAGATGAAATATTCCATTTTGTTTTTGCTCTTCATCGCTTCTACTTTTTCTCTTCAAGCTCAAAATAGCGCTCCTGAAACATCAATCGCAGGTTTTATTCCTTTATCAGGTTCAGGAAGAGTCGTTTACGACTTTAATCCCGGATGGCGATATCATAGAGGTGCCGCTAAGGATGCTTGGAAAGTGAACTATGATGACTCTTCTTGGTCGATTGTAACCACTCCTCACACGGTAAAATTGGAGCCAGCAGAAGCTAGTGGATGTCGTAATTACCAGGGAGTAGCTTGGTATCGGAAACATTTTGTTGTTCCTGCAGATTTAAAAGGGAAACAAGCCAGTGTATACTTTGAAGCTGTGATGGGCAAGCAAGAAGTTTATTTGAATGGCAAACTAATAAAAAAACATTTTGGAGGCTATTTACCTTTCTCTATAAGTTTAACTGAACAAGGAATACAAGCAGGTGATACTTGTTTGCTAGCTGTGATGGCAGATAATAGTGATGATAAAAGCTACCCTCCCGGAAAGCCTCAATATGCGCTAGACTTTGCGTATCATGGAGGAATCTATCGTGATGTATGGCTTATTGGAAAATCTCCTGTGGCTATTACTACAGCTGTTTTGGAAAATGAAGTAGCCGGTGGGGGAATTTTTGTTCACTATGATAAGATAACAGATAAGGGGGCATTCGTTTATGTAGATACTGAAGTAAAGAACAGCGGTAAAGCTAGTAAGCGTTTTATAGTGAAAACTGTTTTTAAGGATGCTATGGAAAAACCGATCAAGCAAGTTTCTCAAAAGGTCTTTTTGAATGCCGGACAGCGTAAGACTATAAAGCAGAAAATATGGGTGCGTAATCCCAAATTATGGTCGCCTGATTCTCCCTATTTATATCGAATAGAGTCTTGGGTTAGGCAAGGTAAAAAAGCATTAGACGGTGGGATCACTCGTATTGGTATCCGTAAAGCTGAATTTAAAGGAAAAGAAGGCTTTTGGTTGAATGGCAAACCTTTCGGACAATTGATTGGTGCCAATCGTCATCAAGATTTCGCATATGTGGGTAATGCATTGCCTAACTCTCAGCAATGGCGTGATGTGAAAAGATTACGCGATGCCGGATGTCGTATCATTCGAGTAGCTCATTATCCACAAGATCCTTCGTTTATGGATGCTTGTGATGAGTTGGGAATATTTGTAATTGTAGCCACTCCGGGATGGCAATATTGGAATAAAAATCCGGAATTTGCTAAGCTTGTTCATCAAAATACACGAATGATGATCCGTCGGGATCGCAATCATCCATCGGTATTGATGTGGGAGCCTATCTTAAATGAAACTCGTTATCCTTTAGATTTTGCATTGGAAGCTTTACAAATAACGAAAGACGAATTTCCATATCCGGGACGTCCTGTAGCTGCCGCTGATGTACATTCTGCCGGAGTGAAAGATCATTATGATGTTGTTTACGGATGGCCTGGAGATGATGAGAAGAATATTGCCAAGCAATGCATTTTTACACGTGAATTTGGCGAAAATGTAGACGATTGGTATGCTCATAATAATAACAATAGGGCAAGTAGAAGTTGGGGAGAACACCCAATGTTGGTACAAGCACTTTCATTAGCAAAGAGTTACGACGAGATGTATCGTACGACTGGACAGTTTATTGGTGGGGCTCAATGGCATCCCTTTGATCATCAGAGAGGATATCATCCTGACCCTTATTGGGGAGGCATTTTTGATGCTTTTCGTCAGCCTAAATATGCTTATTACATGTTTCGCAGTCAGACGTCTCCTACCTTGAAACATCCTACTGCCGATTGTGGACCAATGGTTTACATTGCGCATGAAATGACTCAATTCTCAGACAAAGATGTTGTGGTTTTCAGTAATTGTGATTCAGTTCGTCTATCTATTTACGATGGAACCAAGAGTTGGGTACTTCCTGTGTTTCATGCCAAGGGACATATGCCTAATGCTCCTTTAGTTTTTCATGATGTATGGGATTTCTGGGAAGCACGTCGTTATAGCTATACGCAAAAAAACTGGCAAAAGGTGAATATGGTTGCTGAGGGCATTATTAATGGTAAAGTGGTATGCCGTATGAAGAAAATGCCTTCTCGGCGTTCTACTAAGTTACGTTTAAGAGTTGATTATCAGGATCGTCCTCTAGTAGCTAACGGATCAGATTTTATCGTTGTCATAGCTGAAGTTACTGATGATAGTGGCAATGTACGAAGACTAGCCAAAGAAAATGTTGTCTTTACCGTTGAGGGAGAAGGACTATTAATCGGGAATGCAGCAAATGGTGCAAATCCGCGTGCGGTAGAGTTTGGCTCTGCCCCGGCACTTATCAAATCCACTCGCAAAGCAGGGAGAATTATTGTAAAAGCTCGTGTGGAATATGAAGGAACTCATGCGCCGACTCCTGCCGAAATAGAAATAGAAAGTGTTCCTGCTACCTTACCTTTCTGCTATTTAGAAGATGGAATTGGGGGCATTCAAAGTCACAGTGATAAGATGCTCAAGAAGAACGATAAAGAAGGAAAAACAAAGTTGTCTGAAGAAGAAAAACGTCAACTTCTTATTGAAGTAGAGAGGCAACAAACAGAATTTGGTGAGAAGCAGAAAAAATGATCTTTTATCTGCTTTTAACCAATTAAAGTCTACCTATTTTGGGGATAACCTAAAAGGAAATCAACTCAAATTAGGAATAGGACTAAAGAAAGGAAACCCTTTTTAGGTATAGTCCTTTTGTCAGTCGACCAAATAAAGAGATAAAGAAAATAATACTCAACCATTTCCAGGGAAGTACACATATCAATGAGATAAAAAGCAGTCAACCTAATAAGTTAACTTATAATGGATACAGTTTCAATGCATAGAAATACAAAATTTCAATGCGTTGAAACTATATTTTCTACGCATTGAAACATTTTGTTTCTTCTGTTGAAAATGAATGATTATTAGGATGAACTCTTTAAAGGTTTTATTTATATCTGTGTATATATACTTCTTACTACTTTAAATGAATGCCCTCGTTATTTTAGAGGCAAGTCATTGAACTGTCGAGTTATACGTCTTTTTTTTAGTATCTTTGTCCCACTTATTTTTATTAGATACCATGAAACGATTTTTAGTAGCTACAATCTTTTTCTTTTGCTTAATACTTTCGGCATCCGCCTATTCCAATATGATCGTGAAACATTATACAGTTGAGCAAGGACTACCTAATAATATCGTTAATTGTTCTTTAAAGGGAAGAGAAGGCTTTATGTGGTTTGGTACCTGGTATGGCTTATGCAGTTTTGATGGTACTAAGTTTAGAGCGTATAATAATCGTGATGGCCTTTATTCGGATCTTCCTCCTCGAAAAATAGAGAGTTTGGTAGAAGATAAAAATGGATATCTTTGGATTAAAACAGTTGATCGGAAATTATATATATTTGATAAAGTGAATGAACGCTTTCATGCTGTCTATGACGACATGAAGAAATATTCTGAGAACATTCAAATCATTAAATTGCAAAAAACGACAGATGGAGATGTACTTTTACTTACTAAAGATAAAAGTCTTTTGCGTGCGTCGACTACTATTGATGGTAAGATAGAAATCAAACTTTTGCATGATTCCGGTGTAAATGCGACTTTGTATGATTGGCGATTGAAAGATAATGTATTTTCAGAAACAGAAGAGTATATAAATTGGATTGGGACAGATTATAAAATATTCTCTTATCGTAAGGGAAAACTCTTACAATCTAAGCCCAGTGATTTTATAACCCAAAAAATGGGGATTAATTCCTCTAGCGTTTTTACTTGTGCTTACGGAAATGAAAAAGGTGTTTGGTTAGCTGATAGAAATACATCTGTATACCATATCGATTTATCTTCAGGAATAGTAGATAAGTATCACTTCCCTGAGATAAAAAAAAAGATAGAAAATTTATTGGTGAGTGATGCAGGAGTGCTCTATTTGACGGTAAACGGACAAGGCATTTATGAATATCAGATAGATGCAAAAGTACTCAAAAAATTGCCGATAACACTTTTCAATACATCTGTCTCGTACTCTTTTATAGATAAATACGATAAAGTATGGTGGCAGTCTGGCACACAGGGTTTATTATATTATGATCCTTTAAATAATACGAGCGAGCGCTTTCGCTTCCCCTCGGGAAGATCAATTGGACGTTTTAATGTTCAAGATGCGGGTGAACAAGGGCTATTCTTCCTTACTCCGTCAGGAGAGGTTTTACTCTTTGATCGCGATTCCCATACCATAGCACGTATTAACAAGTTACAGCAATTTTCTATAAATGGTAATGAAAACCAATTATTCCTAGGAGAGCTTCTTGATAAAGATGGCATTTTTTGGCTTCTTTCTTCTACTGGTGGAATATATCGGGTCAACTTCCCCAAAAAACAATTTAAACTATTTGATCTTCATAAATTTTCTCCTTCTAAAGCTATTGATGGTTTATCTGATGGAGTAAAAACTCTCTTTCAGGCTCGGAATGGAGATATATGGGTTGGCTCTCGCTGGCAAAAAGTCTACAGGCTCGATAAGGCAGGTCATCTGAAACAGATCTTTTCAGATGATAATTATCAAATAGGTAGTGTATATCATATTATGGAAGATAATAAGGGAAACTTGTGGTTTTCTACTAAAGGGCGTGGTTTGGTAAAAGCAACTCCGGATGATTCTTCTTCTTTAGGCTTTAATTTTACTCGTTATATAAATGACCCTCACCACTCTAATTCGATTAGTGGGAATGATGTTTATTTCTCTTTTCAAGATACAAAAGGACGAATATGGGTTGGTGTATTGGCTGGCGGACTTAATCTCGTGATGGAAGAAAATGGGGAGACCGTTTTTAAACATAAATATAATGGCTTGAAACATTACCCATCGTATGGGCTCTATATGGATGTGCGAAACATGATTGAAGATCGTAATGGACGTATTTGGGTTGGAACTATGGATGGCTTGATGTCCTTTGATAGTAATTTTAAGTCTCCTGATCAGATTCTTTTTGAAACTTACAGAAGCAAAAGCGCAAGTTCTAATATAGCTGATAATGATATTTACGTACTTTATAAGGATTCAAATAAAGACATTTGGGTTAGTGTTTTTGGAGGAGGTGTAAATAAATTGATTGGCTATGATCAGGCAAAACATCGTCCTTTATTTAAATCGTATGGCATAAAAGAGGGATTAAATAGTGATGTGGTGGTGTCTATTGTGGAAGATGATCATCATAATCTTTGGTTTGCTACAGAAAGTGGCCTCTCTCGCTTCGATCAAAAAAACGAAAGAATTAGAAATTTTGATAGATACGACGGATTTCTAAATGTAAAAATGGAAGAGAATTCAGCTTTAAAAGTACAAAATGGTGATTTGTGGCTTGGTTGTAAAGAAGGGATACTTGTTTTCTCCCCAGATGAACTTGAGACTTTAAATGCTAGTTATCGTACATATATTGTTGATTTTATGGTTTCTAATAAGGATATACGAACATTTAAAGATGATCCTATTTTGATGAAGTCGGTGAAGTATGCTGATTCCATCGTTTTGAAACATAATCAATCTATGTTTACGATAGAATTTGCTGCACTCAATTACTATAACCAGAACAGAGTGTCTTATCGTTATATCTTAGATAATTATGAAACAGAATGGCACTCTAACGGCAAAAACCGGATCGCTTCTTATACAAATGTTCCTCCCGGAGATTATGTTTTTAGGGTACAATCAATAGATGAGGCTAATCCTGACTTATTATCGGAAAAAAGATTGGCTATTACGATTTTACCTCCTTGGTGGCTTACTTGGTGGGCGTATTGCATTTATGGTGTTCTTGCTGTAATTTTGCTAGGTGTGATTCTTAAAGTGACCTTCTTCATGATAAAAATGAAAAATGAAATTTATATCGAACAGCGTTTATCAGAATTGAAGATCAAGTTTTTCACAAATATTTCTCATGAACTTCGTACTCCTTTAACTTTAATAAAAGGACCTATACAGGAACTTAGAGAGAAAGAGAAGCTTTCATCTAAAGGAGCCCAATATATCGATCTTATGGAAAAGAATACTAACCAGATGCTACAGTTGGTTAATCAGATTCTTGACTTTAGAAAGATACAGAATGGAAAGATGCGTTTGCATGTCTCCCGAATAAATTTAAATAGAATGCTTGAATCTTTTCAGAAAGAGTTTAGGGTCCTTTCTGAGGAGAATGAAATTAGTTTTTCTTTCCAATTGGCCGATGAACCTATTTATCTGTGGGCAGACAAGGATAAACTGAGTATTGTTATTCGGAATATTATTTCTAACGCATTTAAGTTTACCCCTAGTGGTGGTAATATTTTTGTTTCTATGGGATTAGTTGAAGGAAATGAACGTTGTTATGTTCGTATAGAAGATACAGGTGTTGGTATTCCTCAAAATAAACTATCGGAAATATTTGAACGCTTTTCTCAAGGGGAAAATGCAAGAAATGCTTATTATCAAGGAACAGGAATAGGTTTGGCACTTTCTAAAGAAATCATAATGTTACATCATGGGGCTATCTCTGCTGATAGTGTCGATAAACAGGGGGCTGCTTTTACAATCGAACTTTTGTTGGGGAAAGATCATTATAAACCTTCTGAGGTTGATTTCTATGTGAATGATGGAGAACAAACAGATGAAATAGATGACGCTGATGTAGCAGAATCAGAAGATGCCGAGACTCCAAAAGAGGAACAAATGAATGCTTCATTGCCTAATTTACTGTTGGTTGAAGATAATAAGGATTTGGGAAGTTTGTTGAAACTTCAGTTGGAAGATCGTTACAATGTGTATTTAGCTAAAAACGGAGTAGAAGGATTGAAGAAAGTGCATTTGTATCATCCGGATATTGTGGTTACAGATCAGATGATGCCTGAAATGTCGGGTATGGAGATGTTACAACGTATTCGTAAAGATTTTCAGATTAGCCATATACCAGTCATAATCCTTACTGCTAAGAGTGATGATGAAGCTAAAACAAAGGCTATTAGTATGGGAGCTAATGCATACATTACCAAGCCATTTAGTAAAGATTATCTTATCGCACGTGTAGAACAACTATTGAATGAACGCAAATTGTTTAGAGAAAGGGTTTGGCAACACTCGGATGAAAAACAATCGGATAGTTATGAGCAATATCTCGTAAAAAAAGATGTTCAATTGTTAGAAAGGATACATCAAGTGATAGAAGATAACATGGACAATAGCGATTTTAATATTGATACAATAGCTGTTAGCGTAGGACTTAGCCGTTCTGCATTCTTTAAAAAGCTAAAGAGTCTTACCGGATTGGCTCCTGTAGATTTGGTAAAAGAGATACGCTTGAATAAATCTATTGAATTGATAAAGAATTCGGATATGAGTATATCCGAAATAGCTTTTGCCGTAGGATTTAAAGATTCCGGTTATTATGGTAAATGTTTCCGCAAAAAATATGATCAGACGCCGAAGGAATATATGAATGAATGGAGAAAAGTGTGAAACTACGATTACATGAGGCTTTCTTAATCGTCTTTTTCATAAGTAGAACATAGAGTGTTTATAATATGAATAACATTAAGAAATTACTATCTGTTTTGATCTTGACAACCGGCTGTGTAACATCAGCTGTTGCACAGTATCCTATTATTCCGGACTCTACCAAAGCTAGAGGTGAACGCCAGGAAGCTGAGTATGAAAAAAAATCTGATGCTGCTTGGCAAAAGGCTTTACCTGTAGTCCTTGAAGAGGCGGCTAAAGGACGCCCTTATAAACCCTGGGCTTCAAAACCGGACGATTTATTAAAAGAGAATATCCCAGCTTTTCCAGGTGCGGAAGGAGGAGGAGCTTATACTCCCGGAGGACGTGGAGGACAGGTTCTAGAAGTAACTTCTTTGGCTGATGATGGTCCGGGCTCTTTCCGTGAAGCTTGTGAAACAGGAGGTGCACGTATTATTGTGTTTAATGTTTCAGGTGTTATCCATTTGAAAAGTCCTATTCATGTAAGAGCTCCTTATATCACAATTGCAGGACAGACAGCTCCCGGAGACGGTATTTGTGTAACAGGAGCTTCTTTCCTTATTGATACACACGATGTGGTGATGCGCCATATGCGTTTTCGTCGTGGTGCTCGTGATGTGGCTTTCCGTGATGATGCTGTAGGAGGGAATGCCGTTGGTAATATTATGATTGATCACTGTTCCGCTAGTTGGGGACTTGATGAGAATATGTCGATTTATCGCCATGTCTATAACCGGAATGAGAAAGGTTATGGCTTGAAACTTCCTACTGTAAATATAACAATTCAAAACTCTATTTTTTCTGAAGCTCTTGATTCCTATAACCATGCTTTTGGAGCTACTGTAGGTGGACATAATTGTATGTTTGCTCGTAACCTTTTTGCTTCTAATATAAGTCGCAATTGCTCCATAGGTATGAATGAGGGTTTTAATTTTGTAAATAATGTGATTTATAATTGGTGGAATAGATCGGTAGATGGGGGAGATCACACTAGTTTTTACAATATAATTAATAACTTTTATAAGCCAGGTCCTATAACTCCGCTTGCTAAAAAGATATCTTATCGTATATTAAAACCTGAAGCAGGTAGAGATCATACTAAGGTTTTAACTTTTGGAAAAGCTTATGTTTCTGGTAATATCGTGTATGGTAATAAAAAAGTCACGAAAGATAATTGGGATGGAGGAGTGCAATTGGCTGATGTTAAAGCCGAAGATTATCTTCCTAAAATAAAGGTCGATAAACCATTTGCTATGCCTCATGTAACAATTATGCCTACAAAAAAAGCATATCGATTTGTTCTTAATAATGTGGGAGCTAATTTTCCTAAACGTGATGCGGTAGATGCACGGGTTATTAAAACGGTAAAAATAGGTAAAGCTATTTATGTAAAAAATGCTCCTGAATTTATATCTCCTTATGTAAAAAGAAGACTTCCTGTTGATTCATATAAAAAAGGAATAATTACGGATATTCGTCAGGTTGGCGGATTGCCTGAATATAAAGGAGCTTCTTATGTTGATTCTGACAAAGATGGAATGCCAGATAGGTGGGAAGTGAAAAATGGCTTGAATCCTCATGACCCTTCTGATGCGATTCTTGATTGCAATGGAGATGGCTATACGAATATTGAGAAATACATTAACGGAATAGATACCCGAAAAAAAGTTGATTGGACTGATGTAAAGAATAACCATGACACTTTAGCCGGACGTAAAAGTTTGTTGTAATGAAAAGAAACAAGTTAAAACTTATTTTATTAGGCTTGGCTTCAATAGCTATGTTACAGTCTGTTGTTGCTCAAGATTTCGACTTAAAAGTAAATAAAGGCAAGTTAACCTATTTAAAGGATGAAAAAGGAAATAGAATTTTAGACTTTTCTTTTTGTGGATATCGTAATTCAGATCAAGATATTCCGACTTTAGATAATGTTGTATTTGTACCTTGTAAAAAGGGAGATAGTTGGGTTGAAATACAGAAAGCTATTGACTATGTCTCTACTTTGAAACCTGACAAAAAAGGATTTCGTGGTGCTGTATTACTTGACAAAGGAATGTATACGTTGTCTAAAGAATTACGTATCGGGACTTCAGGAGTGGTACTGAGAGGAACTGACAAGAATGAAACGGTCTTATTAAAGAAAGGAGTAGATCGCGGAGCTCTTATTTATATAGAGGGGATTAATAATCAAATTATTCAGGATACACTGAATATTTCTTCTCGTTATGTTCCGGTTAATGATTGTACGCTGGAAGTTCCTTCTGCTGCAAAATTACATGTCGGAGATCGTGTAATAGTAAGAAGACCTTCTACTAAAGAGTGGATTGCTTCTGTAGGATGTGATATTTATGGAGGAGGAATCAGTGCGTTAGGATGGAAACCAGGTGATACTGATATGTTTTGGGATCGAATTGTCACTTCTATTGAAGGAAATAAGATAACTCTTGATGTTCCTCTGACTGTTGCTTTGGACACTGCGTATGGAATTTCTCAAGTTATGCCTTACCATTGGTCGGGACGTATCTCTGATTCAGGTGTAGAGAATATGACACTCGTTTCGGATTACGATAAAAAATACCCTGAAGATGAAGACCACTGCTGGACAGGTATCTCTATCGAGAATGCTGAAAATTGTTGGGTACGTAGGGTGAATTTTAAACATTTCTCCGGCAATGCTGTCTTTGTTCAACGTACCGCTTCAAAGGTTACGGTAGAAGACTGTATCTCTAAAGAACCTATTTCTGAAATAGGAGGGATGAGAAGATGTACCTTCTTTACTATGGGACAACTGACTCTCTTTCAACGTTGTTATTCAGAACATGGAATACATGATTTCTCTGCAGGCTTTTGTGCTCCCGGTCCAAATGCTTTTGTGCAATGCGAATCAACTGAATCGTTAGGATTTAGTGGCTCTATTGATGCTTGGGCATGTGGTCTTTTATTTGATGTGGTTAATATTGATGGTCATAATTTGACCTATAAAAACTTAGGGCAAGATAAAAATGGTGCGGGTTGGAATACTGCCAATAGTCTTTTCTGGCAATGTACCGCAGCCGAAATTGAATGTTATACTCCTGCTAAAGATGCTCAGAATCGTGCTTACGGATGTTGGGCTCAGTTTTCTGGTGACGGACAATGGGCTGAATCTAATAATCATGTTAGTCCACGTAGCTTTTTTTATGCACAACTTGCTGATCGCTTGAAAAAAGAATGTAGCGAACGAGCACGAATTCTGCCTAGAAGCACAAGTGCAACTAGTAGTCCTACGGTTGAAATGGCAATGAAACTAACCAAAGAGGCATATATACCTCGCTTGACTCTTGAAAAATGGATTAATGAAGGTACTTTTAATGCTTCTGTAAATAGGGATAAAGTGAAATCTGTTGATAGAGTAAAAGTCTCAACAGGCTTTGTAGCTCGTGAAGTTGCCTTGGAAAATCGCGCAAAGCATTCTATAGGTCTTAAAGATGGACGTATAGTAATGGATGGTGCATTGATGGTTGGATCTCGCCAAGAAGTACCATGGTGGAACGGGAAAGTGAAAACTAATTTCCTGCCTTTTGCTAAACCTCATGTTACTCGTTTTGTCCCTGGTCGTGAAGGATTAGGATTGACAGACCGAATTGATTCAGTGGTGAACTATATGAAAGCACATAACATGTTGCTTCTTGATCATAACTATGGGCTTTGGTACGATCTTCGGCGTGATGATCACGAACGCGTTCGTCGTCGGGATGGAGACGTATGGGCACCTTTGTACGAACAACCTTTTTCACGCTCTGGAGAGGGTACAGCATGGGATGGGTTGAGTAAATATGATTTGAATCGTCCTAATGCATGGTATTGGTCGCGGTTGAAACAATTTGCAGATAAAGGTGAACAAGTTGGTTTGTTGCTGTTTCATGAAAACTATTTTCAGCATAATATTATTGAAGCCGGAGCTCACTGGGTTGACTGCCCTTGGCGTCCCGTGAACAACATAAATAATACAGGTTTTCCTGAGCCCGTACCTTTTGCAGGTGATAAACGTCTTTTCTTAGCGGAAATGTTCTATGATGTAACTAACCCTGTTCGCAGAGAGTTACATGAGAAATATATAAGGCAATGCTTGGATAATTTTGCAGATAATAATAATGTGGTCCAATTGATCAGTGCCGAATTTACTGGGCCGCTACATTTTGTTCAATTCTGGATTGACGTGATTGCAAAATGGGAAAAAGAAACAGGCAAGCATCCGCTTATTGCACTTAGTACAACTAAAGATGTTCAGGATGCTATATTGAATGATCCTAAGAGATCAGCAATAGTCGATATTATCGATATACGGTATTGGCATTATAAAAAAGATGGAACTGTTTATGCTCCTGAAGGAGGAAAGAATATGGCTCCTCGTCAATTTATGAGAAAAATGAAAGTTGGCAAAATATCTTTTGAATCAACTTATAAAGCAGTGAATGAATATCGCCAGAAATATCCAGATAAAGCTGTTACCTTCTTTGCTGCTCGTAACTATCGTAACATGGCATGGGCTATATTTATGGCAGGTGGATCTTGTCCGCAATTACCAGTAAAGGATGAACGTTTTCTTTCTGATGCTGTTCTCATGAAAATAGAAAATACTGGTACTGATGGTTCTAAGAAAATGGTAAATTCTGATATAGGAGCTATCGTTTATTCCCAATCTGAAGGAGAAATTTCTCTTGATTTATCTGCAGGTCGATATTGCTTGTCGACTGTTGAACTTGGTAGTGGTTTAATTCATGTAATTGATAAGTCATTGAAAATAAAAGGTTTATATAAACTTAAAACACCTCCTAATAAAAAGATTGTCTATTGGTTTCATAAATTATAAGCTAAGAAGAGCCGCTATTTATATAGCGGCTCTTCTTTTATGCAAGACTTTAGTTTTAATGCTCTATGTTATAAAACATAGTATCTATTTTTTCAATTCTATAACCAAATTTTCCCTAAAAAGATTCCCTCTCTGCCATACTTTTGTCACATCATAACAAGGAAACAACCAAGTATGCCATGAGAAAACAGGATTGTAATACTGATACGATAACACTTAATGAATCTCTCGATTTGGAAACTCGTTTATTTGCCGATTTTCAATCTGGCGATATAAACGCTTTTTCGCGTATTTACGACTTGTATATAAATGTTCTTTTTAATTATGGTTGCAAATTGACTCTTGATAAAGAGCTTTTGAAGGACTGTATTCATGATATCTTTGTGAAAATCTATATGAGAAGAGATACGCTAGGTGACATCAGCAATTTTAAATCTTATCTTTTTATTTCTTTAAAGAATAAATTATGCGATGAAATGCGGAGAAGGGTTTATATGTCTGATACTCCTGTAGAGGATTTTACAGATGTATCTAGTGATGATAATGTTGAGGAATCTTATATAGTAAGAGAGACTAAGAAAAAAGATAAAAATATTGTAGGGAATATTTTAGAGCAACTTTCTCCTCGACAGAAAGAGGCTCTGACTTTGTATTATATTGAAGAGAAAAAATATGATGATATTTGTGTGATTATGAATATGAATTACCAATCTGTACGTAATTTGATGCATAGAGGGTTGGTTAAATTAAGAACATTGGTATAATTTTATTTTATTTGAGTACATAAAAAGTTTTCTTCCGTCTTTTATTAAAGACAATATTTTGACGGATGAATGCAAAATTGAAATATGATATTAATGATTATCTGACAGATGATGATTTTATTCTGGCTATTGTTAGCAATGATCAGAATAAGATAGAAAAGCTGGAAGAGTTCATAAAATTGCATCCGCAGGAAATTGAAGTAATAGAGCAAGCGAAAGATATTTTGCTAGGTCGCTCGGAAACTTCTACTATGCCTGACGGGGAGAAACTTGCTCTCAAACAGGGCATTTTGAAGATTATTGAGTTAGTGTGATTAAATAAAATATATGTTAGTGAAGTTTTTTCATGTAGTTATTTAAAAGGGGTAATAAGTTTTCAATAGTATTTTAAGGTTCAGATTGTTTATATTAGATTAATAGATTGATTAAGGAAGAAAGGGCTGCCTGCTGATGAGATATCAGGGCAGCCTTTTATTATTTTTTACTTTTTATATTGGGTAAGAAATAAGTGATTAATCCTAATAGAGGCATATAAGCACACATCTGATATACGTATTCTATACCGTGTGAATCGGCTATCTTACCCATTATTGCTGATGCTACACCTGCAATGCCAAAAGCCAATCCAAAGAAAAGTCCTGATATAAGTCCTAGTTTCATTGGAAGTAATTCCTGAGCATATACCAGAATGGCAGAAAATGCGGAAGACAAAATCAAGCCAATACAAATACTCAGGATGCAAGTCCACAGTAAGTTAGCATGAGGCATTAATAAAGTAAAGGGTGCTACTCCTAATATAGAAACCCAAATGACATATTTACGTCCCACACGGTCGCCTATAGGCCCTCCTAAAAGTGTTCCTAGAGCGGCTGCAAATAGAAAAGCGAAAAGATAAAATTGAGAAGTCTGTATAGATACTCCAAATTTATCTATTAAGTAGAACGTATAGAAGTTGGTCAGACTAGCCATATATACATATTTTGAAAAAATAAGTATGAGCAGAATGATTAGTGATAAAATGATTTTATTTTTAGATAAGGGTGACTTTATATTTACTTCTGCACTTTTAGTTCTTTTCCCGCTGATTTGTATGATTCTTTTATACCAACGACAAATAGGAAGCATTACGATCATTGCTATGATTGCTAAGATGGAAAAGAATACGATATTCTTTTGCCCATAAGGAGCAATGATCAAGGCTACTAGTAACGGACCTAGCGATACTCCCATACTACCGCCAACTTGAAATAAAGATTGTGCTAGTCCTCTTTTTCCTCCTGATGCTAATGATGTGAGGCGAGATGCTTCAGGATGTAAGGTAGCTGAACCTATGCCTACAAGGAAAACGGAAATCAGAACTAAATGTAGAGAATTGGCGAAAGCCAGAATAACTAATCCGGTAAGAGTGAATCCCATACCCATAGGTAAAAACCAAGGATTAGGCTTTTTATCTAAATATAAACCTATTATTGGTTGAAAAACCGAGGCTGAGATTTGATAAACTAATGTGATAATACCGATTTGAGAAAAATTAAGTGATAAACCTTCTTTAATTAAAGGGTAGATTGCTGATATTACTGATTGTAGTGTATCGTTAAGTAAATGAGATAAACTAAGAGCCAAGAGGATTCCAAACATAGCCCCTCCTGTCTTTGTCGATTTTAAATTGTCCATATTAACCCTATACCTATATTACCTTGAAATTTGCTGCAAAGGTACGTTTATTTTTCTTCTTAAAGACCAACAAATACTTCCAAGTTTTACAATTAATATGTTTATAACTTATATTTTTGCAATCAAATGTTTCTACCTATCTAATGTTTTTGTAAATTTGCACCCCTATGAAATAGAATATAGAAAATAAGATATATAGTGATGAGTAAGAGATTTGCTGAACACTCCCAACTTGACCTCTCGAAGGTGAATAAAGAGGTGTTGAATAAATGGGATGAGAATGGTATTTTTGCTAAAAGTATGACAGAACGCGAAGGGTGTCCTTCGTATGTGTTTTATGAAGGTCCTCCTTCTGCTAACGGAATGCCGGGTATTCACCATGTGATGGCACGTTCTATTAAAGATATTTTTTGTCGGTATAAAACGATGAAGGGTTTCCAAGTAAAGCGTAAAGCCGGATGGGATACACACGGATTACCAGTGGAGCTTGGAGTTGAAAAATCTTTAGGTATCACAAAGGAAGATATTGGTAAAAAGATTACTGTAGCAGAATATAATGCTGCATGCCGCAAAGATGTCATGAAGTTCACTAAAGAGTGGGAAGACTTAACTCACAAAATGGGTTATTGGGTAGATATGACCGATCCTTATATCACTTATGATAATCGCTATATTGAAACTTTATGGTGGTTATTGAAGCAGTTGTATAAAAAGGATTTACTCTATAAAGGCTATACTATTCAACCTTATTCTCCGGCTGCGGGAACTGGACTTAGCTCTCACGAGTTGAATCAACCCGGTTGTTATAGGGATGTTAAAGATACTACTGTAGTAGCTCAATTCCGCATAAAAAATCCTAAATCGGAAATGACGGCTTGGGGTACTCCTTATTTTATAGCTTGGACTACTACTCCATGGACACTACCCTCAAATACAGCCTTGTGTGTTGGACCGAAGATTGATTATGTAGCAGTACAGTCTTATAATGCTTATACCGGTGAACCTATAACGGTGGTGTTGGCTAAGGCTTTATTGAATGCTCATTTCAATCCAAAAGCTTCGGAATTATCTCTAGAAGATTATAAAGCGGGTGATAAATTAATCCCTTTCAAAGTTGTTGCGGAATACAAAGGAACAGAACTTGTGGGAATGGACTATGAGCAACTTATTCCTTGGGTAAATCCTGGTGAAGGGGCTTTCCGTGTCATTTCAGGTGATTATGTTACCACAGAAGATGGTACCGGTATTGTTCACATAGCACCAACTTTCGGTGCTGATGATGCATTAGTGGCGAAAGCAGCAGGTGTACCTCCTTTGCAATTGGTAAATAAAAAAGGTGAACTTCGTCCGATGGTTGATCTTACGGGTAAATTTTATCTTTTGGATGAATTAGATGAAACATTCCTTAGTGAAAAGGTTAATGTAGATTTATATAAGGAATATGCGGGTCGTTTTGTGAAAAATGATTATGATCCTTCTCTCAGCGAAAAAGATGAAACTTTGGATGTTTCAATCTGTATGATGATGAAAGTAGCCAATCAAGCATTCAAAATTGAGAAGCATGTCCATAATTATCCTCATTGCTGGCGTACAGACAAACCTGTACTCTATTATCCGCTAGATAGTTGGTTTATTCGTTCTACAGCATGCAAGGATCGCATGATGGAGTTAAATGAATCAATCAATTGGAAACCTGAGTCAACAGGAACAGGTCGTTTTGGAAAATGGCTTGAGAATTTGAATGATTGGAATTTGAGTCGATCTCGCTACTGGGGTACTCCTTTACCTATTTGGCGTACTGAGGATAATACGGAAGAAATCTGTATTGAATCTGTAGAAGAATTATATAATGAAATAGAAAAATCGGTAACTGCCGGATTGATGAAAACAAATCCGTATAAAGAAAAAGGCTTTGTTCCCGGTAAATATAATACTGATAATTATGAAAAAATAGATCTGCATAGACCTTATGTAGATGATATTATTTTAGTTTCAAAGGATGGAAAACCGATGAAACGAGAAACGGACTTAATTGATGTGTGGTTTGACTCGGGTGCAATGCCTTATGCGCAGATCCATTATCCGTTTGAAAACAAAGAGCTGTTGGATGGACATGAAGTATATCCTGCTGATTTTATAGCTGAAGGAGTTGACCAAACACGTGGTTGGTTTTTTACTTTGCATGCTATTGCGACAATGGTCTTTGATAGTGTATCCTATAAAGCTGTTATATCTAACGGATTAGTATTGGACAAGAATGGTAATAAGATGTCTAAGCGTTTGGGAAATGCTGTTGACCCTTTCTCTACAATTGAGAAATATGGTTCAGATCCACTTCGCTGGTATATGATAACTAATTCTTCTCCTTGGGATAATTTGAAATTTGATGTAGATGGTATTGAAGAAATACGGCGGAAATTCTTTGGTACTTTATATAATACATATTCATTCTTTGCTCTTTATGCTAATGTTGATGGCTTTGAATACAAAGAAAATGAAATAGCGTTGAATGATCGTCCGGAGATAGACCGTTGGATATTGTCAGTTTTGCATTCTCTTGTTAAAGAAGTTGATGTTTGCTACAATGAATATGAGCCAACTAAAGCTGGGCGTTTGATCTCAGATTTTGTAAATGATAATCTATCTAACTGGTATGTTCGTTTAAATCGTAAACGCTTTTGGGGGGGAGAATATTCTCAAGATAAACTTTCAGCTTATCAAACATTATATATTTGTTTGGAAACAGTTGCTAAATTAATGGCACCGATTGCTCCTTTCTATGCTGACCGTTTATACTTAGATCTTATAACAGCAACTGGTCGTGACAATGTGCAATCGGTACATTTGGCTAAATTCCCTGTATGTGTAGAGTCTTTCATTAATAAAGAGTTGGAAGCACGTATGGAAATGGCACAAAATGTAACATCGATGGTATTGGCTTTGCGTAGAAAGGTTAATATCAAGGTGCGTCAGCCATTACAATGCATCATGATTCCTGTGGTAGATCAGCAACAAAAAGCACATATTGAAGCTGTTAAGTCCTTGATTATGAATGAAGTTAATATCAAGGAAATCAATTTTGTAGATGGTGCTGCCGGAGTTTTGGTTAAGAAAGTAAAATGTGATTTCAAAAAACTTGGTCCGAAATTTGGGAAACAAATGAAGGCTGTTGCTGCCGCTGTTAACGACTTATCTCAGGAAGCAATTGCTGAATTAGAGAACAAAGGATGCTATCTATTGAATCTTAATGGCGAAGAAGCTACCATAGAAATAGCGGATGTTGAAATAATAAGTGAAGACATCCCGGGATGGCTTGTTGCGAATGAAGGAACTTTAACTGTGGCTTTGGATGTGACAATTACCGAAGAACTTCGCCGTGAAGGTATTGCTAGGGAATTAGTAAATCGTATTCAAAATATTCGTAAATCTAATGGCTTTGAAATAACAGATAAAATAAGAATCTTGTTATCTAAAAATGAGCAAACGGATGATGCGGTAAATGAATATAATAGCTATATTTGCGCTCAAGTTTTGGCAGTGTCATTACAACTTGTGACGGAAGTAAATAATAATGCTACTGAATTGAACTTTGATGATTTCTCTCTATATGTTGATGTAATTAAAGAATAAAAAAACTACTAACCTTTTAAATTTCAGAAATTATGGCAGAAAAAACGAGATACTCAGATGCGGAATTAGAAGAATTTCGTGCTATTATCATGGAAAAGCTTGAGTTAGCTCAACGTGATTATGAACAGTTCAAGAATAGTATTATGAACAAAGATGGCAATGATATTGATGATACATCGCCTACATATAAAGTTTTGGAAGAAGGGGCGAATACTTTGTCTAAAGAAGAAACAACAAGATTGGCGCAACGTCAATTGAAATTTATACAAGGATTGCAAGCTGCTTTGATTCGTATTCAGAATAAAACTTATGGCATCTGTCGTGAAACGGGGAAATTAATCCCTGCTGAGCGTTTGCGCGCCGTACCTCATGCTACATTAAGTATTGAGGCAAAAAATGAAGGAAAGAAATAGAAATAAATGAATTGAGGTGTTGGATAGTTTGCTAAATGATGCAACTTCTTCAGCACCTCTGTTTTGAGACTTAATAGTCTAAAGTGAATAGAAGAATGAAGAATATATTAACTAAAGGGAGAATATCTTTACTTGTAATCTTTTCTGTAATAATAATTGATCAGATTATAAAAATTGCGGTAAAAACACATATGTATCTTCATGAAAGTATTCATGTTACTGACTGGTTCTATATCTATTTTACTGAAAATAATGGAATGGCTTTTGGTATGGAACTTTTCGGAAAACTATTCCTTACAAGTTTTCGTATCATAGCTGTATTTCTTATTGGATGGTACCTCATAAAAATTATCAAGCAAGGTGCTAAGACAGGTTATATCATCTGTATCTCTTTGATTCTTACAGGCGCTTTGGGGAATATTATTGATAGTGTTCTTTATGGAATACTTTTCAATGAAAGTAGTCATAGTGCTATTGCCACTTTTCTTCCTGCCGGTGGGGGATATTCTACACTGTTTTATGGCAAAGTGGTAGATATGTTTTATTTTCCTATTATTGATACTACTTGGCCAATGTGGTTGCCTATTATAGGAGGGCAACATTTTATTTTCTTTAGCCCGATCTTTAATTTTGCGGATGCTGCGATTAGCTGTGGAATCATAGCATTACTTTTATTTTATAGTAAATACGTGAATGAAACTTATCATTCTCATGCCTAAGAGAGCTGTCGGATGAAAAAGTTGTTCTTTATATTCATTTCTTCTTTATTACTTTTAACTTCTTGTAAAGTAAAGAGACCTGATAATGTTATTCCTGAATCTAAGATGGAGGAATTGTTATATGATTATCACTTGGCTAAAATAATGGGAAACAACTTATCAGCTAATAGTAATTACAAAAAGGCTCTTTATCTAGATTACGTTTTTAAGAAATATGGAACAACCGAAGCTGAATTTGACTCTTCTATGGTTTGGTATACCCGTAATACGGAGTTACTAGCTAAAATGTATGAGAAAATAAATGAAAAGTTTCGTGCCCAACAAGATGAGATAAATCATCTAGTTGCTGTGCGTGATAAAAAACCACCATTGTCTGCTTCTGGTGATAGTGTTGATGTTTGGTTTTTAGATCGAGTGGCTACTCTTTCATCCTTTTCCTTAAATAATAAATTAGTATTTGATATTCCTGCTGATGTTAATTTTGAAGCAAAAGATACCTTGGAATGGAAAGCTAATATTCATTTTCGGCAAACAGATACTTCTTCTGTCGGGATTGTGATGGCTATGCAGGTGGTATATACTAATGATAGCATTATCAGTTCAGTTAAGAATGTACTAAAATCAGGTGTTGAGACTTTTCGTTTGCAAGCTGATTCTTTAGGAAATATACGCAGCGTGCGAGGTTTTATATATGTGGAGCCTAGTAAGAACAATATATTGGTTAATGAAATTTCACTGATTCGTTATCGTACGAAGGAGAAAGAAAAAGATGAGCTAAAAGCTGATTCTTTGAAAGAAATGAAAGAGGTAGACCACCAAAAAGTTAATACTATTTCTGTAGATAAACCATTAAAGACTCTTCCTAAGCGGCGTAATCCGGAAGAACTTAATCACAGACGCAAGTTCTCTCGGAATTAGTTGCTATGGCGAATGAATTATTAGCTTGAATCTAGAATATGAAACGATTTGCATCACATCTTTTATTATTACCTTCTCGCAAACTCTTGAATTTGCATGTTGTTGAGATAGAGAATGGTTGTGTTGTACGAATCTTTCCATTAAGTGAAGAATCTGAATGTGTACAATGGATGCCTGGTATATGCGTTCTATTACCCAAGGAGGAAGGAGATGTTTATTGTAAACAGCCCTCTTTATTAATGAGTGAGGAGTGTTCTCTATTGAATAATTTGACTTTAACTTCAAATAATTTTGCTATAGATGTTAATCCTGAATTGAGAACTATGCACTGGTGTGCATATCGCCTTTTTCCATTTGATTTTGAGAATATGTGTGCTATTGAACTCACCCAAATAACTCTTTTGGAGTAAGAGTTAATATCTAATCACTTGCCTGCGAAACTCTGCACAGACAACAGCAGTTGCAATGGCTACGTTAAGTGATTCAGATGTTATGTTATCTGCTGGATAGTTTGGTATATAAAGCTTATGATTAACAAGGGCTTCAATTTCTTTACCAATTCCATTCCCTTCATTTCCCATCACGATAATTCCTTGTTCAGAGAGGGGCTCTTGATAGATGTTTTCTCCATTAAGAAAAGTTCCATAAATAGGAATGTTTTTTATGGAAGACAGAAATTCAGGAAGTGCAATGTAGTGTACTTTTACACGGGCAATAGCTCCCATAGTAGCTTGGATTGTTTTTGGATTATAAACATCTGCCGTATCTAGTGAACATAGAATGTTTTTTATTCCAAACCAATCCGCTAATCTTATGATCGTTCCCAAGTTACCAGGGTCTTGGATGTTATCTAATGCCAAAGAAAGAGAAGATGAAATCTCTTCTTTGTCTATACTATATTTAGGTTGTTCAAATATTGCAAGTATTTGTTGTGGATTTTTTAGTAAGCTAGCTTTAGTTAATTCTTCCGGTGAAACCTCTACTATTTCATCAGCGTTTACTTTAGGATGCGTTTTGAGCCATTCATTCGTAGCGACGATTAAGCGAGTAGAAAAGTGCTCTAATAGGTCATTAACTAGTTTAGGACCTTCCGCTATAAAAACATTTTCTTCACAACGTGTCTTTTTATATTCTAGCGAATGTATATATTTGATCTTATTTTTACTTAATGACATAAAAAACTATTTTTCTCTTTTTTATATTGCAAATCTATGAAGATATTCTTAATTCACTCTTATACTTCGCTTTCTTTTTCTTTCTTCAAACCGAAAATATGGACTATCTTTGTCAATTATCTCATTATATTGATTTAAGAGCGGATGAAAAGAGGCTTTTTTTATATACTACAGCTTACGATGATTGGAGTACTTGCTTCATGCTCTGCCACAAAATTTGTACCTGAGGGTTCTTATTTGTTAGATGCAGTTGCTATACAAGTAGACAATAAGAAAATTAAATCATCTGAGTTGAAACCTTATCTTCGGCAAACGCCTAATACTAAATGGTTTAGTTTGGTAAAAACTCAATTATATATCTATAGTTTATCGGGAAGAGATTCTACGCGATGGTTGAATAAAACTATTCGTAAGATAGGAGATGCTCCTGTTATTTATAATGAAAACGAAGCTCTTCGTTCATCTGAAGAACTTACTAAAGTGATGCAAAATATGGGCTATATGGGAGCCAAAGTGCATCGCAATACGAAAACAAAGAAGAAAAAACTGAAGTTGACTTATCAAATAATTTCAGGTAAACCCTATATAGTGCGTCATTTAAGCTATGACATTGCCGATAAAAAGATCGAGAACTTACTTCAGAAAGATTCTACTAATTCTCTGCTACGCAGAGGAATGCTTTTTAACGTCAATAAATTAGATGCTGAACGGCAACGGATTACCAGTTATTTGGCTCAAAGAGGATATTATAAATTTAATAAAGACTTTATTAATTATACGGCTGATACAGTTCGAAATACTTATTTAGTTGATTTGACTCTTCATGTGTTACCTTATAAAACTGATATGAATGCTTCTGCTACGGAACACAAACAATATAGAATTAATAAAGTCAACTTTATTACAGATTATGATGTTCTTCAATCTTCTGCACTGAGTAGCATTGAAGTGAATGACTCCATACATTATAAAGGATTTCCTATTTATTATAAAGATAATTTATATTTGCGGCCTAAGGTTCTTGTCGATAATTTGCGCATTACTCCGGGCTCGCTATATAACGAACGTGATGTGCAGCGTACTTATACTTATTTGGGGAGACTTGCTGCTTTGAAATACACAAATATTCGTTTTTTTGAAACACAAGTAGCGGATAGTACACTTCTTAATTGCTATGTAATGCTTACTAAAGGCAAACACCAGTCTGTCTCTTTTGAGATAGAAGGAACAAACTCTGCCGGTGATCTTGGAGCTGCTGCCTCTGTTTCTTTTCAGCATCGTAATCTATTTCATGGATCTGAGATTTTTATGTTTAAGGTTAGAGGGGCGTATGAAGCAATCTCGGGTCTGCAAGAGTATTCCAGCAATAGTTATAGAGAATATGGTGCAGAAACTAGTATTAGTTTTCCTAATTTTTTATTTCCTTTTCTTTCGTCTAATTTTAAGAAACAGATTAGAGCTACCACTGAGTTTGGTTTGCAATATAATTCTCAGATAAGGCCCGAATTTTCACGTAAAGTAGCATCCGCATCGTGGAGTTATAAATGGTCTAATCACCCCAAAATACAACATCGTTTAGATCTTTTGGACGTTAGTTTTTTAACAAGTTGGCTTTCAGATAAGTTTAAGCAAAAATACATAGATAACCATCAAGAATATATACTAGAATATAACTATAAAGACAGACTTATTGTCCGGACAGGCTATACCTATCATTACAATAGTCGTGGTGGAGCTTTGACGGATAATACAATTGCCTCTAATTCATACTCTATCCGAGCTGGCATAGAATCTGCGGGAAATCTTCTTTATGCGGTATCACGTCTTACAAAGCAAGGAAAAAATAGTGATGGAGAATATGCTATTTTGAAAATTCCCTATGCACAATACTTGAAAGCAGATTTTGACTTTGCAAAGAATATAAGAATTGATGATCGAAATTCCGTAGCTTATCATATGGGTTTTGGTATTGCTTTCCCTTATGGAAATGCAAAGATAGTGCCTTTTGAGAAACAATACTTTTCAGGTGGAGCTAATAGTGTACGTGGATGGTCTGTTCGTGGGCTTGGTCCCGGTTCTTTTCCAGGGGATAATAACTTTTTGAACCAATCAGGTGATATGAAATTCGATGCAAGTATTGAATACCGTAGCAAGCTGTTTTGGCGATTTCAAGCTGCTACGTTTATTGATGCGGGTAATATTTGGACTATTCGTAATTACGAAAATCAGCCAGGAGGACAATTTCGCTTTGATAAGTTTTATAAGCAAATAGCATTTGCTTACGGTTTAGGTTTACGTATTGATCTTGACTATTTGGTGTTTAGACTTGATGGAGGAATGAAAGCTCTTAATCCTGTCTATAGCAATAAAAAAGAGCGTTATCCTATTCTTAATCCTAACTTTAAGAGAGATTTCACTTTTCATCTTGCTGTTGGCTATCCTTTTTGATGGGGCTGTTTATCTATCTTATAAAAGAACAATTTTTAAATCTGAAATTAGACAATCCTAATCAGCAATGAATAGAGCCATATCATTACTCAAAACAGAGTTTGATATGGCCCTTTATTTTTCTATGTTAAAACCTCCAACTTCTTAGAGTGAGCGTTTTAAAGTTTTAGCACATTTCACCTTTTTATGGCTGAACGAAGTTTCTATCTTGAAGCGAAGAAAACATTATTCATTGCCGCTTTGCGAGCTGCTGTCATTCCTTGAGCATCAAGAGTTACATTCATTGAATTACCTCCAGGTAGATACATATCAGCAGTTCCGTCATTATTCATCTTTAATAATTTGCTACTATGTCCTTCATATACAACGTTCCAAGTATTCGTTGCTTTGTCATAAATAAGATTCATGCTTTGGCCATCTTTGCTTATAGAGTAGCCTTCCTTAAGAGTTTCAACCATATATTCTCCATTTTCTCCTTTTATCTTCTTCGTAGTTCCTACGTTGGCAATTGCTGGGTTGGATCCTGTCCAGAATTCAATAGAATTTAGCACTACAATATCAACTAAACCGGCAATCGGATAAATAGGCACAATATGGCAAGCTATGAACACCAATTCATTCACAAACTTATTACCTATTGTTTGGTTCCAGTCAAGTACTTTGTGCCATAAAGTGAATGAACCAATACATGAACTAAATAGAAGCGTGCCACTAAGTAAATAGGCACATAGAGATAGTTTTCTTTTTTTCATAACTGTTTTATAAATGATGTGTATTATTATTCTAAAAGATAGAAGCCTTAGAAATTCCTATATTAAACTTTTCTATTTACGAGGAGGAAAGATTGTGGAGATTAACTTGTCCACAGAATATTTACCCGGGCCAATTAAATACATAAGTACAAATACACTTAAATATATAAAAGCTAACTCCTTAACAGCAAAGCTGTCATTGCCGTGAATAACAAAAAAAGCCATTCCCATTGTAATAATCATAGGAATCATTGAAAGTCTATATAGAAAACCTACAATGAAAGCAGCAGAGCAGACCAATTCTCCAAAAATTGCCAATATGAGTGACGTAGAGCTTCCTATACCTAGCGGATCGGGGAAGCCGGAAGACATTTGTTCAAATGCGTTCCATTTTTGGATACCATGGCTCATTAGGAGTAAGCCGAATATAACTCTTATTGCAAGAAGGAATAATGAAACTCTGGTATCGTCTGGTTTACTTGGGAATAAAAATCTATAGAACATTGTCTTGTATTTTAAGTTTATAATAATGAGTACCTAGTTACTATAACGAAAGGAATATTCTATTTGTTTGTTTTGAATTTTGTTTTTCTTCTTTTCTATTATTGAAACATCATTTTAAGTATATATAGGGATATAAAAAATCCCCGATTATTTCAAAATTATATTTATGGAACAATCAGGGATTAAAATCATTACAAATATAGAGAGTTCTTTTTATTAAATGATATATTGAGAACTAATAGATTCATTGTTTACCACTCTTTTTATTGTTTCTGCAAACATTTTAGCTATACTTAGCTGTTTAACTTTTACACTGTCTTTGCAGTAAGGTATGCTATCAGTGAAAACTATTTCGGAAAGTCCAGAATTGGTTATTCTCTCAGAAGCAGGGTCAGACATCACACAATGGCTAGCGATTGCTCTAACCGAATTAGCTCCGGCTCCAAGCATGATATTGGCAGCTTTAGTTATAGTACCAGCAGTATCAACAATGTCATCAATCAATATAACATTTTTATTTTCCACATCACCAATAATCTGCATTGTTGCTACTTCGTTTGCTTTTACACGCGATTTGTTGCACAATACTAGTGGCACACCCAAATATTTAGAAAAAGTACTTGCTCTCTTTGAACCTCCAACATCGGGGGTTGCGATAACTAAATTATCTAATTTTAAAGATTGAATGTAGGGGAGGAAAACAGCCGAAGCATATAAGTGGTCAACCGGAATGTTGAAAAAACCTTGAATTTGATCAGCATGCAAATCCATTGTTATTAATCGATCGATACCAGCTACAGAAAGCAAGTCGGCTACTAGTTTAGCGCCTATAGAGACGCGTGGTTTGTCTTTTCTGTCTTGACGTGCCCAACCAAAATACGGAATTACAGCAATGACACTTTTAGCAGAAGCTCTTTTTGCTGCATCTACCATTAATAGTAGCTCCATTAAGTTGTCAGAGTTCGGGAAGGTGGACTGAACCAGAAAAACATGAGAGCCGCGAATCGATTCTTCATAAGAAACAGCAAATTCACCATCGGCAAAATGGGTGATATTCATATTTCCCAGAGGACAATCAAGGCTGGCGCAAATTTTTTCAGCTAGGTATCTTGAGTTAGTTCCTGAAAATACCATAAAGGGTGTTTTTTCGCTCATTATTGTAATAGTTGTTACCTATTTGTTAATTTGCATGCAAAGGTATAAATTCTATGTCCAATCTAAAAGACTTATTGTAGAAAAATATTTTGTGCGGCTTGTTTTTCTTCCTTTCTCATAGTGTTAATCAGATTATAAAACAGATGATAATCGTTCATTTATTTAGAAAAAATTGTAGTTTTGCTTTCTTAAGATAAAAAGAATATTGATGAATCCTCGCATATCCATATTTGCTTTGTGTCTGTTTATCATATCGATTGTGGCTTCTTGTGTGGGAATTGCACCAACTAAGGAAGTTCATCTTATTGATTCCTTGAATCGTAGGGCTTACTCTGTACGCTATATAGACTTAGACTCTTCTTTTCTGTTGGCTGATCAGGCATATCAACAAGCTAATTTATATAAACAGGGTAAGGCAGAAGCATGTAATAATCTAGGCTTCTGTGCTTTTATGCGGATGGACTTTGATAAAGCAGAACATCTGCATAAGTCAGTGTACCGCATTACGAAAAATGAGCTTGAATTGTTGGTCGCAGATATTGGTTTGATGAAAGTTTATCAGCGAACAGCGATGAATAAAGAATTCTATGATTATCGTAATAGTGCTTTGAAGAGGTTTAAAAGGATAGAAGAAGACCGGAAACTGTTTGTTAACTCTCATGAAGTGCTTCGCTTGAATTATGCTTATTCTGAATTTTCTATCGTTTCTGCTATTTATTACTACTATCTCCAGCAACGTCCCGAAGCTATTGAATCTATTAATGATATTAATGTAGAAGAAGATTTGGCTAATGATACCAGCCAGATTTTATACTATCATTATATAAAAGGATCAGCTTCTTTGTGCGAAGCTGAAAATCCCACAGATCGTACCTTACGTGAATTTGATGAGCTGTATACTACTTGGAATATGGCTTCTAAAAAGAAATACCTCTATTTTGAAGCAAATGGTTTGCAGGGGTTGGCAAATTTGATGCTTAGACCTGATAATTTCCTTTTGTTTCAAGAAAGACGATCTCATGCTCTTATAAGTTTTGACTTGCCCATTGATACTCTGCTTCCTCGTCGCTTGGCTGAAATGTCATTAGTAAAATTCAGGCAATACAATGATTTATATCAGATAGCTGCCGCTTATGTTACCATTGGAAAATATCTGAATGCACACGGTCTATATCATGAAGCTTTGGATACTCTTACCAAGGCACTTAACTGTGTAAATCAACATCATGAACTTTATTATTCCCATCACCACGACTCATTGCAATCTGATAGGCTGAAGCCCTTTATTAATCGTGATACCATCTACACTGAATTAGGCTGGTTAGGTAAGAACGGAATAAAGACCGTGCCAGAATGGATTTCGCGTATTCGCGAACAACTGAGTGTGACATATGCCGGATTGGGATTAAAAGTACCTTCAGATTATAATCGAAATATTTATCTTGATATTTTGGATTATACCCGTCAAGATAAACAATTTGAAAGTCGTTATCAGGCTTTGGAAGTAGAGTCGGGACAATTAACGGTACTTCTTGTTGTGGTTATTCTAGGGGTTATTTGTTTACTTATTCTCTTTTGGGTGTTTAACAAACGAGCTAAAGAGCGTAATCAGACACATATTCTTCGACTTCGGCAAACGTTGGAAATTTGTCGTAAGATAACAGCTTCTCCTGCTAAAACATCGGAAGAGGAAACACTACAAGTTATAATTCGGGGCATTCAACCAGATATGGATACTTTATTAGGAGTAGCCCGTCTATCAATTGAAATGTTGGATGATGTAAATGTCAGCGGTGGCGATTTATCCGACGAAACGCTTATGGTATCTGAATTTGAACTCCAGATTCCGGATAAAGCTATGCCCATTGGTAATATGAAACTTTACACCCGTCATAAGTTGACCAAAGAAGATCGCACTCTATTAAAAATAATCATTCCTTATATATCCTGGACTCTCGATAACGGGATGACCTTTATATTACTCAGTGATGAAGAAAAGGCTCTCGAAAAACAACGTTATGTCTATGAACAGCATATTGCAACTAATAAGCGGCAAAACTTGATTAAGAAATCTTGTATGGCCATTGTGAACGGTATCAATCCTTATATAGACCGGATCATCAATGAAGTACATAAACTTACTGCAAAAGGATTTATCAATGATGAGAAGATAAAAAAGGAGAAGATGGAGTATATTGATGAATTGGTTACGACGATCAATGAATATAATGACATCTTGGCTTCTTGGATAAAAATGAAGCAAGGTACTTTGAATCTCAATATTGAGAATTTTGCTTTAAATGATCTCTTTATATTGGTTGCTAAAGGACGTCGGAATTTTGAAATGAAGAACCAAACTTTGAATATTCTTCCTACTGATGCCATCGTGAAGGCTGATAAGGCTCTGACCCTGTTCATGATTAACACGCTTGCGGAGAATGCCCGAAAATATACGCCTCAGGGAGGGATAATAGAGATCTCTTCGGATGTTACAGATAAATATGTAGAGATATCGGTGAAAGATAATGGAAGGGGGCTTTCTGCTGATGATGTGGCTTGCATCGTGGGCGAAAAAGTCTATGATTCGAGTGCTATTGGTATGAGAGATGCTGTCGATTCTGAGGACTTGAAACAAAACAAAGGAAATGGTTTTGGCTTGATGAATTGCAAAGGCATCATAGAAAAATACAAAAAAACGAACTCACTGTTTAATGTTTGCCTTTTCAGTGTAGAGAGTGTTCCTGGTAAAGGTAGTCGATTCTATTTCCGTTTACCTCAGGGAGTGCGTAAGATGCTTCATCTCTTTCTTTTCTTTTTCTTCTCCACTTTTTTTATCTCTTGTAATCAACACGACTCTTTAAGGTCGTCTGCGCAACAGGACTCACTCAGTACAGTAGAATCTCAAAAAGGCTACGAACGATTGCTGGATAGAGCTTCACTTTTTGCTGATACAGCCTATTACTGTAATGTTATTGAAGATTATGCTCTTGCTTTGCAATATGCTGATTCGGCTATAACATACTTAAATTTGCATTATAAAAAATATGCACGTTTTCCACATTCCTACATGAGCCTGTATAATGATGGAAAAACACCAGCTGAAATAGATTGGTGGAATAGTATGTTTGATTCCGATTTTCATGTTATTCTAGATATTCGTAATGAAGCAGCAGTTTCATTGCTTGCGTTGAAGAAATGGGATGCTTATAGTTACAATAACTCAGCTTATACAGCTCTTTACAAACTATTGGGAGAAGATAAATCTCTAGAAGATTATTGCAAACAATTGGAGCGTTCTACCACTAATAAATCGGTTGGTATCATTCTTTGTTTATTGTTGCTGGCTTCTTCTCTTCTTGGCTACTACTTCTTGTATGTGCGTAAAAGAGTCATGTACCGATTTAATTTGGAACAAGTCTTTGAGATCAATAAAAAGATTTTTTCCTCTTCCTTACTGAGTTCTCAAGAAACCACCCAAATTGTTTCTCGGGAAGAAGATATTTTAAAAGAGATGTTACAGCGCATAGTCGACGAATCATTTGATGCGGTAAATGAACTCTTTCAAACGGAAAGCTTAGGCATTGCTGCCTATAATGAAACTGCAAATAAGCTGGAGTATGTTTCCAAGTCCGGTATAAACGAAATGCCCATGATCGTTCAGCAATGTTTTGATAATCGTACGTATCTGTGTGATGAAACGTTTCAGGCTATTCCCCTTGCTTTATATATTGGTGCAAAACATTATTATGTGGGAGTGCTGACGATTGATGTACAAAAAAATCCCGAAGAAGAGGAGAATAACCTTCTTCTTGAGCTGGTAGCCCGTTATTATGCTATTGCCGTATACAATGCGGTGATCCGCTTGGTTAGTAGGTACAGAGATCTGGAATCTGCCCAAGAAGAGACGAGACGTGCGCTTTGGGAAGATAACCTGTTGCATGTTCAAAACATGGTGTTAGATAACTGCCTATCTACCATTAAACATGAAACAATTTATTATCCCAATAAGATAAAGCAAATTATAGACAAATTGCGCTCAGACTCTCTTACTATTCCCGAAGAAAAAGAGGGCATAGAATCCATCGTAGAGTTGATTGAATATTATAAAGGAATTTTCTCTATTTTAAGCTCTTGCGCTTCCCGTCAGCTCGATGAAGTAACATTTCGTCGTTCTGCTATTGCAGTGCCCGACCTTTTTGCATATGCTGAGAAATACTTTAATCGCTGTGTTAAAAATCAATCTTTAGATAATATCTCCCTTTCTTTCGAATCTATTGAAGCTTGGGTGATAGGAGATGTTCATCTGCTTCATTTCCTGTTTGAGAACTTGATTGATGAGGCTCTTTCTGTTAACTTAGCAGGAAAGCTCATTTTGCAAGCCTCTATTGATGGAGATTATATTCGTTTCTCGTTCATTGATACCCGTCGGGAGAAAAGTGTGGAAGAGTTGAACAACTTGTTCTATCCCAACCTTAGTAGAATGATAGCAGGGAAAACCGGAGAGCTTATAGGCACAGAATACTTGGTTTGTAAGCAAATCGTTCGTGATCATGATGAGTTCGCTCTTAGAAGAGGATGTCGTATCAACGCTGAAGTGTTTTCACAAGGAGGTTTTGTTGTTTACTTTACAATACCAAGACGTAAGAATAGATAAAAATAGATAGAATATATGGAAGATAAAAATTTTAAAGTCATCATAGTAGAAGACGTCAAACTAGAGTTAAAGGGTACAGAAGAAATCTTTCGTCATGAAATCCCTAACGTTGAGGTTATAGGTACTGCTATGACTGAAAAAGAATTTTGGCCCCTTATTGAAGCGCAGCAACCGGATATGGTTTTACTCGATTTAGGGCTAGGAGGCTCTACTACTATTGGTGTGGATATTTGCTATAATATCCGTAAAAAATACCCTTCGGTGCGGGTACTTATCTTCACCGGAGAGATCTTAAACGAGAAACTTTGGGTAGATGTGCTCAACGCAGGAGCAGACGGTATTATTTTAAAGACAGGAGAGCTCCTTACTAAAACCGATGTACAGGCTGTGATGGATGGTAAAAAGCTAGTGTTTAATTATCCTATATTAGATAAAATCGTAAATCGCTTTAAACAATCGGTTGCCAATGATGCTCGTCGGCAAGAAGCTGTGATCAGTTATGATATAGATGAGTATGACGAACGATTTTTACGCCATCTAGCTTTAGGTTACACCAAAGACATGATTGCTTCATTAAAAGGAATGCCTTTTGGAGTAAAATCATTAGAAAAAAGACAAAACGACCTCATCAGTCGCCTATTCTCTGATAGTGAAAAGTCGGGTGTGAATGCCACTCGCTTAGTTGTTCGCGCTTTAGAGCTGAGAATCCTTGATATAGACAAACTTGAACCTGATGAAGAATAGATGGCACATGCCTCATCCGGCCACGATGTTTTTCTTTCTTACATTGATCATCGTGTTCCTTTCATGGATATTTGATATCTATGGGTTAAAGGTGTTTCATCCTCAGACAGGGAACATAATTCAAGTACAAAATTTATTGAGCCCTGAGGGCATTCGTTGGTGGTTACGTAATGTGATTGATAACTTTATCGGTTTTGCACCTTTAGGGCTGGTCATTGTTGCGCTCTTCGGCATCGGGGTTGCTCAACATTCAGGTCTTATTGATGCCTGCATACGTCGAGGGCTAAAAAAACATCGTAACCCGAAATTTATTATTATTCTGGTTATTTTTCTTGGTCTGTTATCCAATGTGGTAGGAGATGCCGGTTATATCATTCTTCTTCCTATAGCTGCCACACTTTTCTACTCAGTGGGGTTGCATCCTATGGCAGGTATCATTGTATCTTATGTCTCTGTGGCATGTGGTTATAGTGCAAATTTTATTTTGAGTGCTATTGATTCAATGATTTCTTCCACCACCCAAGATGCACTTTCTCCTTCTGATTTTAGCATTGGGCCTCTGTCCAATTATTATTTTATGTTTGCTTCCACTATTATGCTGGCAGTTGTAATCTATGTTATTACGAATAGAAGTTTACTTACTGTTCTTGGAGACTATAAAGGTAATGATTCTCTCTCCGAAAACATTAAGCCTCTATCTCGGAAAGAACGTAGGGCATTACAAAGTTCTTTTCTAATTGGGATAATATTTATACTTATTGTTTTATTGGCAACTTTCTCTCCTTGGGGTATACTGCGTGGTGTCAACGGAGGATTACTTCGCTCTCCCTTTAGCGTAGGATTATTGTTCCTTATCTCCTTTGGGATTGGGCTAATGGGTACTATTTATGGTTTTGTTTCGGGAAGATACCGAACAGACGGAGATGTTATTAAAGGATTGGCGCAGCCTATGCAAATACTTGGAGCTTATATGGTCATTGCATTTTTCGCATCCCAGATGTTTGCATGTCTAGCCTATTCACATTTGGATAAATGTCTGGCGATAGCCGGTGCCGATCTATTCTTATCTTTTAATGCCCCTCCGATAACTGTTCTAATTTTATTTATTCTGTTTACGGCACTTGTAAACTTGATAATGGTATCGGCAACCACTAAATGGACTTTTATGGCCTTTATCTTTGTCCCTGTGTTTCAACATCTAGGCATCGCACCGGAATTTACCCAATGTGCTTATCGGATAGGGGATAGTGCAACGAATGCGATCACTCCTTTTCTATTCTACATGCCTTTAGTATTAACCTATATGCAACAGTATGAATCCAGCACTACTTACGGAGTATTGCTAAAATATACCTGGCGCTATTCTATTTACATCCTTTTGTCATGGACTTTACTTTTTATTTTTTGGTACCTAACTGGCTTACCTTTAGGCTTATAAGTTATATCTACTAGTAATGAGCATAAAAAAGTCGAAAAAAGGTTTTGAAATTTCGTAAAAAGCGCTACCTTTGCACCGCAATTAAGGCTGGTTCCGTAGCTCAGCTGGATAGAGCAACGCCCTTCTAAGGCGTGGGTCAAGCGTTCGAATCGCTTCGGAATCACAACTAAAAACCGCAAATGGCTGATTATAAAGCTTTTGCGGTTTTTGTGTTTTTAATAATTGTCCTCATTTTGTCCGCTTGCTTATTTGGATCATACCAAAATCCTGAGGGATTGTCCTGTTAAGCATAAATTTTAGATAATCTGAATAAGAAGAATGCCACATCCCTGACTCCTCTGAGTTGTGCTCTAAATTGCTTTATTTTTGCATTAAAAGATTCGCTAGCCGCATTAGTTGCACGGTTCTTGAAGAAAGCCACGATTCTTAAGTAATGCGTTTGTATGGTTCTTGCCACTGTACCAAAGAATAGAAATCCTGATTTATCAACCTCATCGTACCAACGAGCCAGTTTAGTTAATGCCACATCAGCATGCGTGGACTGATGATAAATGAGTCCTAAGCGCATACTTAAATAGTATGCCTTTTTGATGTCCGGGTATTCTTTAAACAAAACAGCTGCACGCTTACTTTGAGAACTACTCCAGGCTGTCTCTTTCTTAAATAACAAATAACGGCTTCTGACAAGCAGTTGCTTTTTGGTATCTCCATTCTCCAATATCAAAGGTTTGTACTGCATTCCACAAGCCTTAGCATGACTAATCTCTATATTTTCTTTGTCCATGGCTTCCCAACGTGCTTTAATACGCATTTCCTGTACAGCTTCAAAGGCCAATTGCTGTACATGAAAACGATCGACCACTTGCTTGGCACCGGGGAAACAGATACGGGCAATCTGATGCATGTTCGAAGCCATGTCTAAGGTAATCTCACGAACTTGAAAACGACGTCTGCGCGATAGCTGAAGCAATACAGCCGAGACTGTTTGCACATCCGTCCCTTTAATCATAGCAATAATGCTTCCTTTCTTTCCTTTGGCTTCCTTATTTATTAGAATAGTGTATAACTCTCCACGAGAAAGGCTTGTTTCATCCAGCCCCACATGAGCACCTATATTCTTTTCAAACAAAATCCAATCTTCTGCATGGGGAAGTTGATCCCAGCATCTGTAATTGCTCAGATGATTTTTATATTGCGATTCAAGTTGCTTGGCCTCCAAACCATAGTGATCGACCAATGAACTGATGCTAAGGGCGCGCGAGTCGATCCATAGCTTTTAAAAAAGACGCAAATTCACAGGAGATTTGCGTGCCTTGGGCCATTAATAACCAATTGCGGGATACGTATTTTTCTTTGCTGTGGTTATACCACCTGCGTTTCTTTATAAAAAGGATACAGCTGCGTCCACGCATAGGATAATCATGCATACGTACTTCCTCATAGAACCCCTTACTTTCAAGCTTATCCTGATGATATTCTTCAGGAGGATTATTTTTCTCCTCAAAATAGATTTCAACTTTATCGGAAAGTTCATTGAAACGAACCATTTCGAAGTAATCAAACATCCCATCGGGAAAGATGAAGCGAAGGAAAGTATCGTAATTCATTAGTTTTTGGGGCAAAGATAAAAATTATCAATCAAAGCCCCTCAGGATTTCAGTATGATCCTGAAGAGGATGAAAAAACCTATTTTTCACAATCTTGGTCGAGTAATACTAAGAATTTCTTGTTGGTAAATGATGACAATGCTAAACTGTATAATTGGCATAGATCTGACAAGGTAGAAAAAATTTCTTTAACATCCATTCAAAATAATCTTGATAAGTTTTATAATTACTTAGTAGCGAAAAGTCATCGGTCAGACAGAGATGTTGTACCTCTAATAATTGATATTTTTAAACAATTTAGAACATTAACTGCTGAATATCATAATCCGGTACAAGCATTGAATTTATTGTTTGTTTTGCTTGCAAGTCTTGAAGATGGAGATGTAAATACTTTAGATAGACAGAAGTGGAGCATATCAGATATTCATATCCCACAAGGTTTTGATGCTTTTGTAGAAAGATTTAAACAAAGTACAGGGGGGATTACCCCCGACTTAAATCTTATATTGCGACATAGTGCGGGAACATTATTTCAAGAGGCTCAAAAAGAAGTTATTTTCTTTGATAGCCAAATGGACTTATTTGGAACATTTTCAGGTTCTATTGCCACGAAAATTTTTATTTATTCAAGTATTCATTATACCCCCCTCATACTTAGCAAGGTCTATTGTTGAAAATACATTGCGGACATTGAATTTGACTGAATTACAAGAAATAAAAATACTTGACCCAGCTTGCGGTTCAGCTGAATTTTTAATTGAGGTTCTAAAACAGCTAAAAGAAAAGAATTTTCAAGGAACAGTAAAAATACAGGGTTATGACAGTTCAGAAACAGCAATAAATACGTCGTCTTTTTTATTGAACTTTGAGAAAAGAAATGTTTGGGACGATAAACTTTCTTTTGATGTTAAACAAGTAAATGATTCTTTGGTTGAAGATTGGGGAAATGATTACACAATTATCCTAATGAACCCACCTTTCGTTTCTTGGGAGCAGTTGAATGACAAAATAAAGCGTGAAGCTATCCGTTTAGTGTTGAATGATAATTTTAAGGGCAGACCTAATCAAGCAAGTGCGTTTTTCTATAAAGCAATACAAAATCTTGTCGTTGGTGGCACATTAGGTAGTGTAGTTCCTTCTTCTCTGTTTACATTAGATGTATACCTTAAATTAAGAAATGAAGTAGCCGAAACCGTAAATCTTGAACTGTTAGGGAAGTTGGGGAATTTTGTTTTTGAAGATGCCTTAACAGATGTAAGTATTTTTATCGGACACAAGCCTGAAACGGCCAATAATGTTCCAACGTTATTATGGACGAGAAATGAAAAAGGTATTGTACACGATGCACTTCGTGAATTGCGTAAAATGCAGTATGCAAATGAAGATTCAAAAAATAAAATTGATTTCAGCATATTTAAACTCAATCAATTCCCTGTTGTAGAAGATAGCTGGAAAACGGTTTCTTTTAAGGAGCATAATCTTATTAGAAATTTGAAATTATTTGTTACTGCGAATAAACTGTCAAAAACAGGAGATATTTTTGACGTACAGCAAGGCATTAGAACAGGTAATAATGATGTTTTCAAAATTTCAGATAATATATTGAGTAATCTACCTGAAGAAGAGAAAAGACTATTTAGACCTGTTATCGAAAACGAATCAATAAAAGACGGCTTTTTAATACAAAGAAACTATATTTGGTATCCGTATAGCAGTAGCGGTTTGTTATTTTCAACGGAAGAAGAATTATTTCATCAAGTAGATTGTTTTTACACAAACCATTTATTGCCACATAAAGATTCTCTTTCTCAAAGGGCAGGAATTACTTTTTGGTGGGAGTTAACAAGACCTCGTAATTGGCAATTTGAAAATAGAAAAAAAATAATTTCCACAGAATTTGGAAACTCGTCATCTTTTGCTATTGATAATAAAGGGAATTATGTAGTAGAAAGAGGATATGCTTGGCAACCTCGTAAAAAAATGGATAACGAAGACCATTATTTTTATTTAGCGTTATTTTCAAGCCCTTTCTTTGACAAGCTATTATCTATTTATTCTAAACAATTAGCAGGCGGAAAATGGTATGATTTAGGTAAAAAACAGACTAAAGATATACCAATACCTAATGTACATATAAGCGAAGTAAAAAATAGTTCAGCTTATGGCTAAATGATAGAATTAGGTAAACGGTTATCTGAAGGGGATAGTTATGTGAAAGCTGTTTTAGATGACGTTGTAACTGTTTATTACCCCCCCCCCCCCCCCAAGGCTTATTCTAAATGTTGAATGTTAAGAATGTTATACAAGCTATAAATAAAGCACTCGAACCTTTTTTTATTAAGGGCGAGGGTGGTTGTTTTTCGCTTTCCCAACATAAAAGCTCCAATGTATTTCGGTTAAAATTTGCGGAAGATTGTTCTGATGCTTACGATGATTATGGCAATGGTGGCGATAGCGTAAAGGTTGTAAAATGGTTTAGTTATTATTGGCTGTTTGTAGAGATAAAATTTTATTACCCTAAAGGAGTTCTTATTACTCTTTCAGTATTTCAAGGAGATGATACAGATAGTTCTAAAAATCAGTTATTTCGTGCCGAATGGGATGATTATGAGGACGGAAGTATAAACCACCCTCAACCGCATTGGCATTTTTTAAGCAATAAAGTCTATCGAAAACACTGTTAGCAGTTTCGCTGAAATCGTATCTGACGATATAAAAGATACTTTTGAAGAAGTTCTAAATGAAGAAAAAAGCAAGACGATTAATTTAAGTAAATTTCATTTTGCTATGAATGGCGATTGGAATAACACATCTGTTCACATACATTCAGTAAATAATGAAAATAGCTTAGCCCTATGGTTTGGATGACTACTTGCATACTTAAAAACTGAACTGAAATATATTGATAGCAAAAGAGATCTTTCATAGTAAAGATCTCCTTTGTTTAAATTTGTAAAAAAACCATCGAGTATGCTTGGCTTTTTCTTTCACTGCTTGTTTGTAGCGGCGAAAAAGGAATAAGGTATTCTCTTTTTGCTTATCTTCCAGAATTTTCCCATATTTGCACATTACATTTATTAGATAGCGAGGCGACCTTTGGACATTAGTGGTTTCTAAAATTGCAGGGGGCATTAGCTCTGTAATTAAGGCATAGATTAAAATATACAAGCGCCAGATTGACTCTCCATTTTACTAATGCAATTCAAATTGCTTCATAGATTGATCAACTTAAATCATTAGATCCTTTAAGTAAGCCTTTTGTGTCTAACCATTTATTAAGACTTTTCTTTAAGCTGCTTGGTTGTTCTTTATCGAAAGATACATAAATCCTATCACATAAATCCGAATTAATTTTCTGCAATTTTTTTTCTTTTAAAATGCAAATTTTTTTTCTTAAAGCTAGCATATAACCTACTTCTAAAGATAAATTTGAGTTAATTCTTATTTTTTCTTCTTTATTTATTATCGAATCATCGGCATAGATGCCTATGCCGAAATCACACCCATGTATAAGAATTTCTACATTAGTGAATAATTGATCAGCAAATTCTCCGCCTTCCTTATTTGCTATGCATCCTATTATACCTACATCTTTTAAGATATCTTTTATTTTCTCTGCTATTTTCTTATGCTCTTCTTGAAATGATGTCATTATGAATGCCGTGATTTCATCTTTATGCTGTTTTTTGAATTTAATAACTTCATCTTTTATTGCATCGGATAAAAAATTCTCAGAGATAACCTGCATAGTTTTATCAAATAACTCAATTTGGCTCTTTATAGTTGCTAAAAGTTTTTCTTTGACGTTATTCTTTGCTACCTTGTTGGCTGATTTGACAGCCTTAATTATGCTGAGATTTGCTCCTTGATTAATAGCCTCCTTTTCTGATTCTGGATAATTTGTATATACAATAATCGGTATTATTGATGTAAAATATTTGCATTCTTCAATTTGATAATTTCTATCGTTTCTTATGCATTTTATCAAGCGATCTCCTTCTGTAGACCCATTAAAATCAAGATCACAAATAATTAACTTCAAACCCTTATTAAAATTCGCCTTTATAACCTTTTTAACGTAATCCCATATAGTAATACTGTCGTGATTTTTATCAAAAGCATTCTCTAACTCTTTAAACGACTCTGGTATTACTTTGAAAAGTTGTCCTTGTTCAATAATTTGTTTCATTGTTTCGAAAGTTTCTTTGTCGTCTTCGATAATAAAAATTTTAGTTCTCATCTCTATATTCATAATAGTATTTATTTTGGTTTGTTAAAAAAAATCTCTAAAATAAAATCATAAGTGTACTCATTAAAAGAGAAGTCGCAATCGTAAGAGCTACCATTCTCTTGCATATAATTGACAAAACCTTGCAAAGAAGTAAGGGTCGTTGAACTATAACTTTTACATCTCATCTTCTGAATATTTTCAACTTTATGTTTAAAATCATTCTTCCTTTTTATTTTTTCTTCTTTATTGTAACTTTCTTTTAATATTATATCTTCTATTTTAATTGATAAATCGTTAACTGATATGCGTACTTCTTTTTCTTCATAATTACTACAATGTCCATGTCTACTCATTGGATCTAAGGAATTATGAATACACTGCACTACAAATGTTTGCAGTAAGTATTTATTGCAATGTATTTTTGTTGTGTTTAGGGATATACTTTTAGCTTTGTCAGCGATATCAATGCCATTTATTGTAATTCTATGCTTATTCCCATCCCAACGAGATTTTAATAAAGATTTCAAAATAGTAATGAATGTATTATTGAAAACATCTGCCGTAGTATGTTTGCTGTTATTAACAATATTGTATTCTATATTTAAATAGTGAGACATCAGATTTTTGGTATGATAATTGTTTTCAATATTAGCATACAGGTAACTGATTGTTTCATTTGTTAGCCAAAACCAAGTACGGCTCATTATTTGTAAATACTCTTCGTTAAGTTTTTCAAACTCTTCCAATTCGTTAAAAACAGAATTGAAGACGTGAGAAGATGAGTTATATATTTTTTCAAATTTGAGTTGGTTCTCTTTCTTTTCTACCCACAAGTCAAATACCTTTTCATTTACTAAATAGTCCAGAATGTACTTGTTAAGTTCCTCTTTTAATAAAAGTAACAATCTTCCAGATTCTCGGCATTTAATTCTAAATTCGTCTTTTGGCAAGTTTCTTTTGTATAAAAAGCTGATAGCACCTATGGTTAATCTTTCTCTTGTTTCTTTTTGTTCTTGAGATCTACTTATCAACAGCAAACAACATTGTTTAGATTTCAGTTTTTTATTTTCGAAACTATCAGTTTCTAATAAATCTTTTGAAATAATAGGATATTTAAAGTGTTTGTTTCCTCCGTCTGTTAATACTCTATATGTATAAGATTCTTGTGATAGATGTCCATTTATTTTATTATCTTTGTCATTACAGCCGATTATATAAATCTGCTCATCTATTTCATTCTGCTTAATCGTAAGAAATGCATCATCTGCACCCATAATGGATGCGAATATTTTTAATAAATCGTCAATATCTTTCTCTATGGAATGTTTTCCCTTTGCTTCATTTAACTCTGCAAGTTTCTTTTTTGCATAAAGAACGCAAACCAGTTTTTCAACAAAATCAATGCCATCAGTGTTATCAAGGTAAGGCTTAAAATTGGAATAATAATATTCTTCTTTCACTTTATTTTTGTACTCCGTAATGCTATTTTTGGCATTTTCCAAATCTTTTAGCTGATTATTTTCTTTGTAGAAAAATTTATTAAATTCGTCATCTTTCTTTAATTCTTTTTCGAAATTATTTAACGTTTTTCTAATAATAGTTGTGTTATCATAAAACAGCCATACCAAAAATTCCTTGTAATGGTTATTATTTCCAAAATGAGTAAACAAACTATTGTTGGGTATTGTACAACTGATTTTTAAATCGTCTTTAACAGGTAAAACAATCTCTTCACCGGTTCGCAACAATTCTCCTAAATACATTGACTTTGTTTCATCTTCAAAAATGGCATTTTTTATGTAAAATTGAAATTCTTCTTTGAATTCAGATATTTTAGCGAGATCAGCTCTTTTCTTTTCTATTTGCAATTCTACATTTCTTAGCATTTCTTGTACGTCACTTTTTTCAAAATTTAATTCGCTAATATTCCCTTCTGTTGTCTCATTTTTTTCTAATTTTTCATTTAATTCTTTTCTATTATTATTTAAAATGAAAAATTCTTCTTTCAATTTATCGAATGGTAAAACATTTGTGCATATATTCCACGAATTTATAATAACTTCTTTCCTTACTAAAGCGTTTGATTTCAAAAATGATAAAGATTTCAGTAAAGACTTTAACAATCTAATATCATCATATTCGTAAGTGTTTTTATTGAAAAGTTCAGATAAAACTATCAGAAGCTTTTCATGACCATATTTCCGTAGCATTATATACTGAGATATCGGAGGCGTTGATATTGCTTTTAAGAATGATATTCTTTTATCAAAGTTGAAACTGTTATCATTATACCATTTATTTAATACGTTTAATGCTGGATCTGTTTGCAGCAAATCTGGTTTGAAAATTTCGTTATACAATTTATCCAAATCATTTTTTAATATTGCCTCACTATCGGAATGATCTACACAAGAAAGTTTATAATATATTTCGTGTACAAAAAACATTCGCAAGAATTTTCGATCATTTATAGGCTTATTTATTTTATTAAATTCATTTTCCTTTTTACTATCCCCTTTTGTTGCTCCAAATGAAATAAGCTCTATTTTTTTTAAATTATCAGATATAACATTATTGCAGCTTTCCAAGACTGTATTCTTTTCCAGTTTCTTATAATAATCTCCTAGTGTGCACAAAATACAATCTTTTTCAGAATCTTTACTTGCAGGAATGAACAGATTTAGGAATATAAATAAATTGTTATTTATATCTTCTTTTACTTCCAAATCTTTATCAAACGATAATCTGTTGATTAAGGCAATGGCACTTGAAAATATATTTTTTCTATCATTATTATAATGGCACTCTCCTGTGTGAGTTAATATCGAAAGTAAATAGCTTTTTGTTTTTAAGTATGTTTCTGCAGTAAGAAATACATGATCAACGTAATGAAAATTAATAGCACTTGCACTTTTATCATATAGTTCTTTTATATAAGAAAGCTTTTGGATAATATTATTTTTCCAATTATTCACATCCAGATATACCACTAAGGCGTTACCAAAAAAAACTTTTTCATTGACTATATTTACAAATTCGGATTCAATTTTAGCATTAGGAGTGATAATAATGTCAATAACATCCTTTTTTAAATCTTTTTTTATGGAAATTTCTTTGGTAACCCAATTGTCAAACATAGGCTTATCTGATCGCTTTAAATAAGACTCTGTATCAATATAATAGCTATAATGCGATTTATGACAATCAATATGTCCTGAGTAAATATTATTTTTTAATTCGTATAGTCTTTCAAGCTCAACGGTATGATTGTAACGAGTGCCGCTAGAAATTATTTGGCTATTAAGTTTGGGAAGGCCCATTAAGTTTTGGGAATTTATGGAAGCGTTTTCTGTAAAATTTACATATTTTTCATCCCAATAATTGCTAGGATATGAAATGTCAATATTTAATCTGGGATACCAATTTAATTTGCATTTATCAATAGAGCCCACTTGGATATCGAACTGAATTTCCTGCGCATTCTTAAAATTTGTAGTCACTACTTTTTTTTCTATATCAATACTAATCCATTTTCTCACTTTCTCAAAGTCAGTCAATTTTCCCAGGGTTTGATCCCTCACGACAATGGCACTATGATTATGAATAATTTCTATTTCATTTCCTATTTGTTGCTTTAAGAAAGCAATAATTTTGTCATTTGTACTTAATGAAGAACCAATAGGAACTATTGTTATAAACTTCCATTTTATTAATTCGCGAATATTATCTGTGTCAAAATCAAAAGTTATTCCATCACCATCTTTTTCTTGGTGTGCTATACCTATAATTGTCTTGATAGGTAAGAGTTTTTTTATTGTTTTTACTAATAATTCGGAATAATATTGATAGCCAATAATTACTAATTGTTTCACACTATCATCTATTTTTTTTTGTATTTCTTGTGCAATGATGAAAGCGAATCTATCTGTAAAGAAAGAATTTTGAAACATAGAATCAGCTTCGTAATAATTTTTCACAATAAGTTTGCTGCCTATATAAGTGTTTTCATGTTTGACAAGATAACCTATACTATCCAATTCTATTGGATTTTTTAAAATGTCAAGTACATAGGAATGAAAGCAGGGATTCATTTTCAAATCAATTAATATTTCGTATGGCAAAAGGAATTTGTTCAATTCTTCATTTAATTCTTTTCCACCACTTTCCTTAAAAAAATTTTCTCGTGGATAATAGTATTTCTGAAATTCATTGTTTAAAGAATAGAGGTCATCTGTTGTTTCACCACAAATTATTTGATAACGCAATGTTTCGCTCATCAATATGATAGCAGACTTATTGCTCCAAATCGGAGTAATTCCAGAGTCTATAAGTAAGGTTTTCACAGTATTGCAAAATTCCTCAATAAAAGCATCAGAAAGGTGTGTTAAAATTATTTTTTCAAAAAAAAGATCTTTTGATAATTGCAAATATGCTAGTAATTTGAATATTAAATTAATATTTAATGTAGTGTCTTTTAAATCAATTGCGATTTCATTTTCTTCACGGCATGATTTAAGAATATCAATTCCGATAGTTTCAATTAGCTTAATTTGTTCCTCTTTTGTTAATACAGACTCCCATTGTTTTACATTATCTGGAATGCATATAGACTTAATAGCTGGAATTTTATTTTTAACACGGCTTTGTAGTTTTCTCAAAAGTGATCCTTTCTGTATTTGAGAGTGAGTTATTATCTCTGAAGTATTTTCTATAGGAATTATAGGTAATATGATTTCATAATGTGTCCCATCAATATATTCTTTACTTGGGAAAGGTTTAATGACTCCATTTTCTAACGAAACAGTTTCTTTTTTTCCATTAAAATTACTTTCTACTCTAAAATAGCCTTTATGAGAAATGATTGATTTTACAAAAGTTTTTAGCCCTAGGTGGGCAGTGTGTCTTAAATCAATGTGATCTAAGGCTGTCGTTCTGAAAATATTGATATCAAAGAAATCAATTAATCTAAAACTATTTTTAGATTTGTGCTTTTCATTAAAGTTCTCAATAATACCTTTTTCATTAAAATCGATAATAGCCATTTCTAAAAAGTATTGATTGGAGGTTTCATAAATATTATAATCTGGAATCTTTTCAGTTTGGTCTTTGGATAAATTTTCTTTGCTATCAAAGGCAAGGTACATTAATCCCCTTTTATCGCTTGTGTGAAAGATAATATTTTGTATCAGCTCGTATATATTATTGCAATATGTATGTAGAATGATCTCTATACTCTTATAAGTGTTTTCTTCTATTTCTTTATAATATTTATTCAAAAAATAGAAATAGGTTTTAATAAACCATTTTTCAAATAAGCAAGAGTATTCTTGATTTGTAGGATATTGATTAGTTTTGTTGTTTAGTTTCTCTGAAATTTTTGTAATAGAATCAATTATATATATTGCCTCATTACTTTTATATTCTGTCTCTGTTTTTTCCTGAAAAAGCTCCTTGTAGTTTTCTTTGGTAATTTTCAGTAACGGCAAGTATCTACGGCTTGCTCGAGGATTATAATTGTTTTGATCATTTTGAATGGATTTTCCTCTCAGACTCGTAACGTTCTTAGAAGAAACGTTCTTGATTTCACCAGTTGATTTGTCTATTGTTTTTTCATTTATTATGTAAATGCTTTTTGTTCCTAAAAGGGGCTTTTCATCATTTATAAATCTAAAAAATTCACTGCACTTAAAAATGTAATCTCGTTGTTTGTTTTGTTCTATTGGGATTTTACTGACATCAATTCCTAATGTTATTCTATTCGAAAATTTTTGCTTGAGAATAAAAAATGGAACAATGTTGGCAAAGTCCTCTTCATCGTCTTTTTTCTCATAAATAATACTAAATATGGCTTCATCACTATATGGTAAATTACTAAATGTTAATTCATCTCCATAAGTTGAATATGGATCTTTCTCCAAATATTTGCTTGTAATAGTAACTTTTGCCTCTTTCTTTAATTCTTCAATAACAACTTTATTGTCTTTATTAATGATAGAAGAGATGAGACGAAAGATCAATTCCCAATTTGTTTTTTTTAAATCTGATGTGGATATAATTATTTTTTGCATATTAGTATTGTTTCTATTTTATCACAAATGTATGTGTTTCAGTATGAACTAGAAATCTATTTATTTTAAATCGATTAATTTGCTCGAAATCATTGAATATTTAGAATTATTGCTGACTTTGTTTAGAGATTAGATCAAATCAAAATCTTAACTTTGTAATATGAATAAGAGTATGCATTCTCGGTTTTAGCCGTCAATATTCAATTGTTTAAGTACTGTAGATATAGATAAATCATTTTCTATTTTAAACAGTACGAGAGTACATAATTTCAAGTAGGTAAAGTATGAAATCATGTGTGTTTGCTCTTTATCAAATGAAGCTTGTGTGCCATGTAAATAACTATTTCTAAGATCCAATCCATTTGTGAACTCAGCCTTGTTTAAGTGGTAATTAAAAAAGCTACATTCTTGTTTTGTAAATAATGAACTCTCAAAATAAAGCATTTCTTGCGACTCCATTTCATTTGCTGCTTGCTGAAAAGAAGTTGGGTAGTACCAATAGCATGCGACCTCATTCTCAAATAAATCTTTAAGAATAGCTACCTTTTCTGGATTTTCTAATCGAACTATATTTTTTTTATCAACAGAAAGCATTTTATTATTAATGAGATCTTGGATAGCTATCTTTTGGTAATCTTTAAAATCATCAAAATTGACTTCTTCTTTTATTAATAGGTCAAATAAACAATGATATTTATCTTTGAATGGTTCAATATTAGAAAGTCCTGATTGGTCTGAAAAAAGAGAATATTGTGCATGCCTAGCTTTATTGCAATCACTGTTTATATATATATACTTTTTAGGAACAAGGCTTGGCACTTTAGATATTACACATGGAGATGAAGTAATTTGCAATAATTCAGTATCTATTTCACCTTCTGTAACAAATAAGCTATATTGCTTTAGAATAGATTCAAATTCAGGCGCAATCATTCTTACTTTCTCTAAATATGAACTCCCCTGAGAAGGCATCGTTAGCTGTGCATTGGAAAAAGCATACTTTTTATTAAAATGGACTTTATAAATATCACATAATATATCTTCAATTCTTTTTCCAATATTATTTAAAACTTTATTATAAGCAGCTATTTGTAAATCAGAGAGATTTGTTCTCCACCTAAAATATAGGTTTATAGGATATCCATTTTTTGAATGAGTTCCAAATATCTCATATAAATCCCGTGTTCTGCTTTTGCTGACTAAATTAATCCGTGATTGTTCCTCCAAATATTCGAATAAAATTATAAAATTGTGAAATAAAGAGATATTGTCATCATGTTCCTTTATATATTCATAGCTGTAAGAAAACTCATAACTGTTATTTTCATTTATACAATATCTCTTAATTTCCTTTTGTTTTCCTGAGAATGAAACAGATATCGTATCTGTCCATGTATATCCTGTTTCTATTATTTTCTTATTTCCTTCTTCTGTTTTCTTTTTTGCTCTTAATCGATTTTTGGCAGAAACCTGTAAATTGCTATGATTTCGGGCATGTTGGATCAGCCGAATGTAATTTAAGTTAGCTTTTTCACTATCAAGATATCGGGAAATAATGTCTTCTTTATCAATGATCGTAAGATTTTCTGGCAGAAACATTTCTTTCTCGTAAGAATCCTTTTTCTCTTCGTATATTGACATTAATAATTCTGCCGTTTTTTCATAGTTCAACAAAAATGTTCGTAAAGCTTCTTTGTAATAAGTAGTTATTGTTTTATGTTCCAAAATTTCATTAATCAATGTGTCAGATCTGTTTATTATATTTGAAAATATTTCCGCCGAAATGCGTTTGTATACTTTTTGTTGATTTACTAACCTCCAAAAAGCTTTATGGTATTTCAATTCTAATTTTTCGTAGTGCAAAAGAATATTCTTGCTATCTATTTTAGCAAAGAAGCAGCCTATTAAATCTTTGTATGCCTGAACCTTACTTTTAAATAATGTTATATCTTCTCTAGACCATTTTTTTAAATATAAGTCTGCGTCTATATATCTTGTAACTTGATCTAATTCAATTATATCATTAATATCTTCAATTTTGTCACTAATTATATTATTTAATATGCATTCGGCTAAAGAGAGATTGCCTCCATTGCTCATATCACTAGTCGAATAAAATACGACCTTATCTATTCTTTTTGTTTCCCCCATGTTGAATTAAACTTAAAATATGAATCAATTGTACTACTTTTTTATATATTTGTTTTATTTCTTGATATTTATCTAGGTGCTATAATATGTTTGGAATAGGCAAACAAGAGTGGGCACTTAGTAAACTCTATATTATGTTTATATAATATTTTTTTTATTTGATGGTCAGAAGTTTCTAAGAATTTCCAGCTAACTCCATAGATATCACTAATGCTCTATTTTACTTTCAATTCAGAGATGTGGTGTATCTGAAGCTTCATGTAGGAGCATCTCAGGGGCACGACATCTTATGTATTAGTGGCGGTTTTTTCTCAACTTAAGTGCGGCATCTCTTAATTGAGCCATTGAGTTGGATAATTTTTTCAATCTAACACCAGATAACATTTTTATTCCTTCGATTTCCAAGTTTGTAGTACATTCTGTTTTTCCAATTATAATCAGACTCTTTTTCTTCTCTTCGTTTTCTTTTTTTTATTATGTTGTCTCTTGTTGTAGAACTTAATTGAGAGGTTGTTTGATTTGCCATAGTGTATTTAGATGAATTTTCAATCAAATTTTCTATATCAAATTTACTTGTATAATCACTAAAAAAAAGAGTCTCTGAGCTATTAAGATATTGCAATTGATTAAGTTTATCAATATCTTTTTTGTCTCTTATCTCTAAAATATTATGCTTTTTGTTTCCAACTTTATATATCTTATTATCAAAAAATATAATTGTAAGCTCTGGAGATAATGGGATGAAAATTTGTAATCCTATAGTTCCATATCCAGTTTTTCCATGTTCCCATTTCTTATATTCTAGAAATTGATTATATCTTACAACTGGTAAGCCAGAAGATATGAATTTAGTATCTGTTATATTTAATAAAAGTTTATAATCTAAATCAGAAATGTAGTTTGCTATATCGTTTATGATGGATAATGACATTTCGATGGCTTCTTCATGAGTTATTTTTGGAGTTAAATCATCAATATTTACTTTGGAATCCATTTCTAGAATCCTTTCTTCCACAGCCTTCCTGGAATTTATAATTCCTTCAATTGCAATTGGGTTTCTCAAATATGTAAGAGCAGCAAAATATAATAGAAGTTTATGTCCATCGCTATTATACTTTGGAATTTCTCTACTTTTTATAATTTTAGAAATTTCTTTTGCAAGAATACTTTCTATTTTGGATAAAGCATTTTCTATTTTTCCATCTTCACCATAAAAAAAAGTCTTCGAACCTTGTGTTTTTAGGGGAGCAGTTTGAAAATAAAACTTATTTGTATGGTTATATATTCCGATTTGTTTCTTATTCTCTTTATACGAAAATGTTCGTAAATAAAATTTGGGAATATAGTATTGATTATTTTTATCGTTTGGCATGGACAATATTCTTTTGATAATGAAAATAAATTACAAAGTTAAGGTTTCTGTTAATGCTTTTGTCAATAAGGCTATTCTTTTCTCCACAAATATTGGAAAGTCTTTTAATTCAAGTTCATCGGGGAGATAGTGTTTTTTTAATGGAATCGAATTTTCAGCGACCCAAGTACTTAAGTTCTTTGCATTTTTGGACTTATTTTCATTTCCATCAAGCATCTGCAAGTTGATAATTGAATTGAAATAATCGCAGTTAGTGAAATGCTCTTTGTTGCTATCATTGAGAATAATACCTCTTGCTTTCAATTTCTTTTCCGTGAAGACGGAAAGTGGATGACAATGATCTAAGTGAAAATCTCTATTTTTGTAATCCAACTGAGGAAAAAGTAGGGCTAAAATAGGAAAAGCATATCTGCTATCTTTGCTTGTATATAAAAGCCCTTGGATAAACTCTTCATCAACAGTTATTGATTTATTTGTTTTAGAGAGTCTTGTTGCTATTGCACTTGCAGGGAAAAGCTCAGTTCCTTTTGCAATTTCTTTTTTGATTGTATCTCTGATTGCTTTTAAAACGCCTTCTGCTTGACCTCCAAATATTTGGTGTAAAAGTACTATGTGAAGCCATTTTTTTATTAACGATCTGTCTTTTTTATAGGCTATTTTTCGACAAAAATTTTCAATTATATCTGCCTTGTATAAATAAAATACAATTGGTAATAGCGCATTTAGAGAAGTTAACGTATTTGGGGCATAACCAAAGTCTGTAACCAACTGAAAAACCTCTCTAATTGCTAACTTTATGTTGCTCCAATGTTTCTCAAATTCTTTGGCGTTTTTGACGCTAAAGTTATTAACTCTGAACTTTATGTCGTCATTATATAGTACTAGATAGGTTCGAAGAATAAAGTCTTTATTTACAGAATATCCGTACTCTCTTACAAGTTCATCTACCAGTCCATTTATTTCTTTTTTTGCATCTAAGTTTATCCAACCCATTATAGTTGTTGACATTACTAAGTCTGAATAGCTCAATGTAATTCCACCAGAATTTATTCTAATGAATATATTAAGAGCCCTTGTGAAATCAGAGCTTTCTTCCAAATAATAATGAATTAGTTTTTCTAAATGCACAATGTCGTGTAATTTACATAAAATTTCTTGAGCTTCATTTTCTATGATATTATGCTTTTTAAAACATGCCGATAGTTGTGCTGTACCTTTAATTCCTAGAATATCTCCAACTTTGAACCAATTGTTATTAGCATCATTTTTTTCAGCTTCAGCCGGTTTTAAAAAAGAAAATTCATACATCTTATCGTCATCACTATCGTTTAGGTCATTTTTTCTGTCTTTCTTATATTTTAGATTTAGATATAAATACCTTGTTGGAATAGAGTATTCATTGTCCTTCCAAGCTAAGTTATAACCATGATAAGCATAAGATCCTTTTAATCCTATATAAAGGGCAGTTAATCTTTGTTGTCCGTCTAAAACAACCTCAAAGCTTGGTATATTCTTCGTTGAAACTTCCTCGGAACGAATCAAATAGCGCTCTCGATATTTCTTCAACATCCCATAAAACCTTTGGTTTTCTGCATTTTTCCCACAAACTCGCCAAAGTAGCATTGAGCCAATAGGGTAACCTTGCATTAGAGAATCAAACAACATTTCAATTTTACTACTTGACCATACAAAATCCCTCTGAATAGCTGGAAGTAAATACTGATTGTAATCAATCTTTTCAATTGCATCTGAAACGGATAGTGGCGGGAAGAATGACATAACTTTATTTGTTTTTTAATTCAGTTTATTCTAAGATTACTTATTTAAAGATATCGCTTAATATCATGCAATGAATGCTTAAACACTTAATTTTATGTTGCAAGCGTATCTTTATGCTACATTGATAATAGTACATATGTTCTAAAACAATAGCTTAACAGAGGCGCTATAGAGGAATTTGTAGTCCAATTATTATTGATTTTTTTATTCCAAAACGCCCAAATGTAGTAATGTTTTTTGTAAAATGATAATAAAAGCCATTTATTTTCATTTTTATTTATTCACAGACTATTTCTTTTGGCAATTCAGCAACCTCACTTTTTTCATCCATAGATATATTTGCCTAAAATAGATCTGAATGGAAATAACTATTTTACAGAGCGATATAATGCCGGAAGTATACAAAATAACTGATTATACAGGTAAGAATACAGGAGAGACAGATAAGGTTTCATCTACAAAAGATGAAAGCAATATCCTTTTAAGTTATTTGGGAGAAGGGTAAGCGGACTTTCCGAGGTTATTACCCGGCATGGATATCTGCAAATAGATGGGACAGATAAAGCCATATTTGCACTTAATATGCCTTCAAGCTGGAACGCGAATGTTCTGGCCTCACTAACAAGATGCATGAATCAATACGTGGTCAATTTCATTTGTAAGAGATGGTTCAATCTTTCAAAGAAGGATGAAGTAACCTATTACGATAAGTTATGTATTGATCTTGCCATCAATATAAAGAAACATTTAGCTGAAAGAAAGAAACCTCAAAGATCATAAATTATGGAAGGAAGTAAAACGATAACTACAGTAATAAAACTTTCCGACGTGGTGATAGGAGTGCAAACAAACTCGTATTATGTCGGAGAAGCAAGAAAGGATAATACTGAGTTGCTAGAAGCAGGAGCAAGAATTCAGGCATCCGATGACGAAGACGAGCTTCTTAAGGACTACATTAAAATAGGTGCCACCAAATTAACGAATGTATTAACCAAAATATTAGGTGAAACAACCTGTGTATGGGGAACGGATGATGTAACATTTGCCACTAAGACAGTTGCTAATTTCATGGATAGTCAGAAAGACTCTCTTTTGCTTGCCATGAAAGACTATTTGGTTGACACTTGCCTGAGAGACTGGTTGGCCCTTATGAAGCCTGGAGAAGAGAAACTTTTTGAGAATAAACTGACTGAGTTGTCTGCTGAAATTAGAGTATTGGCTTCTCACAGAAAAAAACCGGTTAGATCATGATTCAGTTTAATCTACTCGTTGATGAAATATTGAAAGAGGTTGATATGCAGACTTATTATGCCCGTGAATCAAAGAAACGGTAGGATGTAGATGCAGATATCACGCAAACAAGTTTTGATAATTACGACGAATTATCCGTGTTTATGGACACGACTCTTAACGATATTTCCGGAATGCTTTTGGAAAGGACCAAATCAAGTTCATTCACTCGGGGTGAAAAATCCATTTTCTGCAGCATTGATCCGTTCACAATAAAAGTCAACGCTGAATATATAAGTACTCTTCTGAAAAAGGCTATTTTTGATTACGTGGTCAATTACATCGTTTATAAATGGGGTAAGATGGTAAAGCCTGAAATGGCCGGCCTTTATTTTATGAATTGCACAACATTTGCACAACTTACTTATTTTGCGGAATATTCAGAATACTTTCTATAGCCATTTAGCAACCCCGCCATGATGAGAGCATGTACCTCTTCGGCTCTTACTAAAGCTGTACGTTCCATCTCTGCATAAAGCTGTTGCTCCTGTTGGTGCATATTTGTAACGAGCAGGGGCTTGTACTTTTCACTACGTGAGTTTGTATAATACTTTACTGATGAACGATAGGGCACTTCTATAGAAGTCTTTTCGTTGTTAAGATATTTGCTAGGGACGTATCCTATTTGTTCGTTGTAAGTAATAGGAATCCATTTGCAGTTGCAATCCTCATCAATGCTAACAGATGTTCCTTGAGGAATAACCAATATAACTTCTGATGAAGTATTGGCTCTGTCTCTTTACATAACCTAAGACAAGAAGTAACATCCCCAAACTTAATGTAGCCCCCTGAAAGAATGCAATGATGTTTAATAAAGGGGTAAATGATATGCAGCTAAGCACATTTGATGTGACTATAAGAAGAATGCCTAAAGTAATCTTTTGCTTGGTCTTTAATTTATTCATGATCGGTATTTTTATTGAATTAGTCGATAGGAACAAAGAAAAGTCACATTTCTAAGTTCAGGGTATAAAAAAAGGCTACTCTTCACGAGCAACCAATCTTTGTTAACCTTAAATCTAATACTATGAAAAACACAGTACAAATATACTGCTATCTAGGATAATGGCAAATTTTGGCTGCTCTGTGACTTCATTTATAACATGGTTTAATAGTATGAAAGGTCTTGTTAACGAATTAACATAATATATGCACGTATTAACTTAAATATTTATCTCAACGTATTAGAATCTTATCCAATTCAGATCCACTAAGATGAAAAAAATATAAAATTTATCTTCTGCATGATTGTGTTTTTTGTACTGATGCGGGTAAGAACTTGAGTGCTTATATCGAGGGTGCTCTGGTAATTACTATAGGTAATGACATGCGTGAGCTTGAGGAGAATATGAAAGAGGCTATTGAGTTATACTTGGAAGGTAACCCAAACCCTTGTGAAGTTTTATCAGGTGAGTTTGATTTAAAGTTTAAGATTGATGCTGCTACTTTTATTAACTATTACAGCAATGTCTTTACCAAAGCCGCATTGAGCCGCATTACAGGGATCAATGAACGCCAATTGTGGCACTATGCAGCTGGAGTGCATAAACCTCGCAGAAAGCAATTGGAGAAGATCCAAAAAGGTATTCAGTCTTTGAGCAAAGAATTATCGGCTATAAATTTGCTTTAATATGGCTAAAATAGAGAATGAGATAGAACATGACGCCATTTGCCAAAGAGTAGAGGAACTTCTTCCTATGACAGATGATAATACTCCATTGACTGATCCGAAATTGATTGAATTGAGAGTTTTATCAGAATTGGTTATTGAGTATGAGGAGGAACATTATCCGATAGAGAGAAGTTAACTGTGTATGAACTGATTGAATCTCGCTTGGTGGAATTAGTATAACTCTTTCCCGTATGAATGACTACATTTCTAGGCGTTCAGAACTCACACTAAAAATAGATAGATTACTTTGTAAAGTATTAAATATACCTCTGGCATCTATGCTCGGATTCTGAATACGTTAACATAAAACATCTAACAAATTATGACGTCGGAAGAACTAGGAGTAGGGGGTATAGTCCGTTGTAAATCAAAAGCTTTGCGTATAGAAGCAATTAGTAATGATACTGTAAGGACAAGATCTGGGATACTCCCAAAACGAAATTTGTCGGTGTTGATGTTGCTATTTTACTTCAATGCCAGAGAGCTATTGAAGCTAATTGCCTTTATTTATTTTCCATTTCCCTTTCCCTACATCAACAACTTGTCCTCCAATTTTCAATGTGCATTTATTGTTTTTAAGCTCCCCAGCTAAACTTATATAAGACTTCCTATTCATTTGAAATCCTTGTTCAACTATTGCTGAAATTTCTGTTGCCCTGTTTTTTAAGAGGTACGCAAGAAAACATCCATTAGCACTCCCTGTTGCAGCATCTTCTATTATCTTTTCATTTTCAATACAATACATTCTAGCATTGAAATGATGTGATTTTTCAAAAGTTTCTTCGGTTACAAAAAATAGAGAAGTCGTTAGTCCGGTTGAGCTATTGGTTTTATATCTTTTATTTTGATTTAAAAAATCGATAACTTTTCGAGCATCAAGTTTTATTTGAGTGATTTCTTCTAAACTGATGATAGGGATAATAATATAGGGCAATCCTGTACTTATTTCTTCTATTGGCTTTTGCCTATCTAAAGCCTTAAATTCTATTCCAAGTCCATCTGCAATTTCCTGATGTTTATATGAACCTATAAATTCCGGTTCATCTTGCTCCATAACAAAAGTACATTTCTCGATGTCATTAGTAGATGTTAAATCAACAGTGATGTTTGAATGCTTTAAATTTAAAATGATTTTTTCTTTAGGTTTTGGTAGTATGTATTTTGAAATAACAAAAGCAGTTCCTAAAGATGGATGACCTGCGAAGGGCACTTCATATTCAGGCGTGAAAATTCGAACATCAAATGCTTCATCGTTATTGTTTTTTTTGATGAATGTTATTTCTGGAAAATTTAGCTCTTTTGCAATGTTGAGCATCTCTTCGGTAGAGACTTCATTCTTGAAATCGATAAAAACTGCGAGTTGATTTCCTCCGTATTTTAATGAGGTGAAAACATCTACTAAATAATATTCTATTTCTTTCATTTATGTACTTCGTTTTTTAAAGCAAAAACTTTTTTCTTAGCTGAAGATTAAATATATCTGTTGCTCTACTTCATTATTGATAAATCTCTTCTTAGGCAAGCTTATTTCAGCTTTTGCAATAAGATTTATAAATAGATGCTCTTTTCACTATACTTGTTTATTTCAAATATGGGACTATATTGAAATATTGAGCTTTTAAGCTTTATTCTTTTGAAAACAAAGATAAAGATTCGGAATCACAATCCCTCAGAATTTTGGTATGACCCAATTTATGCTTAACATGGCAATCCCTCAGCATTTCGGTATGATCCCCGATTTCATGAATGATTTTCTTGGGGTGATATTTTAAAAAGAAAAGGAGTCAGATTTTCATCTAACTCCTTTTTTATCGTCGGGGTAGCGGGATTCGAACCCACGACCCCCTGCTCCCAAAGCAGGTGCGCTAACCGGACTGCGCTACACCCCGAATACTTTATGTGATTACCATCTCAAAAGCGAGTGCAAAGGTAATAAGATTTTCTATACTTGCAAACCTTTTGAGAAAAAAAGACGCATTTATTTCTACTTTTTTTTGCTCTACTTTCTTAATCTGTTGATAATCAGTTTATATCCGTTTTTTTTTTTTTCGTCTCAGATGAATATTTTTTTGTGAATGAAAAAAAACTCTTTTGTCTCAATGTCTTTGCGGGGTTATATTTTATATTTCTACTGCTGCTTGTCTTTCATCTGCTTTTTTCGTACCTTGGTAGATAAACTTCTTTTCGCTTCTCATATATGAACCGCCCGGACTACATACGTGATCCGGACGGTTTCCATGTGGAGACTGTAGAGACTCCATATGGGGAACGAAGAGAAGATACTATCAAAAGGTATTAAAGTAGCCTTTCTTTTTACTTAAAACTAACGTACATTTTATAAGTTGAACGCATTAGTTTCCTCTTCCCTTACTATTGCTCAATACATTCCTATGGAATAAGCGTTCATACTTTTATGTTTTGCCATTTATTTCTCTTAAGATACACCAGAGATAGACCTAAGAGGATGAGGGCATATAACTGCTCAGAAGTCCAATATACTGCTAGCGGGGTATGAAGATAGCGGGATAATGCATACAGATAACCCAAATAGATAACCATATTAATCATCTGAAAGGCAAAAACGACTTTTGTGTTACCTGTCCCGATCACCGTATTGCAACATGTGTAAGCAGGTACGGAGATGACAAAGGTAGAGAGCATCACGTAAAAGGGATATAAAGCCGTTGTAATCACTGCTCCATTATTGGTAAACAACTCTAATATATTTTCGGAGAAAATGAAAGAGAGCAAGATCAGAGGGAGTCCTATGCCATACGTTAATGTTATGATACGTCGACAAAGAGGCATCACACTTGCAATCTGTTTCGCTCCGATAAGATTGCTAACCAATGAAATGGCAGTCGTGGCAAAGGAGTTAACTATGACAAAGAAGAGCATAGAGTAACTCCTTACGATATTGGCTGCCGCAAGTTCACATTCACCTAAATGTTCAATCACTACAAAGAAAAGGAACCACGGAGCAATACAAAAGAAAGATCTTATCATGGTCCATATAGAGATGTTTAGAAGATGAAGTGATAAATTCAGGTCGAACGTTGCACGGAGTCCGTAGCGCTTCTTATTCACATGCTTCCACATGTAGTAAACGAGAAACAGCAAGCCTATAAGTTCGGCAAGTGACGAGCCAATAGCAGCTCCACTAATCCCCAGTTGCGGAAATCCTGCATTCCCAAAAATGAGTACATAGTTGAGCAATATGTTGCATACTACCATAACGATGGAGTTGGCCGTAAGAATCTTGGTGTTGGTTGTACCAATGAAAAAAGAGCGAATGGCCAACAATGGAAAAGCGAACAGATAGCTGTAATCTCGCCATTCCATATATCGCATCGTAGCCTGATAAACACTATCGGATGATATTGCCATGCGGAGAATCATTGGTGAAAATAGCTTGGAGAGTATAAACATTAAAACAGCAAAAGCGGACAAGAAGAAAAGTCCTTGGTAGAACACTTTGCCAACCTCTTCATATCGTTGTTCTCCGTTTCGCCTAGCTATAAGCACTTGTACTCCAAGGCTAAATCCAAAACCAAGAATATAGATGGCTATGTAATACATTGTTGCCAGTGCCGAAGCTCCTAACTCTATCTGACTGACATGACCGAGAAAGATGGAATCTGTAAAATTGATCAATTGCTCCATGAAGAGGCTCACCATTATAGGAAAGTTGATGAGCCAAATTTGTTTATATGTATAATTCATTATTCAACTTAATATGCACGACTCTTAGGCATTGCGACTGTTGCGCCCTGCATGAGTCATAATTCAAATGTTATTTTGAGAAAACTCTGTGTTTAGAAAAGGGTATAAAGATAAAGGCCGAAGATTGTTTAGTTCCCCGACCAACCTGGAGCATATAAGCTATTTACAGAGTTGCCATTTCATGAGTTGAACAATATTTTATTTGCGCTGCAAAGATATGCATTTTGCCGGAATAGAAAAACTATAGCTTTATCTTAAGAAGTTTTGTATCTTTGTCTGTTAAAAAATGAGACAGATGGATATTCTTGAATTAGCAAAACAGAATCAGCAGGCCGCATGGAAAATATTGGAAAATAGCGGCATTATTTCCGCATGGCAACGTATTGGGGCAACTGTTCATTTGGTTGGTTCTCTCAAATCGGGCTTATTGGCTAAAAACAGAGATATAGATCTTCATATTTATACGGATCAACTTAGTATTGCTGAGAGTTTCTCTGTCATGCAAAGATTGGCTGAAGACTTGTCGCTGATAGAAATTCAATATAAAAATTTGATTGATACGGAGGAGGAGTGTATTGAATGGCATGCGCTTTATAAAGATGAAGATTCAAATTGTTGGAAATTGGACATGATTCACATTCGTAAAAACTCGAAATACGATGGGGTAGTGGAGAGGGCGACTGCCGCTATAATGGAACATCTCACTCCTGAGATTCGAAGAACGATCCTTCAGATAAAGTTTGATGTACCGGACGGGGTAATGATTCCGGGCATAGAGATTTATCATGCCGTTTTTGAAGGAGGTGTTTGCAATTACGACGAGCTACAGCAGTGGCGCATGACGAATCCGTTGACGAACAGTTTGGACTGGTTACCATAAGTAGATTTTAAAGTTGCACTTTAAATGACTTTCTCATATACCTTAAACCAATCCAGACCATACTGTCCTAAACCTAAATCTACCGTACCCATATATTCAAATCCGTATTTTTCGTATAGCGAGATTGCCGGATAATTAATTGTGGCGGATAGATAATCATTTAGGTCATCATATAGTTTTTCTAATTCATCCATATCGGCAGAAGTGCTAAGCTTTATTCTATATTCCATTGTTTGATGTTGTAATATTCAGTATTCTTGCCAATCAATTTATGTTATTACAAAAGTAGTCAAAGCTTCTTACGCTCCAATCAGCTGATTTTAAAATCTTTCTACTGAATACAAAAACTCCCTATTCCTGATTGGAGTAGGGAGTACCGCTAGGCGTAACTACTTTTCGGCATAAAGTCCGATTGTATTTCCTTCACTGTCGCAGAGTAGTGCGAAGTAGCCCATTCCCTCGGCTTCGATTTTTGTTTTGCGTCATATTGACTATGCAAAAGTAAACTTGCCCTAAATCTGAAACTTGGAAAAAAGCGACTTATAAAGAAAAGTAGTCAGAATAGGGAGAGCAAAGGGCTATGTACTGAGCCGGTGTGTAGCCGGAAAAGAGTTTGAATTCATTGATCATGTGCGCTTGGTCATAATATCCACATTCGTAGGCTAAAGTCGTGAAATTCATCTCCGGATGATTCTGCAATGTATAGAGCGCTTTATGAAAGCGTACAATGCGCATGAATTCTTTGGGGCTGGCACCCACATGTTCGCTAAATATTCGTTGGAGTTGCTTTTGGCTGAGGCATACTTTTTCAGCAAGACGAGATACGGTAAACTCTTCATTGCATAAATTGATGCAGTTAATAGCAGTAACCATTCGTTTGTAATTGTATTCCTTGAACGGATTCAAGCAATTGATTAAGAAAGATTCGATGAGGCGGATATACTGATTGTCATTAATAGTATTAAGGATTTTATCTTCCAGCTCTTTCAATGCACTGACGTTAAGATCATCTGCCGAAATTTTTAATAAAATTGGTGCTTATAGTTTCATTCGTCTTTTCATTGAACTGTAAAAGTCTTATTAAGTTCTCAGAATATTCTATAATTTGATATGTCTCTATATTTCCATTGGCGTACTTTATACTTAGCATATCTCTGTTTAGAAACCAAGTAAACGTATATTCGTTTTCATAACTTATTCCCATGAGACTTATTCCTGTTCCATCAGATTTGAATGTAAACTGGGTCGGTATTCCGTCAATAGGGAATGCCCGTCCTTTACTGTCATGTCCTTCATATATAACTACTTCCCATGTTCCTGTTGGAGCTGGATAATTAGTCTTCTCATTGTCACTGCACGAGATGCAAAAAAAGAATAGAATAAAAAACAAAGTCATTTTTTTTGTACTTTCCATAATCGTTAGTTTTAAAGGATGAATAATCTTTTCTGTTTAAATGCACAATGAATGCGAATACTGCATGGAATTTATTTTTGTTTTAATAAATATTTATTTGCTTTGTATGTGAATATGAAGAACTTTTCAGGCTATTGTAATATAGCCATAACTAACTTCTTTAGATTGGCAGACGAGAAAATATATGATGCAATCTTAACTTTATGTATATCCCATAGAATTTGAGTTAAAGGAAAATGTTGATTATAAATAATTTAATGACGATGAAAAAACGATATAGCATACTATTCTTTACTTTCTTGTTGATATTGAGCTCATGCAGCAACGATAATGAAAGGAATGAAAATTTCTCAATCGAAGCGTTTCAATATTTGGGTTTAAAAGATCTTGCAAATGTCAGAAAAGCAGAAGAAGCTGTTTTTCGTGATTTTGGAGTACCATACCGCCCTACAATGCAGATTTTAGACAATTACATCTATATAACCACCTTGACCGGTGTGTACCGAAAGAATATAAGTACAATTAATAATACTGATTGGGAGCTGTTTGCATTTAAGGATCTTCCCATCCTTCAGTTTATAAAGAATGGCAATAATATTTTGGCTATTTCCGCTTGCGCAGATGAAAGGGCATTTCTCTATTCTTCGGATAATGGAGAAACCTACCAATCGATTACTCCCAGTTCATTTATCCTGAAGGAAAATGAATATAAGGTAATACCATATTCAATAGCTCAAAATCTCAAGAATCCCAATTCAATTCTAGCTTTGGTAGAACCGATTGGAGTGGTCAAATCTATCAATTTTGGACAAACTTGGACGGTACTTAGCAAACAATATGGAGGGTATCAAAATTGGTTTCTCGGATTTAATGCTAACGATACAACAAATGTTTATTATACAGGCGAATCTATGATGCTTGCGTCTTTCATGTATTCTTCGCCTGATAATGGAGAAAGCTGGAAATTGATAGAGTCAGTAGATAATAATTGCATTCATCATATTGTATTTCATCCTACTTATTCAAATGTATTACTCTATTCAGGAGAACAGATGATTAAAAAGTCCATTGATAAAGGTAAAATATGGAAAACGGTATTAACTGGAGGTCTGTATTTCTATAAAACTATTTTTGACAAGAATAATCCTTCAGTTTTATATACGTCGGGAGTAAACAGAGCATCGCATGAAGATCATAAGTTCATGATTTATAAATCAAGTAATGGAGGCGATAGTTGGGACGTGTTTTTTCAAACAGACTTGTCTGGTATTGGTGGAGTTATAGATTTTGAGCTTTATAATAATAGACTATATTTATATACTTATACTGATGGTATCTATATGTTAGATGTTAGTGGTAATAGCGGAAATAATACCTCTATTTGAAACGTATACATTTAATCTGAATATATCACAGTTTTATACTAATTTTCTTTATGATAAGTCTGAAATTTTTCTACTCGAAATAAAAAAAGCATAAGCAAATAAAAAAGAATTGTACTTATAACACTATTCTCTTTTTTTATTTACTAATTCTATGAACTCATGTGGCTTAGAGCAACTAAATACATACTTTTTTTTAGAAGTTTTTATATATATAAGATTTTGTGTTTCAGTAGCATACATCGTATAGTTGCCAATCAAATTATTATTAAATTGACCTAAGTAACCAAATAAACCTCCACTTCCGAATGTTCTAATAGAGTTACTTATTTCTTTATTAGAAAATATTGTGACTGAATGCACATCTTTAAGATTAATCTCAATGTTTCCAATAATTCTTTTAAGAACTATCTTTTCATCATTTATACTTAAGCGTATTGGAGTATAGGCAGCGGGTATAATAATTATTAATAAGATCACAAAAGTTAATACATATTTCAACAAAGATATATTTGTTGTTCCTCTTGAATAAAAAGAGATTATTATTCCAATCAGTACAGCAATCGTAAGTAATGTTATTACTATTACTTGAACGCTCCAATTAAAACCTGTAACGAAAATGCTATTTTCTAATTCCATAATATCCCTCCAGTTGAATTATATATACTATCATTGAATTAATTCCAAGGCTATATGCGACTCTAACGTTCTTAAGAATATTATCAAATGGGACAAATCTTTGATTAATACCACTTGTGCTAATCTTATATCTGCTTTCATAGCCATTATCTACAAGGTTGAAACAATTTCGGTAATAGCTTTTCTTTGAGATGGTTTTTCTGGTGCTTGTTTCACATAACCTAATGAAATAATTGCTACAGGATACATGTTGGCTGCTAAATGAAGATTATTCTTTAGCATATCAGAATTGAAATTACATACCCAGCAACTACCCAATCCTTGTTCTGTTGCAGCTAAACAAATATGTTCCGTTGCTATTGCTGCATCGATATCCGAATGGTTTTTATGGTCTGATTTTCTTACCCAAGAAATAGAACTGTCTGCACAAACTACAATATAGAGTGGAGCTTCGGTAAACCATTCACGTGGATAAGATTGTTGAACCAGTAGCTTTTGCTCATCACTTTTTACGATAAAGAAATGCCAAGGTTGGTAGTTTACCGCAGAGGGTGCAAAACGGGCGCATTCCAAGATGTAGTCGAGTTTTTCTTGCTCAATCATATTAGAAGAATAGTTTCTTGCTGAATAACGTTGTTTTGATAGTTCTAAAAAGTTCATAGTAATCTATTTTTTATTTATGGCAAAGTTATGCCTATTTGCTTTCAAATATAAGCATATATTTTTACCTCAACAAGTTGATGAATGTCCAAATGATAAATTTCGCATGCTTTCATACTTAATTTCTTTTTTAGCTATTAAAATGGTATCTTTGTAGCAAATAATTTGCTAGTATATGAAAAAAATAATCAAAGTTTATAATCCGGCTTTTTGGTAAAAGGAGAGAATTTATCTTACGCAATTATATTTTAAATTCTCATTATATAATGTATAAATAACAATGAACTTACACATTGAATTAGATATAAACCATCCAGCTAATGCATGGTTGGAAAAGCAAGCAGATAAAATAGGAGCTAAGGGGCATTTCGGAACTCATATTGATTGTTATACATCTGTTCCTAAACAAGGTGAATTTCATCTTGAGACATTTATTCTTGATTGCCGGCAAGGGATGCCTACACTTGATGATGTAGAGACATTACCATCGCTTGATAACAAGGCGTTGCTCTTGTACACAGGAAATATGGATCTCAATGATTACGGCAGCAAGGCATATTTTGATGAAACAGATACGTCTATACAAAAGGAAGTGCTTTTGAGAATATTGGATAAATCACCTCAATTGATTCTTATTGATTCGTATGGAATAGGTAGACATGGCAGTCATCATCAGGAACTGGACAAGATATGCGAGGCTTCGGGTTGTTATGTGGTTGAGAATATTTGTATAGCACCGGAAAACGTTGCGCAAATAAAAACAATTCACGTTAATTTTGATTTGAACTATCCATCAACAGGGAAACCTTGTACTGTGACTTGCTAAAAAATAAGTACTTACTATAAAAACCACCTCAAAAGGGTGGTTTTGTTTTTACATATTGAGTTTATACACAGGTTATTACTTAGTGTCGCATGATCTCAGGAATCGTAATGTAGACTCAGCATTTCGTTCACACTATTTCAAAGAGCTATTAAGCAAGTGTTTCTATTGAATCTATGACATCGGTTTGCAGGAACACTCAGATTATAGGTGGGGTTATATAACTGCTTATGCAATCCTTTAGTACTGTAAAATGATTATTATTTGATTTTTGATTAACTTTGTAAGTGATCATATATTATCATTAATACCAATAATTATATGATAAATGATAATATTTTATCGATTATAGATAAGACGCCAGATTCGTTAATGTTGGGTATTGCTCAACGTGTTAAACAAAGACGATTGGAAAAAGGATGGACACAAAAGATGCTTGCTGCAAAGGCAGGAGTCTCACTGCCGTCCTATAGGCGTTTTGAATCATCGGGAGAGATATCATTGCGCTCATTGGTGATGCTTGCTTTTGCATTGGATATGACGGATGAGTTCGAAACTCTTTTCAATAGCAGGACTTATCAAAGTCTTGATGAACTAATGAGAACAGAGCAACCGAAACAAAGGAAGCGAGGATATAAAAATGAATAGTGTTTCCATGATAGAGATTTTTATATCTAACTCGACTATTTCAACGGTTTGTTGAAAGACAACTAATCGGCAAAATACGCTAAACAAGCGGCGATGAGCAATTGAGCCAAAGCATTGCAACAACGCAAGCGCGGATTGATTCGCTGCGTAACCTACCCACCCTTATTCCGACCGTTACAAAGGACGTAACCCCACCGAAGTAATATCAGTAGTGGTGAAATGCCGTTACAGCTATACAATGCCAGAAAGTACGGTGACAAAGGAAAGAACCGACAACTTTGTTCTGTCGCCTGATGGCAAAAAGGTATTTGGAAAAGAAAAGAGTTTAGACCTATGATTTCTTTTACTTCCCGTCTTAAGAAAGAGATTGGTGTGAGTATAGAGCAAATAGAATCCTCGAAAATTAGTGCGATTACAAAATCACTGGAGGCTTCCCATGTCCTTGCTGATGTGTTTAATAAGTTAAAGGCATTTATTTTGGCGTATGATTTTCGGGATGAGGAAGAAGAAATCATGTTCTTCAAAGAAATCAAGGCCAAGTTATGTTATCGCTTGATATACTACCGCAAAGTATATAATATCGAAATGAATCGACCTAATGGTGTGGATATTCAACGCGAATATTTATGTGAGAAATTGAATGAAATAAACGCATATAATACTAAGAGGCTCGATTTTATCCGTTACTATCGTTCGGGGGCTTCTCATTTGGACACCCTCTATTTTCTTCGTGGAAAGCCTGACCCGGAGCAATACCTCGAAACATTCTACTACGAACTTGATTCTAATTTTTCCACCAACTGCGATTTTAAGGTCGCCAAGATTCTGGCGAACGATATGCTTTCCGCATATTTGATGCACGAAATAGAACTGTTGAATAGCAACGGACAGCAAACCTGTTCTTTTGGTTTTCCTGCAACAAAGAAAACATGGAAGGGCAGCAAAACAGAATTGCAGAAACAACTCTTTTCATGGGATAGTGCCGGTTTGTTTGGCGATGTACCGCTCGCACAACTATTCGACTACATCCAAAATGTGTTCAACATTGAATTGGACAGTAATATTTCGCGAACTTTCAGCGACCTGAAAATTCGCAACACTCCCACACCCTTTCTTGATCAGTTGAAAAACGCCCTTCTGCGGCGTATGGATAGAAAATAAGAATACCGAGGTCGGTATTTTTCCCTTAACACCCGATTTTGATCTGAATTAGCGTCAAAATCGGGCATTTTTCTTTGTTTATACGATTATACCGACTGTTTTTCCAAATTTTCCTCCAGTTTTCGCAATAAAATAGCCCCATAAATGACTGTGAACTATCATCTTGTAAAAACGTTCAAAAAAAGTTGTACCGACCTCGTTTTCAAGTGTTCGTAAACGCCCGACCTTTGTATCAAACAAAAGTCGATAAATTATGGAAGTGATTACAATAGACCATCAGGCGTACCAATCTTTGGTGGAAAAAATAGACCGGATAGCCGAGTATGTAATGAATCAAACTCAAAAGGAAGATACCGATTCGGATGATGAATGGGTGGACGGTTATGAAGTTTGTACCTGCCTGCGCATCAGTGAAAGGACTTTACAGCGACTAAGGTCGAAAGGCGAAATAACCTTCTCTGTGATTGGCGGCAAAACCTATTATACAATAGCCGAAGCCAAACGGTTGCTCAAAGAACGATTGGTCAGGAGTAATCCCGATTATATAGACGAATTGGTGCGCCAGCATCAGGAATATTTGGAGCTGCGCAAAAAGCAAAAGCCGAGAAAGTAAGCATCCCTAAAAATATACAGTTCTGATTGTAGATAATAACGACTTCAAAGATTGGATGCAGCGGATTATGTCGCACTTCGACCGATTAGACAAGAATATGGAAAAGATGGCGCTGAAAGAAAAACTGCTGGAGGGCGAACAGTTATTGGATAATCAAAACTTATGCCAACGGCTCAATATAAGCAAACGAACGCTCCAACGTTACCGCTCGTCAGGCGAACTGCCTTATCAGATGCTTTATCACAAGACGTTCTATAAAGAGAGCGATGTGGAAGCCTTTATCAAGTCCAATTTTGATAAAGGAGAAAACCAAGAAGACGAAACCCCGGATGGCACTACGGAAGAAGATACAGAAAATGATACACCTAAAGATTCAGGGGACGATCTCGAAGCAACAAACGGCGATTAAGTCTGTATATTTTCATGACCACTAATTTTACGAAGAAGCCCGCACTACAGACAAGCGCGGGCTTCGTATTTTTCTTATTATTTGGGATGCGGTTTTTATCGGCAATATTTTCAACTACCATCTTATGATTACCTGATCTGGAAAACTGCTCTGCATTTGGTGCAGATATTTTATCTTAAAGTTAAATCTTGATAAATATCATAATGATAATAGGTGTTATACCTAATAGCTTTGGTGCAATGTTTACTCAATATCATAGCGGAACTGTTAGCCTGTTCATTATATGCTATAAAAGTTCCAGATACCAGTCCTTTATTATCAAGTATGGGACAACCACTTTCTCCTTTTTCCAAAACGCCAGTCATTTCCACACAATTATTAAAAAATCTTTCAGGGGCAACGTCTTCGCGTGGCAATTTATAATCATTTAGCAAATCAGAGATTAAAGCTTTCTGTAGTAAATCAACGGTTAATTTAGTTGGTACTAATTTGAGAAGACTCAAATCTGCCTTATTGCCATTTAGAGGATGAAGTTTTGTTGGACTGTCATTTTTTATTCCAATAGCAAATAGAGTACTTTTGTTTTTAGGACGTTTTCTGTTAAAGACCAAAAAATCAGAATTATCATAATCGATAATTCCAATAGCGGCATCATGATACTCCGGTCCTTTTTGTTTGTAAATTTCAAAGGATTTGTAATACAAACTTTTTATTTTATAGAGTTCTGATTTAGATTGAGGAAAAGCTATAAATAATTCATCAATATAAGCTTCATTCTTCCTGAATGTGTGCCCACAGGTAAAGAATAGACCTTTTAGTCCAATAAAAAAACCCGTCCCCAAATGCATTACATGAGAATCATCTTTTTTGACTAATATTGAAAATATTGAATTTCTATTTTTTTGAGTAATTTCCATCTAACTTATGTTGTATTTGCTCCATTGTTCAACTAATGTAAGTATGTCGCCTAACTGTTTGTCAACTGCTTGCTTTCTGTTTATTATCCTCCTTGGATGACGATAGTGATTCCACATCATTTATATCATTTTGGATTCCTTGTTCTCTGTATTCAGAAGCGATATTTACTTGAATAATTTCTCTTTCGTTTTTCCAATAAATGAAACTCAAAAATGCAATGGACAACTGAACTTTTAAATCTTCGTTGTTAGATTCATTTTCTATGTTCCATTTATCCTTGATTGTTTTGTTCTCGTTAGTATTAATGTCAATAACTGAAGCGTAGAGCTTTAAATCTTCATTGATACACTGCAACTGGAATTCTGTTTTTTTATCTTCTTTTAATTCATTATGCTCAATTGCTGGCAAATATTTCTTTTGTAAAACAAACAATGTATCTTGTGAATGATATTCTGTTGAAGGGATATATCGAATGTCGTTTTTGAAATAACTGTTTTCAAGGATGTCCTTTAATTGATAGCCTATATTTATGCCAACAATTATGATATCATTGCTGTTTCCAATAATTTTAGTTAAAGCAAGAATAACGTTATCCTTATTTAGCAGATACCGTTTTGTTCTTGCTATAAAAAATGCATTAGGAATAAAACGCTTGATGTTGTGCGTTGCAATCGCACTCGCAAAAGAAGTGTCATAATTCAAGTAAGGAATATCATTGTCTGTAAATGCAGATTTTGACATCAATTCTATTTCACCATTAACACTCAACTTTAGTTCACTTTTGGAATGTTCATCGTCTTTTTCTACAAAGATTGGTTTATAAACTTCAAATGCTTTTGAGATTATTGTATTGGATTTAGAATAAAAATTATTGATTTTATCATTAGATAATTCAGCATTTAATTTTTGTTGCCCAATTTTATCTTTGATCGCCTCTTTTAAATTACTAATAAATAAAGAGAAGTTTTCTTTGTTGTCTTCTATCAATTTTTCAAATTTAAGTTCGGCAATCAGGTCTTTGTTAGAAAGTACATTGTTTAAACATCTTTCAAAATAGGGAACAGTGTTAAGCAAACTGCTAAGTTCTAAAACATCATTAGGAAGATAGGGCAAGGCTGTGTAATCCTGAGTAATATAGTATTGATAAAGAGAATATTGCCTTAGATATAAGATTGTGACATAACTACATATCCAATAATTTACCTGACGTCTGTTACCCAAATTGTCAAGCTCGGGGAAGTAATATCTTAAATCTATAGGGTGTGTGTGCTTAAACTCATTTCTGAAATTTTCAAACCAATAGAAGATTTGTGTCATTGTTTCAGGAAGCAACACGTATTTTGGTGGTTGGGACTGTGAATATTCAAACAAGTAGTTAAGTGTTTTGTGTTGTTTCCGATAGAGTAACAATCCACCAAGTGAATAATGAAATTCAAGAAATTTGTTTCTTTCTTCATTTCGTTTATCTATTTGTTCTTGGTTCAAATTCTTATTTTGCGGGAAATCATAATCAGCGATTACGGATTGTAGTCTATAATCAAAATATTGGCTTGAATTTGCCCAAAAAATTTTCACAAAGCGTGGCTTGTCACAAATGGTGTAAATATTTCTCCAAAGCCAACTATATGTTTCCTCTGAGATAGTAATATCTTCAAAATCTTCTCCGAGCAACCAAATTCCGCTAACGGCTCTATGTTCAATTGCTCTAAGTTTCGTTTTATTTTCTACTGCTATTTCGTTTAACTTACTTGCAAGAAAATATAAGTCAATCGGATAAACCAATGGCTTTGATTTGTCGTGATTTTTTCTGATATTTGAAAAAACCATGTAATAAAACTCTAGTAAAGTTTCTTGAAGATGTTCATCTTGTTTTTCTATTGCATAGAAAGCAAGTTCATTTATTGCTTTCAAGTGATAGTTCTGAATTTCTGTATCTGCTTTTGATTTACTGTAATTGCTGATTAAGTGAGTTAGAAGCGATTTTGACTTTCCGTTATATAAAGCTACTTTCCCTAACCAAACAAAAAAGAAAATGATCAGAAAAGATGTAAGAATAAACACTCCAAGTTTTGCGGAATTATTTATAAACCAATTCCCCCAACTAAAAGGCGGTTGAAATTGAAAAATCAAAAATATGAAAGAAAATAAGGTTACAAATAATGTCAGTTTGAAAACGGATATTCCGCAAGTTATTTTATATGATTTTTGAGGAAACTCGTCATTAAAAACAACAGGAATGTATTCCGAGGAATACTTATCACCAATATTCGAGATTTTATCAATTATAATTGGATATGCAATACCTAATATTGCAATATCAATAGCTACACATATTTCAATTATGTTTTCTGGTATCATTATTTCGTATAATTCTTTTTAAGTTACATAAAACAGCAATCATCCATTTTGCAAAGATAAGCATTTCTCCTTTAGGGGATAAGAAAAACCGCCGAATCTTCTTCGAGTAGCTTTCTTCAAGAACCGTGCAACTAATGCGGCAAGCGAATTTTTTAATGCAAAAATAAAGCAATTCAGAGCACAACTCAGAGGAGTCAGAAACGTGGCATTCTTCTTGTTCAGATTATCTAAAATTTATGCTTAATAGGACAATCCCTCAGGATTTCGGTATGATCCGTATGATCCATGATCCTGTACACATTTTAAGTACCAACAAAAAAGGCTCAGAGAAAATCTCTAAGCCTTTTCCTGTGATCCGCCTGGGGCTCGAACCCAGGACCCCAACATTAAAAGTGTTGTGCTCTACCTGCTGAGCTAGCGAATCAATCCTTTATTGCTGTTAAGCGGGTGCAAATGTAAGGGGAATAATCTTAATAGGCAAGTAATTCCGCCTCTTTTTCTGAATATTTTTTGATTTACTCCTTTCTAGTTTTCATTTTGTAAGCAGGAAATACGGAGAATTTTGCGTATGTTTGCGCTGATTTTAAAGTATTTATATATTATATCTTATTTATATTTATGGCTGACGATAAAAAGATTATTTTCTCAATGGTTGGAGTGAGCAAGGCTTTTCAACCGAACAAAAATGTGCTTAAAAATATTTATCTCTCCTTTTTCTATGGTGCTAAAATTGGTATTATAGGTCTTAATGGATCGGGTAAATCTACTTTGCTTAAAATTATTGGCGGTCTGGAGAAATCATATCAAGGTGAAGTGGTGTTCTCGCAAGGGTATTCTGTAGGTTACTTGGCACAGGAGCCACACTTGGATGATAACAAGACGGTGAAAGAAGTGGTGATGGAGGGTGTGCAACCTATTGTAGACGCTTTGGCTGAGTATGAGGATATCAATCTTAAGTTTGGTGAGCCGGAGTATTATGAGAATGCTGAAAAGATGGATAAGTTATTTGCGCGCCAGGCGGAATTGCAGGATGTGATAGATGCAACGGATGCATGGAACTTGGATAGTGTACTTGAACGTGCGATGGATGCTCTCCGTTGTCCGCCTGAGGATCAACCGGTGGCAAACTTGTCAGGGGGAGAACGCCGTCGGGTGGCTTTGTGTCGCTTGTTATTGCAGAAACCTGATATTTTGCTGCTTGATGAACCTACGAACCACCTTGATGCGGAGTCTATCGATTGGTTGGAACAACATTTGCAACAATATGAGGGTACGGTGATTGCTGTGACCCACGACCGTTATTTCCTTGATCATGTGGCTGGATGGATTTTAGAGCTTGATCGTGGTGAGGGGATTCCATGGAAGGGTAACTATTCTTCTTGGTTGGATCAAAAGACTAAGCGTATGCAGATGGAGGAAAAAACGGCTAGTAAGCGCCGGAAAACTCTGGAACGCGAATTGGAATGGGTGCGATTGGCTCCTAAAGCTCGTCAAGCTAAAGGTAAGGCTCGTTTGAATTCTTATGATAAATTGCTGAATGAGGATCAGAAGGAGAAGGAGGAAAAACTTGAAATATTTATTCCTAACGGTCCTCGTTTGGGTAATAAGGTGATAGAGGCTAAAGGGGTAGCTAAAGCGTATGGTGATAAGCTGCTGTTTGATGATCTTAACTTTATGCTTCCTCCTAATGGTATTGTGGGGGTTATCGGACCAAATGGTGCCGGTAAAACTACTTTGTTTAGACTGATCATGGGGATGGAGAAGGTTGATAGAGGTGAGTTTGAGGTAGGAGAGACTGTTAAAGTGGCGTATGTGGATCAACAGCATAAGGATATTGATCCTAATAAGAGCGTTTATCAGGTAATCTCCGGTGGTAATGAGCTAATGCGTATGGGAGGAAGAGATATTAATGCGCGTGCATATCTTTCTCGTTTCAATTTTGCAGGTGCTGATCAGGAAAAGCTCTGCGGGGTTCTTTCCGGTGGTGAGAGAAATCGTCTTCATCTAGCAATGGCTTTGAAAGAAGAGGGTAACGTGTTACTGCTTGATGAACCGACTAATGATATTGACGTAAATACATTGCGCGCATTAGAAGAAGGCTTGGAAGACTTTGCCGGTTGTGCTGTTGTTATTTCGCATGACCGTTGGTTCCTTGACCGTATCTGCACTCATATTCTTGCTTTCGAAGGCGACTCAAATGTTTTCTATTTTGAAGGTTCTTACTCTGACTATGAAGTGAATAAAATGAAACGTTTAGGTAATGAAGAACCAAAACGGGTGAGATATAGAAAGTTGATGGACTGATAGTTACAATTCTATATATTAAGGCTAAAGCTGGCTAATTATTTGAATATAATTAGCCGGCTTTACTTTTAATTGTCTTTTTTAATGAAATAGGGTTTATTTTATTAAAAAAAATGAAATACAAATGTAATGTATGTATAAAATATATTAATTACCTTTGTCTGATAATCAAAAGGTATTATTAAATTAACAATTCAATTATTTAACAAAAAAGAATTATGAGAAGACATCTAATTCATTTTCTGCTAGTTGCTTTGCTGTTGGCGTGTTCTGCTGCTACAGCTTTTGCTCAGGTTGCAGTTAAGGGACAAGTTGTGGATGCTGAAAATGGCGATCCGATGATTGGAGCTGCTGTAACAGTTGTTGGTAGCACTCAGGGAGTTGTGACTGACGTGGACGGTAACTTCGCTCTTAGTGTTGCTCCTAATGCAACATTATCTATCAAGTATCTGGGATACAAAGAGCTAAAAAAGAAAATTACACAGAATAAGGCTCAGGTAGATCTTGGAGTTATCAAAATTGAAGTAGATGCGGTTGCTTTATCTGACGTAACAATTACTTCTTCAATTGCAGTTGCCCGTAAGACTCCGGTAGCAGTTTCTACTATTGGACCGACTTTTATTGCAGAGAGACTTGGTACTCAAGAGTTTCCTGAAATATTGAAGTCGACTCCGGGTGTATATGCAACAAAGCAAGGGGGTGGTTATGGTGATTCGCGCGTAAATCTTCGTGGATTCGCTTCTGCAAATATTGCTGTTATGGTAAATGGTGTGCCTATGAATGATATGGAATGGGGAGGTGTCTATTGGTCAAACTGGGCAGGCCTTTCAGATGTTACTCGCTCTATGCAAGTACAAAGAGGATTGGGGGCATCTAAAATATCTTCACCTTCTGTAGGTGGATCTATCAATATTGTAACAAACTCTACAAATGCAAAGAAAGGTGGTGCTGTCTCTTATGGAGTAGGTAATGATGGCTACAACAAGATGCTTTTTGCTCTTTCTACAGGAATGAATGAAAAGGGCTGGGCTGTCTCTATCTTGGGTTCTAAGACTTGGGGCGATGGTTATATCCGTGGAACAGCTTTTAACGCGTATTCTTGGTTTATAAATGTTTCTAAAAGACTAGGTGATAAACATGTATTGTCTTTGACGGCAACTGGAGCACCTCAAAGCCATAATAAACGTTATGATAAGCTGACTATTGCACAGTGGGAACTACAAAAATCAGTAGGTTTAGGTGATGGATATCGTTATAATGCTACATATGGTTTTGATGCTAATGGGCGTGAACGTGTTTCTACAAATTATAACTATTATCACAAACCTCAGGTATCATTAAATCATATTTGGGATATAAATATAAAATCTAGTCTCTCTTCTTCTTTGTATCTTTCTATAGGAGATGGTTATGGCTATAGGGCAGTAGGTGATAACTATTCAACTTTATATGGAGCTACTAATGGAGTACCTAATACAACTTATCGTAAAAAGGATGGTACTTTTGACTATGCTGCGTTAATGGAAAATAATGCAAACTCTGCTAATGGAAGTTTGGCTGCTGTAGCTAAGAATATGAATAATCATGTTTGGTATGGTTTGTTATCTACATATAAGAATCAATTGACAAGTAATTTGGATTTTCAAGCAGGTCTTGATTTGCGTTACTATAAAGGAACGCATGTTGCTCGTATTGCAGATCTTTATGGTGGACAATATGTGATTGATCCTGATAGGGCAAACGTACCATATAAATCAGAGGACATTGCTTGGCAGAACGAGAAACTTTATATTGGTGATATTGTATATCGTGATTATGAAAGTTATATTGGACAATATGGAGCTTTTACTCAATTAGAGTATACAAAAGATAAATTGTCTACTTTTGTTTCTGCTAACGCTAATGTTAACACTTATAAACGGCAAGATCATTTTTATTATAATGATGAGAAATCAGACTCAAAGACGAAAATAGGATATGGGGTCAAAGGTGGCGCAAATTATAACCTGGATGAGCATCATAATGCTTTTGCAAATGTTGGTTTTTTCTCTCGTACTCCGTTTTATTCAGGAGGTGTTTTCCTAAATTCTACAACTAGCAACTTATTAAATCCTAACTCTAAAAATGAAAAAGTTATTTCATTTGAATTGGGTTATGGTTATACATCAAGGGTGTTTAATGCTACAGTTAATGTTTACCGTACTTCATGGTTGGATAAATCTATAACTAAATCAAAAACTGATGCTCAAGAGAGTGCCTATTTAAATTTAAATGGTGTTGATGCTTTACATCAAGGTATAGAGCTTGAATTTACGTATAAACCTTTAAGAAAACTTCAAATTAATGGAATGCTTTCTCTAGGGGATTGGCAATGGAAAAGTAATGCAAAGGGTTATTGGTATAACAAGAATGGCCAAGCATTGGATCAAAATCAAAATATAACTACTATAGGATCTGCTGATCATGCTTCTTCTACTTTGAATCTTGATGGTATTAAAGTTGGAAATTCGGCTCAAACGACAGCATATTTAGCTGTTTCTTATGAGTTGTTGAAAGGACTTTATTTTAATGCAAGTGGTAACTTTTATGGTCGTAATTACTCTGATTATGATATCACTAGTACAAATAAATTTGAAACAGGTGTAGAAGATGTGGCTCAACCATGGCGTATACCAAGTGCCTATGTTTTTGATTCAGGTCTTAGCTATCATTTCAAAATTGGTGATTTGGATGCAACGTGGATTACTAATTGTAATAATGTGCTGAATGAACATTATATTACGGATGCCAAAGATAATGGTGCTAAAACAGGTGGACATGGTTGGCAGGATGCAACTGTATTCTATGGATTTGGACGTACATGGTCTATGAGTATGAAGGTTAAATTTTAATTAATCCCGATAAGAATAAGATGAAAAAAATATTATTTTTTAGCATACTACTTGCAGGAGTTTCTTCTCTATTTACTTCTTGCAATAACGAACCTAATTTTGATGGTTTAGATGATTTGAGTAAACCGACAAATCTTGCTACCTATACTGATGTGTATCCAGGTGAAAATTTTTCTGCAGATAAGTTGGCAAAGACAGTTTTACCAGCTTGGCTACTCTCTAAGTATTATACCTGTGATGAGGGATCATCTGCTTCGGTAACTTATAATTATGAAACAACTGAAGAAGATGTTCCTTCTATTTCTGTGGACTTTGAAAGAAATATCATTCTAAATGCAGAAACAAATATTTCTGGTTGGTTCAATTTAGCTACTGTTGGTGATCTGAAATGGATGGATAAATCATATAATAACGTGTATACTCAGATGTCAGCAAATGGTGCGGCGGGAGAAGTCAATGCATGGTTCATTTCTCCTAAGCATAAAGTGACAAAAGGTGAATCTTTATCTTTTGATGTTTGTATTGGATATTGGAATGCTGATTGTCTTCAAGTGCTTATATCATCTACATTTCAAGGAACTAATAGTAGTGTGACTAATAGTAAGACGAAATGGATTGATGTTACTTCTAGCTTTACTATTCCTCAAGAGCCTACTAACAAATATGGTAGTTTTGCTACAGCTGGCAGCCTGAATTTAGATCAATATGCTGGACAGGATATCTATGTAGCATTTAAATATGTGGGTAATGGTGCTGCGGAGTCAAAAGCTACTACTACCATTCAGCTTGATAATATTAAAATTGCTGGAACTAAGACTGTTACTACTGAAATGACAGATGAATATTCTTATGATGGTGCTGCCTGGAATTTTGTCCGTACTGTGCCTAAAGCTGCGTTAAATGAAACATTTGATGATCGTACGATAAACTCTGGCGACAAGACTATGTTAACTGGATGGGTAAGTGCAGCAACTCAGGGAACGGTTTATTGGACTGATAAATCATATAGTAAAAATAATTATACAAACTGTTCTGCTTACAAACAGGCAAGTACAGTTGAAGCTTGGTTAATTACTCCTGAACTTGAGATTAGAGATAATTATATTCTTAAGTTTGATATGGTTTCTGGACATTGGACGCATGAGGCTTTACATGTTTATGTCTCTACAAATTTTGATGGTAAAGAAGAAGGCATATCTACTGCAACTTGGGAGGAAATTACAGATTTAGTTATGCCTAAAAAAGAATCTGGTTATTCTAGTTTCACTACTGTTGGTCCTACTGACCTCTCTGCTTATGTTGGGCAGAATATATATGTTGCTTTTAAGTATTTAGGTGATCCTACTCAAAACCAAACTTCTACGGTACAGCTAGATAATATTTATGTAGGTGAATAATTTGAATTTTTAATATATTATGAAAGAGAGCTTTCCTAACCATGGTAGCTCTCTTTTTTTATCTTTTTATCCCAACTTCCATGATCACAGGGTTATGATCACTAAAATCTAATGAGGGAGAATGGTAATGTATTCCTTGTATGTCGTGAGAATGAAAGATGTAATCAATACGGAGCATACGTTTGTAGTAACGGTAGCTATAGGCATATCCGCTTCCTGATGTTTTGAATCCGTCTTCTAACTGACCTTTAACTGTGCGATATATGTAGGAGGATGGAATAGAGTTAAAATCTCCACATAATAATATCGGATAGGGACTTTCCTCAATTACTTTATGTATGGCTTTTGCTTGTATTTCTCGTTTTAGTGAGTTCTCTCTGATACTTCTTAAAACTTCATATATTATATCTTTTGTGGAGAGAGAATTCTCTTTTTGTTCTCTGATGATCTTTTTACGGATTTCTGAAATATTGGTAGTCTGTAAGTGGTTGTTAAATACACGAATTTGCTTTCCTCCTATTGAGATCTCTCCCCATATACTGCTATTTTTACTGTTGGGGTATGTTAATAATTTGCTATCATTGATGGGGTATTTGCTGAATATGGCTAATGGAAGAAGATGTAAGCTGTCAGGGGTAATAATGCTGTATTTCCATTTTGAGAAAGCCTTTTTTATGCTGTCTACTGTAAAGGTTTCATTTCCCTCAAACTCTTGAAAACAAATAATATCCACATTCGCTTTTGCCATATATCCTGCAATGTTCTTACATGAATGACCATCGGCTTCTTTTCCAAAACCGAAAACGTTATAAGTGGCTATTTTTATATTTGAGTAATCGGAAGGTACTTTTTTTTTATCAAATTGAATTTGATATATGGAGTTAATGTATCCCCAATTAGAACCAATGGCTAATATGGGGACCAATAGCCAGTATTTTTTCTGGAAGCCCCAATATATGATGATGGGAATGTTTAGCAATAATAGTATGGGCAAAAATAGCCCGATTATGGGAATAAGTATAGAATGTGATGGAGGAATATATCGAGCATAGCTACCTATTATAGTCAAAAGGGCTAAACAGAGAGTTATTACTATTGCAATAGTATCTAATACTCTGTGTAGTTTTAATTTTTTCATTTTTTTTATTTACATACTTGTTCTTTGGTGTTAAGAACTTTTTAGTTAAGTGTTTTTTATGAGTTGCTTAACCATTTTGTTAGAGTCTCTTTGAGTAACGCCTGTGAGAAAGGTTTTGTTAAGAATTCATTGCAGCCAGCCTTTCTTGCTGCTTCTTTATCATATGCGTATGCATAGGCGCTTAAGGCGATGATAGGAATATGACTTGACTGTTTTCTGATTTCTTTAGTGGCACTTAGCCCGTCCATATTAGGCATTTTTATATCCATTAAAATTAAGTCCGGCTTGCCTTCATCGTACATTTGTATGGCTTCAACGCCGTCTTTAGCACGTAATACATTGTAGGTTTTACCCAATATAGCTTTTAATAGATCATAGTTACTGTCTGTATCTTCTGCAATTAAGATTGTAGGAGTAGCATCATACTTATGTAGATTACTTAGTTTATTTTCCACGTTGGTTCCTTTTGTTTCTTTGTTGTTATTTTCTTCTTTTACTTTTTCGCAAGGTAGAGTAAATGTAAAAGTAGAACCTTGTCCTAATATTGACTCTGCAGATATTGTACCTCCAAGTCGTTCTACTATTGTTTTGCATATTGCAAGTCCTAAGCCTGTTCCTTGGGCAAAGTTATTCACTTTTACAAAGCGATTAAAGACTTTACTTATTTTTTCTTTTGATATGCCAATGCCTGTATCTTTTACGTAAAACATGACAGATTCACCTTCTTTCTTATATCCATATTTTACGCTACCTGTTTTTACAAATTTAAATGCATTCCCTATTAGATTGGATAAAACTTGAAATATCCGGTTCTTATCAGATATTAATGCTAACTCCGTGTTTGAGTCTTCAAAGACTAATTCAACTCCATTGGGGCAGCGAAAAACGTGTGCATCATAGATCTCGCGGCATAATGTATGTAGTTTAACTTCTCCTAATGTGAATTCTACAATACCTGATTCTATTTTTGACAAATCTAATATTTCATCAATCAGTTCAAGAAGTCGCTCATTGTTTGCGTCAACAATATTGTAATATTCCATTCTGTCTTGAGCATTTTCGCAATCGGCTATGATTCTTGAGAAACCTACAATAGCATTTAATGGTGTTCGTATCTCATGGCTCATGTTAGCAAGAAATGCTGATTTCAATTTATCGGATATTTCAGCTTTTTCTTTTGAAGCCAATATTTCTCTCTTCATTATCTCTTGTTGAGTGATATTCCACTCAATGTTTATGATGATAGGTGAGAAGTCTTTACTTTCAATGAGCATTTTTTGTCTGTCTAATATGATAGGTTTTCCATATTCATCTATTCTTTCAATAATATCATGAATAATTTTCCCTGTTTTTGTGATCTCAATATCTAATGCTCTTTTTTCTTGTGCTTCATTGAAAGGATGGTAGTCAAAGTCTGTTTTACCTACTGCCGTATTGTAGTCTTTGATTGTTCTATAATTTGCTTCTTTATTTCGATATATATATTTAAAGCCATTATTTACATCTTTTACGACAATGCTTGCCGGAAGGCTTTTCATCGTAATATCCATAATCATATTGAGCCTTTTCACTTCAGACTCATGTTTGATTCGTTCTGATATGTCATGTCCGAAAACCCAAATACTTTTTTCTCCGGCGTCATTAGTTACGCAGTATACGGTTTCTTCAAATGCAAGTATTTTATTATTATTCTTGAAAGGAGAGTAAGTGACAAAACTTTTGCTACTTCCAACGGTCGTAGAGGCAAATATTCTAGTCCATTTATCTTTCTCTATGCTGCCTAGAGAAAGTTCGTATATTTTGATTTTGGTTATATCAACATGTTCTGAAATCTGACGGTGTTCTCTAAATTTTCTATTTGTAAATATTAAAGTGCCGTCTTCTCTAGCTGCAAAAATATCTTCATTAGCATTGTTGATTGCTTTGGTAAGTATATTAATATCACTCTTTTGCCTTTTTATATCTGTGATGTTTTGAGCATATCCTTCAATAGTAGCGATTTCTCCATTTTTATCAAGTTTGACATTTAGTTTTTGGACTTTCAGATACTTCGTTTCTCCCATGTGATACACTCTAAACTCAAAACTAATTTTATCTGAAATGCCTTCATTGGTGAACAACCATTCGCGTAATCCATCTCTGTCTTCTTCTGCTAGTGTTTTGAGATAGTCTTCAAAATTAATTTTCTGAATTTGCTCTGTTGCTAAAATGTTTGTATGCCCATGATAAGTGATTGTATGATCTGATTTTTTGTATAGCCATTGACCTATAAGTGCTAATTCTTGCGTTCCTTTTAATTTTTGATTTGCTTTTTCTAGCTCTAACCTGATATTACATCGTTCAGTTATGTCACGGTATTGGCATAGAACCATATCTTCAAAAGGATACATAATGCATTTGAAATAGAACGTTTCTTTTTCTAATGGAAGTTTGAAATTTTTAGATATAGTAACTTTATTGTGGAGTACGCGTTTAAATTCGGGGTATATTTTTTTGAATGTATGTTTTGGTAGTATTTCAAATATATTTTTACCTATTAATCTATCTTCTTGTAAAAACCATAGATCACTATAAGTCTTGATATCTTGACATACTCCTTCTGCATTAATCAGGAGCATCGTATCAGCAGTCATTTGCAGTATTCTCTCGGAATATGTGGCATCATGTAATATTCTTTTCATACGATAATTAAGATCAGACAAAATATAATGGCAGCAAAATTACATAAAATAATTTATATTTATTTATATTTTTTGTTAAAAGATAAGTTTTTTATTTTGCTCTTTTTGCTTTCTCCCATACTCCTTTGTTTGGCTTCCGAAGTAGATAGGGAACACTTCTTAATACACTAATGTTCATAAAGAAAAAGTAATAGGGTATAAAAAGAATTTTAATTTTAATTTCTTTATTAGATAAATATTCTCCATATCCAGCTAATAGATAAAATAATACTTGTAATGTTAATATGATTCCATACATTACTGGTGACTTATATTGAATGAGTAGAATTATATTCAGGGGTAATAAAGCAAACAGTAAAATAGGTGTTATTGACCATCTTAATACTCGATGAGATAGGTATTGGAAACTCAATACACCATATTTAAATGGGTTTAGTAATCCGCGTAGTCGCCATATAGACTGAAGACCTCCGGCGGCGATACGTATTTTTCTTTTTTTTTCTTCTTTTATGTTTGCTGATCCTGATTCGCAAGCATAGGCATTGCTACAGTAGGCTATCTTATATCCCTGCATAGCTATTCGCAGTGATAAAATGAAATCGTCTAATAGCGTATCTTTTTTCATTTCCTGAAATAATTCCCGGCGTATAGCAAAAAGTTCTCCTGCTGCTCCTACAGCGGAATATAGTCGAGCATCTAACGCTTTGAGAGTAGATTCGTATTTCCAATAGATACCTTCACCGCCACCTGCAGCGTTGTCTTCTTCTTGATTAATAATACGCTTTTCTCCTGCTACACATCCAACTTTAGGATTAGAAAAGTTTTTAACAATAGCTATAACCGCATCTTTGTTTATCATGGTGTTGGCATCTGTGAATATGACGATTGGTGTCTTTATGAATCGCATACCTCGGTTTATTGCCATTGTTTTACCTTGTCTTTTAGGTTGAAAAAGTATGTTGGCTTGAGGCCATGCTTTTAGTTTTTCATTAGTGCTATCATTGCTACCATCTGTTATCCAAGTAATATGCAGTTTCTCTGCCGGATAATTCTGATCTAAGCTATTCTGCATTTTCTTATTTACCTGATCCTCTTCGTTATAAGCAGCTATAAAGAGAGTGACGTCAGGCAAGTTATCGGTAGCGGGTAGAACTGGTTGAGTTGGTTTATAAAACAACTCTTTGATCTTGACTAATATATAAAGTAAAATTCCATATCCTAAATAAGTATAGAAAATGATGAATAAAAATATCCAAAATAATATTTCAAGGGTTGTCATATAAAATCATTTTATAAGATTATTGTCTTGGTCTTTGTATTGATCTTTTTTAATGAATAGTCCACTTATATTTTTTATTGCTTTTATTAATCGTTTGATAAAGCTTTTTAATAAAGACCCTTCAGTACCCACAGTACCATAACCCGTAATTACTCGTGCTTTTTTGCTGGTAATGAAAACTAATTTTCCATATTTTTTCATCTCTAATGCCATGCTACCATCTTCCCCTCGTAGTATGTCTGTGCGGAACCCAATTTTACGCGCATATTCGGTTTTGAATCCAAATGTCATACCTCGAACACATAACTCCGGTCTTTTTATGAATTGAAAGCGTAAATATATATCTCTAAGACTTTCGTATATGAAAAGTCCGATGGGTGATTTTTCCTGAGATGGCATGAAGCTCCATAAACTAAAGGTGCAGGATATATTGGGCTTCATTAATTGCTCTATGTGTGTTTGGACGTAATGAGGGGGATATATTGTATCTGCATCTATGCATAGATGATATTTACCTCTGGCATGGTTCAAACCACACTGTCTGGCATGTCCGGGACCTTTCTGTTTTTCGTCAAACCATTTAACTCCAAGAGTGTCTAGTACTTTTGCAGTTTGATCGGTAGAACAGTTATTTACAGCTAAAATTTCAAAGGGCAGGTTACATTTATTATCACAAAGTGACCATAGGCATGATAATAATCGGCTCTCCTCGTTGTGAGCGATGAGCACTACCGATATTAAAGGATCTTCGCATTGCTTCTCTTTTAACTTCTTTTTAACCTCTGCTAATATCACTTGCGCAACTGATAAGATGGGCTTTTCGTAAACTTCAATATATTTTGTATACCATGGCATATCTTTCTGTTTTATGAATTTTTCAAACTTCTAAATAAATCGTCCCACTGTTTAGCTATGTTTTCTATTTTAAACCGTTCGACATTATGTCGAGCTTTTACACCCATTTTTTTACGAATATCTGTATTTTCAATTAGATAACATATTTTATTGGCTAATTCTTCTATGTTGCCGTCTTCTACTAATAAACCGTCTTCACCGTTGCAGATGATATCACGTGGACCACAAGGGCAGGCAAATGAGACAGGGGGAACACCACATGCCATCGCTTCGGTGATGACAAGTCCAAAACCTTCATATCTGGATGAAAGTACAAAAATGGAACTTTCTAAATATTTGTCGACAATATCAGGGGTGCTGTGATTTAGAATGCAGCTTTTTTCTAACTGTAGTGCTTTTATTTGTTCTTCCAATTCACTACGCATTCCGTCGCCGTATATATTGAGGACCCAGTCAGGGTGTTTTCGGTTCACCATGCTCCATGCATCAATTAGTCTGTCAAACCCTTTTTGAGGCATATATCGCCCAACTGCAATGATGCGTTTCTTTTGACATTTGGAAACACTGTCAGGAAAGAAGGGGAGTGCGTTATATATAACTGCGGTATTGTTTAACTCTGTCCATTCTCTAGCGTCTTCATCACTTAATACAATGAATTTTTTTAGTTTACGTAACTGATTAATTAACTGCTTCATCCAATAGTGTCGAACTATCTTTTGAAGAAATGAAGGTATTTTGTTGTCACTAAATTCTCTGTAGTTTGATTTATTAAAATGGATTTCACCTATTTTTATGCTTCCATCTGTCATCCTATTTATCACATTTATATCTCGCCTTAGTAAAGATATGGTAATGTCCGGAGATATTTCGTTTAGACATTTATTCAAACGTGCTTTAAGTTGATGTTGCTTTTTTAGATATTTTATAGCTCGCTTATGCAAAGGTAAACCATACAAGTGATCGTAATTGATATCTAGCTGATGTGTTTTTATAGTTGGGAATAGGGGATAGTAAGGCACTTTATTTTTGCCATCTGTTAATATTATATGTATTTCATATTCTAAATATTCAGCTAGATAATTTGCTTTTATGGTTAACGCACGTTCCATCCCACTAGGATAATATAAAGAGGGAATGCAATATGCCAGTTTTAGTTTCTTATTCATAGAATTTTTATAATTGGTTTAAAACCTTTTCCATTTGATTTTTCCATGATAGATGCTTTATGGAATTTCGAATCTCAAAAGGAGTATATTTTTGTGTTGTTGCAAATTCAACAATTTTATTAATGTCTATAGGAGTATCATCTGCTGATGCTTTGAGTATATATGGCATTTTTTCAAAGTCATCATCTATTTCTGAATAAATAAAAGGGATTCCTCGTGCTGCATATTCTCTATTCTTCAATGTTTTAATATTGCTGATATTACTTCTATGACGGCCTAGACTGCCAATCGCAAAGTCTGCTTGCTCAAACATATCATCAAGTTCATCACCATGTTTTGTTCCATGTAATATAACGAATTGTTCTAACTTGTTTTGTTTCAAAGGAGTTAATATCTCTTCTCTTTCTCTCTGTCCTGTGAGATTACCTATTATATGAAAATAGACTTTGTATCCATTTTTATTTAACCTGTAAAACTCTCCTAAACCTTTAATAATTCTGTCAAAGCCATGCCAGTAATGCACTTCTGCAACACCTATAAGATGAAGTTCGTATTGTATATCATTTACATTTTCTTTTTGCTTAATAGCGGAAAAATCAATCCCATTTGAAATACGGATTGTACGTTGTCCAAATATTATTTTTTCATTTGAAAATGTCACAATAGCATTGAGATTGTTTGCTAATCTTTTTCGAAAAAGCTTATCTATAAAGAGTTCTAATATCATGCTTTTGTCTATATATTCCTGATCATATGGGTATGTCGGAATCTCCATGATAACTTTAGCCCCATTTTCTTTTATTTGTTTTACTAGATGTATCGTAAAAGGGTTTGCATTGTGATAAGAACGTATATATACTAATGATATCTTTTCATTCTTAATATAGTTAATAATACTATTGTAATAGCATCTTTTCTTAATCTTAGCCAAAAAGCCTTTGCCTAGATCTGAAAGTACTTCTTTGTCTATCATCCATTTACGATGACCTTGAATGTTTAAATTATAGTAACAAATGTGTGTATCTATATCGCATTCTTCTAATGCTTTTAGTTGATAGAAAATTTTTTTACTGATACCATTAGATGCTTCAAAGCCGTGGAAAATAAGGAAAAGTGCTTTCATAGGGGTATTTATATATTTTAAAAATATGCAAAATTAAATGATGATATTTGGATTTTCATACTAGTATAATAAACATACTGTTGACTAAAGTTATAACTTAGATGCTTTGATTCAAAGATGCGAAAAATATTTTAATTAATGTTTGAAAATCTCATTTTATTGCTTCTATTTAGCGTTAGCTTGATGTATTCACATGTTTTTTCTATAAATGACTTAAGAGCACAGAGCGAAAATAAACATTCTAAAAACTAAAGATTGCAAATGTGATGCTTAATCCCTAAATTTTTATTTGGGGGCTGATAATTATAAATAAAAATGATTTATTCTTTTAATTCAGAAATCATTTTTTTAATATATATGTTATATTTGCTAAAAAAATATTGAAAGATGAAAGTTGCAATTGTTACATCAGGAATATTGCCAGTACCTCCTATAAAAGGAGGAGCAGTTGAAAACTTAGTGAAATTTTATCTAGATTACAATGAAATTCGGAGCGGTGATATCCAATTTACAGTATTTAGTGTTTATGATAATAATATTTCTTCTAAATCACTTCAAGAATACAAAAAAACTAAATTTGTCTTTATCAAGACTCATACTTATATATCAAAATTAAGACAATTTTTATTGAAATGGACTAAGCGTAATTTATATTACCATCATTCTTGGGAATATTTTGCTTTAAAAGTTTCAGATAGGATTAGGAAAGATAACTTTGATGTCGTAGTTGTTGAAAATCGTCCAGGTTTTATTTTTTCTTTATCTAATTGTTCAGAGGCTATTTTTATTCTTCATTTACATAATGATATGCTAAATAGAGACACTCTATTTTCTTCTGAAATACTTAACTCTTATGCTTCGGTTCTTGTTGTTTCTAAATATATAAAGCAAAGAGTCAATTCTATTTTGCCTACAGATAAAGTTCATGTCTTATATAATGGAATTGAGTTAGAGAATTTCAGGGAGGTGCATAAATCAGATATAACTCGGAAAAATTTTAATTTATCCGAAGATGATTTCGTTGTAGTCTATACCGGTAGAATTGAAGCTGTAAAAGGTATAAAGGAATTGCTTGACGCTTTTTCGTATCTGATAAACTATGAGAAGATAAAGCTATTGATTGTTGGTGGTGGAAATAGAAATATAGATGAAAGTGATTTCTTTTTAGAAATGAAGAATTTATCTTCTTCTATGCTTGGTAAAATTAATTTTATAGGTTTTCAATCTTATGAAAATATTCCAGCCATATTGAATCTTTGTGATATAGCAGTTGTTCCTTCAATATGGGAAGAGCCTTTATCTTTGACATCATTAGAAGATATGGCTACTGGGTTGCCATTAGTGGTAACTAGATCAGGAGGGATTCCTGAAATTGTAAATGAAAAGTGTGCTATTATGATTGAAAAAGATGATGCTTTATCATTAAATATTTCAAAGGCAATCTTGGACTTATATCATAACGAAGATAAAAGGAGGAGTATGTCCGAACAGGCAAAAATACGTTCTGCTCTTTTTAGTAAGGAAAAATATGCTTTATCATTTCTTGAATATATAGAACAAATGCTTTGTCCTTAATAAGAGACTTCTCATTTTTATAAGAAAGGATACGACATGGAATATCAATTTTTGGAAGCCATTTGTTTTATTAAATAATGGTGTAAGTTCTAATAAAGGTGAATCTGCTTTAGCAAATCTCATATAGTCAATATATATTCTTTCCGGTAGATATTCTCTCAATATTCTGGCTCTTTCTATCTCATTCAATTCAGAAGAGATAGAACTAATACCTGAAGCATCGAAATCTGCGATAATTATATCCACATTTGTGTAAGAGCAGTTTTTGAAGATTAAAGCATCAATGAAGAATTTTGAATCCGATACTATTTTGAAATTTTCATCATAACAATTGTCTTTAAATAAGTCTCTTCTTATAAATGCAGATTGATGGCAGATACCTCCCTTTACAAAGTCAAGCATTGATATTGTAGCAATTGCTCCCCAAGGATGTGGTTGGTTGCCAAAAATATATTTTCCAGTGACTATATCTTTATTGAGTAGAGGAACAACTTTTTCAAAAACGTCATTCGTATGGAAGCAATCGCCTGAATTCATAAAATTACAATATTCTCCAGTAGCTTGTTCAATTCCTTTGTTCATTGCATTAAAAATTCCTTTGTCTGGCTCGGATATCCAATAATCTATTTTATTTGCATATTTCTTTATGATATTGATGCTGTTATCAGTTGACCCACCGTCAATAATAATGTATTCATATTCTAAATAAGTTTGTTTAATTATACTTTCAATAGTTTTTTCTAAACCTTTGCTATTGTTATAATTGATTGTTATAATTGATAGTTTTTTCATCATTCTATTTATTCTTAAATAATTTTTTAAATATGAAGAATCTTTTAATAACATCTTTCATACCTAATGTTGCAAACAATATTGTTGAAAAATATAATAAGGTAAATGGAATAATAGTAAAAGTTCCATATATAAATAGTTTTTGGATATTTTCTTTCGGGTTAAAAGGGAGAAATTTAGAGGCAATACTAATTGAAACAAATGATATTATAAATGCTACATAATATCTAATTGTTCCAGCCCAATAGGTTTTTATTGAAATTTTCAACCCTTTGGTAAATAAATAGTATGGTTTCCATAATACAACAATAAGACTAATGCTAGTAACTTTACCGAGTAAAATACCTATAATTCCCCATTTAGTCGCTGCTATTATTGTGACTACTATATTTATGATGCCTTCAGCCCAAGCTGACCAAGTGTCCGAATATAAACCATGAGAATGATTGAAGATATCAACTACTCCACGGGTTTGCATAATAAAAAAGTTGATTAATAAAAGAATTAGAATTGTGTGGCTTAACTGATATTCTGCTCCTAGCCACCATATAATAAAAGGGTCCATTAAATGATAGAGTGAGAATACTATAACTCCAGCAATAAAATAACGAATGGACATTAATTCCCAAAAGACTTTCATTATATTTTTTTTATTTCCTTCCGCTACTAAATTGCCCACTCCAGCACTCACACCGTCTAGAGTTGTGTTTATCATGGTTATTAGCTTATAAATTATCATAGTATAATTTCCGTAGAAAGCTACCATTTTTAGTGAAACAAAGGCAAATATCATTATTCCATCACTTTTGCTAAGAAGAAAATCCTTAATCTGATGTATGAAAATTTGTTTTGTGTTGGTTAGTATTTCTGGATATTTCTTTAATAATAATTTCCCATCTTTGATGTTAGTCTTTAGCCAAGGGTACTCTTTGTTTATTTTCCAGTTTAATGTCACACATATAACGACTCCAAATATAAATTCAGTAGCAACCCATAGATATAAATTTTTATAGTTGTATGCCAATGAAATTTGCAGTATTATTTTAATAATATTTATTGTTTGAATATAGGCTGATACAATATAATTTTTTTGGTCTGCTCCTAGTAATATTTGTTTGTAGTTAATGAAGTAGCCTATTAAAGAAGAACCTAAATAGGAGGCAAATGAGAAATAAATGATTGCCATGTTAAACATGGTGTTCTTGAAAATAAATATAAATGAAATGCTTGTTAGTACTCCTCCTATCGCAATAATTATCCCTATCTTACGGTATAGATAACCGAAAATGGACATTATCTCAATAATTTTAATCTTATTTTCTTTTTGTATTGGTTTGAACAAGAAGAAACTTATGCATGTTCCAATACCTAGTTCTGCAAGGTTTAAAAATCCTAAAATATTTTGTAATGTGCCAGTAAGTCCTATAAACTCTGCGCCTAAACATTCCAAAAATATTTTTCGGGAAAAGAAAGATAAGACTAATGTTATAAAATAGAAAAACAGTCCTATTCGTGCATTAAGAATACTTTTTTGTAACCGCGATTTAGCCATTATCTTTTTGTTAATTCTAGTAATATTTTATTCCATTCTTGGGTGATTTTTAGAATGCTAAATTTTTGCGAATAATTGAATGCAATTTTGCTAATATTGATGATATTTACTTTTTCTGTTACAAATTTCATTTTTTCTGATAAATCTGCGATATTTTCATTTTCAAAAAAGAAGCCGACCCCTTTGCCTTCAAGCAATTCTTTAGTGATAGGGAGATATGATGATATTATGGGCAGTCCATAAGACATTGCTTCGAGTAAGACCAAGCCAAATCCTTCCCAGCGTGAACTAAGAATATATACACTGCTTGAATTATAATATTGCTCAATATTTTTGGTAAATGGATGTATGTGTATTCGGTTTTCTAACTGGTATTTGCTTATTAAAGAATGAAGCTTTTTCTCTTCAGTACCTTCTCCAACGATGTCTAATGTCCATATTTTATCCCGTTTAGCAAAGAGAGCGAAAGCTTTTATTAATATATCAAAACCTTTATGAAAGGGCGAAAAACGTCCAACTGCTAGGAATTTTTTATACTTAGGAGAACCTTTTCCTTTTGGTTCTATTGTCAGGGGATTGTAAATAACACTAGTCTGAATATTCATCTTTTTTTTGAATTTTTCTTGATCGGAATTTGAAAGGACTATGATATTATCCAGATTTGGCATTAAATATTTGAACTGATTTTTCTGTTTTTTTATATAAGATGTTTTAATAGTAAAAAATGCGTCGTAAGAATTATGCATCCATCCAATTGTTTTTGCTTTAATTTGTTTGCGGATGCTGGCTAAATGAAAAGATAGAAACACATGTACTCCTATGACTACATCATATTCTTGCTCATTTAATATATTAATCAGTAAGGAACGTTGAGTGTGTGGGAATGAACTATATCCGTACCATTTTGAAAAAAGTTGGTTTTGCGGTAATACGGTTTTATACAGTAAACTATATATTTTGCATGGTATGTTCTCAAAAAAGGGACTTTTATTATATTGTAAATTTACATATTGAATATTAGCAGAGTTTAACTTATACATCGTGGTGTTATTTAGTGATGAATCATCTAAAGTTAAAATTGTAATATCATGCTGTTTTGATAATTCTTTTGCTATTACAGCAGTAACTCGCTGAACTCCTCCAAATGTAAATATGGTATTACAATAAAAACATATTTTCATATTCTTTTATTTTATGTTGTTTATTGTTGATTTGAATATATTAGCAAATATACCTTTTTTTTTGACTTATAGACATAAAAAACTTAAAATAGTTTTTATTGTCTTTTTTCTTTCTTTTTTAGGATTTTGCTAAAGTTCTTTTTTATGGGGTAATGTTATTTTTTTCCTGATCTGCCTTAAAAAGTATATTTCAGCGAAACATCTCTTATGGTTAGTGTTTTGCTGATTCTTTTTACAAGTAGGCGAAGAACACTCATTGTTCTTTTTGAAGTTATATGCAGCTGCAGCTAACATCAGGTTGATAGCATCCCTTAATAATCCTTTATAAAAGTTTCGCCCTAAACGATAATCAGTTTTCAGATGTCCGATGCTTGGTTCCATTTCTGCACGCTTGCAAAATAGCTTGTGCTTCTTCTTACGTTGATAGTAAGTACCTTTGTTGGCACACCATGAATGAGTATTTGTTTTCCGTTTACCTCTTTCCTGCCACGATATCCTTTATCTCCTGCTAATCACCTAATACTTTTTCCATCAGACGATGCACTTGTTTCAAGCTCTTCTGAATCATGTGCCCATCGTATTCGTTGTGGAAAGAGCTGGCACCAAGAATGACACTTGTGCAAGAGCGTATGATGAAGAGCTTATTACCAAATTCGTACTTTTTGTGTTTTTTTGCCTTTATTAATGCATTGAACGTCAGGTTCATGGATGGAATAAATCTTATGGGTAGAATTATGATGTTGTAAAAGTATCGTTTCAAAAATGGATAGTAATTCATTATATGCTCGACTCTCCCTTAAATTACGTTTGAGTTCTCTGACTAGACACCTGGCAATCGTACGTAAACGCTTATGGGCTTTTATGGCTTTCTTCCGATTCTTGGGATGATCACGAAAACGTTGATCCCGATAAATCCCTTTCAAAATAAATGTGTATGACTGATGTGTGGGCAAATTCAATTCTTTTACAATTTTAAGCACTTTGCCAACTATCTTTTTGTGTAGTTTTGCATCTGTGGGGTAAGTTACATTCTTTTCCTGTACGGTAGAGTCGATAAAGGCAGTATTATGATGCTGATCATCGCTCTTGTCATCATTCACGCGGATGCTTTCACAAAAAGTAAGCTCTATGCTTTTTTTACCTATCCGTTTGCGAATATGTACTAGCTCGGATGAACTACGGGGAAAAGAAGGCACAAATTTATGCATGCTACAGAAATATTGAAAGTAGGCATTCTCACTCCATTGTTCGACAACGGACTCATTAGAGGTTGCGCAGATGTTTGAGAATCAGTAACCCATACATCAAACGGATCGGTTTAGCCGGAGGATCATTATATGGGCAATAAAGTGGGGTAAATGCATTTTCAAACATTGACCAGTTAATCTTGTGAGAAAGTTTATGCAAAGGATGCTGCTGGTTCAGTAAATCATCCAAAGATGAGAATAAAGACGGGGAGGATGGAGTTGTATTTATCATAAGAATCTACAAGTTTATACATCTAAAGATACAAAAGCTTGCAGATTTATAACAGGAATTATGATATTGTAATACTGGTAATTAGTATATAAATGACTTATTAAGGACCGACTAAATAAATGATGATACTAGTATTTTTGTTTTTTATATATAAGTTTCTGACTGTGTACTATATCTGTTGGGAGAGGAGTAAGGTAAAAGAACCTCAATTTTGAGCTGTAGCATTTGCGTCACCTATCGTATCGGGTTGTCATTTACAGGGTAATATATCTTTGTAGATCTTTAATAGCTTATTTGCTGTTGACTCCCATGAAAATAATTTTGTGCGTATCAAGCCATAGTCCACTTGTTTTTTATAAAGTTCTTTATCTTGCTCTAACTGTAATAGACAGTCGGCTATTTCTTGAATATTAAATGGATTAACGAGTAAGGAATCTTCACCTGCTATTTCAGGCATAGCAGAAGTGTTACTTGTTATAATGGGAATTCCACACGCCATTGCTTCTAACATAGGGATACCAAAACTTTCGCGTAATGAAGGATATAAGAATGCAAATGCCCCATTGTAAAGTGCTATTAGATCTTTGTTAGGGATATATCCAGGAAAGATTAAATGAGATTTAATCTTTTCAATACCCTCTTTTATAAGAATACTGTCTATAATTTCTTCTTTTAAGTCAGCAATTAGAAGTGAGCGTTTTTGGGTAGACTGTTGAAGGTATACATAATATGCTTTGAGTACACCAACTGTGTTTTTTTTAGGATCGGTATTACCGAGAAAGAATAGATACCCTTCAGATTGAATATATTTTAGGGTGATAGACCTATCTTTTTTATTGGGCGAAAAAGAGGGACTATAACCATTATAAACAACGGTTAATACTTCTTGAGGAAGCTGAAGAGTAGTATGTATACGATTACATTCAAATTTGGATACAGTTATTATTTTTTTGCATTTATATAATATGTGCGGCACAATAATACGGCGATAATACCATCCCATTTCTTGATACCAAGATAGGTTTGATGATTGACGCTGTTCTAAAAAAATAATATCATGTAATGTTAATATTAATGGCACGGAGCATACTAGAGGTGCTGTGTTACTTGTGCAGTGTAATAAATCAGGTTTAAGCTTATGTATAGCATAAGGTAAAGCTATTTGTTCCCAAAGCGGATAAGAAGGGCACTTTAATTCGATTATATGTACGTTCTTAGATTCGCTTAGACAACGATCTGGACCTGGACTTACGAATATAAAATATTCATTTTTAGTGTCTATTTTTTGTAATTCTCGGATGCTTTCCAAAGCAACAAAGTCCATACCATGTTTTTTTTTTCGAAAAATTCGTTGTGCTTCAATAGCTATTTTCATCTTTATCCTTTTTATGTTGATTTTATTTAATTACCATGATCTGTATGGATAAATTTTTTGTCTACTGTCTTTGATTTCATTATGTTGCTTAGCATAATAAAAGTTAATGATGGTATTTGTGTTATTGCTTTTAATGTTTTTTTATTGAAATGTTGTCGTGGTATAGCTAATATTAATGTGAAAATTAAGGCTGCAAATAACATCCACCATTTGAAGCTTGCTTCTAAACGAATAAAGCTTGTTAGACAACCAAATACAAAAAGAATAAACACTAATACGATTCTAGGTGGTAACATCCACTGAATTATTTTGTCACAATAATCAAAGTTACCGGTAAATAACGCCTTTGGGAAGTAGGGTAAAGCTGAAGTAAGTGATTCAAATTGCGCTGTCACCCAACGCTGGCGCTGATTCTTTAAACTTTCTTTTTTTTGTATTTTCTCGTCGAATACTAGTAGATGATTCAGATATTCGATATATATATTATCTTTGAGTAATAAAATTTCAAGTTCTTTGTCTTCACCTGTAGTTTGTAATAACTTCACATTATTTCTGAACCAAGTGGCGTCCAAAGCCATTCCTGAGCCAATTAAGGCTGATGAAAAGCCGAGAGTTACATGTCCTTTACGGAATATCGAATTATTAATTTCTTCACTTATTGCATCAAGAATTGCAATATTTGTATCACTATTCTTTGCTACGCGGTGGGCTTGAATTGCTTTTAAACCTTTATTGCGAGCTTGATTTATTTCATGTAAAAAGTCGGGAGTAGTAATATTATCAGCATCCATGATAATAATCATATCATATTGTTCATGTAAAGTGGCTTCTATGGCAAGCTTCATTGCTTTGGCTTTGGAGCTTTCTTTATAATCAGCTATTAGCAATCGGATAGGGAATAGACTTAGCTCTTCGTTTGTAGAGTCTTTCATTTGATCTGAAATAACTATTATTTCATATTTATCGGATGGATAATCTTGCTTCAAAAAAGAATAGATAGACTGTATAATAACTTTATCCTCTCTGTATGCTGGAAACAAAACAGCAAATTTATTTAGTTTATTGATTTGTTGACGTTCTTGTTTGCTATAAAATTTTGAAGCAAGAGTAAATACAAATAAATAAATTACTGACATAGCCATCAACCAGAAAATTATCATTTCAGCTATTTGCATATTCTTTTTTTGTTAAATATAAACTTTCTTTATTTTTCTATTGACTTATCTATATGAGGGCCTGCAAAGCAAAGTGCAAAACCTGTATAAAGTATGATAGAGTTGGGATATTGCATTACATCATTTGCATATGCTGCAATAAAGAAACCTGCATTGACGCATAGCCAAGCTGTAAGTAGACCTTTAAGTTGGTTATCATTAATTTTAAATCTTAAATTCCATGCACATAGTGCAAATAATGTGATATGTAATATGAAAAAAAAGATTAAGCCTACAATACCTGTATCTGTCCATACATTAACCAACCATGAATCAGGTGGGGTAGCAATTAATTCCTTGGGCTTAAAACGTTCGGCTTTACTTCCTAATCCGATGCCATAGCCGAAGGGTTTATTTGCCATATATTCTCTTATTTTCTTTCTATTTTCAATACGTACCATATAAGAAGCATCTTCTGTAGGAGCAAAAGCTGTTCGCATCTTGTGGACATACTGGTTATCATCTCCTATCTCTGTATACCTGAAGAATATAAAAATGGAAAGGAATGCAATCAGGCCTAGTAAAAAAATTCTCCAGTTGTAAGAAAGTATTATAAATAAAGCTAGCCCTCCTAAGGGAATAGCCATAGCAGCCCGTGTCCCTGATATTCCCATGCCATATATACTAGCAATGATGACAGCAACAAAATATAGCTTTAACCAATTATTTTTTATATAAAATAAGGAGATGGTATAGCAAGTAGCCGCCATAGCCATGTGTACACCAAAATTAGCTGCGTCACTAAAAAAAGAAAAGAACCGTATACCAGACCAGATAAAATGTGTCTTTGCACCACCTAAGACATACAAGAAGTATAGTTCACGAGAATTGAACCCATGGTTCTTTTGCCAATAGCCTTTTGCTGCAAAGATAAGAATAAAAATGGACCAGATGATAAGTAGGTATTCTATGTTGCGAGTTTTCTTGATATAAACAGGGACCAATATAGCACATACAATAGGATAAACAGCATATTGGGGAATAGCTATGTCCCATGCTTCTTGTACGTTGTTGGGATTCATTATTTCAGCGACACAAAATACTAACCAAAGTAAATAGATTAGCAGCATGGCATTGAAACTATTTTTCCAGCTAATATGCTGGTATATATTTCTTATTAAGATTAAAAAAAAAATAGATAGTGTTGCAATAAGAGACATTGCACCTATTTTAATATCAACGTACCCCCCCCCTATAAGTAGTAGAAAATGGGAAGCAAACAACATATAAAAAGAATGATAGGAATATTTTATCAATAATATGATGAATATAGCCATAATAGGCATGGCAGCATAGATCATTGAGATAGACATCCCTTGACTTATAGTAAATTTATAAAATAAATATAACCCCCCTATTAATATTATAGGTAGCCAGATTTTGCTGATTAGATTATCTGCTAATAGGCAGTAGAGTCTTTTTTTATCCATTTTTTGGGGCTATGATTTTTTCTGTTAATCCTAAATGGGTTAATTGATATTCTATCTTACGAGTGATAGTATAAGGAGGAAGTAGCCCAGTAAAGTCTTCTACAACATCATTTGTGGCTTTATTTAGATAGATATAGGCCGAAGAAGTACTAGTTTGTTCTTTTACTTTATCACATGCTTGTTTATCCGTAGCTTTCCATGAACGCGTTGCACTAGTTATCAAGAGGTTTAGATCAGCTTGTATTAATAAATTTTTAGAAATTGTATTATCCTTTAAATTTGGGTATTCAACAATAAGTATATCTTCATCAGAAGGAGTATAAAGATCATTGATACTTTGTGCCAATAGATATTCACGCGATGAAACGTCAAAATCTTTTTCCCATTCTAGTCTGCGAACCTTTAATCCTAATTGATTCCAATATTCTTCTAAATGTACTGCCAAATAAGTCTTACCATCTCCAGATTCTGTACTGAGGAAATTAACAATATAAGGATTATTATCTTTCTTGCGGCTAAAAAATCTTAGTGCTGTGCTACTAAGATATCGACTCGCGATAAGAGCATAGGCTTTGCTATACTTACGATTCTTTAGTAATGGTTTTATAGGGAAAGCTCCTACTACTGTTTCGCCCGTGAGTCTTTCTGTACGTTGCTTATCTCGTAAAGTTTTGTCAAATAGTTCTATAAACAGAAAAAAGCCGAAGATAAAAATTATACTACCCACAAAGGATGCCATCACAATTTTTCTTCTATCTGTCTCTTCAGCAGAAATAGGGAAAGCGGGTGGATTTAGAACTTTTAAAGTGGCTGAAGTCATTTCTAAATTCTTCTTACGCATTAATGCATCGTTGTAACTCCTAAGAAGTGAAAGGTAGGTAGATTCTGTAAAACTGATATTTCTTTCTTTACGCTTGATTGTAGATCCTACGGGGGCAAAAAAAACATACTTTTTATCTAAATCTTTACGACTCTTTTGTATAATAGCTAAATCAGATTTTGCTTTTTCAAACCGAAGTAATTGTTCCAGCCATTGATCTACGATTGATGCCTGAGCTATTCCGTTTTTAGAGTTTTTTTGAGTTACGTAATCATCAGATATATTAGATAACTCTTTAGTAGTTTGCAATAATTTATCTTTGTAAGCCTGTAAGGATAAGTCTTTGTTTTGAGATGATTTTGTCGCGAAAGACTCGATTTCGGATATTTTACTTGTTAGCTTGGATGCTTCGTTAAGTTTGTTAATAAAGGAAATATTATTTCGCATTTGCTTTACGTTGCTATTCATTCTCTTCTCTAATTCATCCATCATTATTTTTGAACTATTATAAGCAAATTGAATATTTTGTTCACGTAATTCGAATTCTTTGTCAATAGAAGCAACCTCTTTGGTTTCATCAGAGTAATTAATCACACGTTTGTCAATGTTGTATTGAGTTAATGAATCTTCGGCAAGTCTTAATTTATGCCCAATTCTTGCTAATTCGCTTCGGAAGTATTCTATTACTTTGTCGGTTTCTCCATATCGTATGCTACGATATTCATGTACAAATTCATTTATAAGAATGTCAAGAGTATTATATGCTATTCCAGGGTCATTGCAAGAATAGCTTAGTTGTAATAAATCACTTGAACCAGCCTTTTGAACTTTTATATTTTTAAGCGCATTATAACTATAATGAGGATGGTACCAGTAAAATAGCCCATATACAAAGTTATCTTTATTGGGGCGTTCATATTTTAATAGATTCTCAAGTGTTTTATCTTCGCTGTTTTTATCTATAAGTGCTAGAATAGCTTGCCCGTCTTGACGATTTACAGTTCTGTTATATATCTCTCGATAACTAGCGGCTGTGATATACTCGTTGTCATGTTTCAAATTGCCATGTATCATGTTGCGGGCATAGAGTCGATATGAGACTCTCTTTAAAGTGTTCTCTGCCTTAATAATATTGACCATGTTGTCCATCTCGTTATTAGTGGCAGCCCAATTAGGGCCTCCATTATCACTTTCGATGCTGTATCCGGATACAACTCCGGTATAGAGGGTGGCTTCAACGTGATATTTTTTTGCCATATTACGAGTCGCAAAGATGACCGCTATGGTTACAACTGTTGTTCCTATAATTACCCACCAACGGATGCGGTAGAGAAATCGAGAAAGATAAAGTACGTATTCCATGATTGCAATGTTATTTAAGGATAGGAGTATGAGTGATTAGTTCAAGGGTCATTAAATTTTTAATAAGTTCAAATTTAGTTTTTTCAAAACTTTCTAGAGTATTAGACTGCCGCTCTTTTTCTACAGATAAAGTGCTTGAATCGACTGTACCATTAGAAAATTTTTTTTCGGTAATGGCATATTGAGCATTGGATAAAATAAGAGCTTCTGCACGTAGCTTTAATATATTGGATTGAGCTGTTGCTGTGGTGTATAATATGATGATCTCTCTTTTTAGCTCATCAAACTTCGCTTTCTTTTCCAGTTCTGCGCTGCGTACATTTAATTTTTGACGTCTGACTCGCGCTTGGAGATCGAATAGATCATCCAAAGGTATGCTTACGCCACCTCCTACAGTATAGCTTTTTTGAGCTTGGGTAGTATAAGTCTTAACAACTGGAGTGATTATATCTGAGTAACTGGCATCGTTCCCGAGCATTCCATATTGATAACTACCTCTTATACTAAAAAAACCTAACCATGCACGTTTTTCTTTTTTGAGTAAACGTTGTTCTACTTTTTCCTTTACAGCTGCTAATTCATAAACAGCACTTTGTTTGGCATTTTCAAATAATACATGAAGTGGCGGTAAAGTTATGTTTGTGCAATCCTCAGGTTTGAGATTTGAGTAATCATTTATTTCTGTATCTTGTGCTTGCATACTGTAATTCAGGCACAAAAAAAAGAAAAATATGCTATATTTTAAATTTTTGTACTTCATTGAAACTTGTATTATATTGAATAATCTATTTATTTTGTTGCAAATATATGCCATTTATTTCAATGATTTTATTATATAAATAATGTTTTTTTTATGTTTTTTCTTTTTAAGCATAAAATTCTTCGTAGTTTTACGCTTTTTATTGATTATGCCTATTTTATAAATATTATTTTTGCACGATAATATTCTTATTTAACATATAACTATAATGAATAAACGACTTATTACGGTATTTGTTTTGGGGAGTGTCTTATTTTCTGCGCAAGCGCAACAAAAAGACGGAAGCATTACTGATGAAATGCTTCAGGAAATTAAGTTGAGTTATAAAAATAGTCCTGCTGATAAAGCTATTCGTAACGCTATAGGCGGTACTGATATTCGCAAACTAGCTCTTAATCAGGAGAATATGAAAGGTATTGATTCTTATTTCTCTAATAGAGTAGAATCTAAAGGTATCACTAATCAAGAGTTATCTGGGCGTTGTTGGCTATTCACGGGGCTTAATGTATTGAGAGCTAAAGTTATAGCCAAATATGGTATGGGGAGTTTTGAATTTTCACAGACGTATATTTTTTTCTGGGATCAATTGGAAAAATCAAACCTCTTTTTGCAAGTAATAATAGATACAGCGAATAAGCCTCTGGATGATAAAATGGTGGAATGGCTTTTTAAAAATCCATTAAGTGATGGTGGTCAATTTACAGGTGTTTCTGATCTAGTTACTAAATATGGATTGGTGCCTAAAGAGATAATGCCTGAAACGAATAGTAGTGACAATACATCTCGTATGGCAACATTGCTTTCGCTAAAACTCAGGGAGTTTGGATTGGATCTGCGTGATAGATTCTCAAAAGGAGAGGGGAAAGTTGTTTTAGAAAAGGAAAAGACTAAGATGCTGGGTACCATATATCGCATGCTTGTACTTAATCTAGGAATACCTCCAACTGAGTTTACATGGACTCGTAAAGATTCTAGAGGAATACCTGTTGATACAGAAAGATATACTCCTAAATCATTTTTTAAAAAGTATGTAAATCAAGATTTAAAGAATAGTTATATTATGCTTATGAATGATCCTAGTCGTGAGTATTATAAAACGTATGAGATTGATTATGATCGTCATTGTTATGATGGCAAGAATTGGACTTATGTGAACTTGCCTATAGATGATATAAAGCAAATGGCTATTACTTCAATAAAGGATAGTACAATGATGTATTTTTCTTGTGATGTAGGTAAATACTTGAATTTGGATCGCGGTTTGTTGGATTTGAAAAACTATGATTATGAGTCTTTGATGGGGACAACTTTTGGCATGAGTAAGAGCCAAAGAATACAGACTTTCGCTAGTGGTTCATCTCACGCAATGACTTTAATGGCTGTTGATTTGGATAGAGATGGTAAGGCTCATAAATGGATGGTTGAAAATAGTTGGGGCGCTGATAAAGGCTATAAAGGGCATCTGATTATAACGGACAAATGGTTTGATGAATATATGTTTCGTCTAGTGGTTCAGAAAAAATATGCAACCTCTAAAGTTCTTGAAATCTTAAAACAAAAACCTATTCGTTTGCCTGCATGGGATCCTATGTTTGCTTCTGAAGAATAGGATTTATGCGTTAAATTATGTAGGCTTTTATTTGCTTGAAATGAATATCTTTAAATTAAAAGAGGCTTAAGTTTTTTGTATTCTTAAGCCTCTTTTTGATATTCTTACTATAATGCTTTGATTCTTGTATTCACATAATATATTTACGTTTACCGTGTACGCAAACGAAAATAATTAAGGATTTATTTCTTTAATTCTCTTCTTTTTGATATCAAATCACATTATTATTTATTACTTTTGCGGGAAATTTATGAAACCATTATTTTATTAATAGCATGGCAAATGTAATAAAGTTACGTAAAGGCCTTGACATAAACCTAAAAGGGAAAGCAGCTGAAGAACTTACTTCAGTTAAAAAATCGGGAGTCTACGCACTTGTTCCCGATGATTTCTCTGGTGTAACTCCTAAAGTGGTAGTGAAGGAACAGGAATATGTTATGGCTGGGAAACCCTTGTTTATAGACAAGAATCATCCTGAATTAAATTTTGTTTCTCCGGTAAGTGGTGTAGTCACTAGTGTAGAGCGTGGTGAACGGCGTAAGGTGCTTAATATTGCAGTACAGGCAGAAGAGGAGCAAAAATATGTAGAGTTTGGTGTTAAAAAAGTGTCTGAACTTTCTGCCGATGCAGTGAAAGCCGCGCTTTTAGAAGCCGGCTTGTTTGCTTTTATAAAACAACGTCCGTATGATGTAATTGCAGATCCAACGAATCTACCTAAGGCTATTTTTGTTTCTGCTTTTAATACTGCTCCTTTAGCTCCTAGTTTTGAATATATTCTTAAAGGAGAAGAAGCCAATTTTCAGACAGGACTTGATGCACTAGCTAAGATGGCTAAAACTTATTTGAGTATTAGTACAAAACAAAACGCTCCTGCATTAAAACAAGCTAAAAATGTCGAAATTACCGTATTTGATGGACCACACCCTGCAGGTAATGTAGGAATTCAGATACATCATATTTCTCCTATAAATAAAGGGGAGATAGTTTGGACTATTGGTGCCGAAGAAGTCATTTTTATTGGTCGTTTATTTAATGCTGGTCAAATTGATTTTACGCGTACTGTTGCGCTCACTGGCTCTGAGGTTCTAAAACCTGCTTATTGTAAACTGACTGTAGGAACTATACTTACTAATGTCTTTTCTGGGAATGTGACTAAGGATAAAAACTTGCGTTATATCAGTGGCGATGTGCTTACAGGTAAGCAAATTTCTCATAATCAATATTTGGGAGCATTTCATAATCAGTTAACAGTTATTCCTGAAGGAACTGAAATTCATGAAATGGCTGGTTGGATAATGCCAAGATTTAATCAATTCAGTGTGAATAGATCCTATTTTAGTTGGCTACTTGATACTTTCAAAAAGCGTGAATATGTGCTTGATGCTCGTATAAAAGGTGGAGAAAGGCATATGATCATGTCTAACGAATACGATAAGGTTCTTCCTATGGATGTTCTTCCTGAATTTTTATTGAAAGCAATTATTGGTGGTGATATAGATCGTATGGAGCAATTAGGGATCTATGAAATTGCACCAGAAGATTTAGCTTTATGTGAGTTTGTCTGTTCTTCTAAAGTACCAATACAACGTATTGTTCGTGAAGGGCTAGATAAACTTCGTGAAGAAATGTGCTAATGAACTAATTATAATAAACTGAAAATAGATAAATGAAAGCGTTAAGAAATTATCTCGACAAGATAAAGCCAAACTTTGAAGAGGGTGGCAAATTCCACGCATTTCACTCAGTGTTCGACGGATTTGAAACGTTCTTGTTTGTGCCTAATCGTACTTCAAAATTAGGAACGCATATCCATGATTCAATTGATAGTAAACGAATCATGTCGATGGTAGTGATTGCCCTTATACCGGCGCTCTTGTTCGGTATGTATAATGTAGGTTATCAGCATTTTATTCATACCGGAGCACAGGGTGGCTTTGGTGAAATGTTTGCTTATGGATTTTTAGCCGTATTACCTAAACTAATAGTATCTTATATAGTAGGACTTGGCATTGAGTTTGTTATTGCTCAATGGAAAAATGAGGAAATTCAGGAAGGATTTTTGGTATCCGGAATTTTAATACCAATGATTGTTCCTGTAGATTGCCCTCTATGGATATTAGCTGTTGCTACTGCTTTTGCTGTTATATTTGCTAAAGAAGTCTTTGGTGGTACAGGTATGAATGTGTTTAATGTGGCATTAGTTACACGTGCATTCTTGTTTTTTGGTTATCCAGCTAAGATGTCAGGTGATGCTGTTTGGGTTTCGGGCGAAAGTATTTTAGGATTGGGAAAATCGGTAGACGGTTTAACAGCTGCCACTTCTTTGGGGGTTGCTTCTACGGCCACTGCTTCAACTGGATATCCTCCTTTTTCGTGGGATATGGTTACCGGACTTATTCCTGGGTCTATAGGAGAAACAAGCGTGATTGCCATTCTTCTTGGTGCGCTAATACTTCTTGTCACTGGTATTGCCAGTTGGAAAACAATGTTTTCTGTTTTTGTTGGTGGGGCATTTATGGCTATAATATTTAATACAATAGGCCCTGATACCGCTATGGCTCATATGCCTTGGTATGAGCACTTGGTCCTTGGTGGTTTTTGCTTTGGTGCTGTATTTATGGCTACTGATCCTGTTACGGCTGCGCGTACGGAAGTAGGTAAATATATATATGGATTTTTAATTGGCTCAATGGCTATTATTATTCGTGTATTGAATCCTGGTTATCCTGAAGGTATGATGCTTGCCATCTTATTGATGAATATTTTTGCTCCACTAATAGATTATTATGTGGTTCAGGTGAATATTTCTCGTAGAGAAAAACGTATAACTAAGTTAAACAACTAAAAACAGAAGATGATGAATACAAATAGTAATTCTTATACTATCATTTATGCTTCGGTAGTAGTTGTTATCGTTGCATTTGTGCTTGCTTTTACTTCTGCATCCCTTAAAAGTACACAGAATAAAAATATTGAGTTAGATAAAATGAAGCAGATTCTTCATGCACTTAATGTTGACACTAAAGGACAAAATCCTGAGGAGGTTTATAATAAATATGTGAAGGCAGATCAGATAATGAACGCTAATGGTGAGGTACTTGCTCAAAAAGGAGGCTTTAAAATTGAATTGAAAGCCGAATTAGCTAAAGTTTTGGCTGATAGAAAACTTCCGCTTTATGTTTGTGAAGTGGATGGACAGACTAAATATGTATTTCCTTTATATGGAGCTGGGTTGTGGGGACCTATTTGGGGATATGTCGGCTTGAATGATGATAAAAATTCAGTTTATGGGGTTTACTTTTCTCATGAAGGTGAAACTCCCGGATTAGGAGCTGAAATTGCTAGTGCTGGTTTTCAAAAACAGTTCCCAGGAAAGCATGTTTTGAAAGATGGTGCTGTTGAACTAGGTGTAGAAAAGAATGGTAAGGTTACTGAACCAGATTATCAGGTAGATGGTATCTCTGGGGGAACAATCACTTCTAAAGGAGTGGATGCCATGCTGAAAAAATGCTTAGGACAGTATGATAAATTTTTAACTACTAATGATAAAGGAGGAAAATAGAATATGAGTCAATTGTTTTCGAAAAAAAATAAAGAAGTATTCTCTGCTCCGATTGGCATGAATAATCCAATTACTGTTCAAGTACTTGGTATTTGTTCTGCATTGGCTGTAACTGCTAAACTGGAACCGGCCATTGTTATGGGGCTTTCTGTTACGGTAATTGTTGCTTTTGCTAATGTAATCATCTCATTACTACGTAATACTATACCTAATCGCATTCGTATTATTGTTCAGTTAGTAGTTGTAGCTGCTTTGGTTACTATTGTGAGTGAAATATTGAAAGCTTATGCTTATGATGTAAGTGTTCAACTTTCTGTTTATGTCGGTCTTATCATAACTAATTGTATTTTAATGGGGCGTTTGGAAGCTTTTGCAATGGCAAACGGTCCGTGGGAATCATTCTTAGATGGTATCGGTAATGGATTAGGCTATGCTAAAATATTAGTAATAGTGGCATTTTTTCGTGAAATATTAGGGTCAGGTAGCCTGCTTGGTTTCCGAATTGTTCCTAAAGCTGTTTATGATTTTGGTTATATTAATAATGGATTAATGTTGATGCCTCCAATGGCATTGATTATTTGCGCATGCATTATTTGGTATCAACGTAGTAAGAATAAAGCTTTGCAAGAGAAATAACCTAAATCTTTAGAAATTATGAATGATTATTTGAGTTTATTTGTGAAGTCGATTTTTGTCGACAATATGATCTTTGCATACTTCCTAGGAATGTGTTCATACTTGGCTGTATCGAAGAATGTGAAAACAGCATTAGGTTTGGGTATTGCAGTTACATTTGTTTTAATTGTAACACTGCCTGTTAACTATTTGCTGGAAAATTATGTGCTAAAGGCTGATGCTATAGTAAAAGGCGTAGACTTGGGATTTTTAAGTTTTATTCTTTTTATTGCGGTCATAGCTGGTATTGTACAATTGGTAGAAATGGTGGTAGAGCGTTTTAGTCCTTCGCTTTATGCTTCGTTAGGTATATTTTTACCACTAATTGCTGTGAATTGTGCTATTATGGGAGCTTCTTTATTTATGCAACAAAGACACTTTGTTGATCTAGGAGAAGCTGTATCATATTCATTAGGCTCTGGTATTGGCTGGTTATTAGCTATTGTTGGTCTTGCTGCTATTCGTGAAAAAATGGCATATTCTGATGTACCTGCTCCGTTGAAAGGATTAGGTATTACATTTATTACGGTTGGGCTTATGGCTATGGCTTTTATGTGTTTTTCAGGATTGAAGTTATAATTTAAAAATAGAAATATACGATGACGTCTTTAATATTAGCGAGCATAGGAGTTTTTCTTGGTGTAATTCTTTTGCTCGTCATCATACTTCTAATTGCCAAAAGGTATTTGTCTCCTTCTGGAAAAGTGAAGGTTACTATCAATGGCGAAAAAGAGGTAGAAGTGGAAGTAGGCTCTAGTCTGCTTTCTACGTTGGCTGCGAATAAGATATTCTTACCTTCAGCATGTGGTGGAGGTGGTTCATGTGCGCAATGTCGTTGCCAGGTAGAAGAGGGAGGGGGAGAAATTCTTCCTACGGAGAAAGTCCATTTTTCTCGTAAAGAGCAACAAGCCCACTGGCGTTTGGGATGCCAGGTTAAAGTAAAACAAGACATGGAAATTAAAGTGCCGGAAGCTGTACTTGGAGTGAAGAAATGGGAGTGTGAAGTTGTATCTAATAACAACGTAGCTACTTTCATAAAAGAATTTGTTGTACGTTTGCCTAAAGGAGAACATTTAAATTTTGTATCTGGTGGTTATATTCAGATTGATATTCCTAAGTATGATATTAAGTATGCAGATTATCAAATAGAAGATCGCTTCCGTGGTGATTGGGATAAGTTTAAAATGTGGGATCTTACTTGTAAGAATGAAGAAGAGACTATGCGTGCTTATTCAATGGCTAATTATCCTGCTGAAGGTGATATCGTTATGTTAAATGTTCGTATTGCTACCCCTCCATTTGATCGTGTGAACGGTGGGTTTATGAAAGTTCCTCCCGGAATCTCTTCCTCTTATATCTTTTCACTGAAGCCTGGTGACAAAGTAATGGTGTCTGGACCGTTTGGTGAATTCCATCCTATTATTAATTCTGAAAGAGAAATGCTTTATGTTGGTGGTGGTGCTGGTATGGCTCCATTACGTTCACATATTCTCCATCTATTAAAGACATTGAAAATTACTGATCGTAAAATATCATATTGGTATGGAGCACGTTCTAAGAATGAGATTTTCTATGAAGAAGATTTCCGCGAATTGGAAAGAGAATTTCCTAATTTCTCATTCCATATTGCATTAAGCGATCCATTGCCTGAAGATAATTGGACTGGTCCAGTAGGTTTCATTCACAATGTTATCTTTAATAATTATTTGAAGGATCATGAAGCTCCGGAGGATATTGAATACTACATGTGTGGTCCTGGTCCTATGGCTAAGGCTGTTGAAAAAATGCTTTATGACCTAGGCGTACCACGTAATATGTTGATGTTTGATGACTTTGGTTAATTTGATTTTTATTTTCTCGGGAAATTAAATATGTAAACTGAAACGGCAAAAGACTATTGTTCTTTTGCCGTTTTTTTATTATGTATGTCTACTATATGAAAACAATAAATTACCTTTGCAGCATGTTATTAAAAAATGAAATTATACGTATTGCACTCGCTAATTTAAAAATTGCATCTTTGAACCTGATGCAAGAGGCTTCACTTGCACGTGCTACTGAAGAAGGGGATGTGATAATTCTATCTCCTACAGGTTCAGGGAAGACATTAGCTTATCTATTGCCTTTATTATTAATGCTTAATAAAGAAGAAAAAGGTCTTCAAGCATTGATTCTAGTCCCTTCGAGAGAGTTGGCTCTGCAGATTAATACTGTTTTCCATGATATGAATACTTCTTGGAAAAGCGTTTGTTGTTATGGTGGTCATTCTATCTCTGAAGAAAAAAAAACAATCCAAGGAAATTCTCCTGCTGTTGTTATTGGTACTCCTGGGCGTATAACCGATCATTTATCAAAAGGAAATTTTAATCCTGATACTATTCATACTCTTGTTATAGATGAATTCGATAAGTCTCTTGAGTTTGGTTTTCAAGATGAAATGGCGGAAATTATAACGCAATTAAGTTCTCTGAAAAAAAGAATTCTTTTATCTGCTACGGATGCGGAGGAAATTCCTGAATTTACAGGATTGACTAACCGTGTTATCAAATTAGATTATCTTCATACTAATGAAAATGGAGAGTCGCGTTTGCATTTAATGCAAGTTCTATCTTCATCTAGGGATAAAGTCAATACTCTTTTTTCTTTGCTTTGTACATTAGGTAGTGATTCAAGTATTGTATTTTGCAATCATCGCGAAGCTGTTGATAGAGTATCTACCTTGCTCAAAGAAAAAGGACTTAGTAATGAATCTTTTCATGGAGGTATGGAGCAGGCTGATCGTGAACGAGCATTGTATAAATTCCGTAATGGTACTTGTCATATACTTGTTTCTACTGATTTAGCTGCGCGTGGACTGGATATATCAGAAGTAGAACATGTCATTCATTATCATCTTCCTATAAACGAGGAAGCTTTTACTCATCGTAACGGACGTACTGCTCGTTGGAATGCTTCTGGAAAATCATATATAATACTTCATGGGGAGGAACAATTGCCTGCATATGTGGATGATATTGAAACTTTTAATGTCCCAAATAATCCTGTTCGACCTCCAAAGCCTCTTTGGGAAACTTTGTACATAGGGAAAGGAAAAAAGGATAAACTGAATAAAATTGATATCGTTGGCTTCTTATATAAAAAAGGTAAATTAACAAAAGAAGATATTGGGCGGGTAGATGTAAAAGAACATTATGCTTTTGTCGCAATTCGGCGCAATAAGATGAAGCAATTATTTATGCTTATTCATAATGAGAAGATAAAAGGAATGAAGACTGTTATTGAAGAGGCTAAGTAATGTTTTATTCTTTTTTTGCTAAAAAATAATTATGTTGTTTTAAAGTCTTTACTCTTTTATTGATTATTTAATAATTAAATTAATCTGCATTATTTCCATTTAAGTTACAAAAAAAAATATTCCTGTATCTTTTATTTAGAATTATCTATGTATTCATGTCAAAAGTTTGAGTGCTACAATTAATAATCTCTACTTTGTTTTTTATTAGTAGAATACTTACATTTGTTTTCTTGAATTTATCTTTTTGGGCTTATTATTATATGTGTACTAGTATTATTGTACTCCTATTTATAACAATATGGTGCATATATAGTGTATAAACCAATAAAAAGAAAGATAAAAAAACTTTGTAGCTATAATTTTATATGGAAAGATTTGGCGTAAGGGAAATATTTTGTAATTTCGCCCTGTCTTAAGACTTCTAATAACAGAAATTGTTTAACAAAAACCAACTTTCAAATGAAAAAGCATAATTTCAATGCCGGACCTTCCATTCTTCCTCGTGAAGTAATAGAGGATACAGCAAAAGCCATTCTTGATTTCAATGGTTCAGGTCTCTCTTTAATGGAAATCAGTCACCGCGCTAAAGATTTTCAACCCGTTGTTGATGAAGCTGAAGCGTTATTTAAGGAATTATTGAATATTCCCGAGGGTTACTCGGTTCTTTTCCTTGGTGGTGGGGCAAGCTTGGAGTTTTGCATGGTACCTTTTAACTTTTTAGAAAAGAAAGCCGCTTACTTAAATACTGGTACTTGGGCTAAGAAAGCGATAAAAGAAGCTAAAGGCTTTGGTGAAATAATAGAAATAGCCTCTTCTGCAGATGATAATTATAGCTTTATTCCAAAAGCTTATACAATACCTACGGATGCAGATTATTTACACATTACAACAAATAATACTATTTTTGGAACAGAGATGATTAAGGATATAGATTCTCCTATTCCTATGGTCGCTGATATGTCGTCTGATATATTTTCTCGCCCTATTGATGTTTCCAAATATATATGTATCTATGGTGGAGCGCAAAAGAACTTGGCACCTGCAGGTCTTACGTTTGTGATTGTGAAGAATGATGCTGTAGGAAAAGTTTCTCGTTATGTTCCTACCATGTTAAATTATCAAACACATATTAATAGTGGCTCAATGTTTAATACTCCTCCTGTAGTACCTGTATACTCTGCTTTATTAACTCTTCGTTGGTTAAAAGCTCAGGGTGGAGTGAAAGAGATGGAGAGACGTGCAATTGAAAAAGCAACTTTATTATATGCTGAAATAGATCGTAATAAATTATTTGTTGGTACAGCTGCGGAAGAGGATCGTTCTCGTATGAATATTTGTTTCGTAATGAACTCTGGATATAAGGATTTAGAAGCTGACTTTTTAAAATTTGCTACTGAAAGAGGTATGATAGGCATTAAAGGCCATCGATCAGTAGGAGGCTTCCGAGCTTCATGCTATAATGCTATGTCTAAAGAAAGTGTTCTTGCATTAATCAACTGTATGCAAGAATTTGAAAAATTGCACTAAAAATTAGTGTATCATATATTTATTTTATATACCACAGGTTGCACAGGAGATAAATGAGAGCTCATTCTATTTAAAATCCTTGTAAGGCCTGTGGTTATTCATTTAATCTCAATATCACTATGAAAGTACTTGTTGCCACAGAAAAACCGTTTGCAAAAATTGCAGTAGACGGTATTCGTAAAGAAATTGAAACAGCTGGTTTTGAACTAGTATTACTTGAAAAATACACAAATAAATCTCAATTGTTAGATGCCGTAAAAGATGCTGATGCTATCATCATTCGTAGTGATGTTATTGATGCAGAAGTGTTGTCGGTTGCTCAAAAGTTGAAAATAGTAGTTCGGGCTGGTGCTGGTTATGATAATGTGGATTTGGATTCTGCAACTGCTCATAATGTATGTGTAATGAATACCCCTGGGCAAAACTCTAATGCTGTAGCAGAATTAGCTTTGGGTATGATGGTCTATGCAGTTCGCAATTTTTATAATGGAACCTCTGGTACTGAACTCATGGGCAAGAAGTTAGGAATTCATGCATATGGCAATGTGGGACGTAATGTAGCGCGTTTAGCTAAAGGTTTTGGAATGGATATATATGCTTATGACGCTTTCTGCCCTCAAGAAGTTATGAAACAAGATGGTATAAAAGTTTGTTCTTCTGTACAAGAACTCTATGAGACATGCAATATAGTTTCCTTGCATATTCCTGCGACTGCAGAAACAAAAAATTCGATTGATTATGCTTTACTCAAAAATATGCCTAAGGGATCTTTATTAGTAAATACAGCTCGTAAAGAAGTCATTAATGAAGCTGAGCTATTAAAATTAATGGAAGAACGCTCTGATTTTAAATATTTGACAGATATTATGCCTGCTCGTCATGCTGATTTTATTGGAAAATATGCAGAACGTTATTTTTCTACCCCAAAGAAAATGGGTGCTCAAACTGCTGAAGCTAATATTAATGCTGGTATTGCTGCCGCACAGCAAATTGTTGGCTTCTTGAAAGATGGCTGTGATAAATTTAGAGTAAACAAATAATTATTATATAATGGTCTTGCGTAGAAAAATATATTCTTTTGTACCTTGGATTTATTTCATTATTAGCATATTAAGCTTTCTTTTGAATAATCTTTGTCAATAATATTTATCTTGTTTTTCTAAGGGATTTTGCGAAGGTTTTACCTTGGTATTTATGCTTTTAGGAATAATCTATGCATGCTGGTACCTAATTAATTAAAAAAGAAAACTTTATAAATTTTAATTTATGGCAAAAATCAAACCTTTCAAAGGCATTCGTCCTCCGCAAGATTTGGTAACACAGGTTGCATCACGTCCTTATGACGTGCTGAACTCTGCTGAAGCTCGTGTTGAGGCTGCTGGTAACGAGAAATCTCTTTATCATATAATTAAACCGGAGATCGATTTTCCTATTGGAACAGATGAGCATGACGAATCTGTATATACAAAGGCTGCTGAAAATTTTCAGAAGTTTCAGGATAATGGTTGGTTACTACAAGATACAAAAGAACTATATTATATTTATGCGCAAACCATGAATGGTAAAACTCAATATGGTTTAGTAGTAGGTGCTTATGTTCCTGATTATATGAATGGTATAATTAAGAAACATGAACTTACTCGGCGTGATAAAGAAGAAGACCGAATGAAACACGTTCGTGTAAATAATGCTAATATAGAACCAGTCTTTTTTGCTTATCCAGATAATATAGTTTTAGATCGTTTAGTCCAGAAATATGCGGTTCAAAATCCTGTATATGATTTTGTTGCTTCTGATGATGGTTTTGGGCATACATTTTGGATTATTGATGATGCAGTAGATATTGAGACTGTTACCAAAGAATTTGCTGCTATGCCTGCACTTTATATTGCAGATGGGCACCACCGTTCAGCAGCAGCAGCATTAGTTGGTGCTGAGAAAGCTAAGCAGAATCCTAGTCATTGTGGTGATGAAGAATATAATTATTTTATGGCTGTTTGTTTTCCTGCAGATCAATTGACCATCATAGATTATAATAGAGTTGTAAAAGACTTGAATGGTCTTTCTTCAAGTGAATTTCTTTCGGCTTTACAAGAAAATTTCACAGTAGAAAAAATAGGGAAGGATATCTATAAACCTTCAAAGCTGCATAACTTTGGATTGTATTTGGATGGAATATGGTATAGCTTAGTAGCTAAAGTTGGTACATACGATGATAATGATCCTATTGGAGTACTTGATGTTACAATTTCATCTAATTTGATTTTAGACAAAGTATTAGGTATTAAAGACCTTCGATCAGACAAACGAATTGATTTTGTTGGTGGTATTCGTGGGTTAGGTGAATTAAGCAAGCGTGTTGACAGTGGCGAAATGAAGGTTGCTTTAGCACTTTATCCTGTTTCGATGAAACAGCTTATGGATATTGCTGATTCTGGGAATATAATGCCTCCTAAAACAACTTGGTTTGAGCCTAAACTTCGTTCAGGATTAGTGATTCATAAATTAGTTTGATCTTTTATCTTTAAGATATTTATAAATAAGTAGTCTCTTTATATTAAAAGACTTTTTTGTTACTCTTTAGATAATAAAAAGCTAAATGTCATTGCATATAGTATTTTAATCTTATGGCTCTTTATGGGGTGTTTGGTTTAAATGTTATTTGTAGTGACATTTTTTTATATATTTGCAATATGACAGAAGATATATATAAAACTATTGTGAAATCATCTGAAAGTATTTATACAGAGAGGAAAAGTAAATTCATTGCTATTGCTTTACCTGTATGCACTGTTGAAGAGATAAAAGAATACTTAGAAATTTATCAAAAAAAATATTATGATGCTCGCCATTTATGTTATGCATATGTGTTAGGGCATGAGCGAAAATGTTTTCGTGCAAATGATAATGGGGAGCCATCCGGAACTGCCGGTAAGCCTATTTTAGGGCAAATTAACTCTAATGAGTTAACGAATATTTTGGTTATTGTTGTGAGATATTTTGGTGGTATAAAGCTGGGAACAAGCGGACTAATTAATGCTTATAAAACTGCTGCAGCTCAAAGTTTAGGGGAAGCTACAATTATTGAAAAAACTGTTGATAATAAAATAACCATTTCATTTGAATATCCTTTTATGAATGATGTTATGCGCATTGTTAAAGAAGAGGAACCTGAAATACTGTCTCAATCTTATGACATGGATTGTTTTATGCAGCTTAGTATTCGTCGCTCCTTTATGCCTAAATTACGAACTCGCTTGGATAAAGTTGAGACATTAAGATTTGTAAATGAAGAGTAAATCTCTTATCAGAAAAGCGATTATATATGCTTTGAAGAAAAATAATTCTTAAACTATTTGAGTTGTTTTGAAAAAACGAATAAACCATTTTAAGCTTTTATCAGAGTTTAAAATGGCTTATTCGTTTATAGGAATTGCCTTGTGTTTGAACAATTTCTATCTTGTTAAGCTACTCTTTATCAAAATCTATTTTGTTATGAGAACCATCGCAAAAAGGTTTGTTTTTAGAGCGCCCACATCGACAAAGATGTGCTCCTTGCATTACTTTTTCTTTACCATCTTTGTCTATTAATTTAATTTCTCCCTCAACTAAGTAGGGACCACCAGAAGTTACTTTAATAGTAACAAAATCTTTTTTAGTATCCATAATTTTATTAATTAGTCAAAGAGTTAACATGTGCTTTCAGATTTTGTTCGTTTCTTATTTACTGCTTTTAACATATTTCTATATATTTGCATTTTCGAAAGGTTATTCTATCTGAGAGAGTTAGAAGAAATTTGAAATATAAATATTATTAATTGGGCTATATGGCATTTGAGGCAACAAGAAAAGAGTGGAGTGAGATATATGCTTTTTTTCGTTTACTAGCGGATGGATATGTTTATTCGGGGACACCAGAAGGGACAAGAGATGAAGGAAAACGAAACATGATAGCAATGATTCAACGTGAAGAACATGATGGAACAAGGCGTTATTATATTCGAGGTGAAAATATACAAATAGTTGGTGATCAGATAGAGAAAACTGTGCTTTGCGAAGATTTCAAAATAATAGCTGACTTAATTTTTAATGCATTAAAAACTTCTAAAGAGGAAGAGATAACCTCTCCGGATGGCGTAGAAGCTTTTCTCGATGAAATTGCTATTTTTGATCTAGAAGCAAAAACCATGGATCGTACTGATTTCTCTATTAGATTTTGGCATTCAGATGCTCCAGCTATAGGTTTTTGTGTGCGGTCTCGAATGGGTAAAATGACATATTTGCTTGATGGAGGGCGTACTGCTAATCTAAAATTTGAACTTTCAGGAATTAAATTTGCAACTCCTACTGTTAACAAAGTCAATGCTCTTGATACACCAAATGAAGTAGCCGATCGTATGATGCTAATAGAACGTTTAGGGGGGATACTTAAATATTCTGATGTAGCTGATCGTGTCTTTAGGAGTAATCTTTTAATGATTGATCTTCACTTTCCTCGTTTACTTGCAGAGATGTTACGTTCCATGCATCTTGATGGAGTTAATAAAGTTTGTGAACTCACAGAAATGATGAAAACCATGAATCCTTTAAAGATTAAAGAAGAATTGATTGTGAAACACGGGTTTTATGAATCTAAAATGAAGCAATTCCTTTCTGCTCTTGCCTTAGGAATGCGCCCTGCTAAAATATATACTGGTATTGATTCTGCAATTGAAGGTTTTCTGATGTTGAATGGTAATGGTGATATTTTTAGCTATAACAAATCTGACAGGGAGACTTTTGATAATTTTCTTTTTCTCAATACTCGTTTTGAAAAGAGCTCTACAGAAAAAGATAAATACGGTTTTTTAGAACGCGAAAATGGTATCTATTATTTCAAACTGAATGCTAAAATTGGACTTTTGAAACGTTGAGACTATCTGGTTTAGTGCTGCGAATAAGTTATCAGTATTGCTATTATTTAAAAATGTAAAGCTTCTTATAAAAAAATAGACGATTGTATTTGGTTAAGGTACAATCGTCTATTATCTGTAGCTATTTATTTTATATATTTTTGTTTTAGTACTGCCACTTATTCGAACTTTCCGTAGAGAGTTGGTAGGAGTTTACGATCCCCAAGAGTATTGTCTATACGTGCAATATTTATCCAAAACTTATTTTCACGAACACTCTCTATTGGATAAATAGCTTTTTCTCGTGAATAAGTATGTTCCCACTTACCTACTACTTCATATTCAGGGTGAGGAGCATTTATTAGCACGTTATCAGCTTTGTCAGCCTTACCATTTTTTATTTCTTCTATCTCTTGCCAGATATTTTGCATTACTGCAATGAAATTATCTAATTCTGCTAAATTTTCACTTTCGGTAGGCTCTATCATTAATGTTCCATGAACAGGGAAAGAAAGAGTAGGGGCATGATACCCGTAGTCGATAAGTCGCTTAGCAATATCACTCTCAGTAATACCTGTTTCTACGTGTATTTTTCTGCATTCAAGGATCATTTCGTGCCCAACGAAGCCATTAACATCTTGATAGACAATCCCGTATGTGCTTTTTAATTTGGCAGCTAGATAATTCGCATTTAAAATTGCAACTTTAGTGGCTTTAGTTAATCCTTCAATGCCCATCATTCGTATGTAGCCATAGGTTACCGGAAGAATTCCGGCACTACCATATGGAGCTGAAGCCACGGTATTATAAGCGTTCCCAAAGTATGGATGCTTAGGCAGGTAGGGGCTGAGGTGAGCGGCTGTGCAAATAGGTCCCACACCTGGTCCACCACCACCATGGGGGATACAAAAGGTTTTATGCAGATTAAGGTGGCATACGTCTGCTCCTATAAATCCGGGATTAGTTAATCCCACTTGCGCATTCATATTTGCTCCATCCATGTAAACCTGTCCTCCACATGCATGGATAAGTTGACAAATTTCGCGAATACCAGTTTCGAATATCCCATGAGTAGAAGGATAAGTAATCATAAGAGCAGCTAACTGATTATGATTAGCTTCCGCTTTTTCACGTAAATCATTCATATCTACATTGCCTCTCTCGTCACAATTACATATAATGACTTCAAAGCCTGCTTGAACTGCTGATGCCGGATTAGTACCATGAGCAGAAGATGGAATAAGTACTTTATTACGATGTCCTTCTCCAATGCTTTCAAGATATGATCGAATAACACGTAAGCCTGTATACTCTCCTGCAGCTCCTGAATTCGGTTGAAAACTTACTCCGTCAAATCCTGTGAGAGCTTTTAAATATTCACCTAAATTTTCAATAAGTTCTGTATAACCTTCGGCTTGTTCTAAAGGAACTAAGGGATGCATACCGGTCAGTTTAAGCTGACTTAATGGTAACATTTCAGCAGCAGCATTTAGTTTCATTGTACAAGAGCCAAGAGAAATCATCGAATGTGCCAATGAAATGTCTTTTCGGTCTAAGCGTTTGATATATCGCATCATCTCTGTTTCTGTATGATATTTACAAAATACTGGATGAGTGAGATACTCCGTTTTTCTTTTTATCTTATTATTGATTATTGACGCTTCTTCTATCTCATTTATTTTTTGATAATCTTTTCCAGCTGCGATTGCAAAGATAGAAATGAGTATATTTACGTCATGGATATCTGTTGTTTCATCAATACTAATGCCTACATTACTATTATCCAAATAACGCAAGTTAACCTCTTTGCTTAATGCAATGGTACGCATTTGTTGAGAAGATACTTGCTCAGGGAGCGTGAATTGTAATGTATCAAAATATTCGTTATTTACTTGTTGATATCCTAATAGAGATACTTGTTTATCAATTAATGCGGCTATACTATGAATGCGCGTTGCTATTGCCTTTATACCTTCCTGACCGTGGTATACGGTATAAAATCCAGCCATAGTAGCCAATAATGCTTGAGCAGTACAGATATTAGAGGTTGCCTTTTCTCGCTTAATATGTTGTTCGCGTGTTTGTAAGGCCATACGATAGCATAATTTACCATATTTATCTTTTGACCATCCAATAATACGTCCAGGCATGTTTCGTTTAAATTCGTCACGAGTTGCAAAATATGCGGCAGAAGGCCCGCCGTAAAACATCGGTATTCCTAACCTTTGTGTACTTCCAAAAGCTATATCGGCTCCCCATTCTCCCGGAGGGGTTAATAGGGCAAGACTGAGAATATCTGCTGCTACAGCTATCTTGCAATTTGCTGCATGCGCTGCTTGTGCTAGCGTAGTATAATCGTCTACATTCCCATTAGAATTGGGATACTGTACCATGCAAGCAAAAACCTCTGGAGTAAATTCAAAATCTTGCCACTTACCTGTTTTAATTTCTATTCCTTGAGGTATTGCACGCGTAAGCATTACTGCTAGAGTTTGAGGAAATATATTTTCATCTACCCAAATAACATTTGCTTGTCTTTTGAGCTGTTCACGTGAACGTAGAGCATACATCATTGAAACAGCTTCTGCTGCTGCCGTTGCTTCATCTAATAGAGAACTATTCGCCATTGGCATTCCTGTAAGATCAGAAATAGCTGTTTGGAAAATCATTAAAGCCTCCAATCGTCCTTGAGATATTTCGGATTGATAAGGGGTGTATGAAGTATACCATACAGGATTCTCGAATACATTTCGTTGGATAACAGCAGGTGTGATGGTATTATACCACCCTAAACCGATGTATGTGGTGAATAATTTATTTTTAGAAGCAAGTTCGTTTATATGCTTTGCATAGGAATATTCAGTTAAAGCTTCTGGTAATTTGAGTGTCTCTTTGAGACGTATATTTGATGGAATTATTTTATCTGTCAGCTCATCTAAAGACCTCACACCAATTTCTTTTAGCATTATTTCGGTCTCTTTCTCATTAATACCAATATGTCTGTAAGCCAATAAATCAGTTTTCATTATTCTTTTTAGTATTAAGTTGAATACATTAATTAAAAAATGGGTTTTCAGCTTTCTCTATACCTATAGTAGTAGGAGCTCCGTGTCCGGGATAGACAACAGTTTCGTTAGGAAGAACGAATAGACGACTGCAAATGTGCTCTTTCAGTTCTTCAAAGTTACCTCCTGTAAGATCAGCTCTTCCGATACTACCCTGAAAAAGTACATCACCTGAGAACATACAATTTTCTTTTTTACAATAGAACACTAAACTGCCAGGAGAGTGCCCGGGTACGTGTATTGCTTCTAATGACGTTTTTCCAAAATTGATAGTATCTCCATCAATTAAGTAATCTCCCAAAGGCACTGTTGGCTCTTTTAGTTCGAAACCAAACATCCGTGATTGTTTAGGAGCGTGTTCTAACCAAAATTCATCAATTTTACAAGCTTTTGCTTTTAAGCCAAATTCTTTGAGCATGAAAGGGTTTCCGAAGATGTGATCCAAATGCAGATGGGTATTGAGCAAATGCTTTACATCTAACTTATTATTAATAATGAAATTCTTTAAAGCTTGTTTTTCTTCATCATAATAACATCCGGCATCTATTACTACTGCTTCTAATGTTTCATCCCATACAACATAACAGTTTACGGGAAACATATTAAATTCAAATCTTTTTATTTTCATTCTAATGTCCTCCTTTTAATTATATAGCGACATATACTACCTTTTTTGTTTTAAAGAATTCTTCATCAAATTCTTCATTAAGGTTATACATCACAGTTTTATTTTTAAACGGCATTGCTTCATTTTCCAGTTCACCTCCTTTTAAACAAATAAGTCCGTTCGGAATGGAATTTTGTTGCTTTACCGATATGTTTTTCTTAATAATTTTTATTAAATCTGATAGAGGCATTACTGCACGACTTACTACAAAATCAAATTTTTGCTTTTCTTCTTCAGCCCTTGCATGGCGAAAAGTGACATTTTTTAATCCAATGCTATTCGCTACTTCTGTTGCTACCCGTACCTTTTTCCCTATGCTGTCTACTAAGTGGAATTTTGTTTCAGGGAAAAGTATTGCTAAAGGAATTCCCGGGAAACCTCCTCCCGTACCAAGATCCATTACGTTACTGCCCGATCGAAAGCGTATAATACGTGCTATTCCCAAAGAATGAAGCACATGGTGTTCATATAAGTTTTCGATATCTTTGCGAGAAATGACATTAATCTTTGCATTCCAGTCTGTGTATAAATCGTATAATGCTGCAAACTGCCTATGTTGTTCTTCACTTAGGTCAGGAAAGTATTTCGATATAATCTCCATTAATAATATTTTTGTCTGATTGTTATATTTTAATTCATTAATTCATTAATGATACGATTATCAGGAACCATAATCCGTTCCATTATTTCGTATGGGAGTTGTATGTCTACTGTACCCATAACATAAGGAGTGAACTCATATACATTGTAATGAAATACAATTCCTTCTTTAGTAAGATAGAAGTTTTCAGTAGGTATAAGGTCACCAGTAGAGGCATATCCTAAATCTTCCAACTCTTTGTGAGACGTAACATGTTTATCTGCCATTAATTGATTCCATAATAAATCTGTGAGCAACTCGGAATAATCTCCTGTGAAAATATCATCCAAATGTATAGGGCGGAGAGTCGTTAAATCTATGTTGAGATAACTAGTACCATACATGCCATGAGCACCTCCGGTATATTCATTATAATCCATTCGATAGATGAGTAAGCTCTTTTGATAATATTGTACATGGCCTTCTATATTTTTGTAATAAGAGTACCAGCCTTCTATAGGAGTATCATCTTTCTTCTCTTTTTGATCTTCAGAATACATAGGTTCCAAATCGTGTTTATAATTGCTTATGTATTCATTTGTATATTGCTTAATAAGCTCTTTAGCAGGTACTCCTGTATATTTATCACCAAAGCATAAAGCTGTAAGCATATGGTTAAGACTATCTTTCAGCTTTTTATCTGACGACTTAACGGGGAAAGAATAGTTTATGGTAAGGTTGCAAGCCGGTTTGGCCGTATCGCCGAATAGGTGTGATGTTTCATTTATCTGAATGCTGTCGAAGGTCAGATTACCTGTATTTTTCATTTTATTGCCACAAGAGAATAAAAATCCACTAATTGAAAGTATAGTGGCCGTAAAAATTGCATATTGTCTTTTTTTCATGCTAATAAAATTTAGTTTTGCATTTGTAAAGCCTGTTGAAAAGGTTTGTATATCGACAAATATAGGATATATTAGCGAATAGAACGTATAAAAAATGAATTTTATTTTAGTCCTTTTTTCGTATCTTTCTATCTCTTTCTTTTATTGAACAATTGCTTATAGGACTTGTTTAAACCTTAGTATATAAAAGGCATTAAAAACTACTAATAACAATGAGTAAGATAGAAAAGAAGGTCTTTCCTGTATTGAATATGCATTGTGCGGGATGTGCTAGTAATGTGGAACGAACTATAAAGAAACTTTCTGGAGTTTCGGATGCTTCAGTCAATTTAGCTACTAATCTCCTCTCTGTAACTTTTGAAAATGATAAATTGACTCCAGGTGAAATGCGGGCTGCTGTTTTATCTGCCGGTTATGATTTAATTATAGAAGAAGAGCATAAGCAAGAAAGGCAGAATGAAGAAGAACTGAAACGATATCATATTTTAAAGCGAAGAGTTATAGGTGCATGGCTTTTTTCTGCTCCTATCATGCTACTTTCTATGGCTTTTGAAAGTACTTTATATACTAACAATATTATGTTGTTACTTACGTTGCCGGTTATGATTCTTTTTGGCAGATCATTTTATATGAATGCTTGGAAACAGTTTCAGATAGGACGCAGTAACATGGATACGTTAGTTGCTTTGAGTACGTCTATTGCTTTTCTTTTTAGTGTCTTTAATACATACTTTCCTGAATTTTGGTATAATAGAGGATTAGAACCTCATGTTTATTATGAGGCAGCTGCGGTTATTATTGCGTTCGTTTTGACCGGCAAATTAATGGAAGAAAAAGCAAAAGGTAATACTTCTGTTGCGATAAGAAAACTGATGGGGCTTCAACCAAAAACGGCTTGTGTACTAAGAGATGATAAAGAAATTGATTTACCTATTGAGTTGTTACAGGTCAGTGAGTTGGTACTTGTTCGCCCTGGAGAGCAGATTCCTGTTGATGGTCGTTTAGATAGTGGTGAATCTTATGTAAACGAGAGCATGATTAGTGGAGAACCTGTTCCGGTACTTAAAAAGACAGGAGATCGTGTATTGGCAGGTACCATTAATCAGAAAGGTTCTTTTGTTATCAAGGCGACGCAAGTCGGTCGTGAAACAGTACTTGCCCGGATAATTAATATGGTACAAGAAGCTCAAGGGAGTAAAGCTCCAGTGCAACGCATCGTTGATAAAGTTACTGCTATCTTTGTGCCTGCAGTATTGAGTATTGCGGTGCTTACTTTTGTTATTTGGATGGTCTTAGGCGGTTCTAATTATTTCTCTCATGCAATGCTTTCTGCTGTTTCTGTACTTGTTATTGCTTGCCCATGCGCTTTGGGATTGGCTACACCTACTGCCTTGATGGTTGGAATTGGTAAAGCGGCCGATTATCATATTTTGATAAAAGACGCTCTTGCTTTGGAGCAAATGCGTAGAGTAAATGCAGTGGTACTTGATAAAACAGGAACACTTACAGAAGGACATCCTACAGTTTCTTCGATGTTATGGGAAAAACCTGAACAGGAGCACTTTAAAGATGTATTGCTTGCTGCTGAAATGAAGTCAGAACATCCGCTAGCTGAAGCAATTGTAGCATCTTTACAAGAAGAAAATATTCTACCAGCAAACCTGGAGAGTTTTACTAGTATCACAGGCAAAGGAATAAAAGTAATGTATGATGGTCAAAACTATTGGGCTGGAAGTCACAAATTACTTAAAGATTTTAGTGCCGGAATATCTGATGCTATAGTAGGCATGCTTACGCAATATCAGTCGGCTGGAAATAGTATAGTTTATTTTGGATGTGAGAATGATCTACTTGCTGTGGTTGCGATCACTGATCAAATAAAATCTACTTCGGTTGAAGCTATTAAAGAGATTAGAAGACAAGATATTGAAATCTATATGCTAACTGGTGATGGCGAACGTACGGCTGCAGCTGTGGCGAAACGTTTGGATATAACTCATTTTATAGCAGATGCTTTACCTGACGATAAAGAACTTTTTGTGCGTGAACTTCAGTTACAAGGTAAAACAGTAGCTATGGTAGGGGATGGTATTAATGATTCTCAAGCTTTGGCTCGTGCAGATGTAAGTATTGCTATGGGTAAAGGTACAGATATTGCTATGGATGTGGCTATGGTTACATTGATGACTTCTGATTTACTCTTACTTCCTAAAGCCTTTACTTTGTCTAGACAAACAGTGCGTCTTATTCATCAAAATCTTTTTTGGGCGTTTATTTATAATTTAATAGGTATTCCTATCGCTGCAGGTCTGCTATTTCCTTTTAACGGATTATTGCTTAACCCTATGTTAGCAAGTGCAGCTATGGCTTTTTCTTCAGTTAGTGTTGTACTCAATAGCCTTAGCTTAAGTCGGAGAAAAATTTAATGTTATTTGCTTAGAAATAAATATGAAAACAATATTTACTGATTGGGGACTAACCCCTTATGCTGAGGCTTGGGAGCATCAGACTGTATTATTTGATACCCTTGTTGGTGCCAAATTGAATAATGAAGTTTATGAAAACCATATCCTTTTTTGCGAACATCCTCATGTTTATACACTTGGGCGTAGTGGCAAAGATAATAATATGCTTCTTGGAGAAGAGCAACTACGTGCCATTGATGCTACACTATTTCATATAGATCGTGGAGGAGATATTACTTATCACGGTCCGGGGCAGTTAGTCTGTTATCCTATTATTAATCTCGAAGAGTATAATTTAGGTTTGAAAGAATATATTCATTTGCTCGAAGAGGCTGTCATAAGAGTATGTGCTTCTTATGGGATTATAGCTGGAAGACTTGAAAAAGCTACTGGAGTTTGGTTAGATAAGGATTCATCTAATGTTCGTAAAATATGTGCGATAGGAGTTAGATCTAGCCATTTTGTTACGATGCATGGCTTAGCTTTTAATATAAATACTGATTTGCGCTATTTTAGCTATATTCACCCATGCGGGTTCATTGATAAAGGAGTTACTTCTTTACAGAAAGAGTTGGGGCATAAAGTTGATATGGTCGAAGTTAAGTTACTGCTTCAGAAAGAAATCTCAGCTTTACTTCATTTAGACTAAGAGTTTTTTTAATATAAAATGTCCTGCCTTAAATTTATTATTAGAGAATCTATAAGGCAGGACATTGCAAAAATGAAAAGTGTTTGTTTAATTTATATGATTGCGGCTTATTTTTTTAGTAAAACGTTATCTATGGCTTCTTTCAATGATGCTTTTGGCATTGCACCCTGTGCCATTTGAGGTTGCCCTTCCATAGGTACAAAAAGCAGAGTCGGTATACTTCGTATTCCAAATGCAGCTGCTAATTCTTGTTCTTCCTCAGTATTTATTTTATAAATGTAAATTTCTTCTCCATATTCAGCAGCTAGTTCTTCTAGCAGCGGAGCAATCATTTTGCAAGGACCACACCATGATGCATAAAAATCAATAACTGCAGGTTTGTCGCCTAAGTATTTCCATTCTGTAGGATTTGTTTCGTAATTGGCTACTTTAGTAAGAAAGCCTTCTTTTGTTAATGGAATTGTTTTCATTTTATTATCTGTATTAATTGTTTCTTTTTGATTTTCTTTTTGTTTGCCGTTGCATGCCGAAGCGACTATTGTAAATGCCATTAAAGTCAATACTATCTTTCTCATTCTTTATTTATTAGGTTTATACGCTTTTATTTCTCCTTCATACACTCGTTTTATTTTTTGTTTTTCAGTGGTGGAACATCCTGCTCCGCAACATGAGATATTAAATATGGCTTGTAATAGAAACATTCCTGCTATAATGAGAAACAAATATTCCTGCTCTGTAAAAGCATAAACGGCAAATCCTATTCCTGCTGCTAGGCGAATGATACGAGACGCATCCCATTGTTTTAAGAAATTATTCATCTTGTTTTTTCTTATTTTTTTGAAACATACTTAGTATTAATCCTCCTAATATTGCTCCCCAAATAACACTCATAATAGGGGAGGAGGTAATTGGGCACGTTCCGCTTGCACAACCAACGTAGAACCAGTATAAATATCCTCCTATAGCTCCTATCACAGCTCCTATCAAGAACAAGCTATTTTTTCTCCATAAATCGTTTAATGCTTTCATGCAATTCTTTGATTTGTTTGAATTATAACAATTTTCCATTGGAAAATGTTTTTGCAGATTAAGCATGATTAACATATATATAAAAAAAACCACATAACTCATATTAAAAACTGAGCTATGTGGCTTCGTACTATTAGTCTTTACTCTTAATATTGATAAACTAAATTTTTAATATCTGATTTTTTTGAGAAAGGAACTATTGTGAAATTGTATTCTATAGCATTTTGCTTTCCGGTATGAATGAGATATTGGTCGTGTGCAATAGCACCCCAACTGTTATCTCCTCCTAATCCCATCATTCGATAATCTATGAATAAGTCAACAAGCTTTTCTGCTTTTGGATCAGTGAGATGGCGATGGTTCGTTTTCTCTGTACGAGGAGCCGCATTGTTAATAGCCTCACCACTGTCTAGAGTCTCTAAAGGATAATTGGATGCATTGATTTCTAAAGTCTTATCAGCAATAAAGAGTAAACCTTTTTTGGATTTATTGGTTAAAGCAAACCATTTTATATCTGTGCGGTGATTATTCTCTTGCGGACGGATATAAGGCTCATACATGTCCTTTACAGGAATGCTGTATTCATTAATGAATTGCGATGTATGGCGATCAATGTAGTTGCCTAACGGACCATGACCATAGTATGTTAGCATTGTGAATTCTTCAGGCATTTGCATACGCAATCCTACGCGAGGAATCATCGGAGTTTTATCGTTGTTAGCAACAAAATGATTACCTATTTTGACGATGCCGTTTGCAAAAACCTTATAGGTGATTTCCCATTGGGCATCTGCTTGTGGATAGTTATAAGTTACTTTCACTTCATCGGCAGTTTCTCCATTTTCTACAGAGCTAATGTCCTTGTTGTTAATAGTAAAGCTTGATACAACTAAATCTTGGTAACTAGCCTCTTTCCATACTTTAAGCTTTTTGGGTAGTTGAGCTCCATAATCATTGTCGATTGGTGCACGCCAGAAGAATGGATGTAATCCTTCTCCATCATTTATATATTCTGTTCCTTTATAAACATAAGAGCTTAGCAAGCCATTCTTTTTATTAAATACAATATGGAATCTTTTACCTGATAACGTTACCTGCACATCGGAATTTGCAGAAACTTTTGCTGCATTGATTTTAGGAGCAACAGGGGTAACAAATGGCCATGCACAAACTTGTTCTCTAGCTATTACATAACCTACCGGTAAGAAAGGTTCAGCTTTCCGTATAGTAGCATAAAATTCTATTTGAACGTCTCCTCTTGCAGGTGCTACTTTAGGTATTTTATGTAATTGTATAGTTGCTGTTTCACCTGGTGCAGCATTTACTTTAAATTTTTCAGTGAAAATGTTTTTTCCATTCTGAAGAATATTGTAATGAAAATCATATTTACTAATATTGGTAAAGAAGAAACCGTTGTATACGTCTATTGTTCCCTTTTCTTTATCGAAGTTTTTAAACTTGATGTTTTGGTAAACTTTCCTCATCTCTTCGGTTTGAGGTTTTACACTACGGTCAGGATAAACGATTCCATTAATGCAAAAATCGCCGTCGGAAGGGGTACCGACCGGACCGTAATCGCCTCCATAAGTCCAATATTTACGACCGTCAGAGGTTTTTGCAGCAAATCCTTGATCTACCCAATCCCAAATACAACCTCCTTGTAATAAAGGATATTTTTCTATTACGTCCCAGTAATCTTGGAAGTTACCTAAGCTATTACCCATTGCATGAGCATATTCGCACATAATAAGAGGTCGGTTGGAAGCTGGATTCTTTGCATATTGCTCTATGTAGGATATGCCCGGATACATAGGACAGTAAACATCTGTATTCCATTCTAGTCCGGCACGTTCATATTGAACAGGACGAGAATCTAACTTTTTAAGCAATTGGTATGTAGTATAGAAATTAATACCATTTCCTGCTTCATTACCAAGAGACCATTCTATAACGCATGGATGGTTCTTATCGCGTTCATACATGTTACGTGTACGGAATACATGTGCTTTTTTAAACAACAAGTTGTTTCCTAATGTACCTCCAACTTTGAGGTCATAGCCCATACCGTGAGTTTCAATATTTGCTTCATCAATGACATACATTCCGTATTGGTCGCATAATTCATAGAAACGTTCCTGTTGTGGGTAATGGCATGTTCGTAAAGTATTTACGTTATTTTTCTTCCAAAGTTCAAAATCTTTAAGCATAAGCTCTTCTGTTACATAGTGGCCAGTATATTCATTATGCTCATGAATATTAACCCCTTTTACTAAGATAGCTTTACCGTTTACAAGCAATTGTTTGTTTTTCATTTCTACGGTACGGAAGCCGACTTTTACACTTGTTGCTTCTATCACTTTTCCATTGTTATCTTTTAAGCTGATGACTAGTGTATATAGATTGGGGGTTTCCGCTGTCCATTGCAAAGGAGACTGTACCATCTTTTGAGGGAACGTAATATGTCTTTTTCTTCTTATTCTTACGTTAACACTCGCTGAGGCTATGTTCTCACCTTTTGAATCGAGTAATTGATAATTAGCTGTGCATTCTTTTTTCTTAGAAGTAGAATTAGATAATATCAGCGTTACGTCCAAAAGACCATTCTTATAGGAAGCATCCAAAGGAGATTGAACTTTGAAATCTGCTATTCTTAATTTAGGTTGAGCATATAAATAGATTTTTCTTTCAATGCCACTGATGCGCCAGAAATCTTGACATTCCATATAATTGCCATCAGAGAATCGGTAAACTTGTATTGCGATTGTATTTTTGCCTGTTTTTACTAACTTAGTGATGTTAAAGCGAGCGGGCGTTTTTGAATCTTTATTCATCCCTACAAATTCACCATTTAGATAGAAGAAGGAGGCACCGCGTGTGCCGTCGGCACTCAAATATATTTCTTTTCCATCCCATGTCTTTGGTAAATTGAATTCACGACGATAAGTCCCTGTAGGATTCCATTCTTTAGGAACAAAAGGAGGGTTGGGTTTATCCCAATGAGGTTTGTATCCCGGTGATATGAATGCCCATCCCGTATTAACATATACAGGATATCCAAAACCCTGAAGTTCCCAATTACCCGGAACCTTTATATTTGCCCAATTTTTCACGCTTACGTTTGGATCCATAAAATCCATTGGTCTATCAGAGAAATTTTCGACATACTTGAACTTCCATGAACCATCCAATGAAAGTCGAAAAGTTCCATCTTTTCGGTTATTTATTGTAGCATCTTTCTCGTTGGTATATGAAGTAAATGTACTTCGAGGTTTTTCTTTATTAATGTTCGTTAGATTCGGATTAGTAAGTTGCTCATATCGGTTCTGCTGAGCTAGGGTATGGGTGCTGCTTAGCAAAGAGAGCAAAACAAATAATCCGCTTAATAAGCTTTTTCTTTTCATGATTAAGTGTGTGTTAAGTGATATAATTATTTGATAATAAAATGATGTTATTATTGTATTGAATATTATAGTTTAACTCCTTCTCTCAGCCATTTTTCTAATTCTTCAGTCCATTGCCGCTTGTAAGTAAAACTATCACGAAATCCCCATCCATGTCCTCCGGTAGGATAGATATGCATTGTAGCAGGTACTTTGTTCTTTAATAGTGCCAGATAATAGTTTATACTGTTTTCGGGAGGTACTGCTCCATCATCGGAAGAGAGAGCAATAAATGCTTGTGGAGTTTCAGCATTTACTTGAAGCTCGTTAGAGAACTCTTTTTCTAATTTAGCAGTTGGAGTTGCCGTTAGAAGATTTTTTCGAGAACCGGCATGAGTATATGCAGGGTTCATTGTTATAACCGGATAGAGTAATATTTGGAAATCAGGTCGGGTCTCTTTACTTGTATAGTGAGTAGCTAAAGTCGATGCTAGGTGTCCTCCGGCAGAAGCCCCCATAATTCCTATTTTAGAAGGATTTATATTCCATTCGGTAGCATGTTGTCTCACTAGGCGTATAGCTTGTTCTGCATCAGAAAAGGGGACATCATAATGTCCGTTTGGCATGCGATATTTTAATACAATATACGAAATACCTTGTGCATTGAACCATGGAGCCATGTCATAACCTTCATGATTCATTGCTAAGCGGGCATACCCACCCCCAGGGCACATGATAATAGCTATCCCGTTTGGCTTGTTGGCTAAATAAATAGTGATTTCTGGTTGGATAACATTGCTTACTCTTCCATTCTTTCCTTTTTCTTCTTTACCTGCTTGTCCGTTAGTATTGGGAGCACCATCAGGCCAAAGAGTTATTTTGATAGGCTTTTGTGCATGTAAGCTCATGGCTATAAATAATAGAGCGGTTACTAAAAATGTTTTCATCTTTGATTATAAAATTCGGTTATTTTAAGGTAAATCGCAGGGTAGCAATCTTTTATTTAAAAGAGATTTGTTACGCCTGCGAAACATTCTTTATTTCTTCATACTTGATCTTATAAAGTAGGCTATCAGTAAAGCATAAGCGCCTAGAGATAAAACTTCTGACCAATAATTTTGCAACCATGCTTCTTGTACCAAATTGATTCCACCGAAGCGTAACGCTGCACTGAGAACTCCCATGAGGGCTCCTCCAGCAATAAATCCGGATGCCAGTAATGTACCTTTTTCGCCACGAGCAGTATTTAATTGAGCATTTTTGCTACGTGTAGTGACATACCAATTGATTGCACCTCCAACTACTAGTGGTACATTTAATTCTAGTGGTATAAACATACCTAAAGCAAATGCTAATGCGGGCACGCCACAAAATGTAAGTGCAATAGCTAGAACAGCTCCAATACCGTAGAGTAACCAAGGAGCTGCTACTCCGTTCATCAGTGGCTCTATAACAGCTGCCATCGCATTTGCTTGTGGAGCAGCAAGTTGTCCGCTTGTAAATCCATAGGTTTTATTAAGAATGATCATCACTCCTCCTACGGTAGCAGCAGAAACAAGTGTACCAAGAAATTTCCATGTTTGTTGTTTGGAAGGAGTACTTCCTAACCAATATCCTATTTTAAGATCGGTAATAAATCCACCAGCCATTGATAATGCAGTACATACAACGCCTCCCATAATCAAGGATGCAACCATCCCTCCGGGACCTTTCAATCCTACGGCTACCATTACAACGGAAGCAAGAATGAGCGTCATCAGTGTCATTCCAGAAACAGGGTTGGTCCCTACAATAGCAATAGCATTAGCAGCAACAGTAGTAAATAGAAAACTTATTATAGCTACAACTAATATACCTACAATAGTGTGAAGTAGATTGCCTTGCATTACATTAAAGTAGAAGAATAAAGATACAAGGATCAATGTTAGTAATGATCCTATAGCAATAATCTTCATGGATAAATCTAGTTGAGTGCGTTTTACTTTTTCGGCCTTTTTTACTTTACCGCGCATTTCTTTAGCTGCTAGTCCCACAGCATCTTTAATGATTCCCCATGATTTTACAATACCTATAATACCTGCCATGGCAATACCACCTATGCCAATACTCTTGGCATAGTAACGAAAGATTTCTTCTGGTGACATACTTCCTACGGTAGCTGTAATGTGAGGATCCCACATATTGAGTACACTGTCACCCCATATAAGTGACATGCCCGGAATAATAACCCACCATACAACTAGTGAACCGGCACAAATGATTGAAGAATATTTCAATCCCACGATATAACCTAGTCCCATTACAGCTGAACCTGTGTTCACCTTGAAAACAATTTTGGCTTTATCAGCTAGTAATTCTCCATAATGGCAAACACGTGTTGTGAAGTTTTCATTCCACCAACCGAAAGTTGCTACGATGAAGTCATATAGTCCACCCACAATACCGGCCATTAACAAAGGACGAGCTTGGTTACCTCCTTTTTCCCCCGATACAAGTACCTGAGTCGTGGCTGTTGCTTCCGGGAATGGGTACTTGCCATGCATGTCTTTTACAAAATATTTACGAAAAGGTATGAGCAATAGAATGCCTAATATTCCACCTAACAAAGAACTGACAAACACCTGAAGAAAGGTAACGCTAATCTCTTTGGGATAGCTCTCTTGGAGAATATAAAGTGCCGGAAGGGTGAAGATAGCGCCTGCTACAATAACACCTGAACTAGCTCCGATAGATTGGATAATTACATTTTCACCTAAAGCATTTTTACGTTTTGCGGCACTTGATACTCCTACTGCAATGATGGCAATAGGGATAGCAGCTTCAAATACTTGTCCTACTTTTAAGCCTAAATAAGCTGCGGCGGCAGAAAATAATACTGCCATTGCGATACCCCAAAGTACAGACCAAATATTGACTTCAGCATATTGCTTCTCAGGACTCATTATTGGATGATATTCTTCTCCCTGCTTTAGTTCTCGAAAGGCATTTTCAGGTAGCCCTACGGGTTTCTCTTCTTCGTGTTTCATAAACTAGTTGATCTTGTATTATCTATAATTATTAATTTATTATTATATTTTGATTACTCCGTTAATAGAGGGTTAATAAAAGCAGTTTCAAAGGAAGCAAAAAAAAAGGAGAATCAAAAAGATTCTCCTTGGGTTATTGTGCTATTTTTGTTTATTTAGTGTCTTTGGCTGTCATATCTCCTTCTATATAGAGACGCATCAATTCAGTTTTTGCATTTGTACGCAAAGTTATTGACTTTTTGAAATGTCCGGGATACTTGCCAGCTCCGTTATAAGTCACTTTTATTGTACCTTTCTGTCCAGGCAATACCGGCTCTTTGGTATAGTTAGGAACGGTGCATCCGCAAGATGCTATTGCTTGGTGAATAACTAAAGGAGCGTCGCCGGTATTTGTGAAATTGAATACACATGACACAACTGGGCTGTTTTCAGAAAAAGTTCCAAAGTTGTGTGATGTCTTATCAAATTTGATTTCCGCATTTTTTTGAGCTGAAGCATAGCTGATCCCTAAGCTTAACATGGCGATAAAAAATAATATTTTCTTCATTGTTTTTTGCTTTTAATTGATTTATAATAGGCAAAAGTAGGGCTTTTTTTTAGAAATAATGCTGTATCTTTGCCAAATAGTATTAAACAACCGACAAAGATCTTCAATAGAATTGAAACTATGATAATAAGAATAAAAAAAAGCATTTTCTTTTTTTCTTCTCTGCTACTCTTGTGTTTTTCATGTACAATGAAGAATGAAAAAACACAATCCGGACTAAATCCTAAAGCGTTTCATGCGGATGTAAACGGGCAACTTACTAATCTTTTTGTGCTTAAAAATAGATATGGAATGGAAGTTTGCATAACTAACTATGGAGCTAGAGTCGTTTCTGTAATGGTACCTGATAGGGATGGTAAGATGGAGGATGTAGTGTGTGGCTTTCCGAATATAGAAGAATATATGAATATTAAGCAAAACTTCGGAGCAACCATTGGTCGCTATATCGGTCGTATTCTTAATGCTCGTTTTATTCTTAATGGACATACTTACCATTTGCTTGCTAATACAGGAAAGCATTGCGCTCACGGTGGTGATCCTGGTTTTGCTGCGAGGATTTGGCAGGCTGAAAAGCTAGATGAGAATTCATTAAAACTAACTTATTTTTCTCCTGATGGCGAAAATGGATTTCCCGGTAATCTTATTGTGCGAGTATTTTATACAATAACGGATGCTAATGAGTTGGATATTCGTTATGAAGCTACAACAGATAAACCGACAGTGGTTAATCTATCTAACCATTCATTTTTTAATCTTTCAGGAAATTTTAGTACGACTGTTGAAGATCAATATTTAATGATAAATGCAGATGACTATACACCTTATGATTCTGCTAAATGCGTCACCGGAGAGATTCTTCCGGTAAAAAATACGCCATTAGATTTTAGAATACCTTCACGTATAGGAGCCCGAATAGATGAAGATTGGATGCAGTTGAACATCACTCATGGATATGACCATAATTGGGTGTTAAATGCGAAAGGAGATAATTCTAAATTGGCGGCTTCTCTTATGGATGAAAAGAGTGGACGTACTCTTGAAGTATATACTACCGAACCAGGTTTGCAGATTTATACAGCAAATGGCTTAAAGGGCAATATTGTGGGTAAAAAAGAGGTGGCTTATAAGAAACGTTGTGCTATTTGTTTGGAAACACAACACTTTGCTGATAGCCCTAATAAACCCCAATTTCCTTCTACTACCCTCTTGCCGGGAGATACTTATCGTAGTCATACTGTTTATCGTTTTGGAATATTAAATGACTAGATCCCTTTTTTTTAAGTCAGCCCGTTACTTTTCAAAAAGCAACGGGCTGACTTAAAAAAAGGATGATCGATACAGGCTTTTTCTCTTTTAGATAACCTGCTCTATCTGCTATTTATGTTTCAGGCTTTCATTTATTGTTTCGATGTAATTAAGTATTTCATCTCTTCCTAATCGGGTTTCGGATGAGGTAATGAAGTGAGGGGGAAGTTCTTCCCACTGTTCTTTAAGTTTACGCAAGTACATATTTATATTATGTCGTATTTTCCCACCTTTAAGTTTATCTGTTTTTGTGAAGACAATAGAGAAAGGTATACCATTTTCACCAAGCCATTCCATGAATTCTAAATCTATTTTTTGAGCTTCCAATCGGCTATCAATCAGTAGAAAGAGATTAGTCATTTGCTCACGCTCCAATATATAATCTTCTATGATGGTGCGGATTTGTTCTTGTCCTTTTACACCTCTACGAGCATATCCATAGCCAGGTAAATCTACAAGATACCAATCTTCGTTGATGATGAAGTGATTGATCAGCATTGTTTTTCCCGGAGTAGCAGATGTCATTGCCAATCCTTTACGGGCAGTGAGCATGTTTATTAAACTGGATTTTCCAACATTAGAACGGCCGATAAACGCATATTCGGGCATGTTCCCAACCGGACATTTCTGTATATCAGTGTTACTTATTACAAATTCAGCACTTTTTATTTCCATGTTCTTATTTAATTTGTTATATTTTTTGTTTTTATCGAAGCGATCCATAATCCTGCGAATGTTAGCATGCCGTTGAGCATCAACATTTCGTATCCGAACTGATAGCCTGTTTGTTGTTTTACAATGTAATCAATGAGGCAACATAATAAAGGCGAAACGATTGCGATAAATGGTACAAAGTAATCATTTGTTTTTCTCTTGGTGAAAAGTCCGAAAGAAAACATGCCTAATAGAGGACCGTAAGTGTAGGATGCAATAATATAAATGGCATCGATTACACTTTTATCATTAAACAAGCGGAATAGGCAAATGAAGATTACGAGTATTATAGAGAAGAGTATGTGTACTTTGTTGCGTTTTTGACGAGCTATTTTTTCCGTTTCTTTTTCTGTGCCAAGGATATCAATACAAAAACTGGTAGTCATGGCGGTTAACGCGGAATCAGAGTTACTAAATGCCGCTGCTACCACCCCTATGGTAAAAAGCACTAAAACGGTTTCTCCTAAATATCCTTGTGTAGCAAACATCGGAAGTATTTCATCATTTATGGCAGGCAACTCTATCCCTGTTTTTCCGGCTAAGGCTATGAGGAGAATACCTAAGCACATAAATAGAAAGTTTAAAGGGATAAAAGAGAACCCATAACAATACATGTTTTTTTGGGCTTCTTTTAGGTTGCGGCAAGAAAGATTTTTCTGCATCATATCTTGATCTAACCCTGTCATCACAATAACGATGAAAATGCCACTAATAAATTGCTTGAAGAAGTTTTGTCGAGATACCCAGTCGTCAAAGACTAATATGCGACTATATTTACTTTCATTTATGGTTTGTATGACCTCTGAGAAGTTAACCCCTAACTTGTTAATGGTGAAAAAAATGATGCAAATAAGGGCAGTTATGAGACAGAAGGTCTGTAGAGTATCTGTCCATACTATAGTTCGGATGCCACTTTTATGCGTATAAATCCATACTAATGTTACGGCACCTGCTGCAATGATCCAAAAGGGGATAGCAAACTGTTGAAATACATATGTATATAAGATGAGGCATACTAAATAAAGCTTTGCTGCAGTGCCAAGCATTCGGGAGAGTAAAAAGAATATAGATCCTGTGCGGTATGCTCTTATCCCTATACGCGTTTCTAAGTAGGTATATATACTCGTCAGATTAAGCTTATAATATATGGGTAGAAGTACATGAGCTACAACAAGATAACCAAAAAAGAAGCCAAAAACTGTCTGCATATAAGTCATATCCATTCCTCTTACCATCCCAGGCACAGAGATAAAGGTTACTCCCGATATAGATGCGCCAATCATACCAAAGGATACAACGTACCATGGAGATTTATTTTCTCCTTTAAAAAATATGGCATTTGAACCACCTTTTTTGCTAGTGATACGGGCTATGATAAGTAATGCGGTAAAATAACAGATTATAGTGATCAATATCATGACAGGCATGTTTTGCTGCAAAGATAGTACTTATTTTGCAAATGCTCATTTGTAATTCGTAATTGATTGTTATCTTTGCCTCGTCTAAAAACAGAGTTACAGATTATCAATAATTCGAATGTGCAGTGAATCAACAATATTCTTCCTTACTTTTAGAGAAAGCTGTTAATGAGTTTGCTAAATTGCCTGGAATAGGTAAAAAAACCGCAATGCGTTTAGTTCTACACCTACTCAGGCAAGATGCATCTACCGTAGAAGCTTTTGGTAATTCTATCATTACGTTAAAGCATGAAGTGAAATATTGCAAGGTTTGCCATAATATTTCTGATACAGAGATTTGTCAGATTTGTGCCAATTCACAAAGAGATGCTTCTACGATATGTGTGGTGGAAAATATACGCGACGTAATGGCTGTAGAAGCTACTCAGCAATATAAAGGACTTTATCATGTTTTGGGAGGTGTAATCTCCCCAATGGATGGGGTAGGGCCTGGTGATCTTCAAATACAAAGTCTTATTGATCGTGTCTCCGCAGGAGGTGTCAATGAAGTGATTTTAGCTTTGAGTACTACTATGGAGGGTGATACAACAAATTTCTTTATTTATCGTAAATTGGAACAATCAAGGGTTAAACTAACTGTAATAGCTCGTGGAATTTCTATAGGAGATGAATTGGAATACACTGATGAGGTTACTCTGGGGCGTAGTATTGTTAATCGTACTTCATTTGATGGTAAAATGTAAATTTATGGAACAAAAAATAAAACACGTAACTAAACTTCTTCGAATTCAATATTTGCTTTTTTTATTATTACCTGTTTTGCAGGTTGTAGCTAATGAGTGTGATTGGCTTGATGTAGGGGGATATGCTGATAATGTTCTTGCTCGTTATTATTTAGAGTCGGCAACGATCATATTGTCTATTGTGTCTATCCCACTTGCTTTGAAGTTATTTAGTCTGGTTCTGAAGAAGAGAATTAGCAGCGAAAAATCTTCTCTTGTAGCCATAAAGAAATATTTATGGTGGAGTGGTATACGGTTATTAATTTTAGAAATAGCTGTGCTTTTTAGTTTTGAAGTTTATTATCTTACACTTAGTAATGTTGGCGGACTTTGTGCTTTAATAGGACTGACTGCATCTGTCTTTTGTTTGCCAAGTGAAAAACGTCTACGTGAAGAGATGAATATATATTAAATTTTAGTGTAAATTTTCTGTTATAGATGAAAAAATCTTATCTAGTTGATGATCGTATCTTTCTTCGGGCAATTGAACCAGAAGATCTTGATATAATTTATGAGATGGAAAATAATCCCTCTTTTTGGAGTATTACCAATCTTACCGTTCCTTATTCGCGTTATGTGATTAAAGAATACATTGCGAATACTCAATCTGACATGTTCGCTGATAAACAATTACGGTTAATGATTGTGTGCAAGGAGGGAAACAAAGTAATTGGTACCATTGATATTACAGATTATGTTCCTCTGCATGGACGTGGAGGAGTGGGAATAGCCATTCTTGAAGAGTTTCGCAATCAAGGGTTGGCTTTTGATGCTATGAATTTGTTGTGTGAATATGCTTTTAATTTTTTGCATATGAAACAATTGTATGCTCATATTCCTTCTGAGAATGAAGCAAGCCTGAATTTATTTACTTCGTGTGGTTTCGTTCGAAGCGGTTTACTTAAAGAATGGTTGCACACAGATGACAATACCTATGCAGATGTTGTTTTGATGCAATACATTAATCCGAATAGTTAAATAGTTAGCTTATTTAGTTTAATGATGGGATTTGTGGAAAACGGGACCATGTCTCATATTTACTTCCTAGCTTTATCAAGGACTTTTTCCACAAATTATTTGTTTTTTCACTTAACAAACTTTGCCTGTCACTTTTACCAATAAGCCATGTGTTCTCTTCTATTTCTTGGTGGAGTTGTCCTAACTCCCAGCCGGAATATCCTAAGAAGAAACGTATGACTCCTTTTATTGGATTTCCTTCCAATATATATTTTTTCACTATATCAAAATCCCCATTTAGGAATAAGCCTTTGCTTATAGGAAGAGCATCTGGTAGATCCTGAAATGTATGGAGATAGAATAGCGTGTCTGTAGCTAATGGCCCCCCTTTATATATAGGAATATTTTCTATGTCTTGAAAATCTTTAATAACATCATTCAGTAATAATGGGATTTCTTTATTCATCACAAGCCCCATACTACTCTCATTGGTATGATCAATGAGTAGAATAACAGAACGACCAAATGTGTCATCAAGTAGGAAAGGTTCTGATATTAGAATTTTTCCTCGTGCAGGTGGTACGTTGTTTGATTCTATTTTGAATATGTCTGTATTAATCTTCATGCCTCTAATATATAACAATTTTATGAGAGGCAAAATATTTAGATGTTTTTTTTGATTAATCCTTTCGCTTTATTAAAAAATTGGATGGTTCTTTTGAAATATAGTCATTCTTTCATCCAATTGTTGATATTGATGATCTTTAATGAATGAGGTGCAAGCTCGTAATCCTTCTTGTTGGCTTCCTGTTGTAGTAAGAGAAATGGCACTGACACCATAATACATTAATTCTTTAGTCAATTCTCCGCCAGTCATTCCCGGATAGCCTATGGTAAAATAGAAGCCGTCAGCAATAGGATTGCCTAAGTCGTTGTCATAAACTAGGTGAAACCCGTGTCGTAAAAAAATCTCTTTAAGTCTTCTGGCCCGTTCTCCATAGACCTTAACTTCCTCCAAAAAATGATATTCTCCGTTATTAGCAGCCTTTAAAATAGCAGCTAGTGCGTATTGTGCAGAGTGGCTTGTGCCCGAAGATAGTGCATATAAAATACGGTGGATAAAGATAGAACCAAAAGTTCCACCATTGTAGCGTTTGGTTAATCCTGGATAATTACGATGGTAGAGACTATTCGAAATACAACTAACTCCAATACGTTGGCCTGCATAGCTAAATGCTTTGGAACCGGAAATAAGAAGTATATAATTATCGGTATAGTGAGCTACTGAAGCTTGATAAGGCGGTTTAAAAGGAGTGCCAAGATCTTTTCGAAAATCCATCGCGAAATAGGCTAGATCTTCAAGTATGATAGTGTCATACTGGGTAGCTAGTTGCCCAATGATTTCTAATTCTTTCTCTTTGAGACAAATCCAGCTAGGATTATTAGGATTAGAATATACAATTGCTGATATATTTCCTTTCTTAAGATAGCTTTCTAGCTTCTCTTTAAGTTTTTCTCCTCGAAACTCATAGACATCAAAAGTTTCATGTTTTACCCCCATGACAAGTAGTTGTTGCTTTTGTACCGGGAATCCGGGATCAATAAAAAGAATCGTATCTTTCTTTTCATCACACTGACTGCAAGCTAAAAAAGAAGCAAATGTACCTTGCATAGATCCTGTCACAGGTACACAGCCTTCCGGTTCAATGTCTACGTTTATAAATGCTTTCACAAATTTGGACGCTTCTTCTTTAAGTTGAGGCAACCCGTTGATATCAGGGTAAAGGCTTGCTACCCCTTCTTTTAAAGCATTGATTTCCGCTTTTATCCCAATGGCAGAAGGAGGTAGTCCGGGAACACCCATTTCCATTTTTATAAATTCTATACCCGAATTAGCTTCTGCTTCAGCAGCAATAGCTTTTACCTCACGTATAGTAGCTTTAGAAAAGTCGGTTATTTCATATTTGTGGATAGCTTTGTCTACAAATTCACGGTTAATAGGAGTTTTATTCATGATTTTCTTACCAAGTATTATATTTAATGATAGCAAATGTATATCATAATCTCCTAATAATCATAGAATAAGAAAAATTTTATAGATAAAATTGATTTTTTTTTGGTCTATCTATTGCAGATATGGCAAAAATATCTACCTTTGCATCCGCAATCAGAAATGATGCACTATCTTGGTTCGGTAGTTCAGTTGGTTAGAATACATGCCTGTCACGCATGGGGTCGCGGGTTCGAATCCCGTCCGGACCGCTTCTATAAAGAAGTAAATTTTTAAAAAGCTCTGTAATCATAAAATTACAGAGCTTTTTGTTTTATTGTATCGCAACCTATATCATGGATCATAGGATCATACCGAAATGCTGGGATCATACCGAAATCCTGAGGGATTGTCCTGTTAAGCATAAATTTTAGATAATCTGAATAAGAAGAATGCCACATCCCTGACTCCTCTGAGTTGTGCTCTGAATTGCTTTATTTTTGCATTAAAAGATTCGCTTGCCGCATTAGTTGCACGATTCTTGAAGAAAGCTACGATTCTTAAGTAATGCGTTTGTATGGTTCTTGCCACTGTACCAAAGGATAGAAATCCAGATTTATCAACCTGATCGTACCAGCGAGCCAGTTTGGTTAATGCCACATCAGCATGCGTGGACTGATGATAAATGAGTCCTAAGCGCATACTTAAATAGTATGCCTTTTTGATGTCCGGGTATTCTTTAAACAAAACAGCTGCACGCTTACTTTGAGAACTACTCCAGGCTGTCTCTTTCTTAAATAACAAATAACGGCTTCTGACAAGCAGTTGTTTTTTGGTATCTCCATTCTCCAATATCAAAGGTTTGTACTGCATTCCACAAGCCTTAGCATGGCTAATCTCTATATTTTCTTTATCCATAGCTTCCCAACGTGCTTTAATACGCATTTCCTGTACGGCTTCAAAGGCCAATTGCTGTACATGAAAACGATCGACCACTTGCTTGGCGCAGGGGAAACAGATACGCGCAATCTGATGCATGTTCGAAGCCATGTCTAAGGTAATCTCACGAACTTGAAAACGACGTCTGCGCGATAGCTGAAGCAATACAGCCGAGACTGTTTGCACATCCGTCCCTTTAATCATAGCAATAATGCTTCCTTTCTTTCCTTTAGCTTCCTTATTTATTAGAATAGTGTATAACTCTCCACGAGAAAGCCTTGTTTCATCTAGCCCTACATGAGCACCTATATTCTTTTCAAACAAGATCCAATCTTCTGCATGGGGAAGTTGATCCCAGCATCTGTAATTGCTCAGATGATTTTTATATTGCGATTCAAGTTGCTTGGCATCCAAACCATAGTGATCGGCCAATGAACTGATGCTAATGGCGCGAGAGTCGATCCATAGCTTTTAAAAAAGACGCAAATTCACAGGAGATTTGCGTGCCTTGAGCCATTAATAACCAATTACGGGATACGTATTTTTCTTTGCTGTGGTTATACCATCTGTGTTTCTTTATAAAAAGGATACAGCTACGTTCACGCATAAGATAATCATGCATACGTACTTCTTCGTAGAACCCTTTACTTTCAAGCTTATCCTGATGATATTCTTCAGGAGGATTATTTTTCTCCTCAAAATAGATTTCAACTTTATCAGAAAGTTCATTGAAACGAACCATATCGAAGTAATCAAACATCCCATCGGGAAAGATGAAGCGAAGGAAAGTATCGTAATTCATATCCTGTTTTTCAGGCAAAGATATAATATTTAAGATAAACGCCCCTCAGGATTTCGGTATGATCCATTTTACCTACCCCAGCAAAAAATCCCATAAAAACGCAGATAAAAAAGGCTAATCCCTGGGACTTTCCATTTCTCACAAAAAGTCCCACTTTTAGGATTCTTTCTCTCTGAATTTCAGTTTTTTACCTATCGACAAAATGAACTCTTAATAGTAATTTTGTAACCAGAAAAAAGAGTTTATTATGAGATTTAAGAAAAGTACCTTTAATGTGAACTTTCTACTTAGAAAGCACAAAATGTTGAAAAACGGAGAAGCACCCATATGTATGCGCATCTCTGTGAATTGTCGGGCGGTAGATATTTCTATCAAACGAAGTGTAGCCCCTGAAAGTTAGTTGGAATCAAACGAGAGAATATTGTACTTCCACTGTTAAGGTAGGCAAAGAACTCAACCGTTATATCGATACGATGAGGGCAAAGGTTCTCCAAATTCATCGGGAGTTGGAGATAGACGGTGTTCGTGTTACGGCTGACGCTATCAGGGATAAATTATACGGTTGGGACGAATCAGAAAAGACCCTCGTAGAAGTTTATGCAGAAGATAATAAGCGATGCCGTGCCTTAATCTGAAAGGAGTTCTCGGCTTCGACCGTTGAGAAATTCGATACTTTGTTGAATGTGTTGAAAAATTTCATCAAACATTCCACGAAAAAGGAAGATATTCTACTAAAGGAAGTCAATCGTATATTCATTCAAGATTTTGAGTTTTACCTGAAAGCGGAACGGAATTTGCAACACAATTCGGCATTGAAACACCTGAAAAACCTAAAGAAGATTGTCCGTATTGCCCTTGCCAACGAATGGATAAAGAAAGACCCATTTATGGGAATCCAGTTCAAACACGACAAAGTTGATGTCGAATTTTTAAGTCAGGAAGAATGGGAACGGATAATGACGAAGGAATTTACTATCAAACGGCTTGAAGTGGTTCGGGATATTTTTTGTTTTTGTTCGCTGACTGATCTTGCATTTATTGATGTGAAACAACTAAATCCGTCCCACTTGGTAGCCGATAACAACGGTACATTGTGGATTCGCAAACCTCGCCAGAAAACTGGTAACATGTGTAACATTCCATTAATCAATTCCGCAAAGGCTGTTTTAGAAAAATATAAAGGCCACCCCGAATGTGTAAAAAATAACGTTTTATTACCCGTTTTGAGTAATCAGAAGATGAATAGTTATCTGAAGGAAATTGCAGACTTGTGTTTGATTACTAAGAAATTAAGCACTCACGTAGCCCGCCATACGGCAGTCACGGTTGTATTTTTAGCCAATAATGTATCCATCGAAAATGTGGCTAAAATGCTCGGTCATTCCTCCACGAAAATGACACAACATTATGCTAAAGTATTGGATAGTTCTATCCTTCGGGATATGCAATTTGTGGACGCTAAGTTTGGTTAAGGGATTTATTTCCAACACAAAACAAGAAAAGCCAGCCTTAAAAACTCGCTTTTCTTGTTTTTAGATTTATTCTTCCTCCCGCCACGACTTCTCGAAATTATCTTCCAATAATTTCAGGATGTCGGATTGGCGATACAGAATTTTCCCTGATATCTGTATATAACTGATAACTCCATAATCCCGCCAGTCTTGCAAAGTGCGGGTGCTTAGCCGAAGCAATTTGCTGACTTCGTTATTCGACAGATACTTTTCATCATTCAAATGTGGTGTTCTTCTTTTGAATGCTTCTCCAATCGCTTCCTGCAATTCGTCCAATGTTCGGAATAAGGATGCTACAACTTTGGATTTCTTATCTACTATCTCCATATACAGTTTAATCGCCTAAAGAAGATAGGTGTAGAACATCCAGTTTTACATCATAGCTGATTGCCGTCCGTTTCAAGTTGTAATTGATAAAATATCCATCTTCATCTTCCTGAATCTCATAAGTTGCAGGGCTTGCCTGTCGGCTCGTTTCGTTTATGTGGATGATACTCAACATATACTGTTCTCCATCCCGATAGATGATAACTGTCGGATTCAAGTTTACACTTTCCCAGTTCCCCGACAAAGCGTTTAAGTCAAGTGATACTCCTTTCATTTTCTGCTTTGTTTTGAGGTTAGGGAATTGTTGAGAAGCTTTTCAACATCCGATGTCTTGTAGTAGCATTTGCTGTTGACCTGTGAGAAAGAAATCTTGCCGTTATTGCGGTAGTACTGTAATGTTCTTTTCGATATGCCCAGAAGAGTAGAAACGTCCTGATTATCGAGCCACTTACTGTTGGTTTGGTCTATTCCGCACCATTGTTTAATCTGTTTGGCAAAGGCTTCGAAGCGTTCTTTTATATGTTCGAAAATCTTGCCTTCTATTGCTATTACTTCCATATCAATACTGTTTTAATGTTATTACTTAAATCGGTCTCATTGCAATGATTTACCGACAAAGAAAAGCATTATATAGATTGATTTTCAGAAGTTTGATGCGGTGGCTGGAAGTGGAAGCGAGTGGCGTAGGACACAGATATATCATTGAAGATAAAAAATGAAAGCGAACCATATCAGATCCGCTTTCATTGCTTTTAAATTAAATAAATTCATAATTTAGCTTGTATGGCATGGATTACAACAATAGTAGCAACCGTTTATGTTTCTATACGGATACAAGCTTTTAGCCTTAATTACTGCATCTCTGCAGTTACTGAATATACCTAGATAAATTCTATTCGATTCATAAGGTAAATATCTACAATCTTCATTATGAACTTCATAATCACCATTTGCCTGTTGATTGTTATTTAAATAATATTTTTTCATTTTTTATTTATACTGTGTTATTAATCGTATTGCTCTGACAAGCAAAGCATTTTTAATCACTTCGGCTTAAATTTCACCTCTTTAAGCTATTTCTGCCACCCAATATCCTGCTGCTGCAGTGAGGAATATTTTATTACGTAATCGTTATTTCATAGGCTATTTTTATTTATTGTTCAACACTTCAGACTCTTTAAGGCTAGTCTATTTCTCCCCTCTAACACCTTTAAACTTTCCCCCTGTCGTTTTTACATCTATAAAACGACCTGTATTTGTGTCACGTTTGACATACAAACCTGTTTTGGGGTTGAATACTTGGCTACGTTCGCGAACTGCACCAATACGCGCATTATCACCGTAAGGCTTATTTACTGCCATATACTGACCTATTTTGTTTTGTGAATTATTTAATACTGAGGCATTCACATCTAGCCCAAGAGATAATAAAATATTACTTATAATATTAGTTACAAGAATCTTATCTCACTAATTCTCGTTCAAATGTAGTGTTTTCCAAATTAAAACACTACATTTGTTGCATCAATTAAACATATCGCCTGTTTGTTGCAACAAAGTAACTAAAAATGTTTGTGTTACACAAATGAAACAGTCATTTTATTAAAAAATATTCCATGGAATCAACTCTTAATACAGAATTGCTATCATCCATGCTAAAAGATAAGCGTGGAAAGAAGGGATTGAGAACAGTAGCAGAGGAAATAGGAGGAGTTAGTTATGCAACTCTTTCCAGAATTGAGCAGGGAAGAATTCCAGATGTTGATACTTTTGTGAAAATATGTAAATGGTTGGAAGTGTCTACCGATACATTCATTGTTGATGCGGAAAATTTAGGTACTGTATCAACTAAAGATGTAGTAATAGCTCATTTAAGATCAGAAAAAACATTGAGTAAAGAAACTGTAGATATGCTTATCAAGATGGTTGATATAGCGTATAATACTAAATGATTCCGAATTGTGGCAAAGGATAATCTTCTAAAAAGGGGTTTTAAGGCTCAGGCTGAACGGTTGGCTGAGAAATACAGGACGGAATTAGAAATACATGCGTGTGGCTCTCTATGTGCTTTTGCTTTAGCTAAACATTTATCTATTCCTATTTATCCAGCAACGGATTTTCTAGAAAGTGAGACTCATATAGATCTACTTAAGGGTGAAAATGAGATGCCTAGTGAGTGGAGTGCCTTGACAATGCCAACAGCTAAAGGGAATAGAATCATAATTTATAATCCATATCATTCTGACGCACGTCAACAAAGTGACATAATGCATGAGATTGCTCATATTATTTGTAAACATAAAAGATCTCAACTTCAATATGAATTTAAAATTCCCATAGGAATGCATGAATTTGATGAAGTTCAAGAGGAAGAAGCAAAGTGTTTAGGTGCAACTCTTCAATTAGCAAGACCATGCCTTCTCTGGGCACGAAAGAAGCATATGACTACCGACCAGGTTGCGACTCATTTTAATGCTAGCTCTGAAATGGTGAAGTATAGAAAAAACATGTTAAGGCTATAATTTCCCCTTTTTTATCTGTTAAACACTCCCTCTATGGAAAGAATGGATAAGGCAAGGCTATTTTGGTAAATACTCTTTTTGGAACGAAAAGGAAGATTTGGCAAAATACAGAGTTTAGCCTTGATGTTCCATTCTTGGAATATATCTTTGTGTACAGATAAATGAAGTGTCATATTAAATTCAATATTGAAAAGTAATAAAAAAAGAATCCTGAATGATAGACTGTTAGATTCTATAAATCGAGAAAAAATAGTAATACACTATCAAATAATCTATATATTAGTATTAAAGAAATTATCAACTTAATAAAATATAATTAAAAGAAATGCCAATACCCCAATTTGACGAAAGTGGCTTTTTGCCTTCAGGGAAATATAGTTGTACAGGAAATGAGTTTTTGGAACATTTTTGTTCTGGCGATGACAGAAGTCAGTATAAAAAAGCTGTTATCAATATTTTAGATTTTGCAAAAGCTAAGTATGCAACTAGGATAATTATAGGTGGCTCTTTTGTAACTCACAAAGATTCGCCGAATGATTTAGATTGTTTAATTGTTTTTGCATATGAACAGTTTATTCCCAATTATTTAGATTGTGCACTAATGGATGATATCCAATATGACATATTATATACTTCCGAACAAATGCCAGAAACCGTTGATACATATATAAAATTACTTAGCAGTAGCCAATTTGGTAATAAAGAAAAGGGAGTTGTGGAAGTTCTGCTTAATGGAAGTAATCCTTGGGAGATTAAATTTTCGCCGAGTGATGAAGATATGGAAATAATACGGAGAGTATATTCAGGAAGAACTATAATAGAAAGAAATAAGAAAAGAGGTTTACTAATAAGTATACATGGAGTAAACACTAATGCTAAATGGAATTCCTCTTTATCTCCTCTAGCTAGTAGCCAAGGTTGGATATTTGCTCCTTATATTTATGAAAATTCGCCAACCCTTTTATTCAATGCAAGTGGACGAGCAGCCGTGGTTGAAGATTTTAGAAACTGGATATATGATTTATCAAGAAGATATGAGGAATTTGATGTGTCTGTTATAGCACATTCATTTGGTACATATATAATAACTAAATATATATCAGGATATGCAAGTGAGCAATTCTTGCCAGTTGGTATAAATTCTTTGGTTTTAACAGGTGGTATTATAGATTGTGAGTATGATTGGTCTTCTTTAAATCCATATAAAGTTGGTCGTATTTTAAATATAGTGGCTCAAGGTGATGATGCCGTTAAATATATGCCTGATACAAAATTGAAAAAGCTGATAGGCATGGATGAGCTATTTGGAAAGTGTGGTTTAAGTGGATTCAATACGACATCCGATTTTGTAAAAAATCGTCAATTGGAAATCTTAACTCATACAAATATATTTAAACCGGATTTTATGGAAACAATTTTAATGCCATTTCTGAATATCAATGTAGGTATACGCAATAGGGAAGGAATGATGAAACTCTCCAAAGCAGTAAAATCAAAGATTTAATTTTCATTAGATTTGAAAATTTTTCAATATTCCAATAAAAAAGACTTTATATCAACCTATTGAAAAACAAGCTATAAGATTCTCAACCGATATCGCATAGTTAGAGCCGTCTCTCGAATGAAAACCCAATTTCTCGGCAAGTGAACTGCTTTTCTCGTTGGTAGATTCTATTCCGATATATTTAAAATTGTGTTTTACGGCTATTTCAGTCAAGAACCTGATAAAATCTGTTCCGTGTCCGATACGTTCTTGATTGAAACCGATTCGGACAACAATAATGACTGAGCCGAAGAATGCCACATCCTTGACTCCTCTGAGTTGTGCTCTGAATTGCTTTATTTTTGCATTAAAAGATTCGCTAGCCGCATTAGTTGCACGGTTCTTGAAGAAAGCTACGATTCTTAAGTAATGCGTTTGTATGGTTCTTGCCACTGTACCACAAGGATAGAAATCCTGATTTATCAACCTGATCGTACCAGCGAGCGAGTTTGGTTAATGCCACATCAGCATGCGTGAACTGATGATAAATGAATCCTAAGCGCATACTTAAATAGTATGCCTTTTTGAGTGATCGCTATTATCGCACTTCATCTCTTTCCACCTAATTTTTATTTTTCTTCTTGCAAAGCTACTTCCTTTGAAAGATTGGATTTAGAGATCTGTTGAGATATTCAGAAATTTGATGAGATTCGCTGAGATTGACTGAGATTAGCAGAGAAAGGAGGAGATTTTATAGTATATATTATTATTTTAATTTGCTTGTGTGTAATATATATATATATAGGGGGGGAGGGGGTACCCCCCTTTATATAATTACACACACACATCCTATATTATAGAGTATATAATAATATGTATATATGTAATAGCAGAAAGAATTAGAGCAGCAAAAAAGAATCTTTCATTTTAGGCAATAATGCCTAAACCACCCAATTGCTTTGAATTAGATATGCAAAAAGGATAAAACGCCACCAAAGAGAGTGTCTGATTATAAGTTATCCGGATTAGGTAATAAGTTCTGCAGATAACTTATTACCTAATCCAAAGCCTGCTTGCATGCACTCCAAAGCTAATAGCAAGGATGCATAAATTACTTGTTACTGCTGGCGATATGATGTTAATGAGAGAATCTTTTGATTATTCAAGCATGCGTGAACAGCTTGCCACTGCTCCCTTCATCATTGCAATCGTGTTCCTTTTCTCTCTTCTTCCCCTTGCTTCTTAGCTTTTAAGCAGTTGTTAATTTGTCAACACCCGGGTGTCAGCATGTCTAACACCCGGGTGTTGGTACGCCTGACATGGGGGTGTTGGCAAATTAAGAATGCTTGCATTAATCAAAAGCTACCGGCTTATGATCTATTTTAAAGGGGGTAATTTATGTTCTAATACAGAATACAAGGATAAAGACGCACTTTTTTAGCTATGCTTAATGAACTCCATTTTACTCTAAATGAAATAAAAGCTCTTTCTTCTCGACTAGAAGGAGCACTTGAACAAGCTGTAAGACTGCTCCAATGCCGATACTCCCACAGATAATAAACTATAATTTATACTCGGAGTATTTGAACAACTTATAAAATGTCCCTTCAATAATTCACCAAGCTCTAGTTTAGCTACCCATAAAACTTCGTTCTTATGCTATTCCATTCTAACTTTTCCCCAATACACTACTTCTAACTTTCAAAGCCGAACCTAAAAAACAAGCTCAAAAAACTAATCAAAAACAAACTCACGAACTAAATTTAAAAAGCCAACTCATAAAAAAAGAACCCTAAATCACCAATAAATAAACTCCAGTTCACAAAAACAAGCTCTCAAAACTGAGCCTTAAAACCAATTTTTAAAGCGATCTTAGAAAAATCGAAGCCTGAAAACTCTACGAGCCCAAGCAACTAAACACCCACCCCGCATAATATCTGGCATCACCTTTAGATTTTCTTCAAAAAAAAGTTTTCCTTGTTAAGTGGTCATTACCAGCGCCTTAAGTTTTTCTCTTCTTTTTTCTTCAAAAAAAGAGTTAGCAATATTTGGATTGTATTGTCAAAACCTCTACTTTTGCACCCGCTTTGTAAGAGAAACAAGGCTTAATGCTTGACATATTGATAATCGCGGCCACCGGGTCATTTGAGAAGATTTCTTCTTGAAAAAAAACTTTCGAAAACATTTGGAAGTGAGTATTAAAAGTCCTTATCTTTGCAGTCCGGTTCGCAAAAAAAAAGAGACCTTGTTTAAAGTCGTTCTTTTCTCACGAGAAGCCAACGAAACTGAAACAAAAAACTTTGAAAAAAAACTTTCGGATTTATTTGGAAGTTAAACTTAAAGCTCTTACCTTTGCACCCGCTTTTACAACGAAAGCAAAAAAGAAGAAGCGTTCTTTGATAGAATTACATAAACAATACAAGTAGTACAAGAGCAAGATTAGAAATAATCTTGGGTAAAATTTAAAACCGTCAATGTCCCTTTAATAAGGGAGAAAGATAATAAATTTACAAAATCCTGAACAGAGCTAATTTGTACTTTCTCTGATAGCAATATCAAAGAAAAGTCATAACAATACTTTTACAATGAAGAGTTTGATCCTGGCTCAGGATGAACGCTAGCTACAGGCTTAACACATGCAAGTCGAGGGGTAACAGGGTAGCAATACCGCTGACGACCGGCGCACGGGTGAGTAACACGTATCCAACCTACCTTTAACTCGGGGATAGCCTTTCGAAAGAAAGATTAATACCCGATAGTATGAAGAGTTCGCATGTTCTCTTTATTAAAGGATTCCGGTTATAGATGGGGATGCGTTCCATTAGATTGTTGGCGGGGTAACGGCCCACCAAGTCTTCGATGGATAGGGGTTTTGAGAGGAAGATCCCCCACATTGGAACTGAGACACGGTCCAAACTCCTACGGGAGGCAGCAGTGAGGAATATTGGTCAATGGGCGCTAGCCTGAACCAGCCAAGTAGCGTGAAGGATGACTGCCCTATGGGTTGTAAACTTCTTTTATAAGGGAATAAAATGGAGAACGTGTTCTCCTTTGCATGTACCTTACGAATAAGGATCGGCTAACTCCGTGCCAGCAGCCGCGGTAATACGGAGGATCCAAGCGTTATCCGGATTTATTGGGTTTAAAGGGTGCGTAGGTGGAATGATCAGTCAGTTGTGAAAGTTTGAGGCTCAACCTTAAAATTGCAGTTGATACTGTCATTCTTGAGTGTACAAGAGGTGGGCGGAATTCGTGGTGTAGCGGTGAAATGCTTAGATATCACGAAGAACTCCGATTGCGTAGGCAGCTCACTAGGGTACAACTGACACTGAGGCACGAAAGTGTGGGTATCAAACAGGATTAGATACCCTGGTAGTCCACACGGTAAACGATGAATACTCGCTGTTTGCGATATACAGTAAGCGGCCAAGCGAAAGCGTTAAGTATTCCACCTGGGGAGTACGCCGGCAACGGTGAAACTCAAAGGAATTGACGGGGGCCCGCACAAGCGGAGGAACATGTGGTTTAATTCGATGATACGCGAGGAACCTTACCCGGGCTTGAATTGCAGAGGAATATAGTTGAAAGATTATAGCCGCAAGGTCTCTGTGAAGGTGCTGCATGGTTGTCGTCAGCTCGTGCCGTGAGGTGTCGGCTTAAGTGCCATAACGAGCGCAACCCTTATCATTAGTTACTAACAGGTTATGCTGAGGACTCTAATGAGACTGCCGTCGTAAGATGCGAGGAAGGTGGGGATGACGTCAAATCAGCACGGCCCTTACGTCCGGGGCTACACACGTGTTACAATGGGGGGTACAGAGGGCTGCTACCAGGCAACTGGATGCTAATCCTAAAAACCTCTCTCAGTTCGGATCGAAGTCTGCAACCCGACTTCGTGAAGCTGGATTCGCTAGTAATCGCGCATCAGCCACGGCGCGGTGAATACGTTCCCGGGCCTTGTACACACCGCCCGTCAAGCCATGGGAGCCGGGGGCACCTGAAGTACGTAACCGCAAGGAGCGTCCTAGGGTGAAACTGGTGACTGGGGCTAAGTCGTAACAAGGTAGCCGTACCGGAAGGTGCGGCTGGAACACCTCCTTTCTGGAGTGATTTTGTAAAAGGTTTTAATTTAAACTTAATATCTTAAAGGATATTCTCTATTGTACTACTGGTACTTGTTTATTTAATATATAGATTAAATAAAGAGATAAACAAGAGAAAACAAGAAGCCGAGCCGCAAGGCAAGGGTTTGAACACAGTCCTATAGCTCAGTTGGTTAGAGCGCTACACTGATAATGTAGAGGTCGGCAGTTCAACTCTGCCTGGGACTACAATCTCTTTTCGGGGGATTAGCTCAGCTGGCTAGAGCATCTGCCTTGCACGCAGAGGGTCAACGGTTCGAATCCGTTATTCTCCACTCACTTATCTTATCTTACTCGTAAGAGTTGATACAGTATAAGACAACGATCTTTGACATAATGTACACAAGCAAAAAGTAATTTTTAGTAAGAGCTAAAAGTATATATCGATCCATACGTTTTTATTTAAGTTTTCGGACTTATTTAAAATTAGTGTTTGATAAAAGAAAGTAAGCAAGGGCGCATGGCGGATGCCTTGGCTCTCGGAGGCGATGAAGGACGTGATAAGCTGCGATAAGCTTCGGGTAGGTGCAAATAACCTTTAATCCGAAGATTTCCGAATGGGACAACCCAATATCTTGAAGAGATATTATGCTATGAATTTAGCAGGCTAACGCAGGGAACTGAAACATCTTAGTACCTGCAGGAAAAGAAAATAAATAATGATTCCGTAAGTAGTGGCGAGCGAACGCGGAATAGCCCAAACCAACTATGTTACGGCATAGTTGGGGTTGTAGGACCACGTTGTGGGATGACATCAAGTGAGAAGAATAAACTGGAAAGTTTAGTCATAGAGGGTGATAACCCCGTATTCGAAGCTTGGTTAACCCTAGTGGTATCCTGAGTAGTGCGGAGCACGAGGAATTCTGCATGAATCTGCCGGGACCATCCGGTAAGGCTAAATACTCCCGAGAGACCGATAGTGAACCAGTACCGTGAGGGAAAGGTGAAAAGCACTTCGAATAGAAGAGTGAAATAGTTCCTGAAACCATGCGCCTACAAGCGGTCGGAGCATCTATATGGTGTGACGGCGTGCCTTTTGCATAATGAACCTACGAGTTACTTTTTCCGGCAAGGTTAAGGATTTTCAAATCTGTAGCCGAAGCGAAAGCGAGTCTTAACAGGGCGATTTAGTCGGAAGGAGTAGACGCGAAACCAAGTGATCTACCCTTGGCCAGGTTGAAGGTTAGGTAACACTAACTGGAGGACCGAACCGATAAGCGTTGAAAAGCTTCCGGATGAGCTGAGGGTGGGGGTGAAAGGCTAATCAAACTTGGAGATAGCTCGTACTCCCCGAAATGCATTTAGGTGCAGCCTTGTTTATTACTAATGTGAGGTAGAGCGACTGATAAGATGCGAGGGCTTCGCCGCCTATCAAGTCTTGATAAACTCCGAATGCGCATTAGTTTAAGAACAGGAGTGAGGGCGTGGGTGCTAAGGTCCACGTCCGAGAGGAGAAGAATCCAGACCATCAGCTAAGGTCCCCAAATAACCGCTGAGTTGAACTAACGAAGTCAGATTGCTAAGACAGCTAGGATGTTGGCTTGGAAGCAGCCATTCATTTAAAGAGTGCGTAACAGCTCACTAGTCGAGGAGTTTGGCGTGGATAATAATCGGGCATAAGCGGTTTACCGAAGCTATGGAACCATTTATGGTTGGTAGGGGAGCATTCCACTCTGCGTCGAAGGTGAAGCGTAAGCTTTGCTGGAGCGTGTGGAAAAGCAAATGTAGGTATAAGTAACGATAAAGGGGGTGAGAAACCCCCTCGCCGAAAGACTAAGGTTTCCTGATCAACGCTAATCGGATCAGGGTTAGTCGGGTCCTAAGGCTCAGCCGAATGGTGATGCCGATGGCAGAAATGGTTAATATTCCATTACTACCTAATGGAGTGATGTGGAGACGGAGTAGTGAAAGCGTCGCGGGCTGACGGAATAGCCCGTTAAAGAGTGTAGATGTTGATCGTTGTAGGCAAATCCGCAGCGAGAGTCGACCTTGATAGTATGGAGATTCCTTGTGATGATCCAATAGTACGTGTAAACAGACTTCCAAGAAAATCCGCTAAACTTAATCCATTAGGTACCCGTACCGTAAACGGACACACGTAGTCGGGTAGAATATACTAAGGCGCTTGAGTGATTCACGGTTAAGGAACTAGGCAAATTGACCCTGTAACTTCGGGATAAAGGGTCCCTACCCAGCGATGGGAGGGCGCAGAGAATAGGTCCAGGCAACTGTTTAACAAAAACACAGGGCTGTGCCAAATCGAAAGATTAAGTATACAGCCTGACACCTGCCCGGTGCTGGAAGGTTAAGAGGAGATGTCATCGCAAGAGAAGCATTGAATTGAAGCCCCAGTAAACGGCGGCCGTAACTATAACGGTCCTAAGGTAGCGAAATTCCTTGTCGGGTAAGTTCCGACCTGCACGAATGGTGTAATGATCTGGACACTGTCTCAACCGTGAGCTCAGTGAAATTGTAGTATCGGTGAAGATGCCGATTACCCGCGATGGGACGAAAAGACCCCGTGAACCTTTACTATAGCTTAACATTGAATTTGGGTAATTAATGTGTAGGATAGGCCGGAGACTATGAAGTGCGCACGCTAGTGTGTGTGGAGTCGCTGTTGAAATACGGCCCTTTAATTATTTGAGTTCTAACCCGCTGATGCGGGGACACTGTTTGGTGGGTAGTTTGACTGGGGTGGTCGCCTCCAAAAGTGTAACGGAGGCTTCTAAAGGTACCCTCAGGACGATTGGTAACCGTCCGCAGAGTGTAATGGCATAAGGGTGCTTGACTGGGAGACCGACAAGTCGATCAGGTAGGAAACTAGAGCATAGTGATCCGGTGTTTCCGTATGGAAGGGACATCGCTCAAAGGATAAAAGGTACTCCGGGGATAACAGGCTGATCCCTCCCAAGAGCTCATATCGACGGAGGGGTTTGGCACCTCGATGTCGGCTCGTCACATCCTGGGGCTGGAGAAGGTCCCAAGGGTTGGGCTGTTCGCCCATTAAAGTGGCACGCGAGCTGGGTTCAGAACGTCGTGAGACAGTTCGGTCTCTATCTATCGTGGGCGTATGAAATTTGCGTGGCTCTGACACTAGTACGAGAGGACCGTGTTGGACTGACCTCTGGTTTACCGGTTGTGCCGCCAGGTGCATCGCCGGGTATCTAAGTCGGGATTGGATAAGTGCTGAAAGCATCTAAGTACGAAGCCAGCCACAAGATTAGATTTCTTAGGGTCGTTAAAGACGATGACGTTGATAGGCTGCAGGTGTAAAGGTAGAGATATCAAAGCCGAGCAGTACTAATTGCCCGTATACTTTCTTTTATTGACGTATGGTTCATATATCCGTTTAGTTCTATTTAGAATTATTTTTTGCGTACATTGTGTCTACCTTATTAAGGTGACTATGGCACCGGGGTTCCACCTCTTCCCATTCCGAACAGAGAAGTTAAGCCCGGTCACGCCGATGGTACTGCGTAACAGTGGGAGAGTAGGTAGTCGCCGTTTTTGAAGAGCCCCGCAAGTAGTTAATACTTGCGGGGCTTCTTTTGTTTATTCCCTTCCTTCTGAATACCTGAATTTTGATCCGTTTTATTCTGATTTGCTAGTGAGTTGATGCTAATGCCGGAAAACCGGTCTATAGCTTTTAAAACAACGCAAACTAAAGACTGAACACCCATAAAGGATCAAAGAATGGAAATATGAATTGATTTCAAAAAAAATAATTAAAGAAAGAATCTATTTTTAAGTTTTTGATCATTCTTATTGATGAATTTCGTATATTTGGCACTACCTTTTTAAATATAAATAACTTCTAAAATTATATCTTGCAGATATGGAAAATAAAATTCAAGAGCTTACTGACAAACTTTATCATGAGGGTGTGGAAAAGGGTAATGAAGAAGCTCAACGACTGATTCTGGACGCGCAGAAACAAGCTAATCAAATTATTGAAGATGCGCGTAAAGAAGCAGATTCTCTTCTTACTTCTGCTCAAAAGAAAGCGGATGAATTAGCCGAAAATACAAAATCTGAATTGAAACTTTTTGCTGATCAAGCTGTAAATGCTTTGAAATCAGAAATAGCTTCAGTTGTAACGAGTAATGTAGTTTCTGCTTCTGTGACTGAATTTACTAAGGATAAGAAAAATCTTTTTGAATTTATTGTTGCTCTTGCTTCTAAATGGAGTGTTAATGAATCAATTGTTATTTCTACATCAGACGCTGAAGGGTTGAGTTCATATTTTATTGCTAATGCTAAAGAGCTTTTAGATAAAGGAGTGAAGATAGAACAGGTAAATGGTTTGAAAACTAACTTTTCTATATCTCCTAAAGATGGTTCTTATAAAGTTAATTTCGGAGAAGAGGAATTTATCGGTTATTTTAAAGCATTTTTACGTCCTCAGCTGGTGGAAATGCTGTTTTAACGCCACTGGCAAATAAATAATTATGAGTAAATATTATTGCTTAATAGCAGGTTTGCCGGAATTAACTTTGGAAGATAGTAAGCTAAACTACACAGTAGAGAGCTTTAAAACAGATCTGTATTCTGAATTATCAGCAGCGGACAAGCACTTAGTTGATTTGTTTTATTTAAAATTTGATAATGCAAATGTGTTGAAATTGCTTAAAGATAAGGACGCTTCTATCGATATTAGAGGAGTTTTTTCTGTCGAACAACTTTCCGAATCGATTTCTTTTATCAAAGAATCAGGCACACCGGAAAAAAGCTATCTTCCCTCTTATTTATCTTCTTTTATTTCTTCTTATTTTATAGATACAAATAGTCATGAACAAATTTTGCAGGAGGATGCTCTTGCAGGAGCTTATTATGCATATGCAATGCAATGTAGTAATAAATTTGTGTCTTCTTGGTTCGCTTTCAATCTAAATGTAAATAATATTTTGTTGGCTTTGACAGCTAGAAAATATAAGCAAGATGTTGCTTTGAACATTGTAGGGGATACGGAGATATGCGAATTATTGCGCTCTTCGGGTGCACGTGATTTCGGCCTGTCTAATGAAATTGAATATTTCGAACAATTGTCCGTTATAAGTGAAATAACTGAATTGGTAGAACGAGAAAAGAAAGTGGATCTTCTGAAATGGGAATGGATTGAAAATGCAGTTTTCTTTAATTATTTTTCAATAGAACGTGTTTTTGCATTTCTATTGAATTTGGAAATGCTCGAACGATGGATTTCGATGGATAAAGAAAAGGGTAATTTGTTATTTAGAAATATGATTGACGCATTGAAGAATGATGTGCAGATACCCGCAGAATTCAGATAAAATAAATTAATATATTATATGGCAACAAAAGGAACTGTGAGTGGTGTTATAGCCAATATGGTAACTCTCGTCGTTGATGGACCGGTAGCACAAAATGAAATTTGTTACATATCTACTGGTGGAGATAAATTGATGGCGGAGGTTATCAAAGTCGTAGGTACTTACGCATATGTACAGGTCTTTGAAAGTACTAGAGGGTTGACAATTGGAGCTGAAGCTGAATTTTCTAACCACATGTTAGAGGTTACTTTAGGACCTGGTATGCTTTCTAAGAATTATGATGGATTACAAAATGACCTTGATAAAATGGATGGAGTATTTCTCAAAAGAGGACAATATACTTTCCCATTAGATAAGGATAATAAATGGCATTTTGTACCGTTATTGAAAACAGGGGATGAAGTGGTAGCTGCTAGCTGGTTGGGACAGGTTGATGAAAATTCTCAGCCTCTTAAAATAATGGCACCATTTTCTCTTCAAGGTTCATGTAAGGTAAAATCTATAGTAGATGAAGGCGACTATGGTCTTTATGATGTCTTGGCGGTTTTAGTAGATGATGAAGGGAATGAGTTAGAGGTAAATATGATTCAAAAATGGCCTGTAAAGAGGCCTATGACGAATTACAAAGAGAAACCTAGACCTTTCAAACTGCTAGAAACCGGAGTCCGTGTTATTGATACAGTGAATCCTATTGTAGAAGGAGGTACGGGATTTATTCCAGGACCTTTTGGTACAGGTAAAACGGTACTTCAGCATGCTATATCTAAACAAGCGGAAGCTGATATAGTAATTATAGCTGCTTGTGGAGAACGTGCCAATGAGGTGGTTGAGATCTTTACGGAATTTCCGGAACTTATTGATCCGCATACGGGGCGTAAATTGATGGAACGTACTATTATTATTGCTAATACATCTAATATGCCGGTAGCTGCTCGTGAGGCATCTGTATATACTGCAATGACGATTGCTGAGTTTTACCGTGCTATGGGATTGAAAGTCCTATTAATGGCTGACTCTACTTCTCGTTGGGCTCAGGCTCTTCGTGAAATGTCCAATCGTATGGAAGAGTTACCTGGTCCTGATGCTTTCCCAATGGATTTATCTTCTATTATTTCGAATTTTTATGGTCGTGCAGGCTATGTATTATTGAATAATGGAGAGACGGGATCTATTACTTTTATTGGAACTGTGTCTCCGGCTGGTGGTAACTTAAAAGAACCGGTAACAGAAAACACGAAAAAGGTGGCTCGTTGCTTCTATGCACTTGAGCAGGATCGTGCTGATAGAAAACGTTACCCGGCGGTAAATCCTATTGATTCTTATTCGAAGTATATTGAATATCCTGAGTTTGAGGAGTATATAACGAAACATATTAATGCGGATTGGCTAGGCAAGGTTAATGAGATTAAAACTCGTCTTCAGCGTGGTAAAGAGATTGCTGAGCAAATTAATATCTTGGGTGATGATGGAGTTCCAGTAGAGTATCACGTAACTTTTTGGAAATCTGAATTAATTGATTTCGTGATTCTTCAGCAGGATGCCTTTGATGAAATTGATGCAGTTACTCCAATGGAACGGCAAGAAGCTATTCTGAATGCGGTGATTGATATCTGCCATACAGAGTTTGTTTTTGAGAATTTTAATGAAGTAATGGATTATTTCAAGAAGATGATCAATGTTTGTAAACAAATGAACTATTCGGAATTTAAATCAAAAGAATATGAAGGTTTTCTGAAGCAATTAGCAGAGTTAGTTGAAGAAAGAAAAGCATAATTTCTAAATAAGTATAATAATGGCAACAAAAGCATTTCAAAAAATATATACTAGAATAACTCAAATAACTAAAGCTACTTGTTCGCTAAAGGCTACTGGAGTAGGATATGACGAGTTGGCTACAGTAAATGGCAAGCTTGCACAGGTTGTGAAAATGGCTGGTGATGAGGTTACTTTACAGATTTTTGAAGGAACAGAGGGTATTCCTACTAATGCCGAAGTGGTATTTCTAGGTAAAGCACCTACTTTAAAAGTAGGTGAGCAACTTTCAGGACGTTTTTTTAATGCGTTTGGAGATCCGATTGATGGAGGTCCGGTTACTGAAGGAAACGAAATTGAAATTGGCGGCCCTTCAGTGAATCCGGTACGTCGTAAGCAACCTTCAGAATTAATAGCAACAGGTATTGCTGGTATTGATTTGAATAATACGTTGGTTTCCGGTCAGAAAATTCCATTTTTTGCAGATCCCGATCAACCTTTTAACCAAGTGATGGCAAATGTGGCTCTTAGAGCTGAAACAGATAAGATCATTTTGGGTGGTATGGGTATGACAAATGATGATTACTTGTATTTTAAGAATGTGTTTTCTAATGCCGGAGCATTAGATCGTATTGTCAGTTTTGTAAATACAACTGAAAATCCTCCTGTAGAGCGTCTTCTAATTCCGGATATGGCTTTGACTGCAGCAGAATATTTTGCGGTAGAGAATAATGAAAAAGTATTGGTGTTACTTACTGATATGACCTCTTATGCTGATGCTTTGGCCATTGTTTCTAATCGTATGGATCAAATTCCATCAAAAGATTCTATGCCGGGCTCTATCTATTCTGATTTGGCTAAAATTTATGAAAAGGCTGTGCAGTTCCCCAATGGCGGTTCTATTACCATTATTGCGGTTACTACTTTATCGGGTGGCGACATTACACATGCGGTTCCTGATAACACCGGTTATATTACCGAAGGGCAGCTATTCCTTCGTCGTGACAGTGATATTGGTAAAGTCATTGTTGATCCATTCCGTTCTTTGTCTCGTTTGAAACAATTGGTTATCGGTAAGAAAACTCGTAGGGACCATCCTCAGGTGATGAATGCCGCGGTACGTCTTTATGCAGATGCTGCAAATGCAAAAACTAAATTAGAGAATGGATTCGATCTGACCAATTATGATGAACGTACTCTTTCTTTTGCTAAAGATTATTCTACTCAATTGTTGGCTATTGATGTCAATCTGGATACTACAGAAATGCTTGATGTAGCTTGGGGCTTGTTTGCTAAATACTTCCGTTCTGAAGAAGTTAATATTAAACAAGATTTAGTGAATGAGTTTTGGAAATAAAATTCGTCCTTAATTTAATATAATGGCTATAAAATTTCAATATAATAAAACGTCTCATCAGCAGTTGGAAAAGCAACTAAAGGTGCGTATACGTACTTTGCCTATCATTAAAAATAAGGAAAGTGCGTTACGAATGGAGGTGAAGCGTTGCAAGGCTGATGCGACGATGCTGGAGGACAGACTTGAAAAGCAAATTCAAAATTATGAAGCCATGTTTGTACTTTGGAATGAATTTGACAGCTCTTTAATAAGAGTAAAGGATGTTCATCTCGGAGTTAAGAAAATAGCAGGTGTACGTGTTCCTCTGTTAGAAAATGTGGATTTTGAAATTCATCCATACAGTTTGTTTAACGCTCCTAAATGGTATGCTGATGGCATTCATTTACTTAAAGATCTTGCTAAGACTGCTATTGAAAGAGAATTTATGCTAGCTAAGCTTAATCTGTTGGAGTATGCACGTAAAAAGACTACTCAAAAAGTGAATCTTTTTGAAAAAGTGCAGATACCCGGATATCAAGATGCGCTGCGTAAAATTAAACGTTTCATGGAGGATGAAGAAAACTTGTCTAAGTCGTCTCAGAAAATCTTGAAGTCACAACAAGAGAAAAGAAAGGAGGTTGAGGAATGATTGCAAAAATGAAAAAAGTAACATTTTTGGCTTATTATAAGGAGTATGATGCTTTTCTGAATAATATTCGCAATTTGGGTGTTGTGCATATAGCAGAAAAACAACAAGGTGTACTTGATAATCAAGCTTTGCAGGAACAAATAAGGCTTTCTTCCCGATTGGCTGCTGCTGTGAAATATGAAGAGAGTTTATCATATGTTCCTCTGAAAAGTAGAAAAATATATGAACCAACTCTTGAAAATGGATTAGAAGGCTTGAGTAAATATGAGACGCTTGTTGCTGATAGAAATCATACTCAACAAGAGTTACAAGCATTTGAAAAAGAGTTTGCAGCTATTGAGCCTTGGGGTAATTTTAAATTGGAAAGAATTCAGCAGTTGCATGACGCGGGATTTGAAGTGAGGTTTTTTATCTGTTCTGAAAATAAATATAAAAAAGAATGGGAAGAAAAATATAATGCTTTGGAGATAAATCATTTGTCATCAAAGATTTATTTTATTACTATAACTCCAAATGCCGAAGAGGTAGATATTGATGCTGAACCAGTAAAATGTCCTACTCATTCTTATGAATATGCTCAATATTGGAAGATTGAAAAAGAACTCGATTTGGAAGATAATCGTTGTAATTTTGAAGATTTGGCAGAGCAATATTTGGATGCAATGAAGGCTGCGTATAAGGAAACGATGCGTAGCATAGAACTTTCTAAAGTAATGCTTAATACTGAAAAGACAGCTGGTGAAAAGTTAATGTTGCTGCAAGGGTGGATTCCTTCGGAAAAAACTCCGGATTTACTTACCTTTTTGGATAAACAACAAGTTTATTATGAGGTGCAAGAACCAACTCCTCAGGATAATGTACCTATTTTGCTTAATAACAAGGGTTGGTTTGCATGGTTTGAGCCTATATGCAAGCTTTACATGTTGCCTAAATATAATGAATTGGACCTGACTCCATTCTTCGCTCCATTTTTTATGTTATTTTTTGGGCTTTGTTTAGGAGACTCAGGGTATGGTTTGTTTTTGTTTTTGGGAGTGACAGGTTATCGTTTGTTCGCTAAGAAGATAGGTTCTACGATGAAGCCGATTCTCTCATTGGTGCAACTTTTAGCTATATCTACATTCTTTTGTGGAATGCTCACCGGAAACTTCTTTGGAGCCAATTTCTATAATTTGGACTGGCCTTTTATTCAGCGAATGAAATCGGCGATTGCGATGGATAATAATGATATGTTTCGTCTTTCATTAATCCTTGGAGTGGTACAGATTCTCTTTGGTATGGTACTGAAATGTGTAAACCAAGCTATTCAGTTTGGCTTTAAATATGCTGTAGGTACTATTGGTTGGGTGTTATTGTTACTTTCTATGGCCTTTGCCGTACTATTTCCTTCTATCCTTCCTATGGGTGGAGGAGTACATATGGTGATTTTGATCATTTGCGGTTTAATGATTTTCTTGTATAATAGTCCAGATAAAAATATTTTTATCAACTTTGGCCTTGGACTTTGGGATTCATATAACATGGTAACAGGTTTATTAGGAGATGTACTCTCATATGTTCGTTTGTTTGCTTTGGGTTTGTCAGGTGGTATTTTGGCAAGTGTCTTTAATAGCTTAGCAGTAGGAATGAAACCTGATAATATTATAGCAGGTCCGATAGTAATGGTCTTGATTTTTGTGCTTGGTCACTCAATTAATATCTTTATGAATGTTCTTGGTGCTATGGTACATCCAATGCGTTTGACTTTTGTAGAGTTTTTTAAGAACTCCGGTTATGAAGGTGGTGGAAAAGAATACAAGCCTTTTAGTAATTAGAATAAGTTTAAGAATAATATAATAATAAAATAGAAAAGAATTATGGAAATGAATTTGTTTATTGCCTATTTAGGCATAGCAGTGATGGTCGGTTTGTCAGGTATTGGTAGTGCTTTTGGTGTAACTATTGCCGGTAATGCTGCAATTGGTGCTTTAAAGAAAAATGATTCTGCATTTGGTAACTTTTTGGTGTTAACAGCTCTTCCTGGAACGCAAGGATTATATGGTTTTGCAGGTTACTTTATGTTCCAAACGATTTTTGGAGTCTTAACTCCTTCTATTACAGCAATCCAAGCTGCCGCTGTGTTAGGAGCCGGTATTGGTTTGGGTTTAGTAGCTTTATTCTCTGCTATTCGCCAGGGACAAGTTTGTGCGAATGGTATTGCAGCTATCGGTCAAGGTTATAATGTATTTGGTAATACGCTGATATTAGCTGTATTCCCTGAACTTTATGCTATTGTGGCTTTAGCTGCTACCTTCCTAATGGGAAGTGCATTAGTATAATGTTTGTTTGACATGCTTTTTATACTATAGAAAAGTTTTAGAGTATCTAATTTTTTATATATGAAATAGGGTTGTTCCGTTTTGTGGAATAACCCTATTTCTTTTGTTTGATTCCAACTTTTAATGCAAACGATTGTTATTATTGTAGCATTGATATTTAATATTTAAATGTGTGTATTTAAATATATTATCTGTATTTTTGCGTTATTAATAAGTAGGTCCATAGAATCTTATATATGATGAATGAGTTATTATCTCCTGATTACATTTTCGAGGTAAGTTGGGAGGTCTGTAATAAAGTGGGGGGAATTTATACTGTATTGTCTACCAGGGCGAAGACTTTGCAGGCTGGCTTTCGCGATAGAATAATATTTATAGGCCCTGACATGTGGCTAAATAAAGAAAACCCGCTGTTTCTTGAATCGGAAACATTGTTTTTAGAATGGCGTAAGCATGCTTTGGAGAAAGAAAATTTGTCTATTCGTATAGGACGATGGAACATTCCGGGAGAACCCATTGTTATGCTGGTCGATTTTCAATGTTTCTTTGAAAATAAAAATGAGATTTATACTCAAATGTGGAACAGTTTTCAGGTAGATTCACTTCATGCTTATGGAGATTATGATGAAGCATCAATGTTTTCTTATGCTGCCGCTAGAGTAACTGAAAGTTTCTACAATTATAACTTATCGGAAACTGATAAGGTGGTTTATCAAGCTCATGAATGGATGAGTGGATTGGGAGCTCTCTATTTACAATCTGCTATTCCTGAGATTGCGACGATCTTTACTACACATGCCACTTCTATAGGACGTTCTATAGCAGGAAACAATAAACCTTTATACGATTATCTTTTTGCTTATAATGGTGATCAGATGGCGCGGGAATTAAATATGGAGTCTAAGCATTCTATTGAGAAACAGACTGCTCATTATGTAGATTGTTTTACTACGGTAAGTGAGATAACTAATATTGAATGTAAGCAGCTTCTTGATCGAGAGGCAGATATTGTTTTAATGAATGGCTTTGAAGATGATTTTGTTCCTAAAGGTGATCGATTTATAGGAAAGCGTAAAAGAGCACGGGCAGCTATGTTGCATGTTGCAAATTGCTTATTAGGAACTAATTGGGGAGATGAAACACTTATCATAGGGACGAGCGGACGTTATGAATTTAAAAATAAAGGGATTGATCTCTTTTTAGAATCGTTGCATCAGCTGAAGAATGATGTTAATAATTGCCATAATGTTTTAGCCTTTATTAATGTACCTGCATGGGTAGGAGAGCCTCGTGAAGATTTATTGATGCGTTTGAAAGATCACTCAAAATACATTACTCCGTTGAACTCGCCTCATATAACTCATTGGTTGCATAATGAAGAGAATGATAGAATCTTAAATATGCTTACTCATCTTGGTTTGGAGAATGCTCCTGAAGATAAAGTGAAAGTTATTTTTGTTCCTTGTTATTTGAATGGAAGAGATGGAATTTTTAACAAAGAATATTATGATTTGCTTTTGGGGCAAGATTTAAGTGTTTATCCTTCATATTATGAACCTTGGGGATATACACCTTTAGAAAGTATAGCTTTTGGGGTTCCTACTATTACTACAGATCTTGCAGGCTTTGGGCTTTGGGTTAAAGGACTTAAAAACTTTAGAAATATAAATGATGGAGTAGAAGTACTGCATCGAACGGATAATAATTATTCTGAAGTAGCAGAAGGTATCAAGGATATAATTTTATCTTTTGCGTTGAAAACAAATGAAGAAAAAAAGAGTATAAGCAAGCGGGCAATGGAAATTGCTGAACAGGCTCTATGGAAACATTTTATTAAGTACTATTACAAAGCTTATGATATAGCTTTGCATAGAGTAAACAAGAGAAAATAAGCTAAATATTTATCAATAAATAATAGACATTATGAAAGTCAAAGTAAGTAATGTAAATACTCCTAATTGGAAAGAGATAACTGTTAAATCATCTGTTCCGGTAGAACTTGAAAAATTGTCTGAGATATCAAAAAATATCTGGTGGTCATGGAATAATGAAGCCACGGAATTATTTCGAAGCTTGGATCCTATCTTATGGAAAGAAGTAGGGAATAATCCAGTTCTGTTTTTGGAACGCATGAATTTTGAAAAGCTAGAAGCTTTGGCTAAAGATAAAGTAGTGCTCAAAAGGATGAATGATGTGTATGCAAAGTTCAGGGATTATATGGATGTTGAAATTGATACTAAACGTCCTTCCGTAGCTTACTTTAGTATGGAATATGGCTTAAATCATGTTCTCAAGATTTATTCTGGAGGTTTAGGTGTGCTTGCTGGGGATTATCTGAAAGAGGCTTCTGATAGCAACGTGGATTTGTGTGCTATTGGCTTTTTATATCGTTATGGCTATTTTTCTCAAAGTTTAGCTATGGATGGACAGCAAATAGCTAATTATGAGGCGCAAAATTTTGGTACACTTCCTTTGGAAAGAGTTATGGACGTAAACGGTCAACCTTTGATAGTTGATGTTCCATATATTGACTATATTGTTCACGCATATGTGTGGAAAGTCAATGTAGGACGAATATCACTCTATCTGCTTGATACAGATAATGAATTGAATAGTGAGTTTGATCGTTCTATCACTCACCAACTTTATGGAGGTGATTGGGAAAATCGTCTTAAGCAAGAAATTCTTTTGGGTATTGGCGGTATTCTGACATTAAAAGCACTTGGAATTAAGAAGGATGTATATCATTGTAATGAAGGACATGCTGCTTTGATTAATGTGCAACGCCTATGTGATTATGTGGCTGAAGGTCTTTCTTTTGATCAGGCTATAGAACTAGTTCGAGCCTCTTCTCTTTATACAGTACATACTCCTGTCCCAGCCGGGCATGACTATTTTGATGAAGGTCTATTTGCTAAATATATGAGTGGTTATCCTGCTAAAATGGATATCTCATGGGATGATTTGATGGATTTAGGGCGTAATAATCCTGGTGATAAGGGTGAACGTTTTTGTATGTCTGTTTTTGCTTGTAATACTTCTCAAGAAGTGAATGGTGTAAGTTGGTTACATGGGAAAGTTTCTCAAGAAATGTTTTCATCAATTTGGAAGGGTTATTTCCCCGAAGAGAGTCATGTGGGATATGTAACCAATGGTGTGCATTTCCCCACTTGGAGTGCTCGCGAATGGAAACAGCTTTATGCTAAGTATTTTGATGAAAATTTTCTTTATGATCAATCGAATCCTAAAATATGGGAATCAATATACGATGTTCCAAATGAAGAGATATGGGACACTCGCATGAAGATGAAAAATAAGTTGGTTGATTATATTCGCAGACAGTTTAGCGAATCATGGTTAAAAAATCAGGGAGACCCTTCTCGTATTGTATCCTTAATGGATAAGATAAACCCTAATGCTTTATTAATCGGGTTTGGACGCCGTTTTGCCACTTATAAAAGGGCTCATTTATTATTCACTGACCTTGATCGTTTAGCAAAAATTGTGAATAATCCGGATCGTCCTGTTCAATTTCTATTTACAGGAAAGGCTCATCCTCATGATGGTGCCGGGCAAGGGCTCATTAAAACTATTATTGAAATATCTCGTCGTCCGGAATTTCTTGGTAAGATTATCTTCTTAGAAAATTATGATATGCAGTTGGCTCGTCGTTTGGTTACAGGTGTTGATATTTGGCTGAACACACCAACTCGTCCTCTTGAAGCTTCTGGTACATCCGGCGAAAAAGCCTTAATGAATGGGGTACTTAATTTCTCTGTTCTTGATGGATGGTGGTTAGAAGGATATCGTGAAAACGCAGGTTGGATGTTGACGGATAAGAGAACGTATCAAAATCAAGAACATCAGGACCAGTTGGATGCTGCTACTATTTACAGTATACTTGAAACTCAAATTCTTCCACTTTATTATGATAAGAATGAAGATGGATATTCAGATGATTGGGTGAAATATATTAAGAATTCTATTGCTCAGATTGCTCCTCATTACACTATGAAGCGTCAACTTGATGATTATTGTAATAAATTTTATATAAAACAAGCACAACGTTTTCATGCTTTAAGTGCAAATGGATATGAAAAGGCTAAAGAAATAGCTGCATGGAAAGAAGAGGTTGCTGCAAAATGGGATTCTATTGAGATTATTTCATGTGAAAAATCAGAAGATTTATTACAGCGTTCGATAGAAAGTGGTAAGGATTATACTGTTACTTATGTCATTGATGAGAAAGGGTTAAATGATGCTATTGGTATAGAACTTGTGGCTATTTATACTACTCCTGAAGGTAAGGAACGTGTGTACTCTGTAGAATCATTCGATGTAATTAAGAAAGAAGGCGATTTATACACTTTCCAAGTAAAGCATAGCTTGTCTAATGCTGGGAGCTTTAAGCTTGCTTATCGAATGTATCCTAAGAATGCGGATCTACCTCATCGTCAAGATTTCTGTTATGTTCGCTGGTTTGATTAATTACGTGCTGAAAGTTTGAAGATTTATTCTTTTTACTTCAAGTATAACCATATAAAAATAGGCTAGTCAAAATGACTAGCCTATTTTTATATGGTTATATTAGAATTTGTTATTTGAGCAATTCAGCTAACTTGCTTTGTAATTCTTCTCCGCGTATGCCACGAGCTAAAATTGTACCATCTTTATCAATAAGTACTGTATGTGGAATACTGCGAACTGCATATAGTTTGCTACCCTCACAATTCCAGAATTTTAAATCTGACATTTGTGGCCAAGTTATCTTTAATTGTTTTATGCCATTTTTCCATGCCTCTCTATCTTTATCCAAAGAGACTCCTACTATTTCAAAGCCTTTATTCTTATATTTAGCATAAGCATCTACCAAGTTAGGCATCTCTTGACGACAAGGTCCACACCAGCTAGCCCAGAAGTCAACTAGCACAATTTTCCCTTTGCCAGCATAATCAGATAATTTAATAGGTTTCTCATCTGGTGTTAACATGCTAAAGTCTACATATTTTTGTCCTACCGCTGTTTTTGCAGAAGATTCAACGAATTCTTTTATTTGAATTATGTTTTTGTCGTTCTGGTACTTAGCAGGAACTTTTTCTAGTATAGGTTTTAATTCAGAATATTCTAGATAATAGTTATACTGGCTAAGTAGATAGATGCCAATTGTATTGGTTATATTCTTATCAATAGAAGTTTTAATAACTTCCATCATGCTGTCTTCTAATTTATTCATTTCGGCTATCTTTTCCTCTCTTTGCTTATCAGTGAGAGTAGTATCACCCATTGATTGATAAATCTCATTTTGTTTATTTTTTAATGAGTTCATTTTAGCTCTGAATTCTTGATATGCATCATTGTTAGGCGTTCCGATAGCAGAGTCATCTTTCTTTCCTACTTTTACATCGATTTTTCCATTCTCAAGAAAGAAATCCATAAAGAGATGATTATCCCCCTTGGCATACGTAATATAGCAATTTATGACAGAATCTTGAGAGCCTTTAAAAGTAAACTCTCCATTGGCAATAACTGCGCTATCCAGTTTATTGAATTGACCATTATCACGTTTTTGAAGAAATACAGTATCTCCATCAGAAGCACCCTCTATACTTCCTTTTATGGTATAGCTTTTATTACCGGTACAAGAAGCCAGGCTTAATACAGCTACAGCAAATAAATAAATAACTTTTTTCATGTCTTTGTAATTTGAATAAATAATAGTTTAGGCAAAGATATCTTTTTTCTATTTTGATACAAGTTTATACTTGTTATAATAATGTAAATGGTAGGATTTGCTAACTATATTAGCGTATTCTTAATGAAATCGAAAATTTACATATAAAAAAATCCCCTCCGAATGGGAGAGGATTTTATGTTTTTTCTTGGGTATTACCCCAGTACAATTGCTATTCTGCAGCAGAAGTTTCAGTAGCAGTTGCTTCAGCAGCAGGAGCCTCTTCTGTAGAAGCAGCTTCTTCAGCAGGTGCTTCTTCAACTACAGGAGCGTTAGCCGCTTCTTCTGCAGCTTTTTTCTCTGCTAATGCTTTCGCTTTCGCTTCATTTACTTTCTTTTCAGCATCAAGACGAGCTTTAGCATCGGCTTGAGCATCAGCTTCTTGTTTAGCTTTTAAAGCAGATAAACCTGATTGTTTATTGGTTTTCCATGCTTCAAATTTAGTTTCTGCTTCAGCTTCTCCAAATGCACCTTTAGCAACGCCTCCAAGGAGATGTTTCTTCATGTATACACCTTCTCGTGAAAGAATGTTACGAACAGTGTCCGTAGGTTGTGCACCTTTCAAAACCCATGATAATGCACTTTCGAAATTCAAATCTACTGTAGCAGGATTGGTGTTTGGGTTGTATGTACCAATCTTCTCTGTAAATTTACCATCACGTGGTGCTCTGCTGTCTGCAATTACAATTGAATAGAACGCGTAACTTTTACGTCCGTGTCTTTGCAATCTGATTTTAGTTGCCATTTAAATAAATGTTTTATAATTAATGATTTGAATAATGCTATTAACTCGTAATAGCGCGGCAAAGGTAGGTATTTTTATTTTGATTGACAAAGCTTTCTTTCTCTTTTTGTTAAGAATACTTTCTAGGGTATCTTAATAAAATAGCCATAATAGCAAATATTCCCATAATGAAAGGATAATAGAGGTTTCCAATAATGCTTATGGGAGATATTTTAGCCAATCCGACGGCTATTAATATTTGAGCTCCATAAGGAATTATTCCTTGAATGAGACAAGAAAAGGTATCGAGGATACTTGCTGTTTTTCGACGATCAAGATGGAATTTTACAGCAATATCTTTAGCAATAGAACCTGTTGTTAAGATCGCAATCGTATTATTTGCTGTGCAAAGATTTGCTATACTGACTAAAGCAGCTATGGAGAATTCTGCTCCACGTTTGTTTTTTATGTGTTTGGTCAATACAGAGATAATATAATCAATGCCTCCATTAATACGTATCATTTCAAGCATTCCACCAGCCAGTAGGGTAACAATAATAAGCTCTCCCATACCAATGATACCATTTCCCATTGCGTTAAACCAGCTAAATACACTAAAGCTTCCGGTTATCAATCCTATTATTCCTGTTGAAAAGATACCTATAAGGAGTACTAGCATGACATTTACTCCTGCAATGGCTGTTCCCAATACAATGAGATAAGGAAGTACTTTAACCCATTCAATCTCTTGAATTATTGGAGAGGCTGTAATAGATAATCCTTGAAAAATATAAATACCTAAAACAACCATGGCGGCTGGAACTACGATGAATGAATTTACTCGAAATTTATCTCGCATAACACATTCTTGCGTTTTTGTTGCGGCTATTGTAGTATCAGATATAAATGATAGGTTATCACCAAAAAAGGATCCTCCGACTACCACGCCTACCATAAAAGGAAGACTTATCCCGGTTTTATCAGCTAACCCTATGGCTACAGGAGTAAGTGCTACAATGGTTCCTACACTAGTTCCGATAGAGAGTGAAATAAAACACGAAGTGATAAAAATGCCTGCAATAAGTAGCTTGTTCGGTAGTATATGCAAGGTTAGATTAACCGTCGCATCTATGGAACCCATATCTTTAGCTGTTTGAGCAAAAGCTCCTGCTAAAATAAATATCCATATCATAAGCATAATATTCTTATTGGATGCTCCTATGGAAAATTGATAGACTCTGTGTTCTAAACTGCCTCCTTTAGTAATAGCAATGGCATAGCAAGATGATAACATGAAAGCAACTGTAATAGGAATCTTGTAAAAATCATTTAGAATAATTGAAGTGATGAGATAGAGGCAAAGAAAAAGAAGTAAGGGACTGAGAGCCCATAATCCTGATTTGCGACATGTAGTTTGCTCTTTATTCATAAGTTATTTTTTTCTTTTGCAAAGATAAAAATAAAAAGAGATACTATATTGATAGATTATATGAATCCTCATGAAGTAACTAGTTTTGCTTTTGAAAAGAAAATTCATTCAAATAAAATCTATTTTTTTAATCTAAAAAACAAGACTGTGGTTTGAAATGCTAGTTTACAACTTAGTTACAGGAAATATTTTGTTTATTGTATAGACTTATATTTAACTGGAAGTGAAATGTATTGTGTTAATAAAAAATTATATATTGTAGGAGGGTGTGAGAAAGGTGGCGATACTTTCATCCCTTCTCGATATGTTTATACTGTCTCTTTATCAGAATTTGATAAGACTGAAGAGGTAACACAACAATCTGAATAAAACAAAACTTCCACAATCTATGCCTTTGGATTGTGGAAGTTCTTATATACAAATACTCTATAGAGTTACACCTGTTTTGAAAATGGCAATTTCTCGGAAATTCTTTTTTTCATTATTAACGAATTCGCCACTTGCCACTTTGATAATATAATCAATAAAGCGTTCACAAGTCTTTTCCATTGGCTCATCTTCTACAATCACGCCTGCATTGAAGTCAATCCATCCGGGTTTTCTTTCAGCTAGACCGGAGTTAGTTGAAATTTTCATTGTAGGAACATATGTTCCAAATGGGGTACCGCGACCTGTAGTAAATAATACCATGTGACATCCGCAAGAAGCTAGGGCAGTAGAGGCTACTAAATCATTACCCGGAGCAGATAGTAAACTTAAACCTTTTACTTTGAGTCGTTCTCCATAGGGTAATACTCCTGATACATAACTTTTACCGCATTTTTGAGTACATCCTAATGCTTTCTCTTCCAATGTAGAAATGCCACCTGCTTTGTTACCTGGAGAAGGGTTTTCGCCTACGGGCTCTCCGTGAGATAAGAAGTATTCTTTAAAGTTATTAATCAAATCTACTGTTTGGCTAAATAGCTCTTTGTTTTCACAACGGTTCATTAAGATCGTTTCAGCACCGAACATTTCAGGAACCTCTGTTAATACACTGGTTCCACCTTGTGCTATAAGGAAGTCGGAGAACATTCCTAATAATGGGTTAGCTGTAATTCCTGAAAATCCGTCAGAACCACCACATTTTAGTCCTACCCGTAATTCAGATAAAGGAATGTCTACACGTCGATCAGTTGCAGCTTTTGCATAAAGTTCACGGAGTAATTTCATACCTTCTTCATACTCATCACCTACTTTTTGTGTAACCATAAAAGTAACTCTATCTTGATCATAATCACCAAGAAACTCGCGGAATGCATCAGGTTGATTGTTTTCACATCCTAAACCTACAACTAATACGGCAGCAGCATTAGGATGAAGTACCATATCACGTAATATCTTTTTAGTGTTTTCATGATCATCTCCTAATTGAGAGCATCCGTAGTTATGAGGATATGCTACGATAGCATCTACTCCTTCTTTGCCTTCGGTTTCGCGACGTAAGTTTTCGGCAAGTTGAGCGATTATACCATTTACACAACCTACAGTAGGAATAATCCATATTTCATTACGTATTCCTACATCACCATTTTTGCGACGATATCCTTTAAAAGTAAGTTCCTTTTTAGGAATATCTAAAGCTACTTCTTTGGGGTTATAGTTGTAGTCTAATAATCCTGCTAAATTAGTTTTGATGTTATTTTCATTCATCCATTCTCCTTGCTTTTTGCTAGTAATGGCATGTCCGATAGGGTATCCGTATTTGATAACATCTTCACCTTCAGCTAAATCTTTTATGGCAAATTTATGTCCGGTCGGAATATCTTCTCGTAAAATGATTTCTACTCCGTTTATTGTTAGTTTTTCTCCGGCACTCAGATTGACGATGGCTACAGCAACATTATCAGCCGGATTAATTTGTAGATACTTTGTCTTCATTAATTTACGGTTTTTATAAAATATATTATCTTGGTAATTTTAGGTAAAAATCAATTGTCTCTATAGTTAAAAGGTCTATAGGCATGTAATTGATTTGAGGCATTTCTTTTTTTAGAATTAGATGATCGCACAATGCTTTAATGCCATTTAATCCTTGTAATTCAGGTTGTTGAGCTATTAGAAAAGCAATACTTCCGGCCTTCAAACAAGATACATTCCGGTCAAGTAAGTCATAGCCTATTAGATTGAAATTTGCATGTTTTCTAGATTGTAAATACTCACCAATAATATACGCCTTTGAATTAAATGTTATTCCATTTCGTATATTAGGGTGTTCGTTGAAAAAAGCATCTAGCATATCATTGTCTTCGCTTGGTCTTTTGGCATGGAGGTCAAGTTCCAATATTTTGCAGGATGGATGATGCTCTTTCATATATTGTTTGAAACCTATTTCTCGATTTTCTTGTTGATTAGAACCAACAACCCCTTCGTTTATCTTACGAAAAATGACAATTTCCTCTTCTTTATAAGCTAGCATCATTAACATGCGAGCAGCAAAATATCCACTTTGGTGAGAATGCTGTCCAAAGAAAGCTAGAGGAGGAATTTCTTTTAGATAAGAGTCTATATATATATAAGGTATATTTTTCTGATTTAATATATCTGTCAATTCTTTGGTGTACTGCACGGCTGTAGGTGCAAGTAAGACTCCGTCAGGTTCTTTCTCTATAATCATTTTCCCTGCATTTACAAATGAATGATAGTTATAGGGATCATAATATGAGATATGAGCGGATGTGTTGAAGTCTGAATAATTTTGTAGAGCTTCGTTTATACCTGTTTCTACAGCGGTCCAATATTCTCCTTTTACGTGCTGTGGTAATAAACAGGCAAAAGCATATCTTTTATTAGAGGCAAGAGCACTAGCGTACATGTTGGGTTGATAGTGTAGCTGTTTTAATATCTCTTCTACCCGTGTTCGACTAGCTTCTGATACGCCACTTCGTCCGTGAATAACGCGGTCTACAGTGCCAACAGAAACGTCTGCCAAGCGTGCTATATCTTTAATTCTGATTCTTTCAGGTAATTTATTCATCTCAGGTTATTTCTTGTTTTCAAATTGTGCTCGTGCACAATAATAATCTTCTTCTTTTCGATACAAATATATAACAATTTTTGTTATTACGAAAATTATTGTATCTTTGTGCCCGCACACGAAAGTCGACTGATTCACTGTTTCATATCTCTGTATGTTGCATTATATTAGTGTTTTAGGAGTCTTTTGTTTACAGGATTATAAATTGAAACTTAACAATATTAATAACTTATTGATTAAAAACAGAATTATGGGAAAGAAAGTTGTTACTTTTGGAGAAATAATGCTTCGATTGGCTACTCCGGGCTATCTTAGGTTTTCACAAGCTAAAGAATTTACTGCTACTTTTGGTGGTGGCGAAGCGAACGTTGCTGTGTCATTGGCTAATTATGGGTTGGATACAGAATTTGTAACTCGTCTTCCTAAAAATGATATTGCTCAATCTTGTATTATGGATCTTCGTGCACACAATGTAGGTACTAAGGAAATCCTTTTTGGCGGTGATCGTGTAGGTATTTATTTTTTAGAAACAGGTGCTGTTGCACGCGCTTCTAAAGTTGTTTATGATCGTGCTAATTCTTCAATTTCTACTATTGAACCGGGTATGGTGAATTGGAAAGAAGTTTTTAAAGATGCTCAATGGTTTCACTGGACAGGTATTACCCCTGCTTTATCTCAAGGTGCTGCAGATGCTTGTTTGGAAGCTATCAAAGTTGCTAATGAAATGGGGGTAACTGTTTCATGTGACTTGAACTATCGTAAAAATCTTTGGAAGTATGGTAAAACCGCTGACGAAGTTATGCCTGCTTTAGTTGAAGGTTGTGATGTGATTCTTGGAAATGAGGAAGATTGTGAAAAAGTATTCGGAATTAAGCCAGAAGGTTTTGATGTGACTGCTACCGGCGGTGACGTTAATTCTGCTGAGTTTGAATCAGTATGTACTCAAATGATGACTAAATTTCCACGTTGTAAAAAAATGATTGTAACTCTTCGTGGTGCTATCAATGCTAATCATAACACTTGGGGAGGAGTTCTCTATTCTAATGGTTCTTTAAAAGTATCTAAAAGATATGATATAACTCATATTGTAGATCGCGTAGGTGGTGGTGATTCATTTATGGGTGGACTTATTTATGGTTTAATTACTTATCCTACTGATGATCAGAAAGCACTTGAGTTTGCAGTAGCTGCTTCTTGTTTGAAGCATACCATTTATGGTGACTTTAATTTGGCTACAGTTGCTGAAGTAGAAAATCTAATGAAAGGTGACGGTTCAGGTCGTGTAAGTAGATAATCAAAATTTTAATAATTAGAAAAATGGCAAGATTTAATAAAATACAAGTGCTTAATGCAATGGCAAGCACTGGCATGGTTCCTGTTTTTTATAATAAAGATATAGAAGTTTCTAAGAACGTTGTAAAAGCATGCTATGAAGGTGGTGTTCGCGCTTTTGAATTTACTAATCGTGGAGATTTTGCTCAGGAAGTTTTTGCTGAATTGGTGAAATGGGCTGCAAAAGAGTGTCCTGATATGATTATGGGTATCGGTTCTATTGTTGATCCCGCTACTGCAGCGATGTATATTCAATTAGGAGCCAACTTTATTGTTGGTCCGCTTTTCAATCCTGAAATAGCAAAAATTTGTAATCGTCGTTTAGTTCCTTATACTCCAGGCTGTGGTTCTGTTTCTGAAGTAGGTTTTGCTCAAGAAGTAGGATGTGATCTTTGTAAGGTATTTCCTGCCGGTAATGTGGGTGGTCCTTCATTCGTGAAGAATGTAAAAGCTCCAATGCCTTGGTCTATGCTAATGGTAACAGGTGGAGTAGAACCCACTAAGGAAAATCTTACAGCTTGGATTAAAGCAGGTGTGACTTGTGTTGGAATGGGTTCTAATCTTTTCCCAAAAGAAGTTGTAGCTGCTAAAGATTGGACTTGGATTGTGGATAAGTGTAAAGAGGCTTTTGGATATATTGCAGAAGCTAGAAAATAAAAGACATTAATTGGGCGACTTGCTCGTAAGAAATAGTCGCCCAGTCAATAGATATGCCTCAGAAGGGTTAGTTAGTTATTAGTTAAATGAGGCATATTTCCCATTTTGTTTAAAGGTGTTTAAGGGAGCAGCCATCGGAATGATTTTGTTAGTGAGTCATTTCGGTGGCTTGTTTTTTTAATTTTTACTAACCAACTTTTTCAATAAACGGGTAGAACTGAAAGATTGCTTGTGAAATAGGAAAATTGGTATGGCAACACCTACAACCAAGGCAAATAGTACAAAAATAGACGTTATGCCATTTCTAAAAAATTGCTCAATATATTGAAATGAATCTGTTTGATTTTTACTTTGCATGAATTTTGTAAGAAACAAAATACTCTTATAGGCAAACATGCCTGGAATCATAGGTAATAAAGCAGGAAATGAGAATACCTCTGCCGGGCAGTGAATGTGTTTTGCAAAAGGGATGGATAATAATCCTATAGATGTTGCTGCAAAAAAAGAAGCTGTAGCAATATCTAAATGGAAAAAATCAGAATGCATTAGATAGTAACGCAACCCATGTCCAACAGCAGAGAGAAAAGCTGAAATAGCTAAAGCTTTTCGAGGAGGGTTGGAGATAATAGCAAAACCAAGAGCGGCAATAGCAGCAAAGAAACCATCATAAATAATAGCCAAAAGAAATTCATAATTAATCATAACGCGCTAATTCCTGTTATTAAAATAGTGATTGAGAGCCCTATAGCTATACATATAATAAGCAAACAGGCATTGATGAAGCGGGATGTACCAGCTAATACATGTCCGTCTATGATATCCATAATGGAATTTATGAGAGGTACACCTGGGATGAGATATAACACGCTGGTTCCCAATGCCATATCTGGAGTATTTCCCCAATGACATAGATATCCCGTACTGGCAATCATAGATGCAACAAAAGATGAAATAATAAATATTGCGAGATGATTCCAATGTCTTGCCATTAAAAATTGACGAACATAAAATCCTCCGATGGTGGCAATGAATACAATGGCCATTGATGTGGCATCTCCTTGAAATAAACGACAGAAAGAAGCATTAGCACATGCTACAAGAAATAATACTAACCATTTGCTTTCTCTAGGAGTATTCACTATTTCATGGTATTTTGTCTTTATTTCATCTAATGAAAGCTGTTTGTCATAGATTTCCCAGCTTAAAGTGCTTAATCTAGAATTGATGGCAAAATTTAAAGCCATCGGTTTAATTTTATTTACTGTACTGTAAGAGTGGGCATTATCAGCGTCTCTTAAAGTCATGATAATCGTTTTTTGGAAAATAGTCATATCTAGATAAAAGCCAAATGATTCGGCGATACGTGAAGAGTTGCGTACGATGCGTGATGTTTGTACGCCAGCCGCCATCAGGCTAGTAGAATAATCAGATAGAAAAATTGATAATTCTTTAAGTTTTTGATGAATGTCCATGCGAATTGATGTAAGATTCGTAATTTTCCGCAAAGGTATAAAAAACAATAATAATATACGCTGTTATAGGTCTTGGATTACTGAAAAGATGAAATTAAATGGTAAAAGAAGCATTAATGAAAGTAGGCATACAACATGTTACCTTAGAATTTGAGTGTAATAATGAGATCTGTTTTGATAAGACTTGTAATACTTCTAGCGCACTTTAATAAGCTATATGTATCGTTGATATTATGTTTATGGATAAAAATATTAATGTTAATTCTCTTCATCTTTCTTTGATTTCTTATTCCTTTCCTTATATTTGCATCTAGGAATGGTTTATTGCTACTTTTCAGTAGTGATAATTAAAAGGGAATCAGGTGTAAATCCTGAACAGTCCCGCTGCTGTAAGGCTTCATCACAAACATTTCGATGAAACACTCCTTTAACCACTGGCTTAGGCCGGGAAGGTATTCGAAATGGAAGCTAAGTCAGAAGACCTGCCACTCTTTATATGTCTTTATTTCTCGTGGGTTAGGAATAATGCGCAAATGCAAAAATCATTTTTTTATTATAGCGTATGGAATATATCAGACCTCCGTTTAAGATAGATATCGCTGGTACTTTTTTACTCCCACCGAGTCTAAAAGATGCTCAAGAACAATATCGTGACGGACGGATTAGCAAGATTACATTGCGTGCCATAGAAGATGCCGAGATACGTAATCTAATAGAAAAGTTGAAAATAATAGGTTTAGAAGTCGTTACTGATGGGCGCTTCCGCAATGCTTCTTGGCCATTTGATTTTATGTGGAATTTAGAAGGCATAGAGTCATGTGATATAAGAAGAAATGCTCTAAAACTGATAGGAAGACTTGGTTTTCCCTCTATTCATCCCATTTTAGAGGACTTTATGTACCTCACTGGAATAACTGGAGGAGATGTTATTGCTAAACAAGTGCTACCTGCTCCTTCGTTGTTGTTAGCTGAATTGTTGAGTAATGATAACTGCGAACAGTTAAGAGTCTTTTATCCTGATAACGAGTTATTGTTAGCTGATATTGCAAAGGTTTATCAAAAACTTATTCAAGAGCTTTACACATTAGGTTGCCGTTATGTGCAGTTTGATGATAATACTAGAGTAATTACTCCTGAAGCTATTGAAGTAAATAATATGTCTCTAGTTGGGCATGCTCCAGATTTATTTGTTGCATTTCATGCTTCGGCTCAAATGCTATCTTCTTTGAATGGAGTTGATGCGTTTTTCCTTGATTATAATAATGAGAGTTGTGGCAAGACTTCGCTATTATGGTTTATTCGTGAACAAAAAGCAACTTTTGGTTTTATACCTTCTCATTATCCGCTACCCGATGAATTAGATGATATATATGAGGCTATAGATGAAGTAACTTCTTATATTTCTTTAGACCGTCTTAGTTTATGTGTTCCTAATGCTCAAATATTGTCTAATGAGGATTATGAAATAGCTCAAAAAAAACAATGGGATACATTGAATATGGCTAAGGTAGCAGTGACAAAACTTTGGCCTGAAGAAGCTGTTGTAGAAAAATAAAGTCTTTATAACTAGTATATTTTCAAAGAATAAACTCTGCCAAGTTTATTTATGGAAGCCCGGGCGAAGTGATTCGATCGGGCTTTAATTTTATTTTATTCAATACAATTATTAAGAGCAGTGTGGGATGATAATGAAAACATTCTGTACATTTGCATTATATTTTAATAGTACATACCATTTATTATGATAGATTTTACTCGATTTCCTTCACCTTGCTACATTATGGAAGAAGAATTGCTAAGAAAAAATCTTTCTCTTATTAAAGAAGTCAAAGAGAGGGCAGGAGTTGAAATAATTCTTGCTTTTAAGTCTTTTGCAATGTGGAGGTCTTTCCCTATTTTTAGAGAATACATAAATCATTCTACTGCTAGCTCTGTTTATGAAGCTCGTTTGGCGTTTGAAGAATTTGGAAGTAAAGCACACACTTATTCTCCTGCTTATACTGAATCTGACTTTTCTGAAATCATGCGTTATAGTAGTCATATCAGTTTCAATTCATTGACACAGTTTGAACGTTTCTATCCTATGATTGGTAAGCAAAATATTTCATGTGGACTGCGAATTAACCCAGAATACTCAGAAGTTGAAACGGAGCTTTATAATCCATGTGCGCCGGGTACTCGCTTTGGGATTACAGCCGATCTTTTACCTGAAATTTTACCTTTAGGCGTTGAAGGGTTTCATTGTCATACTCTTTGTGAATCTACTTCTTTCGAGTTAGAAAGGACATTAACCCATATTGAAGAGAAATTTTCGGGATGGTTCTCTCAGATCAAATGGTTGAATCTTGGAGGAGGACATTTAATGACTCGAAAAGATTATGATGTGGAGCACCTGATCGGCTTGTTGCGCAGTTTAAGAGAACGTTATCCACATTTACAAATTATCCTTGAACCTGGTTCAGCTTTTACTTGGCAAACAGGTGTGTTGACTTCAGAAATTGTGGATGTGGTAGAGAGCAGAGGCATTAAAACAGCTATACTCAATGTAAGCTTTACCTGTCACATGCCCGATTGTTTGGAGATGCCTTATCAACCAACTGTACGGGGTGCAGAAATGGGAGAGGAAGGTCCTTATGTTTATCGTCTTGGAGGTAACTCTTGTTTAAGTGGTGATTATATGGGAAGTTGGAGTTTTGATCATGAATTAAAGATAGGTGAACGTGTTGTTTTTGAAGATATGATTCATTATACAATGGTTAAAACAAATATGTTTAATGGAATTCATCATCCTGCTATTGGATTATGGACAAAAGAAGGGAATGCTGAAATCTACAAACAATTTACTTATGAAGATTATAGAGATAGAATGAGTTGATAATCAAAAGAATCCTTTGTTTTAGGAAATAAAGTGATGATAATTGATCGAAAAAATCAGGCGGAATATTTGCATATATAGAGGAAATATCTACCTTTGCATCCGCAATCGCGAAAGTAGCTCAGTTGGTAGAGCACAACCTTGCCAAGGTTGGGGTCGCGGGTTCGAGTCCCGTCTTTCGCTCAATAAGTATTTATGCCTAGCCCAGGTGGCGGAATGGTAGACGCGCTAGTTTCAGGTACTAGTGTTAGCAATGACGTGCAAGTTCGAGTCTTGTTCTGGGCACCATGGTAATTAGGTATTTATTGTTTGACATATTGGAGGGATGGCGGAATTGGTAGACGCGCTACTTTGAGGGGGTAGTGACAGTTATGTCGTGTGAGTTCGAGTCTCATTCTCTTCACCAGTATAGTTTGAATGTTTGCGAAAGTAGCTCAGTTGGTAGAGCACAACCTTGCCAAGGTTGGGGTCGCGGGTTCGAGTCCCGTCTTTCGCTCATCAAGAGGATGTCTTCAAAAGGCATCCTCTTTTTATGTCCCCCTATTTGAACTTGCTAAAGTTCAAATAGGGGGTCAGTCTTTAAATTTGGGGATTTAATAATTCGTTCTTTTCTATTTACCTTATAAAATATTACTTTTGCTTCATGCCAAAGAAACCAATCGATTATAAGTATATATTGTCCATGTTCCTTCCCAAAGGGATGCTTGACTATTTTGATTTTACGGACTATTCAGATATGGGTGATTATTATATATTCTCTCTTGAAGAGAAAAATACCATACCGGACGAGTATTCAAGTCTTCCGCTAGTTTCAAAAGGTTTCTATCCCGAGATAACAGTTACCGATTTTCCTGTTCGTGACCGCACTGTATATTTAAAAGTTAAACGTCGCAGATGGGAGGATAAGCAAACGGGTAAGACATACAGCAGGGACTGGCAATTGGTTGCAGACGGAACTAGGATAACAGCCGAGTTCGGTTCTTTTTTAAAAGAGCTATCTTGATAATCATGAGGTTAGTATAAAATTAGTAGCCGACTTCTGCCATATGAAGTCTAAGACACTTAACGATTACTACAAAGAACATCTAAGCGGCTATCGTTCCTGGAACCAGCTCTCGCATGCTGATGAGTATATGTATTTCAAGGACAATTTAGGTGAGAATATATCTATTGACGAAACAGCCTTCAGCAATGGAGAGCTATATACCATTGTAACCAATAAAGCAGGTCATGGTAAGCATGGTACGGTTATAGCCATGATAAAGGGAACAAAAGCTGAGGATGTATGCAAATACCTGATGAAGTTACCAGAAGGAAAACGTAGGATGGTCAAGAACGTGACACTTGACATGGCCGGAAGTATGAGACAAATAGCCAAGAGGTGTTTTCCTTACGCTACGCAGATCATAGACCGCTTTCATGTACAAATGCAGATGCAGGAAGCATTGCAGGAGCTACGTGTGCAATATCGATGGCAGGCTATTGAGCAGGAGAACTCAGATATACAAAGAGCAAGAACAGAAAGAAGAAAATATATACCTCAATGTTTTGATAACGGAGATACCATCAGGCAGCTTCTTGTCCGAAGCAGATATCTACTATTCAAGAGTCCTGATAAATGGACAAACTCTCAAAGAATAAGGGCTGAAATACTCTTTAAACAGTTTGACGATATAAAACAATTATATTATTTGGCTCTGCAACTCGGACAGATATACTCTCAAAACTATGATAAAAATGTTGCAAGAGCAAAGCTTGCACTGTGGTTCAACAAGGTAGAGGAATGGAATTACCCTCAGTTCAATACGGTAATAGAAACCTTTAAAAATCACAATGATAGGATATTGAATTTCTTTGAAAACAGACTCACAAATGCAGCAGCTGAATCTTTCAATGCCAAGCTTAAATCCTTTAGGGCTACATTCAGAGGAGTAAATGATGTAAAATTCTATCTTTATAGAGTGATGATGCTATATGCGTAATGGTTAAATCCCCAAGAATAATGACTGAGCCCAAATAGGGGGACAATTTAATGTTGATTTTGAATGATAAACTATAGAGGATCAAGCATCTATAAGTATTATTTGAAACGAATGTTTCTTTTAAATATCACAGTCGTTGTCTTTCCTCCTCAGAAGCTGAATTTCCTTTGTATTTACTTCTAGAAGCATTGAATTTATATCGAATTGAAAACTGAAACGAGCGAGTATCCAAGTCCTTGTTAATGAATGATGTAACTGGGTATACATCCATCAAGTATTTTTGTTTGTACGTGCCTGTAATATCAGTTCCTCTCATATTTAGCACAAGTTTATCCTTCATGAATGTCTTGGTTATCTGCATATTCATTCTGAAATTGTCATATACATAATTCAAACTTGAATTCCCCTTCGAATTCCCCTGAAAATCTACCATTACAGTAAATCCAGCAGGTAAACGAAGCGTATTTTTCAGACTATAACGTAAATAAGGTTTTTCGTAGTCCTGTTTTACTATTTTCCCATAGCTAAGAATATCTTTTAATATCCCGATACCCGCTACAGGTTCCCATATTCCGAAATGCAGAGAATAATATCCGAATGCTGATACGCTGCGTACGTTTTGCAAATTTTCAGGGCGGAACATTATGATATTTCTATCTTTATATTGTTCCGGTAGCAATAATGAGAAGTTGTTGTACAGCTTGTAAGTAGCCATAACCTTTATCTTTCCCCACAGCAATGTATAGGTGATATCATCTATTCTTGTTGGTTTCAAATACGGATTTCCGGCTTCGTAAGTGTATGGATTGTCATATTGTACACTATTTCTTAGTTGATAATAGTTTGGGCGTTCTATAGTAGAACGATAACCCAACATCATTTGTGTTTTTTCTGTACGATAGCTCACAGAAACATTTGGAAAAAAATCCGTATAACTACGGCTCTGTCCATTCATTTTAGTTCCGTTTTCAAAATAATTGAAGGCAGTCTTTTCAAAACGTAAGCCTGCACCTAATGTCCATTTTCTGAAAGTGTAGGAGTAATTCGCAAATGCAGCAAACATATTTTGTTTGGAGATATTTGTATTTGAAGTTAGGTCTTCTGCTCCCGCATTATCAATAACGATATAATTCTGCTCATTGGTCGTTCGACTGAATTCCGTCCCATACTTGAATTCACCTTTGGACAAAGGGGTGATTAGGCTGAGTTTTCCAGCGTAAAGATGGTAATTTTGCAGGGATTTGGTATTCACATTTTCATCAGTTTCTCGTCCTGACGATGAATTCTGAATGGTTTTATTCTTTCCTTTAGCATAATCAAAATCAAGCTGGGCTTTTAACCAGCTGAATAAATCGCCTACATAGTAAGTATTCAGCAAATGTGAGTTTCGATCAATATTAACCAGGGCTGTTGTTGGAAATTCTTCTGAAAGTGCATTATTAATATATATTTTGCTTTGCATCCCCATGTTCACTCTTGCATACGGAGTGTCGTCGTATGTATATTGAACACCCGCAGAATGATGTTCATTGAATTCATAATTGAGCCCAGTTTCCACATAGTGCTCTCTACGACCGCTCCTTTCTTTGTCTTTGCTGTCCATACGCGTTGTCTGATTGTCGGCTTTCAGTTGTTGCTCTAAGTCCATTTTTACTTTTCGCCTGTCATCAGTATACCCATAATAGGTGAATACATCTAGTTTATTTTTACGATAATTCAGATCTATGCTTCCATTGCTAGAAAGCAGTTTGGCTGCTTTTATTCTCCCAAATAGCTCTCCACCCAATCCTTCACCCGGAGGGCGTACGGCTTCAATACGGATTACAGCACTGACTGTTGCATCATATTCTGGTCCGGGATTGGTTATTACAGTTACCTTTTTGATACTACCAGATGAGAGCCTTTGTAATTCATTCTCATTTCTCACAAGGCGATTATTGATATAAATAAGAGGTTTCCCTTTACCAAGAACAGTGAATGCATCACCGTCTTTTACCACAAAAGGGAGTTTCTCTAATACATCATTAGCCGTACCAATATTTTTCAATGGACTGTTTGCCACATCCATGGCAATCCCTCCGTTCTCCATTTTAAAATGGTTCCGGACACCTTTTACAACCACTTCTCCAAGCATGTTTGCGTCTTGCGCAAGTACAATCTGGTTAAGCCTATTTTTTACGATAACCGTATCTTTGCTCACATATCCCAGATAGCTGATATGAACAGCCTCTTTTTCTTTCTTCGATGTAAGGGCAAAATTGCCCTGCATATCTGTTACTGTGCCAACAAATGCTGCTGACGAATCTTTATTGACAATTACAATATTGGCAAAAGGTAAAGGCTCGGAAGTTAATCCATCGATAACATTTCCTTTAATTTGTTGTGCTCCGGCAGTAAAAATCGATAGGATCGTAAAGATTGAAAGTACTACGTATTGTTTCATTTATATATTGTTTCTAAAATAGAGTTTTACTATTGTTGTGTGTTTAGCTGTGCAGATGAATTCAATAAATAGCCTTATCTATATTTGCATTGACAGTAGATATTTAATTATGTAATGAAATATATTATACCTATTGCTGTAATGAGACCGATAACTGTTATCTTTCGTCAGCAAGTCTATGCTCTTAGTTTAGTCTCTTTATATCGTCTTGTGCCGCGCCAGAGCCACGATACTTACTCTTTATCTTATTCAATCGATAAACGATGCTGAATGAGAAGTTCTGTTCATCCTGATCCTCTTTCTGGTGAAAATGGATATTATCCAAACGTGAATCATACTTATAAACCATGGTACGGAATATATCATTGACATTGAAGCCAATATTTAATTTGTCATTGAAACAAGATTTTTGCACTCCAAAATTGAAAGAAGAATATGGTTTATACTTATAGATTCCTATACTTCCACCATTATTATACATATAATCAACTGAAACAGTAAAGTCTTTGGGTAATGTTAAATAGTTATTGAGTTGGGCATAAAAACGAGGCGTATTATTGTTATACTTCTTTCCCTCATATTCAATATTAAAACGAGGGATAGAAATGCTGGCAGACAATGTACTATTCCAGCAACCCACTGTTTTTGTATAACTCATATTTCCTCTAAAGAATTGAGTATTATCATAATTTTTCCAACTGTTAATAATTACGTTGTCTTGAGAGGAAAGAACCGAATTGATAAAATCTTTGATGTAACTATAGCCAAACTTAAGTATTAGCGTTTTGTAAGTTAGTAGTAGTTGAATGTTGTGCGACAGCTCAGGTTGTAATTTAGGGTTTCCTATCTGCAACACATATCTATTATCATAATAAGTATTACTATTCAAGCGGCTGAATGCTGGACGAGTAGTACGTATTGAATAAGATAGAGAACTTTGTATGCTATTAAAAGTCTTTGAAATAGACAAGCTTGGAAACCAGTTGTGATAATCTCGATGAATATTATTTTCAGGGTCTAATAAATCATCCATTTTCGAATTGTCGATTTCATACCTACATCCGGCATTAAGAACATAATTACCTAAATTTGTATTATACATTAAATAATAAGCCTGCTTATTTTCTTTGTTTCTAAATTGAGTACTTTTAACGGCATTATCAGGATTCTCAAGCCAACCATCTATATCGATTTTATTGAATTCTACTCCTGCTGTAAGGGTACTCTTTGAAGCAACTGTATAGTCTAATTCTATTTTTGCAGCTTCCAATTTGCTGTTTGTCTTTGAGGCAATGTTAACCTCATTATTATTCTCTTCCGTATTTTCTTCTACAATTTGATTTTGATTATTTTTATTCTTGACATAATCTACATTAGCATTCAGCGTGAGCTTCTTGGAAAATTTACCAATATAGAATAGATTGACTAGGTTATGGTCAGCTGTCGTATTATATTGGCTCTTAGCCATAATTTGAGTAAGTTCATTCCCATCTTGAAAAACATTTTGAACGCTATTTGCCTTGCTTTTAATTGGGGAGTGCATCCCACTATATTGAATGCCGATGCTTTGATTCTTTGTTATGGAATAATCAAATCCAACCTGGTAGTTATGCTGCTTCCCCGCATAGCCTGTTCGTAACAAATCATCATATTTCCACAATACACTCTTATCTTGTAAGGAGTATAAAAGATCTTGTTTTGTTCTCATTCTATAATCAGAAAAATTATATAAGCCAGAAACAGTTAATCCTTTCTTCCTATAGGCAACAGCCAAATTACTTTCATCACTAAACTTTCTAGATTGAGTTGCAGTTAAGTCTATTTTTATATTCCAGCCATCATTCTTATGTAAAGTTGTAATCTTTAATATGGCTTTACCAGAGGCATCATATTTTGCGCCAGGGTTGGTGAGTAGCTCTACCTCTTTTATGTTTTGAGGATCTAGCATAGATATCTCATTCTTATTATTCACCTTTTTGTTATCTATATAAACGATAGGCTCTCCAAATCCAAATACTTCAAGTTTGCCTTGAGAGGTAGTCATTCCAGGTATCTTTTTCAAAATATCTAATGTCTTATGTTCTTTCCCCAATGATGAATTAGCGATATCCGTCACGATGTTACCATTGCGCATCTTATGTACTTTTCGGCCTGCAGTTATGAGCGTTTCAGCAAGCTGAACAGAAGAAGAAGGCAGAATAAGTGTACCGATGCTTCCTTCTGCACAATGAATGTAGAGCGTTTCATAACCCAAGCATGAAATCCTTAAAATCTTTTGAGCTTTACCGTTATTTGTCAGAGAAAAAGAACCAGTGTCATCTGTGACTACACCTTGAATAAAGGTCGAATCGGGTGATGAGAGAATAACCACATTACAATATGGGATAGGATTCTTATCACTATCTAGAATTTTGCCATTTATTTGTTGCCCCATTGCAAGTGAAATAAAGAAGCATTGGAGAATTAGAAAAAATAACTTTCTCATTTATTACAAATTAAAAATAATGAAGAGTAGGATAGTCAAGCAAAGTATGGAGGAGATAAAGTTGAACGATATTTAATCAATTAGCATTTTTACTATTTATCAATTTTCAAAACTCTTAAATATTGAGATTGTTAAGCGGCGAGTATCTTTTCTTTCGATTATAACAAATCTTTATAAATTTGAATAGTTCTGTTTCCTTTTGTCGTCTTTATACCAATCTATTACCATAAATCATTTCCTCTTTTGGTGAGCGATTCTTAATTGCCATATTAAATGCGGGCAATACTATTTTCTTTGTAATCATACCATCGCTGGCGCTTCATCCGATGATTTTGTTAAATAAATATAGCACTGTGGCGGGTAGATATACTTTCCTGTCTGCATTAGAACCTTTAAGAGCCTACACATCACTTCGATCCTCCAAATTTTCATGCTTCTTGATAAATCCATAAATAAATGATCGCTCTTGCAAATGATACACAGCGTCTTTTAGATATCATTCCCCAAGGTAGAACTTTATCTAGTTTTATAAAAATATCACAGAGTATATATGAGTCTATGTGGAATCTAATCTATTCACTAATTACTCTAAATCCCTTATCCCTATTCTGTAGTTTCTCAATAGAGCGGTTTTGTTTTCTATTTTGAAACTTATAACGAATACCTAACATTATAGTGTTGCCTCTATTCGTGAACCGATTATCATAATAAGATGAATAATCAGGCATGTCTACCCATCGCTGGACATGGCTACGATACCCAACATAACGCATACCCACTGAAACGTTTAAATTTTCAGAAGTAGCAAAAGATAATGTGCACCAGGACTCTGGAGATGATTTAGTGTGTTTATACATATTATACGAATATCTTGGAAGCCCATAAAATCCTGATAAATTCAATCTCTTATAATTTAGTCCCCAGTTAATCCTCCCATTTAAGAAGTTATCACTTTGCGATATATTAGGAAATTTCTGCTTGCTATATTCCATATTCCCTCCGATAAACCCATATTTCCCAATCGTATAGCGAAAAGTAAGTATGCCAGACCATACCTCACACGTTCCTGCATTTGCCAAGGATTGTATGTATCCATTCGAAGAATATTCACCAACAATAACAATACTATTCGTTATTTTCTTATATCTCACAGCTGGTTCCACAAAAAAAGACCCTTTTGAAAGAGAATAACTAAATTTCACTTGATTCGTTCTGAAAGGTCGAAGAGAGGGATTTCCTGTAATAATAGATAAGGTATCCGATGATGTATTATAAGGATTAAGCTGCACAACATCAGGAGAAGTAGACTGCATGTTATAGTTCAACGTTATAGCATGATGAATATTAAATTTATAATTCATATTTACGACTGGCCTTAGCCGAAAATAATGATCGGAATAATCATTAATATTCCTAAACACTGCATCAACTCCAGCTGATACTGCTAATGAGAAATGTTTCCACAACCCATTTATATCCAAATAAGGATACTCATTCCATTCTTGGTGAGTAAATTCAGACCTCCCTCCCTCATTCTGATAAATTTTATTGTATTGATAGTAATTATTTATGCCTGCCTTTACTTTAAAATTTGAAAAAGCAAACTGATATGCAGGCGTAAATACCACTCCCGTATGATGATTTTTAAAATTATAATCATAAACTATATTTGTAGCACCACTTTCCAACTGTTTGACTTTATTCTCATTTTTACTTCTATTCAGCTGAAACAAAAAATCCAACGTTGAAGCCGAGAAAGTATGTCGATGATAAACATTTGCAGTACCTGTCCAAGATTTATCATCATAATTTCTCATATAATCATAACGAGTAATTTTATCCGTTGTGAGATCACTTATTTCAGTTTTACCATTGGCATTATTGCTTTGTGGAATATAGTCAAAAGTCAAACTAAATGACGTGTAGTCTGATGCTGACCAATTTCTATCTCCTCCTATTGCCCAATTTGTATCAGTATAGTCTCCTGTTCGCTTATACCGTATTTTCCTACTACTTTTAGAAGTTCTAGTATTCTCTAGCATATCAGATTTATTCTTGAGAAAAGTAAAAGTTTGCCCCGAAAGATAAAATGAAGATTTACTATTCCCAAATTCAAGCGAAGCATCAGTTATTCCAAATAGAAGAAGAGGACTAGTATTAATTCCACCGTTAAATGAAGTATAAGGTTGATTTGCTTTTTTTACCTTAATATTAACCACGCTAGTATAGCCTTCCCTTAGAAATTCTGCAGAAGAGGTTGGGACCACCTCCACTGATAAAATATCTTCTGGATTAATAGCAGAAAGTCCTCCTTCTCTTCTTATTCCATTAACTAAGATGAGAGGATTACTACCATCATTCAACGTTATTTTTCGAGTCCCGGGGTCAATAGCTAGAGAAGGAACTTCTTGTAATGCATCAAGAACATCTTTTTTCTTTAATGCACTTTCCGACAACATAAAAGTTTGACCTGACGCAGATTGTTTAATAATATTGCTCCTATTTGCCTTAATAACAATCTCGTTCAGTGCAACGGCATCATCCCTAAGAATAAATGTTCGATCGATATTCGAGTTTAATACTACAAACTTTTTAAGAGGTTTGTAACCTACAAAACTCAATGAAATATAATACTTTCCTTTAACTATACTAGGCAACTGAAATTCCCCCTTGTCTCCACTAATCGTACCTGTCACCAATGCAGTGCTATCTGATGCAAGAAGTGCTATAGAAGCATAAGAAATAGCTTGTTTGTTTTGGTCAAGAACACGCCCCTTTATGGTATAGTTCTGAGCATGTAGAATTGTTGCACAAGCCATGATTATAAAAAAAAAGATTGTTTTTTTCATATTTCATAATTTTGCTATATTCAACACACTTCTCAATCTCAGCATAATATACTCATCTACAGACATTTCTGACATTTTTAATTGGCACAAGTCTTCTATGGTTTTACCACTTTTTCTCATTTCTATATACTTTTGAGAACATGGGCCATAGCATAAAGGAAGTAATTTACACTTTTTACATATTGCATTATTATATGTTTCTATTGCTAATCTTTCTGTGTGCTTTTCTGTTTCCCACTTTATATGCCCATCTGTTGCTAAAATGCCTTCTCTTGTATCAAGAGTAAAGTCGCGACCTGTGCATTTATATACATCACCGTTATATGATATTGCAGCATGATTAATCTTACTTGTTTTACAAGAAAAGCCTTTCTTAAAGAAATTCATATATGTCACGTAAAACCCATGGTCAATTATTTTTTTTATATTTTCTTTTAATTTAGAATTTGGTTCTATTTTTTTTCCCTTCGTTTGCCAAACTCTTTCGAGATGAATACTAAGCTTATTTCTAGGAATATTCTTCAAGGATTCAAGGACTTCATTTATGTGCAATAAAGTATTATCATCATAATTTATTCTTAGCGTTACGTGACTCTCTAATAAAGATATAAGTAAATGAATATTTTTCATAACTATATCATAAGCACTTTTGTCCTCTTGCCCAACTATCTTCTTTATTGAATCATGCTTCTTTTTATAACCATCAATTGAAATTTGAAAGTTTGGCTTAAAAGGTTTCAATAATCGGATAACTTTTTCATTAAGACATAAGCCATTTGTTATAAACAAAAAGGAAATATCTTTCTCGTTACTATCTGCTAAATATTTCATTTGTTCCAATAAAGGATATAAATTATCTTTAAAATACAATAATGGCTCACCACCAAATAATTCTATTTGGAATTTTTTTATTTGAGGTTTTGTTTGGATAATTAAGTTTAGATGATTTAAAATAGAGGTACTCGTAAAATCGCTCAATCTTGAATTTTTTACACATTTCTCAAAACAATACCAACAACTAACATTACAATCTAATGTGGGAAGAATTGTTAAACTATAAATATCCTGAGAAACTGATTTTTTATAAAAATCAACTACCTCTTTGGCTTCATCAACATCGTTAGGAATAATAAAGTGATTTTCATGTAATATATTAAGTCCTATGCGATCTATTTTATCAATTTCATTACTTCTTAAAAACGTGCTAACACTTTTTGATATCCAAGCAAATTTATTTGACATGGAATTATAGATATACCATTTGTTATTTAATTCTAAGATAAAATTATATTCACTATTTTTCATTGCTCATATTTATTCAATCAATTAATTTATATACATAAAATTTTGCTTTTTATACTAATTAAAAAAGGGCTATGCTCTTATGAGATAGCCCTATTAATTAATTAGCAACCGCAGTCGCACCCTAGGCCACCTTCTGCAGGGTTCATCTTCTGTTCATCAATAGCTTTAACGCCACCTTCAACTTGCTGTTCTTCTTCTGAAGTTAAGTTTTCTTCTTGGATTTTAGCCTCTTCTTCTTTCTTTTTTTCTTCTTCTTTCATGACTGTAAATGTTTAAATTAATATTATATATTACTATTACATAACAAATGTATTCTTATCTAGTCCATAAAATCAGGACTCATTTTTTTTATTTCTAATATTTCAAAATATTTCCTGCATTTGTAGTAAAAGAATATCGATAATCAGAATAAAATGCTATTCAGACACTTGTGAAGTGTTAAATAAATAGGATATATGTTTTTAGTAAGGAAAAGTTAAGGGATAAGAAAGATCAAAAGATACAGCGATTAGGCAGCTACAAACAGAAGTTGTTTTTTGCTGCAGTCTTTGAAACTGCCAATCGCCAATTCAAATGAGACAGCTGGTAGTTAAGATGAATTTAAAGCAATCTATCCCAAAAAGATTTTGTTCAAACATTGAAAGTTCTTTTATTTAAAAAGGGAAATAAACATGAAATAGTAAACTTTAGCCGTACATTGAGTTAAGGCCAAAACGTTTAACTTTACGCAATGAAAAAGAGCAAGAAAACAGTATGACTCTCTTTTTAAGGAGAATGCAGCCAAATTGAGTTATGAGAGAAAAAACGTTAGTGCCTTGCCCCGTGAACTTGCTGTAAGTGCTGCCTTGATTTATCGTTGGCACGAAGAAGACTTTCAATATGGAGAAAGGAGCTCTCTGATATTGAGAATGATATCTTAAAAAAACGCTAGGCATCATTTCCAAGAGAGATCGTTGTTATGTATTTATCAAAAATCACTGTAAAGTCTGGAGGATCGAAGTGACGTATAGAGCTCTAAAGGGATCAAAAAGTGGATATTATACGTGCTTTCAATGCCCTCAGGGAAAGAGGTTGAAAGCTTCACAGAATGTACAGAAGGAGATTCTGAAGGAGTACTTTCGGCAAAGGCTAGATATGGTAGTGGCAGTGTTCGCATAACTAAAGAACTTAACCAGCGAGGAATTTAATTTCAAGGACCACTGTTGCTCTCCATATAAAGAAGATGGGACTGCGTAGTAAGCTATCAAAAAAGTTCAAGGTAACCACAAATTTACTCCACAAAGAGACAATAGCTGAGAATTTGTTGGATAGACAGTTCAAGGTAGATATTCCTTGCGTGGCTTGGATTTCTGACAAAACCTATCTCCGAGTATAGGCAGGTGACTTTAACTACCTGACCACAGTGCTAGATTTATTCGACAGGAAAGTGTCATTGGATACTGCGCGAGTGATGGCATGAAAATAGAGGAAACAGTGTTGCCTGCATTAATATGGCGATTAAGAATCGCTCACCAAAAGAGGAAATGATTTGCTATTCCGATAGAGGAGTTTAATATGCCAGTAAGAAGATGGCCAATGTGTTGGCCTTTTACAAAATACGCAAAAATATGAATCGAAAAGGCAACTGCTTGAGTAACGCCGTGGTAGAAAGCTTCTCCCTTTTTTTTTAGTCTAAAACTACACATTGCGAATATAAATCAAGACAGTTTAGGAATAATATTAAAGGCAGTTGGCTTAATATCCAAAAGTATCCACCTTTGGCGCAAAGCAGCAACGTGGATCAGGGTAATCCCAATTAAGATCCCCATACGCTTTTATAATATTACTCCAGCATCTATTGTGTGAACTATAGCACTGATCAAAAACAGAACATGTTTTACAATAGCTCTTTTGCTGAATGTCTTCCTGTTTAAGATTACTTAAGAATAAAGAACGAGGTGAGTTCCACACTTCAATTAATGATTGGTAAGTAACGTCTCCGATTATAAACCGAGGATTCCAATAGAGTTGTTCACATATTGTAACCTTACCATTTGGAAGAATAAACATATGTGTATTCAAAGCTGAACAAACAGCTCCTCTAAAATGAGCACTTCCGCCATTATCTGTATAAAATTTATTATCAAGAACTTCTCTTCCTAATAATATTGGAAATTTGGCTAAAGGAAAAATCGATTCTTCAATATAATTAAAAATAGTTTCTATAGTGGCTTTTGGAGGCTTGAGAGATATAAAATCTTGATATTTAATATTTATAGACATGTTTACTGGTACAATCCGCCAATTTTCTAAATGTTTTAAAGTTGAAAGAAAGCAAAATAAATCGTTCCATAATTGTCTATCACTATTGTGTGTGGTAAATACAGACGATACTTGATATTTTAAACCACTTTGGTCAAGAGCAAGCAGCCCTTTTAATACTTTTTTCCCATAAGTATTTTTCGCTCCCAGCATTTCTTGCAAGACATTATCATCACAGGTATCTAATGAAACCTGAATAAGATTATTATAACCTGTATTTTTTAATCGCTTTAAAAGGTTATCAGTAAAAGGTATTTTTGTTGATATATATTCAGGAGCAATATCACGTTTTACAAGCTCCTTCAAAATAATATCCCAATCAGGATGTAGAAATATTTCTCCACCGATTAAGTTGACCTGCTGGACCTGTAATTTAGATGCTTCTAGTATTAACTCTAAAATGCGCGAAGTAGAAAGTGGTTGCTTTACATTTGTTTTTGTATCAGCATAACAATAAGTACAATGGGTTACACATTTATTATTCAACATTAACGTTAAAATCAAAGGACCAGAATAAAATCGCCTAGAAGTCAAGTCTATATTTTTACAAGCGAACAAATCAGATGACAGATGCCTGAAATAATAGTCATGGTCTATACTATTTAAATCCACTAGTACATTTTTGGGGAAATATATTTTTTGACCTTTCCATGTAGCATAAATCGGTAGATTATTATTTATATAAGAGTTGATAATATCACTCATGTAAGTAATGTCACGATTGAAAAGATTAGATAATAATTGTATATTATTATCTAATCTCCGATTAAAGGTAAAAAAGCTGAGCATTACTGCTTGGAGTGGATGAATAAATGCATTCCAATCTCCTAAAGTATTTCCGTTAATGTTTGCCTTAGAGAATAACGCTATACGATGTATATCATTCCTCAGATGGTAACACGGATTCAATACATATACCTTATTTGTTTTCACTTCCATTTTGAGATTGCACTTGCTGATGGAGAGTTGCTCCTGTGAAACATCCTAAACCACAATTGGCATTTTTATCCTCTTCTTCTTTTCCTCCTTGTACATCCAATAAGCTGTCTAAATCCAGCAAATCTTCTTTGCTGATTTCATTGTTTTTATCTAACTCTTTCTTTGATTCCTCTGCTTTTTCTGAATCCAATTTTCTCTTTTTCATTTTCTTGCTAATTAAAATTAATACTTGGGAATTATTGCTTTTTGCTGAATAATTGGTAAATAGGATCAAATATTCTATCTAATACACTTCTACTTGATGTGATAATCTCCGCTTTTCCAGCAAGTCCTATTTCATATATAATCTTTTTCTTACTTGTCGTTATCAAACTATCGGGTAATTTTACCTCAACCGCATAGCTTTTGTTGTAGGGAACATATGATATTGAAGAAACTTCTCCTAAAAGATATCCATAGGTATGAGACCTATATTTAGTCAACTCGATATTTACTTTATCTTTATCTGTTATCCCAGCAACCTCGTCTTGAGATAATTTTATATGTCCTATAGGCTGCCCTCTATGACGAGCTATAACTGTACATATTGTATCTCCTTCTTTTACAAGATTACCCATGCTCCAGCTTTTACCCCAAATTACAGTCCCTTCACTGCTGCTTTTAATCAGATAATTAGCCTCCCATGTCTTTAGACTATTAACCATATTCTCGTAAGCAAGCTCTAAAAGCCTTTTATTTTTGCCTAGTTCCATTTTATGGTCTATCTCTAATTCAAAGAGTTGCCTCTTAACTTTTAGCATGGATATTTGGTCTATTTGCTTGCTGTTTTGTAAAATATTAAGTTCTTCTTTCAAATACTTCTTTTTTTGTGGAAAAACATCAAATTCTTGATACATTAGGTTTGTGCGTACAGCTTGTGTAAACTGCGCATACGCATCTGTCATTTCACCCATTATTAAATTAAAAGGATAGTTCTTTAAATAACTTATATTATCAGTTCTGTAATATTCTTCAACATTAGCGAGAACGCTACAAAATCTTTTTACATCAGTAATTGATGCTGCATTCTTTAATATTCCTAAAGTATCATTCTGCTTGACTTCAGACTCGTTGTCTACAAAGAAACGATCTATTTTACCGGATTTATTAGCTGTAATCCAATCCACATTGCCGATATCATCAATATTTATATCAGCTTTTACAACATCTGGATATTTGAAAATACTACTTCCCCAAAGAAGTACTACGATAATACTATAAACAATATAACTTCCCGTATGTATTAACCAATTAGGCATATCACCAAGAATGTCGTTGTTTTCTCGATTATATATTTCTATCTTATTAGCATCTGTTGTTTCTGGTTTATAGATTTCTTCCATATTACTTCAATTTTAAGCATTCAACTCCAATTGATTTTTTACTAATTTAAAGTAATCCCCACGTTTTGAGATGAGTTCATCATGAGTTCCGCTTTCCATGATTAAGCCTTCTTTTAATACGACTATATTATCCGCATTTTTAACAGTACTTAATCTGTGAGCAACAATCACAACTGTTTTTCCACTAAAAAAATGGCTCAAATTATTTTGTATCGTTTTCTCGTTGTCTGTATCTAAAGCATTTGTTGCCTCGTCAAAGAATAAGTAATCAGGATTACGGTAGATAGCACGTGCAATGAGTATCCGTTGTTTTTGACCTTGACTTAATCCTTGTCCAGTACTTCCAATGCGCGTATTATATTTAAGCGGTAGCGATTCTATAAAACTGCGGATATTAGCCATTTCGACGGCATACAAAAGACGATCCTTATTGATAATATCACTATCTGGTGCAATATTATTAGCGATAGTATCGCTGAAAATAAATCCTTCTTGCATGACTACACCACAATGCCTACGCCATTCCTTAAAACTAATTTTTTGTAGCGATTGCGCTCCTATAGTGATAACGCCTTCATTTGGAGGATAAAAACCAAGCATTAATTTTATTAAAGTAGTTTTGCCACTTCCACTCAATCCGACAATTGCAGTTGTTTTACCCGCAGGAATATCTAAAGTGATTCCTTTTATTATTTTCTTTGTTTTTTCCGAGCCATAAGTAAAAAAAACATTTTTTAAATTGATTGATTCACTACCGGTAATCTGGTCGGCGTATTCCATATCCTCGGTCTCTTCATCTGCTTTACCATGAATTTCTCCCAAACGCTCCAAACTTAATCTGGCATCTTGCGCTTGTTGCATAAAAGAAACAAACTGTTGAATAGGACTTTGCATCTGCCCAATAATGTATTGAATAGAGAGCATAATGCCAAGTGTTATATCTCCTTTCAAAACGGCTGTAGCGGATAAGACTGTGATTAATATATTTTTAACTTCATTTATTAGGACGGCTCCTATCTGCTGCCATTGACCTAAATTGAGCGAACTGATGCTGATATGAAATAAAGATGCTTGTGTGTTTTCCCATTCCCAACGTTTTTGTTGTTCACACCCTAATAGTTTAATATCTTGCATGCCATATATCATTTGCATTAAGTTATTTTGATTAATAGACATTTGCTCAAAATTCTTTCTATTTAAATCAGCTCGTTTTCTCATGAACAATTTAACCCAGCCTACATACATGAAACTGAATAGTAGAAATATCAAGAAAATCTCCCAATTATATATTGCCAAGACACTTCCAAAGATAATAATGGTTATTATTGCAAAAATGATGCTTAGTACAGATTGGGTCAAGAATGTTTCAATACGTTGATGGTCTTCTATTCGCCGTATTAAGTCACCTGCTAACTTACTATCAAAAAATCTCATTGGCAAGCGCATTAACTTGGCTAGGAAATCGGAAATGAGCGACACATTTACTCTGGCACTAATGTGCAAAATAATAGTGCGACGAATGATTTCGATTAATGTACGACTGAAAACCAACATTAGTTGCGCAATAAGTATGAGCTGTATAAAATTGAGATTACGATGCCCAATGCCTTGATCAACAATTGTTTGTGTGAGAAAAGGAAAAATGAGTTGCAGTATACTTCCACCTAATAGTCCCAAGATTAGCTGTATCACTATTTTTTTATACGGACGTACGTATTTTAAAAGATACCAAAGAGATAAGCGTTCATATTTAATGGGCTCTGTTTCGTAAAATTGAGGGGTTACATCAATAAGCATCGCTATGCCTTTTTCTAATCCACCTTGAGATGTACTTATCCAACATTTTTTAATCTCTTCTTCTCCGTACTTTAATAACCCATAGGCTGGATCTGCTATGTAATAATATGTCTTGTTTTTCTTCTTTTCTACTTTATACAATACCACAAAATGCTCTTGATTCCAATATAAAATGCAAGGAAGTTTCGCATGCTGTCGAAGTTTATCAATAGAAGTACGTATACCTGTCCCTCGGAGTCCTATACTTGCTGCGGCTTCGCTAATACCAAGCATGCTGACGCCTGTACGCTGAATAAACGATTGATCACGCAGTTGCTGAACAGAAAACTTTTTTCCATAATGTTTTGCGATCATGCGTAAGCATGTAGGACCACAATCCATACCATCAAGCTGTTTATAAAAAGGGAATCTCATGCCGTCACTATACTATTAATTCTTGTTCTATACAACTCTTCTCTTTACAAATGGCACAACGCATATCACCTAATACGGAGCAAAAATCTTTTCCGTTATAGTAGTAAGTTCCATTATAGTTGTTATATGCAATATCTAACATAAGTTCATATCGCATATAAGCCAAGTATTCAAAGAAAGCAGAACGAGATAGATCCAGTTTTCGAGCAAAATATTCCGGAGATCCGGTGGATTCTCTTTGTATTAGAGAATCCATATATAAAATTTTTCTTAAGTCTATATGTTTCATATTACGTATCTTATTTGTGTTACTAGAATAACCGATCATAAAGAGAAATACCCGTAGAATAACTTTGTCCCATATGAAAGCTCTATTTCATATTCTCTACTCTCCGCATTAATTAAAATGAAAGAATAAGGCTGATTATAAGATACACTAACCGTATTTGAATACACCGTATTTCCCGATAAATCTTTAACGGTAATTTGAAGATTCCCTAATAAATAATCGGAGGAATAAATGTGTAATATATTCTCATTATGAGTAACGGTTGGTACTACGGATAAAGAGCGAGTATTTGTATGACCACCTGTTTGTTCTAAGCCAATATTTACTTCATCGGAAAAAATATTAAGACAAAATAGAATCAAAAAGCATCCTAATAATAAGTGTTTCATAATAAATTGTTTTTGATTATTATTATGCATGCAAACTTAAGACACATTTTACTTTGAATAACTATTTTTTTGTGCGGTTTTTGTGCGGTTGTGTATCTTTTGTACGGTTTCCTATTAAAACTGTTCAATAAAGGAGTCCCATTGCTCTGGTTTAGCTGCTTCGCCATATACTTTTTCGAACATCTTTTTTCGTGCAGAAGTAATGGCCGACTTTGAACGATTGGTAAAACTTGCAATAGCAGTAACTGAAATCTTTGCTTTTAGTAATAGGCAGATTTTCATTTCAATAGAACTAAAATGATGAAGTGCATAAAGGCGAGATGTAAAGCTATCATAGGTTTCGTCGATAGCATTGGTCAGTTTATCCCAATCATCATTCGTCATTGTACTGTTACCACTTGCTAGTTGATGGATTTGTTTATAGATGGAAGATTGCAGAAAAGCCTTTTCAGCAAGTTCTTGTTCTCGTTTATCAATTTCGGCCTTACTATTTATCTGCCGGTATTGCTCTTGTCGGGTTTGTAGCAAAGCCAAATGAATGCTATCTTTTTCTTGAGAAGTCTTCAATTCCTCTTCTAGCTTTTTGATTCGTTTATTATTTTCTTCAATGAATTGGGTGCTCTTTTGATGTTGTTCTTCTTTGAGACGTTCCAACTTTTTTAATTGTTCTTTTAGTTTATCTTTTCTACGTTTATTATATTGTGCGTAAATAACCCCCAAAGCGATAATTATTATAAGTGAAAAGATGATATAGCTGATCCAAAGTTGCTGCTTCTGGTTTTCTGCTTTTAAGCGCTGGTTCTCCTTTTCACGCAACTGATAGTTGTAGAGTGATTGCATTTTTCCGATAACCTCAGAATTCGTTATCCTTTTTATGGAATCGGAACATGTCGCATATTCCTTAATCTCTTTCATTACGGTTGGGCAATCTTCTCGCTTCTCTGCAATTTGGGCCAATATCCAGTGAGCAGATTGTTTAGCATAGATGCTTCCATTTTCTTCTATAATGCGAGATGCATAAGAAGAAGCTAATTCTAACTCTCCAGTCCGATTATATAGATTTGCAGCATTTACATAAATTGCACTACGGTTTGACCTGTAAGGGCTACTCAGCGGCTCTTCCAATGCTTTTTTAGCTTCATCGTATCTTTTTAGTTGAACATATACTCCAGCCAGCTCTCCTTGAACAATATTCATTAAGCGTTGATTAGTAAGCTTTTCCGCTAATGCATAAGCGACTTTGTAGTAATAGAGGGAACTATCCGCATTGTTAAGTCCTGTATAATTGCAGCCAAGATCTCGTAAATTAAAAACAAGTCCTGTACTGTCCTTTGCCAGCACATTGTAGTGATATGCATTTCTGTATGCAGCAAGTGCGTTATCATATATGCTCTGATACAGACAAAGTTCTCCTATCTGACTGTATATCCGGCTAACAGCTCTGTAATCTGTATTATCTTTGGAAGCATCGGCAGCTTTTTGGAAATAGCTCAATGCCTGCGGTGAATCTCCTAGATCACTGTAAACTCGTCCGGCAAAATAATACGCTTCCATCAGGTGTGGATGATTTTTTTTCTGCTCGTAATAATGTACAATGCTCAATATGGTACTATCCGAAGTATGGGGAATATAGGCTTTGTCTTTTGCTTTTATCTGCAAGAGTTGGTAATACATCTGAGTGGATTTTGCCTCACGAGACATTTGCTCTTTTAATGAACTCAGTAGACCAATGGCACTGTCGGGATTAGTATAAGTGAGGCTGTCGACTTTAGTTAGAATAGGAGGAGAGGGGTGGTTTTTACAAGAATAGGTACATAATAAGCAATATAGGGTGAACAGTAGCTTAGTGTATTTTTTCATAATTATTTATCTTTTCGTTGCGAAGATAAAAATTATTTTTCACAAAAAGACTTTTACTGAATACCTAGTTTTACCTTATATAGCTAAATGATAGTAGAATATTTTATTATATTGCTTAATGGAACCCTTTTGTAATCAAAAAGAAAGGCCCAAGATGATTTCCTGGGCCTTATGTAATGTTTTTGTTGAATTAGAAATCATATTTCAATGAAAGTCGGATATTGGTTCCTTCTCCTACAGTACTTTGATTTCTCAAAGGGGCTGACCATTGTGAGCGGGCAGGCATGTAGTAGTTATTGAATAAATTGTTGACAGCTAAAGAAACTTTCATAGCATGCATTAAATGGTAGGATAGAGACATGTTCACTATTGTGTAATGCTTTACGGGAGCTTGTGCTGAATTATAAGTCCATTTGTTGTTCTTATTCAGATAAGGAGAAAAACGTTTTCTATTTCCTACATATACAACATTTACATTTGATGACAATTTTGGAGTGATCAGGTAAGAAACATATCCTGTTAATTTTGGAGGAGAAATTACATCTCCTCCAACATATTTAAGGGTGTTTTTGTCGTTAGTCGATTCTGTTAATCCTTCTACCCATGAGAAAGAGCTTCCAACAGAAAGCTTATCTTTTAAGAAACGACCATCCAGGGCTAGCTCTGCACCAAAAATCTTTTGTGGAGAAGCGGTAGGCTCAAATCTGTTATTGTCTTCGTTGAAAGTTAGTCCCGTACCAATGTTAGAAGTGCTATAATATCCGGCCGCTTCTATTTTTATTGGACCTAGATAACTCATGAAACCGATCTCATAATTATTGATCGAAACCGCTTTAATATCCGTATTGTGAAGTATTTCCGGATTTTCAGTCTGGCGCAGTATTCTTGATAATTCTGACATTGAGAAGCCTTGTGAAAAGTTGATGTAGGGAATGAATTTATCGTTGACCGTATATCTTAGACCTAAGTTAAAAGAGAGCTTGTCGAAAGATAAAGTTCCTCCTCTCACTGTTACGGATGGGTTGAAGTTTCCATCTTGCTTGGGTGAATAAGGTATGGTGTTATAGGTGTTTACTTTTAGCTCTGCATAATCATATCGTACACCAGCTTTGATGTTGATGTTGTCATTGATCTTGAAACTGCTTTGCAAGTATGGGGCAATGCTATGCATAGTGATGTCGGGTACCCACAATCTGCCATCCAATAAATTTTGGTTTGTACGATCTTGTAGAATGTCTATACCATAAGTCAAGGAAGTTGTTGTGTTAGCTGAAGATAACTGTGTATTGAAGTTGGGGCGTAGACCGACTTTCTCTGAATTGATTACTGACTGTCCACCGTCCTCAAATTTTTCAGAATAGAAAAAGATGTTTCTAGACTTTTGATAATAGAGATCGGAAGAAAAGGTCGTTGTTCCACCGAATAGGTCGTGTAGATTATATTTCAATACGCTGCTAACAGAGCCTGCTCCTTTGGGTTTTTCCGGATAATCAGCACTTCTTTTTTTTCCATATCCGGAGGTAATCTCATAATCGCCATCAGAGTTGAGAACCTTTATCTTGGTCAAAACGGGTTCAAATGGACTATCTTGACGAGACTTGTACACGTTAGTCGATAAAATGATTTCTTGCTTGCTTGAAAGTTGGTAGAGTAGCTTACCGAAACCGGAGTATATTTTGGTGTTGTCTAATCCGTATATAGGGAATAAAGGTACGCCATCTGCATCATATTTATTGCCCGTTTGTTCGTAGCTAAAACTTCCCACATATCGAAGATTATTAATGCTTCCTTGTAGCGATTGATAAACACCACCGCCAAAAGAATCGTCTGCTTTAGCTAAATTCATTGTTCCCCAAATATTAGTAGTTCCCGATAAAGGCTTTCCTTTTTGAGGCTTTTTTGTGATATAATTGATGAAACCTCCATCACTGCCATTGCCATAAATTGAAGTCGCACCCTTAATCACTTCCACTCTTGCCAGATCATTTGCATTGATTGCTTTCAGACCTATTTGCCCGTTACGAAGTGGAGTAGAGATTGGAACACCATCTATCATTACTAATGCTTTTCTACCTCTAAGAGTTTGTCCTGCGTTGGAGTAGGAACCTGTTTGAGGAGCTAGTCCTGGCACTTTTTGCTCTAGGATTTCATTCATATTGCTTGTGGACTGAGCAATCTGAGATAACTCTTTGTTATTAACAATTGTGATGGATGCCGGGATTGTAGAGAGCTTCTCAGGCACACGTCCTGCTGATATAACGACTTCATGAAGCTCTTGAGATTCCTCAGCCAATTCTATGTTAATACGATAGACGGCCTTCTCTAATGATACCGTAAGCTTTTTGTTTTGAGTAAGATAGCCTAGATATCTATATTCTATGGAATACTTTCCATTTGGTATATTCTCTAAGACATAAGCTCCATTAGCGTCTGTAATAGTTCCTTTATCTAAAGATTTTATATACACTGATACACCTACAAGGCCTTCTTTTTCATTATTTGTTATTTTTCCTTTTAAAGAAGCAGCTTGTATTGATGTTATTACTATTGAAAACGCTAGGATTAGATAGATTCTCTTTTTCATTTTGAGTATTAATGTTTATTGAGATATTATTTGCGGCGCAAAATTGCGACTATATCTCATCGTACACAATACCCAATTATAGGTATTTGAGTACTAACTCATTTATTGAAAAGAATCGTTTTTTTTCTATACTCTAAAATGCTATAGTTCAGAATCTGTTTCTATCATTTCGCTTTTTTCACCATTTAGGCCGTATGTCTATCATAATTCCAAAATTCATTTTAGGCATAGGATGAGAAAGTACGGACTCATACTCTTCATTAAAAAGGTTGTTGATAAGCCCTTTTATTGAAAAGTAAGCCCAATGAGTGAAAAATTGTTTTTCAAGAGATATATCATTCATAACGTAAGGAAGCAGTCTGCCTATTTTACTTTTCGTATCATTACTTGAAGTTGTATAACGCTCGCTGTAATAGCACCATTTATAGGTAAGTTGCCAGCTTTTCCAAAGAAGATGACCTGTGAGCGATGAAGAATACTTAGGAATATAGACTAACTGTTTTCCTATGGACTCATCTGCCCAATTAACAGGATCTCCATGATTTATAGAGGGAGTCCATGCAAAAGAACTATTAACGGATAACTTCCATTCTGGTGATAATTTCATTTTTAAGTTATTCTTTAGTTCTATGCCATAAGCATGTACTTGCTTTACATTCTGAGGGCTCCAAAAACCTTTGAAAGTTGGAAGCCAGACAATCCAGTCGTTAATATAAGAGTCAAACCATGTGGCAGATCCTTTTAAAGTATATTTGTTCGATTTCCCTACTGTATATTCTATACCTCCATCATATGTGATTCCACGTTCTATCTTTAGATTTGGATTTCCTCCAGGTAAAAAGTAAAGATCGTTTAGAGTCGGAAATCTATAATTCCGTGAAACGGATGCTTTAGCTATTAGTTGACCTTTTTTAGAAAGTACAAAATCAAAAAATGCCGCAGGAATGATAGGAGTCCAGTTATTGCCATATCTGTCTTCACGTAAGGCGAGTGATACTCCTAAGCGTTCTGTTGGTTGCCATTTAGCGGATATATATCCTGAGGCTTCTATGCGTGCCTTATCATATCCCACTATTGCTTTATTTCCATTTTGCGTGATAATATTTTTGTCTTGGCTCCGCACAAAATGTTGATGTATGGATGCGTTGGCTGTTAATAGCCAGCTATTATTTAAATAATAGTCAGTATTAAACTCGCCATAATAGGTGTTCACATAACTGCGGGAATGAATCATGTTTACTTGTTTATTATTGCCCAAATCACGTGTATAATCATATCCTAAACTAGTATAAGTATACCCGGTTTTAGCTCCAAGCTTTATTTTCTTAATGTTTTTATCCCACGATAAGATTCCTCTAAGAGTGTGTTCCTGTTTTTGGTTCGTATATTCGTTATCTTCTTTATAGTCAACATTGAGCATAGGGACTCCTCGACGTGAGTTTGTATACCAAATAGATAAACCAAATTTATCGCCTTTTTTTGTATTATAATAAGCTTCCTGAAGAAGATTAAAATCATGAAATTCTCCCGATTTATTGCGCTCAATGGGGTAATAGCTACTTATTATTTGATGATTCTCATCATATACATCCTTCTTCTTGTTGTAATTTTTATATTTATACCTGTTTTCAGAAGAGGAATAAGCTATACGCGTGGAGGTATGCCATTGGCGATTTCCATAAGTAAGGCGCAAAAATTCATCGCTAGTTTTGAAAGAGCTGAGCCCTTGAATATACTGGAGATTAAGACCTTTTTGAACTGTTGCTTTGTTTGATAAGGTAATGGCCCCACCTAATCCTCCTCCCGTTACATTGATGGAAGAAGTGCCGTGAAGTAAGGTTGCATTATCAATAAAATAAGAGGGTATCATTGAGAAATCCACCATTCCTAGCATGGGAGAGTTTAATTCCATTCCGTTCCATGTCACTTTAGTATGAGATGGAGCAGTTCCTCTGAAAGAGGCAGTGGATAAAGTTGCTCGCCCGTATTGTTTAATGAAGATAGTTGTGTTTTGTGAGAGTACTTCAGACATTGAGTAGCCCACTATCTCTTGCAATACCATAGAATCTAGTTTTGTTTCCTGAGTTCCTATTTCTTTCATTGGGCGTCGTCCAATGATAGTCACTTCTGGAATTTTGAGTGACCATTTACTTTGTGCTTGTGTCTCTTTAACGAATAAGAGCAGAAAGCAAAGTAATATAATATTTTGTTTTTTCATTTATTCTATCACTGTAAATCATCCTATTATCTCCAACAGAAAGCTCCTGGAATAATTCCTACTTTAAATTCATCAAGTTGTACTCCGTTCGATGAATATCGCAGGATAACCCCGGGTTGTACATAATCAATAGCATCAGCTACATAGACTTCGGAATTGATGGGGTTGATGGTAAGTCCATAATAGATCGTATTTTTATTTTTGATGAATGATTTTATAGGGAAACGTTTTGCTGTTATCGGAAGTCTCCATATATCATTATTTATGAAGTAGAGGGTGTCTTGAGTTCCATTTAGTTGCACTTCTGATGGATGATCTTTTATCTTGAATTTAAATTCTTTTTCTACTTTTCTTGTTTTGGCATCAATTTTATAAAGTGAAGGGGCTTCATAACCATAGGGGCTTCCTTCGTATCCCCCATCAGTGACAGTCCATATTTTATTATTTTTATCTATTACGAGTGAGGTTGGCTGAATGCCTACTTTAATGGAATCACATATTTGATCCGTTTCTGTATCAATAACCAATATCTTATTATTATAACTCCAACAATTAGTAAATACGTATTTTCCATATTTTACCATTTGCTCTGTTGATTCATTATCTTTTTTCATTGGAGTATCAATATATCCTGTTATTTGGTAAGTTTTTGGGTTAATGATACAAATTCGTTTATCCCATATCTGGGTCACATATGCTTTTTCGTCATTTAGAAAATAGATATAGCGAGGGGATGTAAATCCTGTGATTTGACCTACTCTTTTGAATGTATTCAGATCAATAGCAAATATAATTCCGGAGTTATTGACAACGATCCATCCAATGCCATTATAGATAGTCATGGATTGTGCTACATCTCCTAGTTTTTGGGCATTTGCTCGAGCGAAAATTTCGTTCTCTATGTTTTTTGTTTTCGGATTATAGTAAGATAAAGAAGCATTTCCATAGGTGAAATTTCCTTCATTAGTAATGAAAAGCCCTTTGCCGGTAATGGTGTCACTATTATCTATATCTCCTCCACTACTGAAACTTTCTTCATCAATAGGGCCATAGTTCATACATCCGGCAACGAGAAATACAAATAATACAGAAAAGTATCTTTTAAAAAAATCTAGCATAAATTTTATGAATTAAACGGAGTATCTGCGTCATAAAGCAGATACTCCGAATACATTATGACGGATATTAGGGTTGCATATATTGACCGTCTTTCATATTTTGATAAGTAGGATTATAAGCACACTTTGTTACGTTCCATTTACCATCGGTTATACTGTTGCTAACGAACAGTGATGCAAAATCAGTGAAATTATTTAGTATTTTGAAATTTTTTATGGTTACACTTCCTACTTCTTTAAGTTGAGGAAAAGATAGTTTAGTAAGTGATTTATTGATACGCCTTGTCATTGGGCTTACGCCTCCCATAATCGTTAAATCTCCTTCTACCGTTTCAAGTTTTGGACAACTTACCTCTGTTACAGTTGATATTTTATGTCCTGCATCTATCGTCATACCTTTGCCAGCTACCTCTTTTAATGCGGGAATTTCTAAAACTGTGCCATTTATTTTTCGAATATAGAACGTCTGCTCACTATTCTCTATTTGAGTCTCGTAGTCGCTTATCTTTTGTGTTGAACTATTGAGCCCTACAGTTTCTAATTTGTCTAAATTGAACTCAGTAAGACTATTATTCAAAAGCAATTGCCCTCCAACATTTATCAGGTTGGGAGCGGAGATATTGGAATTAGCTAAACAGAAATATCCACCTACTGACTCAAGTTTGGGAAAGCTTATCAATTGTATCAAATTAGTTGTAGTACCATCATATCTCACTCCGCTATTAATGTATATATTGTTTACTACCTTCTTTATATTAAATGTTTTTGATTCAAATAGAGTTGCATAATTAGCATCCACATATATGCGAAGGCTGTTAATTGTTTCGACTCCTTCAATGTCCGGGAGGGCACTTTTGAGATAAAATTGATCTAAGTTGATCCTGCAATCCATCGTTGTTTTTCCTATGATCTTAGTTATTGGAGTGTAGGATATTCTTATTTCAGATTCATTATCTCCTTGTTTTAGGAAGGAAGTATTTGAGAAATCAAGTTCTGTTTTAGCGTTATCCATGTGGAATAAATAGTATCCTCCTAGTTCTGTTATATGGCTAAGAGAAGGTAATTGAGTTACATTGATGAAATTGGCAAGAGTAAAAGTTCCTCCTACTTTTTGTAATTTATTGAAACCTCCAAAAGAAGTTAATGTTTCATTCCTCTTAACAATACTTCCAATCATAATTTCAGTAGTACTGGAACTGATGTTGAGGTCACCTTCTACAGTTTTAATCGCTGGTAAATTAATACTTTCAAAAGTAAGAGGGAGAGTCTTAAATAGAATACTGCCTGCAGATTCAAGTTTCTCTAAATTGATACTTTTTAGAGCACTAAGATAATTTACTGAAAGAGTATCTCCCACAGTTGTTAATTCAGGCAAGTTTAGCGACACCATTGTTCCTCCTAATTCGGGTGTTCCATCATTATCTTCATCTGTAGCACTCTGAATATTCAAATTACCGGTAACTTTATTTAGCATTTCCATTTGTATGGATTGAAGGTTAGATGAGTTTATAACGATGCTTCCATCCACATCGGTCAGTGCTTTACTCATGACCCATTTTGTTTCGTTATTACATATCGTAATATTACCTGTTACTTTAGTTAATGCTTCAAGTGATACTTGATAGAGTGGAGAAGTTGAGAAATTATCCTTGTTACCTACATAAAGTCCGCCTATTGTAGTTAAATTATCCAATCCGGTCAGGTCATTTCCTTGATAGCTATTTTTGATAATAATGTTGCCTTCTACTTCCTTCAATTTAGATAGCTCAGTGATATTTTCAATGCTTTCACCATCATCAGTTCCAATGGTTAAGTTTCCTTTGATAATGGTAACTCCGTTTTTCGCAAAAGTAGTAATTTCAGTTGCATTTTTCAGTGTTACATCTCCTTCCTGTCTAATATCATCTTTAATGATACGATAAGTGTATTGTTTTTCTTCTCCATTATAGGATGTTACACGGAAAATTCGCTCACTGTCCCAGTTTGTAATGCTTGCCGGATCAGGCATTATTTTAGCAGAAGGAGTATATTTTAAATTGACTTTTGCACCATCTAAGGATATAGTGTATGGTACGGTAATACTTATTATATTATCATTGATAACGGCTTCATACGTCTTATCTCCTATGGTAAAAGTCGCAGATGTTATAAAGTTTTCATCTGCATCAGCTGGTGCTTTGTCGTCATCAGAACAGCTTTGTAATAAAGAGATTGAAAAGAGTGAAATAAAGATTAGAAATAGTACTTTAATTTTCATTTTATTATTATTGATTTGTTATTGATAAGTCATAGAAAGAAAAAACTTCAGTAGAGAGTTCACCTATTGGGCCGCTTTTGGTATTGGCTCCAACTTGAACCTTTATAAAATCTATATATTTTAGATCAACAGAACTACCATCACGATAGATGGCATTGGATATTTTAAAACCATTTTGTTGTCCATTTCCGTCTAGTGCATTTCCTGTAAGAACATCTGTGCCATAATTATCGGCATATCCCCAATCATAAGACTGGTTTTTCCATATATTTCCTACCAGTTTATTGCGAGCTTCCAGGCAAGTTCCTCTAAGTGTATAGCTATCTTCTTTTATCCATTGAGGATAATAGTAATCTTGGGCATGATATTCTTGTAAATAGTCTATTTTCCCACTTATACCCTTGGAATCTGTCCATTGCACACTCATACCTTTAGCTGAGGGGCGATAGTACGTCACACTGTAATCTTGTGTCGTATTTTCTTTACCCGTTTCGCTTCCTTTAAGTTGATACCATTCGTCATCCGGCAAGCCATTTTTATTAATGTCTTGCATAACCCAGATTATACCTGGTTCTGAACTCCCATCGAAAGCATTTCCTTGTATTGAGAAGTCATAAACGTTTTCACTCTTAGGCACGCTATGATCAAAGCCTACGATAATATATCCTCCAAAGCCTCCTAGAGAAACATAATATTTGTTGTTTAGCCTTTTTGTAGCATATGCAATAGCTGCTGCTTGGGTCATTTCGTTTCCAGTAAATCCTGCAGTATTTAGTTCATTTATGAACTGCCCTGGAGCAGGAGTATATTCATAGATTTTATTCTGCACTTGAGAGCTAGATGCAGTAGAAGCACGGAAATTATCCATTTGTTCGTAATCAAAGCAGTGAACAACAACTTGACTTGATACAGAAGATGTTGCACGTGTTATGTTTTTTGTGAGTGCTGTTTTCGTTCTAAGGTTTTCGCTAACATTAACCTTTATGGTGTAATCTCCTGCTGCTGTGGGAGTAAACTTATATATCGAATTTGTTTCAGTTTCTATGTCTTTGCCATTTACGCTCCATGTATATTGGGGGTTATCAAAATATTCAAGAGTCGGTTTTAAAAATATAGGACGCCTCACAAATGTGTTTCTATCTGTTGATGTTTGGAAGTAGGATGGTGTTTCAAAACTTACTTTATAAGGCATTGTCTCTACAACTTCTACTGTGATGTCTTTACTTGTTTCTCCATCTACATTGATAGCCTTAATTGTGATAGGATAATTTCCTAATTCAGACTCATTGAATGTATAAGTTACTCCGGTAGCAACTACCTCACCATTACGAATCCATTGACATTCAAATCCTTCTTCATCCTGATTTTGGATATCAGGACTAAATACGTAATCTGTGCCGGATAAAACTTTTAACCCTTGTGATGGAAGAACCATAGAAATTACAGGAGGAGCCAAGTTACTTACGTCTACGCGTAATTCTTCTTCTGCACTTCCTGCTAGAGTCTCTACACGAAAAGTGATATAAACTTCTCCTTCTGTAGTCCATGTTGCAGTGTAAGTTGCTTCTGTACTTACCAATTTACCGTTGATAATCCACGAATAGATTGCATTGTCTTTATATTCCACACTGGGAGCAATTGTTAGTGTTTTGCCTATTTTGGTTGCATAAACTCCAGTTTCACTATCCAATGTTATGATTGGTTTTTGAGAAGTCTCTTTTTCAATAACATCATCTTTATTACACGAAATAAAGACAAAAAATACGAGGCACAATAGGCCAATAAGATTTTTGTTTATCATAAAATGAAGAAAGAGAGGAGAATAGTAGAATATAGAAAATCACCTATTCTCCTCATTAATTTAATAAATATATATATCGTCAATACATAGGTAAGCGGGCGTATTTAATCCGTATGCGCCACTGTCTGATCCTACAAAATTGAATTTTACTTTATTGACATTTCCTAAAGCTGACAGATCCCATGCAGACCAGGTTGTAGAAATGGAAGTAGAGGTAGAGCTTCCGTCACGGTAATCAGCTAAATATTTCTCAACGGGTTGTCCTCCATTGGTTGCCTGTCCGCTAGCGTTAAAGCCGTAAGCTAAGACCTTAAAGTACCCTTTCGCCTGTTCTAGCGAAACAGCAGAGCCGTATATACCGAATTGATTGCCATACTTCATGACCCCGTATAAGTAAGATGAATTGCACACATACATTCTTTTTATAGTGACCTCTTCACCAGCTCCAAAATTAAATTCCGGATTTGACATATATGATGTATTATATGCATCGCTATATCCATACATGACACCAAAATTGTTAGAACCATCATGTCCGGCATTTTCATTAGATCCATCTGTTGAGGCCGAATTGTATACACTACATTGATTGAGATATGAATACCACCAATCACCCGATTTCCCTGAAGGATTCGACATGATATTCCAATTGGATATTGCTATCCCACCGTTATAATAGTTTTGTCCTCCATTTAAAATGTTTATACCGCAAGTGAATCCTGAAGAGTTATCACTCCAGTTTAGAAATTTACTACCGGAATAGTTTGCATACAGATTTTCCCCATAGGAAGTTGGACCTGCTAATAAAATTGATGCAGCATTTTCAAAATCAATAATAGTGGTGTCTCCACTCATGGCTGTACGAGTTTTGACACCTTCTCCGTTAAGATTAGCATAAAAATTGTCATCCTCATTACTACAAGATGAAATAGACATTGAAATTGCCGCAATAGCAAACATCGTTTGAAAAGAGAAGAACTTTTTCATAAGACATAAATTTTAATTAAACAATTAAAAATATATGCGTTATGGAATGATGAAATAGAACAAATGGAACAATAGGACTGCGAACAAATCGGATATGAGCTATGATTCTATTTGATTCTGCCCATAATCCCGTGGCGCAAATCGTATTATAATCGAGGCAGGTCTTCTGACTTGTTCCGGTTCAACGCCTTCCCATTTTATATAAAACAGTGGCAAAGAATGTTGACCCCTTTTTACTCCTTCTGTCAAAAGAGTAGGAACTCACAGCAACGGGTATTGTCGCCGAATTTCACGGCATTCCCTATTAATCCTCTCCGGAAACTGATGTCCGGTTTGGAACCTTGATGCGGCAAATATAGCTCTTTTTAAATAATTTCCTTTCCTTTTTGTTTTATTTTTTTTGATTGCTATTCTTGCTATTTATATTCTTAATTTTTGATTATCACAAGAAATAGCTATTAAGATTTATTTCTCAATACACTCTAATAAGGGCTCATGTAGCTTTTAGAAGTTCCTTTATTCATTTAATTGTTTTGCATACTCCGTTGAATTCATACCCCAAAAAGCTTTAAAGCTTTTGCTGAAATAATGAGGATCATTATAGCCTACCATATAGGCTATTTCTGCCATTGAATATTGCTTTTCTTTTATTAGTTCAGCAGCTTTTTGCATACGCACTTCTTTGATGTACATAATAGGAGATAGGCCTGTCAAAGATTTAAGTTTATGGAAAAAATTGGTTCTGCTTAAACTGAAACAACTGACTAAGTAATTTACATCTAAATTTGCATTGCTTATCTCTGCTTCCATTATTTCTGCAAGTTTTGTGAGAAAGCTGTTATCTCTGCTGGAGAGTATGTTATTTTTTTCCTCTTTGGAAATGTTTTTCAGAATAGTTCTGTTACTGCAATAGTAAGCTTGTAGTTTTTTCCGTTGAGCTAAAATAGTATCGACTTTTGCTTGGAGATAATTTACACTGAAAGGTTTGGTGATATAATCATCTGCACCCGTCTGAATGCCTGTTAAGATGCTTCCTGTGTCTACTTTAGCCGTTAACACAATTGCAGGGATATGAGAGGTCCTTTCGTCATCTCTTAATTCTTGAAGCATCTGAATGCCATCTTTTAAAGGCATCATTATATCTGTAATAATCATGTCAGGTAAACAGGAGAAAGCTTTCTCTAACCCTTCGTTGCCATTTTCAGCTTCTATGATATGAAACTTCTCTTGGAAAATTTGCTTAATGAATGCTCTTAATTCCTGGTTATCTTCTACAATGAGCATACGTAACATATTGGTTTTACAGAGTTCTTCTGGTGTTTGTTCTTCTGTTGCTTCCATAACCTCTTCATACTCATTCAAATCGGTAAGTATATACTCAGTGTCTGTCGGATAATGCCCTCTGTCTTTTAATAGTTTTACTGAGAATGTGCTGCCTTTACCCGATTCGCTTTCAATAGTAATATTGCCATGATGCATTTCTACTAATTCTTTTGCTACTGATAGACCTATGCCTGAACTCATTATTGTTTGGAAGTTTTCTTGCACTAGATTCTCAAATCGGTTAAAAATACTTTGCTGTTTCTCTTTTTGAATGCCGATTCCTTGATCTTTTATTTGGATGATAATGCAATCGGATTCCTCTAAAATATGTACATCTATTTGTTTGTTATCAGGAGTGTATTTGAAAGCATTTGATAATAAATTGAAAAGAACTTTTTCAATACTTTCTGCATCAATCCATAGATGGCAGCAAGGTAATTCGGAAACGAAAGTTAGAGTCAGTTTCCTTTCTTTAGCAAGAGCTAAAAAGTAATGTGTAATTTCTTGCGTGAAATTAACAATATCAATAGACTGAATTTTGAGTTTCATCTTATTATCTTGTATTTTACTAAAATCCAAGATCTGACTCACTAAACGTTGCATGCGATCACTATTCTTTTTGATACTGTTTAAGGTATCTCTTACTTTCGCAGATAGATCTTCATTTTTGAGAATGATTTCCAAAGGTCCCGTGATAAGCGTTAGTGGAGTTCTCAATTCATGAGAAACATTGGTAAAAAAGCTAAGTTTAAGTTGGGTGAGGTATTCTTCGTTTTTTGCTTTGTGCTTCATCCGGTAAAATACGGTGTAGATATATACGCCTGTGATAATGGTAAGTAGTATCAAAATAGAATACAGAACATGTGCAAACAGGGTCTCATTGAAAGTTGGGAGAACTTCAATAGAGAGAGTTCTCTCATTATCTACCCATACCCCTTCGTTGTTTGTTGATTTCACTCGGAATAGATACTTTCCGGGAGGCAGATTGGTATAATTGGCTTCACGTCCGTTTCCTGCTTGACGATAATTGGTATCAAATCCTTCTAGCATATAGGCATATTGAATGTACTCCGTATTGGTCATATCTAATGCCGAGAAAATTAATCCTAAAGAATGATTATTTGAAGGTAGGGTTAGGCTATGGGTGTTATCAAGATCTGTTTTAAGAATTGAAGGTGTCTTTTTGGGGGTTACTTCCTGATTGTTCACCCAGATGGAAGAGAAGAATATACGAGGAATAAAACTAGTCTTGTGAATTTTGTCAGGAGTGAAATAGAATAGTCCTCTGTTTGTTCCAAAATAGACCCGCTCTCCATCAGTTGCGCCTACACCTTCGCTAAAGTGCATGTTAAAGGCTATATGTTCATTAGGATATTGTATTTGTTCCTTTTTGGCAATGAACTTAACCAATCCACCACCGGTAGCCAACCATAAATTGCCGTACCGATCATCTTGCATGGAATAGATAATATCAGATATAAGTCCATTCTTTTGGGTAAATGATTTGCACTTGAAAGAATAATCACCTGTAGGGATGAGTTCATCTAAACCTCCTCCATAGGTAATTGCCAATACTTTACCTTTATTGTTGCATTTGATCATTTGTACGTCGTTGTTGCTTAGGCTATTAATATCACCTTGCTTTCTAGAAATAATATGAAAGGTAATATCTTCAGGCCTTTTGAATGTTCCGTCAAACAGTAAAATGCCTGCTGTAGTGGCTACCCATATGCGTCCTTTAGCATCTTCTGTAATATGTCTGACCTTGTAGAATCGTTCAATTGGATATTTCTTCAATCGGTTTCTGTAGTTGATAAAATGGATTGAACCATTTGAGTTTTTTTGAATTAAGTTTAGTCCTCCTCCATAGGTAGCAACCCAGACTCTCTTCTTACTATCTTGAAATGTATAATATATATTATCACTGCTGAGTGTAAAAGGTTGCTTGGCATTGTATCTGTATCTTTCAAAATCAAATTTCCCATCACTCGTTTCTGTGATCTTCGTTAACCCTTCCCCTTTTGTTGATACCCAAAAAGAGCCTTCTTGGGTTTGTGTTATTGCATAAATCTTTCCTGATTTGAATCGATGTAGCAAATTTAGCTGTGAGTCGTAAATGGATATGTTTCGATCTCTGGTTCCTGTCCATATTCTTTTCTTCTTGTCAATATATAGAGCCCTGACTTCGTTATCGGGCATTTCAACATCTTTGGAGTTTGGTGTATAGATATGAAATTTGTCGGGTAAAAATGTGATGCGTTTAAGCCTGTCTAACTGTGTACTCATCCATAGGTTTCCTTGTTTGTCACTAAAGGCGGCAAAACAGCGATCGTTCGATTTCCATTTGATCTCTTTATCTGTGGTATTGAAAGGAATGAGTTGTTTTTGCTTAGGATCATAATAAGAAAATCCTCCTCCTTTAGGGTGAACCCATAATATGCCGTTTGAATCTTCAATGGTGAAAAATCCACTTTCTGTATTAAGTGGCTTATCTAGTTCGTCTTTAATCTCAATATATGAGAGCTTCTCTGTTTGTAAATCAAATAGGCTTACTCCTGATACGGGGTGAGTCAACCATAGCAGGTCATTACTGCTAAGTTGAGCTGATTCAATCGTATTATCTTTTAATTTGGCTAATTTATTTAGATGGTAATGTTTGAGATTGCTCTTATGATAATCATGAATAAAAAAGCCATCTTTATCTGTGATATATACTGTTTGTTGTTTGGCATTTAAAATAGAAATTATAGATGCACTGGTTTTTAACTGTTTCTTTTTCAGTCTTTTCTTTATTAGTGAATATTGATAGATCTGCCCATGGTTGGCTCCAAATGAGATGATACTGTCTTGTTCAGTTACTGAGTAAAAACTTGCTCTTTTTTGTAGATGAGTGCTTCCTTCAACGACGTTTACTAACTGAGAGTTGAATAAATAATAGAGTCCATTATCTGTCAGTATCCATTCTTGAGATATTGAGTCCATAAATATGGAATGAATGTTACCTGAAAGTATGTTGTTCTCTTTTGATGAATAGGGTTGAAGAGTTAATTTAAGATCTTTGGGATCTGTTTGGATACGTATTGCGCTACCATCTTTTCTTAATAGCCAGACTATGCCATTAGGAAATACTTGAATAGATTGGAATTTATTGAATGGTTCTTTTTGTATTGGTTCAAATATCTCTTTACCGGGATTAAAACGATAGACTGTTGAATCATAGCATAATACCCATATACATCCATATATATCTTCTTTAATCTGTAGCAAGCGATCGTTGGTGAGCCCTTCCTTATCTTCTGTATTCGATTTATAATTTTTAAAATGATATCCGTCAAACCGATAAAGACCGTTCCATGTGGCAAACCATAACAGTCCCTTATGATCTTGAATAATGTCATTTACTAAACCGTCTTCTACTCCATTTTGTGAGGAGAAGTAAGTTACGGAATATTTATGAGGAGGGATACTTTCTTCTTTGGCGGATAGAGAAAGGGGGAATAAGCATATAACAGCTACATAGAGGGTCAGTGGAAGGTTATAGAATCGGTTTTTCATATCTAAGGTGTTAACAATGGTGTTTTATTTCGTTTGCTAAAATAGAGTAAAAGAGGTATGATTCAAAATTCATTTTGCCTAAATAATACTCCAAAATCTTGTTTTCATGGTTTTTTGATAGATTTTCCATTAAACCTGTCAGATTTTCCATCGCTACAAAAGCTATTCAGACTAAATTTGGCATTGGTATAGCTAACCATAACTTTAATACAAGAAGAACATGAAAAGAAAAGGTAAATTAAAGGTGTCCTTACCTAAGAATAAGGAGTGTTTTCCCAAAAGGGCTTGGTTCATTTATGGACTTTCTCTTGGACTAATTTCTTTGCCACTATCTGCTGTGGCTGAAGATGCAGTTCCTAATTATTCTATAGAACAATCTATTCATCAAAACCGAAAAATTACCGGGACTGTTGTCGATGAGAATGCTGAACCGTTAATTGGAGTTTCCATATTGGTAAAAGGAACCAGCAGTGGAGTTATAACTGACTTTGATGGTAACTTCAGTTTAGATGTGCCAACGGATGCAACATTGGTTATCTCTTATGTAGGCTATAAAAAGCAAGAGATAAAGGTTGGTAATCAACAAAAGTTATCTATAATCATGTTATCTGATAATAAATTATTGGATGAAGTTGTGGTAGTAGGTTATGGCGTTGTGAAAAAATCGGATTTAACAGGCTCTGTTGGTAGTGTAAAGGCTGAAAATATATCAGCAAAAGGTTCTACTTCGTTGATGGAGAGTTTGCAAGGGCAGGTTGCGGGTGTAAATATCTCTCAATCTTCTAGTCGTGCCGGAGATGGTTTTAATATTCAGATTCGAGGAAAAAGTTCTTTAAATGGTGGTGAACCCTTGTATGTCATTGATGGGGTGGTTTGTGATAACATGAACTTCCTGAACCCGATGGACATCGAGAAAGTAGACATTTTAAAAGATGCCTCTTCTACTGCTATCTATGGTTCCAGAGCTACTAATGGGGTTGTGATGATCACCACTAAGAAAGGAGATACTAATGCTTCAAAGGTGTCTGTAAGTTATGATGGATATTATGGGGTGAAGACTACTGCTAATATGCCTGATTTTATGAGTGGGGATGAGTTCCTGAATTATCGTTTTTCTCGCTATTTAGTATCTTCAATGAATACTTCTACTGGATTGACAACTTGGGAGATGACGCCTGCTAATTTCTTGAATTTTTGGGGAGGAAATAGTCCGGTTGTTAAAGAGATCTATGCTAATAAGAATTATACAGACTGGACTGATATAGTAACTCGTGATGGTTCTCAACAAAATCATTTTCTCAATATTGCAGGTAATGCAAAGAATATAGCTTATCGTATAGGTTTAGGTTATCAAAAAGAAGAAGGTATTCTTTATGATGGTTACGAACGTTGGAATTTGAAAGCTGCTATTGATAATAAAATCTCTGATAAGTTCTCAGTAGGTTTTTCTACTAATATGTCTACCTCTCTGAAAAAAAGTGGAAGTGGTAATTCTATTTTAGAGGGTTTTCGTATGACTCCTACTATGCCTTGCTATTATTGGGAAGGAGAGAAGATTGGTCAACCTATAGTGCAACCTGGCAAAGATGCAGCTATCTATCCTAATGGTGGTGGTCCAACTTCTTCTATTAATCCTGTGGTAGACCGTGAAAATTCAAGAGATGATACTCGGGCTTATGATGCTATGGCCAATCTTTACTTCCAATATAGTCCTAATAAGGAACTAACATTAAAGACGACTTTCTCTCCGATGTTTTCTAAATCACATCGTGGTATTTTTTATAATAGTTTGACACAAGCTCGTTCGGGTAAAACCAATATGGCTGAGAATCATAATGATCAGGTCTTTTCGTATACATGGGATACTCAAGCTAATTATTCTAAAACTTTCGGTGATCATACTCTTAATGCGTTGGCTCTATTTAGTGTTTATCAGCAAAAATCAGAAGGAGATTATATGAATGTTGTAGACATGCCTTTTGACGTAGATTGGTATAACCTTGCTTCCGGAACAGTGCAAAGTCAGTATAGCTATTATAATAAGCTATCTATGCTTTCGTATGTGGCACGCATTAACTATGGCTACAAAGGAAGATATATGGCAACGATCTCTTCACGTTGGGATGGCAGTTCTAAGTTTCAGAAGGATAATCGTTGGGGAATGTTTCCATCGGCAGCATTGGCTTGGCGTATTTCTGAGGAAGAATTTATGGCATCGGCTAATAAATGGCTAAGTAATTTGAAGTTGCGTACAAGCTTTGGTATCACAGGAAATAATTCAGGTGTGGGACCATATGATACTCAGGCATTAGCTAATATCAAGTATTATTATAACATGGGTTCATCGGTAGCCAATGGTTATGGTTACACGATGACTAATTCTGATCTGACGTGGGAAAAGACTACTGAACTAAACCTGGGACTTGACTTTGGCTTTTTTAATAACCGCATAAGTGGCTCTATTGATGTATATAATAAAGACTCCAAAGATTTGCTTATGAATATGGAGACTCCGTTTGAATTAGGTTCATATAGCGGTGCTATAGTCAATAATGTAGGAAAAGTAAATAACAAAGGTCTTGAAGTTCAGTTAAGTACCATTAATGTACGTAATAAAAACTGGAACTGGGAGACTACTTTCTCTTTTGCTCGTAATATAAATACGATTAAAGAGCTGAATGATGCGGAAGAGGATCTTGTGGGTAATAAATGGTTCATTGGTCATTCTATTGACGTTGTTTATGGATATAAATATCTGGGAGTTTGTACGCGAGAAGAAGCGGAAACTTATGCTGCGGATCCTAAAATGAAAACAAAGTTCTATGAAGGGGAAATGAAAATATTAGATAGAGACGGAAATGGAACGATCGATGCCAATGATAAAATGATTCTGGGTCATAATGCTCCGAGCTGGACCGGCAGTTTTGCCTCTAATCTTTCTTATAAAAATTTAGATTTTTCGGTAGCTGTATATACGAGTCAGGGTGGTAGGGTCTACTCTCCGTTTATGGGCGAGTTTATTGATTATAGCCAACGAGGGATGAGGCGTTTGAATTTAGATTTCTATATCCCCGAAGGAGCACCTATCTTGGGTGCGGATGGTTCTGTTGACAATCAAGATGCTACTCACTATGGTAAATATCCTTTCCCGACTAATGGTGGGAATGGTAAAGGTGGAGGTGCCTATTGGACTAGTGGAGGTAGTGAGGATCGTTCACAGAATTTTGTAGATAATTCGTATGTGAAAATTAAGAATATTATAATGGGATATACTTTCCCTCAGAAATTGATCTCCAAACTCAATATTACTAATTTGAGAATATATGCTAATATTATCAATCCATTTACTTTTACTAACTATAAAGGTTTTGATCCTGAATGGGCTGGTGCATCGGTGGGAGATGGTACAGGTGGCGTTAGCTCCAGAACTTATCAGATTGGTGTAAACTTAAAATTCTAATAAAGAAAGATTATGAAAAAGATATATTTTATTGTAACATTAGCTTTGATGATTCTTGCAAGTTGCTCCGGCTTTCTTGATCAAGATAATAGATCCAATGTTCCGTCGTCTCAGTTCTATCAAACTACAACCGGATTTGCCAGCCTGACGAATAGTGCATATTCTACTTTGCGTAAGTTATATAACATGCAGCCACAATTATTTGTAGCGGGTACGGATTTGTATGCCGACGGAAAAAGCCAGGGAGTTGTTATGGGGCAATATACATTTACTGCGGATGAAGGTATCATAAAAGATTTCTATGCTAACTGCTTCAAAGGTATTCAGCTGGCTAACAGTGTTATTGCTTATGGTGAAACGACTGCCGAATCGAGTGTGCGTTTACAATATATTGATGAGGCTCGTTTTCTACGTGCTTGGTATTATTTTCAGTTAGTTCAACAATTTGGTCCTGTTGCAGTGAACACCAAGATGTTTGATTCCGCAAAGATGAGCCATGAACGGAGTAGTTTAGCGGATGTCTACAAATTTATTATTGATGAGTTTACTTATCTATTATCTCCTGAATCTAAGCTATTAGAGCGTTCAGATTCTGGTACCGGACGTGCCAATAAAAGAGCAGCAGCTTTTTATCTGTCAAAAGTTTATCTGACTCGAGGATGGCTGAATGGTGCTGATTATGAAGCTCAGGAGGAAACTGTTGCGCAGACGAGTGATTTTGAGAATGCTTCTAAATATGCTTTGGAAGCTATTGATAGTGAAACACCTTCTATGTCCATAGAAAATGCTTTCGACTTTAGTAATGAAGAAAATAATGAAATATTCTGGAGCATCCAATTTAGTTCAGCTTCTGTAGAGAATCCGGTAAGTGACGGCTCTTATCAACAAGCACAGTTTGGTTCTTATCTGGGAGGTTCGGAAAAGCCTAGAAATAAAGCTATTGATGGCTCTTTTGCTCCTTCTTTACGCTTGCAACAGCTATATGCTCGTGGCGATGCACGTTTGGAACAGACTTTTATGTTGGAGTTTCATCAAGCCTATTTTGATTATTATTCGGCTCCTACAACTTCACCTATTATTTATTATTATGCTCCTTCTTGGGCTACCGATGCAGACATTGCAGCATGGAGAGCTAATGATCCGTATGGCATTAAAACAAATACATTGGTTAGTAAAACGATTCTAAACGGTGGTATTGCTCCTTCAAATGGTAGCCCTGCTACTTATAAAGATCGCCGTTCTCAGGATTATGGTACTGCTTGTATTAAGAAGTTTGATGACTATTCGGATGCTTCTATTTCTAATCGTAACTCTACATGTAGCATGCACGATGTTGTTGTTGCTCGTCTGGGTGAAGCTTATCTTATTGCGGCTGAGGCTTATCTTAAAATGGGTAAAACCGGAGAGGCTGCTCAAATGATTAATAATCTTCGTAAACGACCAGGCACAATCAGAGAAGGATACCAAACGGAAATGACTGTTTCTGCTAATGATGTTGATATTGATTTCATTTTAGACGAACGTGCTAGAGAGTTAGCAGGGGAATATGTTCGCTGGACTGATTTAAAGCGCACGCATAAACTAGTTGAATACGTAACTCTGTATAATGAAGATGGTGTCCTTGAATCTGCTATGAAAGGACCGGATGGCAAATACAAAACTCTTCGTCCTATTCCTCAGGCTGCTATTGATTTGAACCAAGCTCATGTAGAGCAAAATCCCGGGTACTAGTTGCTCGTTCGTAAACTAAAATGTGTATTGATGAATAAGTCTTTAATCCTTTTTATTTATTTTATAAATAGTGTATTTATTCTGTTAGCCCAAGGGAGCCCCGGTAAATGGGGCGACCAGGGTAATGGAACTTATATTAACCCGATATTGAATGCGGATTACTCTGATCCGGATGTTATAAGGGTAGGTGATAAATATTACATGGTGGCCTCAGATTTTCATTTTCTGGGCATGCAGGTTTTAGAATCGGAAGACATGGTCAATTGGAGGTTGATATCTCAAATTTATCATCGTTTTGATTTTCCTGGATGGAACGAGAACCAACAGTATGCCGGAGGTTCTTGGGCACCCTCAATCCGCTATCATGATAATAAATTCTGGGTGTTCTTTTGTACTCCCAAAGAGGGGTTGTTTATGTCAACCGCTACTAATCCGGCAGGCCCTTGGAGCGCTTTGCATTTAGTGAAGGGCATTGAAAAATGGGAAGATCCTTGCCCTTTTTGGGATGATGACGGCAAGGCTTATTTAGGGCGAAGTCGTCATGGAGCGGGTCCTATTATTATCCATAAGATGAGTGCTGACGGTACTCGTTTACTTGATGATGGGGTAACGGTATATTCAGGTCCGGTGGCAGAGGGAACTAAGATCTTTAAAAAGGATGGGTATTACTATATCTCTATTCCTGAAGGTGGAGTCGGTACCGGATGGCAAACTGTCCTTCGATCTAAAAGCATATATGGGCCTTATGAAAAGAAAAAGGTTCTGGAACAGGGAAGTACCTCTATTAATGGTCCTCATCAGGGTGCTATTGTGGATACCCCCGATGGGCAATGGTGCTTTTTTCACTTCCAGCATAATGGTTCGCTGGGACGCGTGGTTCATCTGCAACCCATGCATTGGCAAGATGGTTGGCCTGTCATCGGCGTTGACTTAGATCATAATGGGATTGGTGAACCTGTTCCTGTATGGACAAAGCCCGTTCAAAGTTCACAGATCTTTGCTCCACAGACTGATGATGACTTCTCAGCGAAAACTCTCTCTTTACAGTGGCAATTTAATCACAATCCGGTTGATAGAGCTTGGTCGTTATCTTCGCCTGCGGGAAGTCTTACTTTACAGGCGTTGAAAGCTTCTTCTTTTCGTCTGGCTCATAATACGTTAACCCAAAAGGTGATGGGGTATATTAGCGAGGCAACTGTTGCTGTAGACTTTTCATCAATAGCTGAGGGGCAACGTTGTGGACTCGCGTGTATGGGAAAAGAAAATGAACTGCTTGGCATCAAAATGGAGAAGGGACAGAAAGCTCTTTATATCTCCAATGATACTTCGGAGTTAACCATAGCTACCGTTCCTGAAACGATGCTTTATTTACGCGTCTCTGTCGATATTCCTCGTCATCAGTTTCAGTATTCATATAGTACCGATAATATAACATTCACTCCTTGTGGAACTCCTTTTTTTATTCGCTTTGGTTATTGGAAAGGTGCTCGTATAGCTCTTTATTGCTATAATACAGAGAAAGAAGCTGGTGAGGTGTCGTTTCCATGGTTTACTTATAAACATGATGGACCTCAGAGTGCCTTAAATACGGGAATGGAGCGGATTATAGCCAATATTGCTCGTACGTCGTTTTCGAAAAAGGCGCTGTGTGTAACTCCGTCTAAGTTGGGCAACGATCAAAAGAAAATACGTTTTTTGTTGCAACAGGCTATAGATTCTTGTTCCGAATCAGGTGGCGGACGTGTAGTGCTGGCTAAGGGGATATATCGTTTGAATGGTAATCTTATCTTAAAAAGTAATGTCGACTTGCATTTGCAAGAGGGTGCTTGTCTATTATTCAGTGGTAAAGCGGATGATTTTTTACCTGAAGTGTTGACTCGTTGGGAAGGAACGGAATTGTATGGGCATTCACCCATGATTTATGCTTATCACGCGAATAATATTGCTATTACAGGAAAAGGTATTATTGATGCGCAAGGAGGAATCGAATTTGCTGCATGGGCTGAGAAAGAGATCCCTGATCGAGATCGTTTGCGTGGCATGAGTGAAAAGAGGGTTCCGATACGTGAGAGGGTATTTGGAAAAGGTACGATTCTTCGTCCTTCATGTATTCAGTTGTTTGGTTGTTCACGAATTCTTATTGAAGGAGTTACGATCAAGAATTCTCCGTTCTGGACTATTCATCCTGTATATTGTGATAATGTGATAGTACGCGGGGTGACGATTGATAGTCATTATCCTAACAATGACGGTTGTGATCCTGAATCAACGTCTAATGTTTTGATAGAAGATTGTACTTTTCGTACCGGTGATGATGCTATTGCCATTAAATCCGGGCGTGATGCTGATGGACGTAACGTAGGACGAGCTTCAGAAAATATAGCGATTCGGAATTGCCGATTTTATTCTGAATGTAACGGACTATGCATCGGGAGTGAGATGTCTGGTGGTGTTGAGAATGTTTATATGGATAATATTCAGATTGGTACGGTAAAAAATGCCCTTTATTTCAAATCAAATCGTGACAGGGGAGGATATATCCGAAATGTGCAAGTAAGCAATATCTCGGTGAAACATTCAAAAGGTGCTATCTTGCGTTTTGAAACAAATTATTTTGGATTCCGAGGCGGAGAATATGCATCGCAATATGAAAATTTTCATATCACTAACGTAGAAGCTGAGAGTTCTGATAACTATGGCATTTTTATGGATGGTTATGAAGAAATGCCTATTAAAAATATTGAGATAGAAAACTTTCATGTAAAGAAAGCTAGCTACCCTTATTATTTGAAATGCATTGAGAATGTTCGTTTCAAGGATGCTTCCGTTAATAGCCTGCAACTGCCCGAATACCCGAAAGAGAGTAAGGAACATGTTATTTTGGATGTTTATTGAAGAGGTTTTAATTTTTAACTTTTATCTGATTTGTAATAATAGATGAAAGCGCTGTATCCCTTTGTTATAAAGAGTTTTTATAAATCAAGTTTTATTCGCGTTGAAAACTGATTGTCAACGTGAATAAAACTTGTTTTCAATATCTTGAAAGCAAGTTCTTTATTTATTATTCTTCTCCTGTAAGAATAAAAGATTTTGTAGCATATCTTTTTTTTATAAATGTCTATATATGTTATATGCCCAGATGAGTACTTCGAATATAATTAAGGGAATATATACTGCTTTATATTTCAGTGTTTTAATTGCTTTGGAGTATATTTTTATAAGAAGTTCTTTAGAATAGATGAGATCGTATAAGAGAATGATAGGATAAAAAAGATAGAAGGCAATAATAAATATGATATTAGGATTAAAAAGGATTGCTTCTTTAATTCTTCCCCCTATTACTAACATAAAAGCTCTTGTTGTGCCACATGCCGGACAAGGTATACCATATAAAACTTTAGAAAAGCAAACAGTCATATTTGTTTGCTTTTCATGATTATATGTTAAGAGAAGCCATATAAGCCCAGCTAAATATAGTATTGAGAATAGGATATACAGCTTTTTCTTATGCATTTCTCTTTATAGTAGCATGCAAAATTTTTCGAAGTTAGCTTCTTTAGTAGCATCCATAATCATAAACCAGTCTATGATAGCCCAAATACCAAATCCACCACAAGTAATTAACTTACCGATACCTAATCCTATATGGCCAAGATAAAAACGGTCAATGCCATAACATCCTAAAAAGATTGAAATGATTAATGATACAGTTGGATTTTTGAATTGCATCGTTGATATGTAGTTCCATTTGTTTTCATCTAAAGATTCTAACCTTTCACGGATATAATGTAACTTTTCTTCTGGTAAATATTTACCATTTCCCATGATGAACATGTCGACTTTTTGAGTGTCCATAAACTATTTTATTATTAATTAATTTGTGTAGGATTTCGTTCGTTTGTTAATCCTTAAATTTTCTACAAATATATTAATAATATTTGCAATTATGATTTTTGTATAGAAAGAATAATAATTTATTCTTTAAAATTATGACTCTGTCTACTCTTTATTCATAGTAGTGAACAATATCGATTACTTTAGCTTTTGACATAGCTCCGGGATTAATCCCTGGTTTTCCTTCAGGAATTGCTATCTTTTGCTTTTTAAAATGAGCCACCCATTCTGGTAAAAAGTCATTTGTTTGCTTTGATTTGAAAGTCATTTTGTTTAATTCAAAGACTGGTACTCCTCCGTTTGCTTTTAAGAGAATGAGATAGATTAGTTCTGAACAGTAATATTTATCATTACTCAAATCGTAGGCATAGTCATAGTCCTTTCCTATGAGGGGCAATGCTTCGGCTATTGCTTGAGGAATGCAAGGTTGATATTTAGCTTTTAGTCTCCCGACAACAGACTTAGGATAACATGCTTTTTCTTTTTCTGGATATAGATATTCTACCAATGGAGTAATTTTTACTTTCGGAGTAGTGGCTTCAATGACATAAATGCTGTCGTTGTCTTTTATGTAAACCATGCCCACATGGGTAAATTGATACTTGTCTACACTAGAAGTTACTCCTTTAATGGCATTGTTGATTTGTCCATTGCATGATTCTTGAAATATAAGGTCTCCATTTTGCAAATTGAAGCTATCCGGATGCGGATATAAAAAAGAAAGGAGAGCCACTAATAATAGTTTTATATACATTTTCTATTTCCTTTTATTTAATATATTTAATCTGATAAATAAGACAAAGATAACGCTATTTAGGCTAATTCTTCTTTCAGGGTATAAAATCTGTAATAAGATAAGTTTTATAACTTATTTTATGTCTCTAGCTTGCCGGTTTCTCATTTATTATGTAGTACATTTGTGGCGTTATTTAATAGTATTATAAATGAAAATGTTGACTATTGGAGATTTAAAGGCTCGTATTCCTATTATTCAAGGCGGAATGGGCGTTGGTATATCTTTATCCGGCTTAGCATCGGCTGTAGCAAATGAAGGTGGAATTGGTATTATTTCTACTGCCGGGTTGGGGCTATTGTACAATAAATTATCGGCAAATTTTGCTGAAGCTAGTATTTTAGGTCTTAAAGAAGAAATTAGGAAAACTCGCGAGAAGGCAAAAGGTGTCGTGGGAGTAAATGTGATGGTAGCTATGACAAACTTTGCTGATATGGTAAAGACTGCTATCGCTGAAAAAATAGATATTGTGTTTAGCGGAGCAGGACTTCCTCTTGACTTGCCTAGTTTTTTAGAAAAAGATAGTACCACGAAACTTGTACCAATTGTTTCATCGGCCCGCGCTGTTAGAGTTATTTGTGAGAAATGGATGAGCCATTATAACTATTTGCCTGATGCGATTGTGGTAGAAGGACCTAAAGCAGGCGGTCATTTGGGATTTAAAGAGAATCAGATTGCTGATGGAGATTTCTCTCTCGAAGAGATATTGCCTCAGATTGTGGCTGAAGTGGCTTTGTTTGAGCAAAAGTATAATAAGAAGATTCCTGTTATAGCAGCAGGAGGTATATATACCGGAGAAGATATCTATAAAATGATGGAACTTGGAGCATCTGGTGTACAGTTGGGAACTCGTTTTGTTACCACTGATGAGTGTGATGCATCTCTTGCTTTTAAAGAGCAGTATATCAATGCAAAAGAGATAGATATTGAAATCATAAAAAGCCCGGTGGGAATGCCAGGACGTGCTATTTTTAGTTCTTTCATCAAACAAGTAAAAGAGGGAATAAAACAACCAAAGTCTTGTCCTTTTCATTGCATCAAAACGTGTGATATCTCTAAAAGCCCGTATTGTATTATGCTGGCTCTCTATAGTGCTTTCAAAGGTAATTTCACAAATGGTTATGCTTTTGCTGGATCAAATGCTTATAGAGCAACTCGTATAATGAGTGTGAAAGAGACTATTTCAGGCTTAATGAAAGAATGGAAAGAGAAAGAGCTTTTTTCAAAGAAATAGTTATTAAGAAATAAGAGGATAAATGAACGATTTGTTTGTCCTGATATAAAAAAGAAGAGAGAAAACAACTTGTTTTCTCTCTTCTTTTTTACTTGTAATTTAAGAAAGTCTGTTTGCTTAATAAGCAAATAGCGGATACTTTTCCATTGTTTTGTTCACATGGGCACGTACTTGTGCTACCACTTTCTCATCTTCTACATTAGAGAGTACTGTTTCGATCATCTCGGCAATTTCCAACATTAAATCTTCTTTGGCGCCACGAGTAGTGATGGCAGGAGTACCCAAGCGGATACCTGAAGTCTGGAAGGCAGAGCGGGTATCAAATGGTACCATGTTTTTATTTACAGTGATATCTGCCGCTACTAATGCTTTCTCTGCTACTTTTCCTGTTAGTTCGGGATATTTCCCACGAAGATCAACCAACATGGAATGATTATCTGTTCCTCCGGAAATAATGTTGAATCCCCGGTCTGTTAATGCTTGTGCTAATGCAGCAGCATTTTTCTGTACTTGTTTTTGGTATTCCTTGTACTCAGGTTGCAGGCATTCACCAAAAGCTACCGCTTTTGCTGCAATAACATGTTCTAGCGGGCCACCTTGTATACCGGGGAATACTGCTGAATCCAACAGCTGAGACATCATTTTGATTTCTCCTTTCGGAGTTTTCTTGCCCCATGGGTTAGGAAAATCTTTACCCATCAGAATGACACCACCGCGAGGACCGCGAAGTGTCTTATGAGTGGTTGAAGTAACAATATGAGCAAATTTAAGCGGGTTCTCAAGCAATCCGGCTGCAATTAGTCCGGCAGGGTGAGCCATATCAATCATTAATATTGCACCAATCTTGTCGGCTATTTCGCGCATACGTTTGTAATCCCATTCGCGAGAGTAGGCAGAGCCACCACCAATAATCATTTTAGGCTTCTCACGTAACGCAACCTCTTCCATTTGATCATAATCTACTCTTCCTGTTTCCTGTTTTACGTTATATTCACATGGAGTATAAATTATACCGGAAGTGTTAACTAATGAGCCGTGAGATAAATGTCCACCATGAGACAAATTTAAGCCGAGAAATTTATCTCCGGGATTAAGAACAGCTAAGAAAACAGCCGCATTGGCTTGTGCACCTGAATGAGGTTGTACGTTAGCCCATTCTGCTCCGAATATTTCTTTCAAGCGGTTAATAGCTATTTGTTCACTTTGGTCTACTACTTCACAGCCACCATAATAGCGTTTCCCAGGATAGCCTTCAGCATATTTATTAGTTAGGCAGGAACCCATTGCCTGCATTACTTGGTCACTTACGAAATTCTCTGATGCAATTAGCTCGATACCTTTGAGCTGGCGTTGATGCTCTTTTTCGATAATATCGAAAATTAAATCGTCTCTTTTCATTCTTTATTATAGATAAGATAATACGTAGTTATTCGAGATTCTTTATTAAGCGCACAAATTTACAGAAAAAGAATAATAAATGGGCGCATTTTATAAGAATAAATAAGTTTTTTCTTTCATGTTAAAAGATTATCCCTAAAGAAAAGCTTAGTGCTGTTTCCCTGCGATCAAAAACAATTGATTCACTACTATTTTCATTCTCGGATGAAGCATCAGTAATCCTTTTAGAAATATTTCGAAATCCCAATTCATAACGAAAATCAAAATAGATATTGGTTATATTAACCCCGACTCCAAACACACCGCTAATATTGAGAGGGTATAGCTCTTCTTTTAAATCGTTTTGATCAAAATTCTCAAAAGTAACTTTGTTATGTTTCTTTTGAAAGTATTTTATTTTGGGACCTCCGAAAATAGACATTCCATACGGACCTTTTTTTACTATGTTATATCCATATAATAGTGGGAACTCTATGCTATGGATAGTCGAGTTAACGGTAGCATAATCCGGTGCAATATCAGAAGTATGGTTACCCAATTTATCGAATTGAATCTCACATCGGCTAATGGAATATGTCACTTCAGGCTGTATATAATGTTTCCCCAAATTGAGACGGGCAAAGACTGAGGCAAAATAGCCTATTTTGTAATTGTTTTGAGTATCCTTTATTTTAGCCCCATCTATCTCTAGTTTGGATACGAGATACATGGAAGAATTAAATCCGCTTTTAATACCAAAATTTACTCTTCGGCTATTAGGGATTTTAGCATCTGTATTTTGTCCCATGAGTGAACAGACGCAGCATATACCAATTAAAAGGAGTGAGACTCTTTTCATTATTTATTTTTTTTCTTTTCCACTGACCATCCAAACTTACCTATTTCCTCACCAATACCGAAATAGTTGCCATGTACATAAACTAAAGGATTTGTTTTGGCTAGCTCCAGTTTGCCGGTTTCCTTATTAAGATACTTCTCGTCGGCACGTACATTAACCACATCTGCGATAAACATGTCGTGTGAACCTAATGTCACAATTTCTTTTACCTTGCATTCGATGCAAAGAGGAGATTCTTCTATTAGCGGAGCATTCACAATGGAACATTTACCCGGAGTGAGCTTCATTTCTTCGAACTTATTGTAATCTTTACCGGAACGTACTCCACACCAATCGGTAGCAAAAGCCATATCCTTAATGGTGAGGTTTATTACAAATTCCATGTTCTTCTTTATAATGTCGTAAGAATGTCTCTCTGGACGGAGGGAAATATAACACATGGGTGGATTAGTACAAATAGTGCCTACCCACGATAGGGTTATAAGATTATATTCACTTTCATCATTCCCGCAACTTACCAATACGGCAGGTAACGGATATATCATGGTTCCTGGTTTCCAGTCTTGTTTCATAAAATAACGATTTCTTCTCTTTTTTGTTCTTTTTCGCAATAGTGACATTTGATGACGCAATTGTCTTTGTCTGTAACATGAAACAATGTAGCCATCGGTTCATTATTAGTAATACACTTCGGGTTGGCACATTTTACAATACCTTTGAGTTCATCCGGCATATATACTTCTTTTTTTTCTACTACCTCATAGTCACGGATAATATTCAACTTAACATGAGGAGCAACAACAGAGATGCGATTAATTTCTTCATCACAAAAGAATTTATCGGCAATCTTGATAATTCCTTTTTTCCCAAGTTTTTTACTTTCGAGATTGAAACCTATGGTTATATTGTTTCCCATATGTTCCAATCCCAACAAAGACACTACTGTAAAAAGTTTCTCCGATGGTATATGATCTATAACAGTCCCGTTCTTTAAAGCGGCTACCTGTAAAGCTTGTTTATTCTTATTCATTTTTTATCTACTTAATGGTCAACAGATTGATTTTACATAATATCTTGTAATGTGATTCCCAATACATCACACAAGATGGCTTGTCGTGCGTATAAGCCGTTTAAAGCTTGTTGAAAATAATAAGCTTTAGGGCTTTCATCTACATCATTGGCAATTTCGTTGACACGAGGTAGCGGGTGAAGTATCTTCATATTAGGGCGGCTACTTTCTAACATCTTTTTCTTTAGGATATAGACATTCTTAACCCTTTCATACTCCATCATATCAGTAAAACGCTCACGCTGTACCCGGGTCATATATAAAATATCTGCATCGGCTATGATTTTTTCGGTGAAATCAGTATGCTCCACATATTTAATATGGTTCTGTTTACAGTATAATTTATATTCTTCGGGCATTTTCAGCTCATCGGGAGCAATAAAGTGAAAGGTTGGATTAAAATGGCGCATAGCCATAAGTAAAGAGTGAACGGTACGTCCGTACTTCAAGTCGCCTACCAGATAAATGTTAAGGTTCTCAAGTGTTCCTTGAGTTTTGTAAATGGAGTATAGGTCAAGCATTGTTTGCGAAGGATGTTGGTTGGCACCATCGCCTGCATTCACTATAGGGACAGGAGCTATTTCGCTGGCATATCGGGCAGCTCCTTCAAGATGGTGCCTCATAACAATAACATCAGCATAATTACTTACCATCATAATGGTATCTTTAAGGGTTTCTCCTTTGGAAGAACTTGTGGCTTTGGGATCACTGAAACCAATTACTCGTGCTCCGAGGCGATTGGCGGCTGTTTCAAAACTAAGACGGGTGCGGGTGGAAGGTTCAAAAAACAGAGTGGCAATCACTTTTCCTTCCAGAATTTTTCTATTGGGGTTCTTCTCAAACTGTTGTGCCATGTCAAGCATATAGAGTATTTTGTCTTTAGAATACTCTGCTATGGTCACTAAACTCCTGTTATCCATATCGTTATATATTTATTGATATACCATTAATACGGAGCGTAAAGATACGAATAATAATGCATCACGTCAAACAATGATTCATAAAAATAGAAACGCTTTCTAAAATATGTTGTGAAAGAAAAAGTTTTATCCTAATTTTGCGTCTTTGAATAAATACAACCCGAAAAATGATAAAAAAGATAGTAAAAGGAATGTGGATATTCTTTGCATTCATGGTTTTGATGGCTGTGATTGTTTTTGCTTCCATTGCTTATGGCTGGATAGGCTATATGCCTAATGTGGAAGAATTAGAAAATCCTAATTATAAATTTGCCACGGAGGTATTGTCGGAAGATGGGAAAGTGCTGGGGACTTGGTCGCTCAGTAAAGAAAATCGTGTTTACACTACCTATAACGAATTATCTCCTAATGTGATCAATGCTTTGATTGCCACAGAAGACTCTCGTTTTACTAGTCATTCGGGAATTGACTTTAAAGCATTGGTGCGTGCTGTAATCAAACGCGGCTTGCTTTTTCAGAAAAGTGCAGGGGGAGGAAGTACCATCACTCAGCAACTTTCGAAATTGCTTTATTCTCCAGATGCAAATAGTCTGTTACAACGTCTATTTCAGAAGCCAATTGAATGGGTGATTGCCGTACGATTGGAACGCTATTATACCAAAGAAGAAATTCTGACGATGTATCTCAATAAATTTGACTTTCTGAATAATGCGGTGGGAGTAAAGACTGCTGCTTTTACTTATTTTGGTTGTGAACCGAGTAAGCTGAAAATCGAAGAAGCGGCAACTTTGATCGGTATGTGTAAAAATCCTTCTCTTTATAATCCTGTACGTTATAATGAACGGACTCGCGGACGAAGGAATGTGGTGCTCGATCAAATGAGAAAGGCGGGATATATTACAGTGGCAGAGCGTGATTCTTTGCAAGAACTCCCATTGGTATTGAAATATCATCGCGTTGATCATAAAGAGGGGTTAGCTACTTATTTCCGTGAATATCTGCGTGGCATGATGACTGCCTCTAAACCGGATAAAAGTGATTATCGAGGCTGGCAGGCGCAAAAGTATTATGAAGATTCACTTGCTTGGGAAACAAATCCGCTTTATGGTTGGTGCAAGAAGAATAAGAAGAAAGACGGTTCTAACTATAATATCTATACTGATGGGTTGAAAATCTATACTACCATTGATTCACGCATGCAGAAATATGCGGAAGAAGCTGTAGCAGAACATTTAGGGGGATATTTGCAACCTCACTTTTTTGCTGAAAAAAAGAATCGGAAAACAGCTCCATATACCCGTATGCTTTCTCAAAGACAAGTAAAGCATATTCTTGATAAGGCGATGAAGCAAACTGATCGTTACCGTCTCATGAAAAAGGGAGGGGCATCAGAGTCGAAAATAAGAAAGGCGTTCAATACTCCTGAACAAATGTCGGTGTTTACTTGGCATGGTAATAAAGATACGATTATGACTCCAATGGATTCTATTCGTTATTATAAATATTTCTTGCGTACAGGCTTTATGTCTATGGACCCGAAGAACGGTCATGTAAAGGCATATGTGGGTGGCCCTAACTACTCTTATTTTCAATATGATATGGCTATGGTAGGGCGTCGTCAGGTGGGTTCTACTATTAAGCCTTATGTTTATACACTAGCTATGGAGAATGGATTTTCTCCTTGTGATGAAACGCGAAATGTACAACAAACAATTATTACTGAAACAGGTGAGGCGTGGTCACCTCGTAATGATTCTAAAAAACGTTATGGAGAAATGGTTACGCTGAAATGGGGACTGGCTAATTCTAATAACTGGATATCGGCTTATCTCATGAGTAAAATTAATCCTTATGCATTGGTGCGATTGATTCATAGCTTTGGGGTGCTTAATAAAGATATTCAACCTACACCTTCTCTCTGTTTGGGACCTTGTGATATATCGGTAGGGGAAATGGTAAGTGCGTATACGGCTTTTGCCAATAAGGGAATTCGTGTGGCTCCACTTTTTGTTACTAAAATAGAGGATAGCGAAGGAAATGTTATTTCTACTTTTACTCCAAAAATGGAAGAAGTTATTAGTGTGACAAGTGCTTATAAAATGTTGGTCATGTTGAGGGCGGTTATTAATGAAGGTACAGGAACCCGTGTTCGACGATATGGTATCACTGCAGATGTGGGTGGAAAAACCGGTACAACAAACCGTAATTCTGATGGTTGGTTTATGGGCTTTACTCCTTCATTAGTATCAGGTTGCTGGGTCGGTGGAGAAGATCGGGATATTCATTTTGATACCATGACTTATGGACAAGGTGCTGCTATGGCATTGCCTATTTGGGCTATTTATATGAATAAAGTTTATGCTGATAAATCATTAGGGTATTCTCAAGATGAGAAATTTAATATCCCTGAAGATTTTGATCCTTGCGGTGCTGACACTGATAGAGAAGACAGCATACCGGTTGACGGTGGCATTGATGATTTATTTAAATAGACTCTATGCCAAATTGTATTATCTGCTTAGGTAGCAATGACTTTGAAAAAAGAGAAAAGTTGTGCTTTGCGAGAAAGAGGTTATCGGAATTATTTCCGTCTGTTTGCTTTGCGGATGAATGCGATACGGAACCTATATCTTTAACCAATCCTAATTGGTTTTTAAATCAACTAGCTTCGTTTTATACAGATAAAGAAATACCTGAGGTAATTGTTGAACTGAAGGATATTGAGAGCAAAGCAGGTAGGACTACTGCTGATAAAGCACTGGAAATCATTAAATTAGATATTGATTTATTGATCTATGGTGATCTTGTTTTAAAGCCAGAGGATATGACACGTCAATATGTTATTGATGGAGTCCGACAACTGCATAATAATAAATAAACTTATATATTATAGATATGAGATTTTTAGGAATAATTCCTGCTAGATATGCTTCTACGCGTTTCCCTGCTAAACCTTTAGCTCTTTTGGGTGGGAAAACAGTTATACAAAGGGTTTATGAACAAGTCTCCGGAGTGTTAGATGATACTTGTGTGGCTACTGACGATGAACGAATAGAGGCTGTTGTAAAAGCGTTTGGAGGAAAGGTGGTGATGACTTCTCCTGCTCACAGAAGTGGTACGGATCGTTGTTATGAAGCGTATCGTAAAATAGGTGAGACTTTTGATGTGATTGTAAATATTCAGGGAGATGAACCTTTTATACAGGCTGAGCAATTGGAAGCTATTAAAGGATGCTTTACTGACAAAACGACACAAATTGCTACTTTGGTAAAGCCTTTCACTGCAGAAGATACTTTTGAAGCTTTGGAAAATGTCAATTCTCCCAAAGTTGTGCTTAACAGGAATATGAATGCACTCTATTTTAGCCGTTCTATCATTCCGTTTCAGCGAAATGCGGAAAGAATGGATTGGTTGAAAAATCATACTTACTACAAACATATCGGATTGTATGCTTATCGTTCGAAGGTGTTGCAAGAGATAACTTCTCTTTCTCAATCGTCACTGGAAGTAGCTGAATCTTTAGAACAATTGCGTTGGTTGGAGAATGGATATACCATTAAAGCTGGCATAACAGAAGTAGAAACAATTGGTATTGATACTCCTGATGATTTAAGAAGAGCAGAAGAGTTTCTATTAAAAATGAATGGATAAAAGAAGTATGAACAGAACACTCCAACCAACAGTATATTCACTTGAACAAATAGATATTCAACGTCCTGTAGAAGAGCGTATGCCAAATGGCGTTCCCTTAAATATCATTCATTGTGGAAAACAGGAAGTCGTGCGTTTGGATATTGTTTTTGAAGGAGGTAGATGGCAACAGGAACGAAAATTGCAAGCTCTTTTCACAAACCGTATGTTGCGAGAGGGTAGCTGTACTTATACATCTGCTGAGATCGCTAATAAACTTGATTATTATGGTTCTTGGCTGGAACTATCCACTTCTATGGAGCATTCTTTTATTACTTTGTATTCTTTGAATAAATACTTTAAAGAGACATTGGGGATAATAGAATCGCTGATTAAAGAACCTCTTTTCCCTGAGAAAGAGTTTTCAACGGTAGTGGAAACTAACATACAAAGTTTCTTGATAAATTCATCTAAGGTTGATTATCAGGCTTATCGTAGTTTGATGATGAATGTTTTTGGTGAAGAACATCCTTGTGGGAAAATGGTTTCTGAACAAGATTATAGAACGATTAATACAAATTCGCTTCGTGATTTTTATGAAAGATATTATCACTCGGAAGGGTGTCGTCTTTTTATTTCCGGCTTGGTTACTGACGAAATTCTAAATGAGATTAACAGAGCCTTTGGACGAGAGACTTTCGGAAAGAAAAAACTTTTTTTGGCCGATAGAAAAGAGTATACTATCCATACTTCTCCTGAAAAACGTTTCTTTACCGAAAAGGAAGATGCTATGCAAAGTGCTATTAAAATGGGATGTTCTACTATAGCTCGTACGCATCCAGATTATTTGAACTACCGTGTTTTGATTACTCTTTTTGGAGGATATTTCGGAAGTCGCCTTATGTCTAACATACGAGAAGAGAAAGGGTATACTTATGGTATATCTGCCGGAACTTCTTTTTATCCTGGAACAGGATTGCTGCTAGTGAGCACTGAAGCCGCCAATGAGTATGTTGAAGCAGTTGTAAGTGAAGTGTATCATGAGATCGATTTGTTGCAAAATGAACTTGTATCCGAGCAAGAGTTATCAATGGTAAAAAATTACATGTTGGGAGAAATGTGTCGTAATTATGAATCGGCTTTTTCATTATCGGATGCTTGGATTTTTATTCAAACCAACAAATTGGAAAATAATTATTTTTCTCGTTCATTGCAAGCGGTAAAGGAGGTTACTGCTACTGACATTAGAGATTTGGCTTGTCGCTATTTGTGTAAAGAGAATTTAAAAGAGGTGATAGCAGGTAAAAAGATGCTATAAAATGCGCCTTCTGGTAGTGCTCTTTTGGATATAAATTGTATTTTTGTGACATTAGTAATTAGAAAACACCTGTAATTAGATGAGATATTTATACACCGCATTTTTCTTATTGTTTTTTTCGACCGCAACTATTCACGCTCAGGGTATTGGGGGATTCTTTAACAACATTATTAATTCTTTTTCGGGAGAAGTTAAAATAGGTAACTATACTTTTAAAGATGGCTCTGTTTATACAGGAGAACTTAAAGGACATAAACCTAATGGGAAGGGGAAAACAATCTTTAAAAATGGTGATATATATGAAGGTGAATATGTAAAAGGAAAGCGTCAGGGATATGGTGTATATACATTCCCTGATGGAGAAAAATATGAAGGGCAATGGTTTCAGAATCAGCAGCATGGTAAGGGCACTTATTATTTTTTGAATAACAATCGCTATACAGGCATGTGGTTTCAGGATTTTCAGCAGGGAGCGGGAACTATGTATTATCATAATGGTGATGTGTATAAAGGAAACTGGATTAAGGATAAACGTGAGGGAAAAGGTTCTTATACTTGGAAAAACGGCTCAAAGTATGTGGGCATGTGGAAAGGTGATAAGAAGAATGGAGAAGGAGAGTTGACTTGGAATGATGGTTGCAAATACAGCGGTAATTGGAAGAATGACACACGTGATGGCAAAGGTACTTTTGAATATGCCAATGGTGATAAATATACGGGCGATTGGATGGAAGACGCACAACATGGTAAAGGTGTTTATGTTTTTCATACTGGCGATAGATATGAGGGATCGTATATAGAGGGCGAACGTACGGGATCGGGTATTTATTATCATGCTAATGGTGATAAATATGTGGGTCAATTTAAAGATGGCATGCAAGAGGGTAAGGGGACTTTTACTTGGATTACCGGAGCTGTATATGAAGGCGACTGGAGAGAAAATAACCGCAACGGGTATGGCGTATACAAATGGAGCAACGGTGATGTTTATGAAGGAGAATGGAAGGATAACAAGCCCAACGGACAAGGTACTTTGAAGCTTACTGATGGAGCCAAATATAAAGGCGGCTTTGTTGAAGGCTTGGAAGAAGGAAAGGGTGTACAGGAAGATAAGGAGGGAAATCGTTATGAAGGCTTTTTTAAACAAGGCAAAAAGGATGGCCCCTTTGTTATTACTGACAGTTCGGGTAAACTTGTTAGCAAGGGTACTTATAAATATGGAGTATTGCAACACTAAATATAAGATCAGACTTCTCGACTAATAGATCATAACATATATTGTTGTGACCGTAACTTATAATGAAATCAGAATAACTTATAATGAAGTCAATCTACTTGGCTTTCTATGACATGCTTAAACTTTTAGTGATGTAAATAAATATTATGTTATGAAAAAGATTATCTCATATCCTTTATCAGTTCTTTATTATTTTTTGTTTTTTTCTTCTTTACTCATTTTTCATCCCATACAATGGATTTGTTTTAATCTGTTTGGGTATGATGCTCACAAAAAGAGTGTTGATTTATTGAACTTTTTTCTGGTAGCTAATACGTATGTATTAGGAACTACCTATAAATTTGAAAACCTCGATTTACTTCCTCAAAATGTTCCAATAATCATTGCGGCCAATCATCAAAGTTTATATGATATTCCTGCTATTATATGGTTTATGCGTAAGGTACATCCTAAATTTATCAGTAAAAAGGAGTTGGCTAAAGGTATTCCTAGTATTTCGTACAATTTGAATCATGGAGGTTCGGTGGTTATTGATCGTAAAGATCCGAAACAAAGTTTACCCGCTATTAGGAAAATTGCTGAGTATGTGGAAGGTAACAAACGTTCTGTGGTAATCTTTCCGGAAGGAACAAGAAGTAAAACCGGAGAACCGAGACGCTTTGCTGAGACCGGTTTAAAAATCTTGTGCAAGTATGCTCCTTCGGCTTATGTGGTACCATTGACTATCAACAATTCTTGGAAAATGGCTAAGTGGGGCTCTTTCCCTTTAGGGCTAGGCAACAAATTGGTTTTTACTGTGCATCCCCCTATAGAAGTAAAGAGTATGCCTTTCTCTGATTTGTTTGAAACTACGGAAAAAGAAGTGAAAGAAAGTATAATAAAGTAACCTCTTTCCTAATAGATCTATTTATATTCTGTTTGCCATAACTAAAATAGGTATTCTGGTGTTATTATAGAGACAAGAATTTACTTATTAATAAAAAAGAGTTTTAATGGCAATAAAGAACATCCGATTAGAAGTGATGCATTTTTTGGAAAAGAATATAGATAATTTTATTAATCAATATTTAATCCCGGTTGAAAAAATATGGCAACCTACTGATTTCTTACCTGATTCGGAAAAAGATAGTTTTTTTGAGGAGATTACAGAATTGCGTGAATTAGCTAAGGAGTTTCCTTATGACTTTTGGGTGGTATTGGTGGGCGACACCATTACTGAAGAAGCTCTACCAACCTATGAATCTTGGTTATTGGGCGTAGAAGGAGTAGAAAGTGCTGGTAGAGAAGATCGTAACGGGTGGTCTAAGTGGATCAGGCATTGGACAGGAGAGGAGAATCGTCATGGGGATGTGCTTAATAAGTATCTCTATCTATCAGGAAGAGTGAATATGAAGGAGGTGGAACGCACAACGCAATATCTTATAAATGATGGCTTTGATATTGGTACAGGACGTGATCCATACAAGAATTTTGTTTATACAAGTTTTCAAGAATTGGCTACATATATTTCTCATAATGGTATCGCTGAGTTAGCAAAGAAAAATGGGAATGAGAAATTATCGCGTATGTGTAGGCGTATTGCCGGGGATGAAATGAGACATCATACTGCTTATAGTGAATTCGTTAATCGTATTTTTGAAGTAGACCCTAGCGAGATGATGCTGGCTTTTAGTTATATGATGAAACAGAAGATCATTATGCCTGCTCATTTTCTTCGTGAGTCAGGTCAGAAAATGGCTACTGCCTTTGAGCAATTTTCTAATTCAGCACAACGCATCGGGGTATATACTACCACTGACTACATAGACATCATGCAAAAGCTGATAGGAAAATGGAAGATTGATAAAATCTCGGGATTAACTGACGAGGCAGAACGTGCTAGAGATTATTTGATGAAGTTACCTGCACGAATGACAAAAATATCAGAGAGATTGGTTATTCCTACAGATCCACATTTGTTTAAGTGGGTAATGCCAGCTACAAGATAACTATTTATCGAATTTTATAAAGCAAGAAAGAGCATCTATAAAGATGCTCTTTCTTTGTACACCCTCAGGGATTCGAACCCTGGACCCACTGATTAAGAGTCAGTTGCTCTACCAACTGAGCTAAGAGTGCATGATATATGTCAATAAAACAAACTTAAGAATGTACACCCTCAGGGATTCGAACCCTGGACCCACTGATTAAGAGTCAGTTGCTCTACCAACTGAGCTAAGAGTGCATATCTAATTCCTATTTGCGGATGCAAAAGTAGCCTTTTTATTTTATTCAGCCAAGTAATGCTAAGGCTTTTTTCCTTAAAAAATACCCTGTTTATTCAAATTCATAGAGCTCGGAAGCCGTATTACGCTTTAAAGCAAGTAGTTGCACATCCTTGCCGGGGATGACGCCTTTGTTCTTTAATTTCCATTCTACGGTTTTATATGCTAACTCAGGGTGATTATTATCCTTGCTTAGATGGCATAGCCAAATATAACGGAGTTTTTCGGTTATGTTTTCGGCTAGAAAATCTGCCGTTTCTGCGTTACACATATGTCCTCTTGGTCCGGAAATACGTTCTTTTAAGTACGCAGGGTACGCACCCATTCGAAGCATCTCGTCATCATAATTGGCTTCTATGATTAAATAGTTGGCTTGGCAGATGTAATGAGCAGCAATGGGAGTGATCTCTCCAAGGTCAGTGAGAAAAGAAAAAGTTTTCCCGTCTATTTCAATGCAGTAACCTACATTGTCTGTACCGTCGTGGGGGACTTCGAAAGCTGTTATTTTGAAATCTTCTATTTGAGTAGAAGTTTCTTTCTCTAGATAGCGTACAGATGTGGATAGTTTTTCTGTAACACAATAACTTTTATTTATACCTTGATGAGTTAAGGCAGTAGCATAAATAGGAATGTGTAGTTTCTCTCCCAAATTGCCAACTGCTTTAATATGATCAGCGTGGTCATGAGTAACAAATACTCCACGAATGCTGTCCATTGAAATATTTACTTCTTTGAGTGCTCTTTTTATACTACGGATTCCAATACCTGCGTCGATTAATATTCCGTATGTTGCTGTGCCCAGATAATAACAGTTGCCACTACTACCGCTACCAAGGCTTATAAATTTAACTTTCATTTTGTCTAAATTGGATTACTATGATGCTAAAGCTTCTGATATTCCATGCGAATCATCATTATATAATCCTATTTGAATATCTACTGTTTTTGCAATAAAGTGGCGACAAATATACATAAAAACGAGGATATTTAACCCTCGTTTACTTTCTTTTTGTCTATACGTTGAGTTATTTTCGCAAAAACTAGAAGAGCGATAGAGGCTATCAGTCCGATTCCGGCAAAGTAGTACCAAATGTAATGGGCATGTTGGCTTGCTGCTAACCACGCAGCATGATTGTCGAATAACATAGGGTCAGGACAGTATTTGGTTAATAGTATTCCGGCCAATCCAAAGCCCAGTATCGAAGATAAAAACGAATGTAAATGGCTAAATCCAAGATACATTCCTTCTTCTCCTTTAGGAGCTTGTAATGAGAAATATTCCAAATAGCGTGGTGAAATAAAACATTCTGCCAGAGCTTGTACTACAATCCCGAGAACCATCATAATGGTAATGTTGCTTATGTTAGCAAACATCTCGTTTCCTAGGAGATTGCCACATGCCATGAGTAAAGCTGAAATCGGAATTAAAAACATTCCGATATTTATTGATGTTAATGCTGATTTTTTTGACATCAATCGAGTAACAAAACTTACACAACATACAACAATAAAAGGGTTAACGTTGGCTATCCATCCTGGCTTGGCGGTTTCACCTGCCATTCGAATGACATATTTGGGCATTGTAGCATATAACTGCTGTTGCACAATCCAGAATCCGGTCACGATCAATATTAAAATGAGTAAACGCCAATTAGTCAAGATACGGATAAAGCCCTGTCCAATCTCTTTTATACTTTTGCCTTGACCTGCAGAATGGGCCGATCGGTAGAACAATATCACAGCTAATAAAGCGATGAAAGTCATTGTGGCTGAAAAATAATTGATATAAATATAAGCTTGGTCGCCGATTTGATTTCTTAATGGATCGATGATTGTTTTACCGGTGAAAGCTCCGACATTAACCATCATGTAGAAGATGGAATATCCTTTGGCTCTAGTTGCTTCTGTTGTCTCTTTAGCAACTGAAGCTGAGATGATTGATTTGATGAATGATCCTCCGATCATTAACGTAAAAAGAATAGGAACAATGATCCATCGTTCGCTGCTTTCCTGAAGCCCTTTAAAATGAGTTACAATACCATAATTAACTAGTCCGGAAGCTTCCAAAAAGGTTGGTAATACTGCTAATCCTAAATAAGATATAGATAATAGTGAGAAAGCAATGATCATTGATTTTCGGAAACCTATTTTATCAGCATAAGCTCCTGTAAAAATAGGAAGTAGGTAGAGCCCCCCGGAAAAAAGTCCAGAGATCATACTAGCTTCAAAATCATTAAATCCGAGGGTGGTAGAGAGGTAAATGGTAAGAACGATGAATATGGCGTAATAGGCCATGCGCTCAAACAGTTCGACTGTGTTGCTTATCCAAAAGGCTGTAGAATAACCTTTGATAGCACCTTTAGGGGAATTGTTCATGTGTGTTCGCTATTTTTTTATGTTATAAATTTGGGTCTAAAGATATAAAAAATAACGGGATTTCTCTATAATTGGTATCTTTGCAGCATGCAAATAAAATCTTTATTAGAAGAATTAGCCAAAAAATATAATGTCCGCTCATTTATTGAGACTGATCCGGTGCAATTTCCTCGTAGATTTTCTCTTTTACAGGATATAGAGATCTCGGCATTGCTCACTTCTGTTATAACATGGGGTAGGAGAGATATGATACGTAGGGATGCGGAAAGAATTCATCTGTTGTTGGGTGAAAGTCCTTATGAATATGTAATGAATCGTAAGTGGGCTGCTTTAGAGGAATCATCTGTAAATATACATCGAACCTTTTTTGAACGAGATATGTGGCGTATCTGCAAGGGATTGTATATCTATTACTCCCAACATAAGTCTTTAGAGGAACTTTTTTTGAATCCCAACGGCTTACTTGAGGGGCTACACCAACTCTCTATGTTGATGAATACCAAGCATATTTCTTCTCCTTATACACAAAGTCCGTGTAAACGTACAAATTTGATGCTTCGCTGGTTAGTCAGAAACGATGGTATTGTAGATATGGGAGTCTGGCAAAAAGTACGTCCTTCGGAATTGATTATTCCTCTAGATGTTCATGTAGGAAGGATTTCGAGAATGATATGGGGAGATCTTCCTCGTACAGATCGCCTAAAAACAGCTTTAGTTATTACCGAACATTTGTCTGAACTGTGTCCGGAAGATCCTTGTAAATATGACTTTGCACTGTTTGGTTTTGGTGAAGAGCAAAGTCAGTTAGGGCGCTCTTCTGGAAAGTTGCCGTTCTATACAGGAGCAACTGGTATATAAATTTCAGTGATTAATTCATCGGTAGAAACAACATCAGGCGTATTGAGATATTTCTCAAAGAAAGTAACATCTCTGAGTCTGTATTTGCTGTTTGGAATCCAGTTTCGATAGATAGAGCAGTATAGTGTTTCAAGGTCTTTATATGCTCCTTTGTGGGTAAAAACGGCATATAGACCTCCTTCAAGGGTCTGTTTGCCAAATTTTCCTTTGGGTTTTATTCCTGATTGTTTGGTTATGCCAACATATCGTCGGCATTGTTCAGGTTTGGTTATTGTAGAAATATCTCTGCTTAAATTGACATATTCATGTTCTATATCGGGAACACCGTTAACGTTCATAAATTGGATAAGCTCCTTCCAAGCATGTGTGAATGCATTTTTTTCTTGAAAGGAGTTACGGACTTGTAAACAAATTATCTCTTTAGGAAGAATTTCTTTGATCTGAGGTTCTACGGGAGTAACCTGTGGATCGTCGATAGAGAGTTTTAATTCGGAAGGCTGATCACGAAAAGTGGAGGGAGAAATACCAAAACGTTTTTTGAATGCTTTGGAGAGCGCATGAGGACTTTGATAACCGGTTTGTTCTGCAATATCTGTAAGAGTTTCTTGGGTTGTTTGCAACTTAAAAATTGCTTTTTCTAACCTCAACCTTTGGATATATTCTCCAGGACTCTCGTTCATCAGCGCTTTGAATATGCGATGAAAATGAAAGCCTGATATATTGGCTATACTTGCTAAATCAGATAGATTAATAGGGAGATGAAGATGTTCGTTGATGTAGTCAACAGCACGATTGGTAGCTGCAAAATATTCTTTGTGTGTCGTTTCATGCGAGTGCCACCTTTTTAATATCGGAAGTTGAATATGCATCTTTAGTGCAGCTTCATTCTTGGTTAATGTCCGCCCGTCTATCTTTTCAGAACCATTCATATAACTGATGGAATTCTTAATTGTTTCTTCCATGCTCATATCATGAGTGAAACTTCCATGCTGAAAACAAAAGCAACAGTAGTCCGTCGATGAAGTACCGTTAGTATTTGTTCCAAAGTGCTCGGTTGCTGCCAATGGCATGCCGCAACTCTGGCATACTTTTTCTGTAATCATTTGCTTCATCTTACTGTTGTTGCCAACGTTTTAAGGTTGGAAAATAAGCTTGCATCTTAGCAATAAATTCTTCTTTACTCATGCTGTTTCCCTTTTCATCTTTGAGCGAGTCAGGGTATTCAGCACATTGGGTAATCATTTCGTCCATTGTTATTTGCTCCGTAAAGTTACCTTCTTTAAAGCAATAAATACAATAATCTTGATTTAAAGTTCCATCTTGGTTCGTTCCAAACTCTTCTGCAGTTGTCATAGGCATTCCACAACTTTGGCAAATCTTCTGTTCCATTTTATTTGACTTTTAAGTTATACTTCGATTGATTTACAGAAGCAAAAATAGAATATTACGAGTGAACGTCATTTGTCCAAACTTGCTAATCTCATTCTTAAAAAACTGATTGTGAATATATTAGTTTTAACCCGTAGTACATGATATTCATTATCTCAAAGATGTTAAGCAGAATCATTATGGCTGTACTATTCTAGGAGATAAAGAATATTTGAGTGTTAATTATCAGTTGGATCTATTTGAAAAAAACAACATTAAACTAGAAGTTCCCATGAGAATAAATCAGCATGGGTATGCTAAGCAATATATTATTTGATACGGCAACAAATAAAAAAATTAATTGAGGAATAAAAAAAACTGTAGATTAAAAGATTCATAATCTTATTAACCTACAGTTTACTTGTATTTTTAAGAGGGTATTTTCAAGCTATATAAATTTGCTAAACACCGCAAAGATCTTTAGAATTGGAAGAAGTTCTTAGCATTGTTATAGCTGATATCTTCTATCATTTGGTTCACGCGTTCTATTTCAGCTACAGGAATTTCACCGTTTTCTACATCGCGACCAACAAGGTTACAAAGTGTACGACGGAAATACTCGTGACGAGGATAAGAAAGGAATGAACGAGAATCGGTAAGCATCCCTACAAAACGACTCAACAAACCTAATAATGAAAGTGAGTTCATTTGTTTTTCCATGCCATCTTTTTGATCTAAGAACCACCATCCTGAACCAAACTGTATTTTACCAGCTACGCTACCATCTTGAAAATTCCCTAACATTGTTGCTATAACTTCGTTAGCACAAGGATTTAGGTTGTATAAAATGGTTTTAGCTAATTTTCCATTGCTATTCAGGCGATCAAGATATTTAGCCATAGCTTTGGCTGTGGTAAATTCTCCGATGGAGTCGAAACCTGTATCAGGACCTAAGAGCTTAAACATTTTTGTGTTGTTGTTACGAATAGCTCCATAGTGGAATTGTTGTGTCCATCCTGATTCAGCATCCATTTCGCCAAATACGATCAACATCGCTGACTTAAATTTGAGTATTTCATCTCTTGTCAATTCTGTTCCACCATATACCTTGTTAAAGATTGCTTTTATTTCAGCATCTGTATAATCTTCAGCATAAAATTCTTCAATGCCATGGTCAGATAGTTTACAGCCTTGTTTTGCAAAGAATTCGTGACGAACGCGTAATGCCGCAACCATGTCATCGAATGTAGAAATTGTCACTCCACTTACTTCAGCAAGTTTCTCCATGTATGCACGGAAATCAGCAGGAACTTCTACAGCCATAGCTTTGTCAGGACGCCATGTGGGAAGCATCTTGGCCTCAAAGCCGCTTTCGCGTGTCTGGATATGATATTCTAGTGAGTCTACAGGATCATCAGTTGTACAAACCACCTGCACGTTATATCTGCGCATCATACCACGGGCAGAATATTCCGCTTGAGCCAATTTCTCGTTACATTCATCATAAATTTCACGAGCTGTGCTAGGATTCAATATTTTATCGATACCGAATGCTGTTTTCAATTCCAAATGAGTCCAGTGATAAAGAGGATTTCTCATGGTATAAGGCACAGTTTCTGCCCATTTTTCAAACTTCTCCCAGTCTGTTGTATCTTTACCTGTACAGTAACGTTCATCTACGCCATTAGTACGCATAGCACGCCATTTGTAGTGATCACCGCCTAACCAGATTTCAGTGAGCGATTTGAACTTGTGATCATCTGCTACCATTTTAGGTATTAAGTGACAGTGATAATCAATGATCGGCATTTTAGCCGCATGTTCGTGATACAACCTCTGTGCAGTTTCTGTCTGCAACAAGAAATTCTCATCCATGAAATTTTTCATTTCTCTGTGTTTTTAAGTGTATAATTATTATTTCTCAGTATTCACCTATATAGTATTGATAATAAAGCTAATAGGTATTCTGTTGGTTTTGCTTTTATTAACCGTTATCGAACACAAAAATAGAATTTTTACTTGGTACACCAAAATAATTCGTATATTTGCGATGAATTTTATAGAAATTAAACGCTTTTAGAGATATTCATTAATATCAAGAATAATCCCTTTTCCACCTTAGTTATAATCGTTTAAGAACACGTATGGAGAATAAAATATATACGATTAAAGATATTGCCCAAATGGCGGGAGTTTCCGCTGGAACTGTTGATAGAGTTTTGCATGATCGTGGGGATGTCTCTAAATCTACTAAGGAGAAGGTACAAAAGGTCCTTAAAGAGATAAATTACCAACCTAACATGTTTGCTATTGGTCTTGCTGCAAAGAAAAAATACACGATCATTTGTCTCATACCTTTTTGCAATGAAGATGATTACTGGCACTCTGTATCCTGTGGTATAGAACGTGCGGCTAGTGAGCTGCGCCCTTTTAATGTTATTATAAATTTTATTAAGTACACGCATGCTGATCATACGTCTTATGAGAAAGCCTGTCTTGAGCTTAAAGAAACATCTGCTGATGCGGTGCTTATTGCCCCAAACTTTCGTGAGGAAACGTTGACAATAGCTGAACATTTGAAGAGACAACATATCCCCTTTATTTTCATTGATTTTAATGTTGAAGGGGCTAATCCTTTGAAGTATATCGGGCAAAATTCATATATGAGCGGTTACATTGCAGCCAAGATATTAATGCGTGATTATAAGGATGGGCAAGAAGTGGTTTTCTTTTTAGCAAATAATAAGAATAATCCTGCTGAAATACAGATGCAGCGCCGGATGGACGGATTTATGAAATATATATCTGATTTTTTTTCAGATGTTCCTATACGGGAGATTATTTTAAATAAAACGGAGGATTGTGTCGATAAAGAGTCGTTGGATACATTCTTTGAAAATCATCCTAAGGCTAAATTAGGGATAGTTTTTAATTCCAGAGTATATCTCGTTGGAAATCATCTCTTAAACAGCAAGTGGAAGATGGATGCTTTAGTTGGCTATGATTTATTACAGCGCAATGTTGATCTGCTGAAGTCAGGTCAGGTAAAATATCTTATAGGTCAACGTCCTGCCTTGCAAGGGTATCGTGGAGTAAAGGCTCTTTGTGAACACGTTATATTCAAGAGAACGGTGAATGCTGTGAAATATATGCCTATTGATGTTTTAATGAAGGAAAATATTGATTTTTATTTTGAATTTGAATAATAAAAATACTGATTATAAATACATTTTAAAATTAGAATTAAATGAAAGCTTTAAACAAAGAAACTGCTCCTAAGACTATACGCCCGGAGCGCATTATTCAGTTTGGTGAAGGTAACTTTTTGCGTGCGTTTGTTGATTGGATTGTCTACAACATGAATGAGAAAACTGATTTTAATAGTAGTGTTGTTGTTGTACAGCCTATCGAAAAAGGTATGGTTGATATGCTTAACGGACAAGATAATCTTTATCATGTGAATTTGCAGGGGTTAGATAAAGGACAAGTGGTTAATGATCTTACAATGATTGATGTTATTAGCCGTTCTTTGAATCCTTACAGCCAGAATGCTGAATTCATGAAGCTTGCAGAACAACCTGAAATGCGTTTTGTGATTTCAAATACAACAGAGGCTGGCATTGCTTTTGATTCTGCTTGTAAATTAACAGACGCTCCTGCTTCTTCTTATCCTGGTAAGTTGACTCAGCTGCTTTATCATCGCTACAAAACATTCAATGGAGATAAGAGTAAAGGTCTTATCATTTTCCCTTGCGAATTGATTTTCTTGAACGGACATAAGTTAAAAGAGACAATCTATCAATATATTGAACTATGGAACCTTGGTGCAGAATTCAAAACTTGGTTTGAAGAAGCTTGTGGAGTTTATGCTACATTGGTAGACCGTATTGTTCCTGGCTTCCCTCGTAAAGATATTGCTACTATTAAAGAGAAGTTGCAATATGATGATAACTTGGTTGTTCAAGCTGAAATTTTCCATTTATGGGTTATTGAAGCTCCACAAGAAGTTGCTAAAGAATTCCCTGCTGATAAAGCCGGATTGAATGTCTTATTTGTTCCTTCTGAAGCTCCATATCACGAACGCAAGGTTACTTTGCTTAATGGTCCTCACACTGTTCTTTCTCCGGTAGCTTATCTTTCAGGTGTAAACATTGTACGTGATGCTTGCCAACATGATGTTATTGGCAAATATATCAATAAAGTAATGTTTGATGAATTGATGGAAACATTGAACTTACCTAAAGAGGAGTTAAAGAAATTTGGAGAAGATGTGCTTGAACGCTTTAACAACCCGTTTGTTGATCATGCAGTAACTAGCATTATGCTTAATTCATTCCCTAAATATGAAACTCGTGATCTTCCCGGATTGAAAACATATTTAGCTCGTAAGGGTGAATTACCTAAAGGACTTGTATTAGGATTGGCTGCTATTATCACTTATTACAAAGGTGGAAAACGTGAGGATGGTGCTGAAATTACTCCTAATGATGCTCCTGAAATCATGGAGCTTTTAAAGAAGCTATGGGCTAGCAATTGCACAAAAACTGTAACCGAAGGTGTTCTTGCCGCAGAATTTATCTGGGGAGAAGATCTAAACAAGATTGCCGGACTTACTGATGCTGTTAAGGGCTACCTTGATTCTATTCAGGAAAAAGGTATGATGGAAACAGTTAAGAGTATTTTATAAAATCGCTTTTACCTAGAAGTATAGAACCAATAAACTCTAGTTACAGATTTAGATGAGAAATCATTCTTATTATAATCTGTAACTAGGAAATATAAATCCCCTTATTTATCCATTATTCTCTAATTGAATGAGAAGGATTAAATAAGGGGATTTTTTTTGTACATTTTAAAATGTTACTTTGTAGGGGAAGATGTATTTTCTTTTTCGTGTAGTATAAGAGTTGTAGCTCCAATGGTAATAACGGCTCCATCTTCAATACGTATGCGATCTTTGTCACCTAGTATTTCGTTTCGTAGAAAAGTACCTGTTAAACTAGGAGCATCTCGAAGTGTATAAATAATTTTTCCGGCTTTATTACGTTTCACATTTATAATACAATGCCGACGATCCATACTCATATCTCCTGTCTCAATAGGGGTGGTAATTATCGTTCCTACACATCTGCGTCCAATCTCATTATCACCCTCTTTTAACGGTAAAATTTGTTTGAATCCAAATATGTTCTCTACAACTGTGACATAGCCGTATTGATCCTTTTGGGTCTCTTCTTCGAAAGTTTCCTCTTTGCGAGTAGCTTTCATTTTCGTTTTGCCTAATCGGATGCTAAACTGTTTGCCACAATGTTCGCATACGAATACGAGCGACTGTCCTTCAGTATATTTTGTTTCATCAAAGGAAAGGTAATTTTCACATTTGGGACAAAGGATTCTTTTCATTATAAGAAATTTCTATTTTTTTATTTACTTAGAAGGAGTGAATACCCAGGCATTTTTAAAATTCTCTTTTTGTCTCACTATGCTTAATTGTTTTCCTGCTTCACTTCTATCAGATAAGGACATAAGACTTACACGTATAATTCCGGTTCCAGTTAGCACTTTAGCTTCAGGGTAACCTTGTGCTCTTAATTTCTGAGCATATTTTTCAGCATCTTTGGAGCCAATGCTGCTGGCAACAATGATATGGTAAGAACCGTCTTTTTTTTGAGCAGCTATGTTCTTTGGAGTTTCTTTTGTTAACTCTATTGAATGGGTCGTTTTTCCTATTTTAGTAGCTGTTTCGAGTTTATCAAGAATCTCAGTAGAGTTCTTTTTTTGAGGAACTACCACTTCCTTTACGATAATAGGTTTTACTTTCGTTTGATTGATTGCCTTTGTTTTGTTGGTGCGAATAGATTTGGAAGAATTATCTTTAGCTGTCTTAACAGGGGTGGTAGCTACTGATTCTTTTTTAATTGTTCTAAATAGATCTGTTGGGAGTAGTTGAGCATAGTTCTCTTTACCAACATAGGTATTCTCAACCGGAGTAGACATCATGAAAAACATGATCACAACAGCAGCTACAGCTACCGTGCTGCGTAGAAAAGTTCGATTTATACTGATATTATAGGTTTTCTTTTCTTTCGATAACGTAATGTAAGGAGAGGTCTTAATAGCAGAATGTTCACGTTTATTAGTAAGAGGTTTTATTGAGACAGCATCCAATCCATATAAATAAGGAGTGGTTATTTTATTGTCATAAGGAATAAACTCATAAGTACCATGAATCGTGAAATGGAGTTCACCAATATTAGTTAGCTCAACTTTGCCCTCTTCATGCAATAGAGATAGCAAGTTTCTAACAGTTTTATCTATTATTTTAGATGCATCAGAAAAATTAGTATCATGACTAGCCATATAAGATTGCACCAAAAGTCCATCATTCATCTTTATTTGAGGGTTGAAACCAATGTTGCGAGTAGGTGGTAAATACAAACATTCTTCGGCTACCCATGTAGCTGGTGAGTAGTGAGCTACAAAACCTCCAAATCCCGGAACAATGACACAATCGTTCTCTAATAATAATGCTTCTATATGTTGTGCTAATTCAATCATGTGTGCAAAATTAACAGATTATTTGAGAAAAGATATTATACTGACCCTTTTTATTATGAACAATTTATAAACCATATAAAAATAAAAGTTAATAAGTTGAGAGTCTACACAAGATATAATCATTAACTTTGCACTATTATTTTATATCAGATACTAGTAATATGGTTTTTATTCAAACAGAAATTGAAGGAGTGTGGATTATTGAGCCCAAAGTCTTCTCTGATGCTAGAGGGTATTTTATGGAAGCATTTAAGAAAGGTGAATTTGAGGCTAATGTAGGAGTCATTAATTTTATTCAAGATAATGAATCCCAATCATCTTTTGGTGTATTGAGAGGTTTGCATTATCAAAAAGGAGAATACAGTCAGGCTAAACTAGTTCGCGTAATAAAAGGAAAGGTACTTGATGTTGCTGTAGACATGCGCAAATCATCTCCTACATTTGGACGTCATGTAAGCGTAGAGTTAAGCGAGGAGAATAAACGACAGTTTTTTATACCTAGAGGTTTTGCTCATGGTTTTCTAGTCTTGAGCGACGAAGCAATTTTTACTTATAAAGTAGATAATGTATATGCTCCTCAAGCTGAAGCTTCTGTATTATATAATGACAAATCATTGGCGATTAATTGGCCTGTTTCAGAAGAACAGCTTATCTTATCCGATAAAGATCGCGCTGCTGTGACATTTGAAAATTCCAGTTTCTTTATCTAAAAAATGTTGCATACAAAACAAAATCAAAACGAACCCTGTTTTTATAATATATAATCAAATGCGATTTTTTATTTTCGCATGCTAAGGAGATGAAAAAAAAGATATTGGTGCCTTTTATGGCACTTCTTGTTGTTGCTTGCCATACAGGTAACAAAACGGGTGATAACTCAAAACAAAAAGAAGATCGAAATGCCAAAGCTCAATTGCAAGGGATTTGGATTGATGATGACAGCGAAACCCCTCTAATGCGTGTCTTTGGGGATACTATTTACTATGTTGACCCCCAAAATATTCCTGTTTATTTTAAGATTATAAATGATAGTATTTATATGTATGGTAGTGAATTGTCGCGCTATAAAATAGATAAGCAAAGTGAACGCATTTTTTGGGTTCACTCTTTGTCGGATAATATACTGAAATTACACAAATCGGAAGATTCTGATGATTCTTTAGCATTTTCTACTAAGCCGGTTGAAGCCATTCCGAGTTACTCGGATGTAACAAAGAAAGATAGTGTGATTATGTATAAGGGAAAACGTTACCATGCTTATGTTTATATTAATCCATCCAAGATGAAAGTGGTAAAAACCTCTTATTCAGAAGAGGGGCTTAGTATGGATAACGTGTATTACGATAACGTAATTCATATTTGTGTTTATGAAGGTAGAAAAAGTCTATATGCTTCAGATATTACGAAGAAGATGTTTACTAAACTTATTTCTTCGGATTTCTTAAGTAAATCAGTTCTATCGGATATGCAGTTTTTGGGAGTAGGGCATGCCGGATTTCATTATCAGGCTTCAGTCAATGTTCCTGAAAGTTCTGTTTGCAATCTTATCGATATCTTTATTACTTTTAAAGGTGAAATGAGTATGAAAGTGGTAAAATAATTCCCTTATTTTATCACTTTCCGTTTAGGAAAACAGGATTAAATAAGGGGAGTTTTCTATAAAAGGCATCTTCTTCAGAACGGATGCCTTATTCGTTTCTTTTAAACTGGGCGATTACTTCTTGTTTCTTTCTTTTTTCTGAAATTATTTTTCTTTCGTCCACGGTTCGCACTACCTCCACCTCCGCGATTTGTCTTGGGGGCATATTCTGGAGCTTCTCCAAGATTTTCTGGAATAGGTATTTTATAGATATCTTTTTCTAGAAAGTTTTCTATGTTTTTAAAGTTCGTTTGTTCCTTTTCACTCACAAAGGTGATAGCTACTCCATCATTATTGGCTCTTGCCGTACGACCAATGCGATGAACATAGTCTTCGCTGTCGTGAGGGACATCAAAGTTAATTACTAGACGGATATCATCGATGTCAATGCCACGAGCCACAATATCAGTAGCAACCAATATATTAATTCTTCCTGATTTGAACTCTCGCATAATCGATTCCCGTTGTGACTGTTCCAAATCGGAATGCATTTCTCCAACATTAAGTTTCATTGTTTTGAGAGCTCGCGTAACCTCTTTTACTTTAATTTTAGAAGAAACAAAAATGATAACCTTTTCAGGAACTTCTTCTACAAAAAGACTCTGAACAATTCCAAGCTTTTGTCTCTCGTAGCATACATAAGCTGCTTGAACAATTTTTTCAGCAGGTTTAGATACTGACAGCTTTATTTCAGAAGGATTATTTAAAATGGTTTTAGCCAAATGTTGAATTTTAGTAGGCATGGTAGCAGAGAACATAATAGTCTGCCTTTCTTTAGGCAAATATTTTACGATCTGCATGATGTCTTCAGAAAATCCCATATCAAGCATGCGGTCTGCTTCGTCTAAAATAAAATAGGATACGTGCGATAAGTCGACATATCCTAAATTCAAGTGAGATATTAAGCGTCCGGGGGTTGCTATAACTACGTCGGCTCCTAATGTTAATCCTTTTTTTTGTTGTTCAAATAGCGAACCGTCATTTCCTCCGTAAACAGGAACACTTGATACGGGCATAAAGTAAGAAAAGCCTTCCATCTGTTGATCAATCTGTTGTGCCAATTCTCTAGTGGGAGACATGATCACACAATTGATAACATCTTGTTGATGCTCACCTCTAGAAAGGTTATTCAGAATAGGAAGTAGGAAAGCAGCCGTTTTACCGGTACCTGTCTGAGCTACAGCTATTAAATCTTTGCCTTGAAGTATAATGGGGATGGCTTGTTCCTGTATTGGAGTACACTCATCAAACCTCATGGATTCAAGTGCTTCTAACACAGTATCTTCTAATTCTAGTTCGGAAAACTTCATCTTTTCAATTTATTTGTGCACAAAGGTAAAATATTAACTACGGAATACAAGCTTTTTATCCGTTTCATTTAGAATTTCCCGTTTTCATCTATATAAGAATCTTTAAATCCTAAGAAATAGAGTACCCCGTCTAAACCAATGGTATTAATAGATTGTTTGGCATTTGCTACAACTTTAGGCTTTGCATGAAAAGCTATTCCCAAACCAGCAACACCAAGCATTGGTAAGTCATTAGCACCGTCACCAACAGCAATTGTCTGTGCTATATCTACTTTCTCCACTTGAGCAATGAGGCGTAACAACTCAGCTTTACGCTTCCCGTCCACCACGTCTCCCAGATAATTACCGGTCAATTTCCCGTCAATAATTTCCAGTTCGTTGGCATATACATAATCTATTCCGAACTTGTCTTGAAGATATCTTCCGAAGTAGGTAAAACCGCCCGACAATATGGCAATTTTGTATCCGTATTTTTTTAGCACATACATTAGTCTTTCCACGCCTTCAGTAATAGGAAGATTTTCTGCGATTTCTCTCATCACTGATTCATCTAATCCCTTAAGCAAAGCCACTCGTTCTTTAAAACTCTCAGTAAAATCTATTTCGCCACGCATAGCACGTTCAGTTATAGCTTTTACTTCATCACCAACTCCTGCACGCATAGCAAGTTCATCAATAACTTCCGTTTCAATAAGAGTGGAGTCCATATCAAAACAGATAAGACGTCTCATACGTCGGTGCATATTGTCCAATTGGAACGAAAAGTCCATTTCTAGTTCACTCGCCAACCTCATCAATTCCTCCTGCATAGCTATTCGATTCTTAGGTGTTCCTCGCACAGAGAATTCAATACATGCTTTCGTGTTAGCTTTGCATTCATCTAAAGGTATACGACCTGTTAGACGTTTTATAGCATCAATATTCATACCTTGTTCCGACAAGATACGGGTCACAGCGGAAATTTGCTTTGCAGATAATTTGCGTCCCAATAGTGTTAATATATAACGATTTTTACCTTGCAGTCCGACCCAATTTTCATATTCCTCTACTGAAATAGGGTAGAATCGGATCGTTACTCCTAAAGTTGATGCTTTAAAGAGTAATTCTTTCATAATGAAACCAGAAAATTGCTCTTCCGTTTTGCATAATATTCCTAAAGATAATGTATTATGAATGTCGGCTTGTCCTATGTCAAAAATTTCCGCATCATATTTTGCTAAAATTTCAGTCACCGAAGCTGTTAGTCCGGGACGGTCTTCACCTGTAATGCGAATAAGGATCAGTTCCGTATTTGATAGTTGCATAATTTTTCTTTTCTTAATATATGTTGCAAAAGTAAGGAAAAAAGTTATTTCCTTATGCTAAAAGCCCTAAATTTCTATGCTTTATGAGTTTGTTTTCCTTTTATGAGAATCTTCGTTCATCTTTTTGTAACATTATTTGTGATATTCATATTTGTTTCATAAATGGTGCGTTAAATAGAGGCTATGAATGCTTAATAATCAGCTCTTTACACTTAAAAAGACTAAATATTAAGCTAATGCATTGATTTTCAAGCATAATATACTACCTTTGCCCCGATTTTGAAGAAAGAACTTTAAAATCAGATAGTTAACCTGTTTTTCAAACCGATTTAATATTGACTTGATCATATTATAAAGTGCTGGAAAACAGACAGTATTAACCAAAACCGAATTACATGAAATATGTAAAATGGCTTTTTGTTGTATTATTAATTGGTTCCTTGACTTCTTTCATAGCTAAAGACAAATCCACTGGAGGATTAAATGTGGGAGACGTAGCCCCTGATTTTAAAATCGAATCTACGCCAAACGGGCACATGTTTAAGTTGGCTGATACAAAGGGCCGCTATGTGCTACTTAATTTTTGGGCAAGTTATGATGCTGTGTCTAGAATGCACAACATTCGTTTGAATCATACTATATGTTCAACTTTCCCACAGGTAAAAATGGTTTCTGTTTCGTTTGATGAATATGCATCTGTATTTACCGAAACCATTCGTAAAGACCAAATTGTTTCACCTTACTGTTTTGTTGACACAAAAAGTGAAAAATCCGGTTTATTCAAGAAATATCGTTTGAACCGTGGCTTTACGAATTATCTGCTTAATGACAAAGGTGTTATTATTGCTAAAAACATCTCTGTTGCCGAACTTTCTTCCTATTTAACTAAAGGCTAAAGCAGCTTTTAAATGTGTAACAACCAAAATCATTGTTGTCAATGATAAGATGAACATAGTTGTTATTAAGTAGGAAAAGTGAGTAAATAAGAGGAAATGAATACAACAAAAAGAAAACCCCGCCTATTCTTGAAAGTCAAGAGTAGGCGGGGTTTCTTCTTTTATTCTATTTCTATTTAGGAGCTCTCCGATAGAGGAAGATAGCTATGAATGTATATAAAATATTAGGAATCCACATTGCTATAACTGGAGGAACATTACCATTCACGGCAAAAGTAGATGATATAGTCTGAAACAAGATATATGAGAAACTCAATCCTAACCCTATTCCCAAATGGAGCCCCATACCTCCTTTTGTTTTTCTAGAAGAAAGAGACAAACCGATCGCCGTAAGTATAAATGCGGCAAACGACATGGCGATTCGTTTATGATACTCTATCTCAAATTCTTTAATATTAGCAAATCCTCGCTTTTTTTGCCTGTCTATATACACACTTAGTTGCGGACTAGTCATAATCTCTTGTTGGTTTCTTGAAATAAGAAAGTCCCCAGGTTCCATCATGATAGTAGAATCGATTTTTTCTCCTTTGGATATTTTTTCCCGCATTCCATTCAACTCCCGGATCATATAATTTTTGATGATCCATTTATTTACCGCAGTGGTATCATAGGTTATGCTACGTGCTGTCAAATGAGAAATTAGTTTTTTATCTTTAAATTTATCCAATGAAAAACGATATCCGGTTTTATTATAATCCTCGTATCTTTCAATATAGGCTATAACACCTGAATCCACTTCCAATTGCACATCACGCACAGAAGTATTTTTTCTCTTTTTATAATATTTATCTTCAAATGCTAAGCGGGTAGCACTTCCTCTAGGTATCACATATGAGCTCAATAAGAAAGTGGATAACGCAATAACAGCAGCAGAAATCATATAAGGACGCATCATCCGTTTGAAACTCATTCCGGTAGAAAACATAGCGATAATTTCGGAATTTTCAGCCAGTTTTGATGTGAAGAAGATAACAGATACAAAAACAAATAAGGAGCTAAACAAGTTGGCAAAATAAGGAATGAAGTTCAGATAGTAATCAAAAACAATAGCTTTCAATGGAGCATCATGACTCATGAATTTATCCATCTTTTCATTAAAGTCGAACACTACTGCTATAGAGATAATCAAAGCAATAGAGAACACATACGTTCCCAAGAACTTTTTAATGATATACCAGTCGAGTCGCTTAAGGATTCTGTTCTTCATACCTTTCCTTTATTATAATCTGGTAGATACTCTTTTAACCATCATTATCTTCCAAGTCGAGAAATCTCCCTCAATAATATGTTTGCGTGCTTCTCCCACTAGCCATAAATAGAAGGCGAGGTTATGTATAGAAGCTATTTGCATTGCCAGCAATTCCTGCGCATGAAAAAGGTGTCGCAGATAAGCTTTACTATAGAGCGTATCTACAGCCGAAGCACCATTTTCCTCAATAGGAGAAAAGTCAGCTTCCCATTTTTTATTTCTCATGTTCATTATGCCATTCTTGGTAAACAGCATGCCATTTCGTCCGTTTCTTGTAGGCATTACACAGTCGAACATATCCACTCCACGCTCTATCCCTTCTAAGATGTTTACCGGAGTACCCACACCCATCAGATAACGAGGTTTATCTTGTGGCAAAATTGTATTTACCAATTCGATCATCTCATACATCTTCTCCACCGGTTCGCCTACTGCTAATCCACCGATAGCATTACCATCAGCTCCTTTCGAAGCGATAAATTCAGCCGACTCTTTCCGTAGATCCGGATAAACACAACCTTGTACTATAGGGAAAAGAGATTGTTGATAGCCATATTTAGGCTCTGTTTCATTGAAACGTTGGATACACCTGTCAAGCCAACGGTGAGTCAGCCCCATAGATTTCTTAGCATAAGCATAGTCTGAATCTCCCGGAGGACATTCATCAAAAGCCATCATGATATCTGCACCGATAGTACGCTCTATATCCATTACCTTTTCCGGAGTAAAAATATGTTTGCTTCCATCAATGTGCGAACGAAACTCAGCACCTTCCTCTCTTAGTTTGCGTATGCCAGCCAAAGAGAAAACCTGAAACCCCCCGCTATCCGTTAGCATAGGACGATCGAAACTATTGAATTTATGTAATCCTCCGGCCTTTTCTATAATATCCAGTCCCGGGCGGAGGTATAGATGATATGTATTGCCTAGAATAATCTGTGCCTTAATATCCTCTTTCAATTCTGTTTGGTGCACACCCTTTACCGATCCTACGGTGCCAACAGGCATGAAGATCGGTGTTTCTATTTTACCGTGATCAGTCGTTAAAATCCCGGCTCTTGCATTTGTTTTTGAGTCAACGTGTTGTAAGTCGAATGTCATTCTTCAGTAGCTTTCTTTGGCGTAAAGTCAATTGCGTCCGCTACCTTTTCATCTGTCAGCGCAAGAGCAAAAACTTCTCTAATATCATTTACATAGTGAAAATTCAATCCTTTGAGATACATGTCTTGAATATCCGCTATATCTTTTTTGTTCTCCGAACTTAGAATAATCTTTTTAATCCCAGCACGTTTTGCAGCTAGAATTTTTTCCTTAATACCACCTACCGGAAGAACTTTTCCGCGGAGAGTGATTTCCCCTGTCATAGCTAAGTTCGCTCTTACTTTTCTTTGTGTCAGAGCTGATGCCAGAGACGTTGCCATGGTGATACCTGCCGAAGGTCCGTCTTTAGGGATCGCACCTTCAGGAACATGCACGTGAATGTTCCAATTATCAAAAATCTCATCATCCAAGTTTAATTGTGATGAATGCGCTTTGATATATTCCAATGCCAGCATAGCAGACTCCTTCATGACATCACCCAGATTACCTGTCAGAGTCAGTCGTCCACCTTTACCACGACTCAAGCTAGTTTCTACGAATAAAATTTCACCTCCTACAGCAGTCCATGCCAAGCCTGTTACCACTCCGGCATAATCATTTCCTTGATATTTATCACGGCTATATTCCGGAGTACCCAAAAACTCTGCCAAATCGGTTGGTTTAATTTCTGTCTTAGCAAAATAACCATCGGTAGCATATTGGCGTGCTGATTTTCTAAAGATTTTGCTTATCTTCTTTTCCAGCTCACGTACACCACTTTCACGAGTATATGATTCTATGATTAATTCTAACGTGTTTTTGGGAATCTTGATATCATTTTTATTAATTCCGTTAGCAACCATTTCTTTAGGAACCAAATGTTTACGGGCTATCTCTATTTTTTCTTCCGTAATATATCCGCTAACTTCTATCAACTCCATACGGTCGAGTAGAGGAGCAGGTATTGTATTTAGATTATTAGCAGTGGCAATGAACATTACCTTCGACAAATCATAATCTACATCTAAAAAATTATCATGGAAAGTACTATTCTGTTCAGGGTCAAGCACTTCGAGTAGAGCCGACGATGGATCACCTTGGCGATCACTGCTCAACTTATCTATTTCATCCAAAATAAATACTGGATTTGAAGAACCTGCTTTTATCAAGCTCTTTATTACTCGTCCCGGCATAGCTCCGACATAAGTCTTTCTGTGCCCACGTATTTCCGCTTCATCATGCACGCCACCCAATGACATACGGATGTATTTTCGTTTTAGCGATGCAGCTATGGATTTACCTAGAGATGTTTTTCCTACTCCCGGAGGGCCATACAAACAGATGATAGGCGATTTCATGTCATCCTTCAACTTCAATACTGCCAAGTGCTCTAATATGCGTTCTTTCACCTTCTCCAGACCGTAATGATCTTTATTCAGTGTTTTTTCGGCATTTTTAAGATTGATATTATCAGTTGTATAAATACCCCATGGCAAACTCAGCATGATTTGCAAGTAATTGAGCTGTACGCTGTAGTCCGGTGATTGTGAGTGCGTTCTTTCTAATTTAGCAAGTTCTTTAAGGAATGTCTCCTTAATTTCCTTACTCCACTTCATTTTTTCCGCCTTTTTGCGCATTTCCTCTATTTCTTCTTCCGATCCGTTACCACCCAATTCGTCTTGAATGGTTTTGATCTGTTGTTGCAAGAAATATTCTCTCTGTTGTTGGTCTATATCTTCTCTGGCGCGAAGTTGAATAGAGGCTTTAATTTCTGCCAATTGTACTTCACGAATCAGTATTTCCATTAGTTTTTGAGCTCTGTTACGAAGATCAGGAATCTTGATTAGCTCTATTTTCTCTTCAATCTTCAACGGTAGATTAGTACAGATGAAGTGAATCAGAAACATCGGAGTATTAATGTTACGAATAGCAAAAGCCGATTCTTGATGCATCATTTCTGATGATTTGATATAGCGTATTGCTAAATCTTTGCAAGAGTCTACCAATGCTACAAAATCACGGTCAGTATCGTTCGGAATATTTTCTGATAATACTGTTACGTCTCCACGTAAATAAGGACGTTGGCTTGTGATAGTATCCAAAGACATCCGAACCATTCCTTGTAGAATTACTGTAGTAGACTGATCCGGCATGTCTAGCAACCGAACAATCTTGGCCACCGTTCCAACTGGATGTAAATCCCCAAAATCGGGATCTTCTGTATTGGAGCTCTTTTGGCAAGTCACCCCTACATAAGCATTCATTTTATCGGCTTCTTTAATAAGTTTTAAAGAAGTCTTCCTACCTATAGATACAGGCATTAGTACGCCCGGAAACAAAATCATGTTTCTTAGAGGTAGAATAGGTATGTTTTTATCTACTTTTATGTCAAATAATTGGTCTTCAGCCCCGTCTAAATCAGCTATTAGAGAAAAAGCGTTTTCTTCAGGATCCTCATTTTCTGCGAAATATCTATCTATCTTCATTTCTTATAAATTAAGTCTTCGTACATGGACAGGCATAAAAAGCGCTGCAAAGTTAGTTTATTCTTTTATTAAAATAAACACCTGTGTCCTAAAATCACAAAAACAATGCCAAAAAATGGATTTTCATTCGTATTCCTTTCTTATAATTGTTTATTTTTGGCGAAAATCTATAATTCCTCCCAAAATGGCCAATTCTTATTTTCAATTCAAACAGTTCACGGTGTGGCATGACAAATGTGGCATGAAAGTGGGTACAGACAGTGTTCTTTTAGGAGCGTGGACAAGAGTTGAGGGTGCTAGACGAATCCTAGACATTGGTACGGGCACGGGATTGGTTGCTTTGATGTTGGCACAACGTTGCGAGGCTAATATTATAGGGGTGGAGATTGATAATCATGCAGCTGAACAAGCTAAAGAGAATATAGCACGCTCACCATGGACGGACAGATTATCCGTTGCTAGAATAGATGTGAAAGAATATTCTTCGGAAGAAAAATTTAAAGTTATTACTTCTAATCCTCCTTATTTTTTTGATTCTCTTACTTCACCTGATGAGCAGCGTACACTAGCAAGGCATGGCGCAGAACTCACTTATGAGGAATTATTTACTTCTGTAGCCCGTTTGCTTGCTTCTGATGGCGAATTTACGATTGTTATTCCTGCCAAAGTGGCAACTGACGTTATTGATATTGCTTTCAACAATAAACTTTATCCAATTCGTAAGCTATGGGTACATACTAAGCCGGAAACCTCTCCTAAAAGGGTTTTGCTAACTTTTGCCTTTCTTAAAAAAGAGAGTGAGGAGCAACATCTTCTCATTGAATTGGAACGGCATCAATACAGTCCTGAATATATAGCTCTTACTCGCGAGTATTACCTTAAAATGTAGTACACTTATTTTAAAATGCTTTGGTAGAAAAAAGAAGAACCGAAATCCATCTCTGGTATTTCTGTTTTCGGAGTAAACAAACCATAGACTGCTGCTCCCGAACCACTCATCGAAGCATATATTGCACCGTGATCATATAGCTTGTCCTTTATTTCTGCTATAGCAGGATAAAGCTTGAATACGCTACGTTCAAAATCATTGGTGATGTGTTTTTTCCACTCTTCAGGTGCGCGGTAGATGTTCTCTTTCAGAGATATTTCAGGTTTAGCAGGAGTGATTAATGAAAAAGCTTCCCGAGTGGAAACGAAGATATCTGGTTTCACAATCACAATACCATACCCTTGCAAAGAAACTTTAACAGAAGAAAAGATGTTTCCTATTCCCTCCGCAAAGGTGGGGTGGTTGCGTATAAAAAAAGCACAGTCGGCTCCCAGTTGGGCGGCATACTCTTCTAGTTCTTCTGTGGTTAACTTCAATTCGAACTCATCGTTGAGCAATTTTAGCATAAAAGCGGCATCTGATGATCCTCCTCCTAGTCCCGCACCGGTTGGAATCTTCTTATAGAGATAAACATCTATTGGAGGAAGATCAAAACGTTTTGCTAAAAGTTGAAAGGCTTTAGCTACGAGGTTTTGAGCAGGATCACCTTCAACGGGTAGTCCCGAAGTATGTAATGCGAATGGGGTACTATTATTTTCTGACTTGTTGACTTCGAGAGCTTCTTCTAAGGATACAGGGTAAAATACTGTCTCCAGATTATGGTATCCATCAGAGCGCTTCGCAATAATGTTGAGCCCGAGGTTTATTTTTGCATTTGGAAATGTAATCATGGTAATGTTTGTAATAGATAATCAACTGCAAAGGTAGAATTTATGTCGGGCTATCTTGTACGTTTTTTCATAATTATTTTAGCAAAAAGCCCTGAGGGGTGATCGAAATTCCAATTCAATGATTACTTTTGTAGACACATTGATATAAAAAATATAGTTTAAAATATAACTCTCCTAGTAGTATAAAAATGGCTGAACAAAGAAGAAACACACGGACAACGAAAACTAAAGTACAACCGGTTAATGAATATGGTCGTTTGCAACCTCAGGCTCCGGAATTGGAAGAAGCTGTTATCGGTGCATTGATGATCGAAAAAGATGCTTATTCTGAAGTAAGCGAGATTTTGCGCCCTGAATCTTTCTATGAACATAGACACCAACTGATATATTCTGCTATTACTGATTTGGCAGTCCAACAAAAGCCCGTGGATATTCTTACGGTGACCGAACAATTACGTAAACGAGGAGAGTTGGAAGAGATTGGGGGACCTTTTTATATTACGCAACTGAGTAGTAAGGTTGCTTCTTCCGCTCACATTGAGTATCATGCCCGTATCATTGCCCAGAAGTTTTTGGCACGTCAGTTAATTACTTTCAGTAGCGATATTGAAACGAAGGCTTTTGATGAAACGTTGGATGTGGATGATTTGATGCAGGAAGCTGAAGGCAAGCTTTTCGAGATTTCTCAGCGTAATATGAAGAAAGACTATACGCAGATTAATCCGGTAATTGCTGAAGCTTATGAATTGTTACAGAAAGCTGCCGCGCGTACCGATGGTTTGAGTGGTTTGGAGAGCGGATTTACCAAACTGGATAAGATGACTTCCGGTTGGCAAAACTCCGATTTGGTCATCATCGCTGCCCGTCCGGCTATGGGAAAAACAGCTTTTGTACTCTCTATGGCACGTAACATAGCTGTAAATTTTCGCAGTCCGGTAGCTTTGTTCTCGCTTGAAATGAGTAATGTGCAGTTGGTTAACCGTCTGATTGTAAACGTTTGTGAGATCCCTGGTGAAAAAATAAAAAGCGGACAGTTGGCTGCTTATGAGTGGCAACAGCTGGACTATAAATTGAAAGATTTGATTGACGCTCCGCTTTATGTGGATGATACTCCTTCACTTTCTGTTTTCGAACTTCGTACCAAAGCACGTCGTCTGGTTAGAGAGCATGGGGTGAAGATTATCATCATTGACTACCTTCAGTTGATGAATGCCAGCGGAATGTCTTTCGGTAGCCGTCAGGAAGAGGTAAGTACCATTTCTCGTTCGCTCAAAGGGTTGGCTAAGGAGTTGAATATTCCTATTATTGCCTTGTCACAGTTAAATCGTGGTGTTGAGAGTCGTGAAGGTATTGAAGGTAAACGTCCTCAGTTGAGCGATCTTCGTGAATCCGGTGCCATCGAGCAGGATGCCGATATGGTTTGCTTCATTCACCGTCCTGAATATTATAAAATTTATTCAGATGATAAAGGAAATGATCTTCGGGGTATGGCTGAGATTATTATCGCTAAACATCGTAACGGTGCTACGGGAGATGTGTTACTCCGATTTAAAGGGGAATATGCTAAATTTCAGAACCCTGATGATGATATGATCATCCCGACTCCCGATGCTCCCGGTGCAATGTTGGGATCTCGGATGAATGGAAGTGGGAGCTCACAATCACAAGTACCTCCACCTGATTCTGCAAGTGTACCGATGCCTGATAATCCTTTCGGAGCGGGCAATGACGGACCACTGCCTTTCTAGTTATCTTTTTAATACTATGTAAACATGAAAAAACTACTCTCTTTACCTCCTAATCTGGTGCAATGTTTCCATGAATTAGAGAGGACACAAACGAATGAATGGTTCTGTACTTCCGATCCGGATGGCATTAAACTGGGCTCCGGCGGCGGAACAACTTGGTTGCTTGAGGAGTGCTATCGACAAAAGGGTATCGACGAGTCTTTCGCCGACTGGTTAAGAGGAGAAAAACGCATCTTATTGCATGCCGGCGGACAAAGTCGTCGTTTACCGGGTTATGCTCCTTCAGGTAAAATACTTACTCCTGTTCCTGTTTTTCGATGGGAGAGAGGACAAAGACTGTCACAAAATCTTCTTTCGCTGCAATTACCTCTGTATGAAAAGATTATGTCTTTGGCGCCCGATTCTTTGCATACGCTGATTGCTAGCGGAGATGTGTATATTCGTGCTGAAAAGCCTTTGCAACCGATTCCGGAGGCAGATGTGGTGTGTTATGGGCTATGGGTCGATCCTTCTTTAGCTACCCATCATGGCGTTTATGTGTCCGATAGGAATTGTCCCGACAAACTCGATTTTATGATGCAAAAGCCTTCTTTGGAGGAACTTGAATCTCTTTCTAAGACGCATTTGTTCCTGATGGATGTCGGTATTTGGATTCTTAGCGACAGAGCTGTGGAACTTCTGATGAAGCGTTCTCATAAAGAGCATACCAGTGAACTGTCTTCCTACGATCTCTATTCTGAGTTTGGACTTTGCTTAGGTAATCATCCGCGGTTGGTCGATAAAGAGCTTAATGAGCTATCGGTTGCCATCCTTCCATTACCCGGTGGAGAATTTTATCATTACGGCACAAGTAGAGAACTGATTTCTTCTACCGTAGCCATACAAAATAAAGTGTGCGACCAACGGCAGATCATGCATCGTCGTATAAAGCCTAATCCCGCAATGTTTGTTCAGAATGCTTCGGTAGAGGTTGCATTGTCGTCACAAAATGCTTATTTATGGATTGAAAATAGCTTTGTAGGAAAGCAGTGGTTGCTGGGCAGCCGACAGATTATTACGGGGGTACCGCAGAATGATTGGGAGCTACTAGTGCCGGACGGGATCTGTGTGGATGTAGTACCTGTTGGTGAGAAAGAGTGGGTTGCCCGTCCTTATGGCATTGATGATGTCTTTAAGGGTGATTTGGCTTCTACTACGACGCATTTCATGGGTATTCCTTTTTCTGAATGGATGGAAAAAAGAGGACTTTCCATATCTGATTTGAAGGATAGCAAGACCAATGATATACAACTTGCCACCTTGTTTCCAGTAGTAGATAATATACAGGATATGGGAGTTGTACTCCGATGGATGATATCTGATTCGGAACTTGAATATGGTAGGTCTATCTGGTTGCAAAACAGAAAGTTATCTGCTGATAATATTTCTTCTTTAGCCAATTTGAAGAGGTTGTACAAACAGCGTGAAGAGTTTCGTCTGAAAAATTGGAAAACACTTTCTCTTAACCATGAGAAGAGTGTGTTCTATCAACTTGATTTGGAGAATGCTGCCGAAGAATTTGCACATTTAGGAATACCGGAACCGGATATTCTGTCCGATGATGCTTTGCCAATGTCGAAGATACATAACCGGATGTTGCGCTCGCGCATTTTGAAACTCAAAGGAGAAACTTACCAACTGGAGCAACAAGCAGCTTTTGAATTATTGCGTGACGGTCTTCTGGGAGAAATACAAGAAAAGAAAAGTTCCCCCTTGCTCAACGTTTATCCTGATCAAATAGTCTGGGGACGCAGCCCTGTGCGAATTGATGTCGCAGGAGGGTGGACGGATACGCCGCCTTATGCGCTTTATTCTGGAGGAAATGTGGTCAATTTTGCCATCGAGCTCAATGGACAACCTCCTTTACAAGTATATGTCAAACCTTGTATTGAAAAGCATATTATCCTTCGTTCCATAGATATGGGAGCCATGGAGGTAGTAAGCAGTTACGAAGAATTACAGGATTATAAAAAGATTGGTTCGCCTTTCTCCATCCCTAAAGCTGCACTCGTATTAGCGGGGTTCTCTCCTGATTTCTCTGCTGTCAGATACGCTACCTTGCAAGATCAGTTGACTGCCTTTGGATCAGGTATTGAAGTCACGTTGCTGGCTGCCATTCCTGCCGGGTCGGGACTGGGTACCAGTTCCATTCTAGCTTCCACCGTCTTGGGAGCTGTCAACGACTTCTGTGGATTGGCGTGGGATAAGTGTGAAATCTGTCGCCGTACATTGGTACTCGAACAGTTACTGACCACAGGCGGTGGTTGGCAAGATCAATATGGAGGGGTGTTGCATGGCATCAAACTGTTGCAAACAGAGAATGGTTTCACTCAAGATCCGTTGATCCGTTGGCTACCCGATTACCTTTTCAATCAACCGGAATATAAAGCCTGTCATCTGCTCTACTACACAGGTATCACCCGTACTGCTAAAGGCATATTAGGCGAGATTGTCAGCTCTATGTTCCTTAATTCCTCCACTCATCTTGCTTTGCTCTCCGAAATGAAACTTCATGCCTTAGATATGAATGAAGCCATTCAGCGAGGAAACTTTGCCGAATATGGTCACCTGGTAGGTAAATCGTGGATGCAGAACAAAGCCTTGGATGCCGGGACTAATCCTCCTGCCGTAGAAGCTATAATCAATCTGATAAAAGATTATACACTAGGCTATAAATTGCCTGGAGCGGGTGGGGGTGGCTACCTCTATATGGTAGCCAAAGATCCACAAGCAGCTATTCGTATCCGTGAGATATTAACGCAGCATGCGCCTAATCCGCGAGCTCGCTTTGTAGAAATGACATTATCTGATAAGGGGTTACAGATTTCACGTTCATAAATCCTCTCAAAACAGCGATGAATAAATAAAAACTTTAAATGATTGCGAAAGCAGTAAATATCATAAATAGATCATGAAAATAGTAAAGACAAAAGATGGCGTCTCATACCTTTGGCCATTTATCTTGGTTACCTCTCTCTTTTTTCTTTGGGGCTTTGCTCATAGCATTCTCGATGTGCTCAACAAACATTTTCAAGAAGTATTGGTCATTTCAAAGGCGAAGTCGGCCTTGGTACAGGCGGTAGTCTACGGTGGCTATTTCTTGATGGCTTTGCCGGCGGGCGCTTTTATCAAACGTTACGGCTATCGCAAAGGGGTGATCTTAGGGCTGCTACTCTATGCTATAGGAGCTTTTCTGTTTATACCGGGTAGCAAACTAATGTCTTTCAACTTCTTTCTTGTCTCGTTATTCATCATTGGCTGCGGACTCACATGCCTAGAGACGGCTGCTAATCCTTATATCACGGTACTTGGAGAACCGGAATATGGTGCAGGTAGATTGAACCTGGCTCAGTCGTTCAATGGTTTGGGCTGGATTGTCGGACCGTTAGTGGGGGGAGTTGTTCTTTTTTCTGCTGACGGAGACATCTCTCTTCCTTATGTAGGCATTGGGTGTCTGGTCATCCTTGTAGCCCTTTTCTTTATGCGTATCCGTCTGCCGGAAGTGAAAGAAGAGGCACCTGCTGAAGAAGGAGTGACGAAGAAGAGCCTTTGGAAATATCCTCATTTCACTTGGGGAGTGCTGGCTTTGTTTTGTTATGTGGCAGCGCAGACAGGCATCAACAGTTTCTTTATCAATTATGTAACTGAGGCCAATTTGGGTTTTAGTAACGGTGACGCCGCGTTATTACTCTCTTTTGGAGGGATGGGGTTGTTTATGGTAGGGCGCTTCACAGGTAGTTGGCTGATGAATCATATACCCGCAGAACGTTTACTTATCTGGTTCTCAGTAGGAGCTTCACTCTGCATGCTCCTTGTGATAGCAGGGTGGGGGTGGACTTCCATCACCGCTTTATTCGTTTGCTATCTCTTTGAATCCATCATGTTTCCCACTATTTTTGCTTTAGCTATCCGTAAGCTAGGCGGGCATACCAAGAAAGCTTCTTCCATTCTGATCATGTCCATCGTAGGAGGTGCCGTAGCTCCTGTACTAATGGGATTGCTAGGCGAGCAAAATATGAGCATTGGCTTCATTGTTCCCCTTATCTGCTTCTTCGTTATCTGTGCTTATTCCGCTATGTATAAACGTACCGTAGCTGCAAAATAGAAAACATACATATACGTAACAGAAATCCCCTTATTAATCCTGACTCACTCATCAGAGTGAAGGTTAAATAAGGGGATTTTAGCAAGCTTTTTTAAGAGAGCTACAATTCACTCTCCGGGTCTTTCTTCTCCTCTTTATCAGATTTAGAAGCCTCTTTCTCAGCTCCCGCTTTCAATAAATAGAGTACGAAAGAAAGGACACACCTCAGCACTTTCCATACCGTTTTCATATTGCATTCATTTTAAAGTAAATAAATTCTTTCTTTAGATTAAGCATTCGGATCCTCATCATCGCCTCCGGTATTACCACCCGTATTGCTACCGGTGTTTCCGCCTGTGTTGCCACCACCATTATCATCTTTTCCATTTTCTTCTTTCTGCTTCTCCAGTGCGGCAACAATATCAATAAACTCAATCTTATCACCCGCACGAGTAGAAGTCAGGTTCGGTCGTACGCTGCTCGACGGACGAAAATTGATTTTCATAGATACAATATTCTTTGACGTACACTCCTTTTCCTTATCCGCTCCCTTTGTGCGAGCCGAAAGACTAAACACCCCGAAATCACGAATATTCACCGATTGTCCATTAAAGAGTGACATCCTCATCGCTTCTACAAAATTGGTAAGCACACTCTGAATATCACCCAATGAAAGCGAACTCGCTTCTTTCATTTTATAAGCAATGCTGTTCAGATCAGCACTCTGTCCCATGGTCACTAACTGCGGATAGTATTTCACTGTTGCATTTTTATTTCTTGGATCTTTACGAGCCATCTTTTTATATGGTACTGCCATTTTTTCTTCTTTATTGATTACTAATTTGTGCAAAGCACAATCCTAAAAATACTTGAAATTTCTTCCATTTAAGAAATCTCCACTTCCAAAAACACCCATTCAGGAGTCTTGGCATTTACATCTGTTTTTATCCTAAGTCATTGATCAGCCTCCTTTCTTATTTTGTTGAAACAAAGGTAAGGAAGCCTATTTTCACCATTCAGAGATAAGCAGAGAGCTGTTGAGATTGAATGAGATATTATGAGAAAAGAAGAGATTTGGATCTCTTTAGTAAGCTAACAAAATAAATTATTAAATTAAAATTTATAAAAAAGATGCATTCATAACACGATGAAGAAAGAAGAGTAAAATCTTGCTTAAAATACAATTATTAGCTACCTTTAAAGCATACAAAGCTCTATAAATAAAGATAAACAATGAATTCAGAAAACGAAGAAAATACAAGCACTTCCTTTCCCATCCGTACCTATTCTAAAGCCGAGTTAGCTATGCTCTATTGTCCCAACCAATGTGTTACATTAGCGTTAAGTAGTCTCTATCGTTGGATGAAACTTAACACCTCACTTATGACCGAACTCCAATCAGTAGGCTACTACAAATACCGTCACTCATTCACACCTCTCGAAGTACGGATTATCGTTAAATACTTGGGGGAACCCGGGTAAATCAAAGCCATCTAATAAGCAGAAAAATGGTAAAACTTGACTGAAAAAACATCTTTCATAACATATTACCAAATCTCAATAACTTATAATGGAATCAGAATAACTTATAATGAAATAGATCATTAGCCAAGAAAAACAATCAATGTGCACTGAAAAAAAAGAAAAACAGAAGTCGAAATTAGAACAAAGTTATTAGGCAGAGCGCAAGGTGTAGAGAAGAGAGCGCAAGCGTAGCGATATGAAGTAATAGTAATGCGAAGCGGTAAAATGAAAGTCGAAACAATAGTAAGCAAGTGATACCTTGCAGATCTCAGTAAGGAAAAATCACGAGCGGCGAAGCCAGCAATGTGACGTGTTGTGCAGAAATGGCCTCTTATGCGGAGCGTAAAGCAAGCGATACTGTTTGAGCGTAGCGAGTTTTATCGCTTGTAGTGGAGTGCCTCTTCGCAGTAGCTTCGCACAAGTAGCCTTGACTTTTTCTCTTTGGTTCTTTCTTTTTTGCGTCAAGGCAAAAGAGAAAGAATGTTATCTTTGAAGAGCAAAAGAAAAAAGAATATCTTTAAAGAGACATAACAGTATCTTTGGGAAGCTCTTTTTTAGTAACCATTTTGAAGTTTCGTTCCACCTCATCCATACAAAGTTGCACCACTTCATACTCCGTAGTCCCATGCACATTGACACGGCTTTTGAAGCCATCTCGTTCCATTACCTTAGTCAGATTCTCCTGCGCCAGTTTATTAACTAGAATGCGTCCATACATCGCTATGGTCGACATGATCGCTGCCGCCGGCTTCCATTTCACCTCAAAATCTTTAGCTTCCGCTTTGCGGTAATATACATATAGCATCTCCTCCAGAGGCTCCTTCATTCTGTGTTTCTCATTGCGCTCATTCAAATTCTCAATTTCATCCCCTTCATACCAGTATTGGTAACCGTTATTCAGCAGATAGACAGCCTGACTGTATACCCCTTTATAATCCACCGGAGTCTTGTAATTGATCTTCTTTACTACCGGACAGATGAAACGTCGTGCTCCACTAAAGTCCTGCAAGAAACGCGCCTCATTCGTACTCCCTATAAATGACGCATGCCTTACATACATCTCCGCATTTATGCCGTAAACCTTTCGTTCCGTTATCACATCCTGCGTTACCAGGCGCTTCAGACCTGCGATGTCATTGTACTTCATTCCCTCAAACTCCTCCATGTTAATCAACAGCCGGGTCGACATGAACAACGCATGATCCTTGTTTTCCGGAGAGATCATTCCGTTACGATAATACTCCTTCAACTCCGGTGGTAGTAAGTTATGTATCCACGTACTCTTCCCCTTTCCCTGTTTACTGTATAAGATCAGTACTAGATGATTGGTTATCTCATCTTTTAGCGCACCCGCCACGAGACCCACCAACCAACGTTTGAAGCTTTCTCTCCAGAAATCCTGATCATCTGTCTCTAAGGTATCCGCTAGTTCCGTGATGAAATCCCTTTCACCATTCCAAATGGGCAGACCGCCGAAATACTCATCAAACGGATTATAAAGTTTTGCATAATCAGAATCTATCACCGAATGTATAACAGTCTGGAAACACTTTATTCCAGCTAGTTGCATACTCAAGAATATCGAGTTAAAGTCTTTGTTGCGCATCGGCATGTAACGCAACGGAGTACCCGCTGCACACTCACCATAATCAGCGAATTCCAGTCTGTCCAAGATGACGTTGCGGCGTATGCTGTAATGTTCATCCAGAAACTCTACCACGCGTTCCATTCTAGGCTTTTTCTTCTCCCTATTATCATTCTCTACTGTGTCCACTTTGTCGGTATACCTGTATGCATTACGTATAGGCGTCTCCACATCCAGTCCTTGCATCAAATAATCATGTTTCACCATCAGTACCGCCGCATCCTCATTTATCGCACGAGCGTAACACTTATTGCCCAGTGTAAAGAGAAATGTATCCCGATTTCCCTTCTCAAAACGCATGATCCTCTTGGTGGCATTCACCGCTTTCTGATGCTCCATCTTCTCCCAAGCCTCCATACTATCAATGTTCACCTTGGCATCACCCGTCATCGAAATTCCCAAAGGTTTCCTTCCGGGAGTTTTTTTCTTCCTCTCTACAGGCAGAGGCGATAAAATACTCACTTCTGGAATCACCATCTTTGCCAACAGATCCATGTTCAGATAAGCCAGTGGGTCAAATGAGATGAAAACCCCTCTGCTGATATCCTTTCCACTCGTATCCACAGGCACTCCCGTTAATTTCTCACAATGTTTGCGAGCCAATTCATACATCTTCGCATGGTATAATTCTAACGCTTCATACCCGATTTCTCCCGTGGAAAACGCACTCTTTCTCAATTGCTCAGCCAGCGGAGTAAGCAGATATAAGAATAATTTGTAGCCATGCCTTTTAGGAGTTAAGAAATTGCCCAATACATACGGATCCGCCTCAATAATCGGTCTTAGAGTCAGTACTTGTTCATCCGTCAGGTTGTCGATATCCACCGTCTGCACATCATTGTAGCGCAAGATGCTTTCTGGCAAACGTTTCTCTTTGTAGTTGGCAGTGATTGTGATAAAAGGCAACTGCTTCTTCACAGCATTTGCCCTGTCTGTGTCTCCCGAGTTGACAAGCAAGGTGATCTTGTCGATCAGCTTAACATACTTGATGCTGCGAATCTCTTCAAAAAAAGAGGTGAGGGGCATTTCGCCCGACACCTTACTGAACCCCCTGAAGGTAGTTACTGAAAAATTCATTTTGTTGGTTTTAATAATAGTTTGTCATATGACGCCACAAAGATGAAACTCTTTTTTGGTGTATGAAACTAACCTTTTTGTCTATAAAAATAGCTTTTCTGTATAATTTAAATTTCTTTCTCTTCAAGCATCTCGCGTTCCATGCTATATAGCTGAATTTCAAGGCTTTTCAAGTCGATAGATTTCTCCGGAGAGCGAATGTTACGAAAATCGAACATCGCATTCAATGCTTTTGCCAAATGCGTCAAAGTCTCTTTGTGTCCCTCCCTATTATTTACAAAAATTGTTTTTATAGCCGATTCGAGAAACAACTCCCTGTTCTCTATAACGATGATACGGTGTTCAAGAAGCGGCATTGCCTCTGCAATCCTTTCAGCTTCCAATGACTCGTTTTTAATTACAATAGAAAGACGTTCAGTTTCTAGATATTCTACTTTCTGAATTTTAGTTTTTTTCCCATTTAAAATATAATTTATGGAGTTAATAATCCTGCAAAATTAGTATTTATTAATCATTATACCCCTTTTAGAATATAATAATATATTCTCTTTATTTTTTCTTGTGTGTGTGTAATTAATACATAGAGGGGAGGGGGGTACCCCCCTATATATTAATACACACACATCTATTTATAGAATATTATATATAAGTATATAGTAATAGCAGCTAAAAAAGCTTTAGTTGCTAATAGAAACAGACAGAAGGGCATTCTTTAAAAAAAGGATAAAAATGAAGCCTTTTTATTTGCCTATCCTACAAATTATTTCAATCTTTGCATCGTAATACACATTTCACTGCCCCCATTATACAGTGAAACGAACGTGAAAGCACAAGAATATTGCCAAATTCAATCCCTTCATGAGCCCTAGCGTTAGAAATAAATGATAGACAAAAAACTTAACGTATCTAACCAATAGGAGTTTTGATACGAATATTCTATTTATGCTGTTAATCCAAACAAACAGAATTATAAATTACTGATAATAAGCTTGTTACGTTAGGATAACTTTAATTTAACAATATTTTAGAGTTTTGTGACATGGCAATAAATTATAACATATACAGCCCTTCAGCTACATGATAACTGAAAATAAGCATTGGTATGCAGTTCTTACTCGTACCAATTCAGAATATAAAGTCAGAGATTACTTCTCTGTACAAAACATAGAGAATTTCTTACCTGTACAGCCTCACATGACCGAGACAAACGGACAGTTGAGTGAGCGTCTTCGTCTGGTTATTCCTCGTATGATTTTTGTCTATATCCACCCTAGGGAGATGTCGATTGTTCGTGGCACCATGAATGTGTACGACTTTCTCCGCCTCATTCCCGGTCACCCCCCCACACCCATACCCGAATCACAAATGGCGGATTTCCGCTACATGATCGATTATTCTACTAAAGAAGTCATCCTTACCGGAGAAGCTATTCCCCGTGGTACCTCTGTGGTAGTAGCCAAGGGCAATCTTAAGGGACTTCATGGGGAGTTGGTACGCTATGAGGGTAAATATCACATCCTTGTTCGAGTGAATTTGTTTGGATGTGCACTGGTAAGTATTCCGGCTAACTGTGTGAAGAAAGAAAAAGAATAAAAGCAATAAAAATAAAACAGAATCGAAATGAGAATCGGTGAAGCAAAAATAATAGAACTCCCTAAAATACTTGATAGAAGAGGGAATCTTTCTGTTATAGAAGAATTCAAAAATATCCCCTTCAAAATAGAACGTACTTATTGGATTTATGATGTTCCAGGAGGAGAAAAAAGAGGAGGTCATGCGTACAAAGAAAATCAAGAATTTATAGTTGCTTTGTCGGGTAGCTTTGATGTGATTTTAGATGATGGCAAGGAGAAAAAAACTTTTTCCTTGAATAGATCTTATTATGGTCTGTATGTTCCCAAAGGTTTATGGAGACAAATGGAGAATTTTTCTACTAATTCATTAGCTTTGATATTGGCTTCTACACCCTATAATGAAAATGATTATATCTATGATTATGACGAATTTAAAAACTATAAAGCCTTATGAAGCAAAGTACGGTATATGATTGCTCTATAATAGAGATCGATAAACACCATCACGAAAAAGGCAATTTAAGTGTATTAGAAAATAGTAAAACAGTTCCTTTTGATGTTAAACGAACCTATTATTTATATGATGTACCAGGAGGTGAATCAAGAGGTGGACATGCACATAAAGAATTACGACAATTAATTATTGCTGCTAGTGGTAGTTTTACAGTGACTCTTGATGATGGGAAGGTTAAGCGTACTTTTCTTTTGAATCGTCCATATCAAGGATTATTGGTAGTACCTGGTATTTGGAGAACTCTTGATGATTTTTCTTCAGGTTCTGTTTGTCTAGTTTTAGCTTCTCATTGTTATGATGTGGAAGATTATATAAGAGATTATGATGATTTTGAAAAATATAAGAAATAATATAAGAAATGAAAATTTGCATTGCTGGCAAAAACAATATTGCTGTTGAAGTTTGTGCTTTCATTCTTGAAATATATGATCCAAAAGATATTTTAATAATACCTAATAGAGGAGATGATGGAATAGATAAATTTCAGCGCTCATTATTGAAATTTGCAAAATTTCATAATCTTAGTGTAGTAACATTAGAAGACATCTATTCGATTGATGATTTGATTTTTTTATCATTAGAATTTGATCGAATAATTATTCCCGGAAAGTTTAAAACTAAAAAGCTTTTTAATATACATTTTTCTTTATTACCTGAATATAAAGGAATGTATACATCTGTGCTTCCTATATTGGATAATAAAGCGATTACTGGAGTGACTTTGCATTGTATTGATTCTGGCATAGATACAGGTGATATTATTGCTCAGAAAGAAATACCCATATTGTCTCATGAAACATCAAAAAGCTTATACCTTAAATATATATATGAAGGTGTTAATCTTGTTGTAAATAATATTGATTTAATTCTCTCAGGGAAATATATTTCTTTTCCACAAAAGAATATAAATTCGTCTTATTTTTCTAAGAAAACAATAAATTTCTCTAGTATAATAATAGATTTGAATGCAACTGCATGGCAAATTTATAAGCAAATTTGTGCATTTAATTTTAGAGATTATCAACTGCCAAACGTGATGGGCTATGATATTGTTGGTGGAGATATAACAACTGTGAAAAGTACTCTAAAACCGGGTATTCTATTAGAAGATAAATTTCACTCTATCACAATATCTACAATAGATTATAATATTATTTTATATAAAGATAAATTGAATTACTTAATAGAAATGTGCATGATAGATGATTTAAATGCATTACTGTCTGTCCCTAATATTAAGTCATATATGAGAGAAACAGAACGGTTACATGGATGGAATTTATTAATTATATCTGCTTATCATAATTCAATAAACATTTTGAAGTATTTAGTTGAAAATGGATTTGATATTAATTCTCAAAACTTTAATGGAACAACTGCAATAATGTATGCAAAAAATGCAGCATTGAAGACAGGAGATTGGGCATTAATTCGTTATATGTTGAGTCATAAAGCTAATCCGTATTTACAAGATTATTCAGGAAAAAATTTGTTTGATTATTTAGAAAATGAATCAAATGAATTATATACATATATCAAAAACTATGATTAATTTTTTAGATTTACAGAAAGTCACAGCAAAATATTCAGATGAAATTCATGAAGCAGTTAATCGTGTTGTAGATTCTGGTTGGTATTTACAGGGTAACGAAAATAAGTATTTTGAAGAAAATTATTCTAAATATATTGGTACTACTTATACTATTGGAGTAGCTAATGGTTTGGATGCACTTATTTTAATTTTTCGTGCGTACATTGAACTTGGCATAATGAAGCCTGGTGATGAAGTTATTGTTCCTGCAAATACCTACATAGCATCTATCATAGCAATTTCTGAGAATGGTCTTAAGCCGGTATTGGTTGAACCTCGCTTAGAGACTTATCAAATAGATGATACTTTAATTGAAAAGGCAATCACTCCTAAGACAAAAGCTATTTTAATTGTTCATCTATATGGTCAATGTGCATATACTGATAAAATCGGTCATATTTGTAAAGAATATAATTTAAAATTAGTAGAAGATAATGCACAAGCCCATGGTTGTATATATAAAGGAAAGAAAACAGGGTCTTTAGGCGATATCGCAGGACATAGTTTCTATCCAGGAAAAAACTTAGGTGCATTTGGAGATGCAGGAGCAGTAACTACAGATAATGAGGAACTAGCTAATGCAGTGCGTACGGTAGCTAATTACGGCTCAACAAAAAAATACGTATTCAAGTATATTGGTCGCAATAGTCGGCTAGATGAAATTCAAGCTGCGGTACTTAATGTGAAATTGAAGCACTTGGATGAAGACGTTGCTTTACGCAAACAAGTTGCTAAATATTATATTGATAATATAACGAATTCTCAAATTATAACTCCTATAGTGAAAGATTGGGATAGTCATGTCTTTCATATATTTACAATACGCTGTAAACATCGTGATGAATTACAGAACTATTTATCAAAAAATGGAGTGCAGACAATTATTCACTATCCTATCCCTCCGCACAAGCAGGAATGTTATGCTGAATGGAATAATTTATCATTTCCTATTACAGAACAAATTCATGATGAAGAGTTGAGTTTACCTATGAGTCCAATAATTACAATTTTTGATATAAAGCTTTTAGTTGAAATATTGAATAAATGGAGAAATTAATCATGCAACCTCTTCTGCTAATTAGAAAAATAGGTAAGGCTGATATTGTGAAAGTTTTTTCTCTCACAGCAATATCTACTTTAGTAAGAATGTTAACAGGACTTATTAGTGTAAAAGTAGTTGCATCGATAATTGGTCCCTTAGGTGTTGCTTTACTTGGACAATTGAACAATTTTTCCTCTATGGTATTGACTTTATCTAGTGGTGGTATTAATAATGGCATCACTAAATATATTGCAGAATATAAAGAGGATAATGATAAGATGACAACTTTCTTGTCAACAGCACTTAGAATAACAATTATTTGTTCTTTGTTTACTGGCCTTTTAATTATTTTATTCAATTCATTTTTGAGTAGAGTAATTATGCTTTCCCCAGATTATAATTATGTTTTTGTTATTTTTGGCTTTACTATTCTATTTTATGCACTAAATATGATGTTGGTGTCAATTATTAACGGCTTAAAGGAATTTAGGAAGTATGTAAAAATAAGTATTGCAGGAAGTATTATAGGTTTATTTTTTACCCTTGTTTTTGTTTTTACATTAGGACTACCTGGTGCTCTAATTAGTGCTGTAACATTTCAAAGTGTATTGTTTTTTGTAACTTTATGGATGGTTCGAAAGTTACCTTGGTTTAATTGGAGTTTTTTTAGAGAAAAGTTGAATATAGAAGTATCGAAAAAGTATTCTCGTTATACTTTGATGACAATAGTAACAGCTGCGACTCTTCCTGTCTCACAGATTTTGCTTCGTGGATATGTTATATCATATATATCTCCTATTGAAGCTGGTTGGTGGGAAGCAATGAATCGTATATCAGGAATGTATTTAATGGTTATTACTTCATCTTTTAGCGTTTATTATCTTCCTAGATTATCTGAATTATCAAATAATGTGGAACTACGTCATGAAATATTTAAAGCTTATAAAGTAATAATACCTATGTTAATAATAGGCTTCACATTAATTTATGTACTTCGTTTTTTTATAATTCGTGTGTTGTTTACTCCTGAATTTTTCCCAATGGAGAAATTGTTTATTTGGCAATTATTAGGCGATTTCTTCAAAATTCTTAGCTGGTTATTAGCATTTTTGATGGTTGCTAAATCAATGACAAAAGCATTTGTTTCAACTGAAATAATATTTGCTTTAACATTTGTAGGGATGGGCTTTTTGTTTATGCATTGGAATGCTGTTATTGGAATTACTCAAGCTTATTTTATTAATTCTGTGTTCTATTTATTATATATGATATTTTTATTTAGAAAATTATTGATTAATAAAATATTCTATTAAATAAGTAACGATATGATCAAATTATATAGCAAAGATGTTATATCAATCTATGATAGAGTGAAGCGAGATGCTCTGAAATTTTTCATGAGTGAAAAATATATAACGTCTTTACACAGTGTCAAAGTGGTCTCTCAATTAGGTTATTTTATAAATCACATATTCACAGACTTAGAGCTCGAAAATTTATTGGAACAAATATCACTTCGATTGTTGAAAAAAGATAACAGAAAAACAACTCAAAAAAAAATTGTTTTAATAGACTCTTTTACATTACCTAACAGAGGACTTACTCAGCAATATTTGCGTGCGTTGATATCAATGAATATTGAATTTCTCTTTATTGCAGAAGGTTATAACGACTCATCTAAAAGCATTTTTGAAGAGATAGAACAAAGTGAGTTTGGTAATTTGTATTTAGTTCCAGATGGGGGTATTAAAGAAAAAATAACATATATATATGATCATATTTTTGAGTTTAGTCCAAGTGATATATTAGCTCATATTTATCCAAATAGTGTTGAGGTCATTATTGCATTATACGCATTTCCAGATGTGAATAAGTTCAATATTAATCTAACTGATCATGCTTTTTGGATTGGTTCAAAATGTTTTGATTATACATTAGAGTTTAGAAATTATGGATGTTCGCTTTCTTTACATAGAAGGGGGTTTAAAAAGGAGCAGATAATACTAAATCCATATTATCCCATTATTGCTAATAGTCATTTTAGAGGTTTGCCCAATGTGTATCAAAATAAAACAGTAATATTAACAGGAGGGAGTTATTATAAAATGTTGAATAAAGAAAATACATTTTTTACTCTTTTGAAAAATATCGTTGAAAATAATCAGGATGTAATTGTTCTGATTGCAGGTAGCGGCAGTTTTTCAGAACAGAAATATATTACTAATTTTATATATAAAAATAACTTAGAAGATTCTTTGATATTATTAGGTGATCGTTCTGATATTGATAAAGTTTTTGAATTTTGTGATATTTATGTTGGTACTTATCCATTTGGAGGTGGATTAATGACTCAATATGCTGCTACCAAAGGAAAGCCAATTGTTTCTTTAATAAAATCAGAGAATAGAAATAGTCTTGAAGAGTTAGTTTTTGGTGCTTCCCAACCAACTGTTCAAATATCTTTCTTTGATGAAAAATTGTTGATGAAAGAAATTACTAAATTAATAATTGATGTAAATTATAGAAGAGAACAAGGAGATAAATTGAAAGAGAATATGACCACAGCACAAATATTTAATGCTCGTTTCTCCGATATTATTAATCTAAAGAAAAAAATACCTATAAATTTTCAGAATGTGGATATAATGGAAGAACATCTTTTTTCTTTAGAAACTATAAATGTTTCAAATGATCTTTTTGGCTTTTTTTTATATAAATATTTTAAGATACATCTTTTTTATATATCACCCAAAATTGCAATAAAGTATTTCCCCCCAGTAATGCGTCTTATCTTTTACAAAGTTAAACAAATTTTAATATCAGAATTAAAGCATTAGTGTTTTTTTAGAACTTTTAAATATTACCTTTAAATATATTTGTTTGGTAATTTTAGTTAATATTATAATAATTGTATTATGAAAAAAAGCTTTCTCTTTATCAAATTAGGTGAATGCTTAGCGGCCCTATATTTCTTAATAGAGACAAAGAAAAAAATTACGAATTATATTTATTCTGGATATTATAAAGCTTTACTGGGAGTTAGTGATAAGTCTTTTTACATTGAAGCTCCTTGCAGAGTTATTCTAGGCTATAAATATATTAAAATAGGAAAGAATTTCTTTTGTAGATCAGGTCTAAGAATGGAAGTAATGAGAGTATTACCAGATATAGAGCCGAAGTTGTTCATTGGAAATAATGTGCAATTTAATGATAATATACACATAGGATGCGTCAATTCCATAATAATATCTAATGGTGTCTTAGTTGCAAGTAATGTATATATAACAGATCATTTTCATGGTACTATTAGTGCAGAAGAGTTAGATATTGAGCCTAAATCTAGAAAAATACATTCTAAAGGTAAAGTATATATAGGAGAAAATGTGTGGATTGGAGAAAATGTAACGATTCTTCCTGATGTAAAGATAGGGCGAAATGTTATAGTCGGAGCTAACTCCGTTGTCACTCATAGTTTCCCTGATAGCTGTATTATAGCTGGAGTTCCGGCTAAAATAATTAAACAATATTGAATGGATATATCAATTATTATAGTAAATTATAAAACATATAGACTAACTTCTGACTGTGTTAAGTCTATATATAAAAAGTCTAATAATGTTAGTTTTGAAGTTATTATTATTGATAATAATTCTGATGAATATGAACTAAATTTATTACCATCAAAATATCCTAACCTTAGATTAGTACTATTAAATGAAAATATAGGTTTTGGGCGAGCAAATAATTTTGGAGCGAAGTTAGCAATAGGGAAATATTTGTTTTTTTTGAATTCTGACACCTATTTTCTAAACAATGCATTAAAATATTATTTTGACTTTTTTCAAATAAATTGTGACAAATTGAAAATTGGTGTGCTAGGCAGCATACTCAAAGATGAATCATTGGATGAAACTGGCTCATTTGGTCCTTTACCCCAGCCTATCAAATTTCTTCTTTTTTCATTAGGCTTTTATAATAAAAATACTAAAATTAGTCGACGACAAATGAAATCTTTATGCAATAATTCATATTTTGAAGTGGGTTATGTTACTGGAGCAAATATGTTTATACTTAAAGATACTTTTAATCTTGTTGAAGGTTTTGACGAAAATATCTTTATGTATTATGAAGAATCTGATTTACAATTTAGGCTTAAAATGAACAGTTATAATAATTATATTATTAAAGGTCCTGAAATAGTTCATTTAGAAGGAAAAAGCTTTAGTGCTGGCATTATAAATAATAATAAAAGATTAATGATTGAAAAAAGTCGATTTTATTATTTCAACAAAAATTCAAATATATTTATTTATGTACTTTTTAGGATAATATATTTATTTATTCGTGTAATTACTATTTTAGACTTTCGTTATTCTTTGAAAGATAGAAAAGAATATTTAAAAATGTTGTTAAAATTTAAATGATTTTATGAAAATAGCTATAGTCGGTTCACGTTCTTTGGATTCATTAGAATTTAATTTAAACGAAGCTTTTAATTTTAATAAATATGAAAGTAGAATATTTGATATATATGAAAAAAATATATTTAAAAATAAGTTTATATATCAATTTGATACTTTGGGCAGAAAATTTTTCAACGTTTATGATCGTTTAGTTTTCAAACATCTTGCATCTAAAATTATTGATTATAATCCTGATCTAATTATTTGTGTTTATCGCTTTATTCATCCTGATTTTGTTAAAAACATGAAAAGATTAAAATATAAAGTGATACATATAAATCCTGATGCATTGACAACATTTGAGTATCAGCAAGTTTTTGCTTCACCCTATGATGCTTATTTTACTAAAGATCCATATATCTTTTCATTTATGCGCAGCAAAATGAATTTGAATGTTAAAATATACAGTGAGGCTTTTAATATGAGATTGCACATAAAGCCTGATGTTGATAAATTCTCATTTGAGAACGAAGTAAATATTGATGTGATGACTTATGGAACTATTTATCCTTATCGTGCTAAGATGTTGAAATATTTAATAGATAATGGAGTTAACTTAAAAATATTTGGTACTAAGCCTAATCGTTTTTTTGATAATAGTCTAACTGGTGCTTTTCAGAATAAATATATTGTAGGTGCAGAGAAATCTCGTCTTTTGTATGGTAGTAAAATTATTTTTAATCAAATGCATTATGCAGAGATTGAATCTGTAAATAATCGTTTTTTCGAAGCAAATGGGTCTGGTGCTTTTCAGTTATGCGATTATAAACCTATTTTAAAACAGTTACTACCTATAGATCCAGAGTTAGTAAGTTTTGTATCAATAGATGATGGGATTGATAAAATTAATTATTATTTGAAACATCCTAAAGAGAGACTTGAATTGGCAACTCAAATATATAATCATACTTTAGCGAATTATACTTATGATCATTTAATCCGTTTTATACTAAAAAATATAGATTAAATTCATAGATTTTAAAAGAAACAATAAATGCAATATAAGCTTAATAAAAGATTTAATATTTAACTTTATATGTATATTTTTACTGATCTATTATTATTGCTCTTTACTTTTTTAAACCATTTTTCTAAAAATAGAAAGCTGATTTCTTTATGCTTCTTTATTGCATTTATATGGTTGCTTTTTCATGACGGATTTAGATGGGAAACAGGAACTGACTGGCTTAGTTATTACCCTCATTTTATGCATTGTTTGGATAATGCAACTATGCCGGAATTAGCTTATCAAAAACTTTGCGAATTAATCCGAAGTATATCTTCAAATTATTCTATATTTCTAATAATACATGCTTCTATCATTTATCTACTATTCTTCGACAGCATATCTCGTTATTCATGTAATAAGTTTCTCTCTCTCTTTTTATTTTATTGTATGATGTTACCTTATTTAGGTATGAATCGTCAATACATATCATTGGCTATAATAGTTTTTAGTTTTAAGTTTATTATAGATAGAAAGCGATTTTATGCTATCGTTTTATTTATAATAGCACTGTTATTTCATTATTCTGTAATTATATGTATTCCTATATTGTTTTTAAATATTAAACTTAATAATAGATTCTATATTTATGCGTTTATTTTTGCAATGATAATAAATCAGATGAAAGTATTTAATAGCATACCTTCAAGTATGTTTTTGTTTTTGGGAGATGATATAGCTAAAAAGGCATATGAATATATGTCTCTAACAGATTATGCAGGAAATATCTCTATTCTATTTTATTTGTTAGGAATTTCTAAACGACTTATATTTGTTGCAATTATAATGAAATACAGAAAAGTCTTGGAAAGTAAAACTCCATATTTTAATTTATTTTTAAATTTGTATTTTATCGGAGTTGTCTTCTATATATTATTTTATAATTCCATATTTCAAATATTAGTTTCTCGAGGGCTTTTGTATTACAATATTGTAGAAATTTTTTTATTTCCGCTTTTGGTGTCATGCTTTGCTGGAAAATACAACAAAATTTTATATATTACTCTAATTGTTATGTATGGAATAACAAATCAAATTAAAGGTCTGGATAGTTATGTTAGACCTGGATATGATGATTGTTTTCGACCTTATAAAGGTTTATTTATTAATACTAATGTTAAGCGAACAATGAATTAATAACTTATGGAAATTTGCTATTTTGAAAGAAATGAAAAGGCTGGGATTAGCATTAAAAATGTTTTTCTAATACTAAAGAATCGTTTTAAGAGAAATTATAGTATATCAGAATACAATGTTCCGTGTTTTAGAATAACTCCAATAAATATATTAAAAAATATATTTTATGTTTATCGAAAGAGGAATAGAGGTGCAATAAATCACATAACAGGTGATATTCATTATTGCATATTAGGTCTATTGGGTTGTAGAAATATATTAACGATCCATGACTTAGGAATCATTGATAATAATACTGGAGTTAAAAGGAAAATTATTCGTTTTTTTTGGTACTCTTTACCAGTAAAATTATCATCATCAGTAACATGTATATCCGAAACAACAAAAAATAGGCTAATTTCTGAAATTAAATGTAATCCTAATAAAATTTATGTAATTTATAATCCTATTAATCCTATTTATAAGTTTACTTATAAGCCTTTTGCGAAATCGCCCAATATTTTGCATATTGGTACTCGATCCAATAAAAATTTATTTAGAGTTATAGAGGCTATAAAAGGAATAGAATGTTCTCTTTCTATTATTGGAGATTTAGATGAAAAGTATGTAGCCAGTTTAAAAAAATATCATATCAAATATAAAAATAAGTCTGATATATCTAACGATGAAATGCTAGAAGAATATATAAATTGCGATATTGTAAGTTTCCCGTCAACATACGAAGGATTTGGTCTACCAATAATTGAAGGCCAGGCTGTAGGGCGTGTTGTCTTAACATCACATATAGAACCCATGCTTGAAATAGCTAATAACGCTGCTTATTTTGTTGATCCATATAATGTAGAATCAATTAGAGATGGTTTTCTGAATATAATCAATAACGAGGCTCTTCGATGCGATTTGATAAATAAAGGGATAATAAATGTTAAACGTTTTAGTTTATCCAATATTTCCAATCAATATAGTGTCTTATATCAGAAAATATTTATCTGATGCTTGAATAAACTAATTAGAGAATAATATAATGAATATATATCTAGATAATATAATATATTTATTGCAAAAAGGAGGAGGTATTTCTGTTGTTTGGACTGAGTTATTAAAACGTTTGTTAAAGACAAATAATCTGAATCTGAATTTTATTGATTACAAGACTCAAAATATTTGGAGAAATCAGCTAAATATTCCTTCTAAGGCAATTGTCTCTCCTAAGAAAAAACACTTTGCCGAGCGTTATAAAAATATAGAAATAAACAAAAAAAACAGGTTCATTTTTCATTCGTCTTATTATCGGTATTGTTCCAACAAAAATGCTATAAATATAACTACTGTACATGATTTTACATATGAAATTTGTAAGAAGGGATTAAAGAAAATGCTCCATTCGTATCAAAAAGGCAAAGCTCTTAAAAAGTCTAACATCATAATATGCATTTCTGAAAATACAAAAAAGGATTTAATTCATTTTTATCCTAATATCGATAGAACTAAATTAAGAGTGGTCTATAATGGAGTATCTGATGATTATTATTTATTAGAATCATTAGAATTGATCGAGTTCCCTTTTCCTATTTATAGTTATATAATTTTTGTGGGTTCAAGAGATAAATATAAAAACTTTGAACTTTCAGCTAGAGCTGTAGCAAAATCTAAATATAATTTGGTTATTGTTGGACCTTCATTAACTTATAATGAGAAAAAATTACTTGACTCCATTTTCAATGGGACTAATAAATACAAATCACTTGGAAGAGTTTCGAATATAAGGTTAAATGAATTGTATAATGGAGCATTTGCTCTGTTATATCCTTCAATTTATGAAGGATTTGGCATTCCAGTAATTGAGGCTCAAAGAGCAGGCTGTCCTGTAATTGCATATAATGCTTCTTCCATTCCTGAAATAATAGGAGATGTGACATTATTGCTTAATGAACTATCTATTGATTCTATATTAAAACACCTAGTCTTACTTGAGAACAATAAGACTAGGATTAGTATAATCGAAAAGGGAATACAAAATGCTAAACGTTTTACTTGGGATAAAATGTATATTCAAATACTAAGTATATATCAAGAAGCTTGGGAGTGTTAATATCTTGTACTAGGGCTATAAAAAAACATGCTAAAATATAAATAATATTGTTATGAAATTTTCAATAGTAACAGTAACATATAATAGTGAACAGACTCTTAAAGATACTATTGATTCTGTACTTCAACAAAAATATGAAGATATTGAGTATATTTTAGTAGATGGATTATCTAAGGATAAAACGATAGATATAATAAAAGAGTATGAGCCAAAATTTAATGGCAAAATGAGGTGGATATCTGAAAAAGATAATGGTCTCTATGATGCTATGAATAAAGGGTTTGAAATGGCTACGGGAGATATTATCGGTATCATAAATTCGGATGATGTATTGAGTGATTCTGAAGCTATTTCAAAAGTTGTATCGTATTTTAATAAATATAATACGGATTGCATTTATGCTGATCTATATTATGTTTCTCAATATAATCTCAACAATATAATCCGGCATTGGAGGACAGGATTTCCCCGGAAATTTGCTAAAGGATGGCATCCTGCTCATCCTACATTTTATGTAAAAAAAGAGGTGTATCGAAAATATGGAACCTTTGATTTGAATTATAAATTAGCTGCTGACTTTGAATTGATGTTGAGACTTATTGAAAAGCATCACATCTCTTTAACATATTTACCTGAACCTCTTGTTAGGATGAGACTTGGAGGAGCTACAAGTAAAAATCTTAATAATATATTAAAGGGCAATATGGAATGTCTGAGAGCATTTAAAAAAAATAAGATTCCTGTTTCTATTCTTTATCCTTTCTATAGAATTCTACCTAAATTTATGCAATTTATTCATAGACAATGAAATTATTATTCACGGGAGCATCTGGCTTTTTAGGGAAAAACATATATCCTATCCTAAAAGATATGTATGATATTACAACGGTAGGACTTACTGTCGGTGATAATTATCAAGTTAATATTTCGTCTGAAATACCAGATTTCTCAGAAACATATGATATTATATTGCATGCAGCAGGAAAGGCGCACTCTGTACCAAAAACGGATGCTGAGAAAAAACTGTTTTTTAATGTAAACTTACAAGGTACGAAGAATTTATGTACGGCTTTTGAAAAAAGTGGTATACCCAAAGTATTTATATTCATAAGTACGGTAGCTGTTTATGGTTGTGAATTTGGAGAGGGAATTACGGAAGAACACCCTTTAAATGGAACTACTCCTTATGCAGTAAGTAAACGTATGGCGGAAGAATTTCTAACTGATTGGTGCAATAAGCATCATGTCATACTTAGCATTATTCGTCCTTCTTTAATTGCAGGCCCTAATGCTCCTGGAAATCTAGGCGCAATGGTGAATGGAATAAAAACAGGTAAATATTTAAGTATAGCAGGTGGAAGAGCTCGAAAAAGCGTGCTAATGGTGCAGGATATAGCTAATTTAATTCCTCTATTGGTAGAGAAAGGGGGAACATATAATGTTTGTGATAGTGATCATCCATCATTTGGGGAATTAGAAGGAGTTATATGTAAACAATTAGGAAAATCTAAACCATCATCTATTCCTTATTGGGTGGCAAAAAGTATGGCTCTTGTTGGTGATTGTTTAGGATCTAAAGCTCCTATCAATTCTTTAAAGTTAAGTAAGATAACGGAATCACTGACTTTCAATAATGAAAAAGCAATACGTGAATTAGGTTGGAGACCTATGCGCGTATTAGATAACTATAAAATTGAATAACTAAAACCCCATATATGCATTATTTCCTCATTTTTGTTCTGCTATTCTTGTCTGAACTTTTATATTTTAAAATAGCCAACAAGTTTAATATCATTGATAAACCGAACGAAAGGAGCTCGCATACTCGGATAACATTGAGAGGTGGTGGAGTGATATTCTACTTCGGGGCATTGGCATATTTCTTCTTTGAGGGTTTGGCTTATCCTTGGTTTATGCTAGGGCTGACATTAATCACTTTTATTAGCTTTGTGGATGATGTGCGACCGGCTTCAAGAGGTATAAGGTTGTTGTTCCATTTTACAGCTTTGGCTCTGATGTTTTATGAATGGGGGCTATTCTCGCTTTCATGGTGGACGTTGATAGTGGCGTTAATTCTCTGCACGGCAATAATAAATGCATATAACTTTATGGACGGTATCAATGGCATAACGGGGGGATATTCGTTAGTGGTATTTATAGCTCTGGCTTATATCAATGTGGCAATGGTGCCGTTTGTGGATAGTGAAATGATATACATGGTGATGGCTGCTGTATTTGTATTCAACTATTTTAATTTCCGCAAAAAGGCTAAATGTTTTGCGGGGGATGTGGGATCGGTGAGTGTCGCGTTTATTATCTTATTTCTGATAGGACGATTGATAATTGTTACAGGGGATTTTAGTTATATTGTGCTTCTGGCTGTATATGGTACGGATACGGTGCTAACGGTGATTCATCGCTTGATGCTTCACGAGAACATTAGTTTACCGCATCGGAAGCATTTATATCAGATAATGGCTAATGAATTAAGGATACCGCATGTAGTGGTGTCTGTAGTATATATGTTAATACAGGCTGTGATCATCATCGGCTTCTTTGTGCTGAAAGAATATGGATATTGGTATTTGCTCACTATATTGTTGCTGCTTAGCGCATCGTATGTAGGATTTATGAGGAGATACTTCAAACTTTGCGGTAAGTAGATTTCTGCTTTCAAAAACAACTAAAACAAACTATTCGAATGAAAGTATTAATAACGGGAATCCATGGTTTTGTGGGTTCTAACTTGGTAAATGCGCTTAAAGGAGAACATGATATTTATGGTGTGGATATTCTGACTCCCAATAAAGAGGGGGTGGTGAAGACTTTCTCATGGCATGATCTGAAGATGCATGCTGTTCCGGAAATGGATGTGATCATTCATCTGGCGGGAAAGGCGCACGATACGAAGAAGAAATTAGCTGCAGGAGCGTACTTTGATATTAACACAGGATTGACAAAGAAGATTTTTGATTATTTCTTGGAATCGTCGGCAGAGAAGTTTATATTCTTTAGCTCTGCCGAGGGGACTTTTAATGAAATATCAAATGAAATATTGACGGAGGATGTAATTCCTACTCCTATAGGTCCTTATGGAGAGAGTAAGATAAAGGCGGAAGAGTATATCCGCAATATTTGCTATACGATAGGGAGGATGTCTAAACGAGTGTATATATTGCGTCCATGCATGATCCATGGTCCGGGAAATAAGGGTAACTTGAATTTGCTATATAATGTGGTGCGCAAGGGTATTCCATGGCCACTGGGTAGCTTTGAAAACCGACGCTCATTTACTTCAATAGATAATCTGTGTTTTGTGATTGAGGGACTGATGACAAAGGATGTGCCTACGGGAATTTATCACATGGGGGATGATGAAGCGCTCTCTACGAATGAACTGATCGGGGTAATGTGTGAGGCTATGGGTAAGAGGTCGCGCATCTGGAACCTGAATAAAGAAGTGATGGAGGGTTGCGCTACTCTAGGTAGTTTCTTACATTTACCGTTGAACAGGGAACGATTACGCAAGCTTACGGAGAATTATGTGGTGTCTAACGAAAAGATAAAAGCTGCACTTGGTATTAAGAAAATGCCGGTTTCTGCTCGTGATGGATTGCTCAAGACAATCCGATCCTTTGAAAGAAAAAGATAGTTCTTTATCTAATACTTAGGAATAAATATTCTAGCTCTTTTGTGGTTTAAATATAATATGTACATTTGTATGTAATAAAGATTCTTTTTATGAATGGGAAAATGATAACTATAAATGATTTTTCTCCTTATCTTTTTTGGGATGTAGACAAGGAGGCTATCGACATGAACATGCATGCCTCATATATTATCAAGCGTGTGTTGGAATATGGACAATTGAATGATTGGCATTTGATTCGTGATTTCTACTCTCTTTCTGTAATTGTAGAGAAAGCAAAATCTTTTAGAGAATTAGAACCACGCGCTTTATCTTATATCGCACTTATATCTAACACACCTATAGAAGAATTTAGATGCTACACTATTCAACAGTCGATACCTCAACACTGGAACTTCTAAAAAAGTTGCAACAATAGCCTTCCTTGCTAAATACTCGCTTAGTAGGAGGAACAGCTTTGGCACTACAAATAGGACATCGCAAATCTGTTGATTTAGATCTATTCGGAATCGTAACTGCAGAATCAAATATATTGGTTGAAGAACTGAAGAGTTTGGGTAACCTTACTATACTCAAGGATTCTAAAAATATCCATATCTATCTCATTAATAATGTAAAAGTTGACATCGTTAATTATTCGTATAAATGGATAGAGGAGGCTATTGTCATAGATAATGTTCGCATGGCTGGCTTAAAAGATATTAGCGCTATGAAATTAGCTGCTGTAACAGGTCGTGGCTCAAAAAAAGATTTTATTGATATTTATTTTTTATCGCATAAGTATTCTTTAAAAAAAATGCTTTCTTACTATTCAATTAAATATCCGGAAGGTTCTGAATTTATTGTTTTGAAAAGCTTATCCTACTTAGATGATGCTGAAGAAGATCCATCCCCTTTTATGTTAGAGAAAATCACATGGGATGAAATAAAAAAAATGCTTTGCAATTTACTAAAATAGACATATGAATTACTTTCACTGAATATATCCAAGAGCATTTTTAGTAATAATTAAAACCTTAAAAGTATGAAACAAAATGTCTATGGAAGTGCACTAGTGCTGGGATTAGCACTCTCACTTTTTTCGTGTGCATCGGCTGAGAAGGATCCGTTGCCTTCATGGAACAATACTGCTGTCAAGGAGCAGATTATGAAGTATGTAACAAGAGCAAAGGAATCAATTCCTGTGGAAGACAGGATAGCGGTGTTTGACATGGATGGGACCATTGCGTGTGAAACTCCGTTGTGGTTTGAAATGGCTACGGCGGTGAATGGACTGAATAAGCAGTTGGCTGCTAACCCGGAATTGATAAAATACAGGGAATATGAGTATGCAAAGAAGCTTGCTGTGAATCCTGCGGATACTTCGGTGATTAATCATTGGGTAGTGGGTGGAGTGAACTATATTGATTCGATGGTGCTGAAAGCGTATGAAGGAGTGGATTATGAAAGTTATATTGCTTCGTCTACGGATTATCTGACGACTACGAAGGATCGGAAATTTAACTTGATTCTGGGAGATATGTTCTACCAACCGATGTTGGAGTTGATAAAATATATGAAGAAAAATCATTTTGAGGTGTATATTGTGTCGGGATCTATGTCTGGCGTGATATGGAGTATTTGTCCGCAAACGATTGATTTGGATCGTAGACATTTAATCGGTACAAGGCAGGAGATAACTCCGGTTTACAAGGATGGTAAAACGTTGTTTATAGCTCAGAAGGCTATCTTTACACCCAAAAATGATGGTAATGGTAAGAGCATGAATATTTATGATCAAATAGGAAAGGTTCCTGTTTTTGCTTTTGGTAATACTTCGGGAGATTTCGGAATGTTTCATCTGGTTTCGACAAGCAAGTATCCGCATATGGCATTGATGCTTAATCATGATGATGATACGAGAGAGTATGCTTATCCTCCTTATCATGGTGCGGCTGTTCCTGAATGGCAGGATTCGCTTAAGATAAATCACTGGGTGCAGGTGGACATGAGTGATAATTTTAAAACGGTATTTAAATTGCCTGCTAATTGAGTAGGATATAGATAAAGAATAGAGATGAATTTGCTTTGAACATAAAGTTCGGGCAATATTATAAAAAAGAGAGTATTCGCTCTCTTTTTTTGTTTATAATAACTTCTATATTGAAAAATAATTTTATTAAATTATTTGGTATTTTTAGTGAACATAATAAATCCATAAATGTTTCTACTTTTATAGATGATTTTTACATCTTATATTTTGATACAAAAATATGGTAATAATCATATTATCAACAATATAAAAGTGTGTTATTATGGAAAATACATTACTAAAATACCAACCTGTAACTTCCGTATGGGAGGTAACAATGGGATGTAACATGAATTGTACACATTGTGGCTCTTCTTGTAATCAACCTTATAATGATGAACTTTCTACTCAAGAGGCTCTACAGTTGGTTAAAGAGATAGCGGAACTGGGCGTGAAATGGGTCACTCTATCGGGTGGTGAACCTCTGACCAGGCAAGATCTGCCTGAGCTGATAAAAGTATTAAAAGAAAATGGAGTAGGGGCGAACGTCATCACCAATGGATGGCTGTTGCCTCAGAAAGCGAAGATGTTAGCTGAAGCGGGAGTGTCTGTTGTGGCAATCAGCATCGATGGCACAAAGGAGATTCATGATGAAACTCGTCGCCAGGGATCTTTTGAGAGGGATATGGAGGGAATACGCTTGCTGCGTGAACTGAATGTGGAGGTGGGAGCAATCACTACTATCACTCAAAAGAATATCGGACATCTGAAAGAATTACGTGAGGAGCTTATTAAGGCGAAGGTTAGTTCGTGGCAGGTACAAATCGGCTTGCCGATGGGGAACTTGCTAAAGCATAAGGAGAATATTATCAGACCGGAACAAGTGGATGATATTATTGATTTTTGTTATGAAACGGCATTGGAAGGACGGATAAAGATGTATCCGGCGGATTGTATCGGTTATTATACGGAGAAGGAGCAGGAAATCAAAAGACGTTCATACAATGTGGAGCATGCGTTATGGAATGGTTGTAACGCGGGAATTAGAGGCTTCGGGATCTTGCAAAACGGAGATATCATAGGATGTACTTCGGTGAGAGATAAAGAGTATATAGAGGGCAATATAAGAGAGCGTTCGCTTAGTGATATATGGAATGATGAGAATGCCTTTGGTTGGCGCAGGAATATGAAGAAAGAGATGCTGTCGGGGCACTGCAAAGAGTGTGTTTATGGTAATAAATGCTTGGGTGGCTGTACGAATACAAGGCTTACCATGGAGGGTTCTATTTATGGGGAGAATAAGTATTGTTCATATAATGTGTATCTGAAAAAGAAGATGGCGGAGATTGCTACAGAAGTGGATGCTAATGCTACATTGAAGAAGGCTCAGGAGGCTCTGAGACAGAACGAGGTTCAGATGGCTCTAATGTTGGCTAAACGGGGAATAGAGCTGAATGGCAAGGATAGGGAGTTGCATAAAGAGCTTTATAAGCTGAAAGGGTATGCTGACTTTATGTGTGGTAATTATAAGGATGCGGAAGAGAGTAATGCGGAGGCTCTAAGACTATACAAGGATGATGCGTATGCGATAAAAGGTTTGGCTTTGTCAATGTACAAACAAAATAAATACCCGCTGGAAGAGGTTATTCAGTTAATGGAAAAAGCGAATAAGCTGAGTGGCGGAGCAGACATGGATATCATACACGATTTGAATTTGCTGAAACAAGAGAATCTGGCTTCCAGATAATATGAATCTTATTTGTCTAACTAAAAATTAAAATGCAATGAAAGAATCGATCACTGCCTATCAGGGCAAAAGTTTTCATGTGACACTGCAATCGTATCTTGGTAGCACAAATTACGGTTGGTGTTTGCTCTCATTACCGAAAGGTATTATTCTCGCCGGACAAGCAAATGAACCGGTGTCTGACAATGGCAGAATGAGTGTGATGACGAATCAGATGTTTTTCTTTATCCCTACTGAATCTTCTCAAAAACAGGTAGAGATAGATTTCGGATTGTGCCGTCTTAACCAGGAGGCTTCAGAATTGAATCCGTTTAAGTATGAGGAAAAGGTTACGGTGATGGTAAGTGTGGTTCCCGCTAACACTGTGGAAGGAAGCAAGTTTGTGAAATACACTGATAATGCGGCTACGTATTCTCCTGCAACGGGACATGATTTGATGGCTGCATTGAAGTATGGCTATCCTTGTGATCTGGAAGCAAATGTGGGGTTGAAGTACGGGTACCCGTGCGCACAAACTAATTATTTGTATGGTTATCCTTGTAGCCAGGACAGCTTGGGAGCTAATTTGAAGTATGGCTATCCATGTTCGCAGTCGGTTTACTTATATGGATATCCTTGTAATCAGGATAACTTAGGGGCTAATGTGAAATACGGTTACCCTTGCGGGCAGACTGATACTCCGGTATTGAAATACGGTTATCCAAACTGTTAGTCTGTACTATGTGCCGAAGAATGGCACATATAGGTAAAAAAGGACAATAAAGATGTTGATCAGCACCGTCGTTATTGCCCTTTTCTGTTTTTCTGTATCTTGAGATTATTTGCTAAGTAATCCGGATTTACGTATTACAAGCATTCCTCCCTGATTGTTGCCAACTACTAACCCATGGTCAACTCCGTAGGAGGCTGTAAAGCTCCATCCTTTAAGTTTTGCAGGAGTATAGGTCAATTCGGCAAGTCCATAAGTTTGCCTTTTCATCTTTTCATATGGTTGAAAATAAGTTCCAAAATTACGGGTTAGTGAGAGCATCATGCGGTAACTAAGTTCGGAAGTAGGATTTCCTGTAATACCAAAATGGTGGGCAAAAACTCTGTTGTTGTAGAAAGAGATTTGTCCGTTAGTATTATAAATAGGAGAGGTGAGTAAGGGGTTTCCTAACCCCATACCCCAATGTTGCCATCCGGTATAGATGCCATGATTATAATAATTGTCAAGAAGTCTGCTATCAAGAAATGCATCGGCCATTGATTTATTACCTCTTGTTTGGTCACAACTCCCCATGAATTCGTATAAAAATTGACTAATAAAAGGATTCTTAGGAAAGGTTACTTCAAAGGCGTACAATCCATCTTTCCAAGGGTAGCGCGTAAGAAATAACATGGAATGATCTTCAAAATAATGTTCGTAGTAAGCACGAAGTTTCCAGTCTCCGGAATGATAGGAAAGGGAGGCATGCCAACTACCGACCACATTTCCTTCGATATTTTCTTGCTCAGTGACAGGAGAATCTTCTCCACCAGGTAAGGGAATTATGGCTTTTAAATAATCTTTTAATTTTGAAGGAAGATTCGTCTTTTTGCCATTGGCATACTGATTACCTGCAAATTGGGTTTCCATCTGAAGCCCTCCTTCAAAAATGACGGGAGCCTTTTGCAGATTACCGACTTTAAAGTAAAAAGCCTTGGAATGATACATCACTGATCGGGTGCGCTTCGCATCGGGTGTAGCAAAGTCTTTCTGCCAATTATTATCGGTGAAACGTCCGTAAGCTATGTGTCCGCGGATGGCCAGCCAATCGTTAGTATGAGGTACAGTCCAATAATCTTCCACTCCTACCCATAGTTGAGGAATAGGGCGTGCATTGCCCGAGAGAGTAAGTCCACCACTGGATAATACAGGGTTAATAAGTTCTGGCTGACGTTCTTTACTACCTGCACTAAACGTAATGCCTCGATATCTGATATCGGCATAAGCTTGTTGTACAATGAATGAAGAAGTAAAATTATATGCAGTAGCCAATTCGAGGCCGAAACCATAAGAAAATCTTTTCATATGATCTGTGGGTTGAAAGAGTCCGGCAGAGAAATATCCGTTGTTTTTCTCGATAGAACTGAGCCCCTGTTTATTGGCAGAAAGCCAAAGAGGAGAGTGCTCTCCTGATGAAGCAGTAATACCTGTCTGAATGGTATATGTTAATCCTTTTGTAGTTTGTGCTTTAGCAAACATCGATGCAAATGTTGCTAAAATAAGCACGTTTAGCGTTCGTCTAGTCATTTTTTTTAAATAAGAGTGTTCTATTTTTCATTCGCAAAAGTACTGAAAATGTTTTTCATGAATCTGATAAAGCTTTTCTTTTAACTTCTTTTTATTCCATAAACAGAAAAAAAAGAACAACTATTGACTAATATCTTCAAGATTTGTATCGTGAATAAAGAATCTAATTGACAAATAAAACTATAAATTCCTTTTAGTTTTTCAATGTATATGTGTATTTTTGCACACAATTTAAATAAATGTCAAGTTTATAATCAGCATGAAGAAAATAGCATTAATCACCGGAATCACCGGACAGGACGGGTCTTTCTTAGCCGAGTTTCTAATTGAAAAAGGATATGAAGTGCATGGCATTATTCGTCGCTCTTCTTCTTTTAACACTGCGCGTATAGAACATCTCTACTTGGATGAGTGGGTAAGGGATATGAAGAAAGATCGTTTGGTGAACCTGCATTATGGAGATATGACGGACAGTAGTTCGTTGATTCGCATTATTCAGGTAGTGAAGCCGGATGAAATCTATAATTTGGCTGCACAAAGTCACGTGAAGGTATCATTTGACGTGCCGGAATATACAGCCGAATCGGATGCGGTAGGTACATTGCGCTTACTTGAGGCGGTACGTATTCTTGGTTTGGAGAAAAAAACAAAAATTTATCAGGCTTCAACTTCGGAACTTTTTGGTAAGGTACAGGAAGTACCTCAGAAAGAAACTACTCCTTTCTATCCGCGTAGTCCGTATGGGGTTGCTAAGCAATATGGTTTCTGGATTACGAAGAACTATCGTGAGAGTTACGGCATGTTTGCAGTAAACGGTATCTTGTTTAATCATGAGAGTGAACGCCGCGGGGAGACATTTGTTACCCGTAAGATTACATTGGCTGCGGCACGCATTGCACAGGGGTTTCAGGATAAGTTGTATCTGGGGAATCTGGATTCTTTGCGCGACTGGGGTTATGCGAAGGATTATGTAGAATGTATGTGGTTGATTCTGCAACATGACACTCCGGAGGATTTTGTAATTGCTACGGGTGAGTACCACACTGTTCGCGAGTTTGCTACACTTGCCTTTAAAGAAGTGGGTATCGAACTACGATGGGAAGGTAAAGGAGTTGACGAGAAGGGTATTGACATCGCTACCGGCAGGGTATTGGTAGAGGTTGATCCGAAATATTTCCGTCCTGCAGAAGTGGAACAATTGTTGGGAGATCCGACAAAAGCAAAGACATTGCTTGGATGGAATCCTACTCAAACAAGTTTTCCTGAACTGGTACGCATCATGGCGGCACATGACATGAAGTTTGTGCGTAAACTGCACATGAGACAAGAAATGGACAAATAATGGATAAGAAAGCAAAAATATATGTGGCAGGACATCGCGGATTGGTGGGTTCTGCTATTTGGAATAATCTGAAGAGTAAGGGGTATACTAATCTAGTGGGGCGTACCCATAGAGAGTTGAACTTGCTCGATGGGGTGGCTGTACGTCATTTCTTTGACGAGGAGCAACCTGAATATGTAATTCTTGCAGCTGCGCATGTGGGAGGAATCATGGCCAACAGTTTGTATCGGGCGGATTTTATCTATATGAATTTGCAGATTCAGCAGAATGTGATAGGAGAGAGTTTCCGTCATAGCGTGAAGAAATTACTTTTCTTAGGTAGTACATGTATCTATCCTCGTGATGCGGAACAACCGATGAAAGAGGATGCGCTACTTACTTCTCCACTGGAATATACGAATGAACCTTATGCAATTGCTAAAATTGCGGGATTGAAAATGTGTGAGAGCTTCAACTTGCAATATGGAACGAACTATATTGCGGTGATGCCAACGAACTTATATGGTCCGAATGATAACTTTGATTTGGAACGTAGTCATGTTCTACCTGCTATGATCCGTAAGATTCATCTGGCTCATTGCTTGAAAGAGGGCAATTGGGATGCAGTATGCAAAGATATGAATCTGCGTCCTGTAGAGGGTATCAACGGAGAGAACAGCAAGGAAGAGATTTTGGCTATTTTGAAAAAGTACGGCATTAGCGACACGGAAGTGTTGTTGTGGGGTACGGGTGCACCTTTACGTGAGTTCCTATGGAGTGAGGAGATGGCAGATGCCAGTGTGTTCGTGATGGAGCATGTGGACTTTAAAGATACATATCGCGAAGGAGAAAAGGATATTCGTAATTGCCACATCAACATTGGCACAGGCAAGGAGATCAGCATAAAGCAACTTGCGGAACTGATTGTAACTACTGTGGGATACCGGGGCAAGCTGACGTTTGACAGCAGTAAACCCGATGGAACGATGCGTAAATTGACTGATCCTTCTAAATTGCATGCTTTAGGTTGGCAGCATAAGATAGAAATTGAAGAGGGTGTCAGAAAAATGTATGACTGGTACTTGTCTTAAAGCAATAATATAGATAAAAGAGCCCTTTTCATCCACATCGATTGGATAAAAAGGGCTCTTTTTGTTAGAAATTTCAATCAAGTTTTTATAGAATCACTCTAAAGGTAAATTATGCTGTTTTAAGAATGATAATTTATCCCAATACCCTCTTTGAAATATGATTTTGTTATTGACCACTTGGAAAAAGCCACATCCTCGTAAACCTAACGGATCACGCCATTCCATTATGGCCCATTGAGCGTCTTCAAAAATATTTTCTACAATACAAATCATCTTTGCTTGAGCAAATTCTTTTATAAACATCTCTTTAATGGCTGCTTTCCCAACAATAGGTTCGTTTGCTACTTGATGATTAACCGCATTTTCATCATATAGCTCAATAATAGCGTCTACATCTGCCTCGTTGAAAGCGTCAATAAACTTCTTTAAAACTTCTTTTGGAGCTGACATCTTTTCTCTTTTTTATATTGGCAAATAAATGTATTTATTCTTTTCGGAGAATCATGAGAGAAAAATAAGGGAATTCTTTCTCTTGTAATTCTTTGATATCCAATGTATAAAATTCTTTTTCTGTTCCTACATTTTCAAAATAATGATAGGTGTACCTCGGATGAGTTACAATGCAACGATGTACTGCTTGTCTGCATTGCGAAAGCTTCATGATCACAATGACGTAGCCTGCTTCCAAATAATTTTCTAATTCAGTGAAGGTGACATTGCCTGGCAATACTAACAGTTTTTCTTCCTGGCTTACGATGTGCATACCTGCTAAGGCTCCCGAAGCGATGAATGCGGGTATTCCTGCTATCTGTTCCACAGGTATAGAGACATTAAGTAGTTTATCGTAAATGTAATGCACAGATGAGTAAAAGCCTGCATCTCCTTCAGCTACGATAACAATCCGTTTATCCTGTTTTTGTAAAGAGAGTGTTTCTTGATAGACTTTGTCATAAGCTAAAAGTGCTTGAGTACGTTCTTTGCTCATGGGTAAAGAGAAGAGAGAGATGTGCGCCGCATCTATTCCTAACTCTTTCACAATGGTTGCTGCGCGGGAAATTTGTTTTCCGGAAGGAGTGATGGTACAAGGGCAAAAGATAACATCCGCTTGTTGCAGAGCTTTGAGACCTTTTAGGGTTATGAGTTCGGGATCTCCCGGTCCGAGGGAAACAAAAAGTACAGGCATATTCATAATGGTTGTTATATAGCTTTTAAAGGTGCAAATGTGACTAAAATATCCATACTAAGCAAGAATATTTGAGTATCTTTGTTCGCTGTAACCTCAACAAAATAGGAATTATCAGAATGAGAAAAGAAATACTCACCGCTTACTGCTGTTTAGCTATATGTTGTGTAGGATGTCAACAGAAAAGTAACAGGAAAGTACATTCGGGCGCTGGCTTGACGACAAAAACATTGACTGATACGGTCACAACACGCATAACTCCTCAATATGCCAAAGGCTTTAAAGTGACGTATACGCCTACTTGTAAATTAGTGGATATTGAAGATCCGCAAAAAAAGAAGGGTGGTGTGTTTCATTTTGCATTGGTGCCACGAGGAGAGAAATCTGTGGATATACCCAAGGAATATACGGTGATTGAAGTGCCTGTACGCAAAGTAATCTGCATGACTTCTTTGCAATTATCTAACTTCATAAAACTTGATGCTTTGTCTTTTGTTGCAGGTATTACCAGTAGTAGACATTTATTTAATAAGGAGATGAAAGCACGCTTAAAGAGTGGAAAAGCGCAGAAAATTGGTATGGAAGGCAATTTTGATGATGAAGTGATCATGGGTATTAATCCGGAGGTCATCTTTATCTCTCCTTTTAAGAGAGGTGGTTATGATGTCATGCGTGAAGTAAACATTCCATTAGTGCCGCATTTGGGGTATAAAGAGATGACTCCCTTGGGACAGGCTGAATGGATTAAATTTATTGCATTGTTTACAGGACAGGAAGCTGAAGCAAACCGTAAATTTGCTGCCATAGAGAAAAGATATAATGAATTAAAGGAACTGACGGATAAAGTGCAAAAACGTCCGATTGTATTCAGTGGGGAACTACGTGGTGGAAATTGGTATGCTGTAGGAGGCAAGAGTTTCCTAGCGCAACTGTTCAGAGATGCGGGAGCAGATTATTTCCTGAAAGAGAATACGGAATCAGGTGGAGTGACACTCGATTTTGAAACGGTGTACAGCAAAGCGGCGAATGCTGATTATTGGCGTATTGTAAATAGTTTCAAAGGAACTTTTTCGTATGCTTCTTTAAAAGCTGATGATCCGAGATATGCTGATTTCAAAGCCTTTAAAGATAAGGGAGTGATCTATTGTAACATGAGTGAGAAACCGTTTTATGAGAGTATGCCTACTGAACCTGAAGTAATTTTGGCTGATTTCATCAAGGTGTTTCATCCTTCTTTGTTGCCTGATTATACTCCCCGATATTATGAACTGCTAAAATAATAAATAAGGAATGAAAAGGCACACCGGCATCTTTATGTTGCTCATTATCTTCTCCATCTTTCTTTTCTTTCTGCTGAACTTGACGCTAGGTTCGGTAGATATTCCGTTGAAATCGATCTGTCGCATCATGATGGGGAAAACTGACGAACCTATTATTTGGCAAAACATTGTGCTGAAATCGCGTATTCCGCAGGCATTAACGGCTTTGGTAGCGGGTGCAGGACTTTCTATAAGTGGTTTGCAGATGCAAACGGTGTTTAGAAACCCTCTGGCAGGCCCTTCTGTTTTAGGGATTAGTTCGGGAGCAAGTCTGGGTGTAGCTTTTGTTGTACTGTTATCGGGGAGTCTGGGAGGAGTTGCCCTAAGCAATCTGGGTTATTTCGGTGAAGCTGCTCTGTCACTTGCTGCTATCATAGGTGCACTCTTGGTTATGGCATTGATAGTGTACGTTTCACAAAAAGTAAAAGGGAGTGTAACTCTCCTGATTATCGGAGTGATGATAGGATATGTGGCGAGTGCCATTATCGGAGTTTTAAAATATTTTAGTGTAGAAGAAGATATTAGAGCTTATGTAATCTGGGGCTTGGGTAGTTTTGCCCGGGTATCCGGAAATCAGGTGTTACTCTTTGTGCTGATTATGGCTGTGCTTATACCTCTTTCGTTTCTGTTGATAAAGACCATGAACTTAATGCTGCTTGGTGAAGGTTATGCTCGTAATCTGGGACTGAATGTGAAACGCTCCAGATTATTAGTGATTACTTGTGCTGGTGTGTTGGTGGCCATTGTAACGGCATATTGCGGACCTATCATGTTTTTGGGACTGGCGGTACCTCATTTATGTCGGGCTATTTTCCATACATCAGATCATCGTACCTTAATGCCTGCAGTGCTTTTTACAGGTGCTTCTTTGGCTTTATTCTGTAACTTGATAGCTCGTATGCCTGGTTTTGAAGGAGCTTTGCCCGTAAACTCTGTTACTGCTTTAGTTGGTGCCCCTATAGTGGCCTCGGTACTCTTCCGCAAAAGAAAAAACGATTTGAATGAATAAGACTGATATGAAAAACGAAACGATACGTATCTCTTCCCTTTCCATCGGTTATCCGGGTAAAAGTAGAACTAAAATAGTTGCTACTGATCTTAATGCAAGTATTAATAGTGGTGAATTAACTTGTTTGTTGGGTGCTAACGGGGTAGGTAAGTCGACTTTACTACGTACACTTTCTGCTTTTCAGCCTAAATTGGATGGAAAGATTTTGGTTCAAGGAAAGGATATTGCAGATTACACAGATAGCGAACTATCTACCATTATCAGTGTGGTGCTTACGGAGAAATGTGATGTGAAGAACATGACAGTAAAAGAGCTTGTTGGCTTGGGACGTAGTCCGTATACCGGTTTTTGGGGAACACTGAGTGCTGAAGATAAGCGTTTGGTAAAGCGTTCCATTGAAATGGTAAAAGCAGAAGAGTTGGCTAACAGAATGGTGCATACGTTGAGTGACGGAGAGAGGCAAAAGGCTATGATAGCCAAGGCATTAGCTCAGGAAACACCAGTCATCTTTCTCGATGAACCGACAGCTTTTCTTGATTTTCCGAGCAAAGTGGAAATGATGCAACTACTCCATCGATTGAGCAGGGAGACCGGAAAAACAATTTTCTTGTCTACACATGATTTGGAGTTGGCCTTACAAATAGCTGATAAGGTATGGCTGATGGATAAGACTAACGGTTTGATGATTGGTACGCCTGAGGATCTCTCTTTAAATGGAAGTCTGAGTAATTTCTTTGCTCGTAAAGGCATTGCATTTGATCGGGAAACAGGACTTTTCAGAGTGGATAATGTCCATACAGCAGAATTGCGTTTGGTGGGACACGGACAAAAGTATTCTATGGCAAGAAAGGCTTTGCAACGTAATGGAATCTTAGCCGCTCGTTCAGTGGAATCGGACTTTTTTATTGAGACGGGAGAATTAAAAGATAGCGTATACGTTGTTCACTCTGCTGATAATGAAGTAATTAATGTCGATTCCATTGAAGAAATGCTTGAAGTCGTTGAACGTTTCTTCCCTAAATAGGGTTCACTGAATAATATCAATCATATGATTCTAGCAAATAAGAATGAAAAAAGATGACTGATACTGAACTCCCATTGCTTAATGATATTTTTAGCTTGCATTTCTAAATGCGAAAATAAGAAGAATATCTTTAGGATAAAGAATAGACAATAGAGCCTATTCAAAAGCCATTCCTTCTTCCGTTAATAATACGATCGTTAATTCCCCTTCAGGTAAAAGAGGAGCGGTATGTTTGTGGCAATACTGTATAAGCAATGAAAAGAAAACCGCTTGTTCTTCGATAGGTAAGAGTGTCCATAGTTCACGAGCAAGAGTAATGTTATCAATAGAATTAATACTTCGAGGAGTGCAGCCCGCCTCACGAGCGACTGATTGAAGAAAAGCTTTGTTCATCACCACATTCTTACTATGCGTATCAAGAGCTCCCTCTGCCAGCTTCACTGCTTTACCAATCATAATACCCATGGTAACCTTCTTAATGGAAAGTTCAGCAGCAATTTTAATGGTTTCACCAATGAAATTTCCGTAGTGTACAAAAGCTTGCGTCGGCAATTCAGGATAAATTTTGCGGATAAAGCGTTCACTTTTTGCACCGGAATTAATAACTAGACGTTCGCTATCGGTAGCCTTAGCTACTTCTATCTCTCTGCGGATGGAATTAACGAAAGCTTCTGATGAGAAAGGCTTTACGATACCCGAAGTACCAATGATGGAAATACCGTTTTCAATACCTAAACGAGGATTGAACGTACGTTTGGCTATCTCTACTCCGGCAGGAACAGATATTGTTACAGTAATAGAGGCAGCTCTTTGTGTTGTTTTGTTTAGCAAACCTATCAGATTTTCTATAATCATTTTGCGGGGAGTGAGATTAATTGCCGGTCCGCCAATTTCTAAACCCAATCCGGGAAGAGTAATTCTACCTACACCCGTTCCACCGGAAAAAATAATAAGAGAATTCTTTGTTCTATTGTCAATAGTCTGGTTATCGAAGTTTTCTATTTCTTCTCCTTTTGAAGCAATCGGCGAAATAGTAGATGATCTTCTTGGATCCTTAATTGGTTGAGAGTTTAATTCATCAACTTTTTCAATATTTTCATCAAACTCTATTTTTAGTTTTTTATTTGGAGTTTGATTAGAAGGTTTATTATCATTGCTGCAACTCTTTTCCCAAACAATCGAAACTTCCGTAACAATTTCAATGCCATTTGTCACGTCAGGATCATCTCCGGCATCTTTAATAACGGTAGCTTTGGCAGAAGAGTCGGAGAGAAGCTTGCTCTCTTTCACACACAAAGAAACATGTTCGCCATCAGGCAGAACAATGATGCTTCGTTGCTGCTCTTGACCGGTAAGCAGGTGATTCAATGCAGCTACGGCAGCAGCAGTGGCACAACTTCCCGTAGTGAAGCCTGTACGCAGAGGGAAGAAACCGGGCAACAACTCTTCGACGGCTTTCCGCAATCCATGTTCTCCATCTACCGGATAAAACCCATCCGGCAACAAAGGGCGTTTCACTACAAACACAAGAATTCCCCTTTCAGTAGCAGCATCCACTTTCTCAGCAAATCCTCCCGATTCACCGCTCTCTTTGGTAATAATAGCATCCGGCGAAAGCTTCTTTAAAAGAAGATCTTCCTCTTCTCCAGGATGATAAAAGAACAGTTTATCAAGAGGAAACCCCTCCTTTTCAGCCAATTGAACGGAAGACTCTCTCTCTAAAATTCTAAACCAGCAGGTCTCGTTCATCCAATAAGGACGAAGTTTAGCAATGGTCTGCACTCCTGTTAGTGCCAAAAGTCGCTGAACTCCTCTTTCTTTTAACTTCACTAGTGCATCTTCATAATCTTCACACCACACAAAGTTCTTGTCTCGGTCGGGATAAATCCGTTCATAACGTATCACGGGTAAATTTAGCTCTTCTGCAACGTCTGAAATATTTCGGTGTAGCTGTATGGCAAATGGGTGGGCAGCATCAATGATTAAACGAATATTTTCCTTCTTACAGAAACGAGCCATAGCCTCTCTGTCCATTCCACCGGATAAACGAATCCCATGCAGACAAGCTATTTCTTGCCATTCACCTCTGGTAGAGTAATAGTAAGGCTGTCCGGCATCATCCATCACCCTTACGGCAGCTTTTCCTTCAGTCGTTCCCCCAAGAATTAAAATCATGCTCTTTTTATTTTATTAATGATTTCCCTAAAGTAAAGCAGCAAGGGACTTTAAATCCTATCTTCCTAATTGATTCCCTATATTCCCTTCTGCAGCAAAATTTAGAGAGAGTTTATAATGAAAATTGTGTATGCCTCTTTCCGCATAAAACTTATGAGTTCGCTCTCTTAATTGATTAGAGTTCACTTCAATTTGTGTGCATCCCATCTGTTTAGCTTCATCACATGCAGCATTAAATAGTTTTTTACCGATTCCGTTACTTCTGTTTTTTTTGTTCACGGATAACTCCATTATTTCGCATATTCGCTCTGCATGGTGTAACTGATATTCCATCCTAATATTGATGCAGCCAATGACCGAGCTATCTTTTTCATATACCAAACAAATATGATTACTGTCTTCTAATTGTTTGTTATAGATCGTTTCGAAATGAGAAGATGAGAGTTCTTTTTCTTCCATTTCACAGATTAGCAAATAAATAGCTTTGCAATCTTGTATAGCGCTTTTTCTTATTGTTTCCATCATTTATTAGGATTGAATGAAACTTACTCTTCACTCTTAGAAGTCTTCTCTTTTTTATCTTCTTCCGAACGGCGGAATAAGTGAGTAAACTTAGATGAGTATAAGTGAGACAATCCCTTTCGGTTACCAATAGCATCACCAACTACAATCATAGTGGTAAGCGTCAGGTTATTTTCTTTCACAATACGAGCCAAATCTTTCAATTCTCCCCGATAAATGCGCTCTTCTTTCCAAGTTAGGCGATAACAGGCAGCTACAGGGGTGGTAGGATGATAGTGCTCTAGTAACTCTTTTTCTACCTGATCTACTACTCCGGCGCTCAGGTAGATACACATGGTGCTCTGTGAACGGGCTAATAGATGAAGTTTCTCTTTTTCGGGCATTGGCGTACGACCTTCACCACGAGTCAAGATGATTGTTTGTACTTTCTCGGGAATGGTGAACTGTGATTGTAAAGCGGCAGCAGCAGCTTGAAAAGAGGAGATACCCGGAGTGATGTGGTAGCTCATGCCATATTTATCAAAGAAGGCCATTTGCTCTTGTATAGCACCATAGATACAGGGATCACCTGTATGCAGACGAACGACAAATAACCCTTTGTCATAGAAGGTTTTCATGATGGCAAACTGCTCTTCGAGTGTCATAGAGGCAGAACTACGCACGGTAGCGCCCTCTTTGGCACAAAGAGTCAGTTCACGGGGCACCAAGCTGCCTGCATATAAAATCAAGTCTGCCTCTTGAAGCATTCTCCTTCCTCTAACAGAAACTAGTTCCGGATCACCGGGACCTGCACCTACAATCTCAATATGCCCGCTACGAACTACTTTACGATCCATTGCCAAAGCGAAAGTGAAATCATTACCTTGCGTAAGCAAACCTTTGTGCTTTTCAATGAGCAGGGGACCGTTATCTGCGCTCTTTAAAGCGGTAGATTCTGCTACTCCATAAACTCCTGTTACTTCAAATACTTTCTCTGATGGATGGGGCACTTCTATCTCTTTGAGCTCTTCGGCATTATAGATATGAAGTGTACTTGCCGAAAACGTTTGTTGCAAAGCATTCAGTAAGGCTTCGTCTTTCTTTAGCTCTATGGTAGCGACAGAAGCTATCGAGAGTGAAGAAAGCTCTTGTCTTTCTAATTCCTGAAGAATATATGTCTCGATTCCATCGGGTAGGCAATTTTTGCGGCATCCTACTCCGAGGTGTAATACACGTGGATGGTAGTGCAACAATGGGATGTTGACGTTAAGTATACAAGGGGTGACGGCTATAAGCATTTTATAGTCTGCCTGAACAATGTCGTCAAGATGATAGAAGATATGTACGTTTGGCGGACAAGTACGTTCCATATATTGCGTTCCAGCATCTTTGATGTGAAGCAGAAGTGCTACCGGATCTTCATTGACAAAGGTAGCAATCAGGTGATTCATCGTATCTCCTTTTTGGGTAGTAGCCCAGTTATATTTGCTTCCTAATGTATCTAATGCCCATTTTCCTGCATTGTCACTTTGCGTAGTAACAACAGCTTTTGCACCCAGAATATTAGCAATATGTTGCGTTAACTCATTGGCACCGCCTACATGCCCCGAAAGTACAGAAACCACCGATTGACCGGTACTGTCTACATTGATCACAGCAGGATCAGTGTGTTTGTCTTCCAGGCAAGGTGCAATGCTGCGCACACAAATACCCATGGCACCTATGAAAACAAATGCATCAAAATGATGGAATTCACTGCTGACAAACTCAGCTATATTGTTTATTTTACAGCAATTATCAATTTCCGCAGTAGAATAAATGGTACTGTCGGCAATTTCATGATTAATGATCTCTGCTACGGTGAAACCACTTTTAGAGATCAGGATGATAGCTGTTTTCATTTTCGTTCTATTTTGTTGGTTATTTAAAGAATGCACGTGGCACTCATTATGGTTATGGGATTATAATCGTCAATAGAGACTCGCATTTGTTTGTTCAGTTGCAATCGTCGACTGCTTTTCACTCCTTCGATAAAAAGGTGCTGGCTCTGTTCGGAAACAGAATTAAACACGATTATTCCTCCTGTAGATAATTGTACACTAATTTTCATGATCATTTCCTTTAACTGACCTCCGTGTCCACCGATGAAAACGGCATCCGGAGTAGGGGAAGCAGACAAGTCCGCCTGCAAAAAATCACCTATCACCGTTGTGATGCCTGGCGCACCCAATAGACGAGTATTCTCATTCATCAAGCGTTCACCTTCCGGACGAATCTCAAAAGCGGTGATTGCCAAATGAGGGAATTGCAATTTAGCTTCTATAGATACAGAACCTGTACAGAAACCTACGTCCCAAAAAGAAGTACGCTGTTGCAAAGCCAATGCGCTTAGAGTTAAGAGTCGAATAGGAGCTTTAGTGATCATCTTTTCCCGACCATTGAGCAACTGAAAATATTCATCTGGAATGCCAAAGTAAGCAGCATGCCCGTTGTGTATACACACCTCTTTGCTACTGTTTTTATCCGTTGGAACGGTAGCTAAATATGTTTTTTGCTCTCTTACCAATATCAAATTATTAGGATGTTCAAAAGAACTTTTGCTAGCCTCTTCAAGAGAAAGCGTACGGATACGTTGTTTCTCTTCATTCCCTAGATTTTCGCCTACATGCATCAGATAATCAGCATATTGATATTCCAACATGCGAGTGGCAATACTAGCAGGCGTATGTTCCCGATCGGTTAATACCCCTATTTTTGATGTATGTTCAATCAGTGCGCGATCAAACTCATGCCAAGGACGTCCGGTAAGCGAGACAATGCGCATATCCTCATAGGGGAGCAATAATTCATGAGCCAATGTTTGCAAGGAGTTAAAAACAGGATAAAGTTTTAGTGATGCTTCTGGTAAACGCTTTATAATCGTGTTAGCAAAGCCAAAAAACAAAGGATCACCGGATGCAAAAACGATTATTTCAGGATGCACAGCATATTGAGTAAACACATTATCTAACGGTACTGTGATATTGATCCACTGGCACGATGCAGGCAAAAAATCGTTCATAATCTCCCGATGCCGTAATCCACCTGAGAAAACATTTCCCTGACGGATAAGCTGCAACACTTCAGGAGAGAAATATTGCTTCCTGCTGTCACTCAGTCCGATAACAATAAATTTCTGCTTCTCCATTATTAAACGTCCCTTCCCGGTCTTAAAAGTTCCGCATCATTAAAACAAAGAATAGCGTTGACCAACGTTGCTGCGAGGTTACTGCCACCTTTACGTCCTTCTACAATCAACTTAGGCAATTGGAAAGGTTTCACCATATGTTTTGATTCCTCTACATGTACAAAGCCTACAGGTGCGGCAATAACACCTGCCGGAGATGCCTTACCTTTACGTATTAACTCACACAATTCCATCAATGCTGTGGGTGCATTACCAAAAGCAAAGAGTGCATCGGGATGTTCTTCTACCGCCAAACGAATACCCGCCTGTGTACGAGTGATCCCTTTTGATGCGGCAAGTTCAGCCACTCTTTCGTCATGCAAATAGCACTTTACTTCTACACCCATACGTTGCAAGGCACCTTTACGAATACCCGATGCAACCATGGTAACGTCTGTTACAATGGTACTTAGCTTACCTGTACTCAACTGTTGATATAAACGATCTACAGCTCCTTCATCAACAGATAAAAGACGTTCCATCTCAAAATCAGCCGTAGTATGTATGGCATGTAATAACGCCCATTTCTTACCTAGAGAGATATCTTTATCTTTTAATTCAGATTCAATGGTACGGAAACTACGAATCATAATATCTTGTCCGATACCCTTTCCTTCCTCCGTCTGTTCTCTGTAATATCCTCGTGGAGTAATAAAATGATCTTCCCAATTATAAGACTGTGAATTACCAATAAGGATTACAGTAAACATATCCGCCACATCCGGATTAAAATCGCCCAATGTAGTATGCGTAATCTGTTGCTCTGCCCTGCCTGCCTGCCGAACAATTCCCACAGGAGTCTGTAATGATCGTCCTTCTTTCAGGAAAAGCTCTTTCAAGCGATGCAATTGCCAATAACGCCCTTCACTACGAGGATTGTAGATAGCTGTAACAAAATCACCTGCCGCGGCTGCAATAATTCTTTTCTCTATTCGTTCCCAAGGCGTCATGAGGTCGGAGAGAGAGATGACACAGAAATCATGTCCCACAGGTGCACCAAGTAAACTTGCAGCTTTCTGGAAAGCACTGATACCTGGTAAAGAGAACACTTCAACCGAACTATTCCGTTCACGTTTCATCTCATAAATTAGTGGTGCCATGCCATAGATACCCGCATCTCCCGAACTGATGACACAGACTGTTTTCCCCTCTTCGGCATATTCAAAAGCCTGCTCAGCTCTGGCGCGTTCTTTCTTCATCCCTGTATCTACACAAACAGCATCAGCAGCAAGATAGCTTTTTATAAACTGAAAATAATACTTATATCCTACTATAACATTACTCTGTCTCACAGCTTGCATCACAGCAGGAGTAATATCCAATTCGTTGCCGGGGCCAATGCCTGCTACTATAATTTTCCCTTTATTCATTGATTAAAATGCCTTATAAACAATTCTTTATTTTGCAAAGATAAAAATTACCTCCTCATTTTTCTGCTCTTACGGACAATATATCTAAAACCTAGTATAACTCCTGTAAGTGATACTAATGCTCCTCCCAGTAGCAGTACCCACATCACAATTGTCCAAACAAGAGGATGGTTAACCAACCATTTGATTTTTAAGCTATGTGTACCTGAATATAGCCAGAAGCCCCAGCGGTAATGATTGTCTACATAGCGGTATTTTCCGGTTGAAGGGTTAACGTAATAACAGCTACCATCTTTGTTTTTTACGGTAACCTTATACACAGGTAGAGGTAAATGTCCGGAACGGGCAATATAATATGAGTCATATTGATGAAGTAATTCAATCTTCTTTGAGATGCTGTCATTGTGTATGGCAGAAACCGCTTCCAATACCGAAGCTTCGGTCAGATATAAAGACTTAACAGAGTCTTCAGAAGCATCTATTGTTACTTTCTTCTTTTTTGTTTTTATATGATAAAGAGGTTTGTCTCTGAATCGTCCCCATTGTATCGAAACGATTTTACCCTGATAAGCTTTGAGTACTTCTCTATAATCAAGCGGATAGTCACTGAAAGCGGGTATTTTGCTATTCATCTTTTCTTTAATAGGGTATTCTTTAGTTGTTTTACCCAACCATTTAGGGGTATCTACTACCGACATTGTTCCACTGAAAATCCATGTAAACACAAAAACACCAAAGAGAATACCTGTGACGTGATGCCACCAATACCATCGTTTTTTATAAGGAGAGGAAAGTTTACCTTGTTTCTTATACTGTTTGTAATAGGCATCAATACCTACGTAAATGCCGGATAGCGTCATGAGAATGCCCAGAATACCCAGGCAGATGATTGAGGTGATCCATAAATCACGATCTTGTCGGATGAGAGTGAAATAAACCCAATGGGGGATAGCACCCATCCATGCCCAAAAACGTTGTTTTTTAGTAGTGAATTGCAATACTTTTGCAGATTTGGAGGATACATAGAGTTGATGTTTCTCCGAATCATTGAAGTGAAATTTATAAATAGGGAACTCTTTCTTTAGCTTCCCAAAAGGAATCCATTGGTCTAGTTTATGCAAAGTGTCAATCTTAGCTATAGGAGCTTTGCACCACACACGGGCTACTGCCTCTATCCTTGACCAGTCTACAGGAGGCAAATGTAAAGTTGAGTCAGCCGGAACATCATACTTTTTCTCGGCTGTTTCTATATGGAAAGTAGTTTGCCCAAGATACTTATCTACGCTCAGGCTTTTTATTTCATAATTCTCCGGAATTCTCTTCAATACACTTGAAACAGGAGGTAGATTCTCTCCGAGTAGCTCCAATGCAACCACTTTTTGCTTTTGGTTTACTTTTGGAAAAGTGTGATAGATAAGTACTAATCCGGTAAAAAACCACATGAAAAACAGGATACTGAGCAATGTGCCCAGTATCCTATGAATAGAATATATAAATTTTGATAACATATTCATCAGAATTTATAAGATAAAGAAACTCTATAATTCCGAGGCATACCCGGTACCAATTGACTACCTAAAGACTGATTGTAATACTCTTTGTCGAATAGGTTGTTTATATTGGCAGCTACCAGTACCCCGTTAGGTAACTTGTACTGTACCCCCAAATCGGTAATCCAATAAGAGGGAAAGGCAACTCCGGTAGTTTGATTTTTGATTACTTTATCCAAGTATGAAATACTCATATTGAAATTTAAGCCTGCCAATGTCCCTTTGCTAAAGGTATAATCGGCATATCCGTAAAAAGTGTTTTCTGGAGTATAAGTACTTCTTTTACCCACCATTTCATCGGATGAGAGATAGATATTATCTTCCATCTTTCGGGTACGGGCATCTGTGTAACCATAACCTGCCGTAAGCGATAATTCTTTTAGGGGAGTGTATGTAATATCCACATCAAATCCCTTAGAATCCATCGTACCTACCTGTCCGACTATATTCTTAGTGGTAATAACTTCGTTGCCTTCAGCATCTATATAGCTGGAACCTTTCGTCAAAAGAGTTTTAACAATGTTATATTTCTTGATATAGAATGCGCTCACATTAACTTGCAGAGCATCATTTATCATATAGCGTGTTCCTAACTCCACCTGATATCCTTTTTCCGGTTTAAAAACTTCGCCATTCTGCTCTGCATTATAAACATTTCCTTTGTGATCTACATAAATATTATTATCACTATAGAAAGTACGGTAAGGTTTAAAGAAACTACCCAATGAACCATAGATAGAAAGTTCCGGTACAGGCAAGTAAACAGCTCCGACACGATAGGTTAATGCGGATGTTTTTACTTTATTAAAGGCATTATCATCTGGCATATCAAATTTTCTTTTGCCATCAATCGCATCAACCTTGGTTTGCTGATAATTGAAAAAGTCATATCTAGCAGCCAACAGTACTTTAAACTGTTCCGATAGTTCCATTAAATCCTGAAGGTAGAGCCCGTGGGTAAAAGTGCGCATAACCCTTACCTTACTAAAAGAAGTGGTCATATAACCCATACTGTGAGGGTTGTTTACTACTTCTTTTGAATAAAGTCCCGGTCCTTGCACATCAACTCCAAGGTTATAACCCGAAAAGCTGTTTCTTAAAAAGGCGACAAAATCATATCCTCCCAAGTAATTATGAGTGATTGTTCCTGTTTTGAACTTTCCGCTCAATTCAAATTGGTTATTAATAGTTTGAGCCATATGTGAAAATCGCAAAGGACTGGTTAGCTGTACCGTATCTAGACAGATGTATTTCTTCTTATTATTAAGCAAGTAATAGTGATCATAAATAGGATTGTCGCTCTCTAAATATGATAATTCTTCCGTACCAAAATAATTAATATCATCATTAGTATATGATAGTCGTTCTCTTATTTTAAATTTCTCATTGAAGTTATATTTATATTGAGCGGCTATATTCCAACCATTGTTTTTTAGAAAATCCGATTCATTATTATATCGGGCTTTTTTATTTAGTCCCGGTTGCATTTCTCCTGATTCTAAGTAAAGTTCATCAGTAGATGCATCATAAATAGTATGCGCCATATTTTTCGGCAGACCGATCTCTGTTCCATAAAAATCACGATTAAAGCCGCCACGAAGATCAAAACTACTTTTATTTGTGATGTCTCCGCCTAAAGCCATATATCCTGAAAAACGTTTATTTCCGGTATCTCTCCATCCATCCTGATCAGAATAATGGAACGTCGTTTGATAATTAATCGGTCCCCAGAATTTGCCTCCCATACCTATAGTCGCTCTTTTCTCGTTCCAACTGCCATAGCTTAGCAACGCATTAGCTGACTGACGGGCTTTAGGTGATTTACGAACAATGTTTAACACCCCTCCAACAGCTGATTGACCATAGAGTATGGAAGCCGGTCCTTTCAGCAGTTCTATAGATTCAACAGTTGATAGATCAGGAAAAGGATAAGAATTGTCAATAGAAGAGCGTTCATCTCTAACTCCATCCACTAAAATAATTGAATTATTGAATCCCCGGATACTAATCCGTTGAAAACCACCATATGAAGTCTGTATACGAACTCCCGGAAGGTATTTTGCAACCTCTTGAATATCCTGTATGTTTCTTTGCTCCAAGATCTTTTCTGAAACAGAGTTAGTAGATACCGGAATGAACTTTGCAGGAACGTCCAATTTTAAAAAGTTCATTGGGGCTTTCTGTTTTGTTGCAACAGTTACCTCTTTTATATGAAAAACGGTATCTGAAAAATTAGTGTATTTCTCTTGTGATGAAATGTAAGCGGCATGTGCTAGTATATAAAATAATAATAGATATTTCTTGTTCATAATTTGTCATTAAATAAAACTTTTAATCCTTTTCAGTAGCGTAGCGTTTCTTCTTATCCATAATGTTCACCATTTTATGAGTGAACGCATAACGGGCATGCTCTACAAATAAATTCTGTATGTCTGCTATTTCACCTAAACCACGCATGCATACAGTTACTTGGATGCCCTCTTTCTCAAGAGCTTCTTTCCAGTCTACCGCAATATCATTGTGGGCATGATTACCGGCAACAAACATAAAGGGGATTAATGTTACTTGTTTTTCATGATTGTGTTTCAGTTGCTCCAGCATATCCTCAAACGAAGGATAACCCTCTATTGTACCAACATAAAATTTAGTATGACCTTCTGCCTTTAGCATATAGTCCATCATAGTATAGGAAGAAGTACTAGGGGTATAAGTTCCATGTCCTACCAAGACGGCAGCTCCTGTTGCAGGCTTATCTTTAGCCAGTATCGTGGCTACTTTCCGGTAGTCATCCACAGTATAGAGCAATGGGTTCCCAACACGTATATCTTTGAAAAGAGGTTTCATATTGGCTACTTCTATTCGCAAAGCTTTCATTTCAATTCCTTCAATGATATTCGTTGATTGTACTACGATGTGGGTAAAGCCCTCTTTATGAAGTTTCTCTAAAGCTTCAGTAGGAGTGAGCTTAATTTCGCCACGAGCTTTTACTCTTCTCATCACAATACGTGAAGTCCATGCTTCACATATTGTGAGGTCAGGAAAAGTCGTAGCAACTTTTTTATTAATCGCATCAATGGTAAGAGTGCGTGTTTTATCGTAAGTTGTACCAAAGTGTACCATCAATATAGCGGCTTTATCTCCTGGCTTCATCTCTTTAAGTAAGTCAGATTTCATAAAATTGCCTTCATGAGCTCTGCCCATGGTAACCATAAGCAGAGCTATAATTAATAAGACTATCTTTTTCATTGTTATTGTCTAAATTTGAGTAGTAGGCTGACATATAACGTACGTCCGGGAGTTAGTGATGAGTAGTTGCTGCCATAAGGGCGGCTATCTTTATAATCAAAAATATTATTGACCCCAAATCCTGGTTCAACAATAAAAGATTTACCACAATCGAAGGTGTGACGAGTGTTCAAGTTCCATAGACCAAACCCAGGGGCTGAATCATCTGCACCACTAACCAAATAGTAGCGCTTGCTCTGTACACGTCCGTTCAGGTTAATATTCAATTTGTATGAGTTCCACGCATGTACCCAATTGGCAGTTACACTACCTGTATGGCGGATACTACGATTGATATTTGTCCAATTGCCATCCTGATCTTTTCCACGAGCATAAGCAAATGAATACCCTCCTCCAAGAGTGAAACCATATCCTAAATAAGCCGTTAGATTTGTGTCGAACCCTTTCACTAAAGCTTTATCCAAATTTCTATATTCTTTATATTTTTTCAGGCCAGTAATCTCTTGTGCTCCGAAAACGGCAGTAGCTTGATCGATAATAGCCTGTCTTTCTTCCGCACTCATGGCAGATAGTAGGGTCGTTCTACTATTGATCATGTCGTCAACCTGATTAATATAAGCAGTTGCAGATGCCGTAAAACGGCTACTGACATATTCTACATTTAATGATCCATATTGGCTTTTTTCTGCTTTTAAATCAGTACTTCCTACGGTGATGGTTTTTCTGCTATGCATATAGTAGTAAAGCTCATCCAGACCTGGTGCGCGAAAACCTCCGGCATAAGATGCGCGGATATTAAAATTGCCCAATTTATACATTAATGATGCCTTGGGTGTGAAACTATTTCCGGCTTCTTGATGGTGTACGTATCTTCCACCAACTATAGCTTGTAAGTCTTGCAATAACTTAATTTCTTCTTGAACATAGACAGCTCCTGTATAAACGTGCTTGTCGACTGATGCACTCTCACGGTTTAACTGTTCATTAATGTATTCAAGGCCTACTACACTTTTAAAAGCTTTCGAATGTCTGAATACCCCTTTTAAATTAGCATTGTAATAATGTTGTTTCTTTACTGTTTTTTTATCTCCTATTTGATATTTTCCACTTTCCGTGAGGTATTTATATCCTGAATGATAATTATCATTCGATACATTAAAATCAATATATGAAGAATGGCTAAAGAGATATTTGGCACCTACTCCTAAATTATACGATTGGTATTTCAGATTATAATTATATCCTGCTATAGGTCGATCGGTTAAACGGTCATAAAATCCTCCTTCAGTATGCAAGGATAATTTGTCCGTTGGTTTAAAAATAAATTTTTGATTGATTACATTAGCATCAAAAGCCAGACTGCTGACTTTATCAGTAACATTACCATCTTCATCAAGTGGATTTTGTCTCCAACCATTTGACTGTTGACGTCTGTATGAAGTGTAAGAACCAAACTTGTTAGTGGTAACATCGGCTGTGACACCTTGCGTAAACTGCCCGTATTTCTCAAGGTGAGTGTTTGAAGTCACTGTCAGCAAATTCTTAGGCTGATCAGTGATAATATTAATCACTCCGGCGATGGCATCCGATCCATATAAAGCTGAAGCAGCTCCTTTGAGTACCTCTATACGTTTAACACTATTCATGTCAATACGGCTTAAATCAATGTTGTTAGCTGTATCTCCGGTGAGTTTTTTACCATTGATGAGAATCAGCACATATTTATTGCTCAACCCGTTCATCATAAGATAAGAACCCATGGCATTGGTAGAGAAAGAAAGAGAAGGTTGCAACATGGTCATAGCCGTTTGAAAATCAGTTATTCCCGCCTTTTTTATCTCCTCAGAACTCATTACTTCAACTGGCACAGGAGAATCTTTTAATCGGTGATGAGTACCGGTACCTGTCACTACTACCTGATCAAGATTGATCGGTGTCTTTTGTAACTTGATTAGTAAATTCGTTTTGTCCTTACTGACTTTTAATCTCAAAGGAGAGTAATCCAAGCAACTGGCACGTAATGTATACTCTCCATCTTTCACATTTTTAAGCTTAAATTCTCCTTTGCTGTTTGTTGCACAGCCGATAGTAGTTTGTTCCAGACGCACATTAGCCCCTCTTACAGGCAGACCGGTTTCTGCATTAATAACCTTTCCGCTAAACGTAATTTGTGCTAGCGAACTCATTACAACACAACCCCCTAAAAGGATTGTTAGTAAGCATCTTTTTTTCATTGATGTGTTTTAAAGAAGTTAATAAATAGCCTTCCTGGCCCCGGGATTGCTTTATTAATTATAACTTGCTTGGCAGGTTTCCTGACTATTCCTTGTTAAGAAGCACCTTCCCGTATTCGTTGCAAATGAATACAGTGGTCTATTTTGAAAAGCTTCTCTTCACTCTTGATTAGATCAAGAGGTTGGGTATACAGTAGCGGGCACTGTTCCGGGTTCACACCGGATTCCCTTTTATACATTACACAGAAAGTGTATTGTATCACCAAAGCGGGTGCAAAGTTATTAATTTATTTTATATTTGCAGCTTCTATACTGTAAGTTATATAAATCAATGAAGTCACATCTACTGATAGGTGCTGCCTCTTCAGGTAGCGGAAAAACCACTTTTACGTTAGGTCTCCTTAAGGCTTTGAAGAAACGTGGAGAAAGGGTACAACCTTTTAAATGCGGTCCTGATTATATCGATACGCAACATCATGCGCTTGCCGCGGGAAAACCTTCTGTAAACTTGGATACATGGATGGCTTCTGAAGAGCATATCAAAGCTCTATATTGCCACTATGGAGAAGATGCGAGTGTTTGCGTTACGGAAGGCGTTATGGGGTTGTTTGACGGATATGATGGTATGCGAGGTAGTAGTGCGGCAATAGCTTGCTTGTTGCGCATTCCGGTAGTATTGATCCTCAATGCTCGCTCCATGGCCTATTCAGTGGCTCCTATCTTATATGGATATAAACATTTTCATTCTTCTATAAATATTGTAGGAGTAGTATTCAACCAAGTAGCGGGAGAAAGCCACTTCAGCTATTTGAAACAAGCTTGTGAAGATGCTGGTGTGGAATGTCTGGGCTATCTGCCACGAAAGAGTGATATTGAAATACCTTCTCGTCATTTGGGACTTACTCTTGATGAAAAGTTTCGATTTGATGCATTTACCGATCGAATAGCCGAACTTATTGAGGAGTTTGTGGATGTAGACAGATTACTACAATTGTCTTCTCTGAACTTGGAGAATAGTATGGATGGTAGAGTATTAGCATCTAAGCAAGCACAATGCTCTGACGAACGTCCAACAACTAATAATAATCAGATAGATTGTCACCAAAATCTTTCAGAGAAGGAATCTAAAAATACCGCTACTGCCGGATCAGGTGAAAATCCTGCAATGAAAATAGCGATAGCACGAGATGAAGCATTCAACTTTACTTATTGCGAGAATATTCGTCGACTAGAAGAGTGGGGAAGTGTGAGCTATTTCAGTCCCCTAAAAGACCATGCATTACCTGAGGCCGACTTTGTTTATCTGCCAGGTGGTTATCCTGAATTTTTCCTTCCTGAACTGAGTGAAAATATAACGATGATTGAATCGATAAAAGCTTATGCAAGAGCAGGAGGGAAGCTCTTAGCGGAGTGCGGAGGCATGATGTATCTTTGTCGCTCAATTACCGGAATGGATGGATGTGCATACACTATGGCAGGTGTTTTAGAACAAGATGCTACCATGGACCAGATGAAATTGCATTTAGGTTACCGAAGAGTAACCTATCAGGGGATACCTCTTTGTGGACATGAGTTTCATTATTCAAAGATACTCCATCCATTGGAATCTGTTGCAACCCAATACAACGCAAAGGGTATGCCTACCGATACGGCGCTAATCCGTTACAATAATGTCATAGCAAGTTATACCCATTTCTACTGGGGAGAACAAAATATTTTGGATTTATGGAAATAAAAAAGTAATGATGAAAAAGATATATACTAAAGGAGGAGATAAAGGTCGTACGGGAATTCATGGAGGAACACGTGTTGATAAGGACGACATTCGTATTGAAGCCAATGGATGTATTGATGAATTGAACGCTGTAATTGGCATTGTACGTTCACTGCTTGCACAAGAGCATGATTATCAGGAAGCATTGCATACGATTCAACGAGAACTTATGGTTGTTATGAGTCATGTAGCTACTCCGTCTGCTATCCGTAGTGCTAACCCCAATGTATTGAGAGAAGATATCGTTACTTTCTGCGAATCTGAAATAGACTGGCTCACCGATTTGCTCCATGAAAATGGTTATTTTGTATTGCCTGGAGGAACACCCGCGTGTGCCCAGTTGCAGTTTGCACGCACCGTAGCTCGCCGTGCAGAACGTAGATTGTGGACGCTGCACCGACAAGATCCTTTGCCTGAAACCATTTTGCTGTTTATGAATCGTTTATCGGACTTGTTTTTTGTGATGGCTCGTTATGAATTGCAGCAACAAGAATGGTCTGAAGAACGCTGGCAGGCATTTGCTTATAAACGGAAGAAATAATTAATATTTCAATTTCCTCAGCCACATCAATTATCGTATCACAAACATGAGAACGAAATAGTTAATGCCTAAGTTCTTGTTCAAAAACGGCCGATTTCACGCTTTAACGCAGCGATCTCATCCGATTGATTAATTGTGAGCAGGATTTTTTTTTGTTCTTCAGACTATTATTTCAAGATTCGAACTCTCAAAGGTACGAATTCAACGTCATAATGTACTACGAGAAATTATTCTTTTTGCACATAATGAACTCAAGAATTCAGAATGAGAAAAAGACTCAGAAAGAAGCTCAAAAAGAAATGAATCAGAATAAATGTTTGACTTCATAATTAGCCTATAAAACGTATAGGCTAATTATGAAGTCAGTTTTTTCTAGAATAAGGCAACTTAAAAGTTCAGTTTTACCCCTGCATAATAATTTCGAGGCATGGCGGGACCGTATATATAAGTAGAAGCACGATTTGGGCCTTTATCAAAATCTTTTTGATATGCATTGAACATATTGCGGATGCCTCCATTAATTTCGAGGGTAGAACCCTTATATAAAGCTATTTCATAACCAACTTTCAATCCCAACTCAAAAAATGAGTCTGATTTATCAGTTCTGTTTTTCTTAATATAACCGACTTCATGAGGAATCAGCATACTGCCTGTATAGTTTCCTGTAAGAGATGTACTTAGAGTCTTCCACGGAGTCAATGTTGCGACGAAATACCCATAGACATCAGGTGTACGCATCATTCGTCTTTCAGCAACAACATCATCCGTATCATCATTTGACCACTTTCGGGCTTCATCATACCGGCTTTTTTGGATTGTTGCTCCAAGTTGAAAATCAAAAAGTGTACCAATAGCCGCACGACTTTCCATATTTACACCATATACTTTTGCTCCTGAAGCATTCACTGTCCGTTTAATAATGGAACCGTTTTCTTGCTCTTCTGAAATAGATGTAAACGGATTATTAAGTATAGTATAAAAGCCTTCAACTAAGAAATTTAATTCAGCAGTACCTATTTGACGATACCAATCTACTGAAGAGCTAAAACTGTGAGACTTCTCTTCTTTCAAATTTGGATCATTTTTTCTTATAATATGTTCTCCTCCTGCAATATCCACATGCAAGTCTTCGTCAAAGATTTGAGGAGCTCTGAATCCCTGACCATAGCTTACTCGTATATTGACATCTTTAGTTGGGTTATATCTTATGTTTGCACGCGGACTGACAACCGCATCTTTCATTAGACTGTGTTTATCAACACGAACTCCAGCCAAAAAGCTCCACATATCGTTTTTCCACTCATTCTGCAAGAATGCACTTTTTATATTAATTTTCTGATCAATTGCCTCTGGTCTATATCCGCTTTGATCTTCCAGAGCATCGTGATTATATTCCAATCCAGTTGTTAATGTTGAAGGCATAAACACTAGTTTGTCAAAGTCATAGGAATACTGCCCTCCTAAAATATAGGTAACATCTTTGGTTCTTCCATATGAACTTAATCGTGCATTTATAGCATTGAGTTTGTCCTCATTACTCATATCACTGGCATTTATAACAGAAACAGGCTCTCCCCCTCCGTAATAACTTTTACGGTTTGTTAATTGTGCAGAGGAATATAAGTTGATACGATGTTTTCCATCAGATGAAAAAATATTATAATTCAAGCCTCCACCATCGATAGAAGTTTCTATTTGCTCTGTTATATACGTATCGTGTGGAGAATTGTCAAGCATGTCTCCCCCCCTACGGAATTCATGCATATTATGGTACTCAAAAGTTAGTTTTGAGTAGGTTCCTGTTTTTATGAAAGATCTGAATCCCAATGTTTTGTTGAGTAGCTTTGGTAATTCAGTAAAACCGTCACCGTCATAATCATATCCGGATCTTTCTCTTTTCTGACCGAATGCCATAATGCCCATTTTTTGATTATCGGATACTAAGGAAGCATTGAATCCGGTATTGTTTTCAAAGGATTTGGCTCCATTTATTGCCGTTATAGTGTGAGTCAGTTGAGCAGAATTACGAATAGGTTCTTTTGTTATAATATTTATTGTTCCGGCAATGGCTGAAGCCCCAAATAAAGCTGATCCTCCTCCTCTTATAATTTCAATACGTTCAATCATATTTGCCGGTATCTGATCTAAACCATAAACGCTTGTCAAAGCACTGAATATAGGACGTGAATCGATTAAAATCTGAGAATAAGCACCTTCTAAACCATTCATTCGCACTTGTGTGAAACCACAATTTTGGCAGTTTGTCTCAACACGGACTCCGGGTTGGAAATTCAGTCCTTGAGAAAGGGTTGCAGAATTAGTCCTATCAAAGGTTTTTATATTTAATATATTCACTAATGTTGGAGCCATTCGCCTTTCTGTTTCGTTACGATTGGCAGAAACAACCACTTCATTAAGAGATATACTACTCTCTTCCAGCTCAAAGTTAATTTCAAGTGTTTTTCCTTTTTTTATAAGAATTTCTTTTGAACTGGTTATATACCCTACGAATCTGGCTTCAATAGTGAATTTTCCTTCAGGAAGGTCTTTTAAAAAATAATGCCCTGTTGCATCCGTTGTGGTTCCTATTGTCGTCCCTTTTAGCGAGACTGATATATAAGGCATGTGTTCACGGGTCTTTTTATCTATTATGTGCCCCACTACATTGGCATCGGTTTTTTGTCTTTCTACAGATTCTTTTGCTTGTATATCTAGCAAAGAGAATACAAAACACATCAAAATGAATATATATTTTCCCATTTTATTTTTATTTTATTAATAGTTTAATAACAGTTAGCCAAACTTAACACAGTAGGTTTGACCATATAAATAGTTTTAAAGCAAATTGTCTTTTTTTATTTCGTTAATAATTCTTTGAATTTTAAGTGTATGCTATAAAAATAACTATAACATTAATTAAGACACTATTGTTGCAAGTAATTTTGTATAATATAATAAACCCTTAATATTGGATTAATCTATTTACAATGCTGCTACATCATTTTATAAAATATTCAAAGAGCCCAATGGTGGACAATTAGCTGAATGGATAAATGAATATAGAGATACTGAGCTTGCAAAATTAAAAACCTTTATCACAGGCATCATGCTGGACATGAGAGCTGTTGAAAATGGAATAAAATACCTTTTTTCTAATGGAATCGTAGAAGGCTTTGTTAATAAATTGAAGACTATAAAACGAATGATGTACGGAAAGGCAAAGCTCATGCTACTGAAAAGAAAACTAGTTCTGGAAACTCTTCTTTTCAACTAAATTGCAAAAGAACTACCATTTCTAGGGGAATACACAGATGACTTAGTTTCAGTCTGTTGAGAGTAAATAATCAACGCATTGAAACATTATATTCAAGGGCATGAAACAAATTGTTTCGCGTATTGAAACTTTAGCTTTACTCAAAAGATAAAGTTAAGCACTTAACTGTAATCTATAAAACAGTAAAGGCAGAGCCTTATCCTCTGCCTTTATCTTCTTACGATCATACTTTTTTTTCGATTGATGCACGCTTGAGTAACTTACTGGTCGGGTGTGCATGCTAATTTCTTCCTCCCGACTAGCCTTTCGATGCGCTTTAATATAATCGCGCTGAGTAAACTTTTTCTTTTTCATAAGTTCTATTATATTTTCGTGGACAAAGATACAACCTTTTAAATAAATCTTTTGTTATATTGACAAATAAATCCTTTTGTAAATGATTAATTAAAAGTAATTATCTCTATAAAGGATATAATGCTTAACCCAAATATGAGGTGTTCTATTTGGATTTTGAAAGAAAAAAGATTATATTTGCAGTAAATCATCATTTTAGGCTTAAAAAGAACTATAGATTTTTCTGGCATTTAAAAATCTTTTTCGGTCAATTTCTCTCCCTTGAAAGGGTCGGTTTTTATCCTGATTATGTAAATATCGCACACTCTACTTCAAGAGGAGCTTCTTATCGCAGATTATAAAAAAAACTATTATATGAAACTAATAATAATTTCTAATAGGTTACCTATTAAAGTAATAAAGAAAAATGGTAAAATGAGTTTCACCCCAAGCGAGGGTGGGCTGGCTACCGGACTAGCATCTTTGCAAACAACGATGGAAAAACACTGGATAGGCTGGCCCGGAATATATACAAATGATGATAATGAGAAAGAAATCATCACACAACATCTCAACCGCTTTAATTACCATCCCGTTTTTTTATCCAAAGAACAAATAGAAGAATATTATCATCAATATAGTAATAGCGTTGTCTGGCCACTATGCCACTATTTCTATGCGCATGTGGACTATGAACTATCATCATGGGAAACGTATCGTGAAGTAAACCGATTGTTTGCTCAGATTTCTTCTTTACATATTGAAGAGGGAGACATTGTATGGGTGCAGGATTACCAGTTGATGCTGCTTCCTATGATGCTGAGAAAAGAGAATGAAAATATCAGCATTGGCTATTTCCATCACATACCTTTCCCATCTTATGAGTTATTTAGAATTTTACCTGAAAGAGCTGAAATACTGGACGGATTATTGGGAGCTGACCTGATAGGATTCCATACTCCTGATTATATGCGTCACTTTATGAGTGCCGTGGAGCGTGTGTTGAATATGAAATTCGTAATGGACGAGACGAAATATAACAACCGGGTAATTCATGTTGACTCTTTCCCAATGGGAATAAACTACAAAAAATACAGCACTGCTCCTTTGAAGACAGCTCCTCAGAAAATATCGGTAGAATGGAAAAAAAGGTTCGGAAGTCGAAAAATTATTATTTCAGTAGATCGTTTGGATTACAGCAAAGGAATTCTTCACCGTTTGAAAGCTTTTAATCGTTTCTTGGAAGAATATCCAGAATATCATGAAAAGGTTTCATTGGTAATGATCGTTGTGCCTTCTCGTGATAAAGTAAATGCGTATGCAGATTTGAAGATGAAAATCAACGAAACCATAGGGATGATTAACGGGAGATATTCTAATTTAAGTTGGACGCCTGTACATTACTTCTATCACAGCTTCTCATTCGAAAAATTGATTGCTTTGTATCAGGTGTCGGATATTGCTTTAGTCTCTCCTTTAAGAGATGGAATGAATTTAGTAGCAAAAGAGTATGTAGCGGCTAAACGAAATACCCCAGGAGTCTTAATCCTGAGTGAAATGGCGGGAGCTGCGCAAGAATTAAGGGATGCAATTATTGTAAACCCCAATGATATAGATGAATTAAAACGTTCTATGGTAAAAGCGTTAGAAATGCCCGTTGAAGAGCAGGAAAAGCGAATGGCCAAGATGCAAAAAGTGATTTCTTCGCAAACGATCCAGAAATGGGCTCGTGACTTTGCAAATGAATTATCTGAAATAAAACAGGAAAATAAATTGCTTACAGCTAAATTGCTGAACGATGAAAAGAGAGAACCACTTGTCTCTGATTATCAAAAAGCAAACAAACGATTAATTGTATTAGATTATGACGGAACGTTATCACCCTTTACAAGTATTCCTGAAGATGCAATTCCTTCTCCTGAGCTAATCGCATTGTTAAACCAATTAATTGATGATCCTAAAAATACGGTAGCAATATCCAGTGGTAGGGATCAGCAAACTCTAACAGAATGGTTTGGAGATCTCTCAATAATACTAGCTGCAGAACATGGAGCTTTTGTGCGTCATAAAAATGGCGACTGGGTGAAAAACATTGCAGAAGAGAAGTGGGATAAGGAAATTGTAGATACTTTGATTAAGATTACGGATAAAACTCCCGGAGCTTTTTTGGAAACCAAGAGAACAGCATTAGTATGGCATTACAGAAATGTAGATCCCTGGGCTGCTGCTCTGCGTGAACAGCAGTTGGTCAGCATACTTCGAGACAAATGTGACCGCGAGGGGTTACAGATTATGAAAGGAAATAAGATTATTGAAGTGAAGACAATGGGATGCGACAAAGGAGCCGTAATTAATAATTTATTAAAGGCCGAAAATTATGATTATATGTTTGCCATTGGAGATGATACAACAGATGAAGATATGTTTAGAGCAATGCCTCAAAGTGCGTACACTATCAAAGTTGGAGAAGTTTCTGATAGTGCACGCTTTTATTTAAAATCACAAAAGGCAGTCTTGCCATTGCTTAAAAAAATGATAGAAAAGGACTAATTTATTTATGGGCGAATAAAATGAGATTGGGTTTTCTCTTCTGATAATAGAATTCCAATGTCGATCATAGCCAAATGAGAGTAAGCTTGGGGAAAATTCCCAAGCTGTCTTTTGGTTATAAAATCTAAATCTTCGCTCATTAATCCTACGTGGTTAGCATATGAACATAACTGATTAAATATTCGTTGAGCTTCTTTTTTCTCACCTGTGACATAGAGTGCACGTACAAGCCAAAAAGTGCAAATGGTAAAAGCCGAAGTTGGCTTACCAAAATCATCTTCATTCTTATAGCGATACATTAAATCGTTATAGAATAGATCTTGTTTTATTCTGGCAACCGTCTTACGATACTTTTCATCTTCTGAGTCAATAAAGCCATAAGCCTCCATCAATAACAAGGAAGAATCCATATAATTGTTATCATAAGTCTGCGTGAAGCTTTGAATATCCTCTTTCCAACCATACATAAACACATTCTCCTTTATCAATTTAGCTTCTTCACTCCATCTGCCCACAAAATAATCTCTGTTTAAGAGCCTTGCTATCTCAATACCTCGATCCAAAGCTACCCAACACATTACTTTAGAGAATACAAAATGTTTTTCTTCTCCTCTGATTTCCCAAATGCTTTTATCGGGCTTTCTCCAGTTTTCGATGACATCTTTAGTTATGATTTTGACAACTTCAAACATCTCTTCTGCTTCATCCAAAGAGCCTGGAAAGTTCAGGAAATATTGATAAATAACGTCCATCAGATAACCTAAAGAATCGTTTTGTTTCTGAATGTATGCATCGTTGCCAACTCTAACAGGAACAGAGTTTTCATATCCTGCTAAATGAGTCAAGGTTGTTTCAGTAAGCACTCGCTCGCCCCGTATGCCATACATGATTTGCAGACTGTCGTTCTTTGATTTGAGGATATATTTAATAAAATTGATGAAACGCAAAGCTGCTCCCGAATGGTTTAGCTTTAATAAGGTTTTGATGGACATCGACGCATCTCTGACCCAACAAAAGCGATAATCCCAATTCCTCGTTTCACCGATTGCTTCGGGTAAACTTGTGGTAAGTGCAGCTAAAACTGCTCCTGTACGATGATAGGACATCAACTTCAATATCAGCATACTACGGGTTATCTCTTTATTATAATCACCAAACTTTCTGGAACGATTGCTCCAATTAAGCCAGTAGACTTTTGTACGTTGGTACTCCAAATTAACCCGCGTTATATCAATTGGTATAAGCTTCTGATAATATGAAAGCAACAAAAAAGAGTCCTCCACAAGTGTTATCTCTTGATATTGAATGATGCTTTGCAAACTCAAATTAGAATATAGATACATTGTATCTTTATGATTATTGGAGGAGTTTGTTCTGATGAACTCATTATTCACCTGAAGGTTGACAGTTACATCCGCAGCATAGTTCATTGCTGGAACATATTTAATGCGGATTTTAGGAGAGCCATATAATATGCGAATAAGGCGATATACTTCAGGAGGAGTGTAATGTGTAGTCTCTCCAGTTTTATAACGCGGCATGAAGTCTAACAGCTCAAATGCAGCAGTGTCACTTTCATATTTTGTTTGCAGAATATTTGTAGATCGAATATATGATTGAGAGATCCGATAATCATCAGATACCTCTATACCAAAGCTGCCTCCGTTTTTTTCATCCAATAATTCTCCGAATATGGAGGGAGAATCAAAATCAGGGAAGCATAACCAGTCTATTTGTCCGGTTTTAGAGATTAATGCCGCTGTACGACAATTTCCTATTACGCCATAGTCCAGTGTTCTCATTTCTTTCTTATTTTTTTATTTCTTTTATTTATGGAAGAAGAGGATACAGTTTGTATACTATCAGTAACTGCAGCTTTCTTCTTTTTTCTCCTTCTCCAGTTTTGCCAAAAGAAAAGCTCGTTCCATCGGACGAAATCTTTCTTATAAACAATGCCGAAGCCTTGTGTTGTCAAGTTTGTACGAGTGTAATATTTATCGTTTGTTTCATTATACGCTTTTAAGCGTACTTCTCCTGAACGATTCAAAAGCCATTCAGCCTGAAAATCGCCCACGAAGTTTGTTGTAGTCAGAGGGTTGTCTTTATAACCGAAATTCCCATTTATTAATAGTCGGTTATTTAATAACTGCCCTGAAAGAATACCTTCTATTTCAAAATCCGTCCAACCTCTTTCCCCAGTACTTAAGTTCGTCCCAAAATTCCAATTTTTCGCATTCATCACTTGAGAAAGCATATTATTTAGCTGACCTGAAAGGGTAGAAGAGAGTACTGAAGTCATCAGGTTTGAATTCTGAGTAGTATTTACATTTTCGGCAGTATAGAACTTACCAATACTTAGTAAGTACAACATCTGCATATTCATTTGCTCGTCAGTGCTGATATAATTACGTACAAGGGTCTGTACTTCATCACTTTCATTAGGAAGAGTGATGCTCATTTTGATGTCTGGTCTTAGTAAGACTCCTGTCAGGTTCATAATACAGTTTACCTTAACATTCGGTTGTTTGGTAAACTCTGAAGCGTCAGGAACTAAATCATTAAGAGAGGCTGAATTGACTTGGTACATAGCCTGTATATTCATATTAGCACTCAACGGATTACCATTGAAAGAAATCTCACTACCGTCTTGAATGATGAAATCTTTGCGAATAACCTGTTGCAAACTAAACTTGTAAACCCCTTGACTAATTCGATAAGTACCGAACATCTTAACATCTCCTTTATTGTAATATTCTGTTCTTATATTGCCCGAACCTTTTCCACTAATATAATCACCGGCGATAGGATCCATTATAATCTTCATATTCGCATCGGGAGTAGCATCTACCAATACATTTAAGCGTATATCCAAAGGAGATTCCTCTTTTTTTTCTTCCTTTTTCTTTTCAGCTTCTTTTTCTTTCTCCATGGACTCTGTAACGGCTCTCTTGGGTGTTTTGTCGATAAACTTAATGAACTGATTATTTGTTGCTGATGCCGTTGCTCCATTTACGTAAACAAAGTTAGTGTTAGGGTCTGTAGAAATAGCAATATCTACATTAAGCCCTTGCTCATGACTACCTGATAATAATGCATTTCCCGTTGCATATACTTTTCCATAAAATGGGATATCCGAGCTCTCTTTGGTATCCATCACAAGCATTTTATTGGTATGAAGCTCTAATCTGTAACTCATATCACGCAAATTATGGTGCTGTATATAACCATTCGCCATTCCCTGATGTCCCTCAAGATCATATACAGGAACGCTATCAAGAGTAAACCGCTCGGCAGACATGCGCACGCTGTCTTTTAATAGAAATTTGGTATTAAGAACATTGACTTTAAAAGAAGCATCAGGCTTTACACTACCTTCTATATTCAGTGCATTAAACTTACCGAAAAAATGAATATTACCACTTGCTCTTCCTTTGATGTCAGATACAATCGTATGAACATAGTACTCTAAGAATTTGAGGTTAGTACTATCAGCTTTTATATGCAAGTCCAACCCACTCTTGGGCTTGAAAGGATAGATGTAGCCCGATACATTGGTTTTAGATACACCCTCTTCTTTTATTTTCGCATCTAAAAATATCCCTTTATTCTTCTCATTCCATTCACCATAAATATCCATATTTCCCAAGAGCCCATCGTTGAATTTGAATAGCTTGACCGACAAATGGGTATTCATCACTGGCCTAGTCATCGCATGATTAATATAAGCCGTACCAGAAGCAAGTCCATTGAAATTGACACCTCTTAAATTGAAAATATCAAAGACATAGGCTATATCTATATCTTTCATGTCCACCTTTACGCTATCAGAGATATAAGATGAAGCTTTTCCATTAATACGAATAAATTTATCTTTATGACTGAAATAGAAGTTATTGATATCTATTTTACCTGAATCTGCAATAATTTTAGATGCCTTAACCTGCCAAATCGTATCATTAAGTATGATATCCGTAGGTTCAATATCTACAACCGTTCTTAACTTAGAGGTACCCTCTTCAGTCAGATATCTTGTTAAGTTACTGATAGCTAAAAGTTTACCGCTATATGTTTCTTTCGAATTATTACCCCAATTCAGCGTTGTGGTTATGTTATCTTTTTCAGCAAGTGCGTCCAAGGAAATATTTACGTCACTCTTTTTGCGTTTATTTGTAAAACGAATATGCCCCACCATCTTGTCTCCTGGATTTTCACATAAGAGTAAGCCCGATTCAATCGCATATTTACCATATTGCATCTTGGGAAAATAGCCTTCGACACGCAATTTATTAGCATTATCATTGAAATATCCTTTAATAGTAGAATGAGTATTCATACTAATAGGAATATCGAAAATGGTAGATAAAATTTCTGTATTGAATATATCTATATCAAAACTAAAATTATTCTTTGCAACGATATTTGTGTTCGATGGAATTAAAGATGGAGTATACTTTCTCATAATATTCATGATACTTGATGATAAAGTACGATATGAATAGTTGCCTTGAATATTTGCATCTAAAAAATTAGATTTGATGGATAGCTGTTTCTTATCACTTTGATGAGTAGCTTGTATTTTCATGTTATCCATAAAATAATCTTTATCAGGAGCTTTAAACAAAAGACTATCTATATTTATCTCTCCATACATTTCATCTATTGAGCCACCTTTGAAATCAGCTTCAACTTTTAAAGAGAATTCTGCATCTTTGTATTTTTCTGTAAGATGTAATGCATTAGGCCGTACCTTATGTATAAAAGCTTTAAAGTTATACGTCGGTATTTTTGCTACTGTATTGAGTTGACCATTTACTAAAATGGAACCGTTAGGGTCATTCAGTGCGACCTTACCTTCATAACCACCATTTTTATATTCTCCATCAAGAGTAATGTTCTCATATTGATAACTACTATACTCAATTGAAGAAATGAGCCCTTTCATTACAATAGAAGGGTAACGATTTAATTGGTGAGCCCCCTTAATATCAATATTTAAAGTGGCTTTTCCCAATTTTTTATTGGCTAACAATTGACCTAATTCAAAATCATTGGTTTTAATAGAACCTGAATATGAAAAAAGCCCTTTCTCTTTATTGGAACTTAATTTTAAATCTGTTTTAGCCGATCCTAAATTCGTATTAAACAAACCGTATGTAACCAAATCAGTGTAATATCCTGATATTTCACCATGAAAAGAGATGTGTCCCAAGCGCTTCATTAATACTGCAGCTTTTCCTAATCTGTTCCTTAAATTTCGTGTTAAAAAATCAATGCCTTTGCTATCCATAAACAGATTGCTAAGATTCCCATAGATGAAAGTATCTTGAGAACGTAAAAAATCTTGTAAGGATAAATTTCCATTGATACTAAGATGGTTTTCGGCATTTACATACAAACGTGAGAACTTTAATTGATTTGGAGTTCCTTCAGCCTCCATTTCAATAGCTATATTATCTTTAAAGTCAGATAAATCAGGAACAAAAGATGAAACATCTTTTAGGGTAACATAAGAGGGTAACATCTTAAAAGAGAAATGCACGTTATCCGTGAACTTTTCCAGTGAAGCAAGGCTATCATACTTAATTCGGATAGTATCCATCTTCAAATGGCTGTTAGGTAATTCAACCGAAAAGTTTTCAATCCTCATCTTTTTATCATTCGCCAATATTTTCAATGACAGCTTACGTAATTCAAAACCGGATTGTTCATCTACGCTTAATCTCTTAATATAAGCATTGATAGAGTCTCTTTGGATTGCTTTCAATGAAATATTAGCAATAATATTATGCAGCCCTATATGTCGCGGGTTGAATGTGCCGGGAGTGCCCATCTCGGATAGAACATCGTATGACACTTTACCGCGCCTGATCAGAATGGAGTTTATTCTTAAGTCCAGACTCGATTTAGTCTTAATGGTATCTTTAGAAGCCAATGCATCAATAAGAAATTTAAAATTAGGATCAGATTGGGGCGTTTTTCTATTTAAATTAACATTAAAACCAAATAGCTGAGCACTACTTATTGATATTTTTCCTTTGAATAGAGGTAGTATTTCGAATTTAGCAGAAAGACGTGTAATTTTAAGCATTTCTTTGCCTGATTTATCATCAAGCATCACGTCATCTATGATGATACGATTCAATAAGCCTATATTAATGCGTCCGATTGATAAGTTTGTGTCTAAAGTCCGACTCAACTCTTTTGCCACAAAAACGGTCATCTTTTGCTGAACATAAGGAATATTGAGCAAAATAATGGTTCCGATATATACCCCAAGCACAATGCCGAGTACCCAACGCACTGTAATTTTCAATGTTTTGATAGGCGGTTATTTTTTAAGCGAACAAAAATATAAAATATAACGTTATGATTCCTACTTTTATCATTACTTTTGTAGCATTAAACTTTAAAAACATATGTCTGTTATTATATTAGGAATCGAATCATCTTGTGATGATACATCTGCTGCTGTGATCAAAGACGGCTTTCTCTTATCTAACGTAGTTTCCAGCCAAGCTGTTCATGAGTCTTACGGAGGTGTGGTACCGGAACTAGCATCCAGAGCACACCAACAAAACATTGTTCCTGTAGTGCACGAGGCATTGAAACGCGCAGGGATAAAGAAAGAAGAGTTAAGTGCTGTAGCTTTTACACGCGGTCCTGGTTTAATGGGATCATTATTAGTCGGAGTATCTTTTGCAAAAGGTTTTGCTCGTTCCCTAAATATACCTATGATTGACGTTAATCACCTGAATGGCCATGTTTTAGCTCATTTTATTAAAGAAGAAAATGAAGAGTCAAAACATCCTTCTTTTCCATTTTTATGCTTATTAGTTTCGGGTGGTAACTCTCAGATTATTCTGGTGAAAGCATATAATGATATGGAAGTTCTGGGGCAAACAATAGATGATGCTGCTGGTGAAGCAATTGATAAATGTTCAAAAGTTATGGGACTAGGATACCCGGGTGGACCTATTATCGACCGTTTGGCACGACAGGGTAATCCTAAAGCTTTCTCATTCAGTAAGCCTCATATCCCTGGACTAGATTATAGTTTTAGCGGATTAAAAACTTCTTTTCTTTACTCTTTACGGGATTGGATGCAAGATGATCCTGACTTTATAGAACATCATAAGAATGACCTAGCCGCTTCTCTTGAAGCAACCGTTGTTGATATATTAATGGACAAACTCAGAAAAGCTGCTAAAGAATATAAAATAAAAGAGGTAGCCGTGGCAGGAGGAGTTTCTGCAAACAACGGTTTGAGAAATTCATTCAAAGAGCATGCCCAGAAGTATGGGTGGGATATATATATACCTAAGTTCAGCTATACCACAGATAATGCGGCAATGATTGCGATTACAGGTTATTTTAAATACTTAGATAAAGATTTCTGCTCCATCGAATTACCAGCCTATTCACGAGTTACATTATAATTAGAATTGAAATGTTTGCAGAAATTATTACCATTGGCGATGAATTATTAATCGGGCAGGTTATTGATACAAACTCTGCCTGGATAGGAAAGGAACTTAATAAAGTTGGTATTGAAATCACTCGAGTAACTTCTGTTCGTGATCGCTCCGAAGAGATAAAAGATGCGATAGATTTTTCAATGAAAAGGGTTGATATTGTACTTGTTACAGGAGGATTAGGCCCAACAAAAGATGATATAACAAAGCAAACTCTTTGCGAGTATTTCCATACTAAGTTGGTTTTCAGCGAAAAGGTTTTTGAAAATCTCAAGAAAATCTTGTCCGATAGAATACCATTGAATAAACTTAATAAAAGCCAGGCAATGGTTCCTGAAAATTCCACCATTATTAATAATAAGGTAGGAAGTGCTCCAATTACTTGGTTTGAGCAGGGTCAGAAAGTTTTAGTATCGATGCCAGGAGTTCCTCAAGAAATGACTTCTGCTATGAGTAACGAAATTATTCCCCGTCTACTCAAGAAGTTCGAAGTTGAAGCAATAATTCATAAGACTTTTACGGTTAAAAACTACCCTGAATCCGTATTGGCCGAAAAACTTGAATCATGGGAAGATGGATTGCCTGAATTTATAAAGTTAGCGTATCTACCGAAACCCGGAATGGTTCGCCTACGATTAACAGGAAGAGGAGTTCGAAAACAAATACTCGAAGATGCCATTGCAGAACAGGGAACTAAATTGAAAGAAATACTGGGAAGTAATCTTTTCGATGAATACGATCAACCCATAGAGGCTGTTATAGGTAACATCTTGAGAGATAAAGGCTTGCTAGTTGCTACAGCCGAAAGTTGTACAGGTGGATTAATAGCTTCGAAACTTACATCAATACCTGGTTGTTCTGATTATTATAAAGGTAGCATTGTAGCATATTCTAATGAAATTAAAATGAGCTTTCTTAATGTTAGCTCGTCAACACTAGAAACAGAAGGAGCTGTAAGCGAAAAAACAGTTATAGAAATGGCAAAAGGTGCGATGAATGCATTAAAAACAGATTGTGCAATGGTTACTTCAGGTATTGCAGGTCCGGGAGGAGGAACACCGGAAAAACCAGTTGGCACGGTTTGGATAGCTGCGGCATGTCATGATAAGATTATTACGCTAAAACAAGAAAGTGATCGTGGAAGAGAGTTAAATATTGAAAGAGCTTGCAATAATGCGCTTCTTTTACTACTAAAACTCTTAAAATAAGAATAACGCAGCCTTAAATAGGTGAATTATTTTATAAAACGCTTGTTTTGTATCTGAAAAAGTACTTACTTTGCGCTCTGTTTGGAAGAGATATAGATAAAAACTATAAAAACAAGATAGAAATGTCGAAGATTTGTCAAATTACAGGAAAAAAAGCCATGATTGGCAACAATGTTTCACATTCAAAGAAAAGAACTAAAAGGACTTTTGATGTGAACTTGTTTAAAAAGAAGTTCTATTATGTAGAACAAGACTGTTGGATCAGCCTAAGTCTTAGCGCAGCTGGCTTGCGTTTGATTAATAAAAAGGGGTTAGATGCTGCCTTGAACGATGCAGTAACTAAAGGGTATTGTGATTGGAAAAGCATTAAAGTAATAGGCTAACTAGAGAAGGAGAAGTGACTTATGGCAAAAAAGGCAAAAGGTAATAGAATTCAAGTGATTCTTGAGTGTACAGAACACAAAGAAAGTGGTATGCCGGGAACATCTCGCTACATCACAACAAAGAATAGAAAAAATACTACAGAGAGACTGGAGTTGAAAAAATACAACCCAATCTTAAAGAAAGTAACAGTACATAAAGAAATTAAATAAGATATAACCCTATGGCAAAGAAAACAGTTGCAAGTTTGCACGAAGGATCAAAAGAAGGTCGTTCTTATACAAAGGTTATCAAAATGGTAAAGTCTCCTAAAACTGGAGCTTATACATTTGATGAGCAAATGGTTCCTAACGAAAAGGTTCAGGACTTCTTTAAAAAATAATAATTGTATTATTATAGATAGAATTCACTATCAAAAAATTCCCTTCATTTTATAATGGAGGGAATTTTTTGTTTAAACATACTCATTTTAGATTCTTGCATATTTCATAATTTTCCATTTTTCATTTTTTACTTCTGTCTACTTGTTATATCTTTGTAGTATTAATAAATAAACTGGTATCATGGGATTTTTTAATTTTTTTTCAAAGGAAAAGAAGGATACTTTAGATAAAGGATTATCTAAAACAAAAGAAACTGTTTTCAGTAAGATTGCCCGAGTCGTAGCAGGTAAGTCAAAAGTGGACGATGAAGTCCTTGATAATTTAGAGGAAATTCTAATAACTTCGGATGTTGGAGTTGAAACTACTCTGAAAATTATAAAACGTATAGAAGAAAGAGTTTCAACTGATAAATATGTCAATACGCAAGAATTAAATTTGATATTACGTGAAGAAATAGCTTCTCTATTGCTGGAAAACAATTCAGAGGATGTTGCAGACTTCGATATACCAACTGACAAAAAGCCATACGTAATAATGGTAGTAGGAGTAAATGGTGTAGGCAAGACAACAACAATTGGAAAATTGGCTTATCAATTGAAGAAATCAGGCAAATCAGTATACCTAGGAGCTGCTGACACATTTAGAGCTGCTGCTGTTGAGCAATTAGTAATTTGGGGAGAACGGGTAGGAGTGCCTGTTATTAAGCAAAAAATGGGGGCTGACCCTGCATCAGTAGCTTACGATACTCTAAATTCTGCGGTTGCCAATGATGCGGATGTAGTTATCATAGATACTGCCGGAAGACTGCACAATAAGGTCGGTTTAATGAATGAGCTTACAAAAATAAAAAATGTAATGCATAAAATAGTGCCTGATGCTCCTCATGAAGTATTATTGGTGCTAGATGGTTCTACTGGACAGAATGCTTTTGAGCAAGCCAAACAATTTACATTAGCTACAGAAGTAACCTCTATGGCTATAACAAAATTAGATGGAACAGCTAAAGGTGGAGTAGTGATAGGAATCTCTGATCAGTTTAAAATACCTGTGAAATATATCGGTTTGGGAGAAGGAATAGAAGATTTACAAGCGTTTAGGAAGAAAGAATTTGTTGATTCTTTGTTTGGAGGAAATGAATGAAAAGAAAAACTATTGATATAATTACTTTGGGATGCTCTAAAAATTTAGTTGATTCGGAACATCTCATGAGACAATTGAAAGGTGCGGGTTACGATGTTACTCATGATTCTGAGACTCCTAAAGGTGATATCGCTGTTGTGAATACTTGTGGTTTCATAGGAGATGCTAAGGAAGAATCTATTAATATGATTCTAGAGTTCGCTCAAGCGAAGGAAGAAGGTCATTTGAAGAAACTATTTGTGATGGGATGCCTTTCTGAAAGATATTTGAAGGAGTTAGCCGTCGAAATTCCTCAAGTCGACAAGTTCTATGGCAAATTTAATTGGAAAGACTTGTTACAGGATTTAGGAAAAGCTTACCATGAAGAATATAATGTAGAACGGACGTTAACTACACCTAAGCATTACGCATATTTAAAAATTTCAGAAGGATGTGACAGATCATGCTCATACTGTGCAATACCTATTATGACAGGAAAGCATATTTCACGTTCTATTGAAGATATTTTAAAAGAAGTCCGTTTTTTAGTATCTGAAGGCGTTAAAGAGTTTCAGATAATTGCACAAGAATTGACTTATTATGGTCTTGATTTGTATAAAAAACAACTGCTACCTGAATTGATAGAACGAATATCTGATGAACCCGGGGTAGAATGGATTCGTTTGCACTATGCTTACCCTGCGCATTTTCCAACAGATCTATTTAGGGTGATGAGAGAGCGTGACAACGTATGTAAATATATGGACATAGCTTTACAGCATATCAGTGATAATATGTTGACTCGTATGAATCGCCATGTTACCAAACAAGAGACGTATGATCTTATTGAAAAATTTCGTAAAGAAGTACCTGGTATTCACCTTCGTACAACTTTAATGGTTGGACATCCAGGAGAGACGGAATCTGATTTTGAGGAATTAAAAGAATTTGTTCGGAAAGTACGATTTGAACGTATGGGAGCTTTCACTTACTCAGAAGAAGAAGGAACGTATTCTGCTGAGCATTATGAAGATTCCATCCCATATGAAGTAAAACAGGCTCGCTTGGATGAATTAATGGACATTCAACAAGGTATTTCTTCAGAACAAAATACACAGAAAGTAGGCAATGTTATGAAAATAATAATTGATCGTATAGAGGGTGATTATTATATTGGTCGCACGGAATTTGACTCTCCTGAGGTTGATCCTGAAGTTTTAATAAATCGTTCAAAAGGTACTTTACTCATCGGTCAATTTTATAAAGCCGAAATTATAGATTCGGATGATTTTGACCTTTATGCTGAGATTATCTAGTTTTTTTATCGCTAAATTTGTAGATTAAATTAATTATTAGTAATATAGCAACGTACATTTTAAAAGAAGCTTATTTTGAATAATAAAGAATTTACCTCAGAGCTCTCTAAAAGGCTTGGATATACTATAAAAGATACCTCTGATTTGATGGTTTCTTTTATGGCAGACTTTACTCAAGAACTTCAAGAAGGTAATACATGGGCGATACAAGGCTTTGGAACTTTTGAAGTAAAAAAGAAAGCTGAACGTATATCTATTAATCCTGTAACGAAGCAACGTATGCTTATACCCCCAAAATTGGTTTTAACTTACAAACCTAGTACCACTTTGAAAGATAAATTTAAATAACTTGCTTTGTCATTATGAGTGAAAGACTAAACATGCAAAATCTTATTGATCTTTTTGCAGAAAAACATAAGATCAATAAGAAAGATGCCGAACTTTTTGTAAGAGAATTCTTTACTTTAATTGAAGAAACACTTGAAGATGAGAAGTATTTAAAAATAAAAGGATTAGGAACTTTCAAATTAATTGATGTTGAAAGTCGTGAGAGTGTAAATGTCAATACAGGAGAACGTTTTGAAATCCAAGGACATACGAAAATCTCATTTGTGCCAGAACCTTCACTGAGAGAATTAATAAATAAACCTTTCGCACATTTTGAGACAGTTATATTAAACGAAGAAACTGTATTAGAAGAAGATCCTACAGAGGATGTAGAGAGTGAAGTTGAAGATAATTCAGTGGAGTTAAATGATAACACTGAAAGCAATAAGATACAGGCGAAACAAACAAATTCTATTGAAGAGCAAAAAGAAATAGAATTACCTGCTGATGATAGTTTAGGATCAGAAAAAGAGGCAAATGCAGCGGAAGAAGCAAAAGATTCTGTTTCTAGTGCTGATCTTGATGCTGAAGAGATTCTTCCTGCTTCAGGAAAGCTATCAGTAGATGAGATTATTGCCCTTGAAATTCAAAAAGCTGATGCAGCGTATTTCAAAGAGGCGGGTAGTAAGAATAAGAAAAAGAGTGCTGATAATATAACAGCAAATCATGATGATAAAAAATCTCCTTTATCCTATATTATCAGTATCGTTATTACCATTGTTGTGATATGTATCGCTACTGTATTCTTCATATATTATCCTAATACTTTCGATGATCTGCTAGGAGGTAGTGAAGAACCACTTAATCTTTCCTTGCCGGATTCTACTTCACAAACCATTAGTATCCCGGTTGATACGTTTAAGATTCAAGATTCTGTGAATCCTGCTTTAGAAGCTCCAAAGGATTCTATTAAAGAACCTAAAAGTATATCCCATCAGAAAGAAACAGTAGATTTGGAAGGTCATTCTAATAATAAAAAAACAAATCCTAACTCATCGACTATACCTGTCATACCGGATTCTGTTAATTATATTATAACAGGAATGAAGACAACGTATGTTCTTAAAAAAGGTGAGACCTTAACAGTCGTTTCATTACGATTCTATGGAACAAAAAATTTATGGCCATATATTGTGAAATATAATCGTGATATAATAAAGAACCCCAATAATGTTCCATATAACACTAAACTCAAAATCCCTGAATTAAAAAAGAAATAGAATTATATTAAGAATAATATTTTAGAGGTCGACTATCTTATTTACTAAAGATTATCGACCTTTTTTCTTGTTAAAAAGTATAAACCATATTAAAGCTGCTTAATCTAAAGGTTTAGCATGTTTTTTTAATAAAAATTAGTAGCAATGGTTAATTATATAATGTACTTTTGAGAGCATTATTTAATCAGAAAGACATTAAACAATAAAATAATACTATTTATGGCTGAATCAATTGATATCCGTGAATTGAACGAACGGATTGAAAGACAAAGTGCTTTCGTTACGAATCTTACAATGGGTATGGACCAAATTATTGTAGGGCAAAAACATTTAGTCGAATCTTTGTTAATAGGACTATTATCTGATGGACACATCTTATTGGAAGGTGTTCCGGGCTTGGCCAAAACATTAGCGATTAAAACCTTGGCTTCTCTTATTGATGCAAAATATAGCCGTATACAGTTTACTCCAGACTTACTTCCTGCAGATGTTATAGGAACAATGGTATATAGCCAGAAAGACGAAACTTTCCAGGTAAAAAAAGGACCGGTTTTTGCTAATTTCGTTCTTGCTGATGAAATAAACCGTGCTCCGGCCAAAGTTCAAAGTGCATTATTGGAGTCGATGCAGGAACGACAAGTTACGATTGGTAATGAAACCTTCAAACTACCTCATCCTTTTTTAGTTTTAGCTACTCAAAATCCAATAGAACAAGAAGGTACTTATCCGTTACCAGAGGCACAAGTTGACCGTTTTATGCTAAAAGTGGTTATTGATTACCCTAAATTTGAAGAAGAAAAACTTATCATCAGACAAAATATTTCCGGTGAAAGAATGGAGCTCAAGCCTATTCTTAAAGCTGAAGAAATCATTGAAGCGCGTAAAGTTGTACAAGAAGTATATTTGGATGAGAAAATAGAACGATACATTGTTGACATCGTTTTTGCAACTCGTAATCCAGAAAAATATGACCTAAAAGAATTAAAAGGACTCATCTCTTTTGGAGGATCTCCACGTGCTTCTATTAATCTTGCTTTAGCTGCACGTGCTTATGCATTTGTAAAAAGACGCGGATATATTATTCCTGAAGATATTCGTTCTGTTGCTCATGATGTTTTGCGTCATCGTATTGGCTTAACTTACGAAGCCGAGGCAAACAATGTTACTTCCGACGAAATAATAAGCAAAATATTGAATAAGGTTGAAGTACCTTAATGTTTTGTTTCTATTTTGATTGTGAGCATCAATTGATTGCCAATATCTAACAAATTAGCAAAATGTGAATGGAAACAACTGAATTATTAAAAAAGGTCAGACAAATAGAAATAAAAACTCGAGGACTGTCAAATAATATTTTTGCAGGTCAGTATCATTCAGCTTTCAAAGGGCGAGGAATGGCCTTTTCCGAAGTACGTGAATATCAGTTTGGAGATGACGTGCGTGATATCGACTGGAATGTAACAGCACGCTTTCATAAACCTTTCATTAAGGTTTATGAAGAGGAAAGAGAGTTAACGGTTATGTTAATGATCGATGTATCGGGAAGCTTGGAATTTGGCTCTGTCAAGCAATTGCAAAAAGATATGGTTACTGAAATAGCAGCTACACTTGCTTTTTCTGCAATTCAAAATAACGATAAGATAGGGGTAATCTTTTTCTCTGATAAAATAGAAAAGTTTATTCCTCCAAAGAAAGGACGAAAGCATATCTTATATATTATTCGTGAGTTGATCGAATTCAAACCGGAAAGTCGACGTACCAATATACGAGTGGGAATGGAATACTTAACCAATGTAATGAAGAGACGTTGTACTGCTTTTGTGATATCTGATTTTATAGATCGAGAGGATTTTCAAAATGCAATGACTATAGCTAATAGGAAACATGATATCGTTGCGATACAAGTTTATGATAAAAGAGTAGCAGAACTTCCCTCAATCGGACTAATGAAAATTAAAGATGCTGAAACCGGACATGAACAATGGATTGATACCTCTTCGTCTTCTTTACGGAAAAAATATAATGAGTGGTGGCTAACAAAACAAGATGTTTTAAATGAAGTTCTGACTAAAAGTAATGTTGATTCTGTATCTGTACGTACGGATCAGGATTATGTTAGAGCTTTATTAAATCTTTTTGCAAAACGAAATTAGAAAAGAGATGAAGAAATATATATTTTTTGCAGCGTTTCTATTTTGCTTATCAAATAAGATTTTTGCTCAATCAGTAACCGTTCAGGCTACAATTGATTCTTTGCAAATACTTATTGGAGAGCAGGCTAATATAGAATTGCAAGTTGCTATGAATAAAAATCAAAAAGCCATTTTTCCCGTATTATCAGATACATTGGTTAAAGGCGTAGAAATTGTTGATATTGCTAAGCCGGATACTCAATATCTAAATAATAATCAACGTTTATTAATCACGCGGAAATATACGGTAACTTCTTTTGATTCAGCACTTTATTATCTTCCTCCTCTTGAAGTGAAAGTGGATAATAAAACCTATAAATCAAAACCTTTGGCTTTGAAAGTATATTCTATGCAAGCAGATACATTGCATCCTGATCATTTTTTTGGCCAGAAGGCTATTATGAAAGCTCCATTTGCATGGGAAGATTGGTGGGGATTAATTATTTGTTCATTATTGGCATTGCCTCTCTTGGCCTTACTTATTTATCTAATAATCAGAATACGTGATAATAAACCGATCATCCGTAGGGTTAAAGTAGAGCCTAAAATACCTCCTCATCAACAAGCTATGAACGAAATAGAGCGTATTAAGGGAGAGAAAATTTGGCAAAAAGGGTTGGCGAAGGAATATTATACTGAATTGACAGATGCTATTCGTTCCTACATTAAAGGTCGATTTGATTTCAATGCTCTTGAAATGACTTCTACAGAAATAATAGATCAATTATTAGAGATAGACAAAACTGAAGATATCAGTGATCTTAAAATACTTTTCCAGACTGCTGATCTTGTTAAATTTGCCAAGCATAACCCGGATATTAATGAAAATGATGCCAATTTAATTAATGCCATAGACTTCATCAATGAAACAAAAGTTGTTGAAGAAGAGCAAAAACCACAGCCAACTGAAATCACGATTGTTGAAAAACGTTCGCTGCGTGCCAAAATAGCTTTAACTATAGGTATCACTATTATATCACTTTCAATTATCGCTCTTTTTGTATATATCGGTATCCAACTTTATGAGCTTTTAGCCTAATAATGCTGGGCTGTTGAATATTATTAATAAGTTAAATCGTCAAAAATGATTTTTGCTAATATTGAATATCTTTTCTTATTTCTCTTGCTTATACCTTATATCGTTTGGTATATTTTAAAGCATAGAAAAAATGATGCAACAATTCAGATACCTGATGCATGGGCTTATGCTCATACTCGCAAGAATTATAAAATATATCTGTTGCATTCTCCTTTCATCTTACGTATTATTACTTTAGGACTTATCATTATTATTTTAGCAAGACCTCAGACGACTAATAGTTGGCGTACTAGTGAAGTGGAAGGTATTGATATCATGTTAGCTATAGACGTTTCGACAAGTATGTTAGCTGAAGATCTTAAACCGAACAGGCTTGAAGCTGCTAAAAATGTTGCCACTGAATTTATAAATGGACGCCCTAATGATAATATTGGCATTACTCTTTTTGCAGGTGAAAGTTTTACTCAATGTCCTCTTACTGTAGACCATACAGTATTATTGAATTTATTTCAAAGCATTAAGTGTGGAGTATTGGAAGATGGAACAGCTGTAGGTATGGGAATTGCTAATGCAGTCTCTAGACTAAAAGATAGTAAAGCCAAATCAAAAGTTATCATTCTATTGACTGATGGTACCAATAACAAAGGGGATATTTCGCCATTAACGGCAGCCGAGATAGCTAAAAGCTTTGGGATCAGAGTCTATACGATCGGTATAGGTACTAATGGAATGGCACCTTATCCTGTTTCTGTAGGCGGAACAGTACAATATATTAATACTCCGGTAGAAATAGACGAGAATACTTTAACTCAAATTGCAGCGACGACTGATGGCAATTACTTTCGCGCCACTAGCAATAGTAAGCTAAAAGAGGTATATCAGGAAATTGATAAATTGGAAAAGACTAAATTGAATGTAAAGCAATACAATAAACGAGAAGAAGAATATCAATGGTTTGCTCTTGCAGCATTTATTTGTGTTCTTTTAGAAGTTTTGTTGCGTAATTCGATTTTAAAGAAAATTCCTTAGTTTAGAAAGGACAGAAACAGAAGGTAATCAACATAAAATTAAAAATAAAATGTTTCGATTTGAAGAACCTGCATATTTATATTTGTTACTACTATTACCATTAGTAACAGCCTTATATTATTATTCAAATTATAGAAAAAAGAAATCAATACGTAAGTTTGGTGATCCCAGCCTACTAGCTCAATTAATGCCTGATGTATCGCGGCGTAGGCCGGAAATAAAATTTTGGTTGATGCTTGTTTGTTTAGGACTTTTGAGTGTATTACTTGCAAGACCTCAGTTTGGTTCTAAACTTGAAACAGTGAAGCGTAGTGGGGTAGAAGTTATGATTGCTTTGGATATATCTAACTCTATGTTAGCACAAGATGTTCAACCTAGTCGTTTGAAAAAAGCTAAAATGCTGGTTTCTCGATTAGTCGATGAATTGGATAATGATAAAGTGGGGATAATTGTTTTTGCAGGAGATGCATTTACCCAATTACCTATAACCAGTGACTATATTTCAGCAAAGATGTTTTTGGAATCAATAACTCCTTCTCTTATACGTAAGCAGGGAACTGCTATAGGAGCTGCGATTAACTTAGCCACTCACAGTTTCACTTCGCAAGAAGGAGTAGGGCGAGCGATCATATTGATTACAGATGGAGAAAATCACGAAGATGGCATTAAAGAGGCAGTAAAAAAAGCAGTTGATAAAGGCATTAAAGTCCATGTGCTTGGAATAGGATCACCTGATGGATCACCTATTCCAATGGAAAGTACAAATGATTTTCGTCGAGATAGAGATGGAAATGTAATTGTTACGCGCTTAAATGAAAAGATGTGTAAGGAAATTGCAAAAAGTGGGAATGGTATCTATATACATGTTGATAACACTAATTCAGCTCAGAAAGCAATTAATCAAGAAATTAATAAAATGGCTAAAGCTGATGTTGAATCTAAAGTATATACGGAATTTGATGAACAATTTCAAGCTATTGCATGGCTTATTCTTATATTATTATTATGTGAAGTGCTAATTTTAGATCGTAAGAATCCACTTTTTAAGAATTTTCGACTGTTTTCTAAATAACTTATTAATATGATACTTAAATATAGATATATTGTATTTCTCTTTCTCCATCTTTTTGCACTAAGTTTATTTGCTCAAAAAGCGGAAAGAGATTATATCCGCAAAGGTAACCGATCTTTTAATGATAGTGTATTTGTAGACGCAGAAGTTAATTACAGAAAGGCCTTGGATGCTAATCCCAACTCGGCTGTCGCAATGTATAATCTGGGCAATACGTTGTCTCAGGAAAAAAAAATAAAAGAGGCTGTTGAACAATACACAACCGCAGCCAAACTTGAAAAGGATAAAGGAAAACTCGCTAAGATTTATCATAATGCTGGTGTATTATTTCAAGCATCCAAAAATTATAAACAAGCTGTGGATGCTTATAAAATGTCATTGCGGAATAATCCAAAGGATAATGAAACTCGATATAATTTAGCTCTTGCTTTAAGTATGTTAAAAAAACAGCAACAGCAAAAAGATAAAAATAAAGATAATAAGCAAGATCAAAAAAAGAAAGATAAAAAGGATCAAAATAAAAAATCAAAAGATCAAAAGCAAAACCAAAAGGATAAGAATAAGCAGGAGAATTCTAAGCCTAAGAAACAAGACAATAAAATGTCTAAAGAAAATGCTCAACAACTACTCAATTCTGTGATGCAAGATGAAAAAAACATTCAGGATAAAGTAAAGAAACAGCAGGTAATGCAAGGTGGTCGTTTAGAAAAAGATTGGTAAATAATATTTATGACTAAATTTCAATAACAAGATGAGAAGACTATTTTTCTTATTTATAGCATTCTTTACAATCAATTTGGTTTATGCTAATAGCAAAGTAACTTTTACGGCTTCTGCTCCTGATGCTGTTGCCGTAGGAGACCAATTTAGATTATCGTATACCATAACAACTCAAAGTATAAGAGACTTTCGGGCGCCTTCTATTAAAGGTTTTGAAGTATTAATGGGCCCAAGTAGATCGCAACAAAGTAGCACACAAATAATTAATGGAAATGTTTCTTCTTCTAGTAGCATAACATTTACTTATATTTTAATGGCTAATACGGAAGGAACTTTTTCTCTTCCAGGCGCTTCTATTGTGGCTAATGGCAATCAAATGGTATCTAACTCAGTGAAGATAAAAGTGCTGCCTGCTGACAAATCTGGGTCAACCGGAGGAGGTACTTCTTCATCATCTCAAGGACGTTCTTCTAGCACATCTTCTTTAGGAAATATATCAAGCAAAGATCTATTTATTACTGCTACTGCAAGTAAAACTAACTTATATGAGCAAGAAGCCTTTTTACTCACATTTAAAATTTATACACTAGTTACCTTAAGAAACTTCTCCAATGTTAAGTTACCTGATTTTAAAGGATTTCATTCTCAAGAAGTAAAATTACCGAATAATCCTAAATGGGAGTTAGAGCATTATAACGGGAAGAATTATCATACTACCGTATACCGCCAATTTGTTTTATTTCCACAACAAACAGGAAAGTTGGTGATAGAGTCGGCTCGTTTTGATGCTTCAATAGCAAAAGCAATACAATCTGCTGACCCTTTTGATGCTTTCTTTAATGGAGGTAGCAATTATGTTGAAGTAAAAAAGAGCATTGTTACGCCTAAAATAGCGATTAATGTTAAATCTTTACCTTCTAGACCTGCCGATTTTTCAGGAGGAGTAGGTAATTTCAGCGTAACTTCTTCAATAAATAGCAAGGACGTAAAAACAAACGATGCTATTACAATTAAATTAGTTATCTCCGGAACGGGTAATTTGCAGCTTATAAACACTCCTAATGTTAAGTTCCCTGAGAACTTTGATGTCTATGATCCTAAAATAGATAATAGTAAGTTAAGACTGACCAAAGAGGGGCTTTCTGGAAACAAAGTTATTGAATATTTAGCTATACCTAGAGATCCTGGAACCTTTACTATTCCAGCTACTACATTCAGCTTCTTTGACCCCAAAACAAAGGCTTATAAAACTTTGAAAACTAAAGACTATGAAATAAAAGTAGCCAAAGGGGCAGGTAATGCTTCGCAAGTTATCGCGGATTTTACTAAAAAAGAAGATATCAAAGTTTTAGGTGAAGATATCAGATATATAAAATTAGGAAATGATAAATTAGTTCCTAAAGGTAGTTACATGTTTTCTACTTTTAACTATTGGCTATTCTATATTATTCCTATAATCTTGTTTATTATATTATTTGTTTTGGGACGTAAACAAATAAAGGAAAATGCTAACGTGGCCAAAATGCGAATAAGAAAAGCTAATAAAGTTGCAACCAAGCGCATGAAACGAGCTGAAAAACTTCTAACAGAAAATAAGAAAGAAGTTTTTTATGATGAAGTATTAAAAGCGTTATGGGGCTATATCAGCGATAAATTAAGTATTCCTGTGTCTCTTCTTTCTCGAGATAATGTTGAGGATGCTTTGAATAATTATGGAGTTGATGAAATTTTGATAAAAGAATTATTAAAAGCTATTGATGAGTGTGAGTTTGCTCGTTACGCACCTAGTAATGAGAGTCAAACTATGGATAAAGTATATTCCAATATTATAAATGTTATTAGTAGACTTGAAGGTTCAATAAAACATTAATAAGAAAAAGAAATTTGTTATGAAAAAAATAATATTTTTTGTTGTTTGTCTTTTAATATCTGCTTCTGTTTTTTCTCAGGATTCATTAGATCATTCAATTTCTCAAAATGACTCCATTATTGCTTCTAAGAATGCAAAACTTGGAGAAAGGAGCATAGGGAAAACAATGACAAAAACAAATGGAGACAGCGCATATATTAAAAATGATTATGCTACAGCCATTCAAATTTACGAAAGTTTACTAAAAAAAGGAGAGTCTGCTAATATTTATTACAACTTAGGAAATAGTTATTACAAATCGGGAGAAATAGCAAAAGCTATTCTTAATTATGAACGTGCTCTGTTACTTCAACCTGGCAATAATGATATTCGCTCAAATTTAGATATTGCTCGAAGTAAAACGATTGATAAAGTAGAACCTATACCAGAGCTATTTTTTATTACTTGGATTAAGGCTATAATCAATATCATGAACATTGACGCATGGGCTGTTTGCGGAATTGTGTCATTTATATTTTTTGTGATTGCAATTTATTTCTTCTTTTTTTCTTCCAGGATTTCTTATAAAAAGATATGTTTTATATCAGGTATACTCTTTTTCATAATTTCTGTCTTATCTAACGTGTTTGCTTTCTATCAGAAAAGTATATTAGAAAACAGGAACTCTGCTATAGTTATGCTTCCTAGCGTAACTATAAGAAGTACCCCAAGTGAGAATGGGACTAGCTTATTTATTCTCCACGAGGGCAGAAAAGTCATAATAAAAGATGCCACAATGAAAGAGTGGAAAGAAATTCAATTAGAAGATGGTAAAGTTGGTTGGATTAAAACTGATGAAATAGAAATCATATAGTTTATGCACATACTTATGTATGTTTAATGCTGCGTATAATTTCACTGTAAAAAATCAATTAATCATTCATTTATAAATAAACTATAAACATGTTTTTTTGATTAAAAAATATTGAAAATATTTTGTTTTATAAGTTATTATAATTAAGTTTAGAGCGTTATACAATAAGAGCTTAGTATTAACCCGTAAATTTAATAGCCATGAGAACAATAACATTCAATGAGCTCCGCAAAATAAAGGATTCATTGCCATCTGGTAGCATGCATAGAATTGCTGATGAATTAGGTTTAAATGTAGATACTGTGCGTAATTTTTTTGGCGGACATAATTTCAAAGAAGGTAAAAGTGTTGGTATTCATTTGGAACCAGGACCAGATGGTGGGTTAGTGATGATTGATGATACTACTGTATTGGATAAAGCTTTAAATATTTTAAATGAATTGGAATATCATCTTGCTAGTGAAGATTCATTTAAGTATAGCTGAGATGTTTATGATATAATTTATCGCTTAAATCCTAATTAGTATAGCATAATTAGGATTTATTTGTTTACTCTATAAACTATTACAATTATGGAAACAGATAAATTAGTGACTTTAGCTATTCTAACTTATGCTAAAGCTCAAATATTAAAAAATGTACTTGAAAACGAAGGTATAGAGACCTATATTCACAATGTAAATCAAATACAACCAATAATCTCTTCTGGAGTGCGTTTGCGTATAAAAGAAAGTGATTTGCCCCGAGCCTTAAAAATTACAGAAAGCTCAGTATGGTTAGCTGAAGATGTAGTAGGGGACAAGGTTCCTTCTATCGAGCAAGAAAAGCAAAATAAAGTTTTAATACCTGTAGATTTTTCTACCTATTCAATTAAAGCCTGCGAGTTTGGTTTTAATTTTGCTAGCCACTTTAATTCTGAAGTTGTTTTATTGCATGTATACTTCAGTCCCATTTATGCATCTTCCTTGCCTTATGGTGATGTTTTTAGCTATTCAGTTACCGACGAGGAAAATCTGAAAAGTGTACTCCAAAAAGTACATACTGATTTAAACTCATTGTCTGACAGAATTCAAAAAAAAATAGATTCAAATGAACTGCCTGCTGTAAAATTCTCATGTATTTTACGAGAAGGTATTCCTGAAGAAGAAATTTTGCGTTATACGAAAGAACAGAAGCCTAAAATTATAATAATGGGTACCAGAGGAAAAAATCAAAAAGATTTAGACCTTATTGGTAGCGTTACTGCTGAAGTTATAGAACGTAGTAAAACCAACGTTTTAGCTATTCCTGAAAATACACTCTTAAAAAATTTTAGTCAAGCTAAAAAAGTTGCTTTCTTAACTAATTTTGATCAAAGAGATCTGCTTGCTTTCGACTCATTTATTAAGGATTTGGACTCTTTCAAATTCTCAATAGACCTCATTCATTTATCTGACTCAAAAGACACATGGAATGAAATTAAACTAGCTGGCATACAAGAATATTTTCATAAACAGTATCCGCATATTGATATTCAATATAATATTGTTCTGATTAGCGACTTTCTTTCTAGTTTAGATCATTACATTAATGAAAATCATATTGATATATTAACGTTGACAACATACAAAAGAAATTTATTTTTCCGCATGTTTAATCCTAGTATTGCGAGGAAAATGATTTTTCATTCAGATACACCTTTATTTGTAATTAATATAAATCGTACCTTCGCTAAGAAATAAAGTTTTGAGCTTTCTATATTGAGGATATAATTCATATTATGTTTAATAGAAAATACGGTTAATATTTACTCCTTCCATTTAATTAAAAATGAAACAAAAAAAGCCGATTAAATATAATCGGCTTTTTTTGTTATTAATAAATTCTATTTCATCAATTTATCAATTTCCTCAAATTGAGGTCCAAGATTCAAATTATAATAAATTCTATATAATCCTTGTATCCACAAATCTTTTTGATCAGGTTTCAATTCTCTAGCTTTCTCATAATATGGTCTAGCTTCTTCATAGAATTTTTTGATAGCCGCTTGCTCCTTTTTATATTTAGGATCATTTATATCAGCTGTTGTTTTATTAGCATAATCCTGAGCCTGCAAACAATAAATTAATCCTAAATTAGAATATGCTTCAGCATATTCAGGATCTATAGCAATAGTCTTTTTATAATATTCTATTGCTTTATCATAATCTTTCATATTATGATACAAATAACCTTTCACGTACAAATAAAAAGTATTATTTGGATTTTTTGTCAACATATCATCTGCAAACTGCATTGCTTCATCATATTTATTATTATTGCTATAATAATCAATAAGATGTCCAAAAAAGAATGAGTGATCTGGGTACTTCTGAATACCTTCTTTTAGAGCTGTAACCCAATCAGCTGTATCTTTTTGAGCTTTGTAAGCCGTAGCAATAAATTCCATAGCATACTTACCTACTTCTTTGTCATTTTTTGCATAAGGAGCATATTTTAATACAGCTGGATAATTTTTTAACTTAATAGCAGCTAATGCAGCATAATAAGCAACCTGAGGTAAAATAGTATCCTTTTCCAAGAAATTTTCTTTCTTAAACATTGGATTAGAAGAAGCATCCACATAGGTAGAGAAAAACTCAAAAGCTTTCTTATTCTTGTTTAAATTGAAATATTGAATACCACCATTTATTAAGTTCGGACGCTCCGATATCATTATAGCTGTATTATTCTTTCTATATTTATTTTTTATTTTACCTTTTGCATTTGGAATTTGAGCAAGCTCGTCACATTTCAAGAAATAGTTATACATCTGCAAAGCACTATTATATACTTTAAGAGTATCGTATGGCTTTCTCAAATATGCCTTTTCCATTTGCTTTTCGCTTATCCGTCTCTGAATAAATCCAGCCACATTCCATGTTTCAGGGTCATTTTTGGTCTCAGGGTTAACTAAAGCTTCTTTAATAAGCTGCTCAGCTTTTGTAAAATCAGGAGTTACCTCATTTGCTATCTTTTTTGCTACTTTCACATTCTTTTCTTGCGCAAAAGATATGCTAGTAATGAGTAGTAAAACCATTGAAAATAGTACTCTCTTCATGATTGTTGTTGATTAATTAATAATATTTATGTTTACTATTCTACTTCATTGCTCTCAATTGCTGCCAAATCTTCATTTTCGGAAGTGACTTTACATACAGAGCCTATATGATCGTTACGTTTTTCTAAATTTATCAGTCTTACGCCTTGAGTTGCACGTCCCATGATACGCACATCAGCTACTTTTAGACGAATAGTAATGCCTGATTTATTGATAATCATCAAATCATTTTCATCCGTTACAGACTTAATAGTTACCAATTTTCCAGTTTTATCAGTTATGTTCATCGTTTTAACGCCTTTACCGCCACGATTTGTTTTTCGATAATCTTCAATTTCAGATCGCTTTCCGTAGCCTTGTTCAGAAACAACCATAATAGAATCTGCTTCAATATCTTTAATACATATCATTCCAATCACTTCATCTTCTGCATTTTCATCAAGAGTCATTCCACGAACTCCTGTAGCAGTACGTCCCATAACACGAACAGCATTTTCATTAAAACGAATAGCACGCCCATTTCTATTGGCTATAATAATTTCATTTTCGCCATTAGTCATACGTACTTCTATAACTCTGTCATCTTCACGAATAGTTATTGCATTGACTCCATTTTGTCGAGGTCTTGAATATTGCTCTAAAAGAGTTTTCTTAATTATGCCATTTTTAGTACAGAATAAGACATAATGACTGTTGATATATTCCTGATCTGATAAGTTTTTAACACGAAGATAAGCATTAACGGCATCATTAGAATCTATGTTGAGAAGATTTTGGATAGCTCTACCTTTTGAGTTTTTAGATCCTTCAGGAATTTCATATACTTTAAGCCAATAACATTTCCCTTTCTGAGTAAAGAACATCATGGTATTATGCATTGTAGCAGGATATATGTGCTCTACAAAATCCTCATCTCTAGTTTCGCTACCTTTAGAACCTACCCCACCTCTATTTTGTGAACGGAATTCTGTCAAAGGAGTGCGTTTAATGTAGCCCATATGAGAAATGGTAATAATCATTTCATCATCGGCATAAAAATCTTCAGGATTAAATTCCTCAGAAGAGTAAACTATTTCAGATCGACGAGTATCTCCATATTTACTTCTAACCTCTAACAACTCATCTTTGATTACTTTTCGACATAATTCATCGTTAGACAATATTTCTTCAAGATAAGCTATTTGCTTCATTATCTCCTCATATTCAGCATGCAATTGATCTTGCATCAAGCCAGTTAGTTGGCGTAAACGCATTTCAACAATAGCACGTGCCTGAATTTCGCTTAATTTAAAACGAGCAATAAGACCTGCAATAGCATCGTTCGGAGTTTTAGCTGCACGAATAATTTGAATAACTTCATCTATATTATCAGAGGCAATAATTAAGCCTTCAAGAATATGAGCTCTTTCTTTTGCTTTCCTCAAATCAAATTGAGTACGTCTGATGACAACGTCATGCCTGTGTTCTACAAAATTAAGAATAAGATCTCGTAAATTCAGTGTTTTAGGGCGTCCATGAACCAATGCAACATTATTAACACCAAAAGAGGTTTGCAATGCAGTCATTTTATAGAGCTTATTAAGCACTACACTCGCATTTGCATCTCGTTTAATATCAATAACAATACGCATACCATCACGGTCAGATTCATCATTTGCATTCGAAATACCTTCGATTTTCTTTTCATTAACAAGATCAGCAATTGCTTTAATCAATTCAGCCTTATTAACATTATACGGTATTTCAGTTACAACTATTTTATCATGAGTTTGTCCAGATTCTATTTCTGCTTTAGCACGCATTACAACACGTCCTCTTCCTGTTAAATAGGCTTCCTTTACTCCAGTGATACCATATATGTATCCTCCAGTAGGGAAATCCGGTGCTTTAACATAAAGCATAAGTTCCTCTATGGTAATATCTTTATTTTCTAGATATGCAACACATGCATCAATTGTTTCAGAAAGATTATGGGGAGGCATATTAGTAGCCATACCTACAGCAATTCCGGAAGCTCCATTTACTAGCAGATTAGGTATCCGAGTGGGCATTACTTTGGGCTCAGCCAAAGTATTATCAAAGTTTGGATCAAAATCAACAGTTTCCTTATAAAGATCCTGCATCATTTCTTCACCTAATTTATTTAATCTAGCCTCCGTATAACGCATAGCGGCAGGACTATCACCATCAACAGAACCAAAGTTACCTTGTCCATCTACTAAAGGATATCGCATAGCCCATTCTTGAGCCATTCTAACCATGGCTAGGTAAACAGAAGAGTCACCATGAGGATGATATTTACCTAGTACTTCACCAACTATTCTAGCGGATTTTTTATAAGGTTTATCAGACGTATTTCCTAGTTCCATCATTCCATAAAGGATTCTACGATGAACTGGCTTAAATCCATCTCTAACATCAGGAAGCGCACGCGAAACAATCACCGACATAGAATAATCTATATAAGATGATTTCATTTCTTCCTCAATGTTAATCTTTATAATTCTGTCTTGTTCAAGCATTTAAAAAGATTATTAATTATACATTACATGGTTTATGAAAAACCATGCTAAAGTACTACATTTTCACGAGATACAAAAGTCTTTCTGCAAAAATATCTCCTACTTTGCTTTCTCTAGTTACGAAGAACGTTTTTTTTAAAAAAACAATAAATGTGGCTATTTAAATCAATGCAATATTTATTTTATACTGCTGCAAGTAATCAAAAATGGCATAAGATTTGTTGATACTTTAAAGAAAGGCAAATTTGATGCTTAGATGCAATTTATACTTATATTTGCCATATACATTAATATATAACCCTTATTTAGAAAGGAAGTACAATATGAATAATCAATTTTCACCTAAAGTTTCAGAGGTGATTATATATAGCAAAGAAGAAGCTAATCGCCTTAAAAATGGCTATATAGGGCCTGAACATTTTTTATTAGGACTAATTAGAGATGGCGAAGGTAAAGCTATTGAAATTCTTTCTATTTTGAAGATAGATCTCATGGGGCTAAAAAAGCGGATAGAAGGCATGTTGCGACTATATCAAGATGAGATGTTGTTACCTGATGCTGAAGTTCCTTTGTCTAATGATGCATCTAGAATATTGAAAATGGGTATTCTTGAAGCACGTTTATTAAAAAGTAGTGTAGCGGATACTGAACATTTATTATTAGCTATACTAAAAGATAAGCATAATTTAGCTGCGACAGTACTCGAAGAGAATAATGTTGATTATAAGAAATTTCTAGAACAACTATCATTACAGCCTGATATAAATGCCGGGCTTGGATTTTCAGAAGAAGAAGATGATGACGAGGCAGACGAACCTCGTTCTAATACAAATGAAAATTTGCCAGGAACTCGCCAACAATCCCAAACTTCTAAGAAAACAGCTAATGACACCCCTGTATTAGATAATTTTGGTACAGACATGACCAAAGCAGCAGAAGAAGGAAAGCTAGACCCTGTTGTTGGCCGTGAACGTGAAATAGAACGTTTAGCTCAAATACTTAGCCGTCGCAAGAAAAATAATCCTATATTAATAGGTGAACCAGGGGTTGGTAAATCGGCTATCGTAGAAGGTTTGGCACTTAGAATAGTTCAAAAAAAAGTGTCTCGAATATTATTTGATAAACGAGTTATTGCACTAGATATGGCTTCAATTGTTGCCGGAACAAAATACCGTGGACAATTTGAAGAAAGAATACGTTCTATATTAAATGAGTTGCATCGAAACCCCAATATAATCATCTTTATTGATGAAATTCATACTATCGTAGGAGCAGGTTCTGCTGCTGGGTCAATGGATGCTGCTAATATGCTTAAACCATCTTTAGCACGCGGAGAAATACAATGTATAGGAGCTACAACCCTTGACGAATATAGAAAGAATATAGAAAAAGACGGAGCTCTTGAGCGTAGATTCCAAAAAGTAATTGTTGAACCCACTACATTTGAAGAAACTCTCCAAATATTAAAAAATATAAAGGGAAAATACGAAGATCATCACAATGTTCTGTACACAGATGCGTCCTTAGAAGCTTGTGTCAGGTTAACTGATCGCTACATCACAGATCGCAACTTTCCGGACAAAGCCATTGACGCACTTGATGAATCTGGTTCTCGCATTCACCTGACTAATGTAAGTGTTCCCAAAGAAATAGAAGAGCAAGAAAAGCTTATTGAAACAACTACAGCTCAAAAAAATGAAGCTGTAAAATTGCAGAATTATGAACTTGCTGCTAGCTATCGTGATAAAGAAAAAGAGTTGATAGAAGAGTTAGATCAAATGAAAAAAGATTGGGAAGCTAGCTTGAAAGATAATCGCCAGACAGTTGATGAAGAAGATATAGCTAACGTCGTTTCTATGATGTCAGGTATTCCTTTGCAGCGTATGGCGCAAGCAGAAGGAGCCAAATTGGCTCATATGAAAGAAGATTTGCAAACCAAAGTAATTGCTCAGGACCCTGCTATAGAAAAGCTGGTAAAAGCTATTCTACGCAGCCGTGTAGGACTAAAAGATCCCAATAAGCCTATTGGAACCTTTATGTTTCTTGGACCTACAGGTGTAGGCAAAACTCACTTAGTAAAAGAATTAGCAAAATATATGTTCGGCTCTGTAGATGCTCTGATTCGCATTGACATGAGTGAGTACATGGAAAAATTTACTGTTTCTCGCCTTGTAGGAGCCCCTCCGGGGTATGTAGGATATGAAGAAGGTGGACAGTTAACTGAAAAAGTTCGTCGCAAACCTTATTCTATCATTCTATTAGATGAAATAGAAAAAGCACATTCCGATGTATTTAATCTCCTCTTACAAGTGATGGACGAAGGAAGGCTAACTGACAGTTATGGCAGGAATGTAGATTTTAAAAACACTGTAATTGTTATGACTTCCAATATCGGAACAAGACAGCTTAAAGATTTTGGTCGAGGTGTTGGATTTGCAACGAATAGCGGGATCTCTGACAAAGACTTCTCAAGAAGTGTAATCCAAAAGGCACTATCAAAATCTTTTGCTCCTGAATTTCTAAACCGTGTTGATGAAGTAATTACATTTGATCAACTCTCTTTAGAAGCTATTATCAAAATAGTTGATCTTGAGCTAAAAGGTCTGTATGAAAGAATAGATTCTATTGGTTATACTCTAAAAATCAGCGATGAAGCTAAAAAATTTATAGCTTCTAAAGGTTATGATATTCAATATGGTGCACGTCCTCTAAAAAGAGCCATACAAAGCTATTTAGAAGATCCACTCTCTGAACTAATCATTTCAGAATCGCTTAATGCAAATGATACAATCTTGGCTGAGCTTTCCAAAGAAGGAAATGCATTAGAGATCACAAACAAAAGTACAGATTAAAATTTACTTAAACTAAAGAGCGTCAAAATGTCAGTCCGTCTAGGTCTGGCATTTTTTTTGTCTTTAAGACTATATCAAACGATAGTATTAATTTTATAAATAAAATATTTAAATAATTATGCAAAAAGGAAATATTGGGGTAACTACTGAGAACATTTTCCCTGTCATTAAAAAGTTTTTGTACAGTGATCATGAAATTTTCCTTAGGGAAATTGTATCTAATGCTGTAGATGCGAGCCAAAAGTTAAAAACATTAGCTGCTATAGGTGAATTTAAAGGAGAACTTGGAGACCTAACTGTTAAAGTAACATTAGATAAAGATACTATCACTATTTCTGATCGTGGTATTGGATTAACTCCTGAAGAAATCGACAAATACATTAATCAAATCGCTTTTTCCGGTGCAAACGATTTCCTTGAGAAATATAAAAATGACGCTAATGCTATCATCGGACACTTCGGATTAGGTTTCTATTCATCTTTTATGGTTTCTAAGAAAGTAGAGATCATTACCAAATCATACAAAGAAGGTGCTAAAGCAGTAAAATGGAGCTGTGACGGTAGCCCTGAATTTACACTTGTAGATACTGATAAAACTGATCGCGGAACAGATATCGTTCTTTATATAGATGATGATTGCAAAGAGTTTTTAGAAGAAGCTCGTATCTCCTCTCTACTAAAAAAATATTGCAGTTTCTTGCCTGTATCTGTTGTTTTTGGAAAAAAGAAAGAATGGAAAGATGGCAAGCAAGTGGAGACATCTGAAGACAATATTATTAATGAAACGAATCCTCTCTGGACTCGTAAACCTTCAGATCTTAAAGACGAAGACTATAAAAAGTTCTATAGCGATTTATATCCAATGTCTGATGAACCCTTATTCTGGATTCATTTGAATGTAGATTATCCTTTTCATTTAACTGGAGTTCTTTATTTCCCGAAAGTAAAGAGCAATCTTGATCTAAACAAAAACAAGATTCAACTTTATTGTAATCAGGTATATGTAACCGACTCTGTAGAGGGAGTAGTTCCTGATTTTTTAACTCTACTCCATGGCGTTATTGATTCTCCTGATATTCCATTAAATGTTTCACGCTCTTATCTTCAAAGTGATTCTAATGTGAAGAAGATATCATCTCATATTTCAAAGAAAGTATCAGATCGTCTGCAATCTATCTTCAAAAACGATCGTAAGCAGTTTGAGGAAAAATGGAATGATTTGAAGATATTTATCAACTATGGTATGCTAACTCAAGAAGACTTTTATGAGAAAGCAGAGAAATTTGCCCTATTAGAAGACACAGATGGTAAATTCTATACCTTTGATGAATACAAAACTCTCATTAAAGATAATCAAACAGACAAAGATGGTAATCTGATCTATTTGTATGCCAACAATAAGGATGAACAATATAGCTATATAGAAATGGCTAAAAACAAGGGCTATAATGTCTTGTTAATGAATGGCCAACTCGATATTGCTTTAGTAAGTACATTTGAGCAGAAATTTGAAAAATCACGCTTCACTCGTGTAGATAGCGACATCATAGATAATCTTATTGTAAAAGAAGACAAGAAAGATACCGCACTGGAAGCAGATAAACAAGAAGCATTAAGCAGCGCTTTCAAAAGTCAATTACCTAAAGTCGAAAAGGTTGAATTTACTGTATTAACTCAATCTTTAGGCGAGAACTCATCTCCCGTAATGATTACTCAGAGTGAATACATGCGCCGTATGAAAGATATGGCCAATATTCAAGCAGGTATGAGTTTTTATGGTGAAATGCCAGATATGTTTAACCTCGTTTTAAACGCTGACCATAAATTGGTAAAATCGGTATTATCTGATGAAGAAAAAGAATGTGCTGCATTGATTTCTCCACTTCAGACAGAAATTGATACTCTCACTAGCCAACATAGTGAATTAAAGAAGAAACATGAAGGCAAAAAAGATGAAGAAATTCCTACCGCGGAAAAAGATGAGCTAAGCGAGTTAGACAAGAAATCAGATGATCTGAAAAAGCAAAAAGAAGCTGTTTTTGCAGAATATGCAAGCAAAAACAAAATAATCCGTCAACTTATCGATTTAGCATTGCTGCAAAATAACATGCTGAAAGGCGAAGCACTAAATAATTTCGTAAAGAGAAGTATTGATCTAATCTAGTACAATTTGCTAGATTAACTTTATAAGAGCATTGATGATTTAATAAATAATCTCAATGCTCTTTTTTTATAATAAAATTATCCCCTTCAATAAGATTTTAATGCATATTATTAGCTATATTTGGACAATCTATTTAATTTTATTACTTCATCAGATTTATTATAATGTATTTTATAAAGAAGTATTTTATACTGTTCCTATTGATTTTTCTCTGCCTATCTCATTTACAAGCTCAAAAAGTAGGCCTTGTCCTTAGTGGTGGTGGAGCTAAAGGACTTACACATATTGGAATCATAAGGGCTTTAGAAGAGAATAATATTCCTATTGACTATATAACCGGCACTTCAATGGGTGCTATCATCGGCTCTCTATATGCCATGGGATACTCTCCCGATGAAATGGAAGCTCTCATTAAGTCTCCTGATTTCAAACGATGGTATTCAGGGCAAATGGAAGAAAATTATATCTACTATTTCAAGAAAAATCTACCAACCCCTGAGTTATTTAATATCCATTTCTCTTTAGAGAATCCTAAAACAAAAATCCTTCCTACTAGCATGGTCAACCCCATACAAATGAATTTAGTATTTATTGACCTATTTGCGCGAGCTACAGCTGCTTCTGGAGGTGATTTTAATAAATTATTTGTGCCTTTTCGCTGCGTAGCTTCAGATGTTTATAATAAAAAACAGATAATTTTCAAAAAAGGAGATTTAGGAGATGCAGTGAGAGCTTCTATGAGTTTTCCTTTTGTTTTTAAACCAATAAAAATAGATAGCGTTTTAGCCTATGACGGAGGCATTTACAATAATTTTCCAACAGACGTTATGCGCCATGATTTTCATCCTGATATTATCATAGGTAGTGTTGTTGCCAAAAACCCGACCAAACCGGACGAAAACGATTTAATGAGCCAAATAGAGAACATGGTAATGCAAAAGACCAATTATTCTCTTCCCGATTCAGCAGGAATCTTAATGACTTTTAAATATGAAAATGTCAATCTTTTAGATTTTCAACGAATAGACGAACTTGAAAAAATAGGTTATGACCGTACTATGTCACTTATGGATTCCATCAAAAGCCGTATTCACCGAAGAATCAATTTAGATAATATACGCTTAAGAAGATTAGTCTATAAAAGTAATTATCCAGAGTTACGATTTAAAAGAATATATGTTGATGGCGCCAATAGCTTACAGGAAGTTTATATAAAGAAAGAATTTCATGATTCAGATAATAAGATTTTCACATACGAAGATTTAAAAAAAGGATATTTTCGTCTTCTCTCGGGAGGTGATCTAATCTCTGAAATAATACCGCATGCCATATTTAATAAAGAAGATGAAACATACGATCTACATTTAAAAGTAAAAATGGAAAATAACTTCTCCCTACATGTAGGAGGAAATGTCTCTACCACAAACTCCAATCAAATCTATCTGGGCCTCTCTTATCGGGATTTGAATTATTATTCTAAGGAAGTCACTTTAGATGGACAAATTGGCAGAACATATAGCAATCTTCAATTAATGGGACGAGTAGATTTTCCAACAACCATACCTACTTCATATCGTTTTATCGCGTCTATAAGCACCTTTGACTATTTTAAAGGAGATAATGTTTTTTCTAATAAATATAAGCCGGCCTTTAATAGCAAAGATGAACGATTTATGAAATTGAAAGTAGCTCTTCCCTTCCTCTCAAGTAAAAGAGCCGAATTTGGCATTGGAATGGCTCAATTCAGGGATAAATATTTTCAAAGCAATATAATTGATTTTGAAAATGATAAAAATGATCGAAGCGTATACAATTTATATGGCGGTTCTATCAGTTTCAATGGAAGCACCTTAAACGATCGCCAATATGCCACCCGAGGTTATAGTGAAGCCTTAATTGCACAGATATATACAGGAAGAGAATATTTCTATCCGGGGATAGCATCGGAATCACAACAGGCCTCTGAAAAGAGTCAATCTTGGTTACAATTATCTTATTACCGAGAAAGATATCACAGTCTCTCATCTAAATTCACTTTAGGTTGGAGTGTACAAGGATTATTTTCCTCAAGAAATTTTTCGGAGAATTATACGGCAACAATGCTCGAAGCCGGTGAGTTCTCACCAACACCTCACAGTAAATTGACCTATAATGAAGCTTTTAGAGCAAATCAATTTGTTGCAGGAGGAGTACAACCTATTTTTAATTTAAACGATATATTTCATATCCGAAGTGAATTTTATGGCTTTTTACCCATTTTTCCTATAAAAGAGAATTCAAGTAATAAGGCCTATTATGGAAAATCATTTTCTAAGTTTGAATATTTAGGTCAGGTTTCTCTGGTATGCAAATTACCCTTTGGTGCTATCTCAGCATATGTAAATCATTATAGCTCACCGAGTAAGGACTGGAATATAGGATTAACAATCGGTTGGCAATTATTTAATTACCGTTTTATCGAATAATTTCTTGAAAAAAAGGGCATAAAAAACTTGTCTATCCGGAAAAAGACCGTATCTTTGCACCCGTTAAACAAATGGCCGCGTAGCTCAACTGAATAGAGTAGCTGACTACGGATCAGCCGGTTACAGGTTTGAATCCTGTCGCGGTCACTTTTTGAGTTAACAAATGGTCGCGTAGCTCAACTGAATAGAGTAGCTGACTACGGATCAGCCGGTTACAGGTTTGAATCCTGTCGCGATCACAAAAGGATATCTTAATTAAGATATCCTTTTTTTATGGATTATATCGAAGTCCTAAGAGAGGATCAAGGATCATACGGATCATGCCGAAATCCTGAGGGATTGCCATGTTAAGCATAAATTTTAGATAATATCTAAATAAGAAGGATCCGAGAAAGGTTACTAAAAATATTTAGTACTATGATTAGCTGCTTGACATCTAATCTGCCAGTGAACTGATTTATCGCATCATAGCTCTAAAAGGCACGCAAAATCAGAGCTGATTTGCATACCTCTAGCCACTATTTTATTAGCATTTAATGTTTAATTCATTTAAAATCTTGCGTATCGCCTCAAAAGTCGTTATTCGGGTTGGGACCAAAGGTAGACGAAGCTTATTTTCAATCATGCCCATTGTATTCAGCATTGATTTAACGCCAGCAGGGTTACCATCTACAAAAAGTAAATTGAATAACTCCGTAAATCGATGATGAATAGCTAAAGCATTCTTAAAATCACCTTGGAGAGCCAAACGTGTCATTTTACTAAATTCACGAGGAAAAGCATTACCAATAACCGAAATAACTCCTATAGCCCCCAAAGTAATCAAAGGAAAAGTAATACCGTCATCTCCTGAAATAACATTGAAATTGTCCGGCTTATTTTTTATAATATCATCCATCTGGGTGATATTGCCCGAAGCTTCTTTAATAGCTATCACATTTTTAAAATCACGAGCGATACGTAAAGTCGTCTCAGCAGTCATATTAACTCCTGTTCTTCCCGGTACATTATAAAGCACAATAGGTAGCGTTGTAGCTGCAGAAATAGCCTTGTAGTGTTGATATATACCTTCTTGAGATGGCTTGTTATAGTAAGGAACAACAGATAGTACAGCATCAACACCGGTAAAATCATCATTTTTTAAGCTTTCAACGACTGATAGTGTATTATTGCTACCCACACCGAGCAATATAGGTATCCTACCATTTACACGTTCTATTACGAGTCTTTTTATTTTTTTCTTTTCATCTTCTGTCAATGTGGGAGTTTCGGCTGTTGTTCCAAGCACACATAAAAAATCTGCATTATTTTGGAGCAGATAATCTACTAATCGCAATAAAGCATCGTAGTCAACGCTTCCATCTTCTTTGAAAGGAGTAATCAGTGCTACCCCCATTCCTTTCAATTTGGTCTGTATCATGAGTATTATTATGATCTCTAAGTAATATGTTGGCAAAAGTACGAATATTTTCTCTTTTGCCTAGTTTTATGAAGCATAAATTAAGGAAAAAGCGCGAAAATGTTATAGAATAAGAGCTAAGAATTCCTCTTCGTTTATTATCTTAACTCCCAATTTATTTGCTTTTTCCAGCTTAGCTGGTCCCATGTTCTCTCCAGCTAATATAAAACTCGTTTTTGAAGAAATGCTTCCAACATTTTTCCCACCATTCTTATCAATGATTTCTTTATATTCATCTCTAGAGTGATGAGTAAAAACTCCACTTATAACGATGAACTTTCCGGCCAGTTTATCTGTGCGATCAGTTAGTTCTTCTTCCGTACGGTACAGTCTTAACCCTTTGTTTTTTAGACGATTAACTAAATCTATATTTGTCTCATTTGAAAAATAGTTTAAAAGACTTCCGGCTATTTTTTCACCTATCTCATCAATATTTTTGAGGGATTCAATATCTGCCTGTTCTAACTCTGTGATATCATCAAAAGCTTTAGCTAACTTCTTTGCAACAGTTTCACCTACAAAGCGAATACCTAACGCAAAAAGTACCCTTTCAAAAGGCACTTGCTTACTCAACTCAATACCCTTTATTATATTTTCAGCAGATTTGTCACCCATTCGATCTAGGTTCTTGATATCATCTATTGTAAGTTCATATAGATCTGCCGTATTTTTTATGAGTCCTAAACGATAAAAAAGATCCACTGTCTCAGGGCCTAATCCGTCAATGTTCATCGCTTTACGGCTAATAAAATGCTCTATCTTACCTTTAATTTGAGGAGGGCAAGCTGTTTCATTAGGACAGTAATAAGCTGCCTCTCCTTCATAGCGGATAAGTTCGCTACCACATTCAGGACATTTCCTTATAAACCGAATTTTCTCTCCAATCATAAAGCGAGCAGTAGTATCCACACCCGTTATTTTAGGAATAATTTCACCGCCCTTTTCCACATACACCATGTCTCCAATGTGTAGATCCAATCCTTCAATAATATCAGCATTATGCAGTGAAGCGCGTTTTACCATTGTGCCAGATAATTGAACAGGTTCCAGGTTAGCTACCGGAGTTACTGCGCCTGTTCTTCCCACCTGATAGGTAACAGCATTAAGTCTGGTTAGTGCTTTTTCTGCCTGAAATTTATAAGCAATAGCCCATCTGGGAGATTTAGCTGTAAATCCGAGATTTTTCTGCTGCTTCAAACTGTTAACCTTAAGCACAATACCATCAGTGGCTACAGGAAGATTCTTTCTTTCAGAATCCCAATAATTGATAAAATCAAAAATTTCATTGAGTGTATGACATTTACGCATTAACGGAGATATTTTAAAGCCCCAATTTTGAGCTTCTTGCAAATTTTCATAATGCCCATCACATGGGAGACTTTCTCCTAATAAATAATAGAGATAAGCATCAAGTTTCCTTGAAGCAACAACAGATGAATTTTGTAGTTTTAATGTTCCGGAAGCAGCATTTCTAGGATTAGCAAAAAGTGCTTCTTCCCGAAGCTCTCTTTCCCGATTGAGTTCTTCAAATACCTCCCAGGGCATTAGTATCTCACCACGTATTTCAAAAGAATCAGGATAATTACCACCATGTAACACGAGCGGAATAGTGCGTATTGTCTTTACATTATCAGTCACATCATCACCTTTTTCTCCATCCCCTCGCGTTATAGCACGAATTAACTGCCCATTTTCATAAATAAGAGAAATAGAAGTGCCATCATACTTCATTTCACAACAAATCTCAAAATCTTCATTTAAAGCTTTGCGTACTCTTTCATAAAAATCAGTAATTTCTCCTTCAGAGTATGTATTGCCTAGCGAGAGCATAGGATATTTGTGAGGAACCTGATTAAAGTTTTTATTTAAATCACTTCCTACACGCATTGTAGGAGAATTATCATCTTTAAATTCAGGATGTAGCTCTTCCAAATCCTGAAGTTCACGCAACATATCATCAAACTCCTTGTCTGTAATTTCAGGAGCATTTAAAATATAATAATTATAATTATGCTTATGGAGTTCTATCCGTAATTGCTTTATTCTATCTTCCGGTGTCATATTATGAACATTGTTTCAGGCAAAAATACGTGTTTATCTTCAAATATTTGTACTTTTGCAAGAAATTTAAAGAGACTATGCGCATCGATATTATCACTGTTTTACCTGAAATGATTGAAGGCTTTTTTAATTGTTCAATAATGAAACGTGCTCAAAATAAGGGACTTGCTGAAATACATATTCACAATCTTCGCGATTATACCGAAGATAAATATCGGCGAGTAGATGATTATCCTTTTGGAGGTTTTGCAGGTATGGTGATGAAAATAGAGCCTATAGAGCGTTGTATTAATGCCTTAAAAGCCGAAAGAGATTATGATGAAGTGATTTTCACCACCCCTGATGGCGAACAGTTTGATCAAAAGATGGCTAATACTCTTTCATTATCGGGTAATCTAATTATTCTTTGTGGGCACTTCAAAGGCATTGATTATCGCATTCGAGAACATTTTATCACTAAAGAGATCAGTATTGGAGATTATGTACTGACCGGTGGTGAGCTCGCTGCTGCAGTAATGGCAGACGCCATTGTTCGTATCATTCCAGGTGTTATTTCTGATGAACAATCAGCTCTTTCCGATTCTTTCCAAGATAATTTGTTAGCTGCTCCAGTTTATACACGGCCTGCTGAATACAATGGATGGAAGGTTCCGGATATTTTGCTATCAGGTCATGAAGCCAAAATAAAGGAGTGGGAACTACAGCAATCTTTAGAACGTACAAAACTTCTTCGTCCTGATTTATTAAAAGATCAATAGAAAAAGTAATGTAAATATATAAGATGAAGTCTAAAAGATATAAACTTTGTATATCTGCTATATTTTTTATCAATTATACATTCAACTTTAATGTATAAATTAAGAAATAATAAAGGCATCATAAAAGAATGATGCCTTTATTATTTTACTCTAGAAAAGCACAGAGCAATATGTCATATTAATATCAAAATATGCGCGAATGGTAATTAACTAATTATATTTACACCTCAAGCGCACCGATCAAATCCTTTATTGAACTAATATTATGTCTATTTAGATATTCCTTTATTCCATCTTCTATTTTAATAGTAGCAGCGGGATCAATGAAATTAGCAGTACCTATTTGTACCGCCGAAGCTCCGGCTAAGATAAACTCAATAGCATCTTTCCAGTCCATTATACCGCCAATCCCTATGACTGGAATTTTTACTACCTGAGCTACTTGCCATACCATTCGCAGAGCTATTGGCTTTACGGCAGGTCCGGATAATCCTCCTGTTATAGTCGATAATATAGGTTTTCTACGCTCTGCATCAATAGCCATTCCTAGCAGAGTATTGATTAAAGAGACGCTATCTGCGCCACTATCTTCTGCAGAACGAGCTATCTCTGTAATGTCAGTCACGTTTGGGGAGAGCTTTACTATAAGTGTCTTTTTGTAAGCTTCACGCACAGCTTTAACTACACTACAAGCACCAGAGGTTGTCACTCCAAAAGCCATTCCTCCCTCTTTTACATTAGGGCAAGATATATTTAATTCTATAGCAGAAATTTTGTCAAGTTCATTAATAATCTCTGCCGTTTTAACATAATCACTAATAGTAGAACCCGATACATTTACAATTATATTTGTATCGAGGCTTTTTATGCGAGGATATATGTGATCAGCAAAGTATTGAACTCCTTTATTCTGCAGTCCGACGGCGTTTAGCATACCTGAAGGAGTTTCTGCCATACGAGGATATGGGTTTCCTTCACGTTTGTGAAGAGTTGTCCCTTTCACAATTATACCACCTATTCGCTCAATATCTATAAAATCTTCAAACTCTTCGCCATATCCAAAAGTACCCGATGCAGTCATTATCGGATTCTTCATTAATAATTCTCCAATATTTACACTCAAATCTGCCATAACAGTCTATTTATATTAAATACAGGACCTTCAGTACATACACATATATGCCCTTCATTCGTTTTCTCTACACAGCATAAACATGCTCCTATACCACACGCCATTGTGTTCTCAAGAGATACTTCACAATCAATATTTCTCTCTTTAGCATATTTGGCAATTGCCATCATCATAGGTTTAGGACCGCAAGTATAGATTTGCTGATAATTAACCTTATTAAGTATGGAGTGCTGAGTTACATAACCTTTCTCTCCAGAACTTCCATCTTCAGTGGTGGTATATACCTTTCCATATTTGGCAAATAGATCTAATTGGAGTAAATCCTCTTTGCTCCTGGCGCCTAGTAAAAAAGTAGGCTTATATCCATTCTTGGCAAGCTCTTCACCTAAAAAGAGCATAGGAGCTGTACCAACACCTCCGCCTACCAATAGAAGCTCATCAGAAGCATTTTGGGGCATCGTGAAACTGTTACCCAAGGGAAGGACTACATTAATTGTGTTTCCAACAGGAATCTCAGCTAGATGCCGCGTACCATCTCCAACAATCTGTATTAGAAACCATACCTCATTACGCTCTTTATCTAAAAAGTTAACTGAGATAGGGCGACGTAGAAATGTCTTTGGTGAATCACTAACAAGAAGTTCGGCAAATTGCCCAGGAAGCATATCCGGCAATGCGGAGGGAGATGTCATTTTGAGTAATACATAATTTGCATTTAATTTTGTACTCTCCGTGACAAACAAATCTAAAATAAATTTTTTCATGTGGACTATAAGAAGAGAATATAATTCATATTGGGTGACAAAGATACATGAAAATGCTCAAAATCTCCCTCATAGGGATTATTTTTCACCTTTGAATATCTCAAATGTGTTATCATCAAAGAAAATTCTTATTTCAACAATTTTTCTAGGAGGTTTTTCTATATACCTAACTTCCTGTTTTACAGGTTCTTTAGTCGATTTCACAGGGTCTCCTAAAGGTATTTCCTTGGAATATTCTAAAACTCCTGCATCATTAGGCAGATTTATTTGATTCTCATCAAATAGCGAAGGTGGATATTCAGAACTAGATATTGTCTTTTCTATTAAATTACCTGTACCATACAAAAGCCATTCCAAATTTACATAGTTATATTTTTGGTGTACTTTCATAACTACATCTAAACTCGGGTTATTTCTACCGTTTAAAATATGCGAAAGAGTAGATTGCTGTATGCCAATACTTTCGGCAAATGCTCCCGATGGTATTTTTTCTCTTTCCATCACCATCTTTATTCTATCCTTAATATCCATATTCTTGATGCTTAGTTATATTTATCTTCTACAATAGGCTCTTTATTCACAATTGTATTGATATACCGATTAAACACAAAAGTAATATATAGTAATCACAAATACAAATTATTACCATCATATTTATAACATTACATAAATAATAAGATTCTTTACTGATTGCAATACACATATGTAATCAGATTTGTAATGCTTAAAAATAGAGCATATTATTAGTTTAATAAAACTATATAAAATACTAGTTATAAGGTATTTATATATATAAATATCAATAAAAACGGTTTCTATTACAGTTGTAATGCAGTATATCTCTATAATATGAATTATAACTATAGTTAAAATCGTATAAACAACTGAAAAACAGATATTTAATAATTGTAAAGCATGCCATTAACCTTTAAGTTTTCATATTTATATTCATGATTATACAAAGGAAATATCATAGCCGTACTGTTGTGAATTGAACTCCATTATAACATTTATACTTGAATTATTCAGATTTGTAAATACATGAAGATAGACATTATTACTTATGTGCAATACAATAGTTATATAGGCAACAAATATAGATTTGTCACAACTCAAATTCCTCTATCATTTATAAAGCCTCAATGCAAATACAAAATTAGAATATGTTTTATATTGACAATTGATGAGTTAATTACTTTTAGAGGTCATATTTCAGATAGAATATTCAAAAGAAAAGAAATATCGCATTCTAAAGAGGATAAAAAGCACTTAAACAACTGAAAATAAGCTATTTAAGTGCTTTTTTAAAGTATATAATTTTCTCTCTAATAAATAAAGAAAAGAAAAATGAGTAGATTTTAGCAGAAAAATATCAAAATGATTTCTTCAGAGCAAGGAAGCCTGCTATATGATAGAAGCTAATATTAAAAATAATTATGAATTTGAACCCAATAACAAGGTTTAGGCGTTTAGGTTAATGGAGAATTTTGTAGACCAATTCTCGTAGAATATCCCCATCGCTCATAGAGTTATTTTTTACCCCTTTACTTTTTGCATCGGCATATCGTATATCCCCTATAATTTGCATAGTCTTAACTCCGTTATATTTTTTCATCGCATTTATATAATCACGAGCTTGCCAAGGTGAACGCAATCCCAACATTGCAGCTACACTTTGATCAGACTTATCCGGAGCATAGTATGCTAACATAAGATTAGAAAAAAAACTAAAAAGAAGAGGCAATGTCATTTGTATAGGATTGGCCTTAGGATTTTCTTCAAAAAATTTGATAATCTGATTAGCTTTAAGTACATTTTTTTGAATTAATGCACTACGCAATTCAAAATTATTATAATCTTTACTTATACCTATATTTTTCTCTACTTGCTCAGAAGTGATACGCTTTTCACCCTGCGGCAGAGTAATGATAAGTTTTTCTAATTCCCCAACCAATCGGCTAAGATCAGTTCCAATAAAATCAGCTAACATCTGAGCAGCTTTAGGTTCGGTATCAAGACCTTTACGCTTAAGATAAGAGGAAATGAAAACCGGTAGATTAGCCTCTTTAATACGTTTAGATTCAAATAAAACTCCTGCTTTTTCTATTTCTGCAGCAAGTTTCTTTCGCCGATCTAGCACTCCATGCTTATGGCACATCACAAGAATTGTCGACTTCAAAGGCTTTTGCAGATAAAAAGCCAATTCGTCCACATTCTTTATAGCTTGAGCTTCCTTAACTATAACCACCTGATATTCAGACATCATGGGGTAACGTTTAGCCGTATTTATAACCGTAGCAATATCAACATCTGCTCCGTAGATTACTGTTTGGTTAAACTCTTTTTCGGTTTCACTCAATATATTATTTGCAATATAATCGGCTATTAAATCGATATAGTAAGACTCCTCACCCATCAAATAATAGATGGGACTATATTGTTTTGCTCGTAAGTTCTTTAGTATATCGTCACAAGTCAATTCTTGCTTTGCCATATTTTATAAATATATTGTCTGTTACCAGTCAAACTTCAAGTGCTTAACTGTCTTCTTTTCTTCAATAATCATCTGCAAAGATGCAATACCAATTTGTACATGTTCTTTAACGTAGTTTTGTGTTACAGCCGTATCACTTTTGTCAGTTTTTACGCCTTCAGGAATCATCGGTTGATCAGATACAAGTAACAATGCACCTGTAGGAATATGATTAGCAAAACCAACGCTGAATAGAGTTGCAGTTTCCATATCAACAGCCATCGCTCGTGTTTTCTTTAGATAAGCTTTGAACTCATCATCGTGTTCCCAAATACGTCGGTTGGTAGTATAAACTGTTCCCGTCCAGTAATCGCGTGCATGATCGCGAATAGCTGACGAAACAGCACGTTGCAACATAAACGCAGGCAAAGAAGGTACTTCAGCCGGGAAATAATCATTTGAAGTTCCTTCACCACGAATAGCAGCTATAGGCAAAATCAAATCACCGATTTTATTCTTCTTATCAATACCACCACATTTACCTAAAAAGAGACAAGCCTTTGGTCGTATTGCCCCTAATAAATCCATAATGATAGCAGCATTAGGACTTCCCATGCCAAAGTTGATAATCGTAATGTCCTGAGCAGAAGCCGAAATCATATTAGCATCCTTACCTAAAATAGGGACATTAAATTCTTCAGCAAAAATCTCAACGTATTTATCGAAGTTGGTCAATAAGATGTATTCTCCGAAATCTTCCAGCTTGCGCTTAGTGTAACGAGGTAGCCAATTAGCTATTATTTCTTGCTTCGTTTTCATAATAATTCATTAAATTTGTATTTCATGTGAATAAGAAACCAATATTTAACATACAAAAGTAGTAAATGTTATCGTTAAACCTGCCTGCATTTGAAACAAAAATAGCCTTACGTGATGAAAAAAGTGTTATTTTCGATATTATCCGCAAGAGATATGTAGCATTGACTCCCGAAGAATGGGTACGACAGCATTTCGTTCATTTTTTAATCTCACACAAAGGATACCCTCTTTCACTGATGGCTAATGAAGTTTTAGTAGACCTCAATGGTACAAAAAAAAGATGTGACACAGTATTATATACTCGTGATTTATCTGCTAAAATGATTATAGAATATAAAGCTCCGCACATTAAAATAACGCAAGCTGTTTTTGATCAAATCACTCGCTACAATATGGTATTAAAAGTTGATTATTTAGTAGTAAGTAATGGCATGGAACATTATTGCTGCCGAATGAATTACGAAAATCAGAACTATTTTTTTTTAGAAAACATACCCGATTATCCTGCATTATAAGCTGTATTTGTATTTGTTTTTTAACCTTCCAAAAGCCCACTAAACAGGGAGTTTGTAGAGAACGAGATCTCAACGTCTTGACATCTAGACTTCAACGTGTTGAGATCTCGTTTTCAAGACGAAGAAATATCGAGCTCATCATAATTATTCACAGACGTAAATTTTTGAGATTTAAAACGTGCAATAAGATTTCTATGTATAATGACTAAAATCTAATAAATAAAAAAGCGTTTAGAATTTATATAATTCTAAACGCCCTATTTTATTCTAAAATAATATATTTACAAATAAACTATTATTTTGCTTTCTTCCTACTCTTTGTTACTTTCTCAGGTTTTTCAACCTTTACTTCTATTTCAATACCAGCTAATTCAGGGTCGATCATGATTCTACCACAATATTCGCAAACAATAATTTTTTTACGAGTACGGATATCAAGTTGTCTCTGAGGTGGTATTTTATTAAAGCAACCTCCACAAGCATCACGTTGCACATAGACAATAGCCAAGCCGTTACGAGAATTCTTACGAATACGTTTGAAAGATTGAAGCAATCTTGGTTCAATTGTTGTTTCAAGCGTTTTAGCTTTATCTCTCAGTTTCTCTTCTTCATGCTTAGTTTCAGAAACAATCTCATCAAGCTCTCCCCTTTTTTGTTCCAAATCTTGTTTTCTTTCATCCAATAGTACAAGACATCCAGCAAGCTCTTCCGATTTTTCCTTCTCGTCAGTGGTAAATTCTTTGATACGTTTCTCGCAAAGTTCTATTTCGAGCGTTTGAAATTCTATTTCTTTGCTTAAGAAGTCATATTCACGATTGTTGCGTACGTTATCTTGTTGAGTTTTATATTTATCAACAGATGCTTTAGCAGAGGTAATTTCATTCTTTTTAGTAGAAATAGCCAATTGCAACTCTTCAATTTCAGCTTTTATTTTATCGATACGTGTATTTAAACCAGCAACTTCGTCTTCAAGATCTTGAACTTCAAGAGGAAGTTCTCCTCTTAGCGTCTTAATCTTATCTATTTCAGACAACATTGTTTGTAGTTGATACAGAGCTTTCAATTTCTCTTCAACAGTAAGTTCCTTTAGTTCGTTCTTTGCTTCTTTAGCCATTTTACTTATAAATATTTTATGGGATTTGTATTTATCTTACTAATTAGTACCGTAAAATTAGGAAATAAATCCCTGATTATGGAATAGAAAATTTCTTTTGTATATTGCTCACTTTCGTAATGTCCGATTTCAGCAATTAATATATCAGAATCATGACCAAAATAGTCATGGTATTTCATCTCTCCTGTGATAAAAACGTCAGCTTTAGAAGCTATCGCATTGCCTAATAGAAAAGCACCTGAACCTCCACATATAGCAATAGTTTGAATTTCTCGACCCAACAGTTTATTATGCTTCAGGCAACCTACTTCAAATATTTTTTTTATACGCTTAAGAAATTCAAGTTCCGTTTCCGGAGACTCCAACTCTCCTACTATACCTGCTCCGGATTGCTTCCAAGCATTTTGCAAAGAATAAAAATCATAAGCAGGTTCTTCATATGGATGCGCTTCAATCAATGCTCTTTCCACCTCAGATTTCTTAAAAACAGGCAAAATTGTCTCAATCCTAACTTCTCCTTCATGATGCACATTTCCTATGGTACCGCAAAAAGGATTTGTTCCTTCTTTTGCCTGAAAAGTACCTTCCCCTTTCATGTTGAAGCTACAGGAATCATAGTTGCCAATATTACCACATCCGGCAGAAAAAAGTCTTTTACGAACATTATCTGCTTGAGCGAAAGGAACAAAAGTAACCAATTTAAGCAAACTGTTTTCCTTCTCTTCCAAGATGCGTATATTCTTTAAACCTATCTTTTCAGCAATCTTAAAATTGACTCCTCCCTGCGCATTATCCAAATTCGTATGAGCAGAGTATATTGCAAGATCATTCTTTATTGCCTTAAGAACACAGCGCTCTATATAATCTTTCCCTGTAATAGATTTGAATCCTTTAAAAAGGAGCGGGTGATGAGAGATTATGAGATTGCATCCCGATGCTATTGCTTCATCAAGCACAGCTTCAGTAACGTCCAAACACAACAAAGCCCCTGTTGTTTCCGCATCTGTTAGCCCGATTTGCAAACCAGAATTATCCCATCCGTCTTGCAATGGCAGAGGCGCGAACCTTTCAAGGGCGCTTACTACTTCCTTAATTTTCATTGTCAAATAGAAAATTTGATGCAAAGATAATAAATACTCAGAGTTTAACGTCCCTTTCTATCATCTTTTTACCAGATTTTATAAAAACATCAAAAGAAAAACAATATCTACACTCTACTCAACGGCTTTTAATCAGTAATTTCCACACAGTTACCATCTGGATCCAGCACAATGCTTTCGTAGTAGCCATCACCCGTAGTTCGCGGTTCACCAACTATCTGGTAACCATCTTTCCTAAGTCGTTCCGTCAATTCCGTCACAGCATTCTTACTGCCTACTGAAAAAGCAAAATGAGTTAATCCTAAACAATCTTTCTCTGTAATTGTTTTTATAATATCTTTCCTCGACATTAATTCCAATGAGGTGTTACCTCCGCAAAAGCTAATAAAGTAAGATTCAAAACCTTTCAACGGATTTATATATTTACTATTACTTTCGCCTCCGAAATAAGTAACATAAAACTGTTTCAGTTCTTCCAACTGTTGTGTCCAGATAGCTATGTGACTAATATGCATATTTTATTTTTTAATAATACTATAGTAATGGCAGTCTATAATTTTTCCATTTTTTATGAATGCGCTTTTTAAAACAGCTTCTTTGGTAAAGCCCGCTTTTTCTAGAACTTTCATCGATGCTACGTTAAAACTAAAAACCGTTGCGAATACTTTATGGAGAGAAAGTTTCTCAAATGCATACTCTACAACTTCTTTAACAGCTCTACTCATGATGCCGTTTCCCCAATACTCCTCTCCTAGCCAATATCCTATCTCTGCGGATATTCGTTCAACGTCCCTACCAAGAATAAGACTTATTACACCTACCGCTTTTCCACTAACCACTATTGCGAAATCAACCAATAGATCCTTTTCCTTTGCCAAGTAAATAAACTCACGAGCATCTGCTTCAGTGTAAGGATAAGGTAGCCCATCCCTCAAATTGTTCCATATTTTGATATTATTAATCTGCTCCGCTATTGAAGAGGCATCCCTCAAAGTCAATCCTCTTAAAACATACTCCATGGTTTATATATTGTTGTGTTAGAATTGCAAAAATAAATAATATTGATCACAACGAGTCATAAATATACCATATTCTTTATAAAGATGCTACCCAAATAGGCTGAATCATCGCCTGAAATATTTATATTTGCACACATAACTATAGATAGAAAGGTATAAAATGATACTCAACGAACGTGATGCAAGACATGATCATGTATTAAATGTAGCCAAACAGATGATGACTGCTGCTCGTACCGCCCCTAAGGCTAAAGGTATTGATATTATTGAAACAGCTATTGTGACTGGCAAAGAACTACAAACTCTGTCTGACACGCTTCTTACAATGTCCGAAGAAAACGGAATGAAGTTTTTTCTTCGAGACGCTAACAATATTTTAAATGCAGAATGCATTGTCTTGATAGGCACGCATGAGCAAAAACAAGGTTTAAATTGTGCGCATTGCGGCTATAGCACTTGTGAGAGTAAGCCGAAAGATGTACCTTGTTTATTAAACAGCATAGATGTTGGCATAGCAATAGGTTCTGCTTGTGCTACAGCTGCCGATTTAAGAGTTGATACTCGCGTAATGTTCTCTGCCGGTTTAGCCGCACAACGTCTTGATTATTTGCAAGGTTGTAAAATGGTTATGGCAATACCTGTTAGTGCTTCATCTAAAAATCCGTTTTTTGATCGCAAACCTAAAGAGCCTGGAAAATAGTGACAGTTCAATATTTTAGATAAGATTTATAAATAGCAATTTTTTATTATACAAGAATAATGGGAATAATAGTTTCGCTCCCGGGGGGAGGTGGAGGAGGTACTGATTTACAACTTAATTTTGGAAAACAGATAGAGGTCAGAGATTCGTTTCTTCCTCCTGAATGGTATCCTCAAAGTGGAATCCAACTAACTTGGCCACATGAAGAAACCGATTGGGCTTATATGCTTGATGAAGTACGAGAATGCTTCATTAATATTGCAAATGAAATAACCAAACGGGAGAAATTGTTAATTGTTGCTCCTGAACCTGAAGACGTAAAAAAACAGCTTGAGGGAAAGATAAACATTGATAATGTGATTTTTATGCAGAGTGAAACCAATGACACTTGGGCTAGAGATCATGGAGCTATAACAATGATGGATGGTAACTCCCCTGCTCTACTAGATTTTACTTTTAATGGCTGGGGACTCAAATTTGCTTCTGACCAAGACAACTTAATTACTCGCCGGGGAATCAAACAGTCGTTATTAAAAGGACGTTATGAGAATCGTTTAGGCTTTGTGCTCGAAGGCGGTTCCATTGAGAGCGATGGCATAGGAACGGTACTTACTACTTCAGAATGCTTATTATCTCCCAATCGTAACGGTCAGAAAAATCAAGTAGAGATTGAAGAATATCTCCGTTCTGTACTTCATTTAGAGAGAGTTCTATGGCTCGACTATGGCTACTTAGCTGGTGATGATACAGACAGCCATATAGATACTCTTGCTCGTTTCTGCTCATCTAAAGTAATAGCTTATGTAAAATGCACCGATGAATCTGATGTGCATTATGAAGCATTAAGCAAAATGGAAGAACAGCTTAAAACATTTAAAACAATTGCAGGAAAACCTTATCAGTTATTGGCATTACCTATGGCTGATAAGATAGTTGTTGATGGCGAAAGACTTCCGGCCACATATGCAAATTTCCTTATTATGAATGGTGCTGTTTTGTGCCCTACGTATGCGCAGCCTGAAAATGATCAAAAAGCCATAGAGGTTTTAAAGGAAGCTTTCCCTGATCGTGAAATCATAGGCGTTGATTGTCGTGCATTAATTAAGCAACATGGTTCTTTGCATTGTGTGACGATGCAATACCCCATTGGAGTCCTTTAATAATGGTACCGTTTAAAGTTAATAAAATGAAGAAAATAAAAGCAGGACTAATTCAGCAAGCCAATGTGGCTGATTTAAATATCAATCTTGCCAATTTAGCAAAAAACATAGAAATTTGTGCTGCCCAGGGTACCCAACTCGTTGTGCTGCAAGAGTTGCATAACTCTTTGTATTTCTGCCAAACGGAAGATACTCATTTATTTGATTTGGCTGAAAGTATTCCTGGTCCTTCTACGGAGTTTTATTCAAAATTAGCCGCCACCAATAAAATAGTATTAGTGACTTCTCTTTTTGAAAAACGTGCTCCCGGTTTATATCACAATACAGCTGTTGTTTTTGATAGCGATGGCAGTATTGCAGGCAAATATCGTAAAATGCATATTCCGGATGATCCGGCGTATTATGAAAAATTCTACTTTACTCCTGGAGACATCGGTTTTGAACCTATTCAAACTTCAATAGGCAAATTAGGTGTTCTAGTTTGTTGGGATCAATGGTATCCTGAAGCTGCCCGCTTAATGGCACTTAAAGGTGCTGAAATATTGATCTATCCTACTGCCATCGGTTGGGAAAGCAGTGACACTGAAGAGGAAAAATCCCGTCAGCTCAATGCTTGGATAATTTCTCAGAGAGCACATGCTGTAGCCAATGGATTGCCTGTTATTTCAGTAAACCGTATCGGTCGTGAATCAGATCCATCCGGACAAACGAATGGTATTCAGTTTTGGGGAAATAGCTTTGTAGCCGGTCCACAAGGAGAATTTTTAGCGCAAGCTTCTAACGATAAAGATGAAAATATTATTGTTGATATTGATCTTGAAAGATCAGAGAATGTTCGTCGCTGGTGGCCTTTCTTACGTGACAGACGCATTGATCATTATGACAATCTGAATAAACGATTTATAGATTAGTTTCTTTTAAAAAAGGAAGCACACACAGTTATCTATCTGATACTGTCGCTTTCTTAAGTCTAGCGATAAAAATAAACCTCAGCGTTTTACTTCTTCTTCTCTCATATAAAATCCATTGATTAATATTAAAAGAGAGAAAGATATGGTAAAATGCCGAGGTTTTTTATTTCAAAAAATGATATTTTAATAAGCTCTGGCAAATATGACGCGACAAGCTGAAGGCTTACCTGTGACCATACATTTTCCCGGAGTTTTATCACCATCTAAAGGAATACAGCGAATTGTTGCTTTTGTCTCTTCTTTGATTTTGTCTTCCGTTTCAGGAGTACCATCCCAATGAGCCAAGATAAAGCCACCTTCTTCTATCTTCTCTTTAAATTCATCGTAGCTGTCAACCGTTATTGTACGAGAAATACGATAATCCAAGGCTTTCTTATAAACATTAGCCTGAATATCTTCCAAAAGGTTCTGAACGTATGCCTCTATACCTTCGCAAGTAACCGTTTCCTTTTCAAGAGTATCACGACGCATCACTTCCATCGTATTATTTTCCAAGTCGCGCCCACCCATAACTAAACGTACAGGCACACCCTTCAATTCATAATCAGCAAATTTGAATCCGGGACGCTTGTTGTCTGCATTATCATATTTCACAGATATGCCCAACTTCTTCAAATTAGCAACTATACCCTGTACCTTTTCGTTTATTAGCGCCAATTGTTCATCATTCTTATAAATAGGAACAATAACCACTTGAATAGGTGCCAAATGAGGAGGTAATACCAACCCGTTATCATCTGAATGAGTCATGATAAGTGCACCCATTAAACGTGTAGACACGCCCCATGAAGTAGCCCATACATACTCCATTTTATTTTCCTTATTAACGAACTGAACGTCAAAAGCTTTAGCAAAATTTTGACCTAAGAAATGAGAAGTACCACTTTGCAACGCTTTCCCATCCTGCATCATAGCCTCAATGGTGTACGTCTCCAAAGCTCCCGCAAAACGTTCATTAGCAGATTTCACTCCCTTAATAACAGGAACAGCCATATATTTCTCTGCGAAATCAGCATATACATTTAACATACGTACTGCTTCTTCTTCTGCCTCCTCACGTGTTGCATGAGCAGTATGACCTTCTTGCCACAAAAACTCAGCCGTACGCAAAAATAGACGGGTACGCATTTCCCATCGCATCACATTAGCCCATTGATTACACAAAACAGGCAAATCACGATAAGAGTTAATCCAATTTTTATAAGTGTTCCAGATAATCGTTTCCGATGTTGGACGAATAATCAATTCTTCTTCCAATTTAGCAGCAGGGTCAACCACCACTTCTTTGCCATCAGCAGACATCTTCAGACGGTGATGCGTAACAACGGCACATTCTTTAGCAAAACCTTCAACATGTTCTGCTTCTCTGCTAAGAAATGATTTAGGAATAAGTAGCGGGAAATAAGCATTCACATGTCCTGTTTCCTTAAACATGTCATCAAGCTGACGTTGTATCTTTTCCCAGATAGCATATCCATAAGGTTTTATCACCATACATCCACGCACAGCCGACTGTTCTGCTAAGTCAGCTTTCACTACTAATTCATTGTACCATTGCGAATAATTGTCTCCACGTTTGGTCAAACCTTTCAGTTCTTTTGCCATTTTATTGCTAATTATTTATATTTCCCATTACAATTTATGAGCGCAAAAGTACTAAAAAAGCCAAATTACTGCAATCAATAAAGCCTATTTTTGAGATTAGTATACAACTATTATTTACTAACGATCTCTTTTCCGAACGGGCTTAAGGCAAGACCTGCTAGTTTAAAATGTTGCAAAGCGAAGGGAATACCAACAATTGTGATAAACAAGAAAAGCCCAAAGACAAGATGAGAAAGACTAATCCATATACCTCCCAAGAATATCCATATAATGTTCATCAAAACACTTAAGCAACCTCCTGAGTGAGGAGCAGTCCTAACTTCTTTGCCAAAAGGTGAAAGAGCTAATAAAGCAAGTTTCATGGTCTGTATTCCAAAAGGAATGCCTATGATCGTAATCATCATGAGAAGACTGGAAATAATATATTCTAAGCAGATTAAAAATCCGCCAAAGAGAAGCCATAATAGATTCATTAAAAGGCTCATAGCATTTGTTATTTTTAGTGATACAGCAAATATAGGAGAAATATTTATTCAAGATACGGTTCACCTAAGATTAAATATCATCCATTTTATTTATTCTTTCTATCAATGATTCCCGCAACAGTGGCATCGCCCGTAACATTTACAGACGTACGTAGCATATCCAAAGGTCTGTCAACTCCTAGAATCAATGCCAATCCTTCTGCAGGAATGCCCACCGATGAAAGTACCATAGTGAGAATCACATAACTTCCTCCGGGAATAGCAGGAGTACCAATAGAAGAAATAGTAGTAAGTAGCACTATGGATAAAATATCCATCAGTCCCAAATGTATACCCATAACCTGAGCAATAAAGACAACAGCTATGCTCTGATAACAACTTGTGCCATCCATATTTATAGTCGTTCCTACAGGCAAAACAAAAGATGTGATCTCTTTCGAGATACCAAGATTTCTTTCGGCTGTCTCTATATTCAAGGGTAAAGTAGCGGCGCTAGAACTGGTTGTAAAAGCCAATAGTTGTACCGGATACATGTTTTTAATAAATTTCTTAACGGGTATACTCGTAAACAAGTGCACTAAGAAAGGATAGAATAAAAAAATCAACATAAGCAACCCTAGCATCACCGTTATAGTATACATAGCCAATGCCCCAAAGATAGACAAACTACCTGCATTATCTACCACCATCGCAGCCATAAGAGCAAAGACTCCATAGGGTGCAAAGCGAATGATATAATCAACCATTGCAAGTATGATATCATATAAAGAATCAAACAGTTTCAAAACCGTCTTTGTCTTCTCTTTAGGGAGACTGATTGCAGCTACTCCAAAAAAGATCGCAAAAAAGATAACCTGCAACATTTTACCGTTGTTACTTGCTGCATTCACTATGTTATCAGGAATGATATCTTCCATAAAAGATAAAGGACCTTGTTCTCGGGTAGACTGAGCTACTGATTTCTTCTCTTCTACAACTTGATGATAGCTTTTTTGCATCTCATGAACTTTTGTGGAGTCTACAAAACTCCCCGGACGTATAGTCAGAACTAGAAATAAACCAATAGTAATGGCGGAAATTGTAGTAAGCAAATAAATAATAATTGCCTTAATACCTATCTTAGAAAAACGACTAATATCTTCAAGCCCCGTTACTCCTTTCACCAGCGAAACAAAAACAAGTGGTACAGCAACCAGTTGAAGCAGTTTTATAAAAATTCTCCCCCAGGGCTTTACCCAAAACAGAATAAAACTCTCTCCTCCCCAATAAATAGCAAGAATACCTGCCAATATTCCAAGGAACATTCCTAACAAAATACGAAGATATAAGGGAATCGATCTTTTTCTAATAGATATATTCATTTGCTTTATTCTTTCTTTATGTTTGATTATAATCAACTTTAACGACAAATATAGCAAATTGAAGGCAAAAAGCAATATTAAGTAAGATGTATGTTTATGAATTTCAAATTGTTTTTCTTGAAGATATCTAATTATAGACTTTTAAACAATTTTATTTTAGTTAAATTTTAACGAAAATGCGTTTCACTGTTAACGTTATGGTTTTAGACATTAAAGCTTGTTATAATCTTTGTCTAAAAGGGTATATTATTTGTAACCATGCACTAAATGAGTATATTTACATAGTTTTTTTTCATAGGATTAGATTTAAGGTTAACATCAAAGTAAGCTGCCCGTGAGGGTGGCTTACTTTTTTTAGATAGAAAAAGACTCTATTAAAGTTCTATTTTTATTATTCCACCATAAGGAGTAATTGAACTAAAAGCATCTTCTAAAGCCACCGTTCCGGCATAGACTTGTGCACAGATAAGAACTCCTCCATGAGCAAAAATCCCCACCCTGTTTAAAGGTTTAGCACGCAGTTCGTCAAAGAATTCGGCAACTCTACTAAATTGATCTTTAAACGATTCTCCTCCGGGAACGGTTACTTTCATGAAGTCCTTATACCACTCCTGTAAGCGAGGGTCGCGTATTTCATCATAATGCTTCATTTCCCATTCGCCAAAATCCATTTCCATAATTCGCGCATCTCTTTCAGCATAATCATATCCACAATAATCAGCTAAACGGACGCAACGAGTAAGCGGACTCGTAAACACTTTATCAAAAGTAACCCCTGTTAAATTTTGCATAACCTCAGCTGCTTCTTGCTCAAAGCTTTCCTTAAGCGGAACATCTGTTTGCCCATAACAAGTCTGTGGAGGCACATCTACTGAAGTATGACGTATAAGATATATTTCCATAATTTATTAGATTAGTTGGTACAGTATATTCATTCCAAGATAAAAAGTAAGTTCACTCAATAAAAAAACAGCGCCACAGCAATCTCCCGTATAACCTTGCAAACGTTTCTTCATTAACAAGATTAAAAACGCAGAAGCTATTAAAGGCATTAATCCGGCCAAAAGGAAGAAATATGAAGGCATAAAGATTATTGCAGGAACAAGACCCGATATAAAGGCAAAAATAAAAGTTCCCGGAGACATCCTATTATACACCACTTTCGCTTTACTTTCCTCCTCTTTGCGAGCATAAGGCAAGAAATTAATCTGTTGCGCCGCACAAAACTTGCTCCATGGATCACCCATCAATATTGCTGCACAAGCTATAGAAAGAGGCAATGAAGTTAGCAATGACCATAAGAAAGTAAAATAAAGGATAAGCCCCACAACGCCATAACTCCCAATATATGAATCTTTCATGATAGCAAGTGTTCGTTCCCTACTCGTACCTCCTCCAAAGCCATCAAAAAAATCAGCCAATCCGTCTTCATGAAGGCAGCCTGTAAGAAGTACTCTGGCAGAGATAGCAAACAAGACAGCCACATAAAACGGTAAAATATGTGCCGCTAACCACAAAGTCCCCGCCATTATTCCACCAGTAAGCCAGCCAGCAAAAGGCCAATAATCCACCACATGCTTAAAACATTCAGCAGGTACCTCCCGAATGCGCCAAAAAGGCAAACGTGTAAAAAAAACAAATGCAGCCAACAAACGGTTCGTCATCTTTTAAAAATATTTAGTTACTGCCGCATGAGCAAAATTGTCCATCTCATTAATCATACGTACAGCCGAATCAACAATCGGATAAGCACAAATTGCTCCCGAGCCCTCTCCTAGTCGCAGTCCCAAGTTTAGCAAAGGCTTTACTTCCATTGCATCTAGCAACAATTTATGTCCGGTTTCATCTCCTTGATGCCCAAATATGGCATAATCCAAGACATTAGGATAAAGTTTTGATGCCGCTAAGATGCAGTTGGTCATAATAAAGCCATCTACCAAGATAGTCATTTTCAGCTCTGCTGCTTGCAACATACCTCCAACAGCCATAACCATCTCCAGCCCACCAAAATAAGAGATAATATCTTCTGCAGAACGATCTCCGTTATAATTTTCCAAAGCTTTCTTCAGCACATTATATTTATGACAGATTCCCGCACTATCAAGTCCGCTTCCGGCACCGACACACTCATCTAAAGGAATCCCTGTGAAACAACTCATCCACATCGATGAGGAAGAAGTATTAGCAATTCCCATTTCCCCAAAACTAACAACATTGCATCCCTCCTCATGACTACGTCTCACCACTTCTGCACCCCGTTCGATGCAAAGATCCATTTCTTCAGTAGTCATGGCAGCTTCATATAGATAATTACGAGTTCCTTTGCGTATTTTCATATCAATGATACCCTTATCCTTAGGAAAATCATAATCAACCCCAGCATCCACAATCTTCAACACAAAACCATGTTGCCTGCAAAGGAAATTGATCCCTGCCCCTCCATGCAGAAAATTGCTAATCTGTTGCCAAGTAATCTCTTTAGGCGAAAAGCTGACTCCTTCATCCACAATACCATGATCTCCTGCGAAAAGAATATTTTGAGGTTGCTTCAACTCAGGAGACAATGTTTGCTGAATAAGACCTATTTGTAAAGCCAACTCCTCCAATCTCCCCAAAGAACCTTTAGGCTTAGTCAGATTATTAATTTTGTCGATAAGTGCTTGTCGGATACTCTCATCCGGTGCTGCAATTTTAAATATCTTCATGTTCTTATTTATATTGTATTCTATGATTCTTTAACAACTAACGGTATGCCCGAAACCATAAGTACCACCTTATCCGCCCTATTAGCAATATACTGATTTGCCCAGCCTTGCAGATCGGTGAATTTTCTTTGAATCAGATTTTCAGATGTTCCCCCCATACCTATTTCGTTAGTAACAAAAATAAAAGTAGCATCCTGCTTCACAAAACGCTCAAATTCCTGTTTAATAGCCTCCAGAGACTTCTCAATATTAGAGTCCAAATCAAAGAAGAAATTTGTGCACCATAAAGTTACACAATCAATTAAGACCACTCTTTCTGAAAGCGAATGTCTACTCAATTCCTTATCCTCTTCTATGTTAGTCCATTCAGGACCACGATCAGCCTGATGACGAATTACCCGTTGGCGAAATTCCTCATCCCAAATGCGGGAAGTAGCTAAATAAACAGGATTAGGAGACAATGTAAGTGCCAATCGCTCAGCATATTTACTTTTTCCGGAGCGTGCTCCTCCGGTTATAAGGATGATTTGCTTCATGTGCATATACTCTTTCTTGCGAACAAAGATAGCATTTTTTAGGCTCTTTTTTTGCGGAAAAACTAGTATTATTTCAAATAACTAATTACCTTTGCAATCGTTTTGAAAGAAGATATGCGGTAGTAGCTCAGTTGGTAGAGCATCAGCTTCCCAAGCTGAGGGTCGTGAGTTCGAGCCTCATTTACCGCTCCAATTCTGAAAGCCTTTTATAAAAGGAAAAAGCCCATATATAAGGACTTTAAGAAAGATATCAAGCCATAAATCATTTCTGATTTATGGCTTTTATTTTGTCCTATTTTGAAGATAAATTCTAGTTTTGTATGCAAATATTCTACTTTAGTTCTACAAAGAGATAGTTATGGCAACCTTCAAAGCAGAGATTTATAAGCATCAAAAAAAGCAGATGGTACATGGAACGTAAAAATACAGCTTCAATATAAAAGGAACCATCCGCCTTTAAAATACGTGTGCCGCAAATTTGACATTTATATCCACGTAACTTTTTTAATCCAGCAATTGTCCTATTATCTCTCCTATAGACCTTAGAATGAATGGTTATTTATATAGGGTTACGTAATGTTCCATTCATCATATCTTTTTGTGACAAACAACTGATTTATTTCATTTCTCCCTTCAGAAAGATTTTTTTTCCATCATATATATCCTTAGAAAATTTATATACATACTTTAATTCTTTTTTTCCATACATGCATAATCTTTATACAAAAAAAATAATTACTAATACCAAGCCACTGCTGCCCGATTAAAATTTCAAAAGAGATAATGCCTACTATCAGGTTGTTGTTTTTAATAATAACGAATAACAAGTAGGTAAATATGGCAATTCATACTTAATTGCTTAAATTCTTATTGTATTATTCGCTAAATCACTACCTTTTCAGGGAGTAAACTGTTGATCACTCATTACAGGAGTACAACACCACTTACGGCTACGATATATAATAATCTCAAAGGACTTTGTTTTAAGTGATTGAGTAAAATATTCACTACATTTACCGCTCTATTATTTTAGGACATTGTGAGGATGTTTTCAATTTTGAAGCATCTGAAATCCTTTTTTCAATGTCGAAATAGGCTACTGTCTTATCACTACTTTTTTCATTGTCATTTGCGAGCAAATCTGTGATATTTTTTTAGAGATCACCTTGCGAAGTCCCTATATAGCCGTCTATTTTTTGATATTGAAAGCTCACAACGTCTTTACATATCTTCGCTACCAACTTCAGAATTAAGCAAGTTTTTTTAAGAACAATCGACCAATTCATCTGTGCAAGACTGGAAATTCTATGAGCCAAACTCATTACACAATGTCTGAAATTATTTTTCATATTTTTATGTGTTAAACTTGTTTTTATGATTACCAACTATTATCTTTGTTGCCCATTATCATATCGTTATCATAATGTAAACACAAACAAATATGTTTTCATTTCACCCTAAGCATAAACATACTTGTTTATATGCAAACAATAGGAGATAGAATTTCTTTGATAATATCCAATTCTAGCAAATCTAAAACGGAATTTGCAATAGGGAAGTATGACTCTCAGACGAGGATAATTATATCATTCTAAGAAGCCGGAACAAAGAATATGATGATATCAAACTACACAGGAGCAAAATAAAATAAAAAAATTTGTAGTGAAGAATATCCTATCGGTAAAACCACAATTATAAAGAGAGTAGTAAATAATAAAAAATTATGAAGAAAATTTTATTTAAAAGACTAAACACTTGTAGAATATGAAATATATATATATATTACTTTTTATATCACTACTTTTGTTTGGATGCAAGAAGGATGAAACCAACGATATTCCAATAAATATAGAAAATCAAAATACAGTTGAAGAAATCTTTAAAGCTACAGGATGTAAACCTACAAATGTACAAGATATTAATATAGCTAGAATGAGACTATTTGTAGATAATAATAATATCAAATACTTGTATGGTTCAAAAACAAAAAATAATATTGAAAATTTCTGGATTGCTAAATTTGATCTATCAGGCAATCAATTATGGGAAATTATTAACTCTAAATCTTTAACTACTAATTTTGCTTATAATCCTCAAGTATTACATAATGGAAATCTTGTTTTTGGATGTGCCCAATTAAATAACGACTATGTTCTAGCAGTTCAACCAGTTTTAATAACTCCTCAAAATGGCATAGCTAAATTTATCAATGTTCGTGAAAATTTTCAATACTCTGATATCACCATTTTTGATAATTTCTTCTTCTGTAGTATTAACGATAGACAATTAAATTTAAATTCCAATGCCATTAGATGGTTTGCTCAGATAGATAATGAAGGAAATATATTAAATCAAGATGGCGAAATGAATATTCCTCAAAACTATAGCATTTGGAAAGATTCGAATACTTTTATTTCCTTCGCAGAGTCAACAATAGAAAAAAACAACGTTCTTATAAATTCAAAAGAACCTATATGGGCATACAAAATTCAGTTACCTTCGCATTTGAAATGTGAGCCAAATGCTCGATTCGATAAAGATACCATTATTGTCAATTACAAATTAGAGTTAGCAGATGAAACCGAAAAAACATATACCTATAAATTATCTTATACTACAGGGAAAGTATATTTAAATAACAACCTTGATATGTATACCTTCCTAGATTTAGAAAAGCCTTACATAGCTCCTGATAGTATGACGGTAACACTTCACTCTATTAATATTACCAATAATAATCAAGGCACTACGTACTATAATATATCTTATACATTACAAAATAAAACAAAGGAAAAAGTTATTACAGAAGGCACTTTCGAAACTTTATATTCCAATCTTGTTAAAGGGGACTTTCAAACAGGATTCTTCAGTAAACTATATCCAGGAGAATCAATCAACAGAACTTATACTTTTAAGTCTATTAGCAGTACACCTTATAAAATCATACAATACAAACATGATCTAATGGGAAGTGATGCAGACATTATAGCAAAATCATTGAAATGGAAAATAAATAATAAATAGTAAAATTGGAATTAAATCTCCACTTTTTACCGCAAATAAATCCATAATATGAGAAAGATATTATTGTTATTCGTTCTGTTAGTATTTGTCTTCAGCCTAAATGCTCAAAACAATACTAGATATACAACGTGCAATCTTAATATGCGTTCTCAAGCCAATACTGCATCAGAAGTTATATTGGTTATTCCTCAAGGAACATCTGTTACCATTGATGAGGATTGCGACTGCAAGTGGATTCCTATTACTTACAACGGACAGATAGGGTACGTCTCTACCAAATATCTTAGCAAAGAAAAGACTTCTATAGAAGTGCCCTATCGCTCATCTATAAAGTATTATACAAACTCATGTGGTGAAAAAGTACAATCCCCTACTCGTTACAAATCTACACCAACAGGAGCAACAGCACTTTGCCGAGACGGGACATATAGCTTTAGCCAAAGCCGAAGAGGTACATGTTCACATCATGGCGGAGTTACTAAATGGCTATAATGAGAATTATACTTGAACTTTCCCTAGCATGCAATGAATCATAAAGAACTATTGAATATGAGATATCTAATTAAAAGAACTTATAACTTTAATATCCCAGACAGAGGGTATTGGATAGAAAAGATTAGTTCATGGACAAAATTTTTAAAGAAAGCTTCTTCTTCAAGAGATTGTATCGAGATTAATTTAATGAATGCTATCTCTAAAAAGAAATTTTCTTCTTTTCATATTGTACTTCTCTCATGTTTTATTGAGTTACTAAAAAAAAGAGGATATTTAATCTTCTTAAATATCAAAAATAGCGATCTAGAAGAGTTCATACATAATGATATGAGCCTCACTCTTTATTGGAGAAACAAAATTGATCATATTGATTCACCAGATGATTCAAGATTAAATTTGTGGAGGGTAGTCGAAGGTAAATCAGACGAATATGAAATCAGCGTTCATCGCTATTTTACAAAAAAATTTCCTGAGATAGATTTTTTTATGCTAAAATCAAGTTTAGGTGAATTATATTTTAATATCTTTGACCATTCAAAAGCCAATGGAGTAGCTTTTTCGTATATCCATTATGATGAAATAGAAGAGATTATGCATATAGCAATATGTGACTTTGGACTTGGCATTGCTAGCACAATAAGAAATGCTTACCCAAAGATACAAGATGATAGAGAGGCACTCTTTGAATCAATTAAAAGAGGAGTGACAGCAAGAAGCAATAAACACAATGCCGGCTTTGGCCTTGACAATGTAATATCGACCCTTTCAAATGGATCAATGCTTCGTATCATAAGTAATCGAGCTGTATTACTTTATACTAAAAAGGGGCGTAAAATCAAAACAAAAACATACAATTTACCGTTTGAATTTAAAGGTACACTAATTAATTTTGATCTTCCGATTTCAAGTTTCGATAAATCGGAAATAGAGGAAGAATATACATTTTAAATATTGAAGAATATGAAACAAATAGTTTTAAGCAATATTTTGGATACAAAATCATATCCAGATGCGGGAACAGAGTTTTGCGGTATTCTTCGCGAAACTATCCAAGATAATGAAACCATTCAAATTGACATGAAAGGGGTAAATTCCATGCCTACAATGTTTATGAATACCTCTTTTGGAAAAATCATGTCTGAGTTTGGAGTAGAAAAATTGAAAAAAGTTATGATATTTCAGAACATAACTAAAGTACAAATAGAGAGAATTGGTAAATACTTAAAGGATTATGCAGAAGTTTATCAAATTACTAATTAATATTTAAGACTGAATTAATCCCCGACATTCTCTCCAAATACCAAATCAAGGACTTTACGATTTGCCTCATTTATGACCGTGAAGTCCTTCTTAACATATAAATTGCACGCTTGGTTATTTTATATAATTTTAATACATTTGCGATACACACATGAACAGTACATCTAAAAGCTCACTATTCTTGCAAATGTTCTACTATAGTTTTACAAACAAGAATATCATTTATTTATAAGCACCGAACAGTAAATATTTTCAACAAAATAAAATAGAGCTTCCAAAGCTGAGGGTCGTGAGTTCGAGCCTCATTTACCGCTCCAGTTCTGAAAGTCTTTATATAAAAGGAAAAGGCCCATATATATATAAGGACTCTAAGAGAAGTATAAAGCCATAAATCAGAAATGATTTATGGCTTTTATTTTTGCTATTTTTGAAGATAAACGATACTCTCTAGACATATTTTCTCCAAAAAGTTCCATCGAACAGATTAGCATTAAAAGAAGGAAAAAAGGAAATGCATAAAGCTTTATCTTTTTCATAGATTGAATAATTAGTTAAACAATAATTTATCAACAAATATAAATAAATATATATATAATTCAAACATAAAGTTTACAATATCATTATTTATTTTCACCTCTATACCTTTGCTTATAATTTATATAGTCAGCTTTTAATAGATAAATAGAAAACTTCTCTATTTTAGAAATTGCATCAAAGTATTAATAGGCCTATTTTTACATACTTCAAGTTATTAAAATAAAAAAGTATAAACAAATTCATTATTACTATAACAAAGAGAAACAACCTTGAAAATAAAACATATACCTTAAGAGATAATGGATTTATCAAATCTTATTAATTATCTTTGCACATACAAATAGAATAATACAAAGCTGTAAGTTAAATACAGCACCATAAGATAAAAAAAATGATATACATCGAAACTGAACGACTGTTGTTACGAGATTGGAAAGAAAAAGATATCCTCCCTTTTGCTGAAATGAATTGCAATCCGGAGGTCATGAGGTATTTTCTAAAGTCACTAGACGAAAAAGAATCTTTGGAGTTTTACACCAGAATACAAAATGAGTTCCTTCAATATGGCTATGGATTATATGCTGTAGAGAAAAAAGAAGATGATTCATTTATAGGATATACAGGCTTTCACAACATTACTTTTGATGTTGATTTTGCCCCAGGCACTGAAATTGGGTGGCGACTAAAATTTGAAGAATGGAACAAAGGTTATGCTACTGAAGCAGCCAAAGCTTGTCTTCTATATGCTAAAACACATTTACCATTCAAAACCATTTGGTCATTTACTTCTGTCCCGAATAAAGCCTCAGAACGGGTCATGCAAAAGATAGGAATGATGAAAGCAAAAGAATTCCCTCATCCGTTAGTACCAGATAATCACCCATTAAAACAACATGTTCTTTATCAAATAGAGCTATAAATCAACACATAAATAAAAAAGTAGCAGATTAGCATTATTTTGTCTCAATTTCCATATTAATACTAAATATTTTCCCCTCTTGTAACATAGGTGACAATTTATAAGTTTCCCTCATATTATCTTTGCAGAAAATAAATTAGATATGGAACAATTACATGCCCACGAAGTACTTCACATGATGGAAGGAAATAGTTATTCAGAGTCTTCATTAAAAGAAGCAATTATCAAAAGATTTGGTGCGCAACAGCATTTCTATGCCTGCTCAGCCGACAACATGAGCATTGATGAACTGATTGTTTTTCTGAAACAGAAAGGTAAATTTATGCCTGCCGATGATGATAAAGGTTTTACTGTTGACATTAGCAAAGTCTGCAATCACTAATTTGCTTTACTAGAGGGCGTTCGTATTATTTATGAGCTGAGATTGCTTCATTCTTGACTTTGGATAGCAGTATAGTTCTTCTTTATTCAGTAGAAAAATCTATTTAGATGTCTTGCACTGATCATCGGTAATACAGGTATCACATGCACCGGAACAAATGCTGCTGTTTTCCAGAGCTTCCTTGGATGTAAATGGCATCAACTTCTGATCACGATAGAGTGACAGGTTACGTTCTAAATCGTCTCCTTCACTCCTATACACATGAATGCCGCTCTCAACAAACAGATTAAGAGCGAGCAACTGAATCTGAGAAGTTAATACACCTGCGATTCCTATTTCTTTCATCTTTTTAGTAATCTTACTGCCGGGAGGAATAATAGTCCGCCAAGGAACAAACTTACAAACATTTTTTGCCTCCGAAGCTAAAGGGTCGTAGATACAAACATCTGTGGTTTTGTTAAAGCCTTCCGCTATCCGCTTATCACCGTAAACAGGTACAATCAGTTTCATCGTTCTCTATTATTAATCCATTTTTAATTTTGATAATCTCTGTAGCCATACGGTCAGCTTCATGCAAGTCATGGGTCACCATGATACTGGTAGCCGCCAAATATTGATGTGCTCTTAATATTTCGCATTGAAGAGTGTTGCGCATCTCCTGATCTATTGAAGAAAGAGGCTCATCTAACAACAAAATCTTTGGAGACGACGCCAAAGCCCTCGCCAATGCTACCCGTTGCTTTTGTCCACCGGACAATTTAGCAGGCTTTTGTTTAGCTAGCCCTTCCATATCAAAAATGCCTAGTAATTCATTCACTTTCGCCCTATCTCTTTTCTTTTGAGCAAAACAGATATTCTCTTCCACGCTCATATTGGGGAAAAGTGCAAAGTCCTGAAACATGTAAGCTATGCTACGTTGTTGAGGTTTACTGTTAATCTTCCGCTGCGAATCAAACCACATTTCATTCCCCACTTTAATTATCCCCTCATCAGGAGTAACCAAACCTGAAAGCATGCGCAACAGAGTCGTTTTTCCGGATCCGGAATGTCCTACCAGACAGATAAAATCTCCTCCGTTAATTTCTCTTTCAATGTGCAACATCTTTTCTCCTTCAGAAGTAGTCATTTTCCGCTTCACATCAATATAAATAGATGGTATCATAGGCGTTATACTGTTTTTTTGTTAATACTATATATAATGGTAAGCACCACAAAAGAGACCAAAAACAAAACCAAAGCATATTGATTGGCTGCCTTATAATTGAGCGCCTGTACTTCATCATAAAGTGCGATAGAAGCAACTTTTGTTGCCCCTGGCATATTACCTCCCACCATTAGCACGATACCAAATTCACCCACACAATGAGCAAAAGTCATGGCTACGGCTATTATGATACTCCCGCGAATGTTGGGCAGTAAGACCTTAAAAAAGGTACTGATAGGCGATTTACCCATCGTATAAGATGCTTCTTTGTAACTCGAGGGTAAAGAAGCTAAACCGTTTTGCAAAGGTTGAACCATAAAGGGAAATGAACAGATCACACTGGCTATCAATACTCCTGTAAAGCTGAATGCAAGGCGAACATCAAACCACTCTTCAAGCATCTCTCCAAACCAATTTTGTGGACTGTAAGCCACTAAGATATAAAAGCCCAAGACTGTTGGTGGTAATACCATAGGCATAGAAATCAATGCCTCAATCACAGCCTTTAAACGAAATCTCGAATACGCCAGAAAATAAGCAATCGGCATACCTATTATTAATAAAATGAAGGTGGTCCAAAAAGCTAATTTACCAGTTGTCAGTAGCGTTTGTATAAAATCACTATTCATATCTTGTTGGCGTTATAAATTAAAAAGATATCGGCAAATAAAAAATCAGACCCGTGGTTTATAAAGTCTTAGCAATTCCGATTCGGATAAAGAGCGCTTTAACTTCAAAGATTCTTGTTTCACATTCTGAAGAATATCTGCACTCTCTTCGGAACTGAGTTGATAACCTTTCGATGAAAAGAAACCTGAAATAGCGGCTCTCCCACTGTGTTTACCAAAAACAAAAGGCTCTTCATTTCGTCCCACTGCGGCCGCATTAATTATCTGATATGTATTACGATCGTTCAACAAGCATTGTGTATGGATACCCGACTCGTGACTAATAGCAAATGTTCCGGTGATGGGCTTCATGTCCGAAAGGACTCTTCCTGATGCCTCTCTTACAAATGCAGAGAGCTCACTCAAACATTCGGTATGGATACCACATCCTTTATGCCCACTCAATGAAAGTGCCATAACCACCTCTTCGAGTACTGCATTGCCTGATCGTTCTCCCAACCCATTGACTGTAACGCTAGCTGCAGAAGCTCCCGAACATAAAGCGGTAAAGGTATTCGCCGTAGCCATGCCTAAATCATTGTGTCCATGAAACTCAAATGGTACATGGGGATACTCTTTTTGCAATCTGATAAACAGCTTCGATACGCTAAAAGGATTCATAATACCTACTGTATCGGCAATACGAACACGAGAAGCTCCACAACACATTGCCTGCCCTACAAAATCGACTAAAAAAGGAAATCCCGCTCGTGAAGCATCTTGTGCACCTACCGTTACATTATGGAAAAGTCCAGATGCATATTTTAACACCTCTCCCATTCTTTTCATAACCCACAATTCATTTTTGCCTAACGCATGCAGGTGGATGGATGAAACGGGAAAAGAAATATGAACACCTTTAGCACCAGTTGCGGCAGCTTCATCTATATCACTACACATAGCTCTACACCAAGCTAATGTATCGAACGAAAAACCTGAATGAACTAAAACCTTGATATTTTCTCTTTCCTGAGGAGAAATAGCCGGCGTTCCTATCTCAAGTTCCGGAACACCAGCCTCATCAAGCATAGCGGCTATTTTGAGTTTCTCTTCTAAAGAAAATACGACTCCTGCAGCTTGTTCTCCATCACGGAGAGTGGTATCAATGATATGTATCTTTTGATCTTTCATTCTGAAATAAGATATTTCTCGCAAGGTTCTCCCTCTTCAAGTGCATCAAGTATTTCATCTATGGCTTCTTCTGTTTCAACACAACCATACCAAAAGTTATTGGGATGGATCACGATGACGGGTCCTTGCGAACATAAATTTAAACATCCAGTAGTAGATACAGCCACATCCATTCCCCGGTCATTACATTCATCCATGATGTATTGTAGAAGAGTAGGCGCTCCCTTTTTCGTGCATGCTCCCTGAGCATCGCCTGCCATGCGGAAAGAATTACAAACTAAAATGTGATAGCTCGGTTTTTTCATTTTGTCATAATTTTATGTTTAATACTAAAAAAGTGTGTATGATCAGGCACAGCCTTGTGCATTGCCTTTACATGCTGTTCCACAGCGAAATGCGTCTGCTTTTTTTATACTGCGAATAGGTTTATTGTTATAGATCCCATTAAGCCCTTCGTCTATCATTCCTGTCATTTGTACCACTTTTATACCACACTCTTTTAATATAGACGAAGGATTATCTCCTACTCCTGAAACCAACAATGCCCTGCAATCTATGAGCAAACGTGCCACATCAATCCAGCGCTGATCCCCTCCTCCTGTATCGGGCATAGCGCGTTCTTCAAGAAATTGGAAGCCATTGGGGGTCTGACGAAAAATATATACTGATTTTGCTTCGCCAAGATGCAGATTTACTAAATGTCCTTCGTATGTTGCCACCGCTACATAAGGACGTTTATCAGCATCCTCCGCCACTGTTGAGGATATTTGCTGCAAAATAGTATATGCTTCTTTCATGTCTTGTCCCAACAAACCCGCAGCATCTGCGCGGCAACGCGCACAATGTGTCATCAGAGGCAAATGGTGTTTAGCTTCGGCACGTACACGGAAAATCATTTTTTGATCTGGCTTCGGCATCTCTTCAAATAGAGAACCTTCAGTCGGAATCAGAGGCATGCAATTTATCAGATCGGCACCCAATGTTTTCAAGACCTGCACCGTTTCATCAATATGATGATCGTTAATGCCCGGTATAATAATAAAATTAATTTTAACCGTAATACCTTTTGCTTTTAGTAGAGGAATACAAGCCAACTGTCGTTCTAAAAGTAAACGGGCAGCTTCTTCGCCCCGATAAACTTTTTTATTGTAGCGCACCCAGCGATAGATTTTCGAAGTGATGGCAGGGTCTATTCCATTGATAGTAAGAGTTACGTGAGTCACGTCTAATGCCGCAATTTCTTCAATATATGGTTCCAAATTGAGACCATTAGTTGAAAGACAGAATATCCGATGCGGAAATTCTGCTTTCACCTCACGGAGAGTTTTTAAAACTTCTTCAGGATTGGCAAAGGGATCTCCCGGTCCGGCAATGCCAATTACAGATATATTATCGATGTGTTTGTCTAATTCTTTTAAGTAACGCACTGCTTGGAAAGGCTCTAGTACAGAGGAAGTTACTCCCGGGCGGCTCTCATTAACACAGTCGTATTTACGATTACAATAATTGCACTGTATATTGCATCTAGGTGCTACAGGCAGATGCACACGAGCATGTGTATGCCTGGCTTCTTCATCAAAACAAGGGTGCTTGGGGCGTATATCTTCTGCTGTTATAATTTTAGCCATGATCTTTGTTTTATTAGGATTATCATTTACATGTATTTGTAGCCAATAGGAGAATGTTCTTGTTTATACTCCAAAAGAGCATTTGCAATCCGGTCGAACAATTGCTGTGCACCCGAATAAAAGAGGTGTTCGGTACGAGGTCCGCCTACCCTGTCGTGTATAGGAAAGCCAATACGTACCAAAGGAATCCCTAGTTCACGAGCAATATAATACCCTTTACTCGTACCAATCATAATATCCGGATTCAACTTTAGAGCCAGTTCACGAATAGATTCAAAGTCCGTACCGTTCATCACAACCGTATCTTCTGCCAAGTCTCCGATATGCTCTTGCAATTCTCTTTTCATCAAACCACTTTCACCGCCAGAAGCAATGATTACAGGAACAATCCCTATTTCTTTTAAGAAAGAAACCATACCCAGAACCATATCTTCATCTCCAAACACAATAGCCCTCTTCTCAAAGACATATTTGTGTCCATCAATATATGAATCGACCAACCTGCCACGTTGAAGAGTATATTTTTCCGCCAATTTCTTTCTTGACATTTCTTCCATCGTTTTAACAAAACGGTCAGTTGCATCAATACCAATAGGCATCATCATACGATTATTAGGAACATCACAATGACTTTCAAGCCATTCTCCGGCAGTAGTAATCGATTTATTATTGCGCACACGTCCGGCAAGCGCACCTTTATTCAGTACTGTACCAAACTCGATGCTACCTCGTGCGCTACCTGTCAGGCGGATATGATCGACAGGTGTTCCTCCTTCGGGAATCAGGTGATAATCTTTCCAAAAAGGATTATCGAGCGAAGCCGAGTAATCAGGCAATAACACATACTCAATGCCTGCATCACTGAGTATCTCTTTTAAGTTACGTAAGTCGGCCGGAGAAACAAACCCAGGAAATAAATTGATATGTTGCTGTGTATGCTCTCCTTTTTCAGCGAGCGCACTAACTGCTGCGCAAACCGCCTCATGAAAACCATCCATGTGTGAGCCTTGGTAACTCGGCGTGGAAGCATGTATAAATGCAGGCAGATCAGCGCTGTTTGCATTTGCTTGTCTGTACTCTGCTATAAGACCGGGCACATCTTCACCAATAGTCTCAGCCAAACAAGTGGTGGCAATGCCTATCACAGCAGGTTTGTATTGCTTAATAACGTTATTTATTCCTTCTACAAAGTTGCGATTTCCACCATAAATGGTGGTCGTTTCACTAAAGTTAGACGAGGCAATGTCAACCGGTTCTTTGTAATGACTGATCATATACCGGCGAATATAGGTAGCACATCCTTGTGAACCATGGATAATAGGCACACAACCTTCAATGCCTTTGAATACCACCGAAGCTCCCAATGGCGCACATAATTTGCATGAATTGCGCGATGAAACATACGATGGATTTTTCTTTTTATTTTCTGTTGTCGATTGCATAGTTTTTCCCTTTCTTTATCTGACGTATTTCCAAACAGGGCTCATTATCGTCCCATAAACTTCTTTGGCAAAGTTGAGCATACCTTCATATCCGGCTAATGCCTCCTTTCGCTCATGATTATGGTCACAAAAACCCAAACCAATTTTATAAGCAATGGGTCTTTCCTTTACACCCCCAATAAATAGGTCGGCTTGCTTTTCCTTCACAAAAGCAGATAATTCCACCGGATTAGAGTCGTCTACAATAATAGTATCCTCATCACATAGTTGCTGAATAAGTGCATAATCGTCTTTATCACCCGTCTGCGAGCCGACAATGACCGATTTAATGCCAATAAGCCGTAATGCTTTAATTAAAGAGATTGCTTTGAAAGCACCTCCTACATAGATTGCAGCCTTTTTACCATTAAGTGCTTCTTTATAAGGCGCCAACGCAGGTAACAATCGTTCCAATTCCTGTTTTACTATCTGTCTGGCATTATTAAGCAGCTCCTCACTTTTAAAGAAATTCGCCACATCATAAAGCGCATCACTCATATCTTCAACGCCAAAATAAGAAACTCTCATAAAGGGTATGCCATATTTCTCTTTCATCATCTTAGCCAGATGAATCATCGAACCTGAACACTGAACCACATTCAGCGAAGCATTATGGGAGTTACATATATCGTCTACTCTGCCATCTCCCGTAATAGTCGCATTTACATGGATTCCCATTCTTTTATAATAATTGAGCAAAATCCATAACTCTCCCGCAATATTGAAATCTCCCAGTATGTTAATAGAATATTTGGGAACAGGTCTATTTTGAGTACCGACTAATTTAAAAAGTGATTCACAAGCTATGCGATAACCATCCTTTTTAGAACCTTGAAAGCCAGGCGACTGCACCGGAATCACCGGAATACCTTTTTTCTCGCTCATTTCTTTGCATGCAGCTTCCACATCATCACCTATAACTCCTACAATGCAAGTGCTATAAACAAAAGCCGCTTTGGGGTGATGTAAGTCTATTAACTCATCAAGCGAAGCACTCAGCTTTACCGCTCCACCAAATACTACATCTTTTTCGCGCAAGTCTGTTGAAAAACTCAATCGGTGAAGTTCGGGACCGGAAGAGAGTGATCCGCGAATATCCCACGTATATGCTGCGCAACCAATAGGCCCGTGAATGAGATGCAACGCATCCACAATAGGATAAAGCACCACTCTGGAACCGCAGAAAACACAAGCTCTTTGACTTACCGAGCCAGCTAAACTAGCTTTACCACAGGCAATTACCTCTTTAGAATTACCAGCCCTACCCACTTGATTTTTTCTTTCTTCTAATATGATGCTCATAACAAGTTATTTAAGTATTCACAAGCTATTTAAATATTCAAAACATCCCCATGTTTTACATAACAACATCCGGATGTTATCACCCACAACATGGGGATGTTGTTGTACACTTCTATACGTTTAGCAAAAAGGATGCACGTACATAGCATACAAAACCATCCTATGCTTTATTTACATTTGGAATTCTACTTTTTCTTCCTCACAAGTACGATCCATCTTATCGAAGAAGGCGTCTATAATCTGAATAGCCAGATTCGTTGCCCCTACGTAGCCTGTTTTAGGGAAAAAGTTGTGTCCTGGGCGATCGGCAATAGGGAATCCGTAACGTACGAAAGGAAGATCTTCATCCCGAGCAATATATTTACCATAAGTGTTGCCGATCAGCAAGTCAACTGGTTCTTGTTTGATCCATTGATGCATCTGGAACATGTCTGCCAACGGACCTGCTTTAACTTTTGCTTCCGGAATATCTTTAAGGATCGTTTTAAGGCGTTCCTCAAATGATTTACCAGGAGTTCCTGAAACAATATAGACCGGACGCATATCCATGCTTACCAAAAATTCACAAAGTGGAATCAACGTATCCGGATCACCGAATAGAGCTACACGCTTGCCGTAGAAATATTTTTGGTTATCGGCTATGAGGTCTATTAACCGACCACGTTCATCTGTAATCTCGTCTGGTACAGGTACATTAGCATGACGGCTTAAAGCACTAATAAAACGGTCTGTTGCCTTTAAGCCAATAGGAATATCCGTTATCTCAAATTTCACTTTGCATTTATTATCCAAAGCTACACAAGCAGCGTTTGTGCAATATTCGCCCAAACCAATCGTAAACTTACTATCACCCGTTGTAGCAAGTTGCTCAGTAGTACATCCACCCTTAGGATACATTTCGTATTTACCTGTTAAGGGGGTATCAAGCACATCCGTCATATCAGGAAACATCAACGTACGTGCCTCCATCACAGAAGCTAAACGTTTGATCTCACGCATGTCCGACGGTTCCATCCATCCGGCAACAAGATTCACTACATTTCGTTTTTTCAGAGTGGCTGCAGAGAAAAACTTCACCATAGCAGCTACCTGATTAGCATATCCGGTAATGTGGCTCCCTACATAAGAAGGCGTATTGCAGTAAATTACTTTTTTGCCTTCTGGTATTTTACCATCTTCAGCAGCTTTTGATACGATTTGAGTAAGATCGTCTCCAATTGTCTCGGAAAGACAAGTGGTATGTACAGCTATCACTTCGGGATCATAAACCGAAAAAATAGTATCAATGGATTGTACCAAGTTGGCTGAGCCTCCAAAAACAGAAGAACCTTCTGAAAATGAGCTAGTTGAAGCAACAATAGGTTCTTTGAAGTGACGAGTAAGCGCACTTCTGTGATAAGCACAACATCCTTGCGAACCATGACTGTGGGGTAGACATCCATGGATGCCGAAAGCCGCATACATGGCACCAATAGGCTGGCAAGTTTTGGCTGGGTTGATAGTCAGAGCCTTTCTATCAATCTCTTTAGCTGTAGTATGTTTTAGTAACATCTGTTTTCAAAATTAAAGGGTTATCAAAATCAAACGGCAGCGTATACTGCTTCCACATAGTCCTCTTTTTCCCAAGGTGCTTTCATCTCTTTCCAGATGCTGCAACAAGCTATTTGCTCAATATCTTTATAGAAATTTATAGCTCCCTCGAAAGCTGCGTAAGGTCCGCCTGAATCATAGTTGTGTAACTGTTTTAAGGGTACTCCCATTTTCTGAACACAATACTTTTCTTTCACACCTGCACAGAATATGTCCGGATGGTATTTCTCAACAAGCTGTTCCATTTCGTAATGACTCAAGTCGTCGATTACCAACGAACCCTTTTTCATTTCAGACATCATACCATCGTATTGATTAAACTCTAATCCCTCTGCTTCAAGGGCTTTAAGTTCCTCTGCTGTTTTACGAGGTTTGTAGCGAGTCTCATCTTTATCAACTGTAATTACTTCAATATTACGGCTATCGGCATCAATCCGAATAGATGGAATCACACGGCGACCTTCATAATCGTCACGATGTCCGAATTCATATCCGGCACAAACTGTCGTTATGCCTAATTCATCGAATAATTCCTGATAGTGATGAGCGCGTGAACCTCCAACAAAAAGCATAGCTGTTTTGCCATTGGTGTTTTTCTTGGCTTTCTCACGAGCTTCAATGACTGGTATCATTTCCTCAGCTATCACTTCTTCAACTCTAGCTGTAAGCTCAGGATCACCATAATATTTAGCTACCTTGCGAAGAGATTTTGCACAAGCTTCAGCTCCAATAAAATTGGATTTCATCCAAGGTATACCAAAGGATGTCTCAAGCATCTCAGCTACATAGTTAATAGAACGGTGGCACATTACTAAGTTCAAATCGGCCGTATGAGCCGTTTCAAATTGTTCAATACTAGAGTTTCCCGACATAGTAGCCACAATCTGAATGCCGCACTTGTTAAAGAGCGTTTCAATAGCAAAAGCATCCCCACCAATATTATATTCACCAAGTACATTGACGCGATATTTATGTGTTGCCTTCACCGTATCATCATTACCAATCAAATTGCGAAACAATTGATTATTGGCAATGTGGTGACCGGCAGATTGTGAAACACCTCTATAGCCTTCACAAGAGAATCCGAAGATATTGACGTCATTACCTATTTCCTCTTTCATCTGGCGAGCTACACGATGCACATCGTCACCAATTAAGCCAACCGGACAAGTAGAAAAGACCGCAATTGCTTTGGGATGAAACAACTCATAAGCTTCACGAATAGCATCCTTTAGTTTCTGTTCGCCACCAAATACAATATTCGAATCTTGCATATCAGTAGAGAAAGAATAAGTCATAAAGTTCTCTCCATTCTCTCCTGGGCGCGTTTGATTACGACGTGTCAGCCATGAATAATAACCGCAACCGATAGGTCCATGCGTGATATTTACAATGTCTCTGGTAGGTCCTAGAACCACCCCTTTACATCCTGCATACGTACATCCTCTTTGGGTAATAATACCCGGAACGGTTCGCACATTTGCCTGAATTTCGGGAATTTCATCAGGATCGGCTATTACAATAGCTTTACTCCTCTTCTTTCCCACCTTCTGCGGATAGAGTTGAATAAGCTCTTCTTTAGCAGTACTCAAATCGATATGTGAATTTTTATTTTCCATTGTTCATTTCTCCTTTCAATCAAGCGTATTGTCTCCTTTTTCACCTGTTCTAACGCGAATAGAATCAGAAGAGTCAATCACAAATATTTTTCCATCTCCACTTTTCCCTGTCTGATTCACTTTAATGATTGTTTCTACGGCAAGATCCGTTTTCTCATCCGTAACCATCAGGGTTATCATTCGTTTTGACTTCAGGCGAGGTACATCCGAAATCAACTCTCTGTGTTCAGGATCAAAGTCTTCGGCTCTTTCCATATCTCCATGTCCTTTTCCTCTTCCGAGAACAGGCATAGCTGTGAAAGAAGGTAAATCTGTATCCTGAAGCGCTTTCTTGGTTTCCTGCATTTTAGCTATGCGGATAATTGCAAGTATTAGTTTCATACCTATTTGTTTTATCAAATTTCTTTCTTTCCACTAGATATGGTATATGTCTCAGTAACCGGAGTTACGAATATTTTCCCATCACCAAACTGTCCTTTTTCTCCGGAGCGAGCAACTTCGATAATTGTTTCGATCACAAAGTCTTTGTCTTTCTCGGGAATAACAATCATCAATAAATCTTTTGGCAATTCGTCGTATGTAACGTTTCCTACTTTCAGACCACGCTGTTTTCCTCTACCAAAAACAGGCAATTTAGTTACTGCAGGAAATCCGGCGCTTAATAATGCACTCATTACTAAAGGTGATTTCTCGGGGCGTACAATGACTCTTAATAAATACATAATGTGTTCCTCCTATTTTTTATTACTTAGTTCATGATTCCGAAGCTGACCAACATTTCTTCCAACTCTGGCATTGTGAGTGGTGTAGGGATAACGAGCATTTTATTTTCGTCTATCTTCTTAGCCAGAGAACGATACTCGTTAGCTTGTGGATGTTCGGGAGCATGATCAATTACGGTTTTACGGTTAATTTCAGCATGTTGAACCATATTTTCGCGAGGGACAAAATGAATCATTTGTGTACCTAGTTTTTTAGCAAATTCTTCAATCATATTTGCCTCATTGTCTACCTTACGAGAGTTGCAAATAATTCCACCTAAACGTACTGTACCTACTTTGCCAAACTTAGATATAGATTTGCAAATATTGTTAGCAGCATACATAGCCATCATCTCGCCAGAACAAACAATATATACTTCCTGTGCTTTTCCATCACGAATAGGCATAGCAAAACCACCACATACTACATCACCCAATACATCATAAAACACATAGTCCAATTGCTTGTCATCATCATAAGCACCTAGCTGTTCGAGCAAATTAATAGAAGTTATAATACCACGGCCAGCACATCCTACCCCTGGCTCCGGACCACCCGACTCTACACAACTGGTATTATGAAATCCGCTTTTCATTACATCGTCCAAATCGACATCTTCGCCTTCATCACGCAATGTATCAAGCACTGTTTTCTGAGCCAAACCGTGCAGTAATAAGCGAGTAGAATCTGCTTTAGGATCGCAACCCACTACCATAACTTTTTTACCCATTTCAGCCAATCCAGCCACTGTGTTTTGAGTAGTTGTACTCTTCCCAATACCGCCTTTGCCATAAATAGCAATCTTTCTAATTTGTTTCATAATGTCATAATCTTAAATTGTACTTTAATTGTTCGGCTTTGTAATGCCATTCAGATACATATAAAGAGAAAAGTATGCCATAAAGCATACTTTTCCATTCATTACAGAGTCAAATAGTAATATAAAGCAGTGTTTTACAACACATTACGATTATTAAAATAAATACAATGAAGTTTATTGAGAAACTAGGAGGAACATAAATCGCTTCATTTTGGTAACAAAAATGAAGCTTCACTACAAATATGTAGGTAAAGTTTTATTTAGAATAACCATACTTCTTCCATAACGCATCACAACTGTGTCCGAGTACATACTTCATAAACTTTTCAGTAGCAACACTACGTGTAGATTTTTTTATTAACACACAAGCCTGTTCAATCGGAGTATACATGTCCTGAGGGATCACATAATATTTTCCCTTACCTGCCATTTCAGGTGCCATAGCCAAAGAAAGAGCTATAAAGCCCACCTCCACATTCCCCGTAAAAGCATATTGAGCTGTTGCCGAAATATTATCTCCATACACAATCTTAGTTTTAAACTGCTCAAAGAGTCCCTGCTTTTTGAGTAATTCCACCGCTCTATCACCATAAGGTGCTGTTTCTGGTTTAGCAATACCTATACGCTTTACGGCACTTTCTTTAAGTACGTCTATTCCTTTGTTTACGTCAATAGTAGAACTCCATAAAACAAGCTTACCATAGGCATAAGTTGATACCTTACCATAGGTAACGCCTTTGGTTTCCAGTTTCAGAGGGAAATTTTTATCAGCCGCCATGAAAAAATCATATGCGGCACCATTTAATATCTGCTGTACCAAACTCCCGGAACTACCGAATGTCACATCAATTTTTACTGTCGGATTCTCTTTCTCATAATTTGTTTTTATTTCACTAAATACATTTCTCAAATTAGCTGCTGCTGCCACTTTTATTACGTTTTGCGCACAGATCGTAATGCTTATCAGCATAAAAATGATTAATAAAGAACCTTTTCTCATACCTTAATATATTATAGTTTAATTTTAAAAGTCTCCGGTTTTATACTCAACGAAATATAAGCCCAGTTTGGAGTACGCGATTTTGCATCTGCTGATTTTAATTTTAGATATCTGCTATTATCCGATAAGAAGTAAGTACTCCAACCTCCTTCTATTAAAACTGAAGGATTCATTTTATAACAGAGTTTTAAATCAAGATCAGAGCCAAGTGATTTGCCTTGTTTAGTATTATTATATTCCAACTCCTTAGCTGTATGAAACACATGACATTGAACGTCATAAGATAGTTTTGGAGTAACCTTGCCTGATAATCTGGCATACGTATCCATCAATCCGGCTACAGGCAAAGAAGCCGACCAATAATCCATGCTGCCATTAAAACAGTGAGGCCCCCCGTACAACCAATTGAACGTTTTACTTTTTCTAGCATTTTTTCCATCATCACCCGAATACAAGTCAATTCCCAACGTAGCCTTGATTGAAGGATGAAAAGTATAATTAGTTTTCAAAGCAAAAAGCGAAGCATTTAGGTCTTTAGTAGCCGTAGTCTTACCAAATTGGAAATAAGCAGTAGCAAGAAAATCAAACGGACATCCTTTCTTTAGATATTTAAGATTACCTCCTGTAGTATATCGGTGATACATATCCACTTTAGAACCATAAGTAGTAGTACCTTCCGCATTGGTAGTTTTATTCTGCATCCCTTCATCTAGCAAAATAGCAGAAAGAAGTAGTCCTTCTGAAAGTTTCTTAGACATCCAGAGCATCCCCATATACCGATAAGTAGCAGCTCCGGAATAAACCGTTTCTTTTGATATAGCTTTATCGTTATTATAAGCAAAAGCCAAATGTCCTTTAAAACTATCATCCAATTGATATTTAAATAACACTGCATCATGCGCTTTACCCGTATTGCTCCAATTAGAAGCAGAGAACAAACGATAGTCGTCATATTTAAAAGTCTGTCTACCAATAGTAACAGTTCCTCCGGGTATTAATACAACTTCCGCCCAAGCTTCATAAACCGATAGTGCTCCCGATGGAGCCACAGGTTCGGAGGTGATTGCACTTTCACCAAAAGTACGCGCATCCTGAATTGTCAGATGGGTTTTCATATACGCATTTTGAAATTCGAAACCTAATCTTGTACGTTGCAACATAAAACCACCTGGACTTATAGCATCTGTTATTGGGGTACTATAGCCACTGCGATATTCCGCTCTTGGTCTAAGTTCCGCATTGATACTTAATTCCTGTGCAGATGCCAGCGTTGTTGCCAAAAACAATAACGCTACAGCAGTCATAATTTTGTCCGTTTTACCTTTTCTAAACCCTTTCATACCTACTTTCTTTAATATAATTAATTATTAGCCGCGTTATCTATGTTTAGGATAACGATTTTCTAAAAAAAAGATTCTCCAATATCCGGTCTTATTACCTCTTTTATATAGTCCATCAAAATAAACAGGAATCTAAATCCTCATTCAAAAGATTCACTTCTTCAGAAAATTGCTGCATTTTTTTTTCATAGAGATGGATAAGCTCTTCCCCATAAGCCCCAACCAAACAGCCTCCACCGTCTTTGCCGCCTTTTTTACGTATCAAAATAGGAATAGGCGACAACCGATTCATTGTATCAGCCACAGTCCATGCCTGTTGATAAGAGATTTTACATCTCTTTGCAGCCGCATTAATAGACCCCTCGGTAATCAAAGCCTTTAACAGCAAATATTGAGTATGTCCGAAAAATAATTCTTCATTTTTATAGATAGCAAATGCACCTTTGATTTCGAAGATTTTCTTTTGCTTCATAAGAGTTGACTAAAAAAATTATCATAGGTTGACGACATTGACGTATCAATTAATATGCCAAAATATATAAAATACTGATTTATAAGAAATTAGAAATAAATAAAAAAAGATGAATCTTACAAATATGTATTTTTACATGATGATTTATAACTTTATTGTCTTATTTAAAGTTTCAATATGACGATGATAAATCATATATTCAATCATAATACACATAAAAAAGTATTTTAGTTATCTTTTTAATGCAATATTTAAAAATAATAATTACCTTTGCCATTAAGATTTAAATATAAAATTTAAAATTATGGCTATGCTTCGAACATGCCCGATGTGCGAACAAGACTGCGAAGCTAAGCAAGAGTTAGATTTTCTTATGGAAATAGGAAATGAACTATCAAAAAGCAGTATAGATCTTAACAGTATCATCAGGCTTCTCAAAAGACAATTAAACGCAACCTGTGTTATCCTTACTCTAATTAATCGTAATACAAACAAATTGTTTGTAGAAGAATCTTACGGTCCTTTTGAACAAGATTTCAGCAAATTAACGTATGAACTTGGAGAGGGAATCATTGGGAAGGTTGTGCAAAGTGGTGAGGCTAAAATAATCCGCAGCATATCCGAATCTAAAGAATTTTTAAACAAACTGCACTTTCCGCTAAAAGCAAATAATAAAGACATTTCTTTTATTTGTATACCTGTTAAAGAGAAAGGGAAAGTTATTGGTGCGTTGAGCGTACATAAGGTCTATTTTGGTGCTCCAGACTTTAAGAATAATGTGCAACTGCTCACCATTATCAGTTCGATGATAGCACGCACAGCACGTAGAAGATATGAATGCCGGGAAGAGATTAATTCTTTAAAGAGAGAGAATACTGAACTCAGAAAAGCTATCAATGAACAATCTTACCCTAATATTGAAGGAAATTCCAGCAAACTAAAAGAGGTTTTTGCTCTCATTCAAAGTGTATCGCCTACTGATACTACCGTATTGATCCGGGGAGAAAGCGGGGTAGGAAAAGAATTGATTGCAGATGCAATACATTACAATAGTACTCGAAAAAACAAATCATACATCAAAGTCAATTGTGCCGCTTTGCCTGAAAGCTTGATAGAAAGCGAACTCTTCGGACATGAAAAAGGTGCTTTCACCGGTGCTGATTCTCAACGAATAGGACGTTTTGAGGCTGCTCATGGAGGAACAATCTTTTTGGATGAGTTTGGTGATATACCATCTAATGTTCAAGTGAAGCTATTAAGAGTCATACAACAACGTGAGATAGAACGTCTAGGAAGTACTAAACCTATTAAAATTAATGTGAGAATTATTTGTGCTACGAATAAAAATCTGGAGAAGTTAATTGAAGAAGGCTGTTTCCGTGAAGACTTGTATTACCGCATCAACGTGTTTCCTGTTTATATTCCACCATTACGTGAGCGTTTACACGATATTCCTGCTTTAGCAGATCACTTCGTCACTAAATTCAACGAGAGGAATAACCGGAATATCAAACGCATCACAGCTTCAGCCATTGATTGCTTGATGGTCTACCATTGGCCGGGAAATATCCGTGAATTAGAAAACTGCATAGAAAGAGCTTGTATTCTTAGTGTAGATGACGTAATACATACTAACAACCTGCCCCCTAGCCTACAGAATGCAGTTTCCAGCCAAACAAAATCTCATGGTACGCTTGATACCATATTAGGAAAAATAGAACAGCAAGTCATTCAAGATACATTGCTATCTACCAATGGAAATTTAGTAAAAGCAGCCATACAATTAGGGGTAACGGAAAGAATTATGGGACTTAGAATACGAAAATATAATATTGAACCTAAAAGATTTAAATTTAAAAACAATGCAACTTAAGATTGAACAACCAGATTTAGAAATATGTGATTTTACCAACGCTAAACATTGCTCTGCTTTATGCAATTTAATCAACGAATACATCGCTGATCCTATGGGAGGAGGTGAAGCACTTACCGAGCGACAAAAGCTTCGCCTGCTTGACGGATTAGAATCTCATCCTAAAGCAATTGTACTATTCGTACTCGTAGAGAGTCAGATAGCAGGAGTAATTAATGCTTTTATGAATTTCTCTACTTTCAAATGCAAACCAATGATCAATATTCATGATGTGTTTGTAAGCAAGCTCCATCGTGGAAAAGGTCTCGGAAGAAAACTAATTCAAGGCATTGAGGCAATAGCACGTAACAATGATTGTGGAAAAATTACTCTTGAAGTACGCCATGATAATGAAGCTGCCCGGCAACTTTATAGTTCTGAAGGCTTCGAAGACGGAGATACACCCATGTTTTTCTGGACAAAACAACTTTTAAAATAGTATGGAAATGAATGATTCTGACTCTTACTGGGATGAACACGCCAAAAGTTTATTGGCTGAAGCAAAAGGATTTATGAAGCCATTGAAAGGGCATTTAACTAAAAAAAGCCGATTTGATAATAACCTGCTCTTTAATATGTCAGTCATGAGTTTTGAAAAGATGTTCGTAGCTCTGCTTGCTTATTATGAAATAGAGGCACTTAATCATACTCCGCTAGCTCTCTTTAAAGAAGCCCAAGAAATTGACAATGGGCTTACCGATGGAATGAAACAAACGGCCAAACTTATTGCTTCTCATGAATCAATTTGTTCTCTGGACGATAAAGGATATACGACTCCTAATGACGATGAACTACGACAAATAATAGAAGGACTTGTGAAAATCATAGATTTTATAACCGAAAGAATTGAAACAGAAGAAATTATAAAAAAATAAGCCTTAAATACGATCCTATCAAATCTCTAAATGTGAATAAAAACGGCTGTAGGTTATTTATTAGACTATGAGAAACAGCACACGAAAGACCTATAGCAAAAAAGGTTACCAAAGTAGACGAGATCTACAAGAGGTAACCTTTTTTATTTTGTATGGGGAATAACACAATTATCCGAACGAATAAAGGATGAGAATTTGCACAACAACAACCATCACCAACTCAACACGGCGGTTAATACGAACAGCAGTCTTCATATCATCTGTATTTAGTATCCGCTCATTTATACCAATATAAGGCTTGGATATTAACTCCCCGAAATAATGATGCGGACCTCCGAAACGACAATTCAAGATACCGGCAAGAGCAGCCTCAGGATACCCGGAATTAGGGCTGGCATGTCTGCGACCATGATGCCGGATGAATGCAATCAAAGGGACTATAGAGAAATTACCACTAACTGAAAGCATCAAAAAAGCAGTAATGCGGGCAGGTATATAATTAGCTACATCATCTATGTAAGCGGCAATACGACCAAAGTAAAAATAACGAGCAGTCTTATAGGCTATCATCGAATCAAGCGTATTGATCATTTTATAAGCAAACATACCGGGCACACCTAACAATAAGTACCAGAATATAGGAGCTATTACTCCATCACTTAAATTCTCAGCTAAAGTTTCAAGTGCTGCCGTACGTACTTCTTGTTCAGTAAGTTCATCTGTATTACGACCTACGATACGCCCTACCTGTTTCCTTCCCTCTTCTAAAGAACGATCTAAAGCTTCGAACACCATCCGAACTTCCTTTATCAGCGTTGTACCAGCTAAGCAGAAAAAGACACTAACAGCACCTACTCCCCAAGCTAGATAATCATTTATATCCATCGCTATTTTCATCATAAAGAAGCAAAGAAAATAAACCAAAGCTATTAAAATAAGGGATAATAATCCTCCTTTCAAGATGCGATGACTCCCTCTGTTAAGCAGTTTCTCACCAATGGATATAAGTTTACCGAAAGCCACTACCGGATGAGGAAGAAAAACGGGATCTCCCAATAACTTATCAAGCATCCAGCCTGTAGAGATTGCAAAAAGACTTCCCCAAGAAAGATAAATAAAAGTATATAGTACAGATTGTTCCATAGTATTATGCTAGTTTGACACAAAGTTAGAAATTTATTTCATCTATGAATAAAATGAAAATAAAAAACTTTACTATCCGTTTTCAATCCATTGGGAAATAGCATCAACCAAAGCATCATTTTCTGCGGGTGTTTGTACGGCAATACGAAAAAAGCCCTCATCTAATCCTTCAAAATTAGACGCATCCCGAATAAGCATGCCATGCTCATTGGCTAAATAATCTTTCAGTGCGGAAGCCTTCCCCATACGCAGGCGAACGAGCATATAGTGGGTATCTGTAGGCCATACTTCAAGATAACCCAAAGAGCTGAGTGCCGATGATAATCGGGCTGTTTCTTGAAGATAAGCGGAAAGATCTATCGGGTAGTCATCACTATGTTTCAAAAAATACATTCCTGCTTCAATGGCTAAAGCATTGACCGACCAAGGCATGCGCTGTGTCCGAATATGAGTCAGTAGATTTTCCGGTGCCGTTATATATCCTAATCTTAAACCGGGAATAGAGAAACGTTTAGTCATAGAATGGAGCAACACAACATTAGAAAATGAAATAGCTTCAGCAGCGGTAAATAAAGGTTCTAAAGTAAAATCTTCATAAGCCTGATCAATAATAAAATAGGTATTGGGATGTCGGTAGATCAGTTCGGATAATATTTCCTTATTTCGCACTTCTCCCGTAGGATTATTTGGATTACATAACCATATCAACTGAATATCCTTGTTCCACTCTTTGAGATCATATAAAGAGCAAGTACGGTGTCCATGAATACAACATGCATCTGCATACTCACTAAAAGTAGGCATACAAATACCTGAAACAGAACCTTTAAAAGCTTGCGCTATGAGATAAATGGCTTCTGTGGCGCCATTCGTGACACAAACCTCACCGGTTTGTAAGTTTAGCTTCTCAGCCAAATGTTTTTCTAAAGAGTAAGCTTCCGGTTCAGGATAAAGAGAAATAACCTCCATACGTTCTACCAGATAGCTTTTTAGCCCCGACAGATCCAATCCTGAATAAGCATTAGAACTAAAATTACTAACCATCTTTCGTTGGTAAGTATATGAATCATCGCCATGTCCGTTAATCATTATTCCTCATTATTTGGTAAATAAGTGGTATATTTACATGTTTACGCACATGTTCAGCGAGCTTGTCATATTGTTCTTCTTTGAAAGTTTGGTAATCAAAAGCTGTTTCCTTCATTTTAGAAGCAAAAGGTTCTAATAAGAAATCAATAAAAGCGGCATTATCCAATATCCCGTGAATATATGTCCCCATACACGTAGAGTCTACAAAATAACCATCTGATCGTCCATCTGAAAGAGTGTTAAGTGGAGAGATTTTTTCTTTTTCCAACACAGAGGTAGCGCCCATGTGAATCTCATAACCCTTGCAAACAGTCACATCATTTCTAAAAGTAAACTCTACTTGCTTTGTCACCTTATCACCTTGCATTGTTGTGGATACAGGCAACAATCCAAGACCAGGAAGTCGTTCTATATCTCCCTCCACATGTTCAGGATCACAAATTTCCTGTCCCATCATCTGAAATCCGCCACAAATACCCATCACTGTGGCCCCTTCACGATGCGCCCTAATAATAGCCTGAGCCACTCCATTGCGACGTAACTCGTACAAATCATCTAACGTACTTTTACTGCCCGGAAGTAAAATAATATTGGCTTTCATGATTTCATCCGTATTGTTTGTATAAAACAGATGAACCCGAGGCTCTCTCTCCAAGACATTGAAATCCGTGAAATTAGACAAATGACGCAAAAGCACCACAGCCACATTCACCTTACCTTTTTCAGCCTGCATATTTTTTGTATGCAACACCACTGAGTCTTCTTCTTCTATATGAATGTCTTTATAATACGGTATCACCCCTACTACAGGAATATCACATAAGTCTTCAAGCATTTTTATTCCCGGTTCAAACAAACGGATATCTCCCCGGAATTTATTAATAAGAATACCTTTGATACGTCTTCTGTCTTCCTCACGCTGTAGCATGATAGAGCCATAGACACTGGCAAAAACTCCACCACGGTCAATGTCTGCAACCAATATCACATTTGCTCCGGCATGCTGCGCCATAGGCATATTGACTAAATCACTGTCACGCAAGTTTATCTCTGAAATGCTTCCGGCACCCTCCATGACAATCGGGTTATATACCCTACTCAGTCGATCGAAAGCTTGGCAAACCTCTCTGCGAAGCTCTTCTCGTCCTTCTTTTCTAAAATAATCATACGCATGTTGATTACCAATCGGTTTACCATGCAGCACTACTTGAGAAGTATGATCAGATGATGGTTTTAGCAACAGAGGATTCATATCCGTAGAACATTTAACACCCGCGGCTTCAGCTTGTACCGCTTGCGCTCTTCCTATCTCCAAGCCCTCCGGAGTAGCATACGAATTCAAAGCCATATTCTGTGCTTTGAATGGTGCCGGATGATAGCCATCCTGATGAAAAATGCGACAGAAAGCAGCAGCAATAATGCTTTTACCTACGTCACTGCCGGTGCCCGCAAACATAATGGGAGATAATATCTCTGTAGATTTCATTCTTTCCAAAGTTTTTTGAAGCAACAAAATTAAGGAAAAAACAGAGAAATGCACTCTAGCCTTTAAATTGAATGCAGATAATTTTCTATATTTGCGATTATCTTAACATACACAAAAACCATAAAATTCTTTAAAATCAGACATACAAGCAGTTCTTAATATTGGTGGATATGCTGCTTACATCCCTTTTCATACTGTATGGCAGCATGAAACAATAGCCATAGAACTATCATCTCATCAAAGAATCTTAAATTTGAAATCATTGGACGAATTAAACTCATTACTAAAATGAAACATGTTATAGATGGTAGTTTTGGAATAAACGATTGCGTACCCAAAATTTCTGTTGGTAAATATTTCTCTGTTGAAAAACAGATACTACTTCCCGTATCTATTACTGTTAATCATTCATTAATGGACGGATATCATATCGGACTATTTGTGGAGAGATTAAATTATGAGTTGAAAGAGGTTTAATATCAGATTTAATAAATCAGATGTATTTATTCAAAACAAGATAGATCCTATTTTTGCAACCTAGTTGCATCCCATTAACTATACTTTTGTAGCACGAACTAAAAAATATGTGCTATGTCAAATTGTAGTTGTTGTCACTCAGAACCGGATGTTTGCAATGAAACGCTAGAACCATCAGGTATAAAAATCTATTTACCGATATTGTTATCTTCTCTATTATTACTAATAGGAATTATTGCCGCACAAACTGATTTTCTTTTCTTTCACAATGAAAGAGTACGCATAGTGTGGTATCTACTAGCCTATCTTCCTGTTGGGCTTCCCGTATTGAAGGAGGCCATAGAAGGTATTAGTAAAAAAGACTTATTCAACGAATTCACGCTAATGAGTTTGGCTACTTTAGGAGCATTTTATATAGGTGAATACCCCGAAGGAGTGGCAGTTATGTTATTTTATGCTGTTGGAGAAATTTTTCAAGATAAAGCAGTAGGGAAAGCAAGAAGAAGCATTACAGCTTTGTTAGATGTACGCCCCAAAACAGCTAGACTCGTTACAAGTGAGATCGTAGATACAGTCTGTGTGTCTCAAATAAAAGTCGGAGATACTTTAGAAGTAAGAGTAGGCGAACGTGTACCATTTGACGGTAATTTGTTAGACGACAAGAGTGCTGCTTTTAATACTTCGGCATTGACCGGAGAAAGTGTACCCCGCACTATTTATTCAGGTGAAGAAGTATTAGCCGGCATGATTGCAACGGAAAAAGTAATAAGGATAAGGGTGAACAAACCTTACGATCAAAGTAGCTTGTCGAAAATGTTGGAATTAGTGCAGCATGCAGCTAAAAACAAAGCTCCTGCCGAACTTTTTATACGTAAGTTTGCACGCATATATACTCCGGTAGTGACTGGTTTAGCATTGCTTATTGTTCTACTTCCTGCACTATATACACAGATTAACCCTTCATTTGCCTATGATTTCAATGATTGGTTATATCGCGGACTCGTCTTTTTGGTTGTCTCCTGCCCTTGCGCTTTAGTAATCAGTGTACCACTTGGTTATTTTGGCGGCATCGGAGCAGCTTCCAGACATGGCATATTATTTAAAGGAAGTAATTATCTCGACGCCATATCCCGCTTAAATATGATTGTATTTGATAAAACAGGAACGCTAACCAAAGGAGTTTTCGAGGTGCAAGATATTGTTTGTACAGAGAATATCACGGAAGAAAGATTGCTTACTGTCATTGCATCCGCAGAAGCTCAAAGCAATCACCCTATTGCCCAAGCCATAGAGAAAAAAGCCAAAGAGAAAGGAATCGCTTATGAAAAAGTGAGTAACACCAAAGAACTAGCAGGATATGGCTTGAAAACGAAAATAAATTCACAAGAAGTATTAGTAGGTAACGTAAAATTGTTGGATAAAGAAAAAGTCCTTTATCCATCTGCCTTAAAACAGGTCACAGATACGATTGTGGTTTGCTCGATAGCAGGCTCTTATGTAGGTCATCTAACTTTAGCTGACAGTCCCAAAGAGGATGTTCGCGATACGATTGAAAAGTTGAAAATACTAAATATTCATAATACCGTGATCTTATCAGGAGATAAGCAGGTTATTGTTAATAGATTAGCCGCAAATTATAATATACCTACGGCTATCGGTGATTTGCTTCCTGAAGAAAAAGTCAGATACATGGAAGAGTTAAAATCTAAAGGAGACAATAAAATAGCTTTTGTGGGTGATGGTATGAATGATGCACCGGTGCTTGCTTTAAGTGATGTAGGTATTGCCATGGGAGGTTTAGGTAGTGATGTTGCTATTGAAACGGCTGATGTAGTGATTCAAACAGATCAACCATCAAAGGTGCCAACAGCCATACTCATAGGAAGAGCAACTCAGACTATCATAAAGCAGAATATAACTCTTGCCTTTGGGATAAAAATATTGATATTAGCACTAGGCGTGGGTGGACTGGCTACATTGTGGGAAGCGGTTTTTGCAGATGTAGGAGTAGCATTACTTGCTATACTTAATGCGGTTAGAATTCAACGGATGCATTTTAAATGAGTTATTAGAAAAAATAATTTTAGAAAATAAGGATATGGATATTTATCTGGAACGATTGAAAAGAAGAGATATAAAACCTACTGCCATACGCATATTAACCTTAAAAGGCATTATGAAGTTTGAACGCGCATTTAGCTTAACTGATCTGGAAAACCTATTAGATACAGTAGATAAATCTACCCTATTCCGTACATTGACATTATTTCTCAATCATCACCTGATTCATTGTATAGACGATGGATCAGGCTCTTTAAAATATTCATTGTGTGCGAATGAATGTGACTGTTCAGTCGATGATCTTCACTCTCACTTTTATTGCGTTAAATGCCATAAAACTTTTTGCTTAAGAGATATTCCCATACCCGTAGTAACTTTGCCCGAAGGCTTTACGCTCCAAAGCATTAACTATGTGCTTAAAGGAATTTGCAGTGATTGTGAAAAGCATTTGCAAGCATCGGCAAACGAAAAGTAAGAGCATGAAAAAAGGAGAATACAAATAGTACTCTCCTTTTATTTTAATATCCTAAAAAAAGGATTACTTGCGAGGTAAAGCCTCTTTAACTACCATCTGACGGCCTTCGTATTCAGCACCGTTCAGTTCTTTGATAACCTGATTAGCTTCGCCATCATCAGGCATCTCTACAAACGCAAATCCTTTAGACTTTTTTGTATCACGGTCAACGATCAATTTTACAGAATCAACTGTTCCGTATTCTTCCATAACTTGTCTCAAATCTGATTCCCTAACACGATAGCTTAGGTTTCCAATGTAAATGTTCATAAAAATAAAAATAAAAAAATTGATAAATAAATTAGGAAACAACGGAAGTTTAAGATAGATCTTGGATTCTACTAGGAAGAAGAAAAAAGAACGAAATGAAACGATCTATTGTTTACGCTACAAAGAAAGGGATTTATTTTGAATAATATACTATAAAAGGACTTTTTTATTCAATAATTATCAAAAAAACACTTTTTTAATCTAAACTGAAACAAAAAAGCAAAGAATGTGACGATTCTATTCTAGAAATAGAGGAACACATTCTTTGCTTGTACTGAAACACTATATATATTTCGGTGTATCTCTATTTATGAAAAGAGATATACCTAACAGAATATTAGTGCTTGCTTAAATAATCAGCAACGCCGTCTTCTGTAGCCTTTAAGGCATCTTTCCCTTTGGCCCAGTTTGCAGGACAAACTTCACCGTATTCTTCAAAATGTTGCAAAGCATCAACCATACGTAGAGCTTCATCAACGCTACGTCCCAACGGAAGATCGTTAATGACAGAGTGACGTACAACTCCTTCTTTATCAATCAGGAATAGACCACGATAAGCAACCGGAGCACCATCGCAAACCCAATTTCCATTTTCATCAGGAGCATAAGCACCAGCCAATACTCCAAAGCTTTCTGAAATAGATTTAGAGAAATCAGCAACTACCGGATAAGTAACTCCCTGAATACCTCCATCTTTCTTAGGAGTCTGTAACCAAGCGAAATGTGAATGTTCAGAGTCTACAGAACATCCTACTACCGCTACATTTCTTTTTTCAAATTCAGCTAATTTTTCTTGAAAAGCATGAAGTTCTGTAGGACAAACAAAAGTAAAATCCATTGGGTAAAAGAAGAACACAACATATTTATCTCCTTTATACTGCTCCAAAGAGAAGTTTTCTACTATCTTATTTCCATCAACTACTGCAGCTGCACTAAATTTAGGTGCTTGTTTTCCAACTAATGATCTCATTATTCTTATATTTAAAAGTTATTAATTATCTTTCTGATGACAAAGCTAGACTATTGGTTCCTCAACACCAAAAAAATAGCAATTCATTAAATCTATCAACCCATAGACTATATCTATTATAGATATTAAAAAGTTATACCTTCATAACAATCAAAACTGAAATTGTATTCTTATGAAACGCTAATTTTACTTTAAAAAAGTAATTTGAGTATAGTGAAAGACCGTAAACAATTGACTAATAGTCAGATTGTAATAAACAAAAATCCCTTTTTTTTAAGGCTATCTCGAAGATACATCCTTAAAACAAAAGGGATTTCTAATTGGAGAGAATTATTTATTTTTCTATTTCTTCCAAAGTTTACTCATATCCTCTAAGGTTTTACCCTTTGTCTCCGGCACCCATCTCCATACGAAGATAGCAGCTAAAAGACAGATTGCACTATATAGCCCGTATGAAAACATTGGACTAAAGTCATAAAGTGCTGGGAAAGTTGAGGAAACGATATAGTTAAAGATCCATTGGAAAGCAACAGCTATCGCAACAGCTTTACCACGAATGGTGTTAGGGAAAATTTCAGCAATCAAAACCCAACAGATAGGTCCCCATGACATCATAAAGAATGCTGCATATACAATAACAGAGAACACAGGCAATATACCCTTTATTCCCATTCCGTCACATAATGCTACAGCAAATGCACCGATTGCCATACCTACAGATCCGATAATCAGCAAAGGCTTACGACCAAACTTGTCTACAGTGAAGATTGCTACCAAGGTAAACAAGATATTGACTATACCCATGATTACTGTCTGCATCATCCCTCCTCCTTCGGCACCTGCATTTTCAAATATGCGAGGAGCGTAATACAGAACTGCATTAATACCTATAGCCTGTTGGAAGACAGACAATAATATACCTATTACAATAACTGTCACACCATAAGTGAGTAATTTTTCAGTTCTTTGATGTGCAGTTTCCTTTATTTCCGAAAGAATGTTTTTTGCCTTTAGTGTACCATTAACTTTCTCTAATATAGAAAATGCTCTACTTTCTTGTTGCTGCATCACCAAATAACGGGGACTTTTAGGAACAAAAAACAGTAACAGTCCAAATAATCCGGCGGGAAATGCTTCAGAGGCAAACATATATCTCCACCCTTGATTAACAGACCACATATCCGAAGCTGAATTTACAGTAAGGATACCTGTTACACTATCTTTATCCAAGATCGGGTTTTCGTGCCCCCCTAGAATGAGGAAATTCACAAAATAAACCACCAACATACCAAAGATAATAGCAAATTGGTTACATGAGACCAAAGTTCCCCGAATATTAGAAGGAGCAATTTCTGCTATATACATAGGACAAATTGCAGAAGCCAATCCAACTCCTAATCCGCCTAATACACGATAAAGATTAAAAGCTATTAGTAGCTCCATATTAGGTTTGCCATAGTTAAAGAAAAGAAACTCAGGAGAATATGATCCTAATGCGGAAAGAAAGAATAAAATAGCAGCCAACCTTAGTGAATTACGACGTCCCAAGCGAGAAGCAAACACTCCAGACATGGCTCCACCTATAACGCAGCCAATCAAAGCACTAGAAGAAGTTATGCCATGCATAACCTTGTCATACTGAAAGTCAGTCGCTGTGAGAAAAAAAGCTTCGAGCCCCTTCTCAGCGCCGGAGATCACCGCCGTATCATATCCAAACAGTAGCCCTCCGAGGATGGCTACTGTTGTGATAGAGTAAAGGTAGAGTTTACTACCGTTGTTTGTATAATTCATAGTATAGATTAAATTAACAATACATGTTCAGAATTGCTTCATACAATTCTTGCTTGCCACTGGTTTGTTTAGGTTCTCCATTTTCCTTAGCGTAAGCTACAACATCTTCCAAAGTAAGCTTACCTACTTCGAATTCTTTACCTTTACCTGCATCAAACGAAGCATAACGATCTGCAAGCATCTTCTTGTATGGAGATTCCTCTAATAACGCAAAAGCATTTTCCAATGCACGTGCCATAACATCCATACCAGCGATATGTGCAATAAAAATATCGTCAAGGTCAGTAGAATTACGACGATTTTTTGCATCGAAATTTGTTCCACCAGTACCTAAACCACCGTTACGAATGATTTGTATCATTGCCTGAATCAATTCAAATTGATCAATAGGAAATTGGTCGGTATCCCATCCATTCTGATAATCACCACGGTTAGCATCAATAGAACCTAACATACCATTATCTACAGCAACAGCAAGTTCATGTTCAAAGGTGTGTCCTGCCAAAGTAGCATGATTAACTTCAATGTTTATTTTAAAATCGTTCTCCAAACCATGCGCTTTCAAAAATCCGATAACTGTCTCAGTGTCTACATCATACTGATGCTTTGTAGGTTCCATCGGTTTAGGTTCTATAAGAAAAGTACCTTTAAAACCTTTTGCACGAGCATAATCCCGAGCAATAGTCAGCATTCTTGCCAAGTGTTCTTTTTCACGTTTCTGATCGGTGTTAAGTAATGTCATATAACCTTCACGACCACCCCAGAATACATAATTAGATCCACCTAATTCAATTGTAGCATCTATTGCATTCTTTATTTGTACAGCAGCACGAGCCACAACGTCGAAATCAGGATTGGTCGCTGCACCATTCATATAGCGAGCATGACTAAATACATTAGCGGTACCCCAAAGCAATTTGATGCCGGTCTCTTCTTGCTTTTGCTTAGCATAAGCAACGATAGCTTTCAAGTTAGCTTCATATTCTTCTATAGAATCTGCTTCGTTTACCAAGTCAATATCATGGAAACAATAAAAACCGATACCTATTTTTTGCATAAATTCAAATCCGGCATCCATTTTATCTTTAGCTGCTTGCAATTTATCAGCGTTTGTATTCCATGGGAATACTTTTGTACCACCACCAAATGGATCGCCACCTTCAGCGCATAAAGTGTGCCACCAAGCCATAGAAAAGCGCAACCAATCTTTCATTGTTTTGCCATTGATTACTTTTTCTGCATCGTAATAACGAAATGCCATTGGGTTTTTACTTTCTTTTCCTTCAAATTTAATCTTTCCTATTCCAGGAAAAAATTCTTTTGTTGCCATAATAATTTTTGTTTTGTGGCTTTGCTTATTTAACAAAACCGGATTCTTAACTTTATATGAAATTTTATTTTTATTTGTCAGATACGGCCTATTTGCTCATAGACTTTTCTAAACGATGTTTCCAACGAGCATATGCATCCGCATATTCTTGATGCTTAGCAACATTAGGCTCTATCACATCAAGTTTCTCTAATGTTGCAAAAGCTTCATTATTATCTTTATATATTCCGACACCTATTCCAGCACCTTTTGCAGCTCCTACAGAACCATCAGTATCATAAAGTTCAATAACCGCTCCGGACACACTAGCCAACGTATCACGAAAAATAGAGCTTAAAAACATGTTAGCATGACCCGCATGTATTTTCTTAACAGGAATACCCATTTGCTCCATAATATCAATACCATACTTAAAGGAGAACACAATTCCCTCCTGAGCAGCACGAATAATATGATGCTTACCATGTGTATTAAAGTTGATTCCTCGAATACTACAACCTATTTCTTTATTGTTCAGCATACGTTCAGCCCCATTACCAAAAGGTAAGATACTAACGCCTGCACTGCCGATAGGAGCTTTAGAAGCAAGAACATTCATTTCGTTATATGAGAGTCCTTCCGGAGCAATATTTCGTTTCACCCAAGAGTTCAAAATACCCGTTCCATTAATACATAGCAACACTCCCAAACGTGTTTGTTCCTCGCTATGATTTACATGCGCAAAAGTATTTACGCGTGATTGCGGGTCATAATTAACCTTACCATTCACTCCATAAACAACACCTGATGTTCCTGCGGTAGAAGCTATCTCACCCGGGTTAAATACATTTAGAGATAGCGCATTGTTAGGTTGATCACCTGCACGATATGTAATAGGAGTCCCCTCTTTTAATCCTAACTCCTTAGCAGCTACAGCATTTACTTGCCCTTGCTCCGAGAACGTAGGCTTTATATCAGCTATCAATGAAGAATCAAAGCCGTAATAATCCATTAAGAAGTCTGCTAAAGCATTTTTTTGGAAATCCCAAAACATTCCTTCCGAAAGACCTGAAACCGTAGTGCAAATTTCACCGCTTAACTTCATAGCAATATAATCTCCTGGCAACATAATCTTATAGATGCGTCCATAGAGATCAGGTTCATTCTCTTTTATCCACGCCAGTTTAGATGCCGTAAAATTCCCCGGAGAATTTAATAAATGTGACAAGCATTGCTTTTCACCTAAAGTATTAAATGCTTTATCACCATAAGGCACGGCTCTAGAATCACACCAAATTATAGAAGCCCGTAATACATGTTGATCTTTATCAACACAAACCAATCCATGCATTTGATAAGAAATACCGATAGCCTTAATTTCAGGCGCACTGACTCCTGACTCATTCAAGACAGCTTGCGTAGCCAGTTTTAAGTTTTCCCACCAGCTTTCCGGATTCTGTTCAGCCCATCCAGGAGCCACAGCAATAATATTTGCCTCTGTCTTCGGAAAAAAAGCCGAAGATACACATTTACCTGTCTCCGCATTAACCAAGCTTGCTTTCACAGAAGAGCTACCAATGTCATATCCTAATAAAAACATAATTTGAAATTTTTAGTGTTCAGCGTATTTTAATATAAATATCTACAAATAATTTATCGACGTATCTTATTATAAGCCTTCTTGTCAAACTTATAATAACGTGCCGCACGATGAGCTACTCCTTTCTGTCTCTCTTCCAATGGGATAATGTATTCCATCATGGCTATCTTTTTATGAAAGTTACGAACATCCATAGCTTTATCATAGACTAATTCATAAAGGATTCGCAATTGAGCAGCGGTAAATTTTCGAGGTAATAAATCAAAGAGAATGGATGGATTGAATTCAACAAACTGGCGAATATAAACCAATGCCTCCTTTATTATTAAATTATGATCAAATGCAAGTGTCTTAACATCTTCCAAAGCAATCCAACAAGCTTGATAATCTTCGAGAGATTTACTCAAGGCCCGATCAATTTTCACCATAGCCATATAAGCAACTGTAACAATGCGCTCTACTTTCAATTTAGTAGCACGCTCTAACCAACGCACATCTTTAGGATTACTGGTTCTATTTTTTGACCCAAATGCTTTAAATTGTAACAAGTTAACGCTCTTTATTCCGGTAAGTTCAAACAACACACGCTGCGCAGCTTCATCTAAATCTTCATCCTCATAAATTAAACTTCCCGGAAGTTTCATATCATTATAAATATCTCCCGCTTCCTCGCCCGTGCGTTTCACCAACAATACTCTAAGTCGTTCTTTATCAAAACCAATTACCACACAATCTACCGATATATGGTTATTAGCCAGTGGAGTTTCATCTTGCATGTTTTGCATAATAATTCTTTTAAGTGCCACAAATATAGATAGTATTTTTATAAAACCAAGTATATAAATGATTATTTTTATATGATATAAAACATTCTTTTTCAGATAGATAGATATCTTATATACTACAATATCGATATATGTTATTATCATATTTTATACAATATGTACTTTACCATTATTTATAAATAAGTAATTGTTATTATTACGATAACTACTTAACTATTGGTTATCAAGTATTTTAGTCGAATATAAGAACAAGAGGCAGACTATTACTTATTGTAATTATATAGAATCACAAAGTTCTATTTTTTGTAAATGAAAAATGAAGAATGCATATTCTTCTTATCAAGGCAAACTTCATATTATTAAATTCCTTACCTTTGCACCCGTATTTTATAAAACATTTAAAATTCAAGAAGATATGAAAGCATTTGTATTTCCCGGTCAGGGTGCTCAATTCGTTGGAATGGGTAAGGATTTGTACGAAAATTCAGCTTTAGCCAAAGAGCTATTTGAAAAAGCAAACGATATTCTTGGATATCGCATTACAGATATCATGTTTAGCGGAACAGATGAAGATTTACGTCAAACAAAGGTTACACAACCAGCCGTATTTCTACATTCAGTTATTTCTGCTTTGTGCATGGGTGATGACTTTAAACCTGAAATGACTGCCGGACACTCTCTTGGTGAATTTTCTGCTTTAGTAGCCGCCGGAGCACTTTCTTTCGAAGATGGATTGAAATTAGTATATGCGCGTGCTATGGCTATGCAAAAAGCTTGTGAGGCAACTCCTTCTACAATGGCTGCTATCATTGCCCTATCAGACGAAAAGGTAGAAGAAATTTGTACTTCCATTAAAGATGAAGTTTGCGTTCCGGCTAATTATAATTGCCCAGGACAAATTGTAATATCCGGTTCTATGGCGGGTATCGAAAAGGCTTGTGAATTAATGAAAGCCGCAGGTGCAAAACGTGCACTTCCATTAAAAGTAGGTGGTGCTTTCCACTCTCCATTGATGAATCCTGCTAAAGTAGAACTTGAGGCTGCTATCACAGCAACAGAAATTCATACTCCTAAATGCCCTGTATACCAAAATGTAGATGCTCTTCCTCATACCGATCCTACTGAAATCAAAAAAAATCTGGTAGCACAACTTACCGCATCTGTACGCTGGACTCAAACCGTAAAGAACATGGTTGCCGATGGTGCTACAGATTTCACCGAATGTGGACCTGGAGCTGTACTACAGGGGTTAATTAAGAAAATTGAATCTAGCGTAGAAGCTCACGGAATAGCATAAGCATAAAATTGCAATAACATTACGCTAATTGCCAAACATAATAAAAGCTGCCTCAATTATAAAAATATGAGGCAGCTTTTATTATATAACTAAACCACAAAATAAGATTCTATCACAGCATTTTAAAATATTCAATTGTCCTATTTAACCCTTCTTCCAAGTTAACAATAGGCTGCCAACCTCCGAGCCTTTCAGTAGCCAAAGTGATATTCGGTTGTCTTTGCTTTGGATCATCCCCAGGTAAAGGTAAAAACACGATTTTAGAACGCGAATGAGTCAATTCTATAATCTTTTGAGCTAATTCCAACATCGTAAACTCTCCAGGGTTACCAATATTAACAGGACCTATAAAGTCATCACCTGTAGCCATCATACGCAACATCCCCTCAATAAGATCATCAATATATTGAAAACTTCGAGTTTGCATGCCTGTACCATAAATCGTAATATCTTCTCCTTTCAGCGCCTGAACAATAAAATTAGAAACAACTCGTCCATCATTCGGATTCATTCGAGGACCGTACGTATTAAAAATACGAATAATTTTTATGCGTACATCGTTTTGACGATAGTAATCCATAAAGAGTGTTTCAGCAGCCCGCTTACCTTCGTCATAACATGAACGTATTCCAATTGGATTCACATTACCCCAATAAGACTCAACTTGGGGATGAACAGCAGGATCTCCATATACTTCGCTAGTAGACGCTTGAAGAATTTTAGCTTTTACACGTTTAGCCAAACCTAACGTATTCATGGCTCCATAAATGGAGGTTTTCATCGTCTTTATAGGATTGTATTGATAGTAAGGTGGAGATGCAGGACAAGCGAGATTATATATTTCGTCAACCTCAGCATAATAAGGAGCAGTTATGTCATGTCTAACCAATTCAAAATTGTGATTACCCAATAAATGACGGATATTATCTTTACTTCCTGTGAAATAATTGTCCACACAAATAACATCATTTCCGCCATCAAGTAGTTTCTCACACAAATGCGAACCAATAAATCCGGCCCCACCTGTTACCAATATTCTTTTCATACAGTTTTATATATTTCCTATTTCTGACCTATTCTAGAATAAGTAAATCCAAGTTCTTTTAATTCGTTACCATCATAAATATTGCGTCCATCCACCACGACATAATTCTTCATTGCTTTATATATGATGCCCCAACTAGGCATACGGAATTGTTTCCACTCTGTCAAAAGAGCGATAGCATCAGCATCAATTACAGCATCATACATGTCTTTGCAATAAATCACCACATCGCCTATACGCCGTCTTGATTCATCCATCGCAATAGGATCATAAACTCTCACAATAGCTCCAGCCCTCAAAAGCTTATCAATAACTACTAGTGAAGGGGCTTCACGCATATCATCGGTTTCAGGCTTGAAAGACAGCCCCCAAAGTGCTATAATTTTGCCCTTTAATTCCCCGTTAAAAGCATTATATAGTTTATCAAATACAATACTTTTTTGCTTTTCATTAACTTCTTCAACCGCTTCAATAACACGCATATGATAACCATACTCAACACCTGTATGTGCCAAAGCTTTCACATCTTTAGGAAAACAAGACCCACCGTAACCACAGCCTGCATAGAGAAAACGACTTCCGATACGAGAGTCAGATCCCATTCCTTTGCGAACATGATCCACATTAGCACCAACCAATTCACAAAGATTGGCTATGTCATTCATAAAACTTATTCGAGTAGCCAGCATGGCATTAGCCGCATATTTAGTCATCTCTGCAGAAGGCACATCCATAATAAGAATAGGATATCCGTTCAAAGTAAAAGGTCGATAAAGCTTTTCCATTAATTTACGAGCGGTTTCGCTCTCTACACCAACCACAACTCTATCAGGTGCCATAAAATCTTTTATAGCCGCACCTTCTTTCAAAAACTCAGGATTAGAAGCTACATCAAATTTGATGTTCACCCCGCGTTTATCGAGTTCTTCCTGAATAGCAGCCCTCACCTTATTAGAAGTACCTACAGGAACAGTACTTTTAGTCACTAACACAATATGTTTTTTGATGTGGCGGCCTACGGTACGAGCCACTTCTAATACATATTTAAGGTCAGCACTTCCATCTTCATCAGGAGGAGTTCCAACGGCACTAAAAACGACCTCTACTTCATCCAAGCAAGCAGTAAGATCCGTGGTAAAATGCAAACGCCCTGCTTTAACATTCCTGTCAACAAGATCATCAAGCCCGGGCTCGTAGATAGGCATCACTCCGTTAAGCAATTTACTTATTTTATTTTTATCAATATCTACACATGTTACATTAATGCCCATTTCAGAGAAACAAGCTCCCGAAACCAAACCGACATAACCGGTACCTACTATTGCTATATTCATAAACTTATATTATTATTCTGATAATCCAAAAAGTTTTCGAAGTTCATATTGAAGAGGTTCCGAAATCCAAAAGACTATTCGTTGCTCCATATTAGTTGCTCCTTCCTCAATAACCATGGATGTATAGCGCGGATAAGAATTTCCTTTACTGAACTTATTCTTCCAATGCAACGCTCTTAAATTCAACGGATGATCCCATAAGTCCGCAGGAACATTAAGCTGTTGCAATCTTGATATAGGATAAATATGATCTATTTCCCATCCAAAAATACTATCTTTATTGTTAAAATCATCATATACAATCCATGCACCACAAGCATCTTTGCGCACTCGGTCACCATTATACTCAGGAATAATCTGAGCAAACTCCCATGCAATATTTTTTAAATCGTTCTTTACGTTATTCATTTGTTTTGTATTCACCTAAGTTTGTGAAACCAAAGATTCAAATAATTTATAAAATAGCCAAAGAAAAAATATTATTTTCACAAAATAAGCCCTATTTATTCTAAGATTTTAAAACGGGCAAAGCGCAATAGCAGTTGCTTATCTCCAGCATTACGAAAACGAATAACAGCTTTAGCGTTTTCTCCCTCGCCTTCAACACGCAAGACTTCACCTATACCAAAGCGTTCATGTTCTATATTTTGTCCAGCAGACAAATTGTTAACAGAAGCAGCCCCCTCTCCTCCTCCAGACAATGTAGAAGGAGTTGAATCTATCTTTTTCAAGGTACGGACTCCCTGAACAATTGTTTTTTTAGCCGAACGTTCACTAAATGCCTTATCCGTCGTAGAAAAATGTCCTCCACGTTCTTTCTGCTCATTACGAAATCGAGTAGCTCTTTCATCCACTCCATGTTGAACAAGAGCTTCTTGAGGCAGCTGTAAAAAACGTGCATCAATATCTTTTAAAAAACGACTGGGAGTACCAAATTCCATCTTACCATAGCGAAAACGAGTACGAGCATAAGACAAAAAACAATGTTCTTCGGCTCGAGTGATAGCCACATAAAACAAACGACGTTCTTCTTCCATGCCACGAGGAGAATCACCAACCATGCTACTAGGAAAAAGATTTTCTTCCATTCCAACTACAAAGACATTGCAAAATTCCAAACCTTTGGCGGAATGAATTGTCATCAAAGTTATTTTTTCCCCATCATCAGACTTGTCCGAATCTTGGTCGGTAAGCAAGGCAATATCCGATAGGTAATCAGATAATGAAATAGCTTCATTACCCTCTTCCATGCGCAATGAGCAAAAATCCTGCATACCATTGGCAAGTTCTTCTATATTTTCTTGACGACTAAGATTTTCAGGAGAATTATCAACGTGTATATCGTTCAATATGCCTGAACGGCGAATAATATCCGTACCTAATTGATAAGCATTCTTCTTTGAATCATCCAACGAAAATTCTTGTATCAACTCACGAAATCCCTGCAACTTAGTGTGTGTACCTTTATTTATAGATAAGTTATAAGCAATTGGATCACAAATAACTGTCCACAAACTAACATTTTGTTCTGTAGCAGCAGCTATAATTTTACTGACTGTTGTATTCCCAATGCCACGTGCCGGATAATTTATAATTCTTTTAAAAGCTTCTTCATCATCAGGGTTCACCACCAAACGGAAATATGCCACTACGTCTTTTATCTCTTTTCGTTGATAAAAAGATAGTCCACCATATATCTTATAAGGCATCCCCCGTTTACGCATAGCCTCTTCAAATATACGGCTTTGGGCATTGGTACGATAAAGTATTGCAAAATCATTATACCCGTATCCTTTGTTGCGACGAAGTTCTGCTATTTTATTAATAACAATATCCCCTTCTTCCACATCAGAATATGCCTGAAAAAGCCCAATAGATTCACCTCGTTCTTTCTCAGAAAACACTTCTTTTCGAATTTGTCTTTCATTTTTCTCTATTAAGCTATTAGCAGCAGAAACAATCGTTTGTGTAGAACGATAATTTTGTTCAAGTTTGAAGATCTGAGTATTTTTATATACCTTGGTAAAATGAAGAATGTTATCAATATCTGCTCCTCGAAAAGAATAAATGCTTTGCGCATCATCACCTACCACACAAATATGTTGATGTTCACCAGCTAACTGCAAAACAATATTATGCTGGGCATAATTAGTATCTTGGTATTCATCTACCAACAGATAACGGAACTGTTCACGATAATGAGATAATACATCCGCATGTTCATGAAAAAGGATAAAAGTATAAAAAAGTAAATCATCAAAATCCATTGCTCCCGCTTGACGACAGCGTTCCCAATAGCGTCGATAAATATCGCGCACAGCGGGTATTTTTGCAGCGGAATCACTCTCAAAAGCCTCTTTATTGCCAGCATATCCTGTAGGAGATACTAAATGATTTTTAGCATTAGAGATGCGATTCTGTACCATCCCTGGTTTATAAACCTTTTCATCCAATCCCATCTCTTTTATAATGGAACGAATCAAACTTTTGCTATCCGCCGTATCATAAATAGTAAACTGAGCAGTAAAACCTATCTTAGATGCTTCGGCTCTTAGAATACGTGAAAAGACAGAATGGAAAGTTCCCATCCACAAATAACGCGCCTTGCCCTCTCCTACTTGGCGAGCAATACGTTCTTTCATCTCTCTGGCCGCTTTATTAGTAAAAGTGAGAGCCAATATATTCCATGGTTGGTACCCATTCTCTAGCAAATAAGCAATTTTATAAGTAAGTACACGAGTCTTACCAGAGCCGGCACCGGCAATAACTAAAGAAGGTCCTTCATTATAAAGTACAGCATCTCGCTGACTTTCATTTAGTTCCTCTATATAATTTGTCGACATCAAATATTAAATGTTAATTGAGGCAAAGATAAAAGAAAAGTTGGAGACCTGCGAACATTTCTTTTAGATATGGCGTTATATAACCAAAGTTTCAATTAACATAAATATATTGAGCTTATGAATACAATATTAACGTCTTTAATACTTATGACTATGACTTATAATATGCCAAAACTGCCATATGCAACAAATGCATTGGAACCTGTAATCAGCCAACAAACAATTGAGTTCCATTACGGAAAACATTTACAAGCTTATGTAAATAACTTAAATAACCTTGTTCCCGGAAGCGAATTCGAAGGTAAAACTGTTGAAGAAATCGTAGCTTCCGCTCCTGATGGTGCTATCTTCAACAATGCAGGACAAGTACTGAATCACACTCTGTATTTCTCTCAATTTGCAGGAAAACCATCTCAATCAGAACCTTCCGGCAAACTAGCCGAAGCTATCGTTAAAGATTTCGGAAGTTTCGATAACTTTAAAAAAGAATTTACAGCTGCTTCTGTAAGCCTATTCGGTTCAGGCTGGGCTTGGCTTTCTGTTGACAAAGCTGGAAAACTACATATCACTAAAGAAACCAATGGTAGCAACCCTCTACGTGCCGGATTAAAACCTCTATTAGGCTTTGACGTATGGGAACATTCATACTATTTGGATTATCAAAATCGTCGCGCTGACCACGTGAATGCCCTATGGAGCATCATCGACTGGGCAGTTGTTGACAAACGTTTCTAATAAAACTTTCTCTATAGGAAAGAATAGAAGAAACTCAAAAGGTTATATATGCAAACACAGATATCTCAATTAGAAATATCTGTGTTTTTTATTTTTCTCAGAAAAAGTAGTAACTTTGTGACCTAATTTCTATCATATGATACTCCAGGCGGTTATAAATCGGTATATTAGGTTCTTAGAAATGTCATTATTTTTACTTTCCATTTCATGTATAGTAAATGCTCATGACCCCCGCAATTTAGAGAAACTGCACACCAACGAAATTCTCTTCATTAGTTCGTACAATTCAGATACAAGATATGCCTCTGAAAATATAAATAATTTCATAGACACCTACAGCAAATTGGGAGGAAATAGCTCTGTTGTTGTTGAAAACATGAATGCCATGAGCTTAAACGAAGCCGTAAAATGGCCTCGTAGGATGAACAATATATTAAAAAAGCACCCTCATGTTAAAATGATCATTCTTTTAGGAGGAGAAGCCTGGAATACTTATCTTAATTTAAAAGAAAAAAAATACAAAAAAATACCTATAATGTGCGCAATGGCGTCTCGTTATGGCGTCAAAATATACAATGGATCGGAAGTAGCAATACCCCCTAACCCCGAAAGTCTAGATATGTTTGATGAAATGAAAGATTTCAATGTAAAAATAGCTCTAGCTTATGAATACAATATTCCTAAAAATGTTGAACTAATACATTCCTTTTTCCCTAAAATAAAAAATTTAGCAGTACTAACCGACAATACCTACAATGGCATTTCACATTATGCACTTTTAAAAAAAGAACTATCAAAATACCCCGATTTTACAACTACTTTTATTGACGGAAGGAAACTTAATCTTGATGCTGCCACTCAAAAGATACATGAGCTACCCAAAAAGTCTGCAATGCTATTAGGCATCTGGAAGATAGACAGCCTCGAAATATCATACGTAAACAACTCCGTTTATGCCTTTAAAAATGTCAACTCAAGCTTACCTGTATTCAGCTTCACCTCTACCGGCATAGGCTATTGGGCTATCGGTGGATATGTTCCCATGTATAAAGATGTCGGTAGAAATTTGGGATTAAAAGCATACCAGGTATTAGACCTAAAACTGAAAAGATCCCACGAACTTATATCACTAAAAAATGAATATAAATTTGACGCTCAAATACTTCGCGAATTTGGTTTAAAGAACAAAAAAATACCCAAGGAAGCTTCTATAGTGAATAACATTCCTTCCTTTTTAGTAACCTACAAGAAGGAAGTTGAGATGATTTTTTTACTGTTTGTGCTTCTTGTTATAGGCTTGATTGTCTCGCTATACTATTATTATCGGATGAAAAAACTTAAAGATCGTTTGAGTATATTAGCAGACTCTCTAAGCGAAGATAAAAGAAAGCTTGAAGATTCAGAAATAGAACTTCGTAAAGCCAAGGAAAATGCAGAAGAAGCTAGCAGAATAAAAAGTGCTTTCGTTTCAAATATGAGCCATGAAATACGCACACCGTTAAATGCTATCGTAGGTTTCTCAAGCCTCTTACTTGAAAGTATAACCCCTACTCCAGAACAAGAAGAATACGTTAATATAGTACATAAAAACTCAGAATTACTCTTGCAATTAATCAGCGATATACTTGATATATCAAGATTGGAGTCAGGTAAATTACAATTCAATTATGAATGGTGTAACCTCTCTTCATGTTGTGAAGGCATGCTCACATTAGTTAATCAAGGAAATAATAACGATATAAAGTTATATTCTGAATTTCCTGATAATTCATACATACTTTATACCGATCCGTTACGCTTACAACAGGTTATAGTCAACTTGCTTACTAATGCTCTGAAATTTACCCCTAATGGAGGGAAAATCACTCTTGCTTTTAATATAGACAAAGAAAACTCCAGAATACTATTTTCTGTAACTGACACCGGATGTGGAATACCTAAAGATAAGCAAGAATTGGTATTCAATCGTTTTGAAAAACTAAATGAATTTGTACAAGGCACAGGGCTAGGATTAGCCATTTGCAAACTAACAGTGAAACACATGGGCGGAGAGATATGGATAGACAAGGAGTATACAGATGGAGCCAAATTTGTTTTCTCCCATCCTATTTTAAAAGAAAATGATAATATATAATAACGATAAATGTCGGTCATTTAAACAACTAAAAAAAGAGGAAAAAATAAAAAAGTTGCAGAAACTCTCTGATTCACTGTTATTTCTGATTTTTTTTCTCTTACTTTGTTCACAGTAAAGACAAAGGGGTGCCCCAAGAAGGCTGAGATTATACCCTATGAACCTGATGCAGTTAATACTGACGCAGGGATTGTTGTTCTTCCCAACTTCGCTTATCATCGTTAAGCAACTCCTCTTTGTATTTACATCCTTTTAATTTTTAATAGACTAAAAAGATGAAAGTACAAGTTAACAACAAGGAGATTGAAATTCACTCTTCAACTACCATCACTCAATTAACAGAAAAGCTCGAAATTCCTTCTGTAGGATCAGCTATCGCAGTCAATAATCAATTAATTTCCCGCTCCCAATGGGCTAGCCATTCACTCAAAGAGAATGATGACATAGTAATAATTCAAGCAGCTTGCGGAGGATAAAATTATGGTCAGTCTACAATTTATTACCCATCAAACGGAAAAATATTCCTATCTTGAATCGGCTTGTATCGCTCTAGAAGGAGGATGTAAATGGATACAACTTCGCATGAAAGAGAGTACTCCCGAAGAAATTAAAGCTGTTGCCCTACCATTACAATCGCTTTGCAAAGAGCATGAGGCACTATTAATTATTGATGATCATGTACAATTAGCTAAAGAAGTCGAAGCAGACGGAGTACATTTAGGCAAGCAAGATATGCCTATAACAGAAGCACGAAGTCTGCTTGGTGAAAAATTTATTATAGGAGGCACCGCTAATACTTTTGAAGAAGTACAATCACTCTATGTTGCCGGAGCAGACTATGCAGGCATCGGTCCCTTTCGATTCACCTCAACCAAGAAAAATTTAAGCCCCATCTTAGGTATAGAAGGCTATCGCTTGATCATTGAAAAGATGGAGGAAAAAGAGATTCAATTGCCAACTGTAGCAATAGGAGGCATTCTATATGAAGACATTCCCTCAATATTAAGCACGGGAATAAATGGTATAGCCCTCTCTGGTGCTATTCTACATGCAGAAAATCCTGTAGAGGAGGTAAAAAAGATTCTTGCCTTATCGTAAAGGAAGAATCTTGAAAATCAAGCAAATTAATATCTGAGCACAATCATTCATTAAATACATAATACATGGAAAAATTACTTATTGCAGGAAGAGAGTTTCATTCCCGCCTTTTTCTGGGTACAGGAAAGTTCAATTCGAACATTTTAATGGAGCAAGCAATAAATGCTTCAGGGACTGAAATGGTTACAATAGCCATGAAACGTGTAGATATGGATAATCAAGAAGATGACATGTTACAGCATATCATCCACCCTAACATCCAATTACTACCCAATACATCAGGAGTACGCAATGCCGAAGAAGCAATTTTTGCTGCACAAATGGCACGTGAAGCTTTTGGCACGAACTGGCTAAAATTAGAAATCCATCCCGATCCTCGACATCTGTTACCCGACTCAATGGAAACCCTAAAAGCTACAGAAAAGCTAGTCAAACTAGGATTTATAGTGCTCCCATATTGCCAAGCCGATCCTGTGCTATGCAAACATTTAGAAGAAGCAGGTGCGGCAACAGTAATGCCTTTAGGTGCACCTATCGGAACCAATAAAGGCTTACGAAGCAAAGATTTTCTAGAAATTATCATTCAGCAAGCTAGTATTCCGGTAATTATTGATGCCGGCATTGGTGCCCCCAGTCACGCCGCCGAGGCAATGGAAATGGGAGCTTCAGCAGTATTGGTCAATACAGCTATTGCAATAGCAAACAATCCCGTAGAAATGGCTTTAGCTTTTCGAGAAGCAACCATTGCAGGTCGCAGAGCCTTTAAAGCAGGATTAGGAGATATAAATATCTCTGCTATAGCTAGCTCTCCCCTAACCTCATTTTTAAATCTTAAATAAAAACATGACAAGTATGAATAAGCAAATAACCCGAACTCCTTTCCCTAATTCGGAAAAGATAGAAATACGTGGGAAGATCTATCCTGATTTAAAAATTTATATGCGCAAAATCAGGCAAATGCCTACTGTTAACATTAAAAACGGTGAAAAAGTAACAATCCCTAATCCAGATATATATGTATATGACACAAGCGGACCTTATACAGACCCTCAGATAGAGATCAACCTTAAGAAAGGATTGCCTCGAATACGCGAAACTTTTATTCGCAAAAACAAGAAACTTGTTCAACTCGCTAACATCACTTCTAAATACGGCATCATGCGTCAACAAGATCAAACATTAAACCATCTTCGATTTGAGCATATTCAGCCGCCTTACATTGCCGCTAAAGGGACAAGGATCACTCAACTTGCGAGTGCAAAAGCAGGTATTATAACTCCTGAAATGGAATATGTAGCCATACGAGAAAATTCACTTTGCGAAATACAAGGAATAGATACACATATCACTCCCGAATTTGTATGTAGCGAAGTAGCTGCAGGCAGAGCTGTTATCCCCGCCAACATAAACCATCCGGAAGTAGAACCAATGATTATAGGACGTAACTTTTTAGTAAAGATAAACACAAACATAGGCAACTCTGCCACTTCATCTAACATTGAAGAAGAAGTTGAGAAAGCAATTTGGAGCTGTCGTTGGGGTGGAGATACATTAATGGATCTGTCTCGTTGTAGCAATTTCTAATCTGCATCGACAAATATTATACGAGGAAGCTCAAACAGGAAAATCAAAGGCTCTTTGCGCTTCTATACGACTGAAGGCACTCAACAGTGAGATTACCGTAAATGCTTATCCTGAAAAACTAACGAAAGAGAATGCTCACCGGTTGATTAGTCAATATGACATCGTAGTAGACGCTTGCGACAATTTTGCTACGCGTTACCTTATAGATGACACATGCATTGAATAAGGAAAGCCATACGTATATGGTGCGATATCGGGTTTTCAAGGACAAGTTTCTGTATTCAACTATCAAACGACTAAAAGCTATAGGGATCTTTATCCCGATGAAAATTCAATTCTAAAGATCGCTTCTCCTTCCAAAGCAGTTATAGGAATCACTCCCGGCATAATAGGATGTGTAGAAGCTATGGAAGTAATAAAAATAGTAGGAGAATTTGATACATCTTTAGCTGGAAAACTATGGGTTATAGACTTAAGAACACTAAAGACTAACATCTTTTCACTATAAAAATTATTTAGAGAAATAGTTAATAAGTAACTTTGCCCAACTTTTACCGATTTTTTTAAAAAGATAAATGAAACTTATTGTAGTAACAACACCTACTTTCTTCGTAGAGGAAGACAAGATTATCACCGCTCTCTTTGAAGAAGGTTTGGATATTCTTCATCTCCGTAAGCCCGAATTACCAGCAATGTATACAGAAAGGCTTTTGACTCTAATACCGGAAAAATACCATCACCGTATCGTCACTCACGAACATTTTTATTTAAAAAATGAATTCGATTTAATGGGTATTCATATCAACAACCGCAATCCAGAAGAACCTCATGATTACCACGGACATATAAGTTGTTCGTGCCACTCTATAGAAGAGGTTAAAACTAAGAAAGCACAATACAACTACGTTTTTCTCAGTCCTATATATGATTGCATCTCAAAAGAGGGATACAATTCTCCTTACTCTGCCGAAGAATTAAGAAAAGCTGCATCCGAAGGTATCATAGATAACAAAGTAATAGCCTTAGGAGGTATCACTCCGGATAACCTGATGGAAATAAAAGATTTCGGATTTGGTGGAGCTGCTGTTTTAGGTAATTTATGGAATCATTTTGATGCTTGTAGCGATCAAAATTATCGGAGCGTCATTGAGCATTTTAAAATGCTTAAAGAGATGTCAGAATAAATAAAAAAAGACGGTACTTCGATTCTCATCGCAGTACCGCCACAACACAAACACAAAATAAAACACGACAAAACTACTATGCATCCAACCTGTATATACTACTGAGAGTATAAGTAACTGTCACACATATTCGCATACAGGTAATCAGTTCAGGCTGCTTGCAAGTAAAAAACAAAACAAAAAATGATATTGTTTCAACCACACAGGTTAAATATTGTTAACATAATTTTTTATTGAATACCTCTTTCACGCAATTTAAGTTGCCAAGCCCATGCCGAACGAAGGGTATCTTCTATAGAAGTTTCCGCTTTCCAACCTAATTCATTATTTGCATAATCAGGATTAGCCCACACCTTCTCAATGTCTCCGGCACGTCTTCCCACAATCTGATAGTTAAGTTTCACACCGGTAGATTTTTCAAAAGCATTAATTAGTTCCAATACAGATAATCCACGACCAGTACCAATATTGAAAGTTTCCACTTTTGCTTTCTGCTTCTGCTGCAAGATACGATCAATAGCTACCACATGAGCTTTAGCTAAATCTACAACATTAATGAAATCGCGAATGCATGAACCATCAGGTGTATTATAATCATCACCAAACACACTCAACTTTTCACGAATGCCAATGGCAGTCTGAGTAAGAAAAGGAATCAGGTTTTGAGGTACTCCATTGGGCAACTCTCCCAACAATGCGGTAGGATGCGCTCCAATAGGATTGAAATAACGTAATAAAATAGCAGAAATAGGAGATCCTGAATGAATCGTATCACAAACAATCTCTTCATTGATCTGTTTGGTATTTCCATAAGGAGATTCTGCTTTCTTTATAGGAGCTTTTTCTGTAACAGGCAGTTCATCCGGCTGACCATAAACCGTACATGAAGAAGAGAAAACAATCCCTCCCACATTATATTTAGGCATTAACTCAAGAAGGTTAATGAGCGAAAGCAGGTTGTTGCGATAATAAAGTAGAGGTTTTTGAACAGACTCTCCGACAGCTTTACTCGCTGCAAAATGAATAATAGCTTTTATCCCCGCATATTTGGCAAAAAGTTTATCCAAACCTTGGAAATCCAAACAATCAAGTTCTTCAAAAGCCGGACGTATTCCTGAAATTTTTTCAATATTATCTACTACATCAGCACTTGAATTCGACAGATTGTCAACAATGATTACTTCATAGCCACTATTTTGCAATTCAACTACGGTGTGCGACCCGATATAACCTGTCCCCCCGGTTACTAGTATCTTTTCTTTCATATTCAATAAATGTGTTAATATTTGATCTTTACTAAAGGGAGCACAAATATACAAATGTTATGTGAAGCAATGGTACTAAACAATGTATAATTTTAAATAAAAACCATTGAGACATGTGATAAAACAAAAATAAACTTCTATTTTTGTATAATATTGATGAATAAAAAAATGAAAAAATTAATGAAGGGAGGCCGATTTACCCCTGAATGTTATTCGGCAGAAATTGAAGATAAAATTCAAAGATATAGAAAACTGGGATACAAACTTCCTCCAAGAAGAGTTATTCGTACCCCGGAGCAAATAGAAGGTATCCGCAAAAGTGCGGTCATTAATACTGGTCTGTTAGATTGTGTAGCAGCTAACATCCGTGAAGGCATATCTACCGCTGAAATCGATAAATTGGTCTATGAATATACCATGGATCATGGAGCGATACCTGCCCCGCTAAATTATGAAGGATATCCTAAGAGTGTTTGTGTATCTATTAATGAGGTTGTATGTCACGGCATCCCTAGTGAAAAAGAGTTTCTCCGTAGCGGAGATATCGTCAATGTGGATGTTTCAACTATTCTAGATGGCTACTTTTCAGATGCTTCGCGCATGTTTATGATTGGCGAAGTAATCCCCGATCGAAAGAAATTGGTGGAAGTAACCAAGGAATGCCTTGAAATAGGGATAAAAGCAGCTCAACCCTGGGCTCGATTAGGTGACGTTGGAGCTGCCATACAAGAACATGCCGAGAAAAACGGCTTTAGTGTGGTACGCGATCTTTGCGGGCACGGTGTAGGAATAGAGTTTCATGAACCACCTAATGTAGAGCACTTTGGACGAAAAGGTACCGGAACAATGATTTTACCTGGGATGACCTTTACCATTGAGCCAATGATTAACATGGGTTCATACGACGTCTTTATTGATAGTAAAGATGGATGGACTGTCTTAACAGAAGACGGACTACCTTCTGCCCAATGGGAAAAGATGCTATTGATAACAGAGACAGGTAATGAGATCTTGACTTATTAGCAAGCGAATAAGTAATCAGTTAATTAGCTAAAGTAGCATTAAAAAAGCTGTGCCAAAAGTTTATTACTAAATAAAGAGTTCACTCATTTGCTTACCATGATTCTGTTCATATTAAGCTTATTCAATGAGTCAATGTGGTCTTCTAAAAAAGAGATATTAGTTATGTCCACAACTTTATAGTTAGTTTAGAGCTTTTGCCACAGCTTTTTTATATAAAAGAAATATGTTTCTCTTCGGGTTGTACCGCCTGACGGTAACAACGTCACGAGGAACAATAAAAGCAATGTTCCCACAATCATACCGCCGATAACACCTGTTACAAGCAAACGGCTTCCGTTAGCACCTACACCGTGGGTGAGCATCAGCGGAACAAGACCGAACACCATTGACAGTACAGTCATCAATATCGGACGTAGACGAACCTTTGCCGCACTATATACTGCTTATGCTAACGACATATTCAATTGGAAAATAAGGTCGTCTATCTCCGGCTCAATAACGGAACATCCAAGCCTGTCAATATCTCAATGGACGAGCTTGAGCAGCAAGTCAACCCGGGCAACTTCTTTCGAGCCAACCGACAATATATTATCAATGTGGAACATGTGTTGTCTATCGGTAACTATTTCGGAAGCAAACTCCTTGTTCGCTTAAAAGGCTATCCAAAAACAGAAATACTCTTAAGGAAAGAAAAAGCTCAGCGGCTAAAGGAGTGGATTGACAGGTAAGGAACCTGTCTTTTATTTATATATGCTCTGATTTTCCTTACAACCCCAAAAAACTTTGAGTTCTTTTCTGTTTTACAGTCAAGATTCTTACATTTGCACAAGTTCTTAGAACATTCATTTCTATTATAACATGGAATTATATCTATCTTTTTTTACTCTCATTTTAGTATTGGTTCTACTTATTATTGTTCTAACAAAGAACAATACTCGACAATCAAACCAATTGGAAACAACCCTCCGGCAACAAATGCAAGAAAACAGAGAAGAGTTAAGCCGCACCATCCGTGAGTTACGAATGGAGATTACGCAAACACTCTCTCAAGGTATGCAACAACTACAGGAAAACATGCGTCAGAATATGCTCACAACCGGAGATTTACAACGCCAACAGTTTGACGCCATGCGGAAGCAGCAAGAGCAACTGATCATATCAACCGAAAAGCGCCTAGATGAGATGCGCCTCATGGTAGAAGAAAAATTGCAGAAAACACTTAACGAACGCATAGGTCAGTCATTTGAGATAGTCCGTTCGCAGTTAGAAAATGTTCAAAAAGGACTCGGGGAAATGAAAAACCTGGCACAAGACGTGGGCGGACTAAAGAAAGTGCTGAACAATGTAAAGATGAGAGGAACATTCGGAGAAGTACAGTTAGGCGCTCTCCTAGAGCAGATGATGAGTCCTGAACAATATGAAGCAAACGTGAAAACCAAGAAAAACGGAACAGAGTTTGTGGAATATGCTCTGAAACTACCGGGAAAAGACGATGATAACAAATCAGTATATCTCCCGATAGATGCGAAATTCCCCAAAGATGTATATGAACAGTACTATGATGCTTTTGAAGCAGGTGATGCTAATCTAATGGAATCATCCGGTAAGCAATTAGAAACAACCATCAAGAAAATGGCAAAGGATATTCACGATAAATATATTGACCCTCCATTCACCACGGACTTTGCAATCTTATTTCTCCCGTTTGAAAGCATCTACGCCGAAGTAATACGCCGCACCACGCTAATCGAAACACTCCAGAGAGAATATAAAGTTGTCGTAACGGGTCCCACCACCCTTGGAGCTATCCTAAACAGCCTGCAAATGGGTTTCCGCACATTAGCTATACAAAAACGTACCGGAGAAGTTTGGACTGTATTAGGAGCAGTAAAAACAGAATTTGGTAAGTTTGGTGGTCTGTTGGAAAAAGTACAGAAAAATCTGCAAAACGCAGGAGATCAATTGGAAGAAGTTATGGGTAAGCGTACACGTGCTATCGAACGTAAACTACGACAAGTACAAGAACTTCCCCATGAAGAGAGTCAAAAAATACTCCCCCTCAACAATGAGGAGGAGGAAGAATAAACCTTATAAGAATATTCGTATTGCCTAACTCTTTTTAGGCAATACATAATAAAGTGTAAGATATCCCAGGAAGCCTGCTAATGCCGTACCTGTAAGAATTCCCATTTTAGCCTGATTGAGTAAAACAGGACTATCAGTACCAAATGACAGACTAGCTACAAATAGAGAAACGGTAAAACCAATACCTCCAAGCAGGCATGCACCAGACACCATCTTCCAATTCATACTACTTGGCATGCTCGCTACTTTTAACTTCACAGCAAGCCATGTAAAAGAAAAAATGCCTAAGAATTTACCTAAGACCAACCCCAAAGCGACTCCCAGCGTCACATCCCCTATCAAAGTTCCGGAACCGCTAAACATTACACCCGCATTTGCAAAAGCAAATAGAGGAAGAATAATATAGTTCACCGATATGTGCAGATTATCCTCTATTGACTGAAGCGGACTAATCACCCTATCCGATGCAGACTCCACACTCTTCAACTTGGCAATCTGTTCATTAGTAAGCACAATATCATCCTCATGAGTAACCGGAAAAGTATTAATCGTAGAGCGAATGCTTTCTATATATTTACCTACATGGAGCTGAGGTCTGGCAGGAACTAAGAAAGCCAGAATCACCCCTGCTATAGTACTATGTATTCCTGATTGTAGGAACAGATACCATATTATCAAACCGATGAAGAGGAAAAACGTTTTGTTTGTGCTTCCATATTTGGAGATAAGATGCAGCAAAGCAAACAGCACAGCAGCCCATAAGAGATAATTCAATGCCACATGCGAACTATAAAAAGCTGCAATCACAATAATTCCACCAATATCATCCACCACAGCAAAAGCCGTAAGGAAAATTTTCAAGCTTAAAGGAACACGTGATCCAAGCAAACTAAGTACCCCAAGTGAAAAAGCAATATCTGTTGCCATAGGAATAGCAAGCCCTACTCCTCCACTCGTACCAGGAGGACAGATAAATACGTAGATTAAAACAGGGAGTATCATTCCACCACAAGCGGCAATAAACGGAAGCAAAGCTTTCCTGAAAGAAGAGAGTTCTCCCACTAAAAGCTCACGTTTAATTTCAAGACCAACCAAGAAAAAGAAAAGCGTCATCAATCCGTCATTAATAAACTGAAGAACAGTCAAACTATGTCCGTTATGGGAAAACAAGTTAAAATCTCCAACCTGAAAACTCATCGGATGAGAAAGGAAATCAGTATAAAAGGATGACAACGAAGTATTAGCCATTATAGCTGCCAACAAAGCGGAAAGAAACAATAAAGCACTAGCTATAATGCTCATTGAAACTCGCTCTTTCAAAGAGTGAATATAATTTAAGACAGGATTCAGAACTTTATTCATAACATTTTTATGTTAATTAAGAAGAAACAGCATAGTCAGAAGCTCTGCGAACACTCTATTGCTGCTTCTTTATTTTGTTAATCTAATTTCAAAACAGCAAGGAAAGCTTTCTGAGGCACTTCAACGTTACCAATCTGCTTCATACGCTTTTTACCCTTTTTCTGCTTTTCCAAAAGTTTACGTTTACGACTGATATCTCCTCCATAACATTTTGCCGTTACATCCTTTCGTACCGCTTTAATCGTTTCACGAGAAATAATTTTAGCACCGATGGCAGCCTGTATAGCAATATCAAATTGTTGTCTAGGGATCAGCTCTTTCAGTTTCTCACACATCCGTCTACCCAAATCAGAAGCATTATCAACATGCGTCAACGTAGAGAGTGCATCAACAGGTTCGCCATTAAGCAAAATATCTAATTTAATCAGCTTTGAAGGGCGAAAGCCATCCGAATGATAATCAAATGACGCATATCCTTTAGAAATACTCTTCAACCGATCATAAAAATCAATTACAATTTCTCCTAAAGGCATTTTATAATGAATTTCCACACGGTTACCAGAGATATACTCCTGCTTCAGTAACTCGCCCCGTTTTCCTAAACAGAGAGTCATGATAGACCCTATATAATCAGTCGTTGTGATAACCGAAGCCTTAATATAAGGTTCCTCAATATGATCTATCAAAGTCTGATCGGGCATTCCTGCGGGGTTATGTACTTCCATCATATTTCCCTGCTTATCATAAATGTTATAAGAAACGTTAGGTACCGTCGTTATCACATTCATATCAAATTCACGATCCAGACGTTCCTGAACAATTTCCATGTGCAGTAGTCCCAAAAATCCGCAACGGAAACCAAATCCAAGCGCAAGAGACGATTCAGGTTGAAAAGTTAGTGACGCATCATTAAGTTGCAGTTTCTCTAGTGAAGCACGTAAATCTTCAAAATCTTCAGCTTCAATAGGATAAACACCGGCAAAGACCATTGGCTTCACCTCCTCAAAACCGGAGATAGCCTTAGTACAAGGACGAGATATGTGAGTTATCGTATCTCCCACCTTCACCTCCTTAGAAGTTTTGATACCCGAAATGATATACCCTACATCGCCTGTGCGCAATTCTTTACGAGGAATCATATCCATTCTGAGTACTCCAATCTCATCAGCCATATACTCTTTTCCAGTATTGAAAAACTTCACCTTATCACCCGTACGAATAACTCCGTTCGTAATTTTGAAGTAAGCAATAATACCACGGAAAGAATTAAATACCGAATCAAAAATCAGCGCCTGCAATGGGGCTTCTTCATCACCTACCGGAGAAGGAATACGTTCTATTACAGCAGCTAACATCTCTTCTATTCCCATCCCCGTTTTACCGGATGCCCGAATAATTTCTTCACGTTTACAACCTAGAAGTTCCACGATTTCATCTTCCACCTCTTCAGGCATAGCGCTTGCCATATCACATTTATTGATTACCGGAATAATCTCAAGATCATGTTCAATAGCCATGTATAGATTAGAAATAGTCTGAGCCTGCACTCCCTGAGAAGCATCTACAATAAGTAATGCTCCTTCACAAGCAGCAATAGAGCGTGAAACTTCATACGAGAAATCCACATGCCCCGGAGTATCAATCAAATTCAGAATATATTTTTCATCATTATACAGATATTCCATTTGAATGGCATGACTTTTAATAGTGATGCCTCTCTCCCTCTCAAGATCCATATCATCGAGCATCTGCCCGCCTGTAACCTGAATTGTTTTAGTATACTCCAACAATCTGTCAGCCAGGGTCGATTTACCATGGTCTATATGAGCTATAATACAAAAATTACGAATCTTTTTCATCTAAGGGATATCTAATTATATATTGGTGTGCAAAGATATATAAATGGAAGAATAAAAAAAAGTGCATTGCTATCTTAGTGATAACTAACAATGCACTTTTTTATGCGAGTTTGAGCAAGTTTTAGGTCAACTGTATAAAAAGTTCTTTTTCAACTTCTTTCGTAGTTACTTTATCCTCTCTCAACAACCATCCTATGCCTAGAAAAAGATCTTTTTCTGTAAGCTTAGTCATCTTTTTTACTTCTTTGACCGTTAATCCTTCGGTCCCATTCAGTGCATTCCAGATTTTACCTGCACTAATACCTGCTTTTTCCTTCAACATTACTTTAGAATTTTTAGTTAGACTATTGATCATTTCAAAGGCATAGCCAATGGAACAATGATCTAATCGCAAATATACATAAAATCTTTATTAAAAGAGATGCATAAATACGACAAAATACTTGCATTCGAAGCCATAGAAGCAAGATTTCTAAACTAAAGCCCGTCAAAGTCTGTTTACATAATAAGACACTACATTTATATTACAAATAAAAGCCAAATACTACATGAATTCTATCGAACAATTAATGTCACAAGATTTATATCGAATATTAGTAGGCAGTGCCCTTTTTATTATCTCAGCAGGCATCACATTCATTGTCTACCGAAAAGTAATCAACGTACTCAAAAAGAAAGCTCAAGTTACAAAAAACAAGATTGATGATTTTATTATCGACATCCTAAAAATACCTATCCTATGGCTCTTCTTATGGATATTATTTAAAATATTCAGTTACTCCTTCATTTATGAAACAGCCATATTCGATTCATTAATGAAGATTAATAATATCCTGCTCATACTAACTCTGGGATGGATTCTGACAAAAGTCGTAAAAGTGATGTTCTATTATTACCTGAACAGACTTGACGTTTCAGCAGAAAACAATCTGGATGCCAGGCGCAACCTCACACGCATGAAGATATTCGAGAATATCATTACAACGATCATATCCATCATAGTGATAGGACTTTGCCTCATGACATTTGATGAAGTCCGCTCCATAGGAGTCAGCTTGCTCACATCAGCCGGAATAGCCGGTATCATTGTTGGTTTTGCTGCTCAAAAAAGTTTAGGCACAGTGCTTGCAGGTATACAAATAGCTCTCACCCAACCCATCAGACTCGACGATGTAGTTATTGTCGAAGGTGAATGGGGGCGTATAGAAGAGATCACCCTAACATATGTTGTTGTGAAAATATGGGATGAAAGGCGATTAATCCTGCCCGTTACCTATTTTATAGAACATCCGTTTCAAAACTGGACCCGCAACACCTCCGACATTATGGGTACAATTTTTCTCTACGTAGACTACAATTTCCCTGTAGAAGCCTTAAGAAAAAGACTTCTATCCCTGCTTGAAACAGAACCTCTATGGGACAAAAGAGTAGCAAACATTCAAGTTACCGACACCAAAGAACGATATAAAGAGCTCAGAGTTCTAGTTAGTAGTCGCGATGCCTCTATTAATTGGGATCTACGAGTGAAATTACGAGAAAAATTAATTGATTTCATTAATGATGAATATCCGGAAAGCTTTGTAAAAATTCGCTTCAGTGGAAGTGAAAACCTTTCAAAAGCAGAGAAAGGGCCTCAGCAATCAGGCCAATAAATAAAAGCAATCACTTCAATAGATAAAAAATAAGTAGAAGTTACCTATTCCTAAAATGGAACGAATAACTTCTACTTATTATATTTTTAGAGACAATTGTGCAAGGCACTAAATCACTACAAAGATGATATTTAGATAATACCTATTAGCTAAGTCCCTCGATGTTACCGTCTACAACATCAATATGCAATGCTTGCGGCTCCTTAGGCAATCCCGGCATACGCAAAATCTCTCCTGCAATAGCTACAATCATCTCCGCACCATTATTAATTACAATATCCTTAATGTGGAACTCAAAATTATTCACCGCACCATATATCTTAGAATCAGCAGAAAAAGAATATTGTGTTTTGGCAATACATACAGGATAATGCGCTATACCTAAATCATTAATCCGCTTAATCATATTGCGCGAGCCACTACTGTAAGTCACAATGCTAGCGCCATAAATACCCGTAGCTACCTTCTCTATCTTTTGCTGCACCGTATCATCATCTTTATATGTAAACGCTAAAGGTTTTGAAGGTTCACGCTCAATAGTATCCACCACAAGGTTAGCCAAATCTATAGCCCCTTCTCCTCCTTCGAGAAACGCATTGTTTACAGCAAAGCCAACCCCAAGTTCCGCACAATGAGCCTGAAGCAAAGCCACTTCCTCATCAGTATCACTCGCATATTTATTAAACGCCACAATAACCGTCTGCCCAAACGAGCGCAAATTACGAATATGCTTATCCATATTGCGCAATCCCTCAGTCAGTCCCTCAATATTAGGCTCCTTAATACGATCCAAGCTTACCCCTCCATGCATCTTTAATCCCTGAGCAGTAGCCACAATAACCGTCAAGCGAGGTTGCAATCCAGATTTACGGCATTTAATATTATAAAACTTTTCCGCACCAAGATCAGCCCCGAATCCAGCTTCAGTAATCACATAGTCACCAAACGTCATCGACATCTTAGTAGCTAGCAACGAATTACATCCGTGAGCAATATTAGCAAACGGTCCCCCGTGCACAAAAGCAGGAGTATTCTCCGTAGTCTGCACCAAATTAGGATGAATGGCATCCTTCAACAACACCGTAATAGCACCCGCTACTCCAAGATCTTTCACCGTAAACGGTTTATTATCATACGTAAATCCTAAAAGAATATTCTCAATACGTCGACGAAGATCTTTCACATCCTTAGCCAGGCACAATATCGCCATAATCTCCGAAGCAGGAGTAATATCGAAGCCCGATTCCTGCGTAATTCCGTTTGTCTTTGGGCCGAGCCCTACCACAATACTTCGCAATGAGCGGTCATTCACATCAAGCACCCTGCGCCAAAGGATCTCTTTCAGCCCAAAACCCTTCGATTGATTCTGATAAAGATAATTATCCAGCAAAGCAGAAATCATGTTATGTGCAGAGGTGATCGCATGGAAATCACCCGTAAAATGCAGGTTAATCTTTTCCATAGGGAGCACCTGGGCATATCCACCTCCGGCAGCTCCACCTTTCATACCAAAGCAAGGACCTAACGAAGGTTCACGCAACGCCACGATAGCCTTTTTCCCAACCTTATTCAGCCCCAAAGCCAAACCGATAGAGACAGTCGTTTTACCAATACCAGCCTTTGTAGCAGTAATGGCAGTAACTAAAATCAAGTTACTCTTCTTTATTTTCTCTTCATCAATGAGATACTCGGGAATCTTAGCAATATAGCGTCCGTAATTTTCAACTTCTTCCTTTGGAATGCCAGCCTCTTCAGCGACCTGTTTTATTTTCTTTAATTCAGTAGAACGTGCAATCTCTATGTCTGATTTCATATAAAGTAGTTTGATTTACTATATTAAAGCTGCAAAAATAGCAATAAACTCTATTTATTCACTTCTTATGCAATTAATAAGAACTAAAAATCTGCCCACAAAATATAAAAAATAACATTTTGCAACTTTTAGCCCTTATATAGCGATAAATCCGGTTATAAAATATTTATTTTATAACCGGACTCTAAGAAACAGACCTATAAATAACTTAGATAAGCTATTGAATCATAATAAAGCCTACTTAAAACGCGAAGTATCCACCTTCATCCTCTTTTTCTCTTTATAATCACCTATTTTGTAACTAAAAGAGACACTGAAAGTACGAGTATTCTGCAAAAAACGATTATTAATATTCTGATCGGCAAAATGAACATCAGGCGTGATTAGTGAAGTATTAAATAAATCTGCCCCTTTCACTGTAAATTGAGCACGTCCGTTAGGCGAAGTCCACTTTAATGCAGCATCCAGATTTCCCGAACGGCTAAGATCATAAATGCCCTGTATCGTTCCATTCTGATAAAAACCCGATAATGTAAATTTCAAATCAGGCTTCTTAGAAACCGTCAGCGTGTTATTCATCACCAACATAAAAGAATAAGCATGACGATTAAACGGAACATCCCAAAAATCATCATCCTTTTCGCGAGTATAGTTACCTATCAAAATAAATCGCGAGTTCAACCTATCTTTTATCTTAAATGGTATAACAGCCTGTAAACCTGCCTCTTGTCTAAAGTTAAAATTCATATATTTATTGATTTCCACCAGTTTTTCCGACGACTGATAAGGCACCTGCACAAAATAATCAGGTTGGTGATTAAAATACGCCGTAAGCACATATTTACTCTTCATTATATAAGTAAGGCTCGATTCATAAGAGCGTGAAGGCTTCAACAATGGATTACCGTGAATCTCAGTATAACTATTAGAATAAGCCACCGTATTATTAGTCGACCAATAAGACGGATAGCTCTTGTCGGCCGTAAAAGCCAATTGCAGAATATGCCCTGCCGCAAGCGTATAATTCAGATTAAGCGTAGGAAAAACCGTCCATTCATTCCATACCTCCGTATGATAAAGTTCCGCAGCCAATGAAGCATCTACCGACAATTTATCACCAAAGCTTTTATTAAACCCGCCAAAGCCGTTAACAGTCTGTTCCCGATGCCTAGCATTCATTGAGTTATCAGGTAACAATGCTCCCGTTTCCGTATCATAATAATATTGAAAACTATGATCGGTAGCCGTTGTATAATTTGCACCATAATTCAATCCCCAGCCACTCTTCAGCTGAATATTTTGTTTAGCAAAAAACATCCATTTATTAATCCGTTGTTCATCTTCATAACGCAAATCCTGCTTTTCTCCATCCATCGTACTATGAAGAACCTGATCTCCAGGTGCACGATAAGAAGTATATTCCGCCCCTGCCGATAAGCCAAAAGGAGCTTGATAATCAAGCTTCACGTTATGCAGTGCATCATCCGCATGGCTATCTACTGTAGAATTCACACTACCCGAAGAAGTGTTATCTCTGCTATTATTATTAATCTGCGTATTATAAACTAAGCTCAAAGAATGATGCTTACCAATCATATAATCCATGCCCAAACGCACATTATGCTTATTCCCACTACTACGACCATCAGATAGCAGATTAATTGGATACACCACACCATCCACGGTATGCAAAGCCTTCTTATCCATTCCATAATATTCCCTATTATGACTGTAAGAGTAAAGAAGATCGGCAGAGAATTTAGCAGAAGAATAAAGAAGGCTTGCACGCTCCGTGAGCGTTTCATATCGTTGTTGCGACCACGCCGTATAGAGTTCACCTTTTAACGAAGGAGCTTTCCCTGTGCCCGATTTCAACACCAAGTTAATCATAGGTCCCCGTACCTGATATTGCGCTGGAGCAGAATACATTACCTCCGCCTTTTCTATTCGCGATACCGGCATACTCTTAAGCAAAGCATTCAGCTGCTCCGCACTCATCGTACTCACCTTTCCGTTTATCACCACCGTAATACTCGAGCCTGCCAAAGTCAGCCCGCTTCCCATATCAACTACCCCCGGCAACTCCTTAATAGCCTCATAAGCATTATCTACCGGCAGGTTATTTACCAAGCGAGGCAAATCATATACCAACTTCCCCTTTTCAGCTTTCACTATAGGGCGCTCTCCCTTAACCATCACCTCAGGCAGATTCATATACAAACTATCTAGAAACAGATAAGTAGAATCATTAGCCCGAATAGGTTTACCAACAGAAGCAGTAGAAGAAGAAGTTGTCTGGGCAAAAGATGCCGTCACTATTACACTAAAAGAAATTAGGAAAAGATACATTCGTTTCATATCGTATTTTGTTTTATCACTGCAAAGGAAAAGATAAATATACTGATACTGGGTTATCAATCGCTTATCAAGTGTTATTTAGTCTTACCAAAAGCAGAAAAAAACATTCCCTTTCATTACCTTTGTTCCTATACAGAAAACCTAACACAGAATCATGAAACTTCCCTTTAAACATATCGCCATACTAGTCATCCTTTCCCTTATAGGAATCTTTGCTTATCAGGCATATTGGCTTACCAACCTATACCACAATGCAAAATCACAAGCAGAAGCATCCATTATGTCTGCCATAAGAAATGCCGATCACGTCGAGCTCTTCATGCGTGCAGACAGTATCAGCAATGCAAACGAAAAAAATAGAAGATTAAATATAGCCGCCAATGCCACTGGAGAAATATCCTGCTCTACCTCTTTTGAAAAAGACACAAAGAAAGCCGTATCTCAAACCATAATCAAAAAGAAAATCCTGAAAGACTCCGCCCTATATGAATCAGAAAGAATCGTTCAATCAGACGGAAAGGTAAAAGACGGCATCAATGTGGGTTATGACTACTCTTCACTCGAAACCATGGCAAAGCAGATGCAAATGGGACTGCACATGGTAGTAGACAATGAGATTGAACAAATAAACATCATCCGCTTTGATAGTATCTTACACAGCGATCTAATTAAATCAAACTTAGATATCAAACACTATACTAAGATTGTGAAACTCAAAGGAGATAGTATTATAGCTTCTTCTCTTCCCCTTTCTGTAGATACAACCCAGTTGGTATGCCACGAGTTCATATACGATTTAACCAAAGAACATGCTTTCCAAGTCTACACAGAACCGACCAATAAAGCTATCCTGCAACAAATGGCAGGTATCCTCACCAGTTCGCTTATCATCCTGATTATTCTAGGAGTGGCATTCTGGTATCTCATCCGCACCATCTTGCGGCAGAAAACACTCGAAGAGATGAAAAGTGATTTCACCAATAACATTACCCATGAGCTTAAAACACCACTAGCCGTAGCATACGCCGCCAATGATGCCTTGCTAAATTTTAACAAAGCCGGAGAAAAAGCAGAGCGCGATAAATATCTCCGTATCTGTCAGGAGCAATTGCAGCGCCTAAGTCGCCTAGTAGAACAGATACTATCTATGAGCATGGAGCAACGAAAGACTTTCAAACTCCATCTTGAAAAAGTATCCCTTCACACCTTAATCAAACCGCTAATAGAACAACATGAGATGAAAGCCGACAAGCCCATCCGGATCTCATGCAATAGTGCAGAAAACGATTGTGAAATAACAGTCGATAAAATACACTTCAGCAACATTATTAGCAACTTGCTGGACAATGCCGTGAAATATTCTACAGAAGAAGCAAACATTACCCTAACATGCGTCACCTATAACGATCATATAGAAATCTCTGTTGCAGACCATGGCATAGGCATCTCCGCAGAAAGACAAAAACATATATTTGATAAATTCTACCGAGTGCCAACAGGAAATCTGCACAATGTAAAAGGCTACGGATTGGGGCTCTATTACGTCAAAACCATGATCGAAAAACATGGTGGTACAGTTGATGTAGAAAGTGAGCCGGGAAAAGGAAGCACTTTCAAGCTAACGCTAAAGACTGAAATGTCATAATTAGCCCGGCCTGAAAACTCACACAATAAATAGCAGAGAAAGATATAGAAAAACAAGAAGAATATGAAGAGCGAAAAGATAAACGTATTATTGGTAGAAGACGAACAGACACTTGCCATGATTATAAAAGATACTCTCGAAGAGAAGAATTTTGTAATCCATACAGCATTCAATGGCGAAGAGGGGCTGAAAAGTTTCTTTGAATGCCGTCCAGATGTACTTGTGGCGGACGTGATGATGCCTTTAATGGATGGCTTTGAGATGGTCCGTCGCATCAGACAATCAGACAAGAAAACGCCTGTGCTCTTCCTCACTGCCCGATCCGCCATCAACGATGTAGTCGAAGGCTTTGAACTTGGGGCTAATGACTACCTCAAAAAACCATTTGGCATGCAAGAACTCATTGTCCGCATTAAAGCATTAGCAGGAAAAGGGTTCAATGATATAAACCCAGAAGAGACTTCCAAATTTGATATTGGCAACTACCTGTTCGATTCTACCACCCAAACCCTTACATTAGCAGGAACAAAAAAAGAACTCTCACATCGTGAATCAGAAATATTAAAACGACTCTGCGAAAACAGAGATCAGGTAGTCAACAGTCAAACTCTCCTACTCGATCTTTGGGGAGACGATAACTTCTTCAATTCCCGCAGTTTGCACGTATTCATGACAAAGCTGCGCCACAAACTCTCTAAAGACGAGCGAATACGCATTGTCAACGTTCGTGGCATTGGTTATAAAATGATAATAGACTAATATGAAAAAAGGAATTTTATTTTTCGCCATATTGATGGTATCGATAACCACCATGGCACAATCAGAACAGCAGTCAGATAGCCTTGTATTACATTCTCCAAAGGCTCAATCTTTTGGAAAGTATATGCTCGATGTAAACCTCTATTCCAAACCTGCTTTTCGCCTCCCTTCATACATGGAGATGCTTAAAACAACACCAAGTATGGAGAATTTTCTTGAATCCCTCTATCGCTCTCCGCAATGGGTATTTACCAAAGCTGGTCCAAACGACCTTCCCACTTTGCAGTACACATACGTAACGCCTTACTCCTCTTCTCATTCCATCATGCAAAACATCGGTATGGGAAGTATCAAGCTCAATAAAAATCTGAAATTGAACCTGTACGGTCAATATACACCCGAAGGGCACAAAATAAAAGGGAACAACCTCCTCCCTTGGCAAAAGGATGATTTTATGGGAGGCATGGAGCTAAAAGTAAACAACAATTTCGGCATTCGTATTGAAGTGCAGCGCAAAGGGTACGATCCTTACAATTATTAATAGACAATAAGGCACATCATCATAATTTAGCTAGTATAGAGCAAAAATTAGCTATTTTTTCATTCATTTCGATAACAAGAATATCAAAAAACGAGTATATTTGCGTTCACATAAAGGAAAGATGCCAGAGTGATCGAATGGGACGGACTCGAAATCCGTTGTACGGCCTTGCTGTACCGTGGGTTTGAATCCCACTCTTTCCGCTAAGAGCTTTAGAGAAAAAGCCCCAAATAAGACAAGCCCTGCAAATCCACGGATCTGCAGGGCTTTTTATTGTTTATGCTTTCTCGAAGCGATCAATTTAGAACCGATCATTTGCCCTATAAAAGCTAGTACGATAAAAAGAGGTATGGCTATTTTAGGCGTATCAAACCAAATCCGTAATGGAATTATCAATGGAATAGAAGCATGTATCATCAACCACCACATAAGTGTCATTTTCTGATACCTAGCCCTGAATTTACCTAAAAAAATATTTATTATCAATGAAACTGCCGATACTATTACTACACTCATAAATGTAAAAGATTTAATTATGCTTGCCCAAATCCTAGAAAGAAATAGATGGGTATTATTATGTAACCAGTCGTTATCACATAAGAGTAAATAATTGCTATTGTCCGTAATCTCGGCAACCATTTATCATTATTTAATCCCATAGATTGAAACATGCTCCAAAACCCATGGCTTACATGAAAACCAATAGCTAATATCCAGATCACATATACAGATACATTCCACCAATTTGAGAATGTGGCAACAACAAGATCGTAAGGATTTGCCTTTGCATTTCCAAGAAATTCTTGCAACTGTATTTCTGCCCAGAAATGGTTTAAGTGAATGATGAGTAAGCCTAGAATAATAATTCCGAGTGCAAACATGTTTTTGGACGCCCATGAAACTTTGGGATGCTTGCCTTTAACTGTATAATCCGTTGGACGTGCTTTTCTGTTTTGTATTGTTAGTATAACTCCCATTGCTATATGCACTATAAATCCGAGTGCAAGAACGGGAACCATCATTTTTATGAATATATTCTCACTCATAAAATGAGAAGCCCTTTCGTATGCCTCCCTCGATATTATTGCAGTAAAATTAATGGCTAAGTGCAGAGTTAGAAACATTATGAGAAACATCCCGCTAATGCTCATTACTAATTTTCTTCCGATTGATGATGACTTCATTGTTTGTGTTATTTTGAGTTAGACGTTTATATTAAATACTCTGTTTACAATCAGGCCAATAAAAAAACTAATTGTCGCCACACCGAGACTGATTAAAACCATTTCAAGAAAATGTTTCCTAAAAGGCGTACCTTTCGCAATCGAAACATAGTAGTTGAATCCTCCAATAATTGCTACAGCTGTACAAAGAGTAATAAGCAAGGCAATAAAAACATTATCGATGATCAAATAAGGAACTATCAGCGCAATTACCGTTATTATATAAGCAGTACCCGTGTAAAAGGCCGCCGTAAGAGGTTTCACTTTCCCGCTATTTTCTGTTTTTGTAGATAAATACTCCGACCCTGCCATAGAAAAGGCTGCCGAAATACCTGTTATCAACCCAACCGCAGCTATTAAGAAAGAATTCTGAATGCCTAATGTCAGTCCGGCAAGAACTCCCGTAAGTTCCACCAACGCATCGTTTAATCCAAGTATGATAGAACCAAGATAACTAAGAGGTTTGTCCTTTAACACTTCAATTAATTTGTCTTCATACTCCTTTTCTCTCTGGTACATCTCCTCTGCTTCAGGAAAATCAGAACGCATAGCTCTGTATGTTTCTATTCCCTTATGAGCATCACGCTCTAACAATTTAATTCCAAAAGTAAGTCCAAAGCAACGGATGATAAAGACATAAAGCGGAACTTTCCACCTATAAGGTTGGACTTCCTGTTTGGTATATGATTCCCAGATTTCAGACTGTCGCTCTTCTCCTTTTGCTATTTGAAGAAGGAGCTCTTTGTTTTTCTTATCTTTCTCAAAATCAGCGACCCGATAATAAACCTTTGCTTCAGTCAGTTCTGCACGTTGAGCTTCCAGTATTTTACTATTCAACTCTATTATACCCATATATGATAAAATTTATTTAAAATAATTCTCATTACATTTCTCCCCTCCTAACCCCTGCTGATTAGAACAGCCTTTTTGATTGTTTATTACGCATCATTCAACATTTGCTTCACCTGTTCTTCATGTCCAAATAAAGTGCAGCCACCGGAATTTTCTCCTCCTATTAAACCGGACTTTCTTAGCTTTGCGAAAAAAGGTGATTTTAAGGCCTCTTTCAATCCCGTTTCTGCGACGTTTCTATCTGAATAAGGAGAAAAAGGACAAACTTCGGCTTCTCCTTCCGAACTAATATGTAAAAAGCCTCTTCCGGCAGCCAAACAGCCACCCATAGCCTTTTCATCACCGGGAAAGGATAAAAATAGGATGTCCTCATAAGCAACTTTGAGTCTTTCAAGATTGACCTCCATTTGTGCAATGCCCTTCTCATCTAATCCCAAATAACTTGCACTTGCTTCTGCCTGGGCATATTCAACATAAAATATGATTTTGCACCCTAATTCTTTCAGTAGCTTTACATAAGAAAGAGAGGTGACCATATCTAGATTCTCTGTTGATATGGTAATTGATGCGCCATAAAAGAGATCTCTATCTTTCAGTAATTCGATAGAATGGATAACCTTGTTAAACACTCCAAGTCCTCGCCTATCATCAAGACTCTCCTTACACCCTTCAATACTTAATATCGGTACTAAATTCAAATGCTTTGAGAAAAAATCAAGATATGGCTCTGTTATCATCGTTCCATTAGTAAATATTGGAAATATCATCTCTTTTATCTCGGCAGCAGCTTTAAGTATATCTTTCCTCAAAAGAGGTTCGCCACCAATCAAAATATTAAAATTGATCCCCATTTTATTAGCATCAAGAAATATTTGTTTCCATTGTTCCGCCGTTAATTCTGCTTTTTTGCCTTTTTCCACGGTCTCGCAATTACTGTTTGCACAAGCATAGCAGCCTTTACAAGTAAGATTACAATTAGTGGCGATACTTGATATAAGAAAAGGAGGAATATGAAGATTTTCCTTTTCCTTATACGCTTTTCTTCTTTTCTCCAACTTAGCGAACACTTTCTGCATTCTATAGATAAACAGTGATTCTTTCGGGTTGCTAAACACAGCTTTATAAGCGTTAGACATTATATTTCTGATAGCATTATTCAGATAATCATCTAACGAAAAACGAGGATAAGTATATTTCTCTTTCATTGTATCCGTATTATTTTCTTATGCAAAGATAAAGTGAATAAGAAAAGCAAAGCTTAAGATTAACTTAGGGTATTCTTAAGATTTGCTTAGGGCGGCAGGATCAAAAAGCAAAAGCCTCACAATTATAAATTGCAAGGCTTTACTTCGTATACTTTCGCTCTTAGATTATACCTCTGCAAGAGCAAGCGGGATCGTAAGTTTTACCAATGTGTGTTTGTCAACCTCACTAGTTATTTCTATTTCAATATTCAGCAAAGAACAGAAACGCTGTACGATAGGCAAACCTAAACCGAAGCCATTAGCTTCTCTATGCTCAGAATTATAAGCACGGTAAAATTTCTCAAAGATATGCTGTAAGTTTTTATTCGGGATACCACTCCCTGTATTTTTTATTTCTACAATGAGCTGCCTGTCCATCTCATAAGTTTTTATTTCTATCTCCCCTTCCTTATTCGTATATTTAACAGCATTCGATATCAGATTATTCAGGATAGTAGTAAACGAATACCCATCCGTATAAACAGATGTTCCTTTAGGAGAAATAAGCGTTTTTACTTCAATTTTCTTGCTTAGTATTTCGTCGCAGAATAGACAGACACTATTGTTTATTAAGTCCTCTAATGGATATTGATCGTAATTCAAAGAGCATTTACCCTCTTCGTATCGTGTCAAAATCAACAATTGTTCAACCATATCATTCAGCTTATCCACTTCCTTAACACAAGAAGTTATCTTCTCCTTATATTCAGCTTCGGTGCGTGGTTTGCGAATAAGAACTTCCATTGTTCCTTTAAGAACTGCAAGTGGAGTGCGAAACTCATGTGAAGCATACGAAGTAAATGATTTCTCGCGTTCTATAGCATGTTCGATCCTGTCTAGCAAGTTATTAATAGTAGCCGACAGCTCATACAATTCATCTTTATGGCTGGGGAGCGGTATTCTTGCACTCAGATTGTTGTGCGTTATAGTATTGGATATTTCTATAATATCTCTTATGGGTTTTGTACTTCTTTGAGCTATTTTACGAGATAAAATAAACAAAAACAGTAACGTAAAAAAGCATCCTACACAACAAACCCTAAGAAGTATCAAAAAGAGATACTGCACATTTTCTATTGTAATATGGGCTGCATCCAATCTTTCAACATGAACTTTGAAAGTAATAAGTATTATAGCACACAGAATCATCGTCAATATGGCAGTGCTAACTATAATACTGATTGCAATTCTATTTTGAAGTGATATGTTTTTCATTCCTTTATTCATTTGCAATATAACCGACCCCTCTTACCGTTTTTATATTTCCATTTTCTTTGTTCATTTTCAACTTCTTACGTAGAGAGTTCATGAACACGTCAATAACACCGGTATCATACTCAAAATTGATACTCCACACCTTGTCTATAATCTCATCTCGCGTACATATCTTACCTTTATTGCGAATTAGAAATTCGAGCAATGCAAATTCTCGTTTTGTAAGAGAAATCTCTTCATCTCCATTAAAAACTTGATAAGAAGACTTGTTCAGAGCTATATCTCCAAGCGTTAAGATTTCATCCTCTTGCCTATCTCTAAAATGTATTTTAATTCTTTCGAGTAGTTCCTCAAAAGAAAACGGTTTTTTGATATAATCATTAGCCCCTGCTCTCAGCCCTTCTATCGTTTCTTTTACAGTATCTTTTGCTGTAAGAAATATAATTGGAGTCTCTTTATCTTGCTTATGCAAGGCTTTACAGACGTCTATCCCATCCATTTTGGGGAGCATCCAATCCAATAATACCAAGTCGGGCTTAGAGATCGCAAACTTCTCTAAACCTTGTATGCCGTCGGCAGCTATCATAATATCATACCCCTCTTCTTCCAAGCCTTCTTTCAGAAAGTTGTAGATACCCGGTTCATCTTCTATTATCAGAATATTCATAATCTTTATCTAAAAGTCGCAATATACAAATTTACGTAATAAATAAGATATACTTTTACGGTTAGTATATGAGCTATATCGCTGCAAAGGTAAAAAACAGATATTTAATAAAACTTAAGGTTAGCTTAAGTTTTAGCTTTTCTAGAAACGTACAAGGCTGTGTAGAGTTGTATAACCTTTAGATATAATCGGGAATGTGCGTTATCAATCAGATTGTGATAAAGTCATTATTCGCAAAACACAGCTCACTCCTTCATTCTTTGATCTAAAGACACGTTTAGCAGGAGAAATTCTGCAAAAATTCTCCACTTACGGAATGCGCATAGCTATTGTGGGTGATTTCTCGCAAGTCAGCAGCAAAAGTTTACATGATTTTATACTAGAGAGCAATAACGGAAAACAGGTTGCTTTTGTGGGAGGTATAGAAGAAGCTATAGATAAATTGAAAGATTTCTGATACATTAAACTATTATTTACGGTAGAAACCAAAAACGCAATAGAATTCCTATTGATTTTGAGAGTTAAGCATACGGTAAAAAGAGGGCAAAACAGTAAAGCCCTTGTCCTTAGAAATATTTAATCGAATAACGATCATAGAAACGATTCTATGATTACAAGTTCCCCAACCTATCAAAATCGGATACAATCACCTAATGAACTTATAGGGTGAAGACTACGTTATATGTCGCGTCCCACACCAAAGCCAATGGTATAATCCTATCAATCCGACGTTTATAACTAATGACTACTAGGCATACACCACCATTATGCTAAACCTAAACCGAAGCTAGATACAGAAGAGAAACAAGGCGATTTCTTTATGGAATCTCCCATTATCTTGTTGTCCGCTATTATTTGGTTTCTCAAGATATCCAACGGTGATAAGGAAAGCAAAGTGATGCAAAACACTGTCGGGTATATTTTTCCCTGGCAGGTAGTTGAAGAAACAGCCAAAACATTAGGACAGGTTCGATATGGCCGAAAAGAAAATCGACCGATTGGCAATCCAGCGTAATTGTTTGAATGGTGAACAGCTTTTGGATAATCAGAATTTGATGTTTCTTTTGAAGGTAAGTCTCCGCACTCTCCAACGCTATCGGGCAAAAGGTATCCTACCCTATATCAAACTGGACGATGGCAGGTGTTATTATAAAGCTACTGATGTACATAATTTAATAAGAGAAAGGTATTAATATTCTATTATATCTTTCATTTTTAGTACTTTTAACGACAAATTAATTTATAGAACTACAGATGAAAAAATACCAAGAAATAGAAAAACAAATTGCACGAAATGAAGCTTTAGAATATGCAATTAAAACATTGACAGAAGATAGATATAAAAGTTCTATTGCTAGAAAATCATACGTTCGGGATGTGAAAAATTATTTGCTTCAAAAAGGTAGTGAGCACAATAAAGAAGTTTCATCTTTTTTATCGGAGAATGAGATATCCCACTGGGAAGCTTTTTATAAATCAATTGTTAAAAAGAAAAAGGCAAGTGAGCTAAGAGTCGCATATTTGAGTGGCCCAAATCCTGAAAATGACATAGAGATATTTGTTAAGAATGGAGTATTACCTGAAAATATTTGGGCTTTTGAGTCTGACAATAAAACATATTCACAGGCTGTAATGTCGGCTCTTGAATCTAGATTTCCTTTTGTGAAAATATACAAAGGGCGCATTGAGAATTATTTAAAAATATTGCCTTTCAAATTTGATGTAATTTATTTAGACTTTTGTTCAACATTAGCCAGCGATAAAACATTATCAGTAATAAGAGATATATTCTTCTATCAAAAATTAGAAACACTAGGTGTTTTAATCACTAATTTCTCACTACCAAATAAAAAGAACTCGGCTAATCTTGATTATAGGAAAAATTTAAATCTATTAGCTGCAAATTATCTGTATCCTAAAGAATTTACAGAGAATTTTACAGGATTGGGAGGTGGCTTTAGGGAAAGCGCAGAATGTTATGGAATTAATTTTGACAAATTTTTAAAGATTGCTAAACGTAATGAAACTACTTTTTATAGTCAATTTATAACTAGACTGCTATTTGATTTACCAAGTGTTATAATACCATACCAACGACTTGCTACTAATAAGAACTTAATCAGATTATTTTTTAAAAACTTTTCTAAAAAGGCATTTAAGAAAGACTATTTAGAAGACTTATACTGCTTTCCAAATGATAATGCTTTAGTTTGGTCCTTATCTAATTTTTCGTTTATAAAAAACAAAGACAAGACATCTATCGATTTATTTAACAGATTAAAAAGACAGATGTCCATTGTAAATAGTGAGTCCAAATTACAAGAACAAACAGAGCTTGTTTCCTATTTTATGAATGAGGGATTAGATAGAGAATTCCATAGTGATAAATTAAAAACAATCAAAGAGAAGTGGAAATTTACAGAAAAATATATATTTTGTGATGTTTTTCTATTTCATCAGTTGAAAGATATATTAGTAGGACAATTAACTAACCCTTATTTTTACAATGTAAATAAGACAAAAAGATGGATGTACAAAGCCAAGGAAACAGAAATGTTTATGGATTTGATTACCTATGATGAATGTAGATATATTTTTGATTGGATGCCAACATTAGATATGTTTGAAGAAGGTCTTGGAGATTGGGATAGGCAACTTTCTTTAAGATTTGCCATGGATAGCGTTTCAAAACAAAGACGTTGGTATAATAACGAATTCTTTGCAGGAACAGCAGTTATTGATCAAGATACAAAAACATTTGAGGCTAAGACTTTACCCAAAAGATCTATAATAAAGAAATAAAGTTCATTGTCTGATATTAGCAGAAATTATGTAGCAATATTGCAGATATTTAATAGAATGAAAAGCACCCAGTGTCCCCAGTGGGTGCTAACCACAAAAATCATCAATTACGGATAGCATAAAATCTATTCATAATGGAATTTTCTTTGGTAGAGATGCTATATTTCACGTTATTACATCTTACGATTCTTTGATTTCTTTGGAGCTTTGGCCTGCTTATTCTCTTTGACTTTCTCCTGCTTTTCAACTTATTTCTCGATTGATTTTGAGCTATTTTCAAAGGTTCACCTATGTCCTTTGTTGCTTCGTTCGTTTTGCCTTCGGAATTGACCGCTGCCTGCATTTTATGTTCGTTGGCAGGGGTTATTTCTTTGGCTTTCTCTTTAGCTTTATCAGGATTGAATTTGTAGAAATCCAGCTTTCCTTTTTCATGGTTTACCTTTACATAGGCATTATATTCCTGACCTTCTTTATCTTTTCAACCTTTTCACATAGATAGTTTTATCCCCCCGCAAATCAGCCTGCTGTTTGCCGGATAACTCCACTCCTGCAAGGGATTTGGGAATACGCACCCCTTCGGGCTGGTCGTTTCTTTGCTGTTGTCCCTGTTGCTGGGTTTGCTTTTGTTCTTTTTCGGGAAAGATAAACCCAAGGCTGCATTTCTCGGCATTGACTTGAACAAAAGCAAAGAAAGGCTTGTTCTTCGCAGAAACCATATTTTCCAACCATACGGCTTTGCCTTCCATCAGGAAGTTTCAGGGACAAAGCTTTCAGAGATATCAGTTCGTTCGTTACTGATAAAAGAAGGTATAAGTTCGCCTGTACGATAATTCTTTATATCGACAACCCTACCCATATTTCCGGTTTCCTGGAGATTCTTTTTGTCTTCATGAGTGAACTTGTGTCCGAAAAAAGGGCGATCAAGTTTCGGTTGCTTGCGGATACCATGAATTGCCTGCACTACATTTCCTTAACTGTCCGGACGGAATGAAAGGCGGGCATCCGTTTTCATTACCATTGTCCCGAAATTGGCTTCGATCGGAAAGATAGATGGTGACTTGTATCCCCGCAGCATAGGCTCTAAAGCTTTTGACTTCTCAAGCTGTTCTTTGGTGATACCCAAATGTTTCAGGGAATCCCAGTCTATTTTATTAAGGTCGATGAAATATTTATTCGTATCGGGTTTCTGTTCCTGTGCTGTGGATTCTTTCGGACTTTCTGCTTTCAGGTCTTTAGGATCGATACGGATTTTATTAAGCATCTCATCAGCAGCAGATGTTGGGTTCTTGATATTTTTCTGGATGATTTTAACTGTACGTTCTGTGTCTTCAGGTGCTACTTTGAAGAAACTGAAACGGGACGGGTCTTTTAGCTAGTTGAAAAAGTTCTTCAAGAAATTTTCAAGTGCGTTACCCTGCTTATCCACTTTCAGGAAATCGTTGTTATGTTCCTGCTTCGGCGGAACGGTTTGCAGTTCCCCGTTTTCATCAAGACCTTTTACGGCATTAATCGTTTTCTTTTCCTTGTCAAAGACAAGAAGAATGTCCATCATCTGTTCATCAGAGCCGGACTTGTTGTTTGAATTTACATCCATGACTTTAATTTTTAATGGTTAATAACTTATCGAATTAAAAGTAAGGATGAAATAGTTTACATATAGGAACGTGGCGTTAGGTGTCGTAAGTTGGCTTTATTTATCGTAAATATCACTTCTCAAATGAAATAATAGTAGTACCTTTGCACCATAAAGTACAATGATATGGATTGGAGAAATTACGAACACTATATATATTATAAGTTCAAGGACAAATTTCCTGAAAGTAACATCGAGTTTAATAAAAAAATAAAAGGGTATATTTCAGGACGAAGCCGACAAATAGACTTATATATTGAAGGGATAGTAGCTGGGGAAACCTTTACTATCATTGTTGATTGTAAATATTTCGACAAAAAAATAGATATTAAAATTGTCGAATCATTTCTTGGATTTGTAAAGGACGTAAAAGGCAATAAAGGCATTCTAATCACAAACAAAGGATTCACAAAATCTGCTTATAGTCGAGCGTATAATGACCAAAATTCTGACATCAAGTTAGAAATTATAGAATTTGAACAACTATACCCATTTCAAGGTGCAGGGGCAATTATCCATAGAGGATATGGCGGTGCAGTAATTCAAGCACCCGAAGGTTGGGTTATTGATGGAAAAAGAATAGATGAAAGTGTTCTTGCCTCTATCTTGCCTTATGGACTATCAGTTGAAAATGCTTTCAAAATGAAAGAAGTAGTTTTCTGTAATACAATGCTAAAAGAAGGGGAATTAACAATAGAAAAACTAATTGAATCACAAGACGAAAATAGGCTAATCTTTGATGACAAGTCTGAACTAAAAATAAATCCAATAAAATTAAATCGTTACGACAATTTGGATGGCATATATAGGAAAATAACTTATCCTCAAGCACAATATTTTGATTATACAATATTTCTTGATTTTGGCAAATTTATATTTTATGCTTGTTTAGTTGAAGGATCTGATATGAAAAACAAACATATGGCAAATTTATATTTTGTTGTAAATAATGCCATCCCATTAAATGTGCAGAGAGATATTTATAAAAACAAAACAGAGGAATAATTCTCTGTTTTTATTTCTTTTTACCAAACGCTATAGCTCCAGTTGATGTTAGATGACTTGCTATAAACCTATTTTATTTATGAAAATATCATTACGCTTCGAGGCTCTTTCGTGCAATGTCCTATAACTTAATATTTCCGTATATAAAGAACCATCCTTACGCCCATATTCTCCGGGAATTGTTTTTGCGGGTCTGAACATATAGTCAAACTGATATGCTGCTTTAAAATCTCCGTCGTAGGTTCGAACGTCTTGCTGGTTAATACCCTCTCCGATTAAGTAGCCATAAAAAGTATCTATCTGAAAACTATCTGCTGTGAAATTTCTGATAAGTGAAGCATAATGAGTGATTTCATTTAGATGAAGCCCTATATTTCTATTCGGGTTCTTTAGTTCTATTATGATACATTTACCTTCATCAGGAAACACTAAAATATCGGGACGTTCTTCCATCCTGTTTTCTCCTAATGATTTTAGGTATTCTTCTTCTTTCTCACTAAATTCTTCTTTGAATAGTTTTTCATCACCGATTTTGACATCACATAATCGAGTTTCGGAACAACCATTAAAGTAGATAAAATCTTCATTGATTATCCACAAATCACTATCACTCGGATTACTGAACTTTTGCCTAAAAATTAGATTGTGAAGAAGAGCTTCATCATTATTACGCCGACCTTCATTCTGAACAGTTAGTTTGTTGTCCAGTATTTTATCGTACAAATCAAGCACTAATTTACGCCTTGCCACATAACGAGATAGTGTCGTTCTGTCCTGCAAAGGAATATTGTAAACAAGGTCTGTAACTAACTTTTCAAAATTTTCTTGATATTCATCTTTATTTGCGGGATTTAATGATTCAAGAGAATCAATACAGTTTTTAATTTCAGCATCCTGGTTAGCTACTATTTTTGCATCCGCAGCATATATTTTTTCTAAAATCTTATCGTTAGAATCATTAATACTTATTCTTAGCTCCTGAACAGCTTCTTCTCTCAATAAGAACATTTCAGTAAGTTTCTTTATCTCTTCAACCTTATCTTCCGCTTTTTTCTTTATTTCATCATACATTGAAGAGATTCTGTCATTAGCTTGTTCTTCTACATCGTCAAGTAATATTTGGTCGTTCGCATATCCATATTCTTTCGCATTTTTCTTAAAATCGGTTTTAGATAGAAAGATAATATCATCACCTCTTACATCTCCATCAAGTTCATCAATATATGGACTGGAAATGAAAAATAGATAGCGATTATTATCTATAAAGTCATCATTTTTGAGATTTTCAAGTCGAATCTTAACATTTTCAATAACTTCGTTTTTACTTGTTACTTTTATGCTATTATGTTTTAATTTATCAAATCCGATTTTATAAGCACTTATAGTAAAATTCTCCGAATGAGTATGGTCTTTTTCTACCCGCTTTAAGTCATTAGATATTTTAGAATAGTTAATTCCAAATGTTACTTGTTTATCCAGTTCGGGAATATCATCTATTGTGATGGGAGCCGATTCCTTTAGTTCTGAATTTACAAATTTATCAATTCTAAACTCAGGTAAATTATCTTTTTGGGAACATAAGACCATCATATATCTATTTATAATGATTTCTTTCAATTCCTGAATATCAAGTTCTTCATAATAGGATTTATCTTTATCATCATGAGGTACAGAAAAAGTAATAGTCGTTTTTAACTCTTGAATATCAGTTTTTTTTGTTCCAATGTAATAGATAATAGCATTGTTGTCTGTTACAAACCTTTTAGCTTTAGATAATATAAAATCACGCTGCCAAAATTCATTTTCATTATGAAATATGCTCGTTATTTGTGTTTTATCGAAATAATGCAAGAATTGTAATCTGCCAGACCCTCTATTATTAAACCCTTTACGAATATCTTTATATCTAAAAGCTCTATCAAAGTTTTCATCATCAAATCCGATTCCATTATCTATTATCATTATTTTATCAAAGTCTGCATTACCTTTCTCTGTATCGCTAAACAGAGTTTTTGTATAATGTAACTCAATAACAATCTTTCCTGTGGCTTCGGAATCTATCCTTTTCAATAGAGTTAGAGCTTCCAATGAATTAGTAACTGCTTCAAAAATTGGTTGCAATTTATTTGGTGATTTAGCAACACTTTTTAGAACCCCTTCCCAAAGAAGTCCTTCTGTTTTTATATATGTATTATCTTGCAGTTCCATAGTTCTTATTTCATTGTTGAAATTAATAAGTCTTTCACATCAACATTTAACACTTTAGCAACGTCCACCAAAGTTTCTAATGAAGGTTGCGTTTCATTAGTACACCACCGGGAAACAGTAGCTTCATTTTTTCCTAATGTTTCTGCCAACCATTTCCCAGTGCGATTTTGCTCTACAAGAACAACTTTTAACCTATTGATTTGTTTCATTTGCATAGGATTTGATGTATTATGCAAATGTATTGATTATTTTGAAATAAATAAAATATACCTAACTTATTCCTCACTTTTCACCAAATATTGTAACTCAAGGGTGTTCTTAGTACGTTCCATTTCATCAATGACGATCTGTTTAACATCTTGCTTTATCTGGTCATAATTAAGTTGGATTTGCTCTTTCATTAGGTCGTTACCATTTGCATCCCAGAAGTCGATAATCTTTGGTATTTTTTCATACCTGGCAGTTTCACTTTTTGCCTTCTCATTGTTCATTACAATTTCAGCATGAAAAATCTTTTGGTCTATCCGTTCATCGAAATTATTACTGACCGCACCCACGAACATCCCCTGCGTAAGATTGGATATTTTACCGGCAAGTATCAAGCTGTCCATCTGCGTACTGATTGAAGTCGATTTGTCTTGACGATTGATTGTCATGGAGTGGCGTTTCTGTAAAACCTTTCCGAAGCGATCTGATAATTACGTTCCATCCAAGCAATGAATGTTTCTCTATCTATATTCATAACAATAACCGATTAAAATGACCTTTGATAAAATAACTCTGATTAGAAGGGTCTTTAATGATAATTTCCTTCTCCCGCATAAAGCGTATATAACTTTTCGCTGTGCCTTCCTTTACATCCATAATCTGCTGTATCTGTTCGCACAGATCTATATAAGTGATAAATTTTTGCTGGTCGAACACTTCACGGGCTACACTTACCAATTCTTTTTCTTTCCGCTTCCTGTTTATTGAGGATATAATCTGCAATAGTATTTATCTTTGCTTCAAGTTCCTTAAATGCTTTTGATTCTATCATTATCACATCCATAATGCATAGTTTATTGATTCTCTGCAAAGATCGGAAGAATTGTATTTGCAATTTTACAAGTTTACATAACTTGGGTGAAAAATTTTCATTAAAAACACATTAACCCACTTAATAATAGCTAAATAAAGAATGAAAAAACAATTTTATCAACTATCATTGATACTATTTCTTATGGGTAAATGACTGGAATCCTTTATAAAAAACAAAAGTCCCAAGTTGGGTAAACTAGGGACTTTTTGGTATTAAATAAGTCTTGAAATAATTATCTTTTTATTTTATAGTGATTTAGCATTACTCCATTCTCATATTTATGATAATTGAATACTTCCCATTGAGATTCCTTAGTGACCTTTGAAAATAATGCTATGCCATCACCTAAGATAATGGGAATAGTCGTAATTATCATTTCGTCGATTAACTCATGGTTTAGCAGCATAGAAATGATTTCACCACCTCCAACTAACCAAATATCTTTTCCGTTTTCATTACGCATTTGGGTAATTATTTCAACAATATCATGAGTGATAAACTGAATATTTTTTTCTGGAGCTAAAGAATGATGAGTGATGACATAGGTATTCTTAGCCTGATATGGCCAAACTACATCCATATTCAAAATATCACGGTAAGTTCGTCCCCCCATAATAACAATACCAACGGATTCAAAAAAGGTTTGGTATTCATAATCATTTTTTTCAGGATTGGGAAATTCAGTTAACCAATCTATATCACCATTACTACGAGCAATGTATCCGTCAAGGGAGGCTGCTATATATAACTTAATCTTTCTCATATTTATTCAATTATCCTACAATATACAAAATAAGATTTCTAGTGCTACAATTATGGCAGCGGATTCCCGCCTTTTATAGTCAACCATGTTCAGGAAAATACACAGAATAGAGTAGAGAGTTACTTTTAAAATACGGAAAGTTATTCGGCAATTCTATATGAAGTATCTGAATCAATGATATCACTACTGATTGGAGAAATAAAGATACAATATTACACAGAAAGCTAAACGGAATAAATAAGGAATAAGAGCTTATTTTTTGATTTATTACCGTCTTGCTGATAACCTCATTCCATCAAATTACAACTTTCTTGTTTGTTTCACGCTTCGTATATACCGCGAAACTTCTATCCTAGCACCTATTACCGGCAAGAATGTAGTCAACACACTAGGAGATTGACCCATACTCTTTTGAAGCAGATATAGGAAAAAAAAGGCCCAAAGAAATGGTAAGAAAGGCATTATATAAATAAAATATTTTTTCATGATTTTAATTACTAATCAATTTATAAATATATTGCATAAATAGTGATTTTGTCATTTTTAAGCAAATAAAAAGCGTATAAAAAAAGTACATCAAAGCATTTGTATACGCTTTTAGCCAATAGAAATTATATTTCAAACATTTTCTTCACAAAATCAGATAGCGAATTACAATTCGCATTAATAGTATTATGTGAATATCATCTTCAGAAAGAACAGGAAAGCGCTGACGAATTTTATTAGCAAAGCTATTTTCTGAATATCTTTGGTTTTAATAATTTGCCTTTATAGATTTATCTTTTAAATCACATAGCTTATTGCAATCTTTTTATTTGAACATCTTACTATGTCAATTTTCACTCCATAGATATGTTCTATCGTTCCCGCTGTTATAACTTCCTCAGGAGTTCCATATGCCACGATACGCCCCTCTTTTAAAGCATAAATCTTATCACAGAAGTTATATGCAAATGCAATATCATGAACTGCTATAACAGTTGTTATATGTATCTTTTTTAATAAAGAAAATAATTGAAGTTGATATTTTATATCCAAATGATTGGTTGGCTCGTCTAAAATGAGACATTTGGGTTGTTGAGCTAAAGCTCTTGCGACTATGATTCTTTGTTTCTCACCGCCTGAGAGAGTTGATATCATACGTCTTTGATACTCAACCATTCCTATAACTTCCAATGTATTTACAACTATAGCCTTGTCCTCAGCATTTATTTTTTCAAAATTCTTCTTATGAGGATATCTACCCATCATTACAAAATCAAAAACGGTAAAATCAAAATCCGTAGCATTAAATTGGCCTACTACTGCCATTTGTTTAGCCATTTGCTTAAATGATGAAATTGAAATGTCGAGTTCATCTAAAAAGATTGTTCCGGTAATGGGCTTTAGGTTTTTATATATTGTTTTCAATAGTGTGGATTTTCCACTGCCGTTAGCTCCTAACAATCCTATAAATTGTTTAGATTCGGCGACTAAAGAGATATCTTCAATAATAGTTCTATCCTTAATTTTTGTACTTACATTTTTTATATTTAGCTTCATTATTTACTCTTTATTTATGAACCATAATTTTGTTTGAGAAAAATCAGAAGAAATATTGGAGCCCCAATTATAGAAGTAATAATGCCAATAGGAACTTCTTGATGTTCTATTAATATTCTAGACAGCAGATCAACAAGAACCAGAAAGATACTCCCACTTAACAATACTAAGGGCAATATATTACTATTAGCTGTTTTGCATATAGCACGGACAGCATGTGGAACTATAAGTCCAACAAATCCAATGATTCCACACTGAGCGACCATTATTCCTGTCAGAATAGTGACAATTAATATGTAGACCTTTCTTTTTCGATAAATATTAATACCTAAAGTTGAAGCCGTTTCCTCTCCCAAACTAAGAATATTTAAAGTTCTGTATTGTGTGAAAAAATAAAGTATAGAAAAGAGTAAGAAAACAGCTAATATAACGACTTGTAGCCATGATATATTGGCTAAACTGCCCATTGTCCAAAATGTAATACTCCTTATCCCTTCCACATCATTTGCTAAATAAATAAGCATATTACTAATTGCAGTACAAAGTACATTTACAATAACACCAGCTAATATTAATCGAGTGTTAGTCTGTTTTCTCTTATAACCGGCAATTATATTGGCAATAGTAATGGCACTTATTGCACCAATGAAAGCCCATGCAGAGATTGTAATCTCCTGTGGAAGATTATGATGTGAGAAAGGAAAATCAACTAAAATAGCAAATGTTGCTCCCAATGCCGCTCCTGATGATACTCCGAGAATATAAGGATCCGCCAACACATTTTGGATTGATGCCTGCATTACATATCCACATAAAGCCAGACCACATCCAGTCAATGCTGCGAAAAGTATTCTTGGTAAGCGCAAATTAACAATGACATCTCGAATCAGGCTATTATCTTTCTTTTGTAAGGCTTCAAATATCTCAGAAAATGAGATATTTAGCTGTCCGATTTTTAACGATAGAAAGATAAATAAAAAAAGAAGCATGAAAAGTAATAAGATACTTATAGAGTATGATTTATTCATATTGTAAAAATTTAGCAACTTCAAAATAAACCTCTTGCATGTTTATTGTTCCTCTAATAGATTGAGTATAATTAACTTCCAAAATGTTTTTATTGTAAACTGCTGGAAGATGTCTTAGATATCTATCTTTAGATAACTGGTTAATAAAACCTGGGTTCTTCTTTTTTCGAAATTGAGTAATAATTATTTTATCCGGATTAGATTCCAGTATCGTTTCAATAGGCAAAATAAAGGGCTTGTTTCCCCAATTGATATATTCACTGCCACAATCTTCAATTATTTCATCTAATAAACATAAAGATGGCGGATAATAATAAAATTGATTACTGCTAAGATGAGATAGATGCAGGACACGCCTGTGCGGGAGTTGTTGTTTGGCAGATTTGCTCCTTAATTCTTGCAGATCAACGATGAATGAGTCTGCTCTGCTCTGAATATCAAACAGAACACCTACAGAATGAATATCTTTGAAATAATTAACAAAGCTTTTATCCTGCCTATAGTCATCCATGGTAAAGACTTTTATCCCCCGTTTCTCCCAAAACTCTCTATTGCCTATACGGTCAACTCTCAATGCAGCTTCCATTGCAAAAATTAAATCTGGCTTAAGAGATAAGATAGTCTCTTTATCAAGCCATCCTGTCGTTAAGATTGGCAGATTATCATATTTTTTCAATGAATTTATATCTTCTAAATAGGCAATTCCAACTATTCGTTCTTGTAAGTTCAACTCTAATAATAGATTCAGTGCGGATTGTCCAATAACAACAATCCTCTTATATTCTGATTTGGGAGGAGAAGGATAACTTGTTGAACAAGCCTCGAAAACAGATAGAATAATTATAACTATAAATAAGTACTTTTTCATTTTTTCTTGGTAATAAGCAATGAAAGAAAACAAGCAGAGATAAGTAGCACAACAACGAAAAGTAATGAAATCTGAAAGGAATAACCGTAACCTCTTTCCTCACTCAAAGCAAAAAAGATACTACCAATGCCAGCTACTCCGATAGCAGAACCAATTTGCAAAGAACAATTGATTACGCCTGATGCCAGTCCTGCAAATTTGAAGGGAATACCGGACAAAGAAATACGGACAATGGAAGATAATGTAAATCCCATACCACATCCTGATAAAAACAGACCAGAATAGAATAAATAGGATGTTGGTTCGGGTAATGAAATACCGTAAATGATACAGCTAAGTCCTAAGGCATAAGACAAAAGTCCTATATTCAAAGAGTAATCTCCTACCTTCTTGATAACATAAGGAGAAGCTAATGAAGATAAGACAAATCCTATTCCAAAAGGGATAATAGCTGTTCCTGCGTCTAATGGATTCCAGTGTTGGTCCTCTTGCAAATAAATACCTAATCCAAGATAAAAGATACCACTACAATAAAACAAAAATGCCACAATACTTCCTATCGATAAATTTTTATGTCTGAATACAGACATATTTACTAATGGTGTTTTACCTTTGACCGTTATTCTCTTTTCATAGCTGATAAAAGATATTAGAAATACAATACTACTTAATAGCATAGCAATAATAGAAATAGTCCAACCTTCTCCAGAAAGCAAAGTGAGCGGATATACAATCAATCCCAACGTTAGAGACAATAAAATAATTCCAAACACATCTATGCTCTCTTTTAATCTTTTGGATTCATCAGGTAGCATAAATACCGCTCCTATCAAAGCCGATAATCCTATTGGAACATTCATCAAAAAAATAATTCTCCAACCTAAACCTCCAATATCATGAAAAATTAACCAACCTCCGATATATTGACCTAAAACAGCAGCAAGTCCAAAAGTAAAACTATATAGAGCCATCACTCTTGGCTTTTCTTTTTCAGAAAAAGAAATATGAATAATAGCTAAAATTTGCGGCCCCATGACAGCTCCAGATATTCCTTGAATGATTCTTCCTGTAATTATGATCATAGGGTTTGTTGCCAAGCCACATATCATTGAAGCCATAATGAAACCAAACAAACCCAACATGAACATTCTCTTTCTACCAAATAAGTCGCCTAACCTGCCACCTGTTATTTGGAATACGGCATACGCACAAGTGTAAAACGATACAATCATTTGTAATTGTCCGGCTGTTGTATTTAATCCTTTTTGAATAGAAGATAGCGCAAGATTTACAATATAAAAATCAAGTGGAGGTAATATTGTTGCAATTAGCAAAATCAATAGTATTACACCTTTTTTCCTTTTCTTACTATGTATTTTAATCATGTTTGTTAAAAATTATAAGTCATGTTTATTCTGAAATTTCTAGGATTTTCTGGACGCCAGTAATACCAACCGCTTGAATGGTGAGAGCCGTTATACAGGTATTTATCTAAAATATTATAAATATTAAACGCTAAGCTAACTTCTTGATATTTCCAAGATACAGCACCGTCAAATCTGAAATAATTATTCAAAGGTTCTCCTTCTAGATCCCCAGACCACCATGTTGCTCTATCTGCCATATACATAACCCCTCCAGATAGGCTTATATTTTTCAGGATCCCTCTCTGGAAATGATAATTAAGCCATGAATTGAATGTGTGTTTGGCATAGCCTGGTACAGTTGTTCCTTTTTCATATTGAGTTGTTGATCTTGTTATTTTAGAATCTGTATAAGCATAGTTTGCAATGATATTCATTCCTGTGAAGATTTTGCCCTTCAAGTCAAACTCTATCCCTTGTGTTTTTGTCTGTCCAAATTGTAATACGTAATTTTCGCCACCAATATTGTCCGGATCAGCAGAAATTTGATTTTCTTTCATAATTCTGTAAATCGATAATAGAGTATTCCATCTGCCCGATAGCCAGTCTTTTTTAATTCCCAATTCTATATTATTTCCTGTTAAAGGCTTAACTTTTTCTCCATTTCTGAGGTTACCACTTTGCGGTAAAAATGTTTGATCATATAATGCATACATATTCATCCCATTTGAAATAGAATAAGTCATACCAATTCTAGGCGTAATTTTTCTGTTCTTTGAGATAGTTCCATAATTATTCTCTTTTACATAGGTGTATCGTCCAGCTAAAGTTAAAATAAGTTTATCTTCAAACAAGGACAAGTCGTCTTGAACATATAAGCCAACGACGTCCGATTCTAAAAGAAATGAGGTTCCTACACGTTTTTTTAGATCTATGCTTCGATTAAATTCGCCAACACCATAATAAGGTTTTTGATAATAAACATTATATATATTAAACGTTCCAATACTATCTAGCATATAGCTCTGAGAGAGATCAGCCACATAGCTTTTGCTACTAATGTCAATTCCTGCAAGCAATCTATGCTCAATCATTTTCGTTTTATATCTTCCATTAACAAATAACTGAGTAAAACTCATTTCATTCTTTGCATCCCAGATATATCGCATCCTTTGCAAATTTCCTTCAGTATCAATGTTCTTTATCCATAAGAAAGAGCCTTTCTGATTATAGTCAAAGTAAGATGCTTGCGCTGTAATTTTCCAATTCTCATTGAATGAGTGTTTTAAATTAATTGTCAAATTTTGATCATAAACGACAGTTGGTTCAAGACTCGGATCTGAGAGAGTTCTACTTCGAGGAACTGTTGCATACCCCGTTTTAGAGAATAAATATTTTACACCAAGATCAGGCATTTTTGCATATTGATATATATATTCAAGTGTCAAAGAAGTACTCTTATTGAAATGATACATAAGAACAGGAGCAATACTTATTCTATCTGTTGACTCATATTCTCTGAAGGCTTTATTCATTTGTCCTCCAATATTCAAACGGTATTGTAAAGAATGCTCTTTATTCAAGTTTCCATCCATATCAAGCGTTGTTCTATATAGTCCATAGCTACCTGTTCCTATGGAAACACGGCCTTTATCTATTCCTGTAGGTCGCTTGGTTACAATATTGTATATACCACTAGGTTCTCCATTTGACATCATAAAACCCGCCGGTCCTTTAACAAATTCGACTTTGTCTATGAAGCTGGCATCTTCTGCTAAAATGCCATACAGACCAGATGTATTCATCCCGTTTCTAAAAGCACTTGCTCTAGAACCTCTCATTGTGATATAAGTATACAAGTCACCCCAACCTTCTAACTTAGCAGCACCACTTACGTTTCGAGCAATTGCATCAGACATCGAATATATCTGTTGGTCAGCAAGTAATAGGCTGTTGACGATTTGTATATTTTGAGGAATTTTGAGTAAAGGAATTTCTAATCGTAATGATTTTGAAGGTGCACTTGTTTTGTATGAATTACTATGCCCAACAACAACAATTTCATTTAAATGTTGGATTGACTGAACGGAATCCTCTTTTTGACTAAAAGACTTTTGACTCTGAGCGTTAGACGTTAAAATAGGAACAAAAGTTAAAATAAATAGCAAAAAACTAGATTTATACATATGATTCATTATTTATATTCATTCTAAAGAATTATTTTTGTGCAAAAGTCATAGATTACGAACGATTTCATATTACGCGTTCGGACATATAAAAGACGCAAAAAGAAATATCTTATGGATTATAGAATGACTATCAACTCCCAAGACTATCATATAGCTGCTTTGAGAGATACTCAATGTGTAGCAGAAAGGGTTGATAACTTATGTGATAACAAAGGATTCAATATTGAACTCAACAATGTCTTTTTAGATAAAATACATCTAAAATGGGGAAAGTACTCTGCTCCTTGTGTAAAATCCTATACCGTTTCTCCAGAAAAAAGCTCTATAACGGCTCATTTTTGTCTTCTAGGATCTTGTGTTACAGAAGGGAATAATAATCTGGATATTCAACGGGGACAGTGCCTTCTATTCAGAGAGGATAAGGATGAATACCGATACCAAATGGAGACGGACAATAAAGAAGGAGCTTTCTTTGAAATGTCAATGGATACAAAAATTTATATGGATATGTTTCAAGGCGAAAATGAAATTCTAGACGCTGTGATAGAAGGAAAAAGTCTATTTGCCCATTTAGCACAAAACTATCGCTTCCACACTATTATATCAGAGATGTACAACAATAAATCTAACTATTCAGGTAAATTAAAGAAGTTTTATTTAGAATCAAAAGCAATGGAACTTTTTCTTTTACAAATATCTTATCTTAAAAGCAAAAAAGAAATAAAAACGACTAAACTACTTAGTAGAGATATAGAAGCAATTCAACAGGTTAGATATTTATTGGAAAATGATATGAAGCACATCTCTATTTCCCAATTAGCTTTATCTGTGGGTATAAATCAAACAAAGTTGAAATCAGGGTTTAAAGATTTATTCGGGAAAACAATCTTTGAATACTTGACTTCTATTAGAATGAAAAAAGCCCTTGAACTTCTAGAATCTACAGATTTACCCATTTCTCAGGTTGCAGAGATTGTCGGTTATAAGTATGCCCAACATTTTACTGTTGCATTTCAAAAATCATTTGGGTTCTTACCTAGTGAGCTAAAATATTAATTATCAATAGAATAAAACAAGATTATGAATTGCTTTTTCAATCTAAGTTATTTTTATCCTCAAGATTTTAGTCATATAGAAGCAGAAATAAGGCGTTTAGACATTGATGAGAAATCTTGAAATGATTACCTTTTTATTTTATAGTGATTTAGCGTTACTCCATGGTTCCCTTATTCCTAGTTTACGAGCTTTCTCCCAAGCTACCTTCCGAGCTTCATACTCTTTTTTTCCAAATAATTATCAGCCATAACCTCTTTTACATTTGATTGGAGAAATAAATATACAATATTACACCGAAAGCTAAACGGAATAAATAAGGAATAAGAGCTTATGTTTTGATTTATTATCATCTTACTAATAACCTCATTCCATCAAATTACAACTTTCTTGTTTTGCTCATCCTTTGCTGATCCCGCCAAGCTCCTATCCTAACAATCATTATCGGCAAAAATATAGTAAACACATTAGGAGATATACCCACACTCTTTTGAAACAGATACAGGAAATAAGATGAGCAAAAAAATAATAAAACATGCATTATATAAATATAATATTTTTTCATGATTTTAATTACTAATTAATTTATAAATATATTGCATAAATAGTGATTTTGTCATTTTTAAGCAAATAAAAAGCGTATAAAAAAAGTACATCAAAGCATTTGTATACGCTTTTAGCCAATAGAAATTATATTTCAAACATTTTTTTCACAAAATCAGATAGCGAATGACAATTTACATTCATTTTCTTTTTCAAACGGTAACGCCTCATCCGAAATGAACTAGGTAAGATATGTAATAGTTTCGCTATTTCAGTATTTCTCATATCAATTCGCATTAATAATATTATGTGAATATCATCTTCAGAAAGAACAGGAAAGCGTTGACGAATTTTATTAGCAAAGCTATTTTGTGATAAATTTATCGAAGATTCTAATTCTTTCCATTCCGCATCGTTGAGGCATTTTAAGGATAATATCTTATCCCAAAGCCTTCTTTCCATCTTAATCATATTTAATTCTACCACATTCTAGGTTTTGTAGATTACTTAGTTGACTTATTACTCCTATAACCATTCACTTTTTCTTTTCACCAATATCTTTGTTTCCCTTTATCATACTCAAAAATACATTCATCATTTCCACGTGTATGATGCTTCAAGTAAAGCAAAACATTTTTAGGTACAGAATAAACCAGAGAATCGGATGTCGGTGTTTGTATACCACTAGAATGCAAAATGATAATTCAAATTAATCGGATTACATATTGTCACAGGCAGATCTTCTTTGGAGACGCAATGTTGACAGCCTGCTATTACCGCAAATAAAAGTAAAAGACAAATCGCTTTCATAATAGTAGTTTTAAGGATTCACTATATTTACAAAATATGTTATTTATGTAAAATACAAGTACTACAAAAGTACAGACACCTCTTCATATTCATATAAAATTATGTTACAATTACTGACGATCCCAGTTACATTTATCAAGAATGTGTTACATTATTTTGCCTCAGTGTTACAAGAGAATAAAATTGAGTCTATTTTGCATATAACTTGTTCTAATAATAGCCTATAAATAGTTCCCGAAATATTATAGAATAGCGTTTCGTTTTTTTCAAAGCCAAGTCCACTCAAGCCAAAAAGTGATGATTCTGGAGGACTATTAGTAGATTTATAGGGTAATACAGAAGAGCAAAAGGTTCAACGCATTGAGAAGGAATAATCAAAGCCTTGATATGATTAGTTTCAAGCCTATATACTTTTTGTTTTATAGGCTTGAAACTATTTATTTTGTTAAGTGAAACAAAATCTTTTATCCTGTTGAAAACAACTAGAATACATGCAGAAAGTTCGTTAGCATTTTATGTGAAGCATTTTATCCAAGAATATCACTACTTATCTTCTTGCATAGCATCCTTCTGAACAATCTCTTTATCCGTTTTTTTCACTGCAGGAGCAATCGGTTTCTTTATGCCCAGCTTGCGAGCTTTCTCCCAAGCTGCTTTCCGAGCTTCATACTCTGCACGTTGTTTCTCCAAATAATTATCAGCCATAACCTTTTTTAGATTTGAATTGTAGTAACAAAGATACAATATTACACCGAAAGCTAAGGGGAATAAAAAGAAATAAAAGAGCTACATGATCTTGATTCTTCCAAACAATTTTAAGCGAACGGCATTAGGATCCTCAGAAAAGAAACCGGATATGTATCCTTTGTGAAAGTTGTTGTTAGAGGTGTATGCTATAAATATCTCAAAATATTTCTCCTTCTCGTGAACTATAAGGTAATAGCCCCATAAATGCATTTTATCCAATTTATTCTTTATTTTAACTAGGAAAGAGGAATTTTGTTTTTCCGCAAAACTGTCAATGGAAATTGCTTCTTCTGTGAAAAGGTAACTTAACAACTTATTGGAGAAATCATGATATTTCGGTTCATTTGACTCGGGCCATTTATTACCTAATCGGAATATTGCATCGTTTGACCAACAGTCGTTTAATAGAAGGGCTTGATTGGTAGAAAAGTCTTTATCAATAATGATTTGAATGATACTATCCTGATATGTTCTTGTGATTTCTTTGTTCTTCGCACTGAAATGTAATGTGTCTAGCACGACTTTCTTCTCTCTTGTGAGCAGTTCTACGGGTACAATTTCTTCATAAACAACGTGATCTCCTTGAAAAACAACACTCTTATCAGTTACCTTTTTCACATAGAAATCAGGCCAACTTTTTAATGTTCCATCTATATCATGCCTCAATTCATCTTGATATGTATCGGGGAAAGCTGCTAAAAAATCTACCATACTATATACCGGATGTTTCTCTTTTTGAACTAAATAGAATTGCTTTAAAGCCTTTATCATGTTTCCTCTTCCGACCTTGAGTTCTGCTTCATGGAACAGGATTGGAAGTTTTTTATATGCAATAAGTTTATAGCTCTTTGCATTATTAAAAAGACTCGGCTCTTCAATATTTACAGGCGTAATGTTTGAGAAAATTAACGAAAGATTTTTAAGTGCGTATATCTTTTTCGGCGTATAATGGCATTTATCCGTAAGATAGAGATCGCTTGAATACTCTGCCAATCCTTCAGTCAGAGCAGAAGCTGAACTTATAATACCTCTTCCCCACCATAAATGGGCCACTTCATGAGCTATCAGATTCGTAAGATCATAATCGTTAAAAGGAACCTGAGTTTTTAAAATCATATTTTCATCTAGTATAATGCCATCACTATGGCCATATCCTCCACGTCTATGTAAGAAGAATAAATTGAGATCTTCTGGCAAATGGCTTTTACCAAAAATAGTAGAATAATAATCGTATGAATCTGCTAGAATTGAAGTAATAGTCTTCAATTGATCATAATCAACTTCAAGGTTTACAGGAATATATGCTTTTACCCGCCCATACTGCACAACAGTAAAATTGCCTGCTATGACGCAAGGAGGCATTGAGAGAAATTGGCTATTCGGAATTTCTTTTAAGTAACTGTATTTTTTATTTGCATCCGTTACTTTGAGTGTATAAGAGATATTGTCAGGGGCAAGTTCCCTATTATTCTTAGGGAAGATTGATTGTTCAGGCAAAATAAAGCATTCATTATCGTCACGATGATAGCTTATTGCGGCATTCATCTTATTAAGATCAAGAGCATATTTTACCTCTAAGAAGTCGCTACCTCCAGCTACCCGAAGTTCTATCAAGGAAGAGGTACCACAATCTTTAACGGTAAATTCCATTTTTTCTCCTTGATTACTTTTAACCTCCAAGCTGTCCATCAATCTTGTAGGAGGCAAATAGAAATAAACGGCCTCATCGTCTTGTTGGTTAGCCTTATTCAGTGTAAGTCTATTGTTTATCAACAATTTATCGCCTATAAATGATACTTCGGAAGAAATCGCTTTAATAAATTTTGCTTCTTTGTCAGCCCCTATCGTTTGACTTGAAATAGTAAAAGAGGATGTAAAGAGTAAGATACAGACTAGAAAAATTCGATGCAACATAGAATAGATTTTAGTTAGATTCATAAAGTGTTTTTTTTATAAAGTTTGACTACAAAATTACAAAAGTTGAGAGGTGATAAAGCCGATTAAAATGGCAATGGTAAAACTAGCAAAAGTACCGATTAGCACGTATTCTGTGATTTTAATCTCTTTTGCCTTATTCAACTCTCCAAAACGAAAAATAGATTTGGCTGCTAGCAAAAAGCCGACTCCTTCAATCTTTCCCGCAAGGATAAAAGTAAGAATGAGTATGCGCTCTAAGTATCCGATCCATTTTCCTGCATTGGGGAGGCTCTGAGAAGCACTTTCTTCAGGTGTCCATCGTTTGATAAACAGGCTGAGAAAGATTGAAGTGGGTTTCAGTATCAGCAGATATGCGGTGATAAGAGCCCACAAACGAGGATTGCTCAAATAATAGCTGAACCATTCAAACCAATGTTCTGCATAGCCATATAACGAGAACCACAACAGAAAGATCACTGCAATATGTACGGCCTGATCGATTATAAAGGTTGTCATATTCTCCTTTAGATAGTCGGACTTGATGAAATCCATCATGAGATGGGTTACAAAGATGACCACGGGAATAATCCAGTTATCCCATTGAGCAACAAAGAGGTAAGCCAACACGGCATGAATCAGACTGTGAAGAATCTGAAAACCTACTTTAGCAGCCCCCTCTTTCTTCTTACCCTTACAGATAGAATCTGTTTGCAGAACAAAATCAGAGAGGATATGAACAAACAGTAGTTTGAATAAGATTGTTATGCCCATCACATTAGTTTTTTAGCTATCAGGGTTGAATATCGTTCTAAGTAAATACGTATCAGGCTCTCTTTTGCCGCTCCAAGCAGTTTGCTTATGTTTTGGGCACTTTTGTCATACTTTGCCGCAATTTCTTTTTGCGAAGTTTGATAAAGCAATGCCGGGTAGATGGATTGTGCCTGACTACCTGTCCATCCGGTTATAATATCGTCGGCAAATGCCGTGCTGACTTTTAGTTCTTCGTTCACGTCATCCCACTTGGTCTTTATTGTCAGCCTCCTCTTACCGATCTCATCAAGTCCCCAACCGGACAGATGAAAGGCTTCGCCATCGGATACGACGATTTTGTCTGAGGTGTAAGAGATCTCACCAATACCAATCGCCATACGGGCATCCCATATTGATTTACTCTCCAGCGGAGTTTTACTTTTAAGTCCGGCTCGCAGCAAGACTGCAATCTTAAGTGTCTCTTCGGGCTTATCTACGATGAGCTGAAAGCTGTCTCCTCGGAAGAATTCAATTTTCAGAGTGCTCAAAGCCGACAACTCATTGGCTACTTGCTGAATCGAATCAATCAACAGTTTTCTCCAGTCAACCTTAATCGTTGAAGAGTTTACAACATCTCCTGTTATGACACCTTTTATATCCATATCTTGTTAACATTGAATCTTGAATTACAAAGATAGTATATTTTCAATAAAATCAACCTAAAATGGTTGTTTTAACAGAATCAACCAAAAACGGTTGTTTTTAAAGAAACTACCTAAATAGGTTGAATACAAGTTTGCGGTTGTTGCAGCAATCTTTGCACTTCCAAATCAGTCTTTATAAATGTGAGTTCATCAGGCATTATCTGTCTTGCCTCTGTTTTGAGGCACTTATGTAAGCCAGATATAAGAATCTACATCTAGCTATTCTCAGAAATTATATTCATTTTTTCCATTAGAAAACAAGCATTCGTATTTGCTGATATTCCTTCTTCCAATTTATAGGTAAAGGATAGCTTATCTCTTAATATGTATTTAACTTACGCCCTCAATATTCTTTTCAGCGTATCCTGCATAGCAATTTTAAATGATTCATCTTTCGCAATCAGACGATACAAGTCAAGTTCATTTTTTCGTTGCTTGGACATAATATCATCAAACATTTTACTGAATGCTATATCTCTATTTTGATTATCGCTATTCTCAGCATACTTTTCTTTAAAATCAGGATGTGCTCGCATGCTTTTTGCCAGATTCACAAACTTAACACGTTGCTCTTCCGGTGTGGCATCCCAACCCTGAAACCAACGTTCGTTAAAGCTTTTGATAATCATATCCAGCGAATCATCATCACCATCAGTGTCATGAGCTCCACGTGGATTTGGATTCTGTGGATCAAGTTCGCTTTCACCTTCATTCAACTCTATGTTTGTATTCAGCTTTACCCTTTGCAGGCCGTAAGTTGATAGATCTACAGAATTTAATAGTGTATCAAGCTCGTCTTCTATTGGGTCAACGATAATCAGCTTGGGAATAAGAAACTTCAGGAACCAAAACAATTCTTCCCATTTCACCACTTCGTAGGTTATGATAGAAGCCATTTGACCATATATCTTCACAAACTGTTTGGCCTTAATCTTAAAGTCAACCTTCTCATCGTTCTCTAACTCCAAACTAGCATTAAATCGATCGGCAGCAATGTCAATAATCGGACTCAACTCCTGTGCATTTACATTCCTAAAATATTTTCCAACAAAATCTTCTACTTCTGCCCATTCATACACACCCACATTATCCATCGCCGCTTTCAATTCGTGTAAAACATTCACATCCGTTGCTTTGCTAAGCGTAGTAGCTGTGTAAAAAGGATCGAAGGATGTTTTAATATCCTCAGTAGAATTAAAGAAATCCAGCACAAACAAATCTTCTGTTTTCTTACCCAATTTATTTGCCGAGCGGTTCAATCTTGATAAAGCCTGAACAGCCAATACCCCCTGCAACTTCTTGTCAACATACATAGCCGTTAGCTTAGGTTGATCAAAGCCCGTCAGATATTTGTTGGCCACTACCAATATGCGGTATTCGTCTTCATCAAACTTATCACGAGTATCTTTTTCCGGAAATCCATTAATACTATCTTCAGAATATTCTATTCCATCCACCGTTTTCTTTCCAGAGAAAGCAATCACAGCTTTAAAAGGATTTCCTTTCTTATCTAAGAACTGTTGGATAGCAAAGAAATATCGGATAGCCGATTCTATGCTTTGTGCAGCCACAATGGCTTTCGCCTTACCCTTTAGCTTTTTGTTGATGAACAATTTAGTTATAAAATGATCCATCATTATTTCTGCTTTGGTAGCAATAGTTTGCTCATGACGTTCAACAAATGTTTTGAGCTTCTTCTGCGCTTTAGCAGTATCAAATAGCGGATTATCCTCTATCGATTTCTCTATTTCATAAAAGCTTTTGTAGGTCGTGTAGTTAGCCAACACATCCAATATAAATCCCTCTTCAATGGCTTGTTTCATAGAGTAGAGATGAAAGGGTTTAAACCCTCCATCTTCTTGCTTTACTCCAAACTTTTCTAATGTACTGTTTTTAGGAGTAGCTGTAAAAGCTAAATAAGAAGCATTACCTCTCATTTTACGGGAACGCATTACTTCCAGTATGGTATCTTGTGGGTCAGGATATTCATCTTCTCCTCCGTTATTTCCCATTGCCCGATTCATATTATCTGCAGCCGATCCACTTTGGCTACTGTGAGCTTCATCTATAATCACGGCAAAACGCTTATCACTTAAGTCAGCAATACCATCCACGATAAACGGGAACTTCTGTATCGTGGTAATAATTATCCGTTTCCCTCCTTCAAGATTTTTCTTCAATTCAGCCGAAGAAAATGCCGGAGCTACAATGTTCTTCACTTCCGAGAAGTCCTTTATATTATCTCTCAACTGCTTATCGAGCAAGCGTCGATCGGTAACGACAATAACCGAGTCGAACAACGGATTTGAGACTCCCTTACTTCCTGGAACGCTATTGCTCTCGGGATAAGTTTCTATCAACTGATAAGCCGCCCAAGTAATGGAGTTCGATTTTCCCGAACCTGCAGAATGTTGAATCAGATAAGTTTGTCCAACACCCTTATGTGCTGCATCAGCTATTAGCTTACGCACCACATCCAATTGATGGTAGCGAGGAAAGAACAAATTCTTTTTACTCAGAGGCTCTCTCTCTTTTCCATCGAATCGCACAAAATGCTGAATGATATTAGCAATGCTCTCACGAGTAAATATTTCTTGCCACAAATAAGATGTTTTGTGCCCGAAAGGGTTTACAGGATTTCCCTTACCAAAATTATTGCCTTGATTGAAAGGAAGAAAGAAAGTGTCCGCACCATTTAGCTTGGTGGTCATATACACTTCATCAGTATCCACCGCGAAATGCACAATGCAACGTCCAAAGTTCAATAGAGGTTGAGTGATATCCCGTTTTAGCTTGTATTGATTCTGACCATGAACCTTTGCATTCTGTCCTGTCCAATGGTTTTTAAGTTCCATGGTGGAGAAAGGCAAACCATTTACAAAAAGCACCATATCAATTTCTTCCCGAGGATTGGTGACGGAGTAACGCAACTGGCGGGTAACGCTAAACTGATTGCTATCGAAATTCTTTTTGATAGACTCGCTGCTGCTTGGCAGCGGTAACTGATAGAATAGTGTAAAATAAGCATCTTCCACCTCCAATCCTTTACGCAACAAAGAGATAATACCATTCTTCTTGATCATCCTGTCCAATCGCTCCAATATGCGTAACTTCCAGTCACTTTGACGTTGAAGTTTAGCCAACTCTTCCGGCTGTGTAGCTTCCAGAAAACCCCAGAAATGAAAAGTATCGATGGCATATTTGGCTTCGAAATTATCGGGCGAACCAATAAAGTAACCGTTGCCAGCTCTGTACAGCGACGTCCCTTCCGCTGCTATTGTTCTAGCCTCATTGCCTATCTTGAGTTCTTCAAGACAACTCCCTGTCAGGCATTTTTCAATAGCTGCCTCGAGCGCTTGTTCGTTGGTTTGACTGGTCATAATATTATATTTTTTTTTGCCTCTCTAATTTCTTTTTTTACTTCTTTAGGTAATAATGTATATAATTCCGTTGGAGTTCCTCCTCTCAAATTTCCTTTTGTATTATAAATAATCAAATGATCATCAAATACCTTATCGCTCTTTTCCCAATTTGGTAAGTTACAATATTCTTCATTAGAAAAGGCTATATAATTGCCTTGTGACCACATTTTTTCTCCTATGTATTGATTATACCAGATTAATTTTTCTCGAAAGTTATTAACATCTCTCCAATCAATAATTTTTTCTCTTTTTTTATCAAGAAAAACAGATAAATTTCCATCAAACTTTAAAAAATCTTTAAAGAATTTTGAAAATGAAATTCTATCTCCGGTTTTATTATCATTTATTTCCCTAATAATATAACGCCAATCATCGAATTCGTAATTTGTATAATAATATGGTGAAACACGATACCAATACGTAGAATAATACAACAAAACACTTTGAAGTTCTAACATATTATCTTCCTCTAAAGGAAATATTTCATAAAATTTGCTTTTTAAATTCTCAAGTTGAATTATTGAAACATTCTCATTTAAATCTATTAAATGGCTTATATTCTTACCACCGACATCTTTTCCATTTAAATTGAACTTATGATCTTCAATTTCCCAAATTAATTCTTCATATTTTCGAGTTTCGTTAGTTTTGTTTTTTGAGATAAAAAGTGAATTCTTTGAGATTTCTTCTGATGAAAGATTCTTAGAATAAAGAAAACCATTATCAATTATATCTGAAACAGTGCTAAGAATTGATGATACTGAACGATCGTAATTATTATAGTGAAGATAGCTATATCTTAAAACTCTAAAGAACTCATCTCTCTCAATAGTACTAATCTTTTTCGAATATAGCAATATAGACCACATGAAAACCATTCTATTAAGTTCAGTACCTCTATTGCTATCTTTTATGTCTGCAAACCAATTTGTAGATTCAGTATTAAACAAACCCCAAATTAAATTGTTACATTTCTCTACCCATTCTGAATAATTATTATATTGGATCCTAAAAGTGTTTTCTTCTTCAATAATGAATTTCAAACAAGCAATATACCTTTCAATTTGAGGTAAATCCAGATTTTTTATAATATCCTTGGTACTTATTTGTTTAAACTTATCAAAACTCTCTTTTGAGTAGAACTTTCCAGATTTATTTAGATAATTTTCTAAACCAGCAATGCAAGCGAGAAATTCATTAAAACCCTTGTCGCAAGATGTGTCATTCTCGGATCTATTTTTCCAAAATAAATCCTGCCACTCTTCCCATAATCGACTCCACTTTAAAGGATCTTTCTTTGCATCATTTGATTTAAATAAAATAGCTCGAATAGTTTCATTATCTGCTAATTGTTGCCCCCTTGAATTCATTGTAATATACAATTCCTCACCTTGAGAAGTTTCTTCAGTTTTAAAATGCCAGAACTTTATATTGTGACTTACAAAACCAAAATATTCAATCGTTTCATTTTTAAGGTGTTCATGAATTATTTGAAAAGCTCCTTTGGGATTTTCATCTCCTACTATTGCATTTATAGTTGTATCCTTTTTGTAATTGGATAAAAACCAACGTTTGTGTCTTATTCCTAATAAATCATCAATTGTTTTTGTATTAGTCACTAAATCTATTATAAAGTTATGAGTCAAGGCTCTTACTCTATAATCAAAAGCGATCTTACTCTCAGCCTCTTTTACTCTATACAACTGTTTAAATTCATTAACCTTATGCTCTTTGATTGCTAAATAGAATAATATCAAAAATAATGTGGTGAAACGCTGCTGACCATCAATTAAATAAGCATCTTTGCCTTCGTCACTTATATAATAATTAGGTTTATATGAATATAAAAAGCCGATATTCATGAAGTTATTAACAGGTTTTGCGGAATTAGATTTATCTATCAATGATTGAATGACTTCTTTTTCTTCTGCAGTTGCTTTCTCTAATAAATGTCGTAAAGGGTTGTGAGTGTTTTCTTCTTCATTAATACTTCGAAATCCATTTATAATATCTTCTAAAAATGTATCTAAAATATCATACTCATTCTTTCCCCAGACGTATTCTCGTTGTATTTCAGGAACGACTAAGCTATGCTCCATTAGCAGTTCGCTAACTGAAACCTGTTTCATTTCTTGTAAAGAGCTCATGTTAATTCTATTTGAAAAAGTTTTTAATTCTATTATCTATCGCTTTTGCGTTTGCTTCAATATCTATATTTGTCCAATGTTCTAATTCGTGGGTATTCTTTTCCGAATAGTTAAAGTAACGAACAAATACTCTAAAAGTATGAGGTTGTATATAGTAACCTTTATAAAAAAAATCAATTACTCTTAATCTTTTTCTTATGTAAGATATTCTTCCAATACTTCTATTTAAGCTAGAATAGAGTAAGACCAAATTTCCTATCGAATTAATTTTTATTGATGATATATGCTTCTGAATATATAATTCAACCTTTTCCATATATTTCGAATCATCTTTTTTATTATCAAAACCAGATAAATTAAATATATCGTTTTTTTCTATTGTATTTAAGAATTCAATAAAATCTTTCTTTTCAGTTATATCTTTTGGGTTTTGAGGAAAAATATGCTCAATATCATTACTGGTTTTAGTGAAGTATAAAGGGTGCATAAATGGCTGTGTTTCATCCAAACTTGAAATGACATCCAATAAAATAAGAACTTGTACCAGGGTGGTATTATCTTCATGATACCAGTCTATAGCATCATCTGTAAAATCAATTTCTATATCATTTTTATATATTACTTTTCTGATATCATTTTTCAATAATTTGATAAAATCAATTTGATTTTCACTTTGTTCCCATTTATCCCATATCATTTTAAATGAAATTTTTGTATTTGCAAATAGAAAGCCTAGAAAATGGTATATTTCCCTGTTTTCAAACCAATCAACCAATGTGTTATGAAGTTTTAATATCTTTTTATAAAGGACAATAGCTGAACTATTGTAATTTTCTATTAAATCAAGAGTCAATAGTTTTTTATTTTCACTTTCGGCAAACAAAAAAAGTAATAAATTAATTGGATGTTTACTCACATCAAATAAATTAAACTCTGAACTTGTCATTTCAGAACCTATTGAAATAAATCGTTGAAAATAGTGTTCTACATTTTCTTGATTCCACCAATTATTAATAGTATCAAATTCCCATCCTATTTTTACTCTTTTTTCATTTAATTGAATAATGTCTTTAATATTAGCATCTTTTCGATTTTCTTCAATCGCTACTCTTGTTATTAATATAGCTCTAAATAAATCAGCTCCATCTAATGGAATTCGTTTAGTATTTAGATTCCCAAAAATCTCTTCTTCATCATTTTTAGAGTCTATTTTGTTAATAATTATTCTCACATTATTAAGCGTTTTTTTCAAGAATTCATCAATTGATAGATTGTTTTCATGAAACCATTCATTAATTGACTTGTACGCATGGAAAAGATGAAAAATATCTTGGTGGTCATAATCCTTATTCTTTTCAATAAAGTCTTCCCAAGATGTTTCACAAACTCCGTTTTCTTGATTAATGATAATATTGTTCAAGAAATGATTTGTCTCTGTTCTTATTGAATTATTAGGAAATTTCAACTTATCTTTTACCAAATCAGAATGCCCTAAATATGAGAGCAATAAAGTAAGTGTAGTTAATCTTTGTTGCCCATCGACCACATTAAAAACATTTCCATTTGGAACAATGGTTATGTTTTGTAAGCAATAAAATTTATTATCACTTGGATTGAATGTATCTATATCTTTTAATAGCTTTTTTACTTCCTTTGGAGTCCATTTATATCCTCTTTGATAAAGTGGTATATCATAATAATCCTTCTTCTGTTCTTTTAAGTATTCTTCTGATGAAAACACCTCTTTAACTGTGTATAATAATTTCATGTTATATAGTATTTTTAGTTTATTTTTATCTTCCCACTCACCGCCTCATTAATCAACACACTTTTATATTCCTTCAGCTTTTCGATCTCCTTTTCCTTTAAGGTTATAGCGGTGGAAATTTTGTAAGAAACATGCTTAATACACTTAGAAATTGTTTCTTGTTCAGATATTGTAGGTAAAGGAATAAAGAAATTTTTTAAAGCCTGAAAGTTCAAACCTTCTCTTCCTCCTCCTTGTTGAAAAAAATAAATTTGTGCTTGTCCCACTTCAGACGCTAATATACCATTTAAATATATTGTAGAAATTTTATTATTTGGCCTTACAATACATACATGTTGATTTACATTTAAAGGGAAATTAATATCAATAAAATAACAACGACCAATTGAACCCCCAGTGATATTTAAAAGTACATCACCTTTTTTTACGTGACTATTACTCATTGAAGCATGAGTTTTTTCAGAGATATAGGCTACACCTTCTAAATCAATTCTATCAAATAGGATGTTCTGACTTCTTAAAAGTGGAATGCCACTATCTAAATATGTTGATCCCCCACCTGATGGAGTAACACCACTTCCAATTTTTGAAGTAACGTGTTTTAGTTTCTTCACCTCCCAATGCTCAGGTATTTCCCCAATCCATTCCACGCCGCTATCTTTTAGCTTTACGTTGGGATTTAGCCCACGGGTAACAGCTCGGTGTATTAATATCTGTCGACGTTCTTTGAGTAATTCTATTTGTTTTTCTTTTAAAGCTATCGCTTTATCAATTAAGGCTGTTTTCTTGTCTAAAAATTGGGCTATGCGAGTTTGTTCAGGGAGTGGTGGATAAGGGAAAATAAATCGTTTAAAATCCAAAAAACTAATATTCTGTCTCAAGCCAGAGCCTAAGCCATAAATAACTTTATTATTATCAATATTCCTAAATATATAACTATAATATCTACTATCTGTATTAGGTAAAAGTCTAAAATTCAGATAGGCACTTGTGATAATTCCTTCATAATCAGACATTGCACTTCTTAAACTCACATGGTCATTTTGCAAATCAGTTGGACGAAAAATTAGATCCCCTTTATTTACTAGTTGATATGTCTCAAATGATTCTGGAACAAGCCCATTTAAATCTTCTACTTCTTTAATTTTAATCTTCCCATAGCTAAGAGAAAGCACAGTATTTCTTTTCATACCTTTATTTTTCTCTTTCACTTCATATAAAATTGTATATCCAGATTTAAGCTTCCAATGTTCAGGAATTTCGCCCAACCATTGCACTCCTGAATCTATATATGATGAGTATTTTTTCATTACTTGAGTATCATCTTTATTTTACGTTTTATTGCTAAAATATCTTTTTCAATTTCTACTTCTTTATTTTTAAATTGTGTTACTAAACTCTTTTGTTGCTCTAATATTGGCAAACATATTTTTATATCTTCCAAATTAGAAATATTTAATTTACGAGTTGCGCCGCAATTAGCATCTTTACTCAAATCATAACACCTTAAAAAATAATCCATAAAGTCAGGTATGATTTCATCCTGATTTATACGAAAAACATAAACACTATAATGCACATAAACATTCTCATCTAGATTATTTATACAGTGTTCTCCAACTCTTCCACCATAAGATGTTATAAACAAATCTCCTTTTATAGATTTTGACGTACGCTCCAGATTATTTGATACTAATCGCATTTCAGAATTTAACCTATATTCTCTTATATTTTGTGATCTGACTATAGGAAACTTTCCTACTATTTTAGGGTAATATTCTGTTGTGAGAAAATTACCTAAATATTTCATTTTGGAAGTAGTATTTATACTGCTGATCTTACTATTTACAAATGATAGGAAAAAATCTTTTTTCAATTGAATAAGCTTATTCAACATATCTATTGCTATTTCTATTTTTGAATGAGACTGTTTTTCAGAAATTCCTTCTAATGTGTAGTTCGGAAGAAAATCAGCAGCATTATGTTTTATAAGTTTTAAGATACTTACTAGACTATTCAAATTAAGTATAGGTTTTATTAATTGAGAGACACCTAACTCCTCATCAAACAAATCTCCCTTAATAGCAAAATCTTTAATATTCTTTGTAACAAAATATACTTGATGATTTTCATTTGTTTCATCTAACTCTCTTAGTTCTGGATATGATTCAATCCATTCTTGAATTGAATATAGTATCAAAAAATCATTTACATTATTTTTATTACAATTAAACAGTTTATGATCCTTAATAATACTATACAATAACGCTTTCTGCTTAAGTTTCTCTGAAACATTTATTGAAATAGCTGAATTATAAAGTTTTATAACCCTTTTATTAAACAACTTATAATCATCATTGAAACTACTTGTAATATCATCCAAACTTAAATATGCCTTCCTTAATTTTGACAAAGTAATATTATCCCTACAAAAAGGAATAATATTTTTCTCAAAGTTTTTTTTGAAACTCTCAAAATTATTTTTATACGCATCTATTAAAGGTTTTATTGGTGTGCTCTTAAATTCCAAATCGGTTATTTCATTTTTAAGAAGCACAACATCCTTTGAGTTAATTAACTCCTCGAGCGAGTCTAGTACTTGATTTTTTTCTTTTGAAAAATCAAAACTAGAATATCCACTATTTTTCTTCCCAGAAGAAAAATCTATCCATGTACATGTGTCAAAAAAAACATAGTTCATGATTCTTCAAGTATTTCTTGAATAATATTTTCTGTCTCTGCTTCAAGCTTAAGAATCTCAGCTTTCACATCTTCAAGACTACGCAATGTCTTGTGTTGGAAGAAGTATTTATTGAAACTGATTTCATAACCTATCTTCGTAGCGTTAAGGTTAATCCATGCTTCGACTACATGCGGTTTTACTTCGCGCAGAAAATAGTCGTAGATCATTTCTTTCAGCGGCACGTTTTCCGTATCGCGCAGGTCGCTTTCGGTTTCGTACTCCAGATATTCCCCTTTTTTTGCTGTGGCATAATATCCGTAATCAGCCAGTTGACTTTCGTTGCATCCCAAATGGTCGAGCAGCTTTTCCAACTTATCGCCACCAAGTTTACTAATTCCTTTGATTACCTTTTCTGCCTTCGCATCATATTCGCTTACTGCATTGAGTATGGCATTCTTTTCGGTTGCCGATAGCTTTACTTTCAGACCTTTTAAGGCACTATCTACTTTATTGCGGAAAAGATTAAAATCCATATACACGTCCGTCCCAACAGCTTGCATCAGTTGATTCGCTATTGTTAATAGGTCGAGTTGCTTTTGCCAAAGTGCGGAACTTACCAGCATTTTGCTTTGTTTGGCGTTCAGGTTGAGTTCCTGTTTCTCCGTCCAGTCGATAATGGCTTTTGCGTGTTTGGCCAGTTGGGTATACACTTCCTCGCCAAAGGTTTCATAAGCCCAAGCCATCGGCTCTCGCAAACTTTTATCGAAACGAAGTTCGGCAATTCGTTCTTCGGTAAACTGCGCTTTCAGTCGTTTGGGACGTTCTATAACTACTTTGTAATATCCAAAATCGCTATTATCAAATAGCTGTGCTGAAATAGTGCCTGTGCCATTTTCTGTCACCACCTCCTTGCGGTCGGCAGTCTCCATGGCAGTATACACACGTAGTATTTCAGCTATATGTTCGGGCGCAAACTCACAGTTCTTGTTTCCCAGATTCTTGCGCAACTTACGATAGAGTTGTCCCGCATCTATCAGTTGCACTTTGTCTTTACGTTCCGGCGCTTTGTTGTTATTCACTATCCAGATGTAGGTGCTGATCCCTGTATTGTAAAACAAATTATTGGGCATTTGTACAATGGCTTCAAGCCAATCGTTTTCAATAATGTAGCGGCGTATATTACTTTCGCCACCTCCGGCATCGCCGGTAAACAGACTGGAACCGTTATGTACAGAAGCAATGCGCGATCCCAGCGGACTTTGTGTCAGAGGTTTCATTTTGGAAATCATCTCCATGAGAAACAACAACTGTCCATCGGACGAACGAGGCGTAGCATCTGCCAATTCTTTGTTTCCCCAATAATCAGAAAGAATTACCTGAAAACGAGGATCGATAATCTCTTTGCCGTCTTTGATATATTTCTGTTCGCTCGCCCATGATTTTCCATAAGGCGGGTTAGAAAGCATAAAGTCGAAGGTCGTTCCAGCAAATTCATCCACACTGAGCGTAGAGCCCACTCGAATATGTTCGGGATTGTTTCCCTTAATCATCATATCCGATTTACAAATGGCGTAAGTTTCGTCGTTTATCTCTTTTCCATAGAGATAAACATCTCCTTTAGCACAGATTCCTCCTTCATCGTCTTTGATAAAATTCTGACTCTCGGTGAGCATACCACCACTTCCGCAAGCCGGATCATAAATCGTCATTACCGGAGGCAACATCTCTTTTATCGGTTCAAATACTATATTCGTCATCAGGTCGATGACCTCACGGGGCGTAAAGTGCTCTCCGGCTTCCTCGTTGTTCTCTTCGTTGAATTTACGTATCAGTTCTTCAAACACATAGCCCATACCCAGATTGGTCAACGGAGGTAGTTTACGCCCATCGGGATCGTTCTTTTCGAAAGGCGTAAGGTTGATATAAGGCGAAGTGAATTTTTCAATCACATCCAGTAGCACATTCTTTTGCGCCATGTGGTGAATCTGGCTTTTAAGATTAAACTTCTCGATAATCTCTTTTACATTACTACTGAACCCATTCAGATAATCGATAAAATTAGCTTCGAGTATCTGTTGACTATTGGTAGCTGTATCGTGCAGGCGTTGTAGGGTCCATTCGCTGATATTATAAAATACATAGCCTGATGCATTCCGCAATCCATTGTCATCCCATTCGGTAAATCCCGCTTCGTCACGTTGAAAAGTCAATTCTTCCGTCACTGCATCTTTAGTCTGTTCAAGCAGCGCATCCAGACGCCTTAAAACCACCATAGGTAATATCACATCTCGGTATTTCCCTCGTACATATACATCTCGTAAACAATCATCAGCAATAGACCAAATAAAGGAAACTATCTTGTTATGTGAAGCTACATTCATTCTTTTTACATTATTTTTTTAAAAGCAACAAAGCTACTAAATGTATTTTACATTTAGTAGCTTTTATTTTCTATTTATGGTTTTTGAAATTTCAAAAAACTCTTTCATTCTCTATTCTGTAAGTGCCTGTTGCGTCGGTTTACTGAGACTATAAGTTATTTTATTTCAGAAATATGCTGAAGGCTTCTCCGAAATGCTCATTATCAAGGATTATTGGTTTGCCGTTTTTCCATAATATTGCTTTCTCTTTGCATTTCCCTACCACGTATACATCATCTCCACTGACATAAACTGAATTGGCGGATGCACCTGTGCCATCTTCCCCAAGTACTTGTTGCACACCATTTGTCCAAAGTAGAGCTTGGTATGATTGGTTCATATACTGCGGATATTTATTCCCGACGACGTAAATGTTATCATTTGATACGAAAAATGAGTTTGCTCCAGTAAGAGAACTTACTGAACTATCAATAGGTATTTGAATTATATTGTTTTTCCATACAGTAATATAGCTTATGGGATAGGTATATATCATGCAAAGTACATACAAATTATTACCAGACTGAATGAGCTTGAAAGCCTTTGACCATTCATTGGATAATTCTTGTGCAACACCATTCTTCCAAATTGTGGCATGACCTTTTTGTTTCCCTGCTACATACACATTATTATCATCGACATAAACAAAATTCATTTCTGAAGGCCCTAAACCTAAGTCATCATCAAGTATTTGAACATCATCATTTATCCATATAGCGCCTTGCCCCTGTACAGTGCCAACTACATATACATTTTCGCCTGCCACAAAAACTGATCTCGCCTGTGATGCATTATTAACCCAAATATTACAAAGCTTTTGCTCAACACCATTTTTCCATATTGTAGCAACTTCATATGGACCATCTGGTGTAGTAGCTGCAACATATACGTCATTTTTCTCAGTTACAAAAACAGAAAAGTAATCTGAACCGTAATGAGCCTCACCTAATCGCTGTGCAACCCCATTTTTCCAAAGTGTAACAAATCTGGTTATGTTATTCTTTTCATATACTTTCCCTACTATATATACATCAGGTTCAATAACAGTAATATAACATGCTTCTGATTTAAGACCTTCGATAGTCGTAGCCACAATTGTTGTTGTGCCTGCTTTGAGGGCGTAAATTTCACCTGTTTGTTTATCTATAGTTGCTACTTTTTCATTACTGGAACTCCATATCAACGTTTTATAAATCGCATTGTCGGGCTCTACTATGGCTTGTAATATTTTTCTTTCTCCGACCTTAAGTGTTAGCTTAGGAGGGTCAATTTTTATACTTTTTATTGCTGTTTCATCTTCATTTTTGCATGAAACAAAAATTATAATGCTGAAAAGAAATAAAGTAAAAATAAGTTTAGATTTTCCCATAAATATTCCGATTGCTTTT